>JAPPCR010000006.1:0-1200000 GCA_028875725.1 Acidobacteriota bacterium
GGGCGGCCGCACGGTGGGCGCCGGCACCGTCACCGACATCGCCGAGTAATCGGTACCGGGTGCGTCAGGCGATCGAGGAAGGTTGGGATTCGAGGGAACGATGAACGAGAAGATCCGCATCCGGCTCAAGGCCTTCGACTACCGCATCCTGGATACGTCGACGCATGAGATCGTCGATACGGCCCGGCGCAGCGGCGCCCGTGTGGTCGGTCCCATTCCGCTTCCGACTCACATCGCCCGGTACACGGTGAACCGTTCCCCGCATGTGGACAAGAAGTCGCGGGAGCAGTTCGAGATCCGCACCCACAAGCGGTTGCTCGACATCTTCGAGCCCACCAGTCAGACCGTCGACGCGCTGATGAAGCTGGAGCTTCCCGCCGGCGTCGATGTCGAGATCAAGGCGTTCGGTGCCTGAGGCGCCTGAGGAGACTGAGGAGAAACCGGCGGTGAGCGCTAACAACAGCCAGACGAAGGGCCTGCTGGGTCGCAAGATCGGCATGACGCAGATCTACACCGAGGACGGGGCCGCGGTGCCGGTGACGGTACTCGAGGTCGGTCCCTGCCGGGTCGTTCAGCGCAAGACGGAAGCGTCCGACGGCTATGAGGCGGTGCAGATCGGCCTGGTCGAGAGCCGGCCGCCCAAACGGATCACGGAACCGCGGCGGGGTCACTTCAAGAAGGCCGGGGTCGATCCGATGCGCCATCTGGCCGAAGTGCGGGTCGACGCGACCGACGAGTCGCAGCCGGGCGACGAGATCGAGGTTTCGATCTTCGAGGTCGGTTCCCGGGTGGACGTGATCGGCACGGGCAAGGGCAAGGGGTTCCAGGGCGTCATGCGCCGGCACGGCTTCGGCGGCGGCCGCGCCACCCACGGCTCGATGTTCCATCGCGCCCCCGGCTCGGTCGGGCAGTCCGCGAGTCCCTCGCGCGTGTTCCCCGGCATGCGGTTCCCCGGCCGGATGGGCGGCAAGCGGGTGACGACGAAGAAACTCGTGGTGGTCAAGGTGGATGCCGAGAACCGCCTCCTCTATCTGCGCGGCGCGGTTCCGGGCGCCCGCAGCGGCTTGGTCATGGTTCGGAGTTCGGTCTGATGCCAGAAATCGCCGTCAAGAGTCTCGACAACAAGGCCGTCGGCAAGGTCGACTTGCCGGAGGAGGTCTTCTCCTACCCGTACAACGAGCACCTCATCCACCTGGCGGTAGTCGCCTTGCGGGCCGCGCAGCGCGCGGGAACCCACAAGGCCAAGGGCAGGCACGAGGTCCGCGGCTCCGGGGTCAAGCCGTATCGCCAGAAGGGGACGGGTCGTTCTCGGGCCGGCAGCCGCCGCTCGCCGCTCCGTCGTGGCGGTGGAGTCGTGCATGGACCTCACCCCCGCAGCCACCGCAACAAGCTGTCCCGGAACGAGAAGCGGAACGCCCTCAAGTCGGCGCTGTCGAGGAAGCTCCTCGAAGAGCAGATCATGGTGATCGACTCGCTCGAGCTCGAAAGCCACAAGACGGGCGCCTTCGCGGCCTGCCTGAAGGATCTCGGCGTCGATGGCAAGGCGCTGATCGTCGACGATCACGGCAACCGCAACCTGATGCTGGCTTCGCGCAACCATCCGCAGGTCAAGGCGGTCGATGCGCTGGGCGTCAACGTGTACGACGTCGTCGACCGGGGCTACGTCGTCTTCAGCGAGAACGCGATCGGGCGCCTTTCCACCGTGCTGCAACGGCGCAGGCAACGGAACGGGAGCGAATCATGCCCCGGCGGGAGTGAAGAATGAGAGTGCAGGACGTGCTGCGGCGCCCTTTGATCACCGAGAAGTCGACCGAGTTGCGGGATGGGAGCAACATCATCGCCTTCGTGGTCGACTCCCGGGCGAACAAGATCGAGGTGCGGAAGGCGGTCGAGACCCAGTTCGCGGGCGTCAAGGTGGCTGAGGTCCGGATCGCGAACGTGCACGGCAAGGTCCGCCGTCGCGGCCGGTTCGTCGGTCGAACACCCGACTGGAAGAAGGCATACGTACGGCTGGCCGAGGGCCAGATCGATCTCTTCGACAACGTGTAGCGAGAGCCAGAGAGTCCAGGACATGGCGATCAAGAAACTGAAACCGACGAATCCGGCCAGCCGCTTCCAGGAGTACGCGCGGCGGGAAGAGGTCACGACCAATAAGCCGCACAAGCCCCTGGTTGAGGGCAAGAAACGGATCAGCGGCCGGAACAACAAGGGCTGGCAGACGATCTGGTTCCGGGGCGGCGGCCACAAGCGCCGCTACCGGAGGATCGACTTCCGCCGCGACAAGGTCGGCGTGCCGGCGAAGGTGGCAAGCATCGAGTACGACCCGAACCGCAGTGCGTTGATCGCCCTCCTGCACTACGCGGACGGCGAGAAGCGCTACATCCTGCACCCCCAGGGGCTCAAGGTCGGGGCGACCGTGCAGTCCGGAGAGGGATCGGAGATCGATGTCGGCAACTGCCTGCCGATCCGGTTCATCCCCCTGGGCACGATCATTCACAACATCGAACTGAAGATCGGCGCCGGCGGCCAGATGGTGCGCAGTGCCGGCGCCGGCGCCCAGTTGATGGCGAAGGAGGGGGCCTACGCCCAGGTCCGGCTTCCCTCTGGAGAAGTGCGGCGGGTTCACATCGACTGTTCCGCCACGATCGGACAGGTCGGTAACTCGGAGCACTCGAACATGTCGCTCGGCAAGGCGGGCCGGAATCGCTGGCGGGGGCGGCGGCCGCACAACCGCGGCGTGTCGATGAACCCGGTCGACCACCCGATGGGCGGCGGCGAGGGCAAGGCGTCGGGCGGCCGGCACCCGACGACGCCCTGGGGCAAGCCGACGAAGGGCTACAAGACGCGGAGCAACAAGCGCACGACCGGGATGATCGTCCGGCGGCGGGGACGCCGTAAGTAGGTCGGCGGCAGCACGGAGAAGAGGACAGCATGGCACGTTCACTCAGGAAGGGTTTCTTCATCGACAATCACCTCTACGACAAGGTGGCGGCGATGAACGCGACCGGCGATCGCCGGGTCATCAAGACCTGGTCCCGCCGATCGACGATCATCCCCGACATGGTGGGGCATACGGTTGCCGTCCACAACGGCATGAAGTTCATCCCGGTCTTTGTCAGCGAGAACATGGTCGGTCACAAGCTCGGAGAGTTCGCCCAGACCCGCACCTTCCGGGGTCATGCGGGCGGCCGGCGGGAACGCAGGGCGCGTCCCCGCTAGCCTGCGCCGAGATCCCGGCAGACGGCAGTATCCCCGAAGAGAGAAACGATGGAAGCAACAGCCCGACTCAAGTACTTGCAGGCGTCACCGCAGAAGGTGCGCCTGGTCGCGGACCTGATCCGCGGTCGCGATGTGGAAGAGGCGTCGACCCTGCTGCAGTTGAGTACCAAGTCGGCGGCGCGGCCGGTCTACAAGCTGCTGCGGTCGGCGGTTGCCAACGCCGAGAACCGGGAGCCGGGAGTCGATCTCGGCGGTCTCTACGTCAAGGAGATCTTCGTCGACGGCGGGCCGACCCTGAAGCGGCTGCGCCCGCAACCGATGGGCCGGGCCTTCCGCATCCTCAAACGGCAGAGTCACGTCACGATCAAGATCGATTCCCGCGACGGGAACGCCTAGAGGGCAGAGCCAAGTCAGGAGCGTTCATGGGTCAGAAGACACATCCCTACGGTTTTCGCCTGGTCTACAACCAGGGTTGGCATTCGCGCTGGTACGCCGAGCGCGACTACGCCGGTACCCTGAAGTCGGACATCGAGCTGCGGACCGGACTGAAGAAACGGCTCATGCACGCCGGCGTCAGCCAGATCGACATCGAACGTGCCGCGGACAAGCTGCGCGTGACGAT
Source organism: Acidobacteriota bacterium (assembly GCA_028875725.1). Lineage (NCBI taxonomy): Bacteria > Pseudomonadati > Acidobacteriota > Acidobacteriota bacterium. The sequence goes on from JAPPCR010000006.1 coordinate 3,842, forward strand.
CTACACCTCGCGTCCAGGCATCATCATCGGCCGCAAGGGTGCCGAGGTGGACAAGCTGCGCGACGATCTGAGCCGGCAGATGGGGCAGGAAGTCCACATCAACATCCAGGAGATTCAGCGCCCGGAGCTCGACGCCCAACTCGTGGCCGAGGCGATCGCCGGCCAGCTCCTGCGCCGGATCGCTTTCCGGCGGGCGATGAAGAAGGCGATGGAGTCAGCGTTTCGTTTCGGCGCCAAGGGCGTCAAGATCATGGTGTCGGGCCGGCTCGGCGGCAACGAGATTGCCCGAACCGAGTGGTACCAGGAAGGGCGTCTGCCGCTGCACACGCTGAAGGCGGATATCGACTACGGAATCGCGGAGTCGTTCACGACCTACGGTGTGATCGGAGTCAAGGTCTGGGTCTACCGGGGCGACCTGTCGCGGGAGCGCGGCCGCCGGACGGCGGCCTGAGGGTCGGACGCCGGGATTCGAAGGAGTAACGAGCGATGTTGATGCCGAAGAAGGTCAAGTTCCGCAAGCACCACCGCGGCCGCCGCCGCGGTCTGGCCAAGGGCGGCAACGTGGTGTCCTTCGGCGAGTACGGGTTGCAGGCGCAGGAGGCCGGCTGGGTCACCGCGCGACAGATCGAAGCCGCCCGAATCGCCATCACCCGTCACATCAAGCGGTCGGGAAAGGTCTGGATCCGGGTGTTCCCGGACAAGCCGATCACCAAGAAGCCGTTGGAGACGAGAATGGGCAAGGGCAAGGGCAACCCCGAGGAGTGGGTTGCCGTCGTACGGCCCGCCCGGATCCTCTACGAGCTCGAAGGCGTGTCGCCGGAACTCGCCAGGTCGGCGATGCGGCTCGCTTCCCACAAGCTCGGAATCAAGACCAGGTTCGTCGCGCGCCACGGCGTGCAGATCTGAGGGTGGCGAGGCGATGAAGGCAAGCGAACTCAGGGACCTGACGGAGGAGGAACTACGCCAGAAGGAGGAGGAGTTGGCCGATCAGCTGTTTGCCCTGCGGCTGCAGAAATCGATCGGACAGCTCGAGAAGCCAAGCAGGATCAGGAATGCCCGGGTCGAACTGGCGCGGGTTCTGACCGTTCTGCGTGAGAAGGCGAAGTGAATGAAATGAACGCTGAGCAGGAAACAACGCGAGGCCGCCGACAGGTCCGGGTCGGCAAGGTCGTGAGCGCGAAGATGGACAAGACAGTCGTCGTGGCGGTCGAGAAGACGGTCATGCACAGGCTCTACCACCGGCTGATGAAGAAGTCGTCCCGGTTCGTCGCCCACGATGAAGCGAACGACTGCCGCGAGGGAGACGTCGTGTCCCTCGTCTCGACCCGACCGCTCTCGCGCCGGAAGCGCTGGCGTGTGCAGCGAGTCGTCAAGCGGGCGGAAGGGTAGGCGGGGCCATGATCCAGATGGGAACAATGCTCGATGTCGCCGACAACTCGGGAGCGAAGCGCATCGCGTGCATCACGCTGCGGGGCGGTTCCTCGGGCCAGTACGGTGCGCTGGGCGACGTGATCACGGCTTCGGTCAAGGAGGCGACGCCGGAGGGCACGGTCAAGAAGGGTCAGGTCGTTCGCGCGGTCATCGTGCGGACGCGCAAGGAACGTCGCCGGCGGGACGGCAGCTACATCCGGTTCGACAACAATGCCGCGGTTCTGATCAACGAGGCGCGGGAGCCGATCGGCACCCGAGTCTTCGGGCCGGTCGCTCGTGAGCTACGGGAGCGGCGCTTCATGCGGATCGTCTCGCTGGCGCCGGAGGTGATCTGACGTGCGCAGGCTGAAAATCAAGAAGGGCGACGAGGTCCTCGTCATCGCTGGCCGCAACCGCGGAACGCGCAGCCGGGTGTTGCGCGTTCTCCCTGGTTCCGAACGGGTCATCGTCGAGCGCGTGAACATGGTCAAGAAGCACGAGCGGCCGAACCCGCAGCGCCAGGTCCAGGGCGGCATCCTGGAGCGGGAGGCGCCGATCCACATCTCGAATCTCATGGTGATCTGCCCTGACACGGACAAGCCGACGCGGGTAGGGCGGCGTCGCCTTGAAGATGGCAAGCTGACCCGGTACGCCAAGGTCAGCGGCTCGGTGTTGAGCTGATGGTTCCACGACTCAGGACCCTGTACCAGGAGGAGGTCACGAAGAGCCTCCAGGAGGAGTTCGGCATCGCCAACCCGATGGCGGTCCCCCGGCTGGAGAAGATCGTGCTCAACATGGGCATTGGCGAAGCGATCCAGAACATCAAGGTGCTGGAGAACGCCGTGCCCGAGCTGGCGCTGATCGCCGGGCAGCAGCCCGTGATCACCCGCGCGCGAAAGTCGATCGCCGCCTTCAAGCTGCGTGCGGGAATGCCGATCGGCTGCCGGGTCACCCTGCGCCGCAACCGCATGTGGTACTTCCTCGACCGGCTGATCACCGTGGCGCTGCCACGGGTGCGTGACTTCCGGGGCATTTCGGACCGGAGCTTCGACGGTCGGGGCAGCTACACGCTGGGCATTCGCGATCACCTCATCTTCCCCGAGGTCGACTACTCCAAGAGTGACGGCTCCAAGGGAATCAACGTGACGCTCGTGACGTCGGCGGAGTCGGACGCTCAGGCGCTGCATCTACTGCGGGGTCTGGGAATGCCGTTCGCGGATTGAACTTCCGCTACCAGGAACCGAGGAATTCAAGGACAGATCGATGACCGTAACCGACCCCATCGCGGACCTGCTGACGACGATCCGCAACGCCCTGATCGTCAAGCACGATCGCACCGAGGCGCCCGCCTCGAAGCTGAAGATCGCGTTGTGCCGGGTACTGCGCGACCAGGGCTACATCAGCGACTACGAGGTGTTCGACTCGCCTCCCGGCCGGACGCTGCGGATCTTCCTTGCCTACGACAAGGAGGGGGTGCCGGCGATCACGAGGCTGCGCAAGATCAGCAAGCCGGGACGCCGCACTTACCGTGCGGCCGACGATCTGAAACCGGTGCTGAACGGTTTGGGGGTCGCGATCCTCTCGACCTCGCAGGGCCTTCTGACCGACGCCCAGGCGCGACGGCAGCGGGTCGGCGGCGAGGTCCTGTGTGAGGTGTACTAGAAGATGTCGCGTATAGGGAAAGCACCGATCTCGTTGCCGGCGAAGACGACGGTCGCGATCAACGGCGGTACGGTGACGATCGAAGGGCCGCGGGGCAGACTGGAGCAGCCCCTTCAGCCCGGTATCGAGGTAAGGGTGGAGGACGGCGTGGTGACGCTGCACCGCTCCGGCTCGACCGGCGAGGAGCGGGCCCGGCACGGCCTGGCGCGGGCACTCCTGGCGAATGCAGTGGTTGGCGTCACGGAGGGCTTCCGGCGCGAGCTCGAGATCGTCGGCGTCGGCTATCGGGGAGAGGTCAAGGGCCGCGAGGTTCATCTTGCGCTCGGATACTCCCACCCCGTGGTCTACCCGGTGCCGGAGGGCGTGGACGTCTCGATCGACGAGAGGGCGAATCGCATCACTGTTTCCGGCAACGACAAGCAGCAGGTGGGGCAGGTCGCCGCCGACCTTCGCAGCCTGCGCAAGCCCGACGCGTACAAGGGCAAGGGCATCCGCTACCGCGACGAGGAGATCCGGCTCAAGGTCGGCAAGGCGGCGGCGACCGCATAGGACAGGTTCGGAACAGGAAAGACAAGGCATGAGTGATCTGCGCAGAAAGAGAACGCTCGACCGCAGCCGCCGGCAGCAGCGGGCGCGATACCGCGTCCGCAAGAAGCTGCGTGGCTCACAGGAACGGCCTCGCCTCGCCGTGCACAAGAGCCGGCGTCACATCTACGCCCAGTTGATCGACGATCGGTCGGGCAACACCCTGGCCTTCGCGAGTTCGCTCGAGTCGGATCTCCAGGGAGCGCTCGAGGGTTCGACGGGAAGCCGCAAGGCGGCGCAGGCCGTGGGTCAGGTGCTGGCCGAGCGCGCGAAGGAAAAGGGCTTCCGCTCGGTCGTCTTCGACCGGGGCGGATTCCTGTATCACGGCAGGATCCAGGCGCTTGCCGACAGCGCGCGCGAGGGAGGCCTCGAGTTCTGATGAACCGGAGCCGGCAGGGAAGTAAAGGAGTGAACAGTGGCCAGGGACACGAACAGTGGCTAGAGACATAGACCTCGACAGCGAGTTCTTCGAGCAGGTTGTCGACATCAACCGCGTGACGAAGGTCGTCAAGGGCGGCAAGAACTTCTCGTTCACCGCCCTGGTCGTTATCGGCGACGGCAACGGCCGGGTCGGCTACGGCTCGGGCAAGGCGAAAGAGGTTCCGGCCGCCATCCGGAAGGGAATTCAGATCGCCAAGCGCAACCTGGTGCAGGTGCCGCTTGCCGGAACCACGATCCCGCATGAGACGGTGGGCGTCTTCGGCGCCGGCCGCGTGATGTTGAAGCCGGCTTCCGAGGGAACCGGCGTGATCGCCGGCGGAGCCGTGCGCGCCGTGGTCGAAGGCGCCGGCATCCAGGACATCCTGACCAAGTCACTGGGCACGACGAACCCGCAGAACGTGGTCAAGGCGACCTTCGCCGGGCTCATGTCCCTCCGCAACGAGAAGCAGGTTCGGACCTTGCGGGGACTGGAGTCGCTCGACGGCCTGGCAGGCGGTTCGACGAATGGAGGCAGTTCGACAAACGGAGATCGGGGAGGTGCCGAAAGTGGCAGGCAAGACGATACGGATTCAGCAGGTGCGGAGCGCGATCGGGAGGCCGAAGCCGCAACGTGAAGTGCTGCGCAGCCTGGGTCTGAGGCGTATCCGTCACGTCGTGGAACGCGAGGACACCCAGGCAGTGCGTGGCATGGTGCGGAAGATTCCCCATCTCGTCCAGGTCCTGGAGGACTGAAATGAAGCTGCACGATCTCAAACCGGCGAAGGCCAGCCGCCGCCCGCGGAAGCGGGTCGGCCGTGGTCCGGGTTCGGGCACGGGAAAGACCGCCGGGCGCGGCCACAAGGGTCAGCGCTCCCGGGCGGGCTTCTCGAGGCGGGCGGGCTTCGAAGGCGGTCAGATGCCTCTGATTCGCCGGGTGCCGAAGCGCGGGTTCACGAACATCTTCCGCACCGAGTACACGGTGATCAACGTCGGCGATCTCGATGGTCTCGGCGAGACGATCGACGTCGAACTTCTCGTCTCCCGTGGGCGGGTACGCCGCGGCATGAAGCTCAAGGTTCTTGGCGACGGCGACGCGCCGTCCGGTGTGACCGTGCGTGCCCACCGCTTCAGCACCTCCGCGCGTGCCAAGATCGAGGCCGCGGGCGGCGTCTGTGAAGTGATCGGCTGACGGAGTAGATCGTGGGCGTCGAGAGTTTCCGCAACATCTTCGCGATTCCGGATCTCCGGAATCGGGTGTTGTTCATGCTGGGCCTGCTGGCGGTCTACCGCATCGGCTGCATCATTCCGACTCCGGGCATCGACCCCCTGGCCCTGAGCGAGTTCATGGAGCAGATGCAGGGGACGGTGCTGGGTTTCGTCAACACCTTCACCGGCGGCAGCCTGGGCCGTGTGGCGCTCTTCGCCCTCGGCATCATGCCCTACATCTCGGCGTCGATCATTCTGCAACTGCTGACCGTGGTCGTGCCCTATCTCGAGAAGCTCTCCAAGGAGGGCGAGATGGGCCGGCGCAAGATCACCCAGTACACCCGCTACGGGACCGTGGTCATCTCGATCATCCAGGGGACGACCATCGCGTTCTTCCTGGAGAATCTGACCTCGCCGGGAGGCGCGAACCTCGTCCTCAACCCCGGCCTCGGGTTCAAGTTCGTCACCGTGCTCTCGCTTACGACCGGCTGCGCCTTTGTGATGTGGCTCGGCGAGCAGATCAGCGAACGGGGGATCGGGAACGGCATTTCTCTCATCATCTTCGCCGGCATCGTCGTCGGTCTGCCGGGCGCCGTGCTGGGCCTCTTCGGCCAGCTCCAGAGCGGCGCGATGTCCCTGCTCAAGATCCTGTTGCTGTCGGTCTTCATGCTCGTCGTCGTGGCCTTCATCGTCTACATGGAGAGGGCGCAGCGGCGGATCCCCGTGCAGTACGCCAAGCGGATCGTCGGCCGCAGGCAGTACGGCGGACAGAGCACCTACCTTCCGCTGCGCGTGAACACGGGCGGCGTGATTCCGGTCATCTTCGCGAGTTCCGTGGTCACCGTGCCGGCGACGGTCGCCGGGATGATCCAGTACGAGCCGATCCAGCAGATCGCGACTGCCATGCAGTGGGGGCAGCCCGTCTACTACCTGCTCTACGTGGCGGCGATCATCTTCTTCTCGTACTTCTACGTTTCGATCATCTTCAACCCGAACGACCTTGCCGAGAACATGCGCAAGTACGGCGGGTTCATCCCCGGCATCCGCTCCGGCAGGCGGACCTCGGAGTACATCGATCGGGTGCTTACTCGCCTGACGCTGGTCGGCTCCCTCTACCTGGCGGGCGTGTCCGTGCTGCCCGAGTTCATGATCGCGGGCTTCAAGGTCGGGGGCATTCCGTTCGTCGGCTCGACTCTGGACAACTACGCGCCGCTCTGGCTCACCGAAGGCATGGGGATCAACTTCTACTTCGGCGGCACGTCGCTCCTGATCGTGGTCAGCGTCGCGATGGACACGCTCCAGCAGATCGAGAGCCAGCTCGTGATGAGGAACTACGAGGGCTTCATGAAGCGGGGCCGGATCAAGGGACGCCGTGGCTGACACCCTGCGCATCGTGCTGCTCGGGGCGCCGGGCTGCGGCAAGGGCACGCAGGCGGAGCGCCTGGCGGCGACGCTCGGCGTTCCCGCCATCTCGACCGGCGACATGTTGCGCGCGGCGGTCGCGGCCGGCAGCGAACTCGGTCGACGGGTCGAAGGCGTGATGGCCTCGGGCGCGCTGGTTGACGACGACCTCATGGCCGAGGTGGTGCGGGACCGGCTGGGCCAGCCGGATGCGGCCGCGGGCTTCCTGCTCGACGGCTATCCGCGGACCGCGCCGCAGGCCGGAACGCTCGAGGAGATCCTCAACGGCAGCCACATCGATCACGTCGTGACGATCGATGTGCCGGACGAGGAGCTGGTCCAGCGCATCGTTCTTCGCGGCCGCGGCGCGGACGACCGGGAGGACGTCGTGCGCGAGCGGCTGCAGGTCTACGCGGCGCAGACCGAGCCCCTGATCGCTCACTACGAGGGCCTGGGGCTGCTGCGCCGGGTCAACGGCAACGTCCCGATCGAACAGGTGACGGCCGCGATCGAGGCAGCGCTGGCCGGGACGGCGCAGGCCTGACGGAAGTAGAATCGAGAGTTGGCGGAGAAGGAAGGAAACGCGGAGTGAAGAAGGAAGAGGCGATTGAAGTCGAGGCCACGGTCGTGGAGACGCTGCCGAACGCGGTCTTCAAGGTCGAGCTGGACAACGAGCATCAGGCCCTGGCCCATATCTCGGGCAAGATGCGCAAGCACTTCATCCGCATTCTTCCGGGAGACCGTGTGCTGGTGGAACTCTCTCCCTACGATCCAGGTCGCGGCCGGATCGTCTACAGGCTGAGAACCTGACGGCCGGGTAGGCAGCCAAAGGAGGTTCATCATGAAGGTGCGAGCGTCAGTCAAGAGGATGTGCGTCAAGTGCAAGGTGGTCAGGCGTCGCGGTGTCGTCCGCGTCATCTGTGAGAACCCCAAGCACAAGCAGCGGCAGGGCTGAAGAGGACGAGGAGAGTTCGTTATGGCGAGAATCGCGGGGATCGATCTACCGCAGAACAAGCAGGTCGGCATCGGACTGACCTACATCTACGGAATCGGGCGCTCTCGGGCTCAGGTGCTCCTGAACGAGGCCGGCGTCGAAGCGACGGTCAAGGTCAAGGATCTGACCGAGGACGAGACCGGGCGCATTCGTCAGGTGGTCCAGGACGCCGGAGCGGTCGAGGGCGACCTGCGCAAGGAAGTCACCCAGAGCATCAAGCGGTTGATGGAGATCGGCAGCTACCGAGGGGTCAGGCACCGCAAGAGCCTGCCCGTTCGAGGCCAGCGTACGCACACCAACGCGCGCACGCGCAAGGGACCGCGGCGGGCTACCGTCGCGGGCAAGAAGAAGGCCACGAAGTAAGGGGAAGGGGACAAGGACAGATGGCAAAGGCGAGGAAGGAGAAGCGCGTCGTGCCCCACGCTGTGGCGCATGTCAACGCGACCTTCAACAACACCCTGGTTTGCATCACGGATCCGGATGGCAACGTCCTGACCTGGTCATCGTCGGGCCGCAACGGCTTCAAGGGATCGCGCAAGGGAACGCCCTTCGCGGCTCAGGTGGCGGCCCAGGCGGTCGGCTACCAGGCAAAGGACATGGGCGTGCGGACGGTCGATGTGCTGGTCAAAGGGCCGGGCGGCGGCAGGGAGTCCGCGGTCCGGGCGCTGCAGGCGACCGGCATCAGCATCCGGTCGATCCGTGACGTCACGCCAATTCCGCACAACGGTTGCCGTCCCCGCAAGCGGCGCCGGGTCTGAAGCCGGTTCCGTCCCGCATCGCTAGCGAGAAATCAACGTTTCCAACCTGGAACGCAATCGAGATAGGTAGGAGTGAACATGCTCTGGAAGGGATTCCAACGCCCCAAACGCGTCGAAATCGACACTGAGACCCTGACCGACAGCTACGGGAGGTTCTCGGCCCAGCCGTTCGAACGCGGTTTCGGCGCGACGGTCGGCAATGCGCTGCGCCGCAGTCTGCTGTCAGCGATCGAAGGCGCAGCGATCACTGCGGTGCGCATCGATGGCGCGCTGCACGAGTTCTCGTCGCTCGAAGGGGTCGTCGAAGACGTCACCGACATCATCCTCAACCTGAAGCAGGTGCCGCTGCGGTCTCTCGACGGTGCGACCAGCGTGATCTCTCTCGATGTCACGGGTCCGCGAGAGGTCGCCGCCGGCGACTTCGACACCGCTGCCAGTGTCGAGATCCGGGATGCGGCCAGCAAGGTGGCCACGCTCAACGAACGGGGCTGCCTCCGTCTCGAGGCGCAGGTCAGGAACGGCCGCGGCTACGTCAGCGCGGACCGCAACCTCGAACCGTCGATGGGCATCGGCTGGATTCCGCTCGACTCGGTGCACAGCCCGGTCAAGCGCGTGAACTACCGCGTGGAAGCGGCCCGGCTCGGTCGTACCACCGACTACGAGCGGCTGATCGTGGAAGTCTGGACCGATGGCACAGTGACGCCGGAAGAGGCGATGTCGCGCGCCGGCACGCTGCTGCGCGAGCATCTGACGATCTTCATCAATGCGGAGGAGAGCCTGATCGCGGGCACCGTAGCCGAAGAGGAGATCGACGGCGGTGACCTGGATGTCCTGCTCCACAAGGCGATTGACGACCTGAACCTGAGCGTCCGATCGGCGAACTGCCTGCGAAACGCGAACATCAACACGGTCGGCGACCTGGTGGTGCGCAGCGAGAAAGAGATGCTCGAGACCAAGAACTTCGGGCGCAAGTCGCTCGAGGAGATCCAGGAAGTACTCGACAAGATGGGTCTGTCCTTCGGTATGGAGGTTCCCGCGAACGCGGAGAGCGGAGTGCAGGCCTAGCAGGCCGCTGAACCGTTCTCGAGCTTCCCCGGGAAGGAGCGAAGATGCGTCACGGAGTTGGCTACAAGAAACTCGGCCGGACGACGGCCCACCGTCGGGCGATGTTCCGCAACCAGCTCGCGTCGCTGGTCGTGCACGGCCGCATCCAGACGACCTTGGCCAAGGCCAAGGCCCTGCGGCCGGTCGCCGAGAAGATGATCACCCGGAGCCGCGAGGACACCGTCCACGCCCGCCGCCTGGTCCGCCGCTGGCTCCCCAACCGCGACCACGTCAAGAAGCTCTTCGACGAGATCGCCCCCCGCTACGCCGACCGTCCAGGCGGCTACCTTCGCATCACCAAGCTCGGCCCCCGCAAGGGCGACGCCGCCGAACGCGCCGTCATCGAGTTCGTCGACACCGACGAGTAGCTGGCGCGCTACGGCGCCGGCGGAATGGCGCGACGGCGTCGGTGACACCCGCCTGCAGCGGGCCGAAGGAGGGGGTCCCTGCGGACGCTCACGCTTTCCTGGTGGAGGGGGAGCCGGCGTTCGCTTCGGTCGGCTGCGTTTCGCATCGGCGTCAGGCTCGGGCACGTCGCAGGGAGTCACTTGCCTCCGGCCCGCAGTGACCCCCTCCTTCGGCCCGCTGCAGGCTGGACTCTCCTGGGCGTCGGGACGCCGGTAGCCGAAGTGCGGCTCGGTGGAATGTGATGGCGCCGCCAAGCTTGTTTGACAGAAGGGCGCTTTGACTCCTCGCGGCAGTCAGGCGAGTTCGCCGCAGCAATCCACCGTTTGCCGGGTCAAGTCCACGACGTTTGACAAGCAGCTCCGTAGCGCACTTGCACGGGCTCCGGGCAGAAAGCTCCACAGTGACGGGCGCTACTTCAGAGCAGAAACGCTTGACACCCGGGCAGCCGATCGACGTCATCCGTGGAGGTTGAGTCGCCCGACGACGTCCAGCCGGCCCGGGCCCGAGGAGAGGGTCCCAGGGGGCTGGAGGCAAGTGACTCCCGGCGCGGTACCCGTAACTGACGCCGACGTGAAACGCAGCCGACCGAAGCGAGCACTCCCGTCCCGTTCACCCAGCGAGTGCGAGCGTCCCCTGGGACCCCTCTCCTCGGGCCCCCAGCCGGCGTGTGCGTCCTCCGCCGCCACGCCTCCGCCGCCGCGCCGCTAGCCGTCTTCGTCTTCGCGTTTCGCCTCGGCGATGATCTTCTCCTGGATCTGGCGGGGGACTTCTTCGTAGTGGGAGAAGGCCATCGTGAAGCTGGAGCGGCCCTGGGTCATTGAGCGGAGGGCGGGGGCGTAGGTGAGCATTTCGGCCATGGGGACGGTGGCCTTGACGATCTGGGCGTTGCCCTTGGCTTCCATGCCCTGGGGCCGGCCGCGGCGGGAGGAGAGGTCGCTCATGATGTCGCCCATGAAGTCTTCGGTCGTGTTGATGTCGACCTTCATGACCGGTTCGAGGAGGGTGGGCGCTGCTCTTGCCATCGCGTCCTTGAAGGCGAGTGAGCCGGCGACCTTGAAGGCCATCTCCGAGGAGTCGACGTCGTGGTACTTGCCGTCCTGGAGGCGGACCCGGAAGTTGCCGACCGGGTAGCCGGCCAGGTAGCCGCGGCCTGCCGCTTCGAGCAGGCCCTTCTCGACGGCCGGACGGTAGTTCTGGGGGATGGAGCCGCCGAAGATCTCGTCGACGAACTCGTACTCCTCCGCGGTGGCGACGGGTTCCATCGTGATCGTGCAGTCCGCGAACTGGCCGCGGCCGCCGCTCTGCTTCTTGTGTCGGCCGTGGCCGACGGCGGTTCTCTTGATCGTCTCCCGGTAGGGCACCTTCGGCGGGTGCAGGATGACTTCGACCTTCGACCGGCTCTTCAGCTTGGAAACCGCGATCTCGACGTGGAGCTGGCCGGCGCCCGAGAGCAGGAACTCCCCGGTCTGCGGGTCGCGGCCGGCGCGGAGGCTGGGATCTTCCTCGACCAGGCGGGACACAGCCTCGCCGATCTTCTCCTCGTCGCCCTTCGTCTTCGGCTCGATCGCGAACGAAATGGCGGCGACCGGGGGCGAGGGGAAGTCAAGCTTGACCGGCCGCTCGCGGCTCGTGATCGAGTCCCCGGTCGCGCTCGACTTCAGCTTGGCGACGCCGCCGATGTCGCCCTTGACGAGTCGGGGAACGTCCTCGCCGTTCTTGCCCTGCATGTGCATCAGGTGGCCGACGCGCTCCGCCTCCTCGCGCCCCGCGTTCCAGTAGACCGTGTCGGAACCCATATCGCCGGCGGCAACGCGAAGCAGGGAGATGCGGCCGGTGAAGGGATCGTTCAACGTCTTGAAGAGGATCGCGCTCACCGGTGCGCCGTCGCCTCGATCCAGCTCCACCGGCTCGCCGCCAAGATCGGCCGCCGGGATCGGCGGCGCTTCCACCGGCGAGGGCAGGAGCTGGACCACGGTGTCGAGCAGTGCGGAGTTGCCGATGCCGTGGCCGCCGGACGACATGGTCACCGGAAACAGGGCGCGGGACCTGATCGCGGCCTTGAGCCCCTGGATCAACTGCTCCTGGGTCAGGTCGCCGTTCTCGAAGTAGGCCTCCATCAACTCGTCGTCGCTCTCCGCGACCGCTTCGGTCAGCTTGTTGCGCCACTCGTCGATCTCTTCCGCGAGTTCCGCCGGCGGCTCGGACACCTGGCTTCGGCCGGCGCCGTCCCGGTCGTACATGTGCGCCTTGCGGCTCAGCAGGTCGACTACGCCGGCGAAATCCTTGCCGGCGCCGATCGGGATCTGAACGGGCAGGGCCATGCGGTCGAAGCTCTCCTGGAGTTCCGCGATGCAGCTGGCGAAGTCGATGTTGTCGCGGTCCATCTTGGTCAGGTGGAACATGACCGGCTGCTCCATTTCGCCGGCGATCTCCCAGGACTTTTCGGCCATGACCTGGGTCGGCGAGGCGGCGTTTACGCACAGGAGGGCGGCGTCCGCCGCGCGCATGCCGGAACTGCTCTCGTGGACGAAGATCCCGGAACCGGGGCAGTCGATCAGATTGACCTTGTAGTGCGCGGCCCCGTCGGACCAAGGGGTGTAGCAGACGGCGAGACCGATCGAGATGCCGCGCCGGACTTCTTCATCGTCGAAGTCGGTCACCGTGTTCCCGTCTTCCACCCTGTTCTGCCGGTTGAAGACGCCGCCGGTGTAGAGCAGGCCGGCGAGCAGTGTCGTCTTGCCGCTGTCGTTGTGCCCGACGACGGCGAGGTTGCGTATTTGTTCCGAGTTCTCGAGTTGCATCGACGCTCCCGTCGCAGGCACCGCGAGCCCGCCCTGGGGGCCCGCGTCTTTCACGCTTTGCGGGTCTCAGTCCGCTGTCCGCAGGGTGAGTCCGCAGTGTAGAAACAGCCGCAGAAGATACCACGCGCGTGGCGTTCTTCGGCGCTCAGCTGGCCGCTTGCACCTCGGTCGTTCCGAGCCCTTCGAGCTGCGGCAGGAGCTTGTCGGCGGGACCTACGGCGGTGATCGTCAGGCCTTCAGGGAACATGTGGCGGAGACAGACCTGGAGGACATCTTCCGCCGAGGTCGCGCGCACACGTTCGGGCCAGCGGTCGTACTCGTCGCGGTCGAGGTCGAAGACGGCGAGCGTCTGAAGGCGGGAGGAGAGACCCTGAATCGTCTGCAGCGTGTAGGGGAAGACGCCGACCATGTAATTCCGGGCGTCGTCGAGTTCTGCTGCACCTGGCGGTTCGGCGCACATCCGCTCCACTTCCTCGACGGTCTTCCGGCAGGCGGCACCCGCGACTTCGTTGGCCACCGCTGTCGAGATGACGAAGGGACCGGGGCCGCGCCGGAAGGCGAACGCGCTCGAGACGCCGTAGGTGTAGCCGTGCTTTTCCCGGAGCGTGAGGTTCAGGCGGCTCATGAACTTGCCCCCGAGGATGGAGTTCGCCACCTGGAGCCGGACCCGGTCGGGGTGACGTCGTCCTACGCCGGAATGCCCGATCCGCAGTTCGGTCTGCGCGGCCCCGGGCCGGTCGACGACCACGACGCGGCGCCCGGATGGCGAGGCAGGCTCGGGTTCGAGGCTCTCCGTGGCGGCGTCGAAATGGCGGCCGTGGGCCCTGAGCTGCGGTTCGACCGTACTCTCGATCGCCTGGCGTACGCTGCCGCGCCCGAGATCGCCGACCGCGATCAGGTGGCATGAGCCCGCTGCGAGGGTCCGCCCGTGGAACGAGGCGATGTCCTCGCGGGTGATCGCCTCGGTCGTGTTCCGGTCGCCGATCGTTGGCTGGGCGTAGGGCGTGTCGCCGTAGACGGCGCGGGCAAAGGCGAGCCTGGCCTGCGCGGCGGGATCGCTGCGACGCCGCTCGATCTCGGCGAGGCGCCGCCGCCGGCGGCGCTCGACCTCTTGGTCCAGGAAGGCAGGTTCCGCGGTCGCTTCGGCGACGAGTTCCAGGCCGGCCGCGACATCTTCGAGGCCGATCGTGGTGCCGACGGCCGCGTTCTCCCAGCCGCAGGAGGTCGCGATGGTGGTGCCGAGGTCCTCCGCAGCGGCGGCGAACTCGAGCGCGTCCCGGTGCTTCGTGCCGGCGCCGCGAAGCCCCGCCGTGAACGAAGCGAGGCCGGCGCGGTCGGGAGTGTCGAGTTCGCTGCCGCCGGGCATGAGCAACACGACGGTGACCAGGCCGCAGCCCGAAACGTCGAGGGTCCACAGGCGGGTGCCGGATTCGAGCTTCTCGACCTCGAAGTTCGGGAAGGAGCAGCTCCTGCTGGGGCCGGGAACCGGGGGCCGGCCGCGGTCGAGCGCGGGTTGCCCGTTCGCGGTCACGCTTCCGGCACCACGATGATCGCGGCGCGGCGTTCCGTGCCGAGGGCGCGCCGCGCCAGATCCCGGACCTGTTCGGCGTCGACTTTGAGCAGGCGCTCGGGTTCCGTGAAGATCCTGGACGGATCGCCGAAGTAGGTCGCGGCACAGGACAGGCGGTCGGCGGAGAGGGCCAGATCCTGCCGGCTGTCGTGGTGTGCGAGCAGGAGACTCCGCCGGGCCCGCTCGAGTTCCTCGGCGGTCGGTCCGGCCGAGCGGATCGCCTCCACGTGCTCGAGCGTCGCCTGCTCCAGGGTCTCGGCGTGCGCCAGAGGGTCCGGTTCGCGATTCTGGCAGGTGGCGACGATGGCGAAGGTCGCGGAGATCTCGGTGGGCAGGATGACCGTCGAGACGGACTGCGCGATCTGGCGTTCGTAGACGAGGTCGCGATGGAGCCGGCTCATTCTCCCGGAGGAGAGGATCATCGCCAGCAGCTCGCCGGCGTACCAGTCGTCGCTCCCGTAACCGTCGAGGCACCAGGCGGAGTAGCTGCGCGGCAGTTCGATCGAGTCTTCCAGGATCTCCCGCGAAGCGCCGTGGGGACCGATCTCGGTCGCCGGCTCGACGGCGGGCGGCGGCGGCAAGGGTCCGGGCGGTATCTCCCCGAAGTAGCGCCGGACCTGCTCGAGAGCGGCTTCGCAGTCGATGTCGCCGGCCAGGGTGAGGACCGCGTTGTTCGGCCGGTACCAGGTGCGGAAGAAGTCCTCCACGCTGTCGAGGTTGGCTGCCTCCAGATCGTCCATGTAGCCGATCACCGGCCAGGCGTACGGGTGACTGGCGCCGTTCGGACGCCGGTAGAGGAGTTCGCTCAGACGTTCCCCGGCCAGGCCGTACGGCTGGTTGTTGACGCGCTGCAGGCGCTCGTTCATGACCACCGACCGCTGGTTCTCGAACTTCTCCTCGGTGAGGGCCTCGAGCAGGAAGCCCATGCGGTCGGATTCGAGCCAGAGGCCGAGCTCCAGGTGACTCGCGGGCAGGGTCTCGTAGTAGTTCGTGCGGTCGTACCAGGTCGAGCCGTTGGCGACGCCGCCGACTTTCTGGATGTGCTCGAAGTGGCCGTTCTCCGACACGTTCGCCGATCCCTGGAACAGCATGTGCTCGAACAGGTGCGCCAGGCCGGTACGGCCCGTCTCCTCGTTCTTCGAGCCGACGTGGTACCAGACGTTCACAGCGGCCAGGGGCAGCCGCGGGTCTTCGTGGAGAACGACCCGCATGCCGTTCGGGAGTTCGTGTTGCTCGAGGTGCTCAGGCATCGGCCGCGTAGTGTATGCGGCCGGGCCGGTCGACGGCCGGTGATGGGTGGCGCGGTTTGGCTTACGCTGGGTTTGCGTCTAGCATGAATCCATGGACGACTTCCTGACCGAGCGCCAGAAGCAGGTTCTCGACTTCGTTTGCGAGTTCCACCAGAGGCGGGGCATCGCGCCCACCCACCTGGAGATCCGCCGCCGCTTCGGCTATCGGTCCTACGGCACCGTCCACAAGCACCTGAAGCTCCTGAGGCAGAAGGGGTACCTGCGCGGCGGCTGGAATCAGAAACGCGGCCTGGAGTTGACGGAGAAGACGCTGCGCGGCAGGCCTCCGGCCGCGAACACCGTGCCCTTCCACGGCCGGATCGCCGCCGGCAGGCCGATCGAGGCAGTGCCGGGCGTCGACGACCTGCCGGTTCCCGAGCACCTGCTCGAGCACGGCCCGGCCGGACGGCGCTACGTCCTCGAGGTGGAGGGGGACTCGATGATCGACGACGGCATCTGCGACGGCGACCTGGTGGTGATCGCCGAGCGGGCCCGGGCCCGGGCCGGGCAGGTGGTTGTCGCCCTGGTTGACGACGAGGCGACGCTCAAACGCTACTTCCCTGAGGGTGATTCGATCCGGCTGCAGCCGGCGAACCGGGAGATGGAACCGTTGTATGTCGCAGCGGATCGACTCCGCATCCAGGGGATCGTGGTCGGGCTGATGCGCCGCTACTGATCGTCCCCGCCGCTAGCTACCGGCGGTGACGCTACGCTCGACTCCCGCGCTCGGCACGCCGTAGTAGGACAGGATGCCGTTCACGATCGCCTCGGCGACCCGTTGCCGGTAGGCGCGGGTCTTCATCAGGCGGCGGTCCCGATCGTTGCTCAGGTTGCCGACCTCGAGGAGGATCTTGGCCGGTACTCGGTTGAAGCGTAGTTGCGCCGGCACGTAGACGCGGCGTCCGCGCCAGATCCGGTCGCGGATCGGGTTGTTGTGATGAACGCCCAGGTCTGCGCGGCGGAAGCTGTCGAGCAGGTGCTCGGCGAGGTCGCGCGACAGGCCCTTGCTGGTCGTCCGCTCGGTTCGCGTGAAGGAAACGCGGGGTTCGGCCCGGACTTCGCGGCGGGCGTTGTACACGCTGCCCGACTTGCCGTAGTTGTTCGTGATGCCGACCAGACCGGGAATGTAGACCATGGCGCCGTGCAGCGACGGGTGCAGCGAATCCGCGTGAATCGAGATGAAGATGACCTGACGCGGTTCGGCGCCGGCCCCGCGTTGCTGCCGGTAGATCGAGTTCGACAGGTACCACCGGAAGTTCGTCGCCACCGCCGCGTTGTCGATGCGGTAGGGGGGGTCCGTGAGCACTACGTGTCCGCGGGAACGCGGCAGTACGTCGGAATCCTGGATTCGGAACGTTGCGCCTTCCCGCGTGGTCGGCACGACGGTGGCGGCCGTGCGGCTCTCCAGCAGCCGCTTCGTGCGCAGCATGATGTCGTAGACGTACACGCTTTCCCACAGCCCGCCGACCGGCGCTCCGGTGTCGCGGCCACCGTGGCCGGCGTCGAGCACCACCGTGACCCCGTCGAGATCCAGGGCCATCAGCTCGTTCTCGATCTGCCGGGAGGCGGAGCGCTGCTCTTCCCACTCCTGGCGGCGCGGATCATCGGGTGGCAGATAGCGGGCCGAGAGCAGGTCGAGCGGGATCCTGACCTCGTAGCCGACCGGCAGGTCGCGCACGTCGCGGATCGCGTTGCGCTTCCTGATCTGGTCCACAAGTTCGTTCACGTCGTTGGCGAGGAGCCGGCCGGTGAAGCGCATGACGACGCTGGAGTAAAGGGCTTCGCCGGCCTTCAGGCGGTAGCTGGCGTAGTCGCCCTGCCCGTCCGAGCCGTAGCGGGCGAAGGGCCCATCCCCGACGGAGGAACCGGCTCTGGAGTCCGTCGCCGCGACCACCTGGCGTGTCGCGGCGGCGGGCAGCATGCCGGCATAGGGCTCCGAGAGCATGTTGCGCGGGATGAGAATGACCTGACCGGGTCGGATGACGCTGCTGGTCAGGTTGTTTGCCCGCCGCAGTGTCCTGTGGTTCTCGCCCGAGCCGGTGAACCACTCCGCGATGCTCCACAGGCTCTCCGACCTGGCGCCGCGTGAGGAGGAGGCGACACGGTGCCGCCAGCCCTCGGCGGTGGCCTGGTCCCTCGGCAGCAGGGCGCGAATGACGGCTTGCTGGTGTCGCGCGGGCAGCAGATCGAAGGGCACCTTGTAGCGCACGCCGCGGCGGAGTCGCTGGACGCCGCCGTTGGCCCGGCTCACGGCGGAGGCGTGCCGGGAGCTGTCGCAGAGCCGCTCGGCGAATGCCAGCAGGCCTTCGTTCCGCCGTGGCTTCGCCTCGATGTGGATTCTGCCGGAGGAGGCCAGCACCGCGACCGGACTCGGCGATCCGATCTCCGGCACGGCCATGCGCCGGGTGGCCGCGTCGCTTGCCGCGGGCAGGAGCACGGCGAGGGCGGCGGCCGCGAGGAGGGAGGCGCGGACGTTCATGAGACTGCCTCCGGCCGGCACTCGAACCCCGTTTCCCGTTCGAACGCCCGGGCTGCCCGCAGGGCGGTGCCGTCGGCGAACGGCCGCGCCAGGATCTGGAGCCCGAGGGGGAGTCTCCGGCTGTCGAGGCCGCAGGGGACCGAGATTCCCGGTATGCCGGCCAGGCTGGTCGGCGTGGTGAACACGTCCGAGAGGTACATCGCCAGCGGATCGTCGACACGTTCGCCGAGCTTGAAGGCGCCGCTCGGGCTGGTCGGTGTCACGAGCAGCTCGGCCTTGTCGAAAGCCTCGCTGAACTGCTGCCGCAGGGCCCCGGCGATTCGCGCGGCGCGGCCGTAGTACGCGTCGTAGTAGCCGGAGGACAGGGCGAAGGTTCCAAGGATGATCCTGCGCTTGACCTCGGGGCCGAAACCCTCGCTTCGACTGCCGGTGTACATCTGGGCGAGCGACCGGGCGCCGGCGGCGCGGTGGCCGTAGCGGCTGCCGTCGAACCGGGCGAGATTCGCGCTGGCCTCGCTGTTGGCGAGCACGTAGTAGGTGGCGACCGCGGCTTCGACAAGTGGGACGCTGACCTCGACCAGCTCGGCGCCGCAGCGTGCGAGCGTCTCGAGCGCCTGCTCGAAGCCGCGTGCCGCGTCACTCTCCAGCGCCGAGGTGCCGACCTCGCGGATGGTGCCGACCTTCAATCCCTCGATGCCGTCCTCGATTCGTTCCAGGAAGTCGTCGACCGGGTCTTCACTGCAGGTGGAGTCCCGCGGGTCGGGGCCGGCGATGGCGCCGAGCGCAAGGGCCGCGTCCCGCACGTTCCGGGCGAGCGGTCCGATCTGGTCGAGCGAGGAGGCGAAGGCGACGAGACCGTAACGCGATACCCGGCCGTAGGTCGGCTTGACGCCGACCACGCCACAGAAGGCGGCCGGTTGCCGGATCGAGCCGCCGGTGTCCGAGCCCAGGGCGAGGGGGACCTCGGCCGCCGCCACGGCCGCCGCCGAACCGCCGCTCGAACCGCCGGGCGCCATGGCCGGGTTCCAGGGATTGCGCGTCGTGGCCAGGGCCGAGTTTTCGCACGAGGAACCCATGGCGAACTCGTCCATGTTCACGCGGCCGACCGGCACGGCGCCGGCTGTCACGAGACGCTCGACGGCGCCGGCCGTGTAGGGCGCGCGGTAGCCGGCCAGGATGCGCGAGCCGCAGTTCAGTTCGTGCCCTGCCAGGGACATGTTGTCCTTCAGTGCCGTCGGCACGCCGGCGAGCGGACCGAGCGGCAACCCTTCGTCCCGCCGCCGGTCGATGTCGGCGGCCCGCTCGGCCGCTTCATCCCGCCAGAGTTCGAGAAAGGCGCCAACGGAGGAGTCGACCTCGTCGATGCGGGCGAACGCTGCCTCGACGGCGTCGACGGCATTCCGTTCGCCCGAACGGATCGCGGCTACTAGCCCCTCCGCGGTCATCGGTTGCATCACCCTTCGCTACCCGGCGTCGCCTTGACTTGCGGTACGAGCAGAAAGCGGTCTAGGGACGCGGGCGCGTTGTCCAGGAACTGGTCGAGAAGCGCACTGCCTGCCGCACTTGCGGGCCGGGGCAGGTCGCTGTCCGCCGTCTCACTGGCCGCATGGGTGTCATCCTGGGAGGCCGTGCCGCCATCGAACTCCCGGAGCTGATCGATGTAGTCGACGATCTCGGAGAGCTGACTGGCGAACGTCGTTTCTTCGCGGGCCGAGATCCGCAGTCTGGCCAGTTCGGCAATCCGCCGAACCTCTTCGACGCCTAGAGACACTTCGCTATAAGTGTAGCAGCTACAGCTACTTGGCCGGCCCCGCTTCGGCAGCCCTAGGCCGGCTCGACGCTGGTGGCGGTAACCGCTTCGATCGTGCGCAGGGTGAAGGTCTTGCCGTCCAGCTCTACCCTCGCTCCCGGCTCTGATCCGAGCAGGCGACCGGCGAGGTCCGACTCGTACGAGATGATGCCGCGTTCCGGCGCGCTCTCCCAGGGACCGAGGATGGCCAGGGTGCGCCGTTCGCCGCTGTCCGATTCGAGTGTTGCCTGGTTGCCGATGCGCAGGCGGTCACAGGCCGCGCCCGCGATGTCGATCGGCGTCGAGCGTTGCAGGTCCTGCTGCAGTTGGGTCGCCAGGGCGGTGAGGTACTCGTGGCGCTGGCGCGCGGACTTGTACTCGAAGTTCTCGCGCAGGTCGCCCATGGCGCGCGCCTCCTCGATCGCCTTGCGATTGGCCGGAATCTCCTCCTCGACCAGTTCCCGCAGCTTCTCGCGTTGCGCATCGATCGACGCCGGCAGCGCGTAGAGATCGTCGCTTTCGGTTTCCTGGTCGGCCTGAAGGTCGGGGAACTTCAGGTGGAGAGATGCCAGCAGCGGTTCCCGACGGTAGTCCTCGAGCGCTGCGTGACGGATCGCGACCTCCGCCTGGCGGGCCTCGTCAAGGGTCAATTCAGGAAGGAGCCTGGGCGCAGTGCCGCCGGAGTCGAACAGGGCCTTGATTCGGGCTCGGAAAGGTGCGAAGGCCTCGTGCCGCAGTGCCTGGATCAGCAGGTTCAGGAGGCGGCTCTGGCGACCTTGCCGCAGCGCCGGCTCGGAAGCGGCCCGTTCGACCAGCCAGGTAAAGGCCGCGGGGGTGCGGTGAGGCTGGACCTGCGCACGGGCGGCGCAGCGGCTCAGCGTCTCCGCCTCCAACACCGCGGCAATCGCGTCGATTGCCTTCGTGTCGGATTCCAGCAGGAAGCGTCGTTCGAGCACGTCGAGCCAGTCGTCCCTGCAGGCCGGAAGCAACGCGTAGCCCTGTTCACGGGCGGCGCGCTGCTCGACGGAAGCGAAGAACTCGAGTGGGTCCGGCAGGTTCCTCAGCAGGTCTTCGGCCGGCCAGGAAGGCTCGGCGCCGAAGCGTTCCAGGGCGTAGCGGAGTTCGAAGGCAAGCGCTGGCTGAGCGTCCTTGAGTGCGCGGCTGAGGCGATCGAGCGCTTCCGCCATCCGCCCGCGGAGTTCCTGCGACTGGTTGGCCGCCCGCCGGAGGAGCCCGACCTTCTGGCGGTTTGGCGCGGCCTGGAACTCGCGCCACAGCGACTCCTCCGCGTCCGTTGCCTCGAGCCACTGGTAGGTCTGGCGGGGGCCGCCGGACGACAGCACCTGCGGCTGTTTCCGTGCGCTGGTCCACCAGCTCGACCACCGGCGCTCGGGGATGATGCCGACGACGATCACCTTGACTTCGGCGCCGGTCAGCGGCCGGTCGTAGCTCTTGAGCGTTCGTTCGAGCAGCTCGGTGGGCTTGAGTCCCTCGAGCTGCTCCGGTTCTTCGAGCTTTTGGCGGAGCACGTGTCCTTCGGGCAGCAGTCTGAGCATCTTGCCGGCTGCCCGGAATCCGACCGACACTCCCTTCACCTTCTCCAGGTCCACCTTGAAGACGTGGAGCGGCATGTTGACGTCAGCGATTCGGCCGACGCCACGGCCCTCCATCTCCACGATGTCGTCAGGCCGAAACGCCAGCAGGTTGCGGAGCCGGTCCACCTTGTCCCAGAGCTTGTCCGCGTGCTGCCGTCCCTGATCGAGATGGAGATCCTGGAGCAGGTCGGTCAGGTCGGATTCGCGGTCGCGGTAGAGCTCGTGCAGGGTGTCGAGAACGGTGTCGTAGACCTGTCCGCTGCGCACGAAGTAGTGCGCGGCGCCGCGGACGAGATCCAGGCGCGCGGCCCACATGCCGCGTTCCCGCAGTTGGTCGTCGAGGAGTTCGAGGAGCGTGCCCACACGATCCTCTTCACCCAGCCGGACGAGGCCCTTGGTGATGGCGAGGAACTGCTCGACGTCGAGATCGCCTTCGATCGCGGCCAGCCAGTCCGCTTCTACTGCGTCGATGTCACCGCGCGCCAGGCTGTCTTGAGTGCTTTGCGGGATCCTCATGCGGTAGCCGGCGCGGCCTGGGCGTCCGTGGAGCGCGCCCGCGGCAACGGTGCTTCAACAGGGCCGATGATGGTATCAGCCGCGGCAGGTGTGGAGAGGTCCGCAACCAGGGAGTTCTTCACGGAGTACAATCGCGTTGAGGGTATGCCACGCTGGGCAGAGGCGGCGAGATGAGCGAGCAGAAGCCGGCGCCTGAGGAACGTCAGGCGTCCGCGCAGGACCAGGCGCCCGAGGCCAGGTACGAACGGGAGTCGTTTGGATCCTGGCTCCGCGGCCAGCGCGAGGTTCGGCGCGTCGATCTGGAGGCGATCGCGCAGTCCAGCAAGATCAACATCCGCTACCTGGAGTTGCTGGAGGAGGACCGTTTCGACCTCCTTCCCGCCTCCATCTTCGTCCGGGGTTTCCTGCGCGAGTACGCCCGCATCGTCGGCCTCGATGCGGACGAAGTCCTCAACTTCTATCTTGTCGCTTCCGCGGGCGGCGAGTATGAGCGGTCCACGGAAACGGCCGGAAGCCCTGCGTCGACCTGGCTGGTCGGACGAACGGTGGCGATCCTCGTCGGTCTTGCGGTGGTCGCGGCCGCCATCGTCTGGCTTACCGCCCTGGACCGGGATCCCGGCGAGGACGTGGAGACGATGGCGCCCCCGCTGACCGAGACGGCGCCGGAACCGCCGCCAGCCGAGCCGCTGCAGGAGCGTGCCTTGCGGGTCACGATGGAGTTCCAGGGGACGAGTTGGGTCGACGTCTATGTGGACGGCGATCGAACGGTTAGCGAGCTGCGGGTGCAGGGGGAGTCCCTGACCGTTGCGGCCGACGAAGAGGTGCGGCTCACGCTGAGCAGCGTGGCTGTGACGACGATCGAAGTGAACGACGAGCCCTTCGAGCACGGAGCGGTCGACGACGAGGAGATCGTGATCTCCGTCCCACAGCGGGACGTCACCCCCTAGCGCCTTCCCTGTTGGGTCGCGGCCGCTGGACTTCCGGGCTGGGTAACCGTATTCTGCGGCGTTCCATCCGTGCGCTCGATGACGGACGCACGGACTGGGGCGCGAATGGCGCGGCCGCGCCATTCGCGTTCGGTGCGGCGGGGCGTAGCTCAGCCTGGTAGAGCGCACGGTTCGGGACCGTGAGGCCGGAGGTTCAAATCCTCTCGCCCCGACCATCTTGCCGCTTGCCGTCAAGTAGACTGTTGGCGATGAACGCTCCGAAGCTGGCAGGTTCGGCGCGGCTGATCCTTGCCTTCATCCTGATCCTCCTCCCGCTGGCGCTGCTCGCCGCCGGACCGGCGCTGGAAGCAGAGGGCGATGGCGTTGCCGCGGAACCGGAAGTCGGGTCGGAATCCGATGTGGCTCCGCCGGCCGACGGGGATGCGGCCAGCGCGTCCGACCTCGACGCGGAGGCCGGGCCGGAGGTCATCGTCGCGAGGATCGACTCGGCGATCCAGGTCGTCGTGGCTGAATTCATGGAGCAGGTGACGACCGAGGCGGATCTGGCCCGAGCCGAGGCGCTCATCGTGGAGTTGTCGACCCCGGGCGGCGAGATGCAGGCCATGCGCGCCGTCTTCACCGCGTTTCTGGAAGCCGACACGCCGGTCGTCGTGTACGTCTCCCCGAGCGGCTCCCAGGCGGCATCGGCCGGCTTTTTCATCCTGCTCGGCGCGGACGTTGCGGCGATGGCGCCCGGCACGAACACGGGCGCCGCCCACCCCGTGGCGGGCGGAGGTGGAGACATCCCGGGCGCGATGGGCGACAAGGTCACCCAGGACGCGGCGGCGACCGCCCGATCGCTCGCGGCGCGTCGCGGCCGCGACCAGGAGCTCGCCGAGGAGGCGGTGACCGAGAGTAGGTCGTTCTCGGCCGAGGAGGCGCTCGAAGCGGGCCTCGTCGATCTGGTCGCCCCCAGCCTGCAGTCGCTGCTGGTCGAACTCGACGGTCGCGTGGTCGAGAAGCGCGGCCAGGAGAGGACGCTCAGGACCCGCGACGCCTCGGTCCGCCGCGTCGAGATGTCCGCCTTCCAGCGGATCCGTTCGACGATCGCGCACCCGAACATCGCGATCCTTCTCATGTCCCTGGGCTCGATCGGTCTGATCTTCGAAATCACCCACCCGGGTGCGATCTTCCCCGGTGTCGTCGGCGCCATCTGCCTGATCCTGGGACTCTGGGCGATGTCCGTGCTGCCGATCAACTACGCCGGACTGGCGCTGCTCCTGCTGGCCGGCGTGCTCTGGGTGCTGGAGATCAAGATTCCGAGCTTCGGCATGCTGACGCTTGCCGGCGCGATCTCGTTCTGTCTCGGGGCCATGATGCTGTTCCGGGACGCCGATCCCGCGTTGCAGGCGAGTCTCCGGCTGGTCGTGGCGATCGGCATCACGATCGGCCTCCTGGCGCTGGCTCTGGGACGCCTGGCGCTCAAGGCTCAGTTCAGGCGGGTGGCGACCGGCAGCGAGGGACTGCTCGACGAACTCGGGCTGGTCAGCAGCGGCATCGCCGTCGGCGAGCCCGGCAAGGTCCGGTTGCACGGTGAGATCTGGAACGCGGAAGCGGATGTCGCCGTGGCCGAGGGCGACCGCGTCCGGGTCGTCCAGGTGGATGGGATGACCCTGCACGTGGAACCGGTTCGGGACTCGTGAATCACTCTCCAGAAAGGACCTGAATCCGTATGACCACCCTTCCGTTCATTGGCTTCCTCGTCGTTGCGGGCCTCTTCCTGCTCACCAGGTGGATCAACGTCCTGGCCGAATACGAGCGTGCCGTCGTGTTCCGGCTGGGCCGGATTCTGGAAAAGCCGAAGGGACCCGGCCTGGTGCTGGTGCTGTGGCCGATCGACCGCATGGTCAAGGTCTCGCTGCGCACCGTGGTGCTGGACGTGCCGCCTCAGGACATCATCACCAAGGACAACGTCTCCGTGAAGGTGAACGCGGTCGTCTACTTCCGCGTGCTGGAACCGACCAAGGCGATCGTGGAAGTCGAGAACTTCCTGTTCGCGACCAGTCAGTTGGCGCAGACCACGCTGCGGTCGATCCTCGGCCAGACGGAACTGGACCAGTTGCTTAGCGAGCGGGAGACACTGAACGACCAGCTCCAGACGGTGATCGACCAGCAGACCGACCCCTGGGGCATCAAGGTCTCCATGGTCGAGGTCAAGCACGTCGACCTGCCGCAGGAGATGCAGCGCGCGATGGCCAAGCAGGCCGAGGCGGAGCGCGAAAAGCGCGCCAAGGTGATTCACGCCAGCGGCGAGCTCCAGGCCTCCGAGTCCCTCGCCCAGGCGGCCAACGCGATCAGCGCGAATCCGGTCACGCTCCAGTTGCGTTACCTGCAGACGCTCTCGGACATCGCCACGGAACGGAACTCGACCATTCTCTTCCCGTTGCCGCTTGAGCTGTTGAGGGCCTTCGGGAGCTTCCTGGGCCCATCGCGGCAAGAACCCGAAGAGTGAGCCGCGAAGCCTACGAAGCGTATGAGGTCACCCTCAGCAACACCCAGATTGCCGCGTTCGTAGCACTTCTGGTTCTGGCGGTAGTGGGCGCCTTCGCGGCGGGAGTCTGGTGGGGTCAGTCGAAAGCCACAGACCTCGCCGGAGTTCAGGAGGAGGAGGCGCCCGCCTCCGAACCGGCCCTGTCCGTGGTTGAACCGCCTGCCGCCGCGACGGAACCGGAGCCCGCCGAGGTCGTCCGTTTCTTCGGCGTGGCCGGCGATGAAGAAGCCGGCGCCGGCGGTGCCGCTGCCGCGGCCGACGCGCCGAGCCAGGCCGTGGGTGCCGCCCTGGTGGTCCAGGTGTTCTCGAGTGCCGATGCCCAGCAGGCGGCTTCGGTCGAGCAGAAGCTGCGGGCCGACGGCCACCGCGCCTTCCTGTCGCCGCAGACGCTGGACGGTCAGGTGATGCAGCGTGTACGGGTCGGGCCGTTCGAGGACCAGGCCGCCGCCGGGGCCGCCGCGGAGCAGCTCGCGAAACAGTACGGACTCGAGACCTGGATCACGCCGAACAACTGAACGCCCGCCCGGTCGGCCCGCGGGGAACTCCGCGGAACGGGCGGCGGTTGCTGTTCCGGTCGCTCTGGTTTCAACTCGCCCTGAGTGCGGGCGGTGGGGTCTGGTGGGCGTACTGCTTCGATCAGCGGCCCGGGTTGCTGTTGCCGCTCGCCGCGGCGGTGCCCGTGTTCGCCATCGCCGCCGTACCGGGCGGTTCCGTTCCGCCGCCCGCGGCCGGTCGTCGGAACCCGTACGCGGGTGGCGCGCGGACGCGCCACCCGGGTTCATTGCGCCGCCTGTTGCTGGGGTGGTTGCATGGCTTGGTGGCGTGGCTGGTCGCGGTACCGTGGATCGCCAGCACGCTGGAGATCTACGGTGGTCTGCCCGGCTTCGCGTCGGCGCTGCTCCTGGGTCTGCTGGCGATCTACCTGGGGCTCTACCACGGCCTGTTCTGCTGGCTCGCGGGCCGGCTGCTCGCTCGCGGCGATGCGCTGTCCCTCCTGCTCGCGCCGGCGGTCTGGGTCGCTCTGGAGTGGGTTCGCGGGCTCGGCCCCTCAGGGTTCCCGTGGAACCTGCTCGCCTACGCCTGGGTGGACGTTCCCGGGGCTCTCGACGCGACCCGCTGGATCGGAAGTTGGGGCCTCTCGTTCCTGGTCGCCGCCACCGGTTTCGCCCTGTTTCTCCTCGTTGACCGGGAGAGGCGCCGCGGGGCGGCAGCGGCTCTGGTCGCGGTCGCGGCCATCCTCTCGATCGCGCGTTGGACCAACCTGGATCGGCCGCCCGGGAACGAGCGCCGCCTCGACGTGGCGGTGGTGCAGCCCAACATCCACATGGCGACCGCGGCAATGGTCGACGGAGGACCGGACGACCAGTTCGCCGACCTCGCCTCGAATCAGGAGCGGCTCTTCGCGCTCAGCCGCGAGGCCTGCGAACCCGGGCGACTCGTCGTCTGGCCCGAGAGCGCCGGCTGGCCGTACCAGGTGGAACGGGACGGCGCCTTCGCCGGCGATCTCGAGGAAGTCATCGCGGGTGGCTGCTCCCTGCTGCTCAACAGCGCGCGCTGGGACCGGTCGGCCCCGGAGGAGCGGGCGTTCAACGCGGCCTATCTGTTGACGCCCGGTTCGGGCCGCGCCCGGCGCCAGACCTACGACAAGATGCACCTCGTTCCCTTCGGCGAGTACGTGCCGTTCGGCCGCCATCTGCCGGCGGTACGCCAGTTGGCGCGCCAGGCCGGGGGTTTCTCGCCCGGCGACGAGGTTCGCCTCCTCGACGCGGACGGCGCCGTGCTGGGAGTGTCGATCTGCTTCGAGATCGTCTTCCCGGAGCAGGTTGCGGCCCGCGTGCGGCGCGGAGCGAACCTCCTCGTCACGATCACGAACGACTCCTGGTACGGCCGAACGTGGGCGCCCCACCAGCACCTGCGACCCGCCCGTTTCCGCGCGGCCGAGAACGGACGGCCGCTCGTCCGGGCCGCGATCACCGGCATCTCGGCCGTGATCGACCGGCGGGGACGGGTGCTGGCCGACTCACCGATCGACGAGGCGATGGTCATGAGGGCCCAGGTCGTTCCGCTTGGCGGCATGACTCCCTTCGCCCGCGCGCCGCTGCTCGTGCCTCTGCTTTGCGTGGCGCTCGCAGGCTTTGCCATACTGCGCCGATGATTGCCGCTGACGCGAACCGCTCGCTCTCCGATCTGAAGAACCGTCTGGACGGCCTTCGGAGGTATCTTTGACCCGGCGGAGCTCGAGGAGCAGCTTGCGGCACTCGATCACGAGATGCAGCAGCCGGGCTTCTGGGACGCGCCGAGGAAGAGCGCGCCGCTGCTGCGCCGTCGCCGCGCTCTCGAACGGCGGCGGAAGACTCTGGAACGGCTGAACGCCGACCGGGACGAGATCGAGGCCTGGCTCGAACTGCTGGCTGAGGAGGCCCTGGGCGCCGAGGACGACGCCGAACTCGGTTCCTTTATCGACCGGGTTGGGCGTGAATCGACGGCGCTCGACCTGGAACTCAAGCTCTCGGGGGAAGACGACGACCGCAGCGCCCTGCTCGCCATTCATCCCGGGGAGGGGGGTACGGATTCCCAGGACTGGGCCGAGATCCTCCTGCGGATGTACCTGCGATGGGCCGAGCAGAGCGGCTTCGACGTCAAGCTGCTGGAGCGACTGGACGGCGAAGAGGCGGGGCTCAAGAGCGCGACCGTGGCGGTTCGGGGCGAGTACGCCTTCGGCCGTTTGCGCGGCGAAAGCGGTGTCCATCGGCTGGTGCGCATCTCGCCCTTCGACGCGGCGAAGCGGCGCCACACGTCGTTTGCTTCCGTCTACGCGTACCCCGAAGTCGAAGACGACATCGACATCGAGGTCGAGGACAAGGACATCCGGATCGACACCTTCCGATCGTCCGGGGCCGGCGGCCAGCACGTGAACGTGACGGACTCCGCGGTGCGGATCACGCATATGCCCACCGGCATCGTCGTCAGTTGCCAGAACGAGCGCAGCCAGATCAAGAACCGCTCGATGGCGATGAAGATCCTGAAGGCGAGGCTCTACGACAGGGAAGTGCAGAAGCGACGCGAGGAACAGGCGGAACGCGAGGGCCAGAAGATGGAGATCGGCTTCGGTTCCCAGATCCGCAGCTATGTGCTGCACCCGTACCGCATGGTCAAGGACCACCGGACCAGGCTCGAGTTGTCGGCGGTGGAGAAGGTGCTCGACGGCGACCTCGATCCGTTCATCGACGCCTGGTTGGGCCAGCAGCTCGAAACTCCCGATGCCGACCAGTCCTAGCAGCGCCCCCGCAGTCGACTTCGTGTCGCCGCTGCCTCCGGTCAGGTCGGGGATCGCGGACTACAGCGTCGACCTGCTCGACGAACTCGCACCGCTGTGCGACCTGCGCCTGGTCCGCCTGCCTGGGCAGGAGATCGCGTCCCACGTCCTGGACCGATACCAGGTGGTCGACGCCGCGGCGCTCGACCCGACCGTACGCCTGCCCTTCTACCAGATGGGCAACAACGTCTACCACGAGGGCGTCCGCCGGCTCGCCCTGGATTTTCCGGGGGTCGTGACCGTGCACGACCTGCGCCTGCACCACCTGCTGGTCGAGTCGACCCTGGCCTCCGGGGATCTCGATGCCTACGTCAGCGGCCTCGGCGAGGAGCACGGCTGGGAGGGCGCGGCCGCGGCGCTGTCGATCCGTTGGGGTGGCCACGGCCGGGCGCGGCTGTTCGAGATGCCGGCGCACCGCTCCCTGTTGCTCCGGCAGCGGGGCCTCCTGACGCATAGCGATTGGGGTCTCCGGTTCCTTGAGGAGGAGCTGGGCCAGGAGTCGGGGCGGGCCGGGGGCCGGCTGCCGCCGATGCGCCGGGTGCCGATGCCGATGCCGGCGCCCGCTCTACCCGGGCCCGAGCAGGCGGCGGTCTGGCGGCGGCGAGCCGGCGTTCCTCGCTCGGCGGTCCTGATTGGCTCTTTCGGCTTCCAGACGCCGATCAAACGCACGGACGTGCTGCTGCGCGTTCTCGCCGAGCCGGGGATGGAGCAGGCGTATGCGCTGGTAGTGGGAGATGTCGCGCCGGAACTCGATCTCGACGCCCTGGCCCGGGACCTGGGGGTCCAGGATCGGGTCACGATGGCCGGCTTTCTAGACACGGCGACGTTCCCGACGGCCATCGCCGCCTGCGATCTGTGCCTCAACCTGCGCTACCCGAGCGCGGGCGAAACCTCGGCCTCGCTGCTTCGCATCCTCGCGCTGGGCCGGGCCGCGGTGGTCTCCGACTACGCCCAGTTCGTTGAACTGCCGAACGACATCGTGATCAAGGCTCCGCTCAAGGACGATCCGGGCGCTGAGGCCGGCGCGCTCGCGTTCCTGCTGCGGGGTCTTCTCGCCGCGCCGGACCGGCTCGCCGGGATGGGCGCCGCGGCGCGGGCCTTCATCGAGCGCGAGCACCGGCCGGCGTCGGTGGCGCGGGCGGTCTTCGAGGCTCTGGACGAGTGGTCGCGCGCTCCGGTCGGAGAGCGGCCGGCGCCACGGCCGCCGCAGCCGCCATCCCCCACCTCCTTGACCTGGGGCTGGTTGCCGGGGCGGATCGAGGTGGAGGGCTGCGACCCGCCCTGGCCGGATGGCGAGCGTCGTTCGATCGAACTCGTCGTCGCGAACACGGGCTTCGCCACCTGGCTCTCGGGCCACAACCAGGACGGCGGCGTCGTGCTCGAGCCCCAGCTCTGGAGCGGTGGGCGGGACCTGTTCCGGGGCAGGCCCTGGATTCCGCTGCCGCGGGACCTGCCGCCGGGCGACTCGTGCCGGATCCCCCTCAAGCTCCGGCGACCGATCGGCCGGGCCCGGCTCCGGTTCGAGCCGCACCTCTTCGGCGGCGGTTCGATGACTCTCTGCGGCGCAACCGCCTTCGACCGCGCACTGTGATCCACGGCACGGTCGGGCGGCGGTGGTCCTGGCTTCTGCTCGCCGGACTGCTGCTCGCCCTGCTCGCGTCCGCGGTACGGTCGGATGCCGTCGGCGCCGGGGAGCGGGAAATCACGTTCCGTATGGCGGCGCTGAGTCTGGCCTGGGATGGCGACCTGACCTACGGGCGCGTGGACTACGACCGCTACGTCCGCCTCCTCGGGGGAGAGCCTGCCGCGATCGCTCTGGAAAGCAGCTCCGGCGGCGCCCGCATCGGTTTCGCGCGGCCGCCTGCCTACGCCTTGCTGGCGGCGCCGTTCGTCCGCATCTCTCCGCGGTGGGGGCCGCCGCTGCTGAACTGGCTGCTGCTGGCGGTTGCCGCGGCCGGCTCGGCCCTGGTGCTCGAGCGTCGCATCGGTCCCTGGGCGCCGGCCTGGATCGCCGTCTTCGTCGCTGGCACGACGGCCTTCACCCTGTTGCCGCTGCCATCGCCGGGGACGTTCCGCCTCGCCGCATCGGCTTTGGCATGGACGCTCGTCGTTCATGTGATGCCGGCTTCAGGCCGGCGACCGCTTCGAGGCGCAGCGCTTCGCTGGTCTCTCGTCGGTTTCCTGCTCGCCCTCGCGACGGTCGCCTCCGCCGACGGCCTGAGCCTGTTGCCGGCCCTGGCGGCGGCCGCCTGCCTGGCGCTGCTTCAGCCGCGACGGGGAGCCGCCTTCCTCGCCCTCGCCATGACGGCGGTGCTGACCGCGGGCGCGTCTCTCGGCGTCTCGGCTCTGGCGCGCGGCGGCTTCGCGGCGGTGGAGCGCGCCGTCTTCGATCCCTCGACCGGCTTCCCGGCGGTCGACTTCGAAGCGGAGGAGTGGAGCCTCGACCCGGCATCCGCGCGATCGCTGCCGCTTCGTCCCGCGCCGGACCTGGGGGCCGTCCTGGCTGTGGACTCCGAGACCCTCTTCCATGCGGTCGCCGGCCGGACGATCGGAATCGCGCCGTACTGTGCACCCCTGGTGTGGGCGGCGCTCTCGGGCCTGTTCGTCGCCGGTTGGCGGCGGGCGCTCCTCCTTGGCGGGATCGCCTCGGTCGCCGCGCGCGTTGTTCTCTTCCCGTTCGACCTCGGCGATGAGTCGGTGCTTTGCGGCCCCGGCGGGATCGGCGCCGTTCTTCCGATGTTCTGGTTCCTCGCCGACCGGCTGCGGCTGGCGAGGATCGCCGCGGTCGCCGCCTCTTCGGCTCTCTTCCTGTACCCGCTCTGGCTGCGGCCCGCCGCGGCGTTCGGGCCGTCCCCGGCGCCCGAGGGTGCACTGCACCGTTTCCTGCCGGTGGAGACCGGCCAGCGTCCGCGGGCCGGAGAACCGGCGGACCTGTTCGCCGATGGCGTCTGGCTGCGGCCCGTTGCGGGCAGGATCACTTCGTTCGGTGAGTCGGGACTCCTGGTCGAAGGCGGGTCGGCGGAGTTTCTCGTCGCGTGGGAACCGGCCGCGCCCGCCAGCCGGGAGACGGACGACGAGGGGAGCCGGCCGCGGCTCCGGATTCTCCTGGAGCGGGAGGGCCCGGCCCTGGAGGTCGTGGGCGCCGAAGTCGAGGAGAGCAGGCCTCTTCCATCGGGCCGAAGGTCGGTGCGCCTGCTCCTGGACGCACCCGAAGCGCGCCACCGGATGTGGTGGTCGAACGGGTCCGTCGACCTGTTTCGACTGGGTCTGACTCTGGACGGAGGCGACGATCCGGCGTCGAAGCACGTGCTGGGGATAGGGTCGGTGCCGTGAGCTGGATCCTCCAGATTCAAGGCCGGCTCGAGGGGTCGAGGCGGCTGCCCGCGGCGCCGGATGGCGAAGGCACCGGCGTCGCGGTCGTTGTGCCTCTGTACGTCGAGTCGGCCGAACTCTGGACGGTGTTGCGGGAAGAGCCGAACGAGTCGCCTCCGCTCAGTTTCCCGGCGGCCGCCTTCGAGGGCGACGACCCGTGGCCGACCGTGGCGCGGCTCGGCAGCGTCGGTCTCGGTGTCGACCCGTCGCGAATCCTGCGGCTCGGCGAGCTGGACGAGGTCGGGGGCAGTGGCGGCTTCAGGATGCGGGCATGCGTGGTCGCGGTTCCGTCTCCCGAGGACGACGGCAGCAACACGGAGGCGCCGGGCGTTCGCCTCCCGCTCTCCGCGCTCCGGCACCCCCGGCTGGTGGAGGAACGGGCGTTCGAGATCGAGGGGCAGCAGGTGCCGCTCGCCGTCTACCACCTCGGGCGGCACCGCTTGTGGGGGCCGGCCCTCGACGTGCTGCTCAAGCTTCTGGAGGTGCTGGAACGCCCGGAAGCGGTGCGGGAGGCGCCGGTCGCTGCCAGCTTGAACTGACGTTCCCAGCGCACGCTCAGGCGACGCTACAATGCCCCCGGATCCGACCCGCCGGGTTCCTGAACCAGGGGAGAACATGGCCGATATCGCGCGCATCGAAGAGCTGCTGGGCAGTGAGGCGGAGAGCCTCCTCGGACACGTCTGCAGGGGAATCCCGAAGGACCACCTGACGGTGCCGGGGCCCGACATCGTCGACCGGGCGTTCGGTCCCTCCGACCGGAACAACCGCACCCTGGCGAGCCTGGAACGTCTGCTCGGCCACGGCCGTCTCGGCGGTACCGGCTACGTGTCGATCCTTCCCGTGGACCAGGGCATCGAGCACTCGGGAGCTGCTTCGTTCGCTCCGAACCCGATCTACTTCGATCCCGAGAACATCATTCGGCTGGCGATCGAGGGCGGTTGCAACGGCGTCGCCTCGACCCTGGGCGTGCTGGGTAGCATCGGTCGCCGCTACGCGCACCGGATCCCCTTCATCGTCAAGCTCAACCACAACGAGAGCCTGACGTACCCGCATACCTACCACCAGGTCCTCTTCTCGCAGGTCGAGCAGGCCTGGGATCTCGGCGCCACGGCGGTGGGCGCCACGGTGTACTTCGGCGCCGACGTGTGCCGCGAGGAACTGGTCGAGATCGCCGAGTGCTTCCAGCAGGCACACGAACTCGGCATGGCCTGCATTCTCTGGTGCTACCTCCGCAACAGCGCGTTCGTCGTCGACGGCGTCGACTACCACGACTCGGCGGATCTCACCGGGCAGGCGAACCACATCGGCGTGACGATCGAGGCGGACATCGTCAAGCAGAAGCAGGCGACCAAGAACGGCGGCTACCCGGCGGTCGGCTTCGGCAAGACCCATGACCTCGTCTACAGTGACCTGGTGTCCGACCACCCCGTCGACCTGGTGCGTTGGCAGGTCGCGAACTGCTACATGGGCCGGGTCGGTCTGATCAACTCCGGCGGTTCGTCAGGGGGCGCCGGCGACCTGGCGGCCGCTGTCCGGACTGCTGTGATCAACCGCCGCGCCGGCGGCCAGGGACTGATCTCCGGCCGCAAGGCGTTCCAACGGCCGATGGCGGAGGGCGTCGAACTCCTGAACCACATCCAGGACGTCTACCTCTGCGAGGACCTCACGATCGCGTAGGCGATCCGTCCAGCAGGTCCGCGATCTCCTCGTGACGCGCTTCGGCGTCCTTTTCGCCCACCTGGATCAGAGCCCGGATGTAGTCGGGCTGGAACATCAACAGACTCAGCAGGTCGGGGCTCTTCGTGTCGCGGGTGCCGAGACCGCGGGTCATGAAACGGAACGCCTTGGGCAGCCGGGGCTCGAAGCGGCCGGCGAGCTGCCCCAGGTCCTCGGAGGGCCGCAGCAGCACGAAGTCGACGAGGCGGAGCGAACCTCGTTCGGACTCCGGCATCCGGGCCAGCAGGCCGTTCACGAGTTCCATCCGGTTCGCGTCCTGGTCGAGCTGGTCCAGGAACACGGCGTTGAGGAGCACGCCCGCGAACTGGGCCGGCGGCGGGTAGGCGGCGGCAGCCGTCCTGGGCGCCAGAGGCTCGTGACGCGTGGACACTGCGATCAGGCGGTCGCAGCCCAGGTGCAGGGCCGGGGACAGCGGTGAGGTCAGGCGGACGCCGCCGTCGCCATGCCAGGCGTCGCCGATCCGTACCGCCGGAAAGATCAGCGGCAGTGAGGCGGAGGCGAGCACGTGGTCGAGCGTCAGCCGCGCCCGCTCCGAGCGGCGCTTCGGCCGTTCCCAGGTCTCGATGTCGCGGCCCTGAACCCAGGTGACCGTCTGCCCCGTCGACCACTCGACGGTGGTCACGGCGACCGCGTCCAGACGGCCGCGGTCCAGGTTCTTCGCGATTCCCGGCAGAACGTGGCCATTGCCTGAGTCGGCGCCGAGCACCTCGCCAAGGTGCCCGCCCAGCGGCGACGTGTCCACCAGACCGCGAACCTCGGGCCGGTAACGCAGACCACCCGAAGCCAGGTTCAGCAGCCAGCGGACGACCATGCCGCCCAGCGACCAGCCATCGTCCCGGAACACGTGATCGGGCGTCAGCTCAAGCCAGATCCGGCTCAGTTCTTCCGTTGCCTCGGCTGCGCTGCCCTGATGGGAGGCGAGGAAGGAAGCGTTGATCGCGCCCGCCGAAACACCGGTCAGCACGTCGAAGTGAAACTCAGGCAGCCGCTTCGCCAGGTGCCGGACCAGCCCGACCTGGTAGGCCGCCCGCGCGCCGCCGCCGGTGAGCACGAGACCAATTCGGCAACCGCGGTCCCGGTGGCCGCTGCCTTTGGACCGGGATGCATGCGGTTTCTCGGTCTCCAACGGCACGATCTGGAACACTACTGGACAGGAAGGAGCTGACCGACGATGGAACTGGGCAACGCTGCAACGATCCGCTCGGTCTATCTGGGACGCGTGGGCTACGAGGCCGGCGTCGAGTTGCAGCACCGGGTCCGGCAGTCCATCCTGGACGCCGACTCCGATGCGGCCGACACGTTGCTCCTGCTCGAGCATCCGCCGACTTACACGGTGGGCCGGAACTGCGACCGCGACGATGTGCTGGCGGCGCCGGAGTGGCTCGAGCAGCGTGGAATCGCCGTCGCCGAATGCGACCGCGGGGGCCGAGCCACGTATCACGGTCCCGGCCAGCTCGTGGGCTACCCGGTCATGGATCTCCGGCCCGACCGCCGCAACGTCCGCGCCTACGTCCGCGACCTGCAGGAGGTGCTGGTCAGGACGCTTGCGGCGTTCGGCGTCGCTGCCGTGGGCGGCGAGCAACGGGAGCGTATCGGCGTCTGGGTCGGTAGCCGAAAGATCGCCTCGATCGGCATCCATCTTCGGCGCTGGGTCACCACGCACGGCTTTGCACTCAATGTCTGCACCGACCTGGACGACTTCGCCGGCATCCTCTCGTGCGGCTTCGATGCCGGTGTGATGACCTCGATCGAGGAACTCACGGGCCGCCGGCCCGGTCTGGAGGACGTCGCCTGGTGTTGCGCGGAGAACTTCGCGCAGGTTTTCGAGCGTCGTCTCGTCTCTGCGGAACCCGCCGAGATGGGCTTCGGGCCGGCGCTGCGCAACGCTAGGATCCATGGTGACACGCGGTTACGGGAGGCTCGGCCGCCCGAGTCGTAAACCCACATGGACCAACTCGTCGCCATCGGCGTCCGGCACGGTTCGGCCGGCGCGTCCCGTTTGCCCAGGCCGGACTGGCTCCGCATCCGGCTGAGTACGCCGGAGCCCTACCAGCGTGTCCGCCGGCTGATGGAAGGGCTGAACCTGAACACGGTGTGCGAGGAGGCCCGCTGTCCCAACATCTACGAGTGTTGGGGCGAGCACGGAACGGCCACCTTCATGATCCTGGGCGACACCTGCACGCGCCGCTGCGGGTTCTGCGCCGTCCACACCGGCCGGCCTGCGGCCGGTGTCGACGCGGGCGAGCCGGCCCGGGTGGCGGAAGCCGCAACCGCCATGGGCCTCCGGCATGTCGTCGTCACCTCGGTGGATCGGGACGACCTTCCGGACGGCGGCGCCGGGCACTTCGCTGACACGATCCGTGCGATCCGGGACCAGCTTCCGGAGGCCGCGGTCGAGGTGTTGACCCCAGACTTTCGGGGCGTGGAGGATGCGCTCGACATCGTGCTCGCCGAGCGCCCCGAGGTCTTTTCGCACAACATGGAGACCGTTCCCCGGCTGTACCGGCAGGCGCGGCCCGGCAGCAGCTACGAGCGAAGCCTGGCGCTGCTGGCGGAGGCGGCGGCGAGGCGCGACAGTGGCGGCTACGAGGGCAGGGTGAAGACCGGTCTGATGGTCGGCCTCGGCGAGACGACGGCCGAGCTCGAAGCGACGATCCGGGACATCCGGTCAGCGGGAACCGAGATCCTGACCATCGGTCAGTATCTGCAGCCGTCCCGCGACCACCTGCCGGTCGACCGCTACGTGCATCCGGACGAGTTCGCCCGCCTGCGCGGCTTCGCTCTCTGCCTGGGCTATAGCCACTGCGAATCGGGTCCGCTCGTGCGCAGCAGCTATCACGCTCACGAGCACGTCGCCCGCCCCTGATGGAGACCCCGTGACCGTCTTCTCACGGGTGGTCGGCTGGTCCCTGCCGCTGATGCCGCCGCCGCTGGTGCGCTGGGCGGCCGCGCCCTACGTGGCCGGCGACGAGCCGGCGGACGCCCTCGACTGCGCCGCCGCGCTCAACCGCCGCGGACTCGCCGGTACCCTGGCGCTGCTGGGCGAAGAGATCGACAGCCCGGAACTCGCCGCCGAAGGAACGGGCCTCTACATCGACCTGGTCGACGCGCTCGCCGACCGCGGTCTCGACTGCAACGTGTCGGTCAAGCTCACGCTCCTGGGCCTCAAGGTCTCCCGCTCCCTCTGCCGCGATCACCTCTTCGAGCTCGTGATGCGGGCCGAAGCCCGCGGGAACTTCGTCCGAATCGACATGGAGGACCACACCTGCACCACGGCCACGCTGGACCTGTATCGGGAGGCTGTGGCCGCTTCGCGAACGCGTGCCGCGGTCGGGGGACCGACAGGTTCCGGCGCCGGTGGCGACGCGGTCGGCGTGGTGCTCCAGGCCTACCTGCACCGCACGCTCGCCGACATCGCGGCGCTGCCCGAGGGCGCCAACGTGCGTCTGTGCAAGGGCATCTACGTCGAGCCGCCAAGCGTGGCGATCCAGGATTACGGCAGGGTGCGCAGGAACTTCCTGGCGGCCCTCGAGGCCCTGTTCGACCGTGGCGCGTACGTCGGCATCGCCACCCACGACGACTACCTGCTGCGGGAATCGGCGGCGATGATCGAGCGCCGCGGTCTGGCGGGTGACCGCTACGAGTTCCAGATGCTGCTCGGGGTGACCGAGGAGCGTCGCGACCGGCTGGCGAGGGCCGGGCACCGCGTGCGAATCTACGTGCCCTACGGCCGGCAGTGGTACGCGTACTCGACGCGCCGGCTGCGCGAGAACCCGAGCATCGCCGGCCATGTGGCGCGGGCGTTCCTCCTGCGCCTGATTCGAGGGCAGACGAGCGCCGCCCGCTAAGTAGGGCAGAATCGTCGCCTTCCGCGGGCGCGCCAGTTCCGCGGTTCATCTCAGAGGGAGACGAGAAGGTGACTGCGAGTATCGACAGGGACGCTGCCCGGAGCGGCGAAACCCGCGTCGCCGTGATCGGCGCGGGCGAGATGGGCCGGACGTTGATCGGCGGCTGGCTGGATGCCGGCGCCGTCGCCGCGGAGTCCATCTTTGCCACCGCCGGGCACAGGGAGCGGATCGCCGCCGTGGGCGAGAGGTTCGGGATCGAGGGCGCGGTCGACAACCGCCGCGCCGCCGAGTTCGGCGACATCGTTCTGCTGGCGGTCAAGCCGCAGACGGCGGACCTTGTGCTTCAGGAGATCGGCGACCTGCTCCATCCGGGCCAGGTCCTCGTCTCGATCCTCGCTTCGGTCAAGACGTCCTACATCGAGGATCGGGTGCCGGCCGAGGTTCCGGTTGTGCGCGCGATGCCGAACACGCCGAGCCGGGTCGCTGCCGGCATGACCGCGCTGTCGCCGGGCCGTTTCGCGTCCGCCGACCACGTGGCGCAGGCGGAACGCCTGTTCCTGCCGCTCGGGCGCACCGTGGTGGCCGACGAGAAACACATGGACGCGATCACCGGGCTGTCGGCTTCGGGCCCGGCGTTCCTTTACATCGTGATCGAGGCGCTGGCCGAAGGCGGCGTCAAGGCGGGGCTGCCGCGGAAGATGGCGATCGAACTCGCGGCCCAGACGTGCCTCGGCGCCGGCAAGATGGTGATCGACACGGAGCGGCACCCGGCCCTGCTCAAGGACGAGGTGACGACGCCGGCGGGCTGCACCGTCGACGGCATTCTGCGCCTGGAGGAGGGCGGCCTCCGCGTGACGCTGATCAAGGCGATCATCGAGGCGGCCGCACGCGCCCGCGAACTGGTGCCCGACGAGTAGGGGCGGCCATGCTTCGCTCCCTGCACGTCCGGAACCTGGCCGTGATCGAACGGGCGGAGCTCGAGTTCGGGCCCGGGCTGAACGTTGTCACCGGCGAGACGGGAGCGGGCAAGTCCCTGGTCGTCGATTCGCTCTCGCTGCTCGCGGGGGGGCGCGCGAGTTCGGAGATGATTCGCACGGGCGCCGGCACGCTGGCGGTCAGCGGCGTCTTCGAGCCCTCGGGCGCCGTCTGGCGCGGTCAGCTCGAAGAGGCCGGCGTGCCGGCCGACGGCGACGAGCTCCTGGTTCGCCGCGAGGTCACCCGGGAGGGACGGAACCGGGTGTTCGTCAACGACCATCCGGTCACGGCGAGGCTGCTCTCGACTGTCGCCCACGGTCTGATCCGCATCTTCGGCCAGCGGGACGAACTCGGCATGTTGTCGGCCGATCTCCAGCGGGCCTGGCTCGACCGCTCCGGCGGCGACTCGCTGGCGGCACTGGTCGAGTCCTGCCGCGAGGCCCACGTCGCGTACCGCGAGGCTGCCGACCGGCTCGAGCGGCTCTCCATGGACGACCAGCTTCGCCAGGAACGGATCGACCTCCTCAAGTTCCAGACCGCGGAGATCGACGCCGCGCGCCTGCTGCCCAGCGAGGACGAAGAGCTGCGAGCCGAGCGCGAGGTGCTCCGCCACGCCGAGGCGATCGCGGGTGCGCTCCACCGGGCGATCGCGCTGCTCAGCGAGGACGAACTGGCGGTTGACGGTCGAGTCGCGCAGGCCGGAAACGCGCTCTCGGAGATTTCGCGCTGGCAGCCGGAGGCCGAGTCCTGGGTCGAGATCCTGACTGGGATCGGCGCGACCGTGAACGACGTCTCCCAGGAGCTACGGACCCGGGCGGCTGGCTGCGAGTCGGACCCGGCTCGTCTGAACCAGATCGAGGAGCGGTTGAGCGTGATCGAGCGTCTGACCCGCAAGCACGGCGGTAGCAGCTCGGATGTCCTGGAGCACGGCCGCCGCCTGTCGGAGGAGCTCCTCGAGCTGGAAACGGCCGATGTGCGCCGGGAGGAAGTGGAGCAGGAGGCCGCCGCGCGCCTCTCCGAGTACGCCCGGCGGGCCGAGACGCTCTCGGCCGCCCGGCGCGAGCAAGCCGGCGCTCTCGAGCGTGAGGTCCTCGGTCATCTCCTGGACCTGGCGTTCGAACGGGCGGTGTTCGAGGTCGAGGTCGCCCGGGAACTTCGGGCCGGCAGCCCGCTCGAAGTCGATGGCGAGCGGGTCGCTTTCGACGCCGAGGGCGTCGACCGGGTCAACTACCGGTTCAGCGCGAATCCGGGGGAGGATCCGCGGCCCCTGTCCCGGGTCGCTTCCGGCGGCGAACTCGCGCGCCTGTTCCTGGCGCTTCAGACCGCGGTTCGGGGCGGCGGTCCGGCCGAGGGATCGACCCTCGTGTTCGACGAAGTGGACTCCGGCGTCGGCGGCGCGGAGGCCGCGATCGTCGGGCGCAAGCTCCAGCGCCTCGCCGCCGGCGGCCAGATCCTGGCGGTGACCCACCTGCCCCAGGTGGCGTCCCGCGGCAACCTCCACCTCGAAGTCAGGAAGGAGGTCCACGCCGGCCGGACCCGAGTCGACGTCCACCGCCTTGAGCACGAACGCCGCATCGAAGAAGTCGCCCGCATGCTCGCCGGAGAAGAAGTCACGGACGCCTCCCGCTCGGCGGCCGCCGAACTGCTCGCGGCGGGATCGGCGGTGTAGGCGGTCCATTGCCGGTGCGCCGGCCTGACATCCGACCGCCCGAAGACGGGCGCTCGGACTGTGACGCTGGCGGCGCGGGACGCGCCACCAGGGTGCTGGCCGGCATTCGGAGTGCAAGTCGCTAGGCTCACCGGCCATGCTCGACGTATGGCCCTGGGACGGCGACCTGAGCGAGGTGAGAACGGCCCTCTCCGAAGGGCGGATCCTGGCGATCCCGACTGAGTCCTCCTACGGCCTGGCCGTCGATCCAAGCTCGATAGCAGGAGTTGAAGCGATCTACCGGCTCAAGGAGCGAGAGCGCGGGAAACCACTGCCGGTCGTGGCCGCCAACCTTGAACAGGCCATCGACCTCGGCGTTGAACGGAATGACGCGATTCGGATGGCCGAGGCACACTGGCCGGCCTCGCTCACGGTGGTTGCGTCGCTACGCTCCGGCGTGTCGGTTCCGGCGGCTGCCGGGGGAGACACTTTGGCGGTGCGGGTGCCGGACCATGACCGGCTCCGTGCACTCCTGCAGGCTCTCGGTCATCCGCTCACCGCGACCAGTGCGAACCGGAGCGGCGACCCGCCCGCGTGTGGCCTGGCGGACCTCGAACCGATCCTCGGCGACTCCGGCGCACTGGTGATAGGCGGCGAGCAGACCCCCGGGGGGCTGGCATCCACCGTGGTATCTTGGAGTTCCGCCGGTTTGCGGGTGTTGCGCCGCGGGCGCTTCGAGTTCTGATTCCGCGGCCCGCGCAGTCGTCAGGTCCAAGACTCAAAGACCGTGAGCCGATCCGCCGTCTCCCTCGTCGCGCTCCTCTGCGCTTGGGCCTTCACCCAGGCGGCGCCGGCGGCGGCTCAGGAAACCGTGGCCGCTTCGCGTACGGACGGGGCGCCCGCGGTCGACCTGGCCGGCGACGAGATCGGGGTCGACGAAGTCTCGCGCGGCCAGACGGGCTACGGCTTGTCCGTGTTCGCGGGCAGCGAGCCGGAACGCTTCGGGGTCGAGGTCGTCGGCGTCCTGCGCGAGATGGACCCCGGTACAAGCTTCATCGTCGCCCGGCTGAGCGGCAAGGGGCTTGAGGAGTCGGGCGTCGTGGCTGGAATGAGCGGCAGCCCGGTCTACATCGACGACCGTCTGGCCGGCGCCGTGGCCTACTCCTGGGCGTTCACGAGCGAGGCTCTGGCGCTGATCACGCCGATCGCCGCGATGCGGCAGTTGAGTGCGCTCGACCCGGGCGAAGCGGCCGGCGGCTCACTCGGTCTGTCCGCTCCTGGCGCGGCCGCGCCGTTCGAGCGCTCGGTGCGGCAGATTCTCGAACCGCCGGAGGATGTGGCCAAGGCGGTCAGCGAAGTCGTGACCGATCAGCTCGGAGCTCTGTTGGCGCCGGCCGACTGGGGCGGCCGCGGCGCATCGATCGCCACGCTGGGATTCGGCGAGCCCGTCCGTCGGATGCTCGCCGCCGCTCCCGCCGGGCGCGCCGAGGCCTCCGACGCACCCGAGCTCGGCGCGGGCAGCGCGGTCGCGGGCGTCCTGATCGACGGCGACCTGAAGCTCGCCGTCGGCGGCACGGTGACCCGGGTGGAGGATGGTGAAGTGCTGGCCATGGGCCACCCTTATCTCGGTGTGGGGCCCCTGGGGGTGCCGATGGCGACGGTCGAGGTGGTCGGCGTTGTCCCCCGGCTCAACAGCTCGACCCGGCTGAGCAACATCGGTCCGGTGGTCGGCGCCTTCGACCAGGACCGCTTCGCCGGGCTCCGGGGCACGCTCGGCGCCGAGGCCCGGACGATCCCGATGACGATCGACGTCGAGACCCCGAACGGGGAGTCTCGCCGTTTCGACCTCCGGCTCGCCGACCTGCCCATCATGTTGCCGTCGCTGGTCGGCATCCCGACCATGCAGGCGCTCGATTCGGCCTCGTACGGCGCCGGCGAGAGCAGCCTCGACATGACCGGCGTTTTGCGGCTGCGAGGCCACGCCGACGTGCCGCTGCGCCAGGTCTTCGACGGCTCGAACCCCGGCACCCGCGCCGCCTTCTACCTCATCGCCCTGGTGGGCGCCCTCGTCCACTCGGACTACGAGGCGGTGGAGGTCGAGGGCATCGACCTGACGCTGCGGCAGGGCCACGCTCCGCGCACGATCACGATCGAGCGGGCCCAGGCATCGTCCAGCCGGGTCCGCGCGGGCGATACGGTCCAGGTCGTCTTCGACCTGCGCCGGCACCGCGGCGACCGCTTCCAGGAGACGCTGGACGTGGTGGTGCCCGAGGACCGCCGCCCGGGCCGCTACTACCTGTTCGTCGGCGACGGCGTCAGCATCGATGCCGCCCGGCTCCAGCTCCAGCCAGGCAAGGCCTCCTCTCTCGAGGACGAACTGAAGCTGCTGCGGTCCTTCAAGTCCCAGAGCCGGCTTGCGGCGCTCGGCGTCGTGCCGGCGCGCGGTCTGATCGTAGAAGGTCGGCCGATGCCGGACCTGCCGGCCACCGTGCGGTCGATCTGGCAGGCGTCGCCGCTGCAGGGGGAGCCGCGGGCCCTGAACCTGGCGATCGTCAGCGAAGACGGTCGCGATCTCGGCACGCCGCTCGACGGTCTGTTCCGGATCGACCTCCAGATCCTGCCAGGTACGACGCCGTGAGGAGCCGACACCGCACCGCCGCGGCCCTAGCCGCGGCCGCGACGCTGCTGCTCGCCGGCGCCGGGACCGCGGCCGCCTCGGAGGTCCAGATCTGGCGCGCCGAGAGTCAGGCTACCTTCCTTGCCGGCGAACTCGTCGACGTCAGCGTCGATCGCCTGGGCGTTCTGAGGCTCGCCCAGCGCGCGGAGCAGTTCGCCACCCTTTCCGAGCCCTTCCTGTTCTCCTTCGCCGGCG
Source organism: Acidobacteriota bacterium (assembly GCA_028875725.1). Taxonomy (NCBI): domain Bacteria; kingdom Pseudomonadati; phylum Acidobacteriota; species Acidobacteriota bacterium. Next base: position 47,074 of record JAPPCR010000006.1, read on the forward strand.
CGAACGGCCGCTTCGCGGCCGGGACCGGCAACTCGGGCAAGGTGCTCGAGATCAGCGCCGGTACCGACACCGGCTCGGTGGCGGAACTCTTCGCGGCCGAGGAACCGGAGATCTTCGCGGTCTGGGTCGATGGCGACGGCGTCGTCTACGCCGGGTCGTCGCCTGACGGCAAGGTGTACCGCAAGCGCCCGGACGGCGAAGTCGAGGTCGTCTTCGACCCGGAGGCGAAGTACATCTGGGCGCTCCTGGGCGACGGTGACGGCGGTCTGCTGGTGGGCACGGGCCCGGAGGGCAAGCTCCATCGTGTCGACCTGGGAAGCGGCGAGTCGACGCTGCTCTACGACAGCACGGATCTGCACATCCGCTCGCTCGCCCGGCGCGCGGACGGCACGGTGTTCGCCGGCACCGCGGGCGAGGGCCTCCTGCTCGAGATCGACGCCGGGGGAGCGGCCCGCACTCTCTACGACGCGGCCGGGCCTGAGGTGCTGGCGATCGTTCCGGGTGAGGAAGGCGCTTTCTACGCGACCGCTCTGGCTTCGGAAGCGAGTTTCGTCGACCTGAGCAGCGCGCGGCGCTCCTCCTCGAGCAGCTCGTCGAGCGGGGCCACCAGCCGTACCGGCGGCAACGGCGGCAGTTCGACGGAATCGAACGACCAGACGACCCAGGTCACGGCCCAGGCGGGGGCGATCTCGGTCGGCAGCCGCGCCGCCTCGTTCAAGGGACCTCGTTCCGAGGTGCTGCGGATCGATGGGAGCGGCTCGGTCGAGTCGATCTGGAAGTTCGAGGCCGAAACGGTGTACGCCCTGAGCTACCAGCAGGGCAGGCTTTGGGTCGCCACGGGCCAGGAGGGCAAGCTGTTCAGCTACCAGAACGAGCAGATGGTGCTCGAGAAGGACCTCGACCAGGGCCAGATCGTCGGACTCGCGGAGGGGCCCACGGGCCCCGTCTTCGCGAGCACGAACGCGGCGGCCGTCTACGGCTTCGTCGGCGGCGGGTCCGCCGGGCTGGCGGAGCGGGGCACGGTCACCGCCAAGCCGCTCGACGCGTCGTCCGTGGCGAGCTTCGGCTCGATCCGCTGGCGCGGACGCGCCGGCGACGGAGTCGAGGTCGCGCTCTCCGCCCGCAGCGGCATGAGCTCGACGCCGGACGAGACCTGGTCCGGGTGGACAACGGCCTCCGTGGCGCGGGAGGCGCCGCTCTTCGACCTGCCGCCGGGCCGGTACCTGCAGTGGCGGGCCGAACTTCGCGGCAGCGGTGACCGGACCCCCGAGGTCGTCGCGGTCGAGGTCACCTACCGCCAGCACAACCGCAAGCCGGAGATCAAGAAGCTGGAGGTCCTGCCCGCGGGCACGATCCTGGTGCCGACGAACTTCAACCCCTCGAACCAGGTCTACGAACCGGCGCACCCGAACCGCGACCGCATCTTCACCGTCGTCGGCGATCCGGCGCAGACCCAGAGAGGCTCCACCAAGACCCTCTGGAAGCTCGGTTACCGGACCCTGCGCTGGGAGGCCGAGGATCCGAACAAGGACCGTCTCCGGTACCGGCTCTCGTTCGCCGGCGAGGCGGAACTGGCTGCTTCCGGGAAAGAGGCGGGCGATCCGGAGGCACTGTGGCTGGAAGTGGCGGACGACCTGAAGGCAGCGTTCTTCAGCTTCGATGCCACTGTGCTGCCGGACGGCGTCTACCGCTTCCGGGTGGAAGCCAGCGACCGGCTCGACAACGTCACTGGCGAGGCGCTGGAGGCGGAGGAGATATCGGCCGCGGTGGTCGTCGACCACAGCCCGGCCCGCCTCGTCTCCGCTACCCGCGACGGCGACCGGGTGACCGCGGTGGTCGAGGACGCCTGGAGCCCGCTACGCGAGGCGGTGCTCAGCGTCGACGCGGGCGAGTGGCGTTCCGTCCGGGTCGAGGACGGCCTCCTCGACAGCCAGCGCGAGACGCTCTCCATCACGGCTCCGTCCGGCGCCAGGCTGCTGCTCCTGCGGCTCACCGACGCCGCTCACAACGTGACCACGATCGACCTTTCGAATCAGCTCGGGAGCGGCCAGTGACCCAGCGGCCAGCAACCCAGCGAGTGGGGGTCTTCCCGGGTTCCTTCGACCCGGTCCACAACGGCCACGTCGACCTGATCGAGCGCGCCCGCCGGCTCTTCGACGTGCTCTACATCGCCGTCCTCTACAACGAGCAGAAGCAGGCCCTGTTCTCGGTGGAGGAGCGGATCGATCTGCTACGGGACCTGGTCGGCGATTCCGGCGATTGCCGGGTCGAGAGCTTCAGCGGCCTCCTCGTCGACTACGCCCGCGAACGGAACGCCACCGCGGTCGTCCGCGGCCTCCGCTCCGGCGCCGACTTCGACTACGAGCTGCCGATGACCCTGATGAACCGCCGCCTCGCTCCCGGCATCGACACGATCTTCCTGCTCCCGGCGCCCGAGTGGATCTACCTTTCGAGCCGGCTGACCAAGGAGGTCGGCAGCCTCGACGGCAACCTGTCGGGCGTCGTGCCGCCCGGGGTGCTGGAGGCGCTGCGCCGGAAGCTGGGCTGAGCGGGGCGCGGCCGACAGGCACGCCGGGTGCCTCCTAGTTCGGACTGACGGTCCCCGTCGACGTCAGGCTCGTTCCGGTCAGCGGGTCGTGGACCGTGATGACGTAGGAGTGCTCGCGCCGCCGGAGTTCCAGGTCGGTCTGGTAGTAGAAGATCTGGCCGGGCTGCGGCTCCTGGGGGCCGGAGATCGGGACCCTCTCGAAGGACACCTCCGCGCGGTTGCCGCCTTCGTCCATCGCCGTGACCCGAACCTCCACCACGCTCAGCCACTCGTCGCCGGTGGGCAGGAGCTGGATCTCGTCGAGCGGAATCGCCACTTCGACGGGGACGGACATCCTGCGGCGGCCGGCGCGGACGGGTTCGGAGAGGCGCACCTGGAGCGGCAGGGCCCCGGGCGGATCGCCGAACAGCAGAGCCGCCTTCGCCGTCATGTCTAGTTCGTGGTCTCGCGACATGTCGACGTAGCCTTCGCGCGTGCGTGCGTCGAGGTCGGCTCGGCCTACTAGCCGGACCACGATCTGATGAAATCTGTTGTCCTCGCGGCGCTGGGGCTCGAAACCGAGCCAGTAGTACGAGCGCGTGTCCGCGACCACGCTGGCCAGCGCGACATCCCGGCGCGCGTTGATCAGCGGTACGCCTCCTGTCGAAGACGCGAGGAGGTGCAAGGCGCTGTGGATGGTGTCTTCTCTCTGGAGCGCGCCCGGCGCCGGACCGGCCGTGTCGGGCTCGGCGTTGGCGCCGAATCCTCTCGACGCGTCTCCGAAGAAGTCTCGGGTGAGGCCCGGCACGTCCACCGGGTAGAGGGAGAAGCCGATCAGGTTCGCGGTCGACACGAGCGGCCCGTACAGGTCGTGCTCGCTCATCACCCTGCGGTCGACGGGGAGGGTGCTGCCGGGCAAGCGCTCCCGGGCGAAGATCTCCACCGACCCTGGCCAGCCGCCGGTGAGCAGCAGCATCACCTTGCGGCCGGGCCGGTCGGAGAATCGGCGCATAGTGGCCATCGCCGCCAGCACGGAACTCTCCAACTGGTTGCTCAGCTTCTCCCGATAGCGGAGGTCCATTCGGGAGTCATCGCCGCTCAGGCCCGATGCGACCTGCTGCCCCGCTCCGAGGAGTCCGCTCTGATCCCTGCCGGCTTGGTGTTCTGCCATCAGTTGTTGGTCCCGAGCGACCTGGTTCCGTTCCGAGAGTTGCAGCAAGCCGTGGGATGGCCGGGAGCGGGCTCGGTCCAGCGCGTCTCTGAACCGGTCTGCCGAGTTCGTCCACTCCGTCAGCGTTTCCACGGTCTGGCCGTCGTAGGCGATGGCGGCGATCCGGTCCGCCGGACCGAGTCCTCCAAAGTCGTCCGCCAGGTGGTCGAGCACTCTGTTGCGGTCGCGCTCGATCGAAAAGAGGTCGTCGATGAAGATCAGGAAGTTCGTGCCGACCGGCGCGTTCAGATCCAGGGCTGGTACCGCTGAGATGTCGGCGGTCGCTCCTCCGGCGGCGAGGCCGTCCTCGATCTCCGTGAAGTAGGCGATCGGCGTTGGCTCGCCATCGACCAAGAGCTCGAAATCCGACGGTTTCAGGCCCTGGACGCGGTTCCCCTGACGGTCGGTGACGACCACTTCGACGTTTACCACGCGAACGTCGATCGTCTCCGAGAACACCTCCGGGATCTCCACCTCCTGGCCCGGTGCCGGGACGGCCGTCCACACGAAAGCCGCGAAGAGCAAAGCGGAGCCGGCCTGACGGCTGACAGACCCGCGCACCCACGACTGGAGGGTTCGCCGGGACTTCACCGTGGTCGCCGCTGTCAGTTTGCGCCGCGGTGGACGTTGCCGCCGGCGTCGACGGTCCAGGTGTCCGTGCCGTGGATCAACTGGTCGAGGGTCTGCGGCCGCGCCGTCGTCAACTCGTCGATCTGGTCGATGACGCCGGCGTCGTAGGTGGGGGCATCGACCGCGCGGAGCACGCCCAGGGGGACCGGGAAGTCGCCGAGGCCGTCGCCCGTGGAGATGCTTGCCATCTGGAACGCCAGGGACGGATTCGCGTGTTTCTCGTCCCACACGAGGCAGTCGTCGGCACTCTTGCCGTTGCCCAGTTCGATGACCTCGAAGTCCGTTCCCGTAAAGCGCAGGCCCTTGTCCTGGTTGTCGCCGAACACCAGGGGCTTGCCATGCTCGAGGTAGAGGCCGTTCTGCTGCCGGCCCGTCTTGTCGGTCAGGGCGGCGAACGCCTTGTCGTTGTAGATGTTGCAGTTCTGCATCACCTCGACGAACGCCGATCCCTTGTGTTCGGCCGCCCGCTTCAGCACCGCCTTGAGATGGGGCATGAAGATGTCGACGCTGCGCGCGACGAACGTGGCGCCGGCGCCGATCGCGATGTTCAGCGGGTTGAAGGGGAAGTCGACCGACCCGTGGGGCGTCGACTTCGTCCGCTTGCCGAGTTCGCTGGTGGGCGAGTACTGCCCCTTGGTCAGGCCGTAAACCCGGTTGTTGAACAGCAGGATCTTGAGGTTCACGTTCCGGCGCAGAGTGTGAATCAGGTGGTTGCCGCCGATCGAGAGGGCGTCGCCGTCGCCCGTGACCACCCAGACATCCAGGTCGGGCCGGGTCATCTTGATCCCGGTCGCCACGGCGGGCGCGCGGCCGTGAATCGAGTGGAAGCCGTAGGTGTTCATGTAGTACGGGAAGCGGCTGGAACAGCCGATACCGGACACGATGACGAACTTCTCGCGGGGAATCCCGAGTTCCGGGAACACCTGCTGGACCGCGGAGAGGATGGCGTAGTCGCCGCAGCCGGGACACCAGCGCACCTCCTGGTCGCTCTGGAAGTCCTTCCTGGTCAGCGGCGGCGCTTCGGTGGTGTTCATCTCTGGTTCGACTCTCCGGTCATCTGTTCGATCCGGTGGAGGATTTCGTCCCGCGTGAAGGGCTTGCCTTCGACCTTCGAGTAGGTCTCGATGTCCTTCAGGTAGCGGGCCCGCAGGAGCAGGGCCAGTTGACCCAGGTTCATCTCCGGCACCAGGACGCGCTCGAAGCGGTCGAGCACATCGCCCAGGTTGCGGGGGAAGGGGTTGATGTGCCACAGGTGGGCGCGGCTGACCGTGAGGCCGTCGGCCCGGGCCTGGTTCACGGCGCCGGTGATCGCGCCCAGAGTGCTGCCCCAGCCGAGCACGAGGAGCTTGCCGCTCTGCGGCCCTTCCACCTTCAGGTCGGGGATGTCGTTCACGATCCGCGCCACCTTTTCGGCGCGCAGGCGCACCATGTGGTCGTGGTTCTCCGGCTCGTAGTTCACGTTGCCGGTGACGTCCTCCTTCTCGAGCCCGCCGATCCGGTGCTCGAGGCCGGGTGTGCCGGGGATGGCCCACGGCCGGGCGAGCGTCTGCTCGTCCCGCATGTAGGGCAGAAAGCCCTCGGCGCTCTGGTGAAAGTCGACCCGGAGGTCGGGAAGGTCCTCGACCTGCGGGATGCGCCACGGCTCCGCGCCGTTCGCGATGTAGCCGTCGGAGAGCAGGATGACGGGCGTCATGTAGGCCGTCGCCATGCGAACCGCCTCGAGCGCCGTGTCGAAGCAGTTGGCGGGCGAGGACGCGGCGATAACCGGCACCGGCGACTCGTTGTTCCGGCCGAACATGACCTGCAGCAGGTCCGCCTGCTCGGTCTTCGTGGGCAGACCGGTCGAGGGTCCGCCGCGCTGGATGTCGCAGATGACGAGGGGCAGCTCGACCATGACCGCCAGGTTGATCCCCTCCGCCTTGAGCGCGATCCCGGGACCGCTCGAGCAACTGACGCCGAGGTTGCCGCCGAAGGACGCTCCGATGGCGGCGCAGACGGCGGCGATCTCGTCCTCCGCCTGGTAGGTGGTGACGCCGAAGTGCTTGTAGGTCGCCAGTTCGTGGAGCACGTCGCTGGCGGGCGTGATCGGATAGGCGCCGAGGAACAGGGGCAGGCCACTGCGGCGGCTGGCGGCGACCAGGCCGATGGCGAGCGCCGAGTTGCCGTGGATGCTGCGGTAGGTGCCGGGCTCCAGCTTGGCCGGCTCCACGTCGTACCGCACCTGGAAGGCGTCGGTGATGTCGCAGAAGTTCCAGCCTGCCTTCATCACCTTGACGTTGGCCTCGGCGATCTCGGGCCGGCGCCGGAACTTGACCCGGAGCCAGTCGATCGTCGGTTCGAGGGGCCGGCTGAACAGCCAGTAGATCATCCCCAGGGCGAGGAAGTTCTTGCAGCGGTCCTTGGAGCGGACGTCGAGTTCGCTCTCCTCCAGTGCCCGCCGCGTCATCGTCGTCAGGGCGACCCGGTACAGCCGGAAGGCGTTCAGGCTGTCGTCCTCGAGCGGGTTCGACTCGTAGCCGGCCCGCTTCAGGTTGCGCGGCGTGAACTCGTCCGTGTTGACGATGATCACGCCATTGTCGCGCAGGTCTCGGAGGTTCGCCTTGAGCGCCGCCGGGTTCATCGCGACGAGCACGTCCGGCGCGTCGCCCGGAGTGTGGATGTCGTGGTCGGCGATGCGGACCTGGAACGCGGAGACGCCCGGCAGCGTCCCCGCCGGCGCCCGGATCTCGGCCGGGAAGTCGGGCAGCGTCGAGAGGTCATTGCCGATCAGCGCCGACGTGTTCGTGAACTGCGTGCCGGTGAGCTGCATGCCGTCGCCGGAGTCGCCGGCGAAGCGGATGACGACATCGGAGACGGTTGCTTCAGCGGCTTTGCCGGCATCCGTCTGCCCTGCGATCGGGAGGGTCATGGTGGTTCCTGGGATGTGGCAGCCGGACGCTATCGGGGGCGAAACTCTGCCCGCCGCCGCGCCAGCGGGCTCCGTCCGCGGGACAGTCTGGTGGCAGATAGTACCATGACGCTGCCCCGCGCATCGGCGAGAACCTCAGGTGCCCAGTCGCGAGAAAGAAGCGAGCCGAAGCAGGCCATGGCGGCGAGTCGTCTGGCTGTCTGCGGCCGCTCTCACGCTGGCGCTCTCGATCGTCACGGTGTCGCTGGATGCGCCTCTGGCGCTCGACTTGCTCGCGTGGACCCTGATCACCGTCATCGGGGGTGTCGTCGGTTGGGCGCTCTTCGTCTGGCTGCAGCGCCGGTTGCTGTGGCGGGTGGGCCGGCGACTCGCCTTCAGCTACGTGTTGCTTGGTCTGCTGCCGTTCCTGCTCAGCCTGGTGCTGGTCATCGTCGCCGCCTATCTGCTGTCCGGGTTCTTCCTGGGTCACCTCTACCGCGACGCGGCGATCGGTCTTCACGAGGAACTCGAGGCGGTGTCCGGGTTCCTTCTTCAGCCTCTCGAGATAGGGCTGCTGGATCCCTCCGCCTTGCCTGCCGCGCAGGGCGGCGCGGCATTGGCGTACTACCAGGACGACATCCGCGCGGGCGGGGATCCGAGGGCGCCGGCGTCATTTCCCGCGTGGCTGGAGGCGGAGGGGACGACGGATGGGCAGCGGCGCCGGACCAGGGTTCCGCCGCTGGTCGTCCTGCCCGATGGTTCGGCGACCCTCGCAGCGGTGTTTCGCCGGGGGGCCTCGGCGGTCATCGCGTTCTACGACCCGGCGGCGGGTGGGCTGCTGGAACGGGAGCTCAGCCGGCGAAGCGACGTCTGGACACGGCTTCGCGGCCCGGGCGAGACGGACGGTACGGGTTCGACGGTCCAGATCTTCGGCGGCCCGCAGTTCGTCCTGCAGCCATTGGCGCGAACTCAGGGAAGCGCGGAGCGGGAGGCGTTCTTCGAGTCCCTGAACGCCAGTTCTCCCTTGAGCATTGTCGGCGTCGAGATGGCCGGACCGCTCCATGCGTTCGCCGACGGCGCGCCGGTCTCGCCGTCGGTGTCGGTGTCGTTGGCGGCGACCCAGCCAATCGTCTTCCGCCATCTCTTCTCTCCCTCGAGCCAGGTGGACACGCTGGGCTGGATCTTTTTCATCATTCCCGCCTTCCTGCTCTTCGACGTCTTCGTCGCGGCGACGATCATGGCCATGTTCATGATCCTCGGCCTCAGCCGGGCCGTGAATCGCTTGAGCACGGCCACCGGGGCCGTTCAGGCAGGAGATTTCTCGGCCCGCATTCCGGTGCGGCGCAAGGATCAGCTCGGCGCTCTTCAGCGATCGTTCAACGAGATGGCGGCAGGCCTCGAACGCCTGATCGCCGAGCGAACGGCCCGGCGGGCCCTGGAGCGGGAACTCGAGTTCGCCCGCGAGGTCCAGAAGAACCTGATTCCGGGCCAGGGATTCCAGGTCGAGGGGGTCGAGTTCGCCACCTTCTTCGAGCCGTCGGCGGCGATCGGCGGCGACTACTTCGACATCCTCGAGCTTCCTGGTGAATGGGAAGGCGACAGGGGCCGGCTTGGCGTCGTCATCGCGGACGTGGCCGGGCACGGTCTCTCGGCCGGCCTCCGCATGGCGATGCTCAAGGCCGGCCTGTTGACCCTGGTGGGGGAGGGCAAGCCGGCGCGGCAACTGCTTCCCGCTCTGGACGGACTGGTGCGCAAGGCGAGCAGCCGCAGCAAGGAACGCGCTTCCGCGGCGCCCGGTGACCGCGACCGTGTGTTCGTCACGGCGAGTCTCTCCCTGATCGACGTCTCGACCGGCGTGGTCGAGATGACGAACGCTGGCCATCCTCCCGCCTACCTGCTGCGGAACGGCGAGATCGAGGAGATTCTGCTCGCCGGGTCTCCGCTCGGCGCGCTCGGTGCGGACTACGGCTTCCGGCGGTTCGAACTCGAGCCTGGCGACGTCATGGTCTGGCTCTCGGACGGCTTCATCGAGGCCGCGGACAAAGGCGGCGAGGTCTTTGGCTACGAGCGCACGATCGGCTCCCTCAAGGGCTCTGCCGACAGCGCCATGGAAGTGCGGGACCGCATTCTCGGGGACATCCGAAGCCACACCGAAGGCGTGGGCGCCGAGGACGATCTCACCCTGGTTGTGATGCGCTACCAGCCGGAGGCGGCCACCTCCGAGACGCCGGCCGACGAGCTGCTGCGGGCGGCCGGCGGCTGAGGGGAAGGGTGCGCGTCGTCCTCCGGGTCGCCCTGGCGGCCACGGTTCTGCTGGCCGGCGCTGCGGCGGCCGGCGCCGAGCTCGCGATTCTGACCAACGGCCACCGCTACAAGGTGACGGAGTGGGAAGTTCAGCACCCCGGCCAGGCCGTGGGGGCCGAGCGGATCCGTCTGAGCCTGGAAGGCGGCGGGACGGTGACCCTGCCGCTGATGCAGGTCGAGCGCATCGTCGATGACGAGATCGTCGAGGAGCCGCCGCCGGACTCTCCGGCTGAGCCCGGCTTCACGTTCGACTACCTGCCCGGGCAGACGGCGCCGCCGACGCCCTACGGGGAGCTCTTTCTCGAGGTGGGCCGCGAGCACGAACTGAATCCCGATCTGCTGGCGGCCCTGGCGAGGGCCGAGTCGAACTACGACGCGGGCGCCGTGTCCAACAAGGGCGCCCGGGGCCTGCTCCAGTTGATGCCGGCCACCGCCGAACGATTCGGCGTGTCGCCGCGTGAACTCCACGACCCGGCCCGGAACGTCCTCGCGGCGGCCCGCTACCTGACCTGGCTTCGCCGTCGCTTCGAGGACGATCTGCCGCGCGTGCTCGCCGGCTACAACGCCGGTGAAGGCGCCGTCGACGCCCATGACGGCGTTCCGCCCTACCGCGAAACCGTGACCTTCATCGGCCGCGTCTACGGCTTCCTCGGCCTGTAGCCAGCGTCACCGCGCCCGCGGGTGGTACTGGTCGTACAGCGTCCGCAGGCGGTGCTCGTGGATGTGTGTGTAGATCTGCGTCGTCGTGATGTTCGCGTGTCCGAGCATGACCTGGACGGCCCTCAGGTCGGCGCCGTGCTCCAGCAGGTGTGTGGCGAAGCTGTGGCGCAGCACGTGGGGCGACAGGTCGGGGATGCCCGCGCCCCGCCCGTAGTTCCTGAGCAGCTTCCAGAAGCCCTGCCGGGTCAGTCCGCTGCCGCGATAGCTGACGAAGACGACATCGTGGCGGCCCTTCGCCATCGCCGGCCGCACCTCCTTCAGGTAGCGCTGGAGCCAGGTTTCGGCCGACTCGCCCACCGGCACCACCCGTTCCTTGGCCCCCTTGCCGAACGCGATCAGGAAGCCGGCCTCGAGTTGGAGCTGGCTTCGTTCGAGGCCGACCATCTCGCTGACGCGGAGCCCCGTGGCGTAGAGCAGCTCGATCATCGCCCGGTCCCTTACGCCCGGAGCCCGGCTCGTGTCCGGGGCGCGGAGCAGTGCCTCGACCTGCTCCTCCCGCAGCACCTTGGGCAGGCGTCGCGGCAGGCGTGGCGGGTACAGGTTGACCGCCGGGTTGTCGTCGCGGTCGCCCTCGTTCACGAGGAAGGCGTAGAACCGGCGCATCGAGACCAGGGCGCGGCTTACCGAGCGGGGCGACAACCCGTCCCGGCGCAGGCGTCGCAGGTGCTGGCCGAGTTGGTCAACGGACGCCGTCAACAGGTTGCCGCCGGCGTCCTCCAGGTTGCCTGCCAGCCGGACGAGATCGCGGCGGTAAGCGTCCACCGTGTGCTGCGAGAGGCCGCGCTCCACCAGGAGCCCGTCCAGATAGCGGTCGAGTGTCCGTTCACTCTCAGACACTCTGGCGGGCCTGCTCAGCGTGTTCGTAGCGGCCATTCCTATAGCCAGGAATCTATCAGTCGCCAAACACTGGGTGCGCGGGTCCTCTGACCCGCATCGAGCCCGAGTCACGCCACGCTACGATTCCCCGATGATAAAGCGCACGATCGCTACAGCCCTTTGTTCGCTCTCCCTTCTTTGCCTCGCCGTCTGCGGCCAGCCCGCTCCCGATACCGCGACTCTGCTCGCCACCTGGATCGACGACCTCTCGGACGACGCGATGGAGGGACGCGGCCCGGGTACCGCCGGCGACGTCATGGCCCGACAGTACATAGCCGACGTGATGGCCGACACGGGCCTTGAACCCGCCGCGGCGGATGGAAGCTGGGAGCAGCCGTTCGACATCGTTGGCATCGACGCTGCCGTGCCCGAAACCTGGACCTTCCGTTCGGGCGGCGGCGACAGCGTCGACTTCGCCTTCTGGGACGAGTTCATCGCGCACAGCGGCGTGCAGTCCGAGCGGGCCGCGATCGAAGACGCCGAGGTCGTGTTCGTCGGCTACGGCATCCAGGCGCCCGAGTACGGCTGGGACGACTACGGCGACGCCGACCTCACCGGCAAGGTGCTGGTCATGCTGAACAACGACCCGGACTGGGATCCGGACCTGTTCGAGGGCAACCGGCGCCTCTACTACGGCCGCTGGACCTACAAGTACGAGAGCGCCGCGGCCCAGGGCGCGGCCGGCGCGATCATCATCCACACGACGCCTTCGGCCGGCTATGGCTTCAATGTGGTCCAGACGTCCTGGACGGGTCCACAGTTCGAACTCCCCGACGAAGGTGAACCGCGGACGCAGGTCAACGCCTGGCTGACGGAAGAGGCGTCACGGCGCCTGTTCGAGCTGGCCGGCGTCGACTACGACGAGACCCTGGAGTCGGCCCGCAACGCCGACTTCACGCCGGTGCCGCTCGGTCTGTCCACCAGTCTGTCGCTCGCGAACACCGTGACGAGCGAGCAGACGGCCAACGTGCTCGGCGCCCTGCCGGGCAGTGACCCGGAACTGGCCGACGAGTGGATCGTGTTCACGGCCCACCACGACCACATCGGCATCTCGCCGGACGAGAGCCTGGAGGACCGCATTTACAACGGCGCCCTCGACAACGCGGCCGGCGTCGCCCAGGTGCTCGCGATCGCCGGTGAACTGGCCGCGCAGAGCCCCGGACCGAGCCGCTCCATGCTGTTCCTGCTGGTCGGGGCGGAGGAGCAGGGCCTGCTCGGATCCGAGTACTACGCCGCCCACCCGACGGTTCCGCCGGGAAAGATGGTCGCGAACATCAACTACGACGGCGGCAACCAGTGGGGCCGCACCCGCGACGTGACCTACATCGGCTACGGCAAATCGAGCCTGGACGGGGTCGTCGAGGCCGCGGCAGCCGAACAGGGACGCACCGTGCTGCCCGACCAGTTTCCCGACCGGGGCTTCTTCTACCGCTCCGACCAGTTGAACTTCGCCCGCATCGGCGTGCCGGCGATCTACCTGGACAACGGCACCGACTTCATCGGCCGGCCGCCGGGCTGGGGCGCGGAGCAACTGGAGGCCTGGACGACGAACGTCTACCACCAGGTGTCCGACGAGTACAGCGAGGACTGGAACTTCGACGGCATGGTCGACGACGTCGAACTCGGCCTGGCCTGCGCCCGGGCCATCTCCGAGAACCCCGAATTCCCGACCTGGAACCCCGGCGACGAGTTCGAGGCAGCGCGCCTCGCCGCGCTCGCCGCTGTCGAGTAGCACAAGGAGAGGATCCGATGACCGAAGCCCGCATCGCGGACCGCGTCCCGGCGAAGATCGAACTGGAAGCCGGCACCTACTGGTGGTGCCGCTGCGGCGAGTCGAAGAATCAACCGTTCTGCGATGGCTCCCACCGGGGTACGGAGTTCGAACCGATGCGCCTTGCACTGGAGGAGGATCGCCGCGTCGCCCTCTGTCAGTGCAAGCGCAGCGAGAAGATGCCGCACTGCGACGGCAGCCACCGGTTCCTGGACTGACTGGCTCAGCCGGGCACGATCTCGGCATCATGCCCGCACCACACCAGGCCTGACACCAGCTTCGGCAGAAACCGGGTCGACTTGGGGGGCAGCAGGTCGCCGTCTTCGGTGGCGAGCGCGAACTGCTTTGGGGTCATCGGGGGCAGGAAGACGCCGGCGGTGATTTCGGCGCGCTCGAGCAGCGCGACGATGTCGTCGGGGTTCGCCTCGTAGGCGATGCTGCCGTTGGTGGCTGACTCGATGGGTACGCCGGTGGTCTTCAACAGGTGATGGTGGAGCAGGACGGCGGGCAGGTTCGCCTTGCGGCCCGGAGTGTCCGCCGGGGCGGCGTCCGGGTCGAGGGTCCAGAGTTCGGGGGCCTCGTCGCCCTCGAACCTGACGGCGAGCGCCGGTTGATCGGCCGCGGCGACGCAGGCGGCGATGGCTGCGCCGGCTCTTTCCCCGAGGGTCTCCCTCCGCAACGGCAGGGCGGACATCGCCTCGCGGTTCACCGGCACCCGAACGCCGCGATGGACCGGGTCGATCCGCAGGTTCGCGGAGGCCAGGCTGGTCAGTACGACCATCTTGCACGCCGCGGCGGTGCCGCTTGCGGCGCCCTCCTCGGCGGCGTAGGTCTGGGCGACCTGGGTGCGGTGGTGGCCGTCGGCGATTGCGGCGCGGGCGCCGGCGAGGGCGCCTGCGTAGGCGGCGATGCGCTCGGCGTCCGTGATCCGGTGGAGCGTGTGGACGTCGCCCGTCCACGGATCCGTGTGGCTGACCAGGGCATCTCCCGCGGCGCCGTCGCAGTCTTCGGCGAGCAGATGTTCCAGCGTGCCGTCGTCTTCGGCGAGGTAGAAGACGGGCTCGATGTCGATCCGGCTGAGCCGCAGCAGGTCCAGGCGCTCAGCGATCGACTTGGCAACCGTCTGCTCGTGCGGCCAGAGATCACCTTCGCGTCCCGGCTCGACGCCGACCAGGGCGCACAGGCCCAGCCGGATCGAGCCGTCCGGCTGGGTGATCGCGTAGGGGTAGATCGACGGTGTTTCGTCCCGCACCACGACTCCGGTTCCGGTCCATTCGCGGTGGAGCGCCACGGAGTGTTCGTGCGGCGTCAGATCGCCGTGTCCGACCGGTTTCGTGACGCGCGCGAACTGGTGCGGTGACTGCGCGTGCAGGCGGTCTCGCAGGGACTCGTCGATCTGGTCGAACGGCGGCGCCGCCTGCAGCGAGGCGTCGACCGTGGCGGAGTTGTAGTGGTAGCCCTGGAAGGCGTAGAGCTTCATGTCGATTCCTGGGAGGTCTGGAGGTGGGTCGGGTGCAGCTTCAGGCGGCGCGGTTGCCGTCGCTGGACGCTTCGGCCGGGCCAGATGCGGACTCGCTTCGGATCGCGAGGCTACCGTCCTCCACGTCGATCAGCACGCGGTCGCCGGGGCCGATGTCGCCGCCGACCAGGGCGCGGCCGACGCGGGTCTCGACCTCGCGCTGCAGGTAGCGCTTGAGCGGCCGCGCGCCGTAGACCGGGTCGTAGCCGGCGCGGGCGGTGAACTCGCGCGCCGCCGGGCTCAGCTCGAGGCCGATGCCCTGCTCGCCGAGCCGCTTCGCCAGGTCGGCGGTCAAGAGGCCGACGATCTGCTCGATCTCGGAGACGGTGAGCGGCGAGAACAGCACGACCTCGTCGATCCGGTTGAGGAACTCGGGCCGCATCGTGCGGCGGAGTTCGGTCATCACCGCGTCCCGGGCGGCGTCCGTGATCTTGCCCGCCGGCGTCACGCCTTCGAGCAGGATGGGCGACCCCAGGTTCGAGGTCATGATGACGACGGTGTTCCTGAAGTCGACCGTCCGCCCCTGCGAGTCGGTGATCCGGCCGTCGTCCAGGACCTGGAGCAGCACGTTGAACACGTCGCGGTGCGCCTTCTCGATCTCGTCGAAGAGGACGACCGCGTAGGGCTTGCGCCGCACCGCCTCGGTCAACTGACCGCCGTCCTCGTGGCCGACGTAGCCCGGCGGCGCACCGACCAGCCGGGACACAGTGTGGCGCTCCATGTACTCGCTCATGTCGATGCGGACGATGTTGTTCTCGGTGTCGAACAGCGCCTCGGCCAGGGTCTTGGCGAGCTCGGTCTTGCCGACTCCGGTGGGGCCAAGGAACAGGAAGGAGCCGATCGGGCGGCGCGGATCCTTGATTCCCGAGCGGGCGCGGATCACCGCGTCCGCGACCAGTTGGACGGCTTCGTCCTGGCCGATCACCCGGCGGTGGAGGATCTCGTCGAGTCGCAGGAGCTTCTCGCGCTCGCCCTCGACCAGGCGGGTCACGGGCACGCCCGTCCACTTCGACACGATCTCCGCGATCTCGTTGTCGGTCACTTCTTCCCGCAGCAGCCGTCCCGCTCCGTCCGTCTCGCCGGTGGTCTGCTCCTGGGTTTCGAGCTTGGCCATCAGCCCCGGCAGCACCCCGTGACGGAGTTCGGCGGCCCGGTTCAGGTCGTACTGGCGCTCGGCGACTTCGATCTCGTGCCGTACCTGCTCGACCTGCTCGCGCACCTTCCGTTCGTCGTCGATCGCGGCCTTCTCGCTCTCCCACTGGCTGCGCATGGCGGCGGCCTTCGTACGCAGGTCGGCGAGTTCCCGCCTCAGCGTCTGCAGGCGCTTCCTGCTCGACTTGTCGGTCTCCTTGTTGAGCGCGGCTTCCTCGATCTCGAGCCGCATGACGCGCCGGGTCACTTCGTCGAGCTCGGCCGGCAGGGAGTCGATCTCGGTGCGGATGAGGGCGCAGGCCTCGTCGACGAGGTCGATCGCCTTGTCGGGCAGGAACCGGTCCGAGACGTAGCGGTCCGACAGGGTGGCCGCGGCGACCAGGGAGTTGTCCTGGATGCGGACGCCGTGGTGGACCTCGAAGCGCTCGCGGAGGCCGCGCAGGATGGACACCGTGTCCTCGACCGAGGGCGCGTCGACGACGATCGGCTGGAAGCGCCGCTCGAGCGCCGCGTCCTTCTCGATGTACCTGCGGTACTCGTCGAGCGTGGTGGCCCCGATGCAGTGCAGCTCGCCACGCGCGAGCATCGGCTTCAGCAGGTTGCCGGCGTCGGTGGAACCCTCCGTGCGGCCGGCACCGACGATGTTGTGGACCTCGTCGATGAACAGGAGAACGCGGCCCTCGCTCTCGGCGATCTCGTTCAGCACCGCCTTCAAGCGCTCCTCGAACTCGCCGCGGTACTTGGCGCCGGCGAGCAGCGATCCGAGGTCGAGCGAGAACACGCTCCGGTCCTTGAGCCACTCGGGCACGTCGCCGCGGACGATGCGCTGGGCCAGACCCTCGACGATCGCCGTCTTGCCGACTCCGGGTTCGCCGATCAGGACCGGGTTGTTCTTGGTCTTGCGGGACAGGATGCGGATGGCGCGGCGAATCTCCGAATCGCGGCCGATCACCGGATCCATCCGGCCGCTGCGCGCCTGGGCGACCAGATCGACGCCGTACTTCTCGAGCGCTTCGTAGGCCGTCTCCGGGTTGTTGCTCGTCACCCGCTGGGACCCGCGGACGGCCTTGAGCGCGTCCAGCAGGGGCTGCCGGGACAGGCCGGCTTCCGCGAGCGCCCGGCCGGCGCCGTCCTTGCCTTCCAGGGCGGCCAGCAGGAGATGCTCGACGGAGACGTAGTCGTCGCCGAACGTCCCGGCTTCGTCTTCGGCCCGTGCCAGGAGTTGTTCCAGCTCGGCCGTGATGTAGATCCTGCCGGCCTCGCCGCCGCCGGTCGAGACCCTGGGCCTGCGTTCGAGGTCGTCCTGAATCCTGGTCCGCAGTGCGCCGGCGTCGACTTCGAGGCGATTCAGGATCCGCGGCACCAGACCGTCCTGCTGCTCGAGCAGAGCCAGCAGGAGATGGTTCGCGTCCACCTGCTGATGGCCCAGGCGCCGCGCCCGATCCTGGGCCGCGGTGAGCGCTTCCTGGGACTTGATGGTCAGTCTGTTCGGGTCCATATCGTTCAGGTCCTCCTGCCTGGTGGACTCAGGTGTCGTTGCGAGTGGCGCCGGAGGAGTCGTAGGACGGCTCGAACGCGGAGGTCTCGGCCAACTGCTCGAACAGGGCTTTCTCCTCCTCGGTCAACTGCGAGGGAACGACGACCTGGATCTCGGCGAGCAGATCGCCGTTGGGTCCCTTCGGGTTGGGTAGCCCGCGTCCTCGCAGTCGCATCTTCCGCCCGGTGGACGAGCCGGCAGGGAGCCGCGCCTCGGCGGTACCGCCGAGCGTCGGAATCCGGACCTTGCCGCCGAGCGCCGCCGTCCAGGGTGAGACCGGCACGTCGCAGTGGAGGTCGCGATCGCGGCGCCTGAAGACCGGATGTGGCAGGGCTTCGACCCGTAGCAGCAGGTCGCCGTCCTGTCCGCCCGCACCCTTGCCGCCCTGGCCGCCAAGGCGAATCGACTGGCCCGGCAGCACGCCCTTCGGAATCCGGACCTCCAGTCTCCGGGTCCGGCCGTTGGTGCGGTCGAGGAACTCGATCGTCTGGGGTCCGCCCTCCGCCAGCCTCTCGAGGCTGAGCGGCAGGGAGACTTCGTGGTCCCGACCCCGGCGCGGAGGGGACCAGGTCGACTGCCGGCCGCCGCCGGGGAAGCCCTGAGGGCCCGCGCCGCCGAAGAGCATGTCGAAGAACGAGCTGAAGCCGGAACCGCCGCCGGCGCTTCGGAACTCGAATCGGCTGTCGCCACCGCCGAAGTCGAACCGGAAGCCCTCCCAGCCGGGCGGTGGAGCGCCTCCGGTCCGGACCTGCTTCCAGGCGGCTCCGTACTGGTCGTACTTGCCGCGCTTGTCCGGATCCTTCAGCACCTCATAGGCCTCGCCGATGTCCTTGAAGCGGGTCTCGGCACCCGCGTCCTTGTTGACGTCCGGGTGGAACTGGCGCGCCAGTTTGCGGTACGCCTTCTGGATGTCGGCGGCCGTCGCGTCCTTGTCGACGCCGAGCGTCTGGTAGTAGTCCTTGTACTCCACGTTGTGTCTGCTTCCTGCGCGTGGGATTGAGCGATCCCGACCCAACTCCGGGAGATAGTTTAGTCTAGTCCACTCAACTTTGGAAGGCGGATTGGTGCCGGCC
The DNA here is from genome assembly GCA_028875725.1 of Acidobacteriota bacterium. NCBI lineage: Bacteria > Pseudomonadati > Acidobacteriota > Acidobacteriota bacterium. The sequence goes on from JAPPCR010000006.1 coordinate 65,280, forward strand.
GTGCGGCCGGCGCTCTGTCTTCCGCGGGTCAGCACCCGGCTGGCGCGTCCCTGCGCCAGCCGCGTCACAGTCCGAGCGCCCGTCCTCGGGCGGTCGGATGTCAGACTCGCGGCTACACGCACGAAGGGCGCGACCTGCGTCGCGCCCTTCGGAAAGCGTCTGACAGCGGCTCAGCCCGTCACGGCGGGTCGAAGCCGAACGCCGTGTAGTTCAGCGCGATGTACTTCTCCTGGCCCTCGGGAACTTCCTCCAGGGGCAGGATCGCCTGCACCGGGCAGGCATCGACGCAGAGGCCGCAGTCGATGCACTCCTCCGGGTGAATCAAGAGCAGTTCCCAGTCGTCGTCGTCGTAGATGCAGTCGACGGGGCAGACATCGACGCACGACGTGTCCTTCACGCCGATACAGGGTTCAAAGATGATGTGGGTCATCGGACTCTTCCTCGCGGGCCGCACACCACCCCGGGCTCTGTCGGGGCAGCCTTGAAACGCGGCAGACAGTAACAGAGTCGCCCTCAGGAGGAAAGACGCTCGCCGGCGGCAAAGCGGCCCGGGTGCATGACTTCCGGAACAGCCAGCCAGGGGTCGCTGGGCTGCTGGTTGAGCACCAGCGGCGCGATCATCCTGGCGGTGAGCGGGGCCAGCAGGATGCCGTTGCGGAAGTGGCCGGCAGCGACGTGCAGCCGCTCGCTCAACCGGCCGACAATCGGCCAGGGATCGGGCGTACCCGGCCGCAGGCCGGCCCAGTGCTCGACCGGCTCACGGTCCTTCAGGCTCGGCAGCAGGGCGGCGGCCCCCGTTGCCAGATCCGCGCCGACCTCGTCGCTCAGGCTGAGATCGAAGCCGGCGTGCTCGACGGAAGCCCCGATCAGCAGGCGCCCTCCCGCCCGGCGCACGGCGTAGAAGGCCGGCGTGCGGATGGCGCCGGTGAACGGCCAGTCGACCCGGTCGAAGGCGATCATCTGGCCCTTGACGGGAACGATCGGGAGGGCCGGCAACCCGTGGACCTGTGGAGTCCAGGCGCCGCCGCAGACCACGACGGCGCCGGCGGCGCACTCGAAGCCATCACCCGAAACGACGACCTCGCCGGACGTCTCGACGACACGTTCTACCGTGGCGCGGTGGAGGACGACGTTCCGGTGGCGCAGCGCCGCCGCCGCCGCGGTCGCCGCCCGGCGGTTGTCGACCCGATGCTCACCCGGCAGCAGCAGTGCTTCCTCGATCCCGGGACGCAGATCGGGTACCAGCTCGGCCAGCTCAGCCCGGTCGAGGTCCCGGGCCGCTTCGCCCAGGTCAAGCGCCTGCGCCCGGATTCGATCAAGCACCTTGCGGCCTTCAGAATCGAGCACCGGCAGGAGCGAGCCGGAAGCGTCGTAGTCGATCGACGTGCCGCTCTCCCGTTCGAGCGCGGGCGCCAGGTCGCGCCAGAGGTCACGCGAGCGAATCGAGAGCCTGGCGAACGCCTGGTCGGCGATGCTCTCCGCGATCGGCGCGATCATTCCTGCCGCGTTGGGCGACGCCGCGCCCTCCTGTCGGTCGTCGACGACCTCGACCCGGGCGCCCGCGACGGCAAGCTCGCGAGCGGTCAGCAGCCCGATCAGGCCGCCGCCAACCACGAGGACGTCGGGCCGCGGCCTCGGGCCCGAGGCGTTCCGCCGCGTCATCTGTTGCCGGCCAGCGCTTCCGCGTGCAACCGGGCGCGCGGCGCGATCTCCGGCCCGGCGTCGGACCGGAGCCGCCCGCGCTCCGTCGAGGCGAGCGCCTCAAAGACGGCGCGGGCCCGCGGCCGGTACTCGTCGCGCCCTTCTTCCGCGAGGATGGTCAGGGCCAGTCCCAGCATGTACTGCACCGTGTCGCGGCCGAGTCCGCTGCGGCCGGGGGCCTCGACCGTGCGGAGCTGGCGGACCACCTCCGCCTGGTCGCCGCCAGCCAGAAGCAGGTTCGCCAGATCGAGTTCCAGAAGCCACCGCGGGATGTCTCCAGTGCGTTCCAGCTCCTGGTGTAGCCGGGCCGTGACCGCCGAAGGCAGCAGGTCGGGATCGAACGCGTCAAGCAGGGTCCACCCCCATTCCGGTTCGACGCGGTGGACCGTGGCGCCGCCCTCGCCGCGGGTAACGAGTTCGATCTCATCTCCGGGCTCGGCGCTCTCGACGGCGTTCGTCAACTGGATCGTGGAGGAGGCCGGTTCACCCGCGATCGTGACGATCTCCATGCCGGGCGCGAGTCCTGCCGCTGCGGCTGGACCGCCGGGCTCGACCGCGGCCACGATCGGCACGCCGCCGGCCTGGGAGTCGATGCCAATTCCGGAGTCGATGAATGTGGCGCCGACTCGGGGCGTCCTCTTCCCGAGCTCCGGGTCGAGGGCCGCGGCCAGTCGCTGCAGCGCGCCCTGCTCAAGCCGCCGGTTTTCGATCCGCAGCGTACGCACGTCGGGCGACGGCCGGCCGGGGACGGCCGGCCACCACCACAGGTCGACCGCATCGGCGACCAGGTCGTCGTTCAGGACGGCGGCGACGTAGAGCGCGGCCGGCAACCTCGCCTGGACCTGTTCCTGGATCGCTGCCCAGTCCAGCTGCCGTCGAGCCCTGGTCCGGTCGCGCAGGGTGTTCGCGTCCACACCCAGTTCGGCGAGCGATTCCGTGCCCTCGGCGCCGCGATCGAGGACGGTGTACGTGCCGGCGCCGCGGAACGCATCGAGCGCGAACTCGACCGCGCGGACGCCGGCGGGGTCGTCGCCGAGCACGCCCAGGTAGACCAGCGCCGGCCGTAGCCGGATATCGATGTCGATCCGGCGCCGATCCTCGGCGACCACCGAGGTTTCGAAGTAGCCGAGCGTGCCGTGGGTCACCGACAGGTCGTACGCTCCCGGCGGCAGGCGAACCTGGGGTGGCGACCTCGACCAGTCGGGCCGGAGAATCCGACCGTTGCCCAGGACGCTCGCGCCTTCGGTCAGGCCGACCAGGCCGATCACCGCCTCCTCACGCTCCAGGACGATCGGCGGCAGCTCGTAGTCCACCAGGTCGGGGAGTTGAAGACTGGTGCGAAAGCTCCGGAAGCCGTCCTTCTCGATGTCGATCCGGTAGCGGCCGGCCGGCAGGTCGTCGAGCCACAGTTCGCGCGAGAAGTCCTCGGGCGGGTGGTCCGCGGACGCCCCCTCCGGCCGGAACCAGGGCTCGGCCTGGCCCTCGGTCAGTCCGCGTTCGATGCCGTCGACCAGTACGGCGGCGCCGGTCGGGGCGGTGCGCAGCCGGACGACCGCGCTGTCGCGCTCCAGTTCGACCGCCACCTCGAGGTCCCGTCCGCCGTCGATGGCGAAGGCGGCGGTGGTCGGCAGGTAGCCGGGGCGGGACACCTGCGCCAGGTAGTCGCCCGCCAGCATCGCCGTGGGCTCCGGCGGCACGAAGGGCTCGGGCTCGGCCTCATCCTCGGAGGCGGCGTCTTCGGGCGATGCGGAGTCGCCGGCTTCCCCGGCCGGCTCCCCCTCCGCGCTGTCGTCCACAGCCGCGTCCTCCATCGCGCTCTCCGCGGTGGGCGGCGGCTCCGGCGGGCGTGCGGCGTTCTCGAACGCCAGGTCGCCCACGCGAATCTCCGCATCCAGAGGCGCGACGACAAAGGAAACCCGGCCGACGAGTTCCTCCCTCCGGCTCTGCAGCCGATCCGTCAGTTGCCTGCCGGCGGTCTCCGCGTCCAGTTCGAACACCGGGTCGAGCCGGATGATCCGGTCGAGCGCCTGGTCGGCGCCTTCCCGGTCATCCAGCGTCCAGCGGGCAGCAGCCAGGTAGAGCCAGGCGGTGCGCAGGGTCTCGAAGAGCCGCGGGTCGCCGGCGGCGAGGTTCCGTCCGCCCCCGGCGTCGGCGGCCAGCGGTTCGAGTGTGTCGATCACATCCTGCAGCAGTGGAAGGGCGCCTTCCGAGTCACCGCCGGCATAGATGTCGCCGGCTTCGCTCAAAGCGGCCGCCGTCCTGGGAGGCAGCCGGGTCGACCGCTCGATCTCGAGGTCGCTCCGGCCGATCTCCTGGACGCCGATCCGTTGCGCGAAAGCCGCGCCGCAGAGGCCGGCCAGGACCGCCGGAACGGCTGCGAGGACGAGCAGGTTCCTGGACATCCTCGACTACTCCAGGACCACGACCTGGCCAAGGCGGCTGTCGGCGACGAAGATCCGCGCCTGGCCGTCGACGGCGACGTCCTCGGGGGTGCGGAGTTCCTGGCCGCCCGGCAGGACGGGCCCGAGGGCCGCGAGCGGCGTGGCGAAAGGGTCGTAGACGAGGATCTGCAGCGTGCCGGCGTCGAGCACGTAGCGGTTGCCGAACGCGTCGACGTCGAGCGCGACGGGGCGTCTCCAGTCGACCCGGAAGGCCTCCTCGAAGTGGCCGTCGGCGGCGAATCGCAGCACCGAGGGCGGCGTGGAGCGAGCGCCGGCGTCGAGTACGTGGATGGCGCCGTCCCTGCCCACCGCCACGTCAACGGGCTGGGTCAGCGCGGCGACGCGCAGCGTCTCGATCGGCCGCCCCTGCGCGTCGAAGCGGAGCACTTCGGTGGAGCGGCGCGAGAGCACGGTCCAGTTGCCGAAGCCGTCGCGGTGGGCGGCGACGATGCGGTCCAGCTCGCCGCCGCCGACCCGGCTGAAGGAGACGGTCCGGGGGTCCTCGATCCCGGTCACGCCGTCGGCGGTGATGACGCCGGGGGAATCCGCCGCCGCGTGGCTCGGCCGGACGATGCCGCGGAGGTCGCGGGCGGACGCTGGCGCTCCGTCGGCGTCGAGGATCGCGGCCCGGTTCGTCTCCGTGACGACGAGTCGGCCGTCGGCCCCGGCGGCGACGCCGCGGGGCCGCTCGACGCCGGCCTGGGCTGGCAGGTAGCCGCGGGAGTCGAGCCAGCGCTCCTGGCCGGCGAGGGGCCGCAGGATGAGCCGATGGATCAGGGTCATCCGTTCGAGCGCGTCGCCGGCGACGTTGCCGTTTCGCCCGTTCCCGCCGAGAGCGCCTTCCCGGGCCAGCCGCAGGTGCCGGGCGGCGTCCTGCCAGTCGCCTCGCATCAGCAGCAGGTCGCCGAGCTCGAAGTGAGCCCGCGGGGTCCACTCGCTTCCGGCTTCACGCTCCAGCGCCCGCAGGAGCTCACCGGCGGCTTCCCGTTCGGCGCCGGTGCGGCGGCCGAGCGCGGCGGCTTCCACCAGCGCCCGGCCGCGGAGCTGGAGTCGGGGATACTGGCTCCGCGGGAACCGCCGGGGGACTTCCAGCAACCGCTCCCGCGCCAGGGCGAGGTCGTCAATGCTGGCCGCGTCACGGGCAGCGGCAAGGCCGGCTTCAACGAGTACGGTGGCTTCCCGTTCGGCCGCTTCGTCCTGCGCGGGCAGGACCGCCGCGAACAGGGTCAGGCCGACGAAGGTCCCCGCCCCGATGCGGCTAGCGCCCCGAAACCCCTCGCGGGCTCGGTGTTTCGGCCCATCCCGTCCTCGCTCAGGAGCTTGCGCCGAGCACTTGCTTCGCAGCATGCTTCGGCGCAAGCTCCTACGCGTCGAGTTCCTCGTCGAGCCGCTCGTCACTGAGCCGTCGGGCGGTTGGCGAGAGGGGGGCGTGGGTGAGGATCTGACTGGCGCGCGCAATCGCCTTCGCCGCGTCGCCCAGATCCTGGTAGATCACCATCTCCTTGTAGAGCAGGTCCGCCAGCTGGTTCAGTCGCTCCTCGACCTCTTCGGCGTGGGGCCCTTCGGGGAAGCGCTCGAGATACTCGGAACCGCTCGTGATGTCGTCGTAGCTGCCGGCCAGCTTGCGCAGGCGATCCTCGGCCCGGTCTCCGAGTGCCGGGTCCCGTTGCTGGAGGGCCAGGTGTTGCAGGGAGCCGAGTCGGGTCAGCACCGGCGTCAGGTTGTGCAGGCCCCGCTGCGCCGCGGCGGCGGGACTGTCGCCATCCTCGGTGATCTCCCCGGCCGGCTCCGACTCCCAAGCCTTGAGGAAGCTCTCCACGGCCTGGGTCTCGCGGCCCAGCCGGCTGTAGGCGGTGCCGAGCAGAAGCGCCACCCTGGGCGCGCGCGGAGAATCGGGGTAGTTCGAGAGGAAGGCCTCGAGGAAGGGGGTTTCGAACACGCCGCGATCGAGGATGTCGATCGACTGGGCGTAGAGCTCCTCGGATTGACGTCGGAGGTCGGCGAGCTCCTGGCTGAGGACGGCGAGGAAGGGCGAATCCGGGGTCAGGGCCTGGACGGTCTCCATCTCGCGGCGGTAGGTGGCGGTGATACGACCGTAGTCCCTCGACGTCGCCAGCCGGTCGAGTTCCCGGGCCCGCAGCTCATGCAGCCTGTCCAAGCGAATCGACTCGGCTGCCGTTCCGCTGGGCCAGGCGTTGAGGGCCATCGTCTTCAGGAACCGGAGCGCCGGCGGAACGGCGGCCGACTCCCTGGGGCCGGTTCGGGCGAGGCGCTTCGACGGGTTCGCCGCGAACTGCAGCAGGCTCTCCTGGGTCGCCCGACGGAAAGCGTCGACCTCCTCGCCCGGCGCCGCCTCGAGCGTCGCGAGATAGCGGCCCCGGGCCCTTGCGGCCTGGACCCGCGAGTCGAAGAAGGGATGCGTCTGCCAGTAGCCGTACGCCTTCGACTGCGGAATGCGCTCGCCCATCTTGGCCATCAGCAGGCCGAGGGCGTTCGGGTCGTAACCGGCGGCCGCCGCGAGACGCTGGCCTTCCTCGTCGCTTTCGTCCTCGTGCTCGCGCGAGTAACTGCGCATGACGAGTTCGGTGATGGCCATGCCGCCGACCAGCGCGGCCTGGGCTGCTGCCTCGGTTGGACTCTGGTCCCTCGTGTAGCCGTAGGGGCCAACGTAGCCGTCCTCCCGGTCGGAGGCGCTCGCCGCGATCAGCCCCACTCCGAGCAGGGAACTCAGCAGGTTCAGTCTCGTCGCACGCTTCTTCTGCTTCAGGAAGTGCTCGGACGTGACGTGCGCGATCTCGTGGCCGAGCAGACCGGCGAGCATGTCGTCGGACAGGCCCAAGTCGAGCATGCCCCTGGTCACGAAGATCTGGCCGGCCGGGAGGGCGAAGGCGTTTGGGATCGGCGTGTCGACGACCGCGAAGGTGAAGGGATAGCTGTCGAAGTCCGCGTGGTACGCCACCTCGTATCCGATCCGGTTGATCCGCTCCTGCACTTCCGGATCGTTCAGGAGTCCGTACTGCTTCACAGCCTCGGCCGCGGCCGCGACGCTCTTCTCGAACAGGGCGGGATTCACGATCTCGATCGCCGGCGCCGCGTTCGCCGTGGTCAGGACGAAGGCCAGCGTTGCGGCGACAGCGGACCGCGCCATGCTTCCGGTTCGGGACGATTCGTGTGCCTTCATGGAGGGACCAACGGCCGCGGAGTCCGGCGGATTCCATCCGAACTCCCGGTGACGGGCGCTCGGGCTGGTTCGCGTGTAGCGCGAAACGCGCCACCCGGCAACGCCATAGGATACCCCCGTGGCGGCGTCACAGGCTCTAGCGGCCGCGGCCCGAAGCCGCCGCGGCCATGAGCCGTGGCTCTTCTACCCGCGGGACGGTCGCTGGCGCTGGTGGTCCTTTGAGCGCGCGTGGACCGAGGTCGGACGCTGGCGTGCGGTGCTTGAGCGCGGCGAGGGCCCTGCCGACGGCGCCGAACCCGCGCCCGAGTCCTCGCCGGAGGCTCTCTGCTGCTACCTTGCGGCGTCGGCCGGTGCATCGGGAGAGGCGATCGCCGCGTTCGACCGTCTGCTCGCCCGCGATGCTCGGGACGTTTCGTCACGGGAGATCGTCGTCGTCACGCCGCCGGCGGAGGCGGAGGCGCCGACGCCGGCGGCTCGCCTCGGGCGGTTGTGGCTCGACTGGTGTTGCGCGAATCTGGCGGTGCTGGCGCTCGAACCGAGTCGCCGCGCGCTGGCCGGCTCGGTGCTGTGGTGCCGGCCGACGACGATCCTCGTGGACACGGAACAGGAGCGGTTGCTGGCCGCGGCGGTCGTGGAGCGGAGCGGAGGCCGGGATCGCAGGGCGGCCGCGCTGCTCGACCGGCTGCGCCTCCTCCTGGTTGCTGAAGCTGACGGGGACGATGTCGGCGCGGTGACGCCGCCGTCTCGTTGGCAAGCGTGGGGCGTCGAGCGCCGCGCAGTGGGGAAGCGAGAGGTCGGCCGTTGATACAGTGCCGGCTGGTGAACGCCGCCGCGCCATCCGTCCGGTTTCTGCCGCTGATCCTGATCACGGCGCTCGTGACGCTTGCCGCGCAGCCCGTCGCCGGTGCCGGATTCGCGGTCAAGATGGCGACGCTTTCGCCCGACGGCTCGCCGTGGGACGGCTTCTTCGAGACGATGGGCAGGGACTGGGAGGCCGGCACCGATGGCCGGGTCAGTCTCACGATCTACCCTGGCGGCGTCGCCGGAGACGAACCGGACATCCTGCGCAAGATGAAGATCGGCCAATACCACGCGGCCGCCCTCTCGGTCGCCGGTCTGGCCGACATCTCGAAGGACTTCACCGTCTTCGAGATCCCCCTGTTCTTTCATGACGAGCAGGAGATGTTCCATGTGCTGCGGGAACTGACGCCCGGTCTGCGCGAGACGCTGGACGACGAGGGCTTCGTGCTGCTCGGCTGGGGCTACGTCGGCCAGGTCCACTTCTTCACGAACGAGAGGGCGCGCACGGTCGAGGAAATGCAGCGCCTCAAGATCTTCACCTGGGCGGGCGACGAGGCGATGACGAGCTGGTGGCGCGAGGGCGGCTTCAAGCCGGTGGCGCTCGCGGCCACCGACATCGTGACCGGGCTCCAGACGGGCATGATCGACGCGCTCGCGGTGCCGCCGATCTACGCCATGCAGGTCCAGTTCTTCAAGCAGGCCAGGTACTTCGCCGACATTCCTCTGATTCCGATGATGGGCGCCATCGTGGTTACCAAGCGGGCATGGAACCGGATCTCCGAGGAGGACCGGGAGGTGATGATCGCGGCCGGTCAGCGGGCCGAGAAGAGCATCTTCGAGACGATCCCCACCCTTGAGCAGACGGCGATCCGGCTGATGGGCGGGCAGGGCCTGGAAGTCGTGCCGATCGTCGGCAGCGAGGTCGAGGACAACTGGGTCGAGATCGCCAACGACTTCGCGGCCAGCATGCGCGGGAAGACGGTTCCCGAGGCGATCTTCGACCGGGCGGAGGCGGTTCGGGACGCCTACCGCCGGCAGTCATCGGTTGACTGAAGTCGCCGCCGCGGCCCCCTCCAGGGTCCCGGTGCGCTTCCTCCACCGGCTGGAGGACGGTGTCTCGACTGTCCTGCTCGGCGCGATGGTGCTCCTGCCCCTGGCGGAGATCGTCGCCCGCCGGCTCGGCACCGGCATCCCGGGCGCGCTTCCGTTCGAGCAGCACCTGACCCTGTGGGTCGCGTTCCTGGGAGCGGCCCTGGCGGCGAGAGAGGGGCGCCTGCTCGCCCTGGCTACCGGCAACTTCCTGCCGGAAGGCAGGTTCCGGGCCGTCGCCGCGGTGTTCACCGGCGGCGTCAGCGCGATGGTCGCGACCCTGCTGGGAACGGCCAGCCTGGACCTGGTGCGGATCGAACGCGAGGGCGGCATCGAGATGGCGGCCGGCGTGCCGGTATGGGTGGGGCAGGCGGTCATGCCGGTCGGCTTCGCGATCCTGGCCCTGCGCCTGGTCTGGAAGTCGTCGGACCTGTGGGCGGGTCGAGCCCTGGCCGGGTTCGGCATCGTGCTCGGTCTGTGGATTGGCGCGAACGCGGACTCCTTCGCTGATCGCGCCGTCACACCCTGGCTGGTCCTGATCCTCGCCTCGACTCTCCTGGGCGGACCGATCTTCGCCGCTCTGGGCGGTGCCGCGGTCTTCCTGTTCCTGACGGACTGGGTACCGCTCGCCGCGATCCCGGCGGAGAGCTACCGGCTCGCGGTGTCGCCGACCCTGGCGGCAATCCCGCTGTTCACGCTGACCGGATTCCTGCTCGCCGAGGGCGGGGCGTCGGAAAGGCTGCTCAGGGTGTTCCGCGCCCTGTTCGGCTGGGCGCCGGGCAGCACCGCCGTGGTGTGCGCCGTCGTTTGCGCGTTCTTTACCGTCTTCACGGGCGGTTCCGGCGTCACGATCCTGGCGCTGGGCGGCGTCCTCTTCGCCGCCCTTTCGGCCGATGGCTATCGCGAGCGCTTCTCGCTGGGCCTGCTGACCTCGTCCGGTTCGCTCGGTCTGCTGCTGCCGCCGGCCCTGCCGCTCATCCTCTTCGGCATCGTCGCCGAAGTGCCGATCGAGGACCTGTTCATCGGCGGGCTCCTCCCGGGGCTTCTGCTGATCGCGCTCATAGGGCTATGGGGCGTCAGGGAGGGTTTGCGCGCCGGCGCCGGCGCCGGCGCGACCCCGATCTCCGCGAAGGAAGGGAAAGCGCTGTCGGAGTCCTCCCCGTCGGAACGGTTGCCGCGGGTTCTCGGGCGATGGCTGCCGCCCCGTGTCAACGAGATTGTGCTTGCCGTCTGGGCCGGCAAGTGGGAGCTGTTGCTGCCCTTTGTCATTCTCGGCGCGTTCTTCAGCGGCTACGCGACCCTGGTCGAAACGGCGGCGCTGGCCGCTCTCTACGCCTTCGTCGTCCAGTGCCTGGTGCACCGCGACGTGAAGCTGGGCAAGCCACTGCTGGCCGTCTTCCGGCAGTGTGCCGTCCTGGTAGGCGGCGTGCTGATCATCCTGGTCGTGGCGATGGGCCTCACGAGTTGGCTGGTGGACGCCCAGGCGGCCCAGGCACTCGTCGACCTGGTGCAGAACAACATCGAGTCGAAGATCGTCTTCCTGCTCGCGCTCAACGTCTTCCTGCTGCTGGTCGGCTGCCTGATGGACATTTTCTCGGCCACCGTCGTCGTCGTGCCGCTGATCATCCCGCTCGGCCTGGCCTTCGGCGTCGACCCGATCCACCTCGGGATCATCTTCGTCGCCAACCTGGAGCTCGGCTACCTGACGCCGCCGGTGGGCCTCAACCTCTTCCTGGCGTCCTACCGTTTCGAGCGACCGCTGCTGGCGGTCTATCGGGCCGCAGTGCCGGCACTGGTCATCCTCGGCTTCGGCGTCCTGCTGATCACGTATGTTCCGGGGCTCACCCTGGGCCTGCTCGAGTTGCTGGGGAGACGCTGATGACCCCCGGAGTTTCTCGATGAACTGGAAACGACTCCAGAGCATCGCCGTTGTCTGGTCGGCGGTCTTCCTGGGCTTGGCGATCCTGACGATCGTCGGGGTCCAACTCGTTCCCCGCGAGGTGCCCGGCCTGGTCTGGGCGCTGCACGTGCTGGTGGCCGCGATCGGCTTCCTGTCCGGCATCGCGGCGGCGCGTAGACGGGCCGAGATCGACGTCGAGCGCTGGCAGCGCGTGGAAGACCCGGACCTCACGTCGGGCGAGCGGGAACACGCCCACCGGGAGGCCGAGTCCCTGCTGCGGCGGGCCAGCGCCCAGTTCCTGCTCGCCGGCGTGACCCTGGGCGGCTGGCTCGCCTACCAGTTGCGCGCCGAGCGACCCGAGGCGGGCGCGGCCGTGACCCGGGTGCTCGGCGGCGAAACGCCGGACGTGCCGTCCCCGGACCAGACCCTGACCGAAGCCCTGGCGGCCGAGCCGGTGTACACCCTGAGCCCTTCCGACCTGCTGATCGTGACGCCGCTGATCGCCTTCGGCCTCGGCATGCTGCTGGCCCGCTACCGGGCCGGTCGATCCGGCTAGCCAGCCCTACCGCAGCCGCGCCACGGTGGCGCCCCAGCCGCCCCCGCCCGGCCCGCCGCTCCTGAACGAGACGACCCGCGGATCCCGTTCCAGCACCTTGCGCACGATCTGCCGCTGCACACCGATGCCCCGCCCGTGGATGATCCGCACCTCCCGGAACCCCTTCTCGTACGCAGCATCCAGATAGCTCTCGACGACATCCTTCACTTCCCCCGGCTGAAACGGATGCAGGTCCATCTCATCCCCGATGGGAACTTCTACGACATCGTCGGGCCCAAGTTCATCTGCTTCGAGTTCAAACGGGGTTTCTGGAGCCATGATTGATAGTAGACCGCGCTGCGCGCTGTGGTTAGCGACTCGCGCTGCGTCTGAGTCCGGCTCATTCCTGAAGAGATACGGGCTGGGCTGTTCGGAGAGACTCGCGCAGTGAGGGGATCGGGGAGGGAGGCTCCCAGCGGGCACAGCGGCCCGTGGTTAGACGCCACCTGCATTCGACCGGCGATGCATCGCGCCTGGCGTCGTTGCTCCTCAGGCAAATTCAGCCCGGTATGTGATCTTCGTCGCGCCTAGCCAGACGCGCGCCTCACCGGTCTCGGTGCTACGGCGGAGTCTAACCACGGGCCGCCAGCCAAGCGACATGCAACGGTTAGCAGTTTGGGAGGGCGCCCGAAGCGAGCGCTCCGCTTAGAACAGCTTCAGCACGGCAATGAAGGCGCTCCAGCCGTCGTCGGGGCCGGCGAGGGCGTGGCCGATGTCCATGTTGACGACGGTGCCCCAGGGGCCGATGAAGGTGCCGACGATGCCGGCGCCGGCGAGAAGTTCGCGGTCGAGGCCGGAGGCGGGGTCGGTGGCCCAGGCGGCGTCGCCGACCAGGTCGATGCGGAAGATCTCGCCGAGCTCGAAGCCGTAGCTGACATGGGCGGCGGCGGCCCGTTCAGCCCGCACCTTGTCGCTCTGGTAGCCGTGGACGTTGACGTCAGAGAAGAAGCCGAACTCGTACTTGCTGAAGCGGTCGAGATCGCTGCCGTCGACGTACTCGAGGGCCACGCCGAACTTCTGGAACTTCGGCAGGTGCCAGGTCTTGGCGACGCCGACGTTCCAGAGCGTGTAGCTGTCCGGAGTCAGGTTGGCGGCGCCCAGGCCCCAGGGCTGCCATTCATCCCGCAGGTTCCACGAGCCGCCGGCGACGAGCCGGTAGCCCGAGCGGATGTAGCGGACGATGGCGCCGACGCTGTGGCCCAGGTGGTCGGAGGGCAGAACGAAGTCGTCGCCCGTTTCGTCGGCGCGCTGAAAGTTGTTCCAGGAGAGCTGGTAGCGGAGATCGAGCTTGGTGAAGCTGCCGAGCGGGCGGCCCAGGCTGAAGTCGATATTCGGGCGCAGCCGCTCCACGTTCTCCGCGGGCGACTCGACGCCTTCCCGGTAGAGCACGTCCTCGCCGGCGAACGCCAGCGCGAAGACGTCGACGCCGGCATCCCAGCGGGAGCCGAACAGGCTCGGGTTCGCGATGTCGGCGAGAATGAGCGGCCCGGCGATGAAGAGGTCGGCCTGCGTGCCCGTGCCGCGCCAGTCGAAGGACAGCCAGTTCACCCCGCCCAGCGGCAGCGGGCCGTCCTGGGCCTCGTCGTAGAAGGCGCCGCCGAGCAGGAACATCCGCGTCTTGTCGTCCTCCTTGACCACCCGTTCGCCGGTTTCCTGGTCGAGCTCCAGGTAGCGGAGCCCCACCTCCGTGTCGCGCACCATCGTCGCCTCGGAGGCCAGCGTGGCGTCGCGGCGGGCGTCGAAGTCGGTCGGGTTGACGGAGATCCCGGTCAGTTCGATCTCCCGTTCGACGATCGTCGTCGCGTTCAGGACCGAGAACAACTGCTGGCCGATGACCCGGGTCGGCAGCCAGTAGGACGACCGCTCCCACGCCGCCGGCTGTCCGCCGGCGTCGACCGGGGTGTAGAACGTGGTCTCGTCGTTGGACAGCACGTCGCCGGTCAGTCCGAGCTGAACCGCGCGGGTCTTCACCCGCGCGTAGATCTCACGGTCCACCCAGACCGTGCCGCGAAACAGGCTACGGCCCTCGGTCAGAGCCGTCGCCGGCTCGAAGTCGACGACCCAGGTGTCACGGCCCTCGATCGTCGCGGTGCCCCGAAGCCGGTAGCGGTACTCCCTGGTGAAGGTGATCTCGGCCGGCATCGCCGCCGCCTTCTCCGGCTGGATCAGGGGGATCTCGGGGATCCGTTTGCGCCGCCAGCGGATGCCGTTGACGTAGAAGTTGTCCCAGGCCCAGTCGAAGCCGGCGCCCTGGCGGAAGAAGAAGGGGCCTTGGAAGGTGGCGTCGACCGACTGGACGCCGGTGCCGAGCTGGAATCGGAGCGAGGTCGTGTTCGTCGCGCTGTAGTTCGCGACCCGGCGCGACTGATCGTCCTCGAAGGCCTGCAACCGCCGCAGGATCTCGCCGACCGGGATGCGGCGGGTGTCGGCCACCGTGAGCGCTTCCTCGACGCTCTCGGCTCCGTCGAGCCCGACCGCCAGGTCCCGCTCCAGCCGGAACACGAAGGGCTCGGCCGCGTCCCTCAGCTCGAGTTCGTAGCCGTTGCGGGTACGGCGCCCGCCGAAGACGAGGTCCGACTCGCCGGTGGCCGGATCGAAGCGCGCCGGCGAACCGATCTGCCGGTCGCTGAAGCGGAGCGTGAACGGTCCGCCCCCGGTGGGTGGCGACACGACGATTCGCAGGCTCAGGTCCTCTCCGCGGACGAAGCTCCAGGCCTCGGCGCCGGCGGGAGTGGAGTAGGGATCGTAGGTGACGTCGCCCGAGAACTCCTGGGCGATCAGTCGTGCTGCGCGAACCGTGGCCGCGTCGGCGCCGGCCTCGCCGGAGAGCGCGAACAGGGAGAGCGAAGCGCCCGCTTCCGCCTCGGCCGCGGCTCGCACCAGTGTCGCTCCTTCACCGCCCGCGGTTGCGGCGTTCGGCTCGAGCGCGACCAGCGCGTCCGGGTCGAGCTCCCGGATGAGGTCCTTCAGTTCGGCGACTCCAGCGGCGCCGGCTCCCTGGCCGGGCCGGAACGCGACTCCGTCGAGATAGGCGTCGAGTTCCTGGGCGTAGAACGCCCGGACCAGCCCGGTGTCGGGCGGCAGAGGCTCGGTGACCACTGCGGCGTCCGGCTGCGCGCCGGTGACGGCGACCGACGCCCGCTTGAGCGCCAACGCGTACTCCTGGACGGCCTGCGGCTCGTTCAGAAGCTCGCCCGGCCAGACGAGCTGGAAGATGGAACCGGCCGCCGCGGTGCGGGCGAGGTCCGCGAGCCGTTCGAGCTCCGGCGTCAGTTCGTCGCCCGCCTCGGCCGCCGGCGGCGGCGCGGCGAATCGAACCGCGTACCAGGGCAGCGCACCCGCGGCCCGGAGCGTTGAGGCCGCCTCGCGGGCGGCCGTTACGGCTGCGTCGTCGGCCAGATCCACCGGCCACTTGACGATCAGTACTGCCCCGTCGGGCAATGCCGGCAGCGCACCCAGCAGGTCCGCCGTTGCAGCCGGGTCGTCGGTCGTCAGGCCGACGCACGGGTTGCAGGGCAATTGTCCGAAGGCGGGCAGGGCCGCAGCGAACACAACGGTTGCGGCGGTAGGGAGGCGCTTCGTCATATCTCGTTGGTTCCTCCAGCCCGATGGCAGACCTTAGCCCGGATAACACTCGCCCGCGGCTCAGATTCCCATAGCCAGAGTGAGCCCGGCAGTGTTCGGGTACGGAGCCGGCCACCCTAGGTTTCGACTCGCGACTGCCGTGCCGCAAGCCGAGCCGGTAGGTGGGCCAGCCCCGGCAATTCGCAGTCTGGGAAGAGTGTCAGTGAACTCGGCTTGGTTGGGGCCGTAGGCTCTCGCTCGGCGACCCTTGAAGCCGAGGTATCAACACCGTCCGCCCCATGTCCTGGTTCAGCCTCTACCGCCGATCCAAGAAAGGCCGGAGAACCGCTCACGCGCAGAGAGACTGAGAATGAGGCTCTCGAGCCGTCCCGCGCCGTTGTCCTCCTCGGACTTGGGCAGCTCTTGAAACTCCGCCTTGGAACACGACAGGAGAACCTTGCCGTCCCTGATGACGGCGATATGGGTTGAGGCACGCTCTACGTAGTCGAGCATGTGGGACGTCAGGAAGACCGCTACGCCGTCCTGCTCCGCCATCTGCTGCAGAATCGAGACGACGGTACGGGCGCTCAGGGCGTCCATTCCCTCAAAGGGCTCGTCGAGGAACAGGATCCGGGGCGCATGAAGTGTAGCCGCCGCAAGCCGGATCTTCTTCTTCATGCCGTGGGAGTAGGTGGTGACCGGTCGCTTGGCGGCGCCCTCAAGGTCGAAGACCGCGAGCGCCTCATCGGTTCGTTGTCCGGCGTCTTCGCGGCTCAGGCCGTAAATGCGGGCGTACGACAGCAGCAACTCCTCCCCCGTCAGGCTCTCGTAGAGGTCGCTGTGATCCGGCACGATCCCGAGCTGCTGTTTGAGTTTCGTGTCGTTGATGTCGAGCGGCCTGCCGAGAAGCCGGACCGAACCCTTCGTCGGCTCCACGAGCCCGGTCAGCATGGACAAGGTCGTAGTCTTGCCGGCCCCGTTCGGACCGACGAATCCCAGGATCTGCCCTGCCCGGACATCCAAATCGACGCCGTCGACGACGACGTTCCCCCCGTAAGACCGGGTCAACTCTTCTGCCTTGATCGCTTCCATCGATTGGAGATGCTAGCCAGATTTCGTGCCGGGTGCCGGACACGTGGCCAGCTCCTTGGGCGCGAGCGCCGGGATCCGGTGCGCCCGGACCACTAGGGTGCCTACCGTCTCCCACATCCCGTTGAGGCCCTCGCGGCCGCTCAAGGACCACCTCACTCCGGCTGTCCTCATCTGACTAGACCTCAAGGAGTCGCGTCGCCAGTGTTCTGCCTGCCGCTGCAAGAGCTACGGTGATGAGCCAGTACGCCGTCCCTACCGCCACTCCGGAGGACCGCCGGATCCCGAAGACGATCACAGCCGCCGCGCCCAACAGCGCCGCAAACCAGACGGAGAACGGATTGATGCCGCCAAGCACGGCATCCAGCCACGGACCGTCGCTCTTAGTTACCATGTTAAGGCCCAGTGTCGGCGCGGCGTCCGCCACTGACTCGATGGCCTCAACGCCCCGCAATGTCAGCCAAACGAAACCTGCCCAGGCATGAAGCTGACTAACAACGTTCAAGTGCACCGTCACCGAGAGCGTCTGACGGAACGTCCCGCGCCCGCCGAACGACAGCATCAAGCCCCATACGAACAGAGCTTGAACGACGATTCTCAGTGGTGCTACAACCACTTCTCCGGCGACGGCCAACCACGGGGCCGTGGCCCCTTCAACCATGACCGCGGCATCGGCTTCAGCGAATCTCTCCTCCATGGCCAGACGGATACCCTTCTCCGAGAAAGGGCTTGAGAGTCCGCCAACGGCTGCTGCACTGATCGTTACCGCCAGGAGCGCGCCCACCCACGGGGACACCTCTCGGAGGCGAGCCAGGCACCGCTGAGGCCGCGCGAGTACCTCTACGACCGTGGAGGAGCGAATAGCTCCCCGCACGCCACCCCTAGATCTCCTCGACATTACTGCCTACTTCGCTAAGCGAGTTACCGTCATCAAGACGACTCGGTCCGTACTAGGAGTCTGAGGCCACGTTCCTTGACCAGGCGGGCCTGCCGAACCCTGAAAACACTCCATACCCCTAGGGAGAGCGCCACCGCGGAGAGACTGGCGCCCACAGCAGCGCCCGGTGCGACTTCAGCGATGCCGAAGAGGGAAGCAAAGAAACCGCCAGAAACGAACATGCCCACACCAACGACAAAGATCCCGTGAGCCAGCATCTTGTGTCCTGTGTCGGCCGCGCCCTGGCCTACCGACTGCCAGCGCACGTCGTACCAACCGTAGAATCCGTCGGAGGCGATCACTGCCGAGGCAGCGATGCCAGCGGCGTAAGCGAGGAGCACCCAATTCTGAGACGGACCGTTCCGCAAAGCCACGAGGAAGACGGCGCCGCCCAACAACGCTGCCAGAACGAGCGAGGGTACACGTCCCATCGCCCGAACCTCCGCCAGGAGAGTCGGTGGCAAGGAAAAGGACTCCTTCCAGATCCTGCCGGTCGGCAAGGTGGTTTCCGCGCGGTGGGCGTTCAGACTTACGGTAGTCCCAAGGACGGTAACCAGGATGGCAGCGTCCGCGAGGTCCGGTCTGCCGCTGAACACAATCAGGGGGGCGATGCCGACCAGCAGGGGCCATCGCAGGCTCCGCTCGCGAAGCATGCTCTCGCACTCGATCAGGCTGAGAGCGGATTCTGGCGAAAGCCGCTTCAGCTTGCGCAGCAACCAAGCCAGAGGGATGGTCCGACCCAGCTCACCGCCGGGAGTCCGACGCCTACCCCGGACCAGCCGTGCGAGGAGCCCACGGTCAACGAGGCCCAGAACGATCGCGGTCGACCAGAGGGCGCCCACACGCATCAGGTTCTCCCCGGTGACGCGCGGTTCTTCAGCTACAAGAGCAAGAAGGCCCGATGGCAGCCAGGACACCCACCTGAACCACGGGGCGGCGCGCAGAGATTCGAGGTTCAGCCCTTCCGGGCTGGAGTCGCCCAACTCCGCCAACCAGGGTTCGCCGGTCGCAACGTTCACAAGCGCCAGAAACATGAAGAGCGCCATCACCATGCAACCGAGCATGAAGATGGAGCCCAGCCAACCCGACATGAGCCTGTGTCGCCAATGCTCAAGGATCGAGCCAATCAACCCGTGAATCAGGACGACGGCGACTATGCCAAGGACAATCAGTGCAGCTTCGCTAGTCCCCGTGGACCTCGCCAGAACGACGTAGACGGCAGCGGGACCGAAGGCGACGCACCACCACCCCGTGAGACTCAACCCGGCTCGCAAGCGATACAGGGCGGCGAAGCCGATGGGCATCGGCAGCAGCGGACGAAGATCCAGCAGGAAAGTCATGGACCGGTCAAGCACAACCTGCACGAACAGCCAGAGCAGGGACGCGGCCGTGAACACGAGGACGACAAGGACCTGCCGCGTTTCTGTCTGTTCGTGGCCGAAGAGTTCTCGAAGAAGAAGAATGGTCGCTGCGGCCGGGAACACCGCATTGGCCACGACCAGCAGGAAGAGGTAGCCGAGGGATCGCCCAGTCAGTCCGGATCGCCTGAGAGCATCGATCAGAAGGGGGTGCACCAACGCCCACGTTGGTGCACCCCCCGCACTGAGGCCTGGGCTCAAGGGCCCGATCATGCGAATCCTCGCTTCCTTACACCCAAGCCGTGAAGCCTACAGCAAGCAAGCCGCCGCGCCGACCTTTCCGATCTGGCCCACGATCACGCCTCCGAGTATCCCGGCTCCTCCTCCTGTCACGATGGTTGCGGTAATCCCCACAGCGGCCACGGTGCCAAAGAAAAGGAGGCACTTGGTTCTGCGGGAGAGCCCGAACCCGCCGACTACTTCTTCCATAGCGGCGGTCGACAGTTCAGCAGGCACCTCAGCGGGAGCTTCGACGTGCTCGTGCTCGACCTTCACGGACGACGGCTGCCGATCCGCGAACGTAATCGGCATCTGGACACCGAGCGCTACCAGTACTACAAGGCTGTTGACAATCTTCATTTCTCTTCGTTCTCCTTGTTGGGTTTCGTCCCCGGCAGTTCCCAGGGACGCCTTGTGTTCATGACGAATTGACCAAGTGGCGACGTCGGCGTCAGAAGTAGATCGCGCAGAACGCGGCAGCCGCCAAGCCACCGACGGCGCAGGCTAGGCCGCATACGCCGAGAATCGCCCTCCTCGCGATCACATGCACGAGCTTTCTTGCGCCCGCTCCCCCCGCAATGATCACGCAGGCGCCTTGGACGATGTCACGTCCCGACAGAGCGCCCACTACGGCATCGAGCTGATCGTCGGACATCAGTTCGCCGAGCCGCTGGAGCGCCTCAGCAGGTTCCGGCCGTTCGTCGAACGGCGCTGCCGCGAAGCTGTGGGCAGAGCCGCCGAAGACGAGCCCGGCGCCTAGCGCGATGACGAGTGCAATACTGACAGGGATCTTCATCTCGTGGAATCCTCCTTTTCGCTGATGAAGAGTTACCGCGACCGGGCCGAACTAAGCGGCCCAGTTCTCCCGCGCTCCACGGCGGAACGCGGGTAGAGCGAGAAGTGGCCGGGGCTGCGAGGTGCTCTCACTGAGGTCACGCGGCCGCGCCACTAGGTCTGGCGGATGGCTGAGCCAACTCAGCGGGTCCGCTGGAGTCGGGGTCGAAGACGAGGACTATTCCGTCCCAGGCCCGGCCGAAGCGGGCACTGCTCATTCGTAGACGACCAATCGAGGGATCGTCCACGACCACACCGGAGGGGTCGATGCTCCTCAGCACAACGAAGTGGTCGCCGTGAACGTGAGCTATCGCCGGCATGGGCAGATCAGCCAGCTTCTCGATCGACAGCTGGAAGCCACGGCTTCGAAGCCCCTGGTTCTCCGAGATGTTCTTTAGGGCCAGTAGGCTCGTGCCTCGCGGCCCGGTCGCCGCGGCTGATTCGATCTCTTCAAGGGTCACGGCGTGGAAGCCATGGTGATCAAGGACCATCTTGAGGGAGGCCGGCCCACAGTCAGAGGCGCCACGCTGCGGGACGAAACCGGCGGGCACTGGCGCTGCGTGGTCGAGCGATGCGGCCCAGATCAAGCGATCGAAGTAGCTCGGACCTCGGGTTACAACGAAGAAAGAGAGTCCGGCTACTGAGGAGGCAGCCAGCGCCAGGCAGGCGACCGCGAGCACTCGTCGACGCTTAGTGACGTTCGAGCGATCGGTTCCCCCACGCAGTACGGGCTTCTTGCTTCTTCGCGACCGGGTGACTACACCGGTCACCCCCGCCGGTCTCCGGTCAACAGGGGGCCGATCAGAGGTCACGCGCTTCCCCCCTGAGCACAGAAAGCCAAGCTGCTTGAGGCCTCTCCCCTGTCAAGGCAGCTTCGATCCGTGACTCTCCGTCAAGAATGAAGACCAGCGGCACTTGAACAACGCCGAAGCGCTTGGAGAGAGAGCCGTCGGGATCAGGGATGAAGCGGAGCGTGCCTCCTTCGCCACCTGCACTTTCGACTGCGGAACCGGCGACAACGGCTGTCAGGTCGTAGTCCTCTTGTATGACCAACCGACCGAGCGTTGAGATCGTACGATCGCAGTTGCCGCAGCCCGCCTTCGCGAAGACCACTACTCGTCGCCGACTTGGAGAAGCCGGATGATCTTCCTCCCAGAACTCGGGAGGGGCAGGGAAGACAGAGCCGACCTCGGGCCTCCGAGAGAGTCTCTCGCGTAACTGGGCCTCAGCCAGAAGCAGTCCCACGAGAGGGACCACAACTGCCACAAGGACCACTATCAACGCGATCCGCTGGCGTTTCACGGCTGGCTGCCTCTTCGACACACAGATCCCGCCCGTGGCTCGAGTCCTAGTACGTCGTGCCGTGGACGAGCCGTGCCTCGGCTAGATTTCGCCCGCCGGAGGGGGCCTGAAACATGGGAGTTCATCTGTATCTGGATCAAGTCGGCGGGACGTTAGTCCCTGTCTAGGACCGTTACCGGCCGTTGTTCGCGGCCTGCTGCGGTGGCCGCGGCCGAGGGAGAAGGGGACGTTTCCGCGCTCAGTTGATGACTGACGCCCCGCTCAGCAGGGGAGCTAGGAGCAGTGAAATCAAGCCACTCTCTAACCGCCGAAACCGACATCTCCGTACGCAGGGCGATTCAGACTTCCCTGTCTGTAAGCACTCGGCGGGCGTACGGGGTCGCCTGGCGGAGATTCGTCGCGTACTGCGACGAACTCGGGCTAGACCCGCTGGCGGCAACACCGGACGATGTCGCCAGGTTCCTCGTGAGAATGGCCTCGATCCCCCGGTCTTCGAGAGCTACGACAAAGAAGGGTGAACCGCTTGCGCTGGGGTCGATCAGGATCCTCGTGGCCGCGATCAACAGGAGGTATCGCGACGAGGGACGGCGCTCGCCAGCAGACGACCCGCAAGTCGCCAGCGTCCTTCGAGGACTCGGTCAGCTACTGCCCAAACAACCGAGGCAGGTCAAGGCACTGCGCGAGTTCGACCTCCACGGCATGCTGAGGCACTGCGATGAGCTAGCGCGCCAAGGGTCGTATCGGACGAGGGCGGCTCGGGACGCCGCAGTTCTCGCGATCGGTTTCGCCGGTGCTCTGCGACGGTCCGAGATCTGCGGCCTCCGACTCGCCGACATCGACTTCATGGAACCGCATGGCGTGCTCGTTCACATCCGTAGATCAAAGACGGACCAGACGGGCGAAGGCCAGACGGTCGCGATACCGGATGGTGACCTGATTCAGCCGGTGAAGCGGATGAGGGCATGGTTGGACGTGTCCGGCATCACTTCTGGCCCGCTACTTCAGACGCTTCGACGTGGCGGCGCCATCCGGGGGCGCAGTATGCACCCGTCGGATGTCGCCCGTATCGTGAAGCGGTACGCGGAAGCTGTCGGACTCGACCCGTCGGATTACTCGGGGCACTCCCTGAGGGCGGGATTCGTGACCAGCGCTGCCATCCATCGGGCGCGCCTGGACAAGATCATGGAGGTCACCAGACACACCAGCCCCCGCACGGTCCTTCGCTACGTCCGGCAGGCGAACGCGTTCGAGGACCATGCAGGCGCGGCGTTTCTTTGAGCGACTTGGGGATCGCGAGGAAGAGCGGGATTGTCCCCATAGCGCGAGGGAAGCGCGATTTCACACGCTCGATGCACGGAGGTATGGGGGCATTTGGGCTTGTACCAGGTGCCTGAGAAGGCGGCTTCCGTTCCCGAGCGCGACGGAATCGTGATTCAGCACTTGACAACGGTCCTTAGCGAGGGTTGGTAGCCGCGAACACCGCGATGGAGTTCAGGTGCCGGGCAGCCACATTGCCTCTGGGCTTTACCGTCCTGAGGACGACGTGGCGCCGGACCGGCCGCCATTGACGGCCCTGAGGGGCACCATCCGCTCTTCAGTCAACAACTATCGGGGCGTGGATGTTCCGTTGCCCTGCGCCAGGGCGAGTGACCTTCGCCCCCTCGGAAGAGTCCGGCTACTCGGCGGCCCTACGCCAGAACTCTTCCGCCAGATCGCCCGCGAGGACGATCTCGGGGCGCAGTTCGACGTTGAAGCGGTCCCGCACGGCCCGGTGGGCCATGATCATCAGATCGAGGATGTCGGCAGCTCGTGCGTTCTCCTGGTTGACGATCACGTTCGCGTGGCGCCGGCTGATTTCGGCGCCGCCGCTGCTCGCGCCCTTGAGACCGCAGGCCTCGATCAACCGGCCGGCGAAGTCGCCCTCCGGGTTGCGGAACACGGAGCCGGCGTTCGGATTGCCCGACGGCAGGCTCTCCCAGCGCCGGCGGTTCAGTTCGTTGATCCGCTTGAGCGCCGAGGCGCCGTCACCCCGGCGGAGCCGAAACTCGGCGTGAGTGACGATCGCTTCCGTTCCCTGGAGACTCGTCGTCCGGTAGCCGGGCTCGAGGTCCGCGGTGGTCAGGGTTTCTACGGACCGGCCGGGCCGCGCCACGCGCACTTCGGCGAGCACGTCCCGGATCTCCGTGCCGTAACAGCCCGCGTTCATGACGACCGCGCCGCCGACGGTCGACGGAAAACCGGACAG
Organism: Acidobacteriota bacterium; assembly: GCA_028875725.1. Taxonomy (NCBI): domain Bacteria; kingdom Pseudomonadati; phylum Acidobacteriota; species Acidobacteriota bacterium. Next base: position 88,596 of record JAPPCR010000006.1, read on the forward strand.
CGCCTCGAGGCCGAGCAGGCCCTGTTTCGCCGTGTCCCGTGCCAGCCTGGCGAGGGTGACGCCGGCCCCGGCCCGCACCGTTTCACCCTCGACCTCGACCTGTTCCAGTTCCCCGCGGAGGCGGCAGACGATGCCCCGCATGCCGCCGTCCGGGAAGAGGACGTTCGAACCGTGGCCGTGGAGGTGGAGTTCCAGCGCTGCCTTCCGGGCGACGGTCAGTACTTCGGTGAGCGCCGCCTCGGACTCGACCCGCACGAAGAGCTCGGCCGGGCCGCCGATCCGAAGCGTGGTGACGGAAGCGAGGCGCACCGCTTCCCGGACCTCGACGCCGGGGATCGAGGCGAGCCGATCCCGTGTCTTCAGGTTGACGCCCTCGGGGGCCTGCAATACGCTGACCGCGCCCTTGTCGATGCCGGCTGTCACGTTCCTCTACGCCACGTCGCCGAGCGTCCGCAGCGGTCAACTCCCGACCTTCGTTCAACCGACTGACGATCCAGGGGAGCGCCGAACCGGTCGCGCGGGAGTATAGCCACGCGCGCACTCCGGCCATGCCGCCGGCTCGTGCCGATGGCCGTCTCCAAGGCTCTTCGCTGGCAACCCCAAAGGTCCGCCAAGCCTCCATCAGCTACTCAGGAGAAAGCAACCCATGAAGCAGAGCCGCGCGAACGCGAAGAAGGGAGCCGGCCGGCAGGAGGCCATCTCGGGCGCGCTCACCCAGATCGAACGGCAGTTCGGCAAGGGCGCGATCATGCGCCTCGGTGAACAGGAGAACCTCGGCATCGAGTCGATTTCGACCGGATCACTCGCCGTCGACCATGCCATCGGAACCGGCGGTTTCCCGCGGGGCCGCGTGGTCGAGGTCTACGGCCCCGAATCGAGCGGAAAGACCACGCTGGCCCTCTCGGTCACGGGGCAGGCCCAGCGCAGCGGCGGCACCGCCGCCTTCATCGATGCCGAGCACGCCCTCGACGCCGAGTACGCGGAGAAGATCGGCGTCAACATCGACGAACTCCTCGTTTCTCAGCCGGACAGCGGCGAGCAGGCCCTCGAGATCGCCGAGATGCTCGTGCGCTCGAACGCGCTCGACATCGTCGTGATCGACTCGGTCGCCGCGCTCGTGCCGCGCGCCGAGCTCGAAGGCGAGATGGGCGACTCCCACGTCGGCCTGCAGGCGCGACTCATGTCCCAGGCCCTCCGCAAGCTGACCGCGATCGTCGCCAAGTCGAGGACGACCCTCGTCTTCATCAACCAGATCCGCGAGAAGATCGGCGTCATGTTCGGGTCGCCCGAGACGACCACCGGCGGCCGCGCGCTCAAGTTCTACTCTTCCGTCCGCATCGACATCCGGCGCATCGCCGCGCTCAAGGACGGCGACCAGGTCGTCGGCTCGCGGGTCCGCGTCAAGGTGGTCAAGAACAAGGTCGCGCCGCCCTTCCGGGTCGCCGAGTTCGACATCGACTACGGCGAGGGCATTTCCCGCGTCGGCGAGTTGATCGACCTCGGCATCCAGCACAAGCGGGTCATGAAGAGCGGCGCCTGGTTCTCCGCCGGCGACACGAGGCTCGGCCAGGGCCGCGAGAACGCCAAGCAGTTCCTCCGCGACAACGCCGACCTCGCCGACGACATCGAAAGCCACCTCCGCTCTGAACTCGGCCTGCCGCCCATCGTCGTCGCACTCGGCGACCAGGCCGCCGCGGCCGGGTGACGATGTCGAACAGGCTATTCTCGGGTTCAAGCGGAGACAATCCGGATCGAGGGAAGGGAGAGTCATGAAGAGCATTGAGGATCGCGCATCGTGGTGGCCGTCGACTGCGCTGGCGTTGGCCGTTGCCGCCTTGTTGCTGCTGGCCGCTTGCGCGGGCGAAGGCGGTGTTGCCGCAGCGCGCGCCGGCTACATCGCGGAGATGGGGTCGTTCTCGGTCGTGCAGGCTCCCGCGATGGCCGAGGAGGCGACGGAAGACGCCGAGGCTGACGCCGAAGCAGAAGCAACCGAGGAAGCTGCCGCGCCGACCGAACCCGCGATGGTCACCGTTCTGCTCGACTTCCTGATTCACAACGAGGGCTCCGGCGCACTCGACGGCGTCACCGTCGACCTCACGATCGCCGATCCGGACGGCAACGAAAAGGAACGCCGGCTGCTCTGGGTGGAGACGGCCGGCCTGACCAAGGGCTCGCAACGGCAGGTCGCCCATGAACTGACCGACGTTGCCTACACCGACGGCGATGGCTTCCACGTCGAGGTCCGTCATCCGATCCCGATGGAAGAGCGCGGCGCCTACCGCGAGTTCGACGCCGAGAACTGAGCGGCCGCGCTTACGCGGAGCGCCCGCGCGATCGGGCGGCGCCGACCACGCAGGACTGAAGACCGTGCTCCACAAGCAACTTCGCGTCACCGCCACGCTGAATCTGGGCGGCGACATCGCCGCGACCGTGGGGGCCTTCTTCCTGGCCTGGTACCTGCGGTTCGTCCAGCCGGTGGTCGAGATCACGAAGTCGGTGCCCGACTTCGAGCCCTACCTCAGGATGTTGCCGTTCATCGTCCTGATCTGGCCCACCGTCTACTACTTCCACGGCCTCTACCGCATCCGCCGCGGGCACAGCCGGGTGGACGAGATGATCAGCATCGTCGTCGCCACCGTGCTGGCGCTGATCATCCTGACCTCGGTCCTGACCTTCGACCGTCTGACCCAGGCCGGCACGGACGATCCCTTTTCCTACAGCCGGGCGTTCTTCGCCCTGTTCGTGGTCACCGACATCTTCCTCGTCTCCTTCCTCCGGCTGATCACCCGCGCCTTCCTGCGCAGGTTCCGCCGCCGCGGGCACAACGTGCGCCGGATTCTCATCGTCGGCGCCGGCGACAGCGGCGAGGAGATCGCGGCCAAGCTGGTCCGCCACCGGGAACTCGGCTATGAAGTCGTCGGGTTCCTCGACGACGATCCGGAGAAGCTGCACGCCGAGATCGGCGGCGGCGTCCATGTCCTCGGCACCCTGGAGGACCTGGAAGAGACGATCGAACAACACGGCGTCGACCAGGTGATGATCGCCCTGCCCTTCGCCGCCCACCGAAAGATCCTCGACCTGCTCGACCGCATCGGCAACGAACTGATCGAGATCCGCCTCGTTCCGAACGTGCTCCAGTACGCCACGCTGCGCGCCGAGATCGAAGACGTTGACGGCACGCCGGTCATCAACCTCTCGCACGTGCCGATGGAGGGCTGGTCGAGCCTGGCCAAGCGCACGATGGACATCGTTCTCTCCGCCGCCGCGATGGTCGCACTCCTCCCGTTCCTGCCTGTCGTCATGCTGCTGATCAAGCTGGAGGACCGGGGCCCGCTCTTCTACCGCCAGGAGCGGATGGGCCTCGACGGCCGCTCCTTCATGATTCTCAAGCTCCGCTCGATGCGCGTGGGCGCCGAGTCCTCGACCGGCCCTGTCTGGGCAACGGAAGACGATCCCCGTCGCACCCGCATCGGCGCCTTCCTGCGCCGCTGGTCGATCGACGAACTGCCCCAGCTCTGGAACATCTTCCTCGGCGACATGTCCTGCGTCGGACCCCGTCCCGAACGCCCCGCCTTCGTCCGCGAGTTTCGCGACAAGATTCCCAACTACATGCTCCGCCACCGCGTGAAGTCCGGCCTGACGGGCTGGGCCCAGGTCCACGGCTGGCGCGGCAACACCTCCATCCGCAAGCGCATCCAGTACGACCTCTACTACATCGAGAACTGGAGCCTCCGCCTGGACCTCCAGATCCTCTGGCTCACCCTCCGCCGCGGCCTCACGAAGAACGCTTACTGACGTCGGTGTCTACGGTGCGGAGCCCCGCCGTTGAGTGCACCCGGGCTCTCAGTCACCGGCCTCCCGCAGGACGTCCCGGTAGATGTCCAGGGTACTCTCGGCGGCCTCCTCCCACCGGAAGCGCGCCGATCGTTGGCCGGCCCGGTCGGCCAGTTGCCTCGCGTGATCGCGGTCGCCCATGCAACGCTCGATCGCCCCGGCGATCTCCTTCACATCGAGCGGGTTCACGAGTTCCGCGTAGCCCTGGGCGATCTCCTTGAGCGACGACGTGTTCGACGTGATGACGGGTACACCGGAAGCCATCGCTTCGACGACGGGCAGTCCGAAGCCCTCGTAGAGGGTGGGATAGAGGAACAGGATCGCCCCCTGGTACAGGGCGGGAAGGACCTTGCCGTCCACGTGGCCCACCAGACGGACGTGATCGCCGACCCCGAGCTGGCGGGCTCGGCGCGCCAGCTTGAAGTTGCTGCCCGGGCGGGCGCCTACGCAGACGAGCGGAGCGTCGAAGCCGGCCCGCGACCGAGCGCGCGCGTAGGCCTTGATCACCCGGTCGAGGTTCTTGTGAGGCTTCGGGTTGCCGACGAACAGCAGGTAGGGCCGGCGTACGCCAACCTCGGCCAGGGAGGCGCGGAGTTCGTCTTCCGCCAGGGGCCGGCGGAAGCGGTCTTCGACCCCGTTGTAGACGACGCGGACCTTGTGCTCGTCGACGCTGAAGTAGTCGAGGACGTCGTTACGGGTGTTCTTCGACACGGCGACGATCCGGTCTGCCCGGCCGACGCTGTGGCGGAACATCCCCTGGGCGTAGAAGGACGCGGCGCGGTTGGGCAGGAAGCCGGGATAGAGCAGGTGGATGATGTCGTGGATCGTGACCACGGTCGGGCAGGGTACGACGGCGGGCAGGACGTAGTGGGTAGCGTGGTAGAGGTCCAGCCGGGACCGCCAGATGCGCCAGCTCATCAGTCCGATCTCGCGCAGCGAGTAGACGGGCGAGCGCTCGACGACGCAGCGGAAGTTCGGCGGCAGGTCGAGGGCGAAGTCCCGGTCCTCGGGCCGCACGAACAGGATGTACTCGTTGCCGGTGGGCGTCCCGCTCGCGCCTTCGATGCGGGCCAGACCGTGGATGAGGTTCGTCACGTAGACCCCGATGCCGAAGTCCCGCACTTTCCGGGCGTCGATGCCGATCCTGGGCACGGGGCAAGCCTAGCGCCGCCAATGCGCGAAGGCGTTGACAAGTGGCGGCAACGACTCGTAGCCTCTGGGGTTTGCGCGCTTGCGCCTCGCCGGAGTCGCGGCGGACCATCGGAGAGGCGACTCGCAGAGGTGACTCGCGGTTCGAGACGGCGGACGCCTGACGGTGAAATCGGATGCACCTGCAGCTCGACCAAGCCCGTAACGGCCCCCTCCGCTGGCGCGATGCCGTCAGCGTGGCGGCAGCCGACCTGCGCCGGGACGAGGCGCTCGTTCCGGGCAGTGTCGACTGCGAGGGCAGCCTGACCTTTACCGGACCGGACTTTCTGCTGCAGACGCGGCTGCGCTATCGCCACCGACTTCGCTGTGACCGTTGTCTGACCCGGTACGAGGAGGATGTCGACCTGCCGCTCGCCTTCGTCGTGACGGCAGCCGTCGTGGACGGTCCGCCGGCTGCGGACGGCGCCGGGGACGCCCACGGCGCCCGCGAACTGGAGGCGGAGGATCTCTCGACCCTCGCTGCGGTCGACGGCGCCGTCGACCTGTTCCGGCTGGTTTGCGAACAGGTCGAACTCAACGTCCCGATGAAACCGACGTGCGACCCGGGGTGCCGGGGCCTGTGCCCGCAGTGCGGAGTCGACCGGAACCGGAAGGCCTGCGCCTGCGTCGCGGAGCGCGTCGATCCCCGCTGGGCCGGCCTTGAGGCGGTCCGCGAACGGCTTACCGATAATCTGTCCAGCTAGCCAGGAATCCAGGAAAGGAATAGAAGGAATGGCCAATCCCAAACGGCGGCACTCGAAGGCCCGCCGGGACCGGCGACGGTCCCATGACGGCCTGAGGCGTCCCGCCGCCTCAATCTGTCCGAACTGCGGCGAAATGAAACTGCCGCATCGCGCCTGCAGCCACTGCGGCTACTACCGCGGGCGTGACGTGATCGAGGTCGAGGACGTTCTCTAGGAGTCCGACGCCGCCGGCGCCGCGGTCCCGATGACGAATCGATCCCCTGCACCCGAGCCGACGGTGATCGCCGTCGACGCGATGGGCGGCGATCACGCGCCACGGGCCGTGGTCGAGGGAGCGCTGCTGGCCGCGCAGGAGCGCGGCCTTCGGTTGCTCCTGGTCGGCCGGCGGGATGACCTGGAACGGGAGATCGAGGAACTCGAATCCGTCGTGGCCGACCTCGACCGGATCGAGATCGTTCACGCCCGCGAAGTCGTCGGCATGGGCGAGTCGGCCCTGGCGGTGCGCCGGAAGCGGGATTCCTCGGTCCGGGTCTGCGCCCGCCTGGTGAGGGAAGGTCGGGCCGCGGCGATGCTGACGGCCGGCAACACGGGCGCCGCCCTGGTCGCCGGCAAGATGGTCATCGGCGTGGCACCGGGGGTCGATCGGCCGGCCCTGGCCGTCGTTCTGCCGCGCCGCGACGGCAGCACGATCCTGCTCGACGCAGGCGCCAACGTGGATTCCAAGCTCCATCAACTCCGCCAGTTCGCGGTGATGGGGCACTACCTCGCGGAGCAGCTCCTGCGCCTCGAGTCGCCGCGGATCGGCCTGCTGTCGATCGGCGAGGAGGTGGGCAAGGGAACGGAACTCGTCCGCGAGGTGTTCAAGGCGCTCGACGCCACGGGCCTCAACTTCGTCGGCAACGTCGAGGGCGGCGACGTGTTCAACGGCGCCGTCGATGTCGTCGTCTGCGACGGTTTCGTCGGCAACGCGATCCTCAAGAGCGCCGAGTCCCTGGGCGAGTTCGTGAGCGGACAGTTGCGCCAGGAGATGGGAAGTACGTGGCGAGCGCGCTGCGGCTATCTGCTGGCGCGGCCGGCCTTCGAGCGCTTCAAGCGCCGCCTCGACTACAGCGAATACGGCGGCGCGCCGCTGCTGGGGCTGCGGGGCGGCTGCTTCGTTGCCCACGGTCGGTCTTCCGCGCACGCGATCCACAGCGCCGTGCGGCGGGCGGTAGAGTTCTGCGAAGCGGGCATTCACCTCAAGGTCAGCGCGAAGCTCGCCGAGGTCGCGTACGAAACGCGCTCGAAGGCGGTGGTGGCGGGATGACGAACGGTCTGCAGGGAGACTCCTCGAACGGGGCGCGCCGGGTCCGGATTGCCGGTACGGGCCGCTCGGTGCCCGATCGGATCCTGACCAACGCCGACCTGGAGCGCATCGTCGACACGTCGAACGACTGGATCATCGCGCGCACCGGCATCGAGGAACGCCGGGTCGCGTCCGACGAGGAGTACACCTCGGTCTTCGCCGTCGACGCCGCCCGCAAGGCAATGGAGATGGCCGCCGTCGAGGCGTCGGACGTCGATCTCGTCCTGATCTCAACGGTAACCCCGGACATGCCGTTCCCGGCCACGGCCTGCCTGGTGCAGGAAGAACTCGGCGCGAAGGACGCCACCGCCTTCGACCTGAACGCCGGCTGCACGGGGTTCGTTTACGGGCTCTCCGTGGCCCACCAGTACGTATCGAGCGGCGCCGCCTCCACGGCCCTGGTTATCGGGGCCGAGTCGTTGACGAAGTACACGGACTACGAGGACCGTTCGACCTGCGTGCTGTTCGGCGACGGCGCCGGCGCGGTGGTGCTGCGCGGTGAGGATCCGCCGGGGCCCTCCAGCGAGAACGGGCTCGCGGGCATCCTCTCGGTGGCGATCCACAGCGACGGCTCGCTCGCTCATCTGCTCGAGATGCCGGGTGGCGGCAGCCGCAATCCTCCGAATCGTCCCGAGACCCTGGAGGCCCGCCTGCCTTTCATCCGAATGCTCGGCAACGAGACCTTCAAGGTCGCCGTGCGCACCCTGGCCGAGGTTTCGGGCGAGGTGCTCGAGGGCGCCGGGCAGCGTCCCGAAGACGTCCGGTGGCTGATACCCCACCAGGCGAACCGCCGGATCATCGACGCCGTGGGTCGCAGGATCGACGTGCCGGCCGACCGCGTCTACGTCAACGTCGAGCGCTACGGCAACACGTCGGCCGCCTCCATCCCGATCGCCCTCGACGAACTGAATCGCGACGGCCGGATCGATCCCGGCGACCTGGTCCTGATGGCGGCCTTTGGCGCGGGCCTCACCTGGGGCGCGGCCGCGGTGCGTTTCTAGGGCGCGCCTGGGGGCCGGTCGACATGAGCGGGGTGGCGTACGTCTTTCCGGGCCAGGGCTCGCAGCGGGTCGGCATGGGCCGGGCGTTGGCCTTCACCTTTCCCGAGGCGCGGGCGGTGTTCGAGGAGGCCGATGACACGCTCGGCTTCTCGTTGTCGGGGCTCTGCTTCGAGGGTCCGGAGGACGAACTCCAGTTGACCGCGAACACTCAACCTGCGATCGTCGCGATGTCGGTCGCCGTGCTGCGTTGCTATCTGGCGCAGGATCCTCCGGCTGAGGCGCCGGCCTTCGTCGCCGGTCACAGCCTGGGCGAGTACTCGGCCCTGGTGGCGGCCGGAGCCCTCGAACTGGCCGACGCCCTGCGGCTGGTCCGGGCCCGCGGCGAGGCGATGCAGCAGGCGGTGCCGGTCGGCGAGGGCGCCATGGCCGCGATTCTCGGGTTGAGCGAGGAGGACACCGCCGCGGTGGCGGCACAGGCGGCGAACGACACCGGCGGCGTCTGCCAGCTCGCGAACCTGAACGCGCCGGGGCAGATCGTGATCGCCGGGGCGGCCGGCGCCGTCGACAGGGCCGTGGAGCTGGCGGCTGAGCGGGGCGCGCGGCGGGCCATCCCGCTGCCCGTGTCGGCTCCCTTCCACTGTGCCCTGATGGCGCCGGCTCGCGCTGCGATGGAACCCTTGATCCGGGACGTACCGATGGCGGATCCGGAGGTCCCGGTCGTCTGCAACGTGGATGCGGAGGAAGTGACGACCGCGGCGGCGGCCCGGGACGCGCTGGTCCGGCAGATCGATGGCGCCGTGCGCTGGTCGGAGTCGGTGGCCCTGATGGCTACCCGAGGCGTCGAGAGGCTGGTCGAGATCGGCCCGGGCAAGGTGCTTTCCGGGCTCGCGCGCCGCATCGAGCGCGGCCTGAAGGTCCGGGCGGTCGCCGAACCGAAGGACCTCGCCGCGTGAGCGTCTTCGACCTGACAGGCAGAACCGCGCTGGTCACCGGCGCCTCGCGCGGCATCGGCCGCGCCGCGGCCCTGCTGCTGGCTCGGCAGGGCGCGCGGGTCGTCCTTGCGGCCCGCAACGAGGAACTCCTCGACGAGGTCGCCGGCGCGGTGCGAACAGGCGGCGGCGAGGCCCATCCGGTGGCCATCGATCTTGCCGATCACGAGTCGATTCCCGCCGCGGTGCGGGGGCTTCCTTCGGAGTTCGCGGCCGTCGACATCCTGGTGAACAACGCGGGCATCACGGCCGACAACCTGCTGGCGAGGATGACCCTGGAACAGTGGCAGCGGGTGCTGGACGTGAACCTGACCGGCGCCTTCGTCCTGACCAAGGCTCTGGTCCGCGGCATGATGCGACGCCGCCATGGCCGGGTGGTGTCCGTGTCTTCGGTTGCAGGGGTCGTCGGTAACGCGGGCCAGGCGAACTACGCCGCTTCCAAGGCCGGGCTGATCGGGTTCAGCAAGTCGCTCGCGCGGGAGCTTCTGAGCCGCGGGATCACGGTCAACGTGGTGGCGCCGGGCTTCATCGAAACGGACATGACCGCGGCCCTGCCGGACGGAGCAGGCGAGCGCTTCCTGGATCAGCACGGCCTGATGCGCCTGGGCACGGTGGAGGACATCGCGGCGGCGGTGCTGTACCTGGCGAGCGATGAGGCGTCCTACGTGACGGGCGAGGTGCTGAGCGTCAGCGGGGGCATGACGTAGAAGCTCTCAAGCGGAGCCGGCCTGGGGCCGGCGTTCTCTTCCCCGGGTCAGAAGACCCGGGGCCACACGCCTGCGGCGGCGGCGGGTCAGAAGACCCGCGCACCTGGCATTGGACGGATGGCCCCGGTGGTGGCATAGTCTTCCTTCCGCCCGCGGGTTCAGGACGCCCAACCCGCGCTAACTCCCCAGAGAGGAACCAGAATGTCCGTAGTCGAAAAGGTCAACAGCATCATCGTCGAGCAGCTCGGAGTCGATGCCGACGAAGTCACTCCTGAGGCCAGCTTCACTGACGACCTCGGTGCAGACTCGCTCGACATCGTCGAGTTGGTCATGGCCTTCGAGGAGGAGTTCGGGATCGAGATTCCGGACGAGGACGCCGAGAAGATCGGCTCGGTCAAGGAGGCCATCGACTACATTCAGGCCCACGGATCCTCGAACTGATCTCCCTTTGACCGGCGCGGGCCGGTCCAGACCATGAGCGACCGTAGACGCGTCGTCATTACCGGCGTGGGGCTCGTGTCTCCGCTTGGCGTGGGCACGGAGGCGACCTGGTCCGGCCTGATGGAGGGGCGAAGCGGCGTCGGTCCGCTGACGCGGGTCGACGCCGACCTCTACACGACGAAGATCGCCGCCGAAGTGCGGGACTTCGACGCTCAGCGCTTCATGGGCCGCAAGGAGATCCGCCGCGTCGACCTCTTCATCCAGTTCGCCCTCGCCGCCGCGACGCTGGCCCACGAGGATGCCGGGTTCGAGATCGACGACGACAACAGGGACCGGGTCGCCACCGTCGTCGGTTCCGGGATGGGCGGCCTGCCCCTGATCGAGCGCATGCACGGCATCTGGCGCGACCGTGGTCCGCGCCGGGTGTCGCCGTTCTTCATCCCCGGCCTGATCGCGAACATGGCGTCCGGCCAGATCTCGATCCGCTTCGGCGCGCGGGGCCCGAACACCTGCCCGACGACCGCCTGCACGACCGGCCTGCACGGAGTCGGCGATGCGTTCCGGATGATCCAGCACGGCTACGCCGACGCGGCGTTCGCCGGCGGCGCCGAGGCCACGACGTCCGATCTGGCGCTGGCCGGCTTCGGTGCGATGAAGGCCCTGTCGGTGCGCAACGACGAGCCGGAGAAGGCGTCCCGCCCCTGGGACAGGGGCCGCGACGGCTTCGTGCTCGGGGAGGGAGCGGGGATCCTCATCCTGGAAGAGCGTAAGGCGGCACTCGAGCGCGGCGCCCGCGTCTACGCCGAGATCGTCGGTTACGGCATGAGTTCCGACGCCTACCACGTCTCCGCGCCGGAGCCGGAGGGCGACGGCGCCGCCCGGGTGATGCTGGCGGCGCTCGACGACGCGGGGCTGGCGCCCGAGACGGTCGACTACGTCAACGCCCATGGCACGTCGACGCCGCTCGGCGACATCGCCGAGGTCCGTGCGATCAAGCGGGTGTTCGGAGACCATGCCTACCGCCTGGCCGTGTCCTCGACCAAGTCCTCGACCGGTCACCTGCTGGGCGCCGCTGGCGGCGTCGAAGCCGGCATCCTGGCGCTGGCTGTCGATCGGCAGGTGCTGCCGGCGACGCTGAATCTCGACGAGCCCGGCGAGGAGTGCGACCTGGACTTCGTGCCCCACGAGCCGCGCGAAGCGAAGGTCGACGTGGCGCTGACCAACTCCTTCGGCTTCGGCGGCACGAACGGCGCTCTGGTCATGGCACGCGCCTAGCGGACTGCTAGACTCTCCTCACATTCAGTCACAGCAGGTGCCGCGCGCCAGAAAGGAAGTGGACATGGCCCCATCCACCACGTCGAACCCCGTCACCAGGCAGGGAGGTCTGGCCTTGATCGTCGGTGTCATCCTGTCGGTGCTCGCATCGCTCCTCTTTCCCGGGGGCGTAGTGGACCCGGTGGACCAGACCGACTTCCCGGCCGCCCTCGACGCGGCGGCGGCGAACGCCAGCCTCGCGCATCTCGCGTCCATGCTGTCGATCCTCGGGATGTTCCTCTACGGGTACGCCGCTTTCACGTGGCTTCGCCTGGCCCAGCAGGGGCCCGGCGGCTTGTGCCTGCGGCTGGGGGCGTATGTGAGCGTGTTCGGATGGAGCCTCTACGTCGTCGCGATGGGCATGCGGCAGTTCAGCGTTCACCTGATGCAGCGCGGCATGGAGGATTTGGCCCTCGGTACTTACGTGTCGATGGCCGGCATCGTCATCGCGCTGGTTTCCGTCTATCCGATCGGTTCCATTCTGGTGGGCCTCGGCCTTTCCGCCCGCTTCAGCTCGACGAGCATCTTCAAGCTGGCTTCGTACGGATTCGTCCTCCTGGGGGTCCTGGCAATCGTCAACTTCCTGGTCCTGCAGCACGTCTCCGGGATCGAGCCCCGGACGCTTCTCACGAACGACAACGCGATGCAGGCGTTCGGTTCGCTCTGCTTCGTCATCATCGGCGTGGGGATGTACCGGGGCAGAAGCGAGCTCACCTCGGCGGCCTGACGGCCGTCCGCAGACGCGGGCGTTGCTTGACAGTCCGCACCTTCCGGTGCAGTATCCGGCCTCCCGGAGCCATTCCGGCCCGTTCCACCCGCACCGCGTCATGAACTCACCGGCCAGCACTTTCGCCTTCGTCGCTGCCTCCGTCGCTCCCGCGACCGGAGTCGTGGCGACTTCCTGGTGGGCTCACGGTCACGGCAAGGGCTGAACCCGGGCCAGGTCCCGGTACGCACGGTCCGGGACGAGGGTACTCAAGAAGGCCTCCTTTCGGATCGAAGGAGGTCTTCCCGTTTGAACCCGACAACCGACGAACCCCGAACCGCCACCCCTACGGAGGTCGCACGGAGCGCGACTTCTACGGAGGTCGCAGCGAGTGCGACTTCTACGGAGGTCGCAGCGAGTGCGACGTTGGTAGCGTCGTTGACGGAGGCGCCCAGCGCGTCCGGCGACGAGGTGCGCGTGCTCTCGGAGCAGGCAGATTGTCTGGAGGTGCGCGCGGATCTGGTCGGTGATGTCGGCGTCGAGTGGCTCCGGGAACGCTTCGCGGGGGAGCTCCTCTACACGCTGCGGAGCGAAGCGGAAGGCGGCCGCGGAACGGTCGAGCCGGAACGGCGGGCGGCGGTGCTCTCCGCGGCGCAGGGATACGACCTCGTTGACATCGAGGCGGACCGCGATCTCGGCACAACCATCCTGGAAGCTGTCGAACCCCGGCGTCGTCTGGTGTCGTGGCACGGCCGGGCGCGGAACGTGAAGGTCCTGCGGGGCCGCTTGAGACAGGTCTCCGGAGTCGAGGCGCGGCTCTACAAGCTCGTCACGGAAGCACGGGACTCCGGGGACGAGCTCTTGCCCCTCGAACTGCTGCTCGGCGCGCGCCGGAACGACATCGCCGCCTTCTCCATGGGCGCTGTCGGTGCCTGGACCCGGTTGGTGGCGCCGCGTCTCGGCGCGCCGTGGATCTACGGCGCCGCGGGGCCGCTGGCGGCGGCGCCCGGCCAGCCGTCCATTGAACGGTTGCGGGCAGACTACGGTTTACCGAACCTCCACCGGGCATCGCGGCTGTTCGGCGTCGTCGGCCATCCGGCGGCGCACAGCCTGTCGCCCAGGCTCCACAACGCCGGCTACCGCGACCGCGGCGAGGAGGCCCTCTACGTCGCCTTCGACGCGCCGGACTTCGAGAGCTTCTGGCGCGAGGTCGCGCTCTCCGACTTCTTCGATCGGGCGGGCCTGCCGCTCTCCGGCCTGAGCGTGACCGCGCCGCACAAGGCGGCGGCGCTCGCGGCGGCCTCCGAGGCGGGGGAGCTGGCGCGCGGGACTCAGGGCGCAAACACCCTGTTGCCGGGCCGGAACGGCGCCGCGGCCGGGCAGTGGAGGGCCGAGAGCACGGATCCGGAGGGGGTTGTGGGCCCGCTCCGGCGGGGCGGCATCGACCCGCGGGGCCGCGATGCGGTGGTCATCGGCGCCGGCGGTGCCGGTCGTGCCGCCGCTCTCGGTCTGGCCGCGGCCGGCGCCCGGGTCGTACTCGCCAACCGCACGGAGTCGACCGGACGGGCGGCCGCCGAGTCGCTCGGCGTCGTCTTCGTGCCGCTCGAAGAGCTGGAACCCGGCGAGTTCGATGTCGTGGTCAACGCGACGTCTCTCGGTCAAAGGAATGACGATCCGCCGCCCTGCGACCCGGCGGCGCTTCGGGCCTCGGCTGCCGCGGTCGAGCTGGTCTACGGCGGCGGTCCAACGCCATGGAGCCGGGCGCTCGCGGCGAGGGGCCTCGTGGTCATCGGCGGCCGGGAGGTGCTCCTGCACCAGGGGCTCTCGCAGTTCGAGGCGATGACCGGAAGAGCCCTGCCTTTCGAGGTCGGCGCCGCGGCCCTGGGTCTGGAGGCGCAGCCATGAAGATCTCCGCCGGCCTGCCGACGGGGGTGTCCGCCGCCCTGTTCGACAGCGCGAAGCGGCGCCGCCGGCTGGAGGCGCGCCTTTCCGCGCTGCTGGAGGAGCGGGGTTTCGCAGAAGTCCTGCTGCCCATCCTCGACTACTTCGAGCCCTACCGGCCGTTGCTGACCGGTCGGCGGCTGGAGCAGCTCTACCGCTTCGTCGACCGGGACGGTCAACTGCTCGTTCTCCGGGGCGACTTCACGCCGATGCTGGCGCGGTTGCTCGCGCCTCACCTCGACGAACTGGAGTTGCCGCTGCGCCTCTACTACCGTGGCGACGTCGTGCGTCACCAGCCCCTGCGTCCCGGCCGGATGCGCGAGTACTCCCAGTTGGGCGCGGAGCTTCTCGGCGGCGACGAGGCCGAAGCGGACGAGCGGATGTTGACCCTGTTCTTCGACCTGCTGCTCGAGGCGCGCGGCGAGGCTCCCGTAGCCGGCGACGGCGAGGAGCACGCCCTGCGCGTCGTGCTCGGCGTTGCCGGAGCGCTTGACGAGGTCCTGCTGGCCGCTGCCGGCGATCGCGAAGCCTCCGACCTCGCGCTGCGCATCGCCAGCCGCGACCGGACCGCGGCGCGCCGGGCCGGCCTGGCCGAGGTCGTCGAGCGCGGCTACCCGACGGAGCTTTCGGTACTGGCCGGCTCCGCCGAGGCAGTGTCCGATCTCCTGGGGCTTCGCGACCGCCTGGCCGCGGCGTACCGGGGCCGGGGCATCGAGGTCGAGGTCGACCTCGCCGAGTTCGCTGCCGCCGCTCTCGACTCGCGCATCGGTGTCGGCGATGGCCCGCGCGGCTACTACGACGGCCTGATGTTCGCCGCCTACGCGCCGGGGACCGCCCTTGCCCTCGGCGTCGGCGGTCGCTACGACAAGGTGTTCCGGTCGCTCAGCGGCGACTGCTCGGCGGTCGGCTTCTCGCTCGGTCTCGACCTGCTGCTGGAACTCGGTGCCGCGGAGACGTGGACATGATCACGATTGGCCTGCCCAAGGGGCGGAACCTGGGCCCTGCCCGCGCTTCCCTCGCGGCTGCGGGACTGAACCTCGACGGCCTTGACTCCTCGCGCTTGCGCCAGCGGTTCCCGGACCAGAACCTGCTGGGAACTCCGGTCGAAGTGCTGTTGCTCAAGGACTGGGACCTGCCGCTCTACGTCGAGCACGGGATCGTCGACTGCGCGATCGTCGGCTCGGACGTTCTCGAGGAAACGCAACCCGATGTCTTCCGGCCGCTACAACTGAAAGACGGCCGAAGCCGCCTGTCCCTGATCGCCGAAGCGCCGGAGCTGCCGAAGCGTAGCGGCCAGCTCCGGGCGGCGACCCGCTACCCGGCCTGGGCAGCGCGGCTGCTGGCCGCCCGGAACCTCCACGTCGAGGTGATCCACCTGACCAGCTCGATCGAGCTTGGACCGCTGCTCGACCTGACCGATGTTGCGGTGGACATCGTGCAGACCGGCACGACGCTCCGCACGCACGACCTGCACGAGGTGGAGGTCCTGGCGCGGGTCGCGCCGACCTTCGTCGTCAACCGGGCGTCGTTTCACGCCCACCGGCGCCGGCTGAGCGGGTTGCTCGGCACACTCGAAGAGACGGAGACCGGCGGTGACTGAGGCGGGCGGCAGTGCGCTTCGAGTGCTCGCGGCCGGGAGTTCCGCCGGGCGGGAACGTCTGGAACTCCTCGACCGGCGGGGCCGTAGCGGTGTCGCCGCGGAGATCCGCCGGGCGGCGGCCGGGATCGTGGATCGCGTGCGGGCCGGCGGCGACGCGGCCCTGCTGGAGGCGGTGCGCCGCTTCGACCGCTTCGAGGCGCCCTCGGCCGATGCGCTGCGACTGGCTCCCGGCCCGCAGCCGGACTCGCCCGCCGTCGACCCCCACGTGGCCGAGGCGATCGAACGCGCCCGGGACGCGATCGATGCGTATCACCGAGCCTTGCTGCGCGGGCCCGGAGTCGAGCGGGTCGACCGGGACGGCGTCCGGATCGAGGAGCGTCGCATCGCCGTTCGCCGGGTCGGCCTCTACGTGCCGGGCGGCCGCTTCCCCTATCCGTCGACCGTCCTGATGACCGCGGTGCCGGCCCGGCTCGCCGGCGTGGAGGAGATCGTCGTCGCCACGCCGCCCCAGGCGTACCGGGACAGCCCGGTGCTGCGGCACGTTCTGGAGCTGGTTGGCGTGGACGAAGTGTGGGGCATGGGCGGGGCCCACGCGGTCGCGGCGCTCGCTTACGGCACGGAGTCGATCCGGCCCGTCGACCTGATCGCGGGGCCGGGCAACGCCTGGGTGGCGGCGGCCAAGCAGCACGTCGCGCGGGATGTCGGCGTCGACCGGGATGCCGGGCCGTCCGAGGTCGTCGTCGTCGCCACCGCCGGCGCTCCGGACCAGTGCGTCGCCGCCGACCTGCTGGCGCAGGCGGAGCACGATCCGCTGGCGGTCGCGGTTCTGGTCACCGACTCCGCCGAACTCGCGGAGAGCGTCCGCGGTGAGATCGACTCGCGACTTACGGGCCTGCCGACCGCCGAGACGGCCGCGGCGGCCATCGAGCAGCACGGCGCGGCCTTCGTCGCCGCCGACCTGGACGAGGCGATCGCGCTCGCAGAGCGCATCGCCCCGGAGCACTTGCAGTTGATGGGCGAGGCGGCCGAGAGACGGGCCGGTGAGTTCCGCAACGCCGGCGCGGTGTTCGTCGGCGCGTCGTCGCCGGTCGTGTTCGGCGACTACGTCGCCGGTCCCAGCCATGTTTTGCCCACGGGCGGCAGCGCGCGCTTTGCCTCCGGCCTCGGCACGGACGACTTCCTGCGGCGCAGCCACACCGTCCGCTTCTCTGCCGAGGCCGCCGCGACCTGGGCCGGCGCCGCCGAGACCCTGGCGAGCACGGAGGGCTTGGCGGCCCACGCGGCGGCGGCCAGGCTGCGCCGCGGGTCCGAAGACCGGGAGACCAGGCCGTGACCGGCCCCGTCGAGCGGGTGGCGGCTCTCGTGCGGCCGGAGGTGCGCGACCTGTCCCTCTATTCGCTGCACCAGGTCGAGGCCCGCTACAAGCTCGACCAGAACGAGGCGCCCTGGGACCTGCCCCGGTCGCTCAAGCGGGAAGCCCTGGCCCGGCTGGCCGACCGGCCGTGGTCCGAGTACCCGGACTTTCACGCCGACCGGCTACGCCGGCTGATCGGCGACCTGCACGGCTGGCCCATGGAGGGCGTCCTGGTCGGCAACGGCTCCGGCGAACTGATCACGACGGTGCTCGAAGGGGTCGTCCGTCCCGGCCAGGAGGTGCTGATCTGCGACCCGAGCTTCAGCCCCTACAGGACGTTCGTCGGCCGCGCCTCCGGCGTGCCACGGCACTTGCCGCCGGCTCCCGATCTGGGTCTGCAGATGGACGAACTCCAGGCCGAGGTCGAGCGCGACCCGCGGCGGCCCGCGCTCCTGTGCACGCCGAACAACCCGACCGGCGCGGCGGCGGATCCCGCGACCGTGGAGCGTCTGGCGCGCTCGCTCGACGCGGCCCTTCTGCTTGACAACGCCTATGGGGAGTTCTGCCGCCACGACTACCGGCCGCTGGCGCGGACGAACGCGAACGTCATCCTGTTCCGGACCCTGTCCAAGGCCTGGTCCCTGGGCGGCATCCGTCTTGGCTACCTGCTGGCCGCGCCCGAACTCGTCGCTCAGTTGATCAAGGTCAAGCTTGCCTACAACGTCGGTCACGCCGCGGCCACCATTGGCGAGGTCGCGCTGGAACATGCCGACCGTTTCCCGCGTCGCGTCGCGGTTGTCAGGGGGCGGCGGGAGCAGTGGGCATCCATGCTCCGGGAGTTCGGTTTCGAGGTCTTCGACTCGGAAGCGAACTTCCTGCTCGCTCGCCACCCCCGCTGCAGCGAGATCCGCGACGGTCTGGCCGCAGCCGGCGTGCTGGTCCGGGACGTGAGCCGCTACCCGGGCCTCAGGAACTGCATGCGGATCGGGATCGGCTCCGGGCGGGCCCTGCGCGCGACCATGCACGCCTTGGGCGGAATGTTGTCTTCAACCTCGGGAGGCAAGTCATGAGAACAGCGTCAATCGAACGGAAGACATCCGAAACCCGGATCCGGGCCGACCTGTCGCTTGACGGAGGCGACCGCCGGATGGACACGCCGAACGGCTTCTTCAACCACATGCTGGACGCGCTGACCCGCCACGGCGGCCTGGGACTCGACCTCGTGGCTCGCGGCGATGTCGAGATCGACCTCCACCACACGGTGGAGGACACCGGGATCGTGCTCGGCGACGCTCTCCGTGAAGCGCTCGGGGATCGTGCCGGCGTGCGCCGCTTCGCACACGCCTTCGCGCCGCTCGACGAGGCTCTGGCCCGCGCCGTGGTCGACCTCTCGGGCCGTGGCTCCTTTCACTTCCGGCTGCCGCCGGAACTCGAGCAGGCCTGGGTCACGACCGAGTTCCCGCTCACCCTGGTCGGCGACTTCTTCGGTTCCCTGGCCGATCGCGGCCGGCTGACCCTGCACCTGGACGTGCTCTGCGGCCGCAACCCGCACCACGTGGCCGAGGCCGCTTTCAAGGCGGTGGCTCTCGCGCTGCGTGACGCGGTGTCGCTCGGGCCGGCCGTGTCTCCTGGGGCGGAAGGGGGCGCCGAGGTGCCGAGCACGAAGGGAAGTCTTACCGCATGACCGGCACGCAAGCGACGGTGATCGACGCCGGTGTCGGCAACATCGGCAACCTGGTGCGGGCTCTCCGGCATCTGGGCGCCGAGGTCGAGATCACCTGCGACCCGGCGACGATTCGCGCCTCCCGCTGCCTGGTGCTGCCGGGGGTCGGCGCCTTCCGGCCGCCTCGGGAGATCCTGCGTGGTGCGCCCGAGGAGGCCATTCGCTCCGCTGTCGACGCCGGCGCGACGCTGCTCGGCATCTGCATCGGCTACCAGCTCCTGTTCGACAGCAGCGAGGAGTTCGGGACGACGGACGGCCTCGGCCTGCTCGGCGGGCGGGTCACCGAGCTGCCGGGCGGCGTGCCCCTGCCGCACATCGGCTGGAACCGCGTCTTCGCGGTCAGGGACCACCCGCTGATGACAGGCGCGACGAACGACGACCACTACTACTTCGTCCACTCCTTCGCTCCCCAGGACGTGCCGGAGGAGTGGGTGCTCGGGCGCTGTCGGCACGGCCGCAGTTTCCCGGCGATCACGGGCCGGGGTCGCATCGCCGGCACCCAGTTCCATCCCGAGAAGAGCGGCGCCGCGGGCCTGCGGCTGCTGCGCAACTACCTGGCCTGGGCGGGCGACCTGGCCGCCGCGGCCGATGGAGGAGCCCCGGAGGGCCATGGAGGAACACATGCAACTGCTGCCGGCCATTGACCTGCGAGGCGGTCAGGTCGTGCGTCTTATGCGCGGCGACGACCGGCGGCGCACCGTCTACGATGCTAGTCCGGGCAACGCGCTCCGCCGCTACCAGGAGGCCGGAGTCGGCCGCATCCACGTCGTCGACCTGGACGCGGCGTTCGGCGGCGCGCCGCAGCGCGGCGTCGTCCAGGCGCTGGCGCGGCAGGCACGGGACTTGCCGAAGGGCCGCGGCGGCATCCAGCTCGGCGGCGGCCTGCGCGACCGCGAGGCGGTCGAGTGGGCCTTCGCGGCCGGCTGCGAGCGGGCCGTCGTGACCTCGCTCATCGTCCGCGGCTTCGACGTGTTCACCGACCTCTGCCGCCGGTACCCGGGACGCATGGTGGCGGCGCTCGACATCGACGGCGGCGAGGTCCGGCTCGCGGGCTGGACCGAGTCGGCCGACCGCTCACCGGCCGCCCTCTGCGCCGAACTCGCGGATCTGCCCGTGGCCGCGGTCCTGGTGACCGACATCTCCCGCGACGGGATGATGCAGGGCCCGAACATCGACCTCGCCTGCCGGATCGGCGACCTGGCCGGCGCGCCGGCGATCCTCTCTGGCGGCGTGCGCTCGGCGGCGGATCTGGAGGCCGCGGCGCGGCGGCCCCAGATCGAAGCCGCCATCGTCGGCCGCGCCCTCTACGACGGTTCGCTCGGCCTGGACGAGGCGATCGCCGCCTGCGGGAGCGCTTCATGAGAGCCACCATCGAGCCGACCGGCCTGACTCGCCGGATCATCCCCTGCCTGGACGTGGCAGCCGGACGCGTGGTCAAGGGCGTCCAGTTCAAGAACCTCACCGACCATGGCGATCCGACCGAAGCGGCGGCCCGCTACGCTGCGGAGGGCGCCGACGAGATCGTCTTCCTCGACATCACGGCCGCGCCCGAACGCCGCGATACGGACCTCGACTGGGTGCGGCGGACCGCCGAGCAGGTGTTCATTCCCCTCAGCGTCGGCGGCGGCGTACGCAGCGTGGACGACGGCCGCAAGCTGCTTCTCGCCGGCGCGGACAAGCTGGGGATCAACACGGCCGCGGTCGCCGAGCCGGAGCTGCTCACTCGGCTCGCCGAGCGCTTCGGAAGCCAGTGCGTCGTGCTCTCCGTCGACGCGAAGCGCCGGGAGCCGGCCGGCGCCGGCGACCAGAGTTGGGAGGTCGTCACTCACGGTGGCCGCACGCCGACGGGACTCGATGCGCTGGAGTGGATCGAACAGGGGATCGAGCGCGGCGCCGGCGAGATCCTGCTCACCAGCATCGACAGCGACGGTACGAAGGAGGGATACGACCTGGAACTCCTGCGGCGGGCCTCCGCCCTGTCGCCGGTACCGGTGATCGCCTCCGGCGGCGCCGGCACCCTCGGGCACCTCGCCGACGCGCTTGAAACAGGCGCAGCGGCAGTTCTCGCCGCCTCGATCTTCCACCAGGAGACCTACTCGGTGGGCGCGGTCAAGGAGTACCTCGACCGCCGCTACCCGATGCGTATTCCCTAGCAACCGGGTGCGCCGGCGTCCACGCCGGCATCCGGGCCGAGACGACACACCGACCAGCCGACAGACCATCACGAGAGACGAACAGATGACATTCCCGACGATCGACCCGGCCGCGCTCACCTACGACGACCGGGGCTTGCTGCCCGTCGTCGTCCAGGACGTGCTCTCCGGCGCTGTGCTGATGCTCGCCTACGCCAACCGCGAGGCGGTGGAGCTGACCCTCTCGACCGGTCAGGCCCACTTCTTCAGCCGTTCCCGCCAGGAGCTTTGGCGCAAGGGCGCGACCTCCGGCAACACGCAGGCGGTGGTCGAGGTGCTCCAGGACTGCGACCGTGACGCCCTGCTGGTGCGGGCGCTGCCGGCCGGGCCGGCCTGCCATCTCTACACGCGGAGCTGCTTCGAGCCGAACGCCGCCGAGTTCGAGCTCGGCTGGCTGCGCCGCGTGCTCGCCGAGCGGGCGGAAGCACAGCCGGAGGAGAGCTACACCGCCCGCCTGCTCGAACAGGGCGTGGACCGCATCGCCCGCAAGGTCGCGGAGGAAGCGGGGGAGACGGTGATCGCCGGCGTCCGCGCGGACGCGGAACCGAAGTCCGCCGAGCGTCGTGGCGACCTCGCGGCCGAAGCCGCCGACCTGGTCTACCACCTGCTCGTCCTGCTGCAGGCAACCGGCGTCGAACTAGCCGACGTGGCCGCTGAACTGGGCCGCCGCCACCAGGATCTCGGGAAGTCGCCGTCATGAGCCGGCCCGCCGCCGCCATCGCCCACACGCGCGAGTTCCTGGCCGACACGTCAACGCCGCTCGGCGTCTACCGAAAGCTGGCGGCCCGCGCGGACGGCGATGCTGCTGGCCGGCGCTTTCTCCTCGAGAGCGTCACCGGCGGCGAGCACGTTTCGCGCTACAGCTTCCTCAGCGCCGGTCCGTCCCAGGTCTGCCGGGTCTACCTCGACCGGCTCGAGATCGAGGACTGCCGGAACGGCCGCGGCGTGCAGGTGCAGACGGGCGACCCCCTGGTCAGGCTTCGGCGCCTGCTCGACGGCGTGGCCGGCGATCCCGCGCCACCGCTGCCGTTTGCCGGCGGCTGGATCGGCGCCTTCGGGTTCGACGCGATCCGGCTCGCCGAGCCGTGCCTGGTCGACCATGTGGCCGGCCGGCCGCCGGACCCGTTCGGTCTGCCGGTAGCGATTCTCGCGCGCTACGACGAAGTGCTGGTCTTCGATCATGCCCACCAGCGGATCCTCGCGGTGGCGAATGAGATCGAGGGTGAGAGCACGGCCGCCGACGCGGAGACCCGTCTCGAGGAGCTGCAGTCCGTACTCGAGACCCGGGGTGAGGCGATGGCGGCGCGGGTCGAGGACCGGGGACTCAAGGCGGAAACGGCCGACCCCACTCTGAGCGACGAGGAGTACTTCGGCGTCGTCAACAAGGCCAAGGAGTACATCGCCGCCGGCGACATCTTCCAGGTCGTGCTCGCCCGCCGCTGGGCGCTCGACCTCGACGTGCCGCTGACGACGGTCTACCGGGCCTTGCGCCTGGTCAACCCGTCGCCCTACATGGTGCTGTTCGAGGCGCCGGAGGTGTCGCTGATCGGCGCATCGCCCGAGATGCTGGTGCGCCGGACGGGTCGGCGGCTGGAGATGCGGCCGATCGCCGGCACCCGGCCGCGCGGCGGGAACCCCGTTGAGGACCGGGCCCTGGCCGAGGAACTGATGGCCGATCCGAAGGAGCGCGCCGAGCACGTGATGCTGGTCGATCTCGGCCGCAACGATCTGGGGCGGGTGGCGTCTCCCGGCGCCGTCTCGGTCGAGGAATTCATGGTGATCGAGCACTACAGCGATGTGATGCACATCGTCAGCTCGGTCGAGGCGGAGCAGGCGGCGGGCGGCGGCAACGGCGCCGGATCGGCCCTCGACGCTCTCCTCGCATGCCTCCCGGCCGGCACGCTCTCCGGGGCGCCGAAGATCCGGGCGGTGGAGATCATCGACGAGCTCGAGCCGGAGGCACGCGGCATGTACGGCGGCTCGGTGGGCTACTTCTCGTTCGGCGGCGATATGGACACCTGCATCACGATCCGCACCCTGGCGCTCGTCAACGGGGAGGCCTCGATCACCGCCGGGGGCGGCATCGTCGCCGACTCGGATCCGGTGCGCGAGGCGCAGGAGACCCGCGACAAGGCGGCGGCGCTGCTGCGGGCCGTGGCCCTGGCGCGCGAGCTGGAGGACCGGGCATGATCCTCGTCGTCGACAACTACGACTCGTTCACCTACAACCTGGTCCAGATGCTGGGCGGTCTCGGCGCCGAACTCGAGGTGGTGCGCAACGACGTCGAGAGCGTGGCGGACCTGCTGGCGCGCGACGCCGACGGAATCGTCCTGTCGCCGGGGCCCGGCCGGCCCGAGGACGCGGGCGTCTGCATCGAGTTGCTGCGGGCCCGGCCTAAGACGCCCCTGCTGGGCGTCTGTCTCGGCCACCAGGCGCTCGGTTCGGCGTTCGGCGCCACGGTCAGCCGGGCGAAGACGCTGATGCACGGCAAGACATCCGAGGTCGAGCACCGGGGAGTGGGCCTCCTGGACGGCTTGCCGTCGCCTTTCGTGGCGACCCGCTATCACTCTCTCGCCGTGGAGGAGGGTAGCCTGCCGCCCTCGCTCGAACCCCTGGCCTGGACCGGGGACGCGACCCTGATGGCGATGCGCCACCGGGAGTTGCCCTATTGGGGGGTTCAGTTCCACCCCGAGTCGGTGCTTACCGATACGGGCCCGCAGCTACTCCAGAACTTTCTCGACTACTGCGAGGCAGCGCATGAGTGATCTCGACCTTTCCGCCCTGCTGAGAACGACGATCGCCGGCGAGGATCTTCCGGCGGCGACGGTGGAGGAGCTGTTCGGTCGCCTGATGGACGGCGAACTCTCGGAGGTCTGGAAGAGCGCGTTCCTTGTCGCGCTGGCGGCGAAGGGAGAGTCGGTCGGCGAGATCGCCGGCGCCGCCCGGGCGATGCGCGCGCGCGCGGCGCGCGTCGAGCACGGGAGTTCCGGCGTGATCGACACCTGCGGCACCGGCGGCGACGGCAGGGGCACGTTCAACATCTCGACCGCGGCCGCGCTGGTCGCGGCGGCGGGCGGCGCCCGCGTCGCCAAGCACGGCAACCGCGCTGTGTCGAGCCGGTCCGGCTCGGCCGACGTGCTGGCCGCGCTGGGCGTGAGGCTCTCCGGCTACACGGAGGCGCTCGGACGTTGTCTGGACGAGGTCGGCATCGTGTTCCTCTTCGCGCCGATGCTGCACCCGGCGATGGCCCAGGTCATGCCCGTGCGGCAGGAACTCGGCGTGCGCACCCTCTTCAACGTGCTGGGGCCCCTGACCAACCCCGCAGGCGCGAAACGGCAGTTGATCGGTGTCTTTTCGCCCGACCTCGTCGAACCGATCGCGCGGGTCCTGCTCGAACTCGGCAGCGAGCACGCTCTGGTCGTGCACGGCGACGGCCTCGACGAGATGACGACCACGGGGCCGACCGCGGTCGCCGAGGTCCGGGACGGCGAGGTCAGTACGTATGAGGTCCGGCCGGGCGACTTCGGTGTCGCCGCGGCGTCGCCTGAGGACCTGCTCGGCGGCGACCCGGAGCGGAACGTCGAACTGATGCGCGGCGTGCTCGACGGCGGGAAGGGGGCGCTGGCCGACATCACCTGCCTGAACGCCGGGGCGGCGCTCTACGTGGCGGGCAGGGCCGACAGTCTCGCGGCTGGCGTCGCCGCGGCGTCCGAGGTCCAGGGTTCCGGCGCGGCTGCCGCGAAGCTCGCGGAACTCGTTGGCTGGACCGGTTGGGACGAGGAAGGCGGCGGTGACTGAACCCGTGCCCGAAGTACCCGACATCCTGCGCCGCATCTGCGAGCAGCGGCGCCGGCGCGTGGCCGCTGGCAACGCGGGCGTCCAGTCTGGATCCGCTTGCGTGTCCGACGCCCCCGGCCGCCGCTTCCTCGACGCGATCTCCGCTCGCCGCGGCCGGGCTGTGATCGCCGAGATCAAGATGGGTTCTCCCAAGCTCGGCGACCTGCGCGACCGTTTCGATCCGGTCGCGCGGGCCGCGGCCTACGCCGATGCCGGGGCGGCCTGCCTGTCCGTCGTGGTCGAGCCGGACCACTTCCACGGAAGCTACGAACTGCTGGCCGAGTGCGCGGCCGCGTCCGGGCTGCCGGCCGTGGCGAAGGACTTCGTCGTCTCCGACGTGCAGCTTGAATGGGCGCGGGAGGCTGGCGCCTGTGCCGTGCTGTTGATCGCGGCCCTCTACGATGCAGCGGAACTGCGCCGTCTGGCCGGGCTTGCCCGCGGCCTCGGGCTGGTGCCGCTGATCGAGACCCACGACGACGCGGATTTCGAGAAGCTCCGTCCGATGGCTCACGACGATGGGCCGGAGCGGAGCTCCAACTGGGAACTGGTCGGCATCAACAACCGCGACCTGCGCACCTTCGCCGTCGACCTCGAACGCAGCGCCGACCGCGTCGGCTGCCTGCCGTCGTCGGCCCTCAAGGTCGCCGAGTCGGGCATCCACAGCGCCGCCGACCTGGCGAAACTGCGGCGGGCCGGCTTCGACGCCTTCCTGATCGGCGAACGGCTCGTGCTTTCCGGCGACCCGGCCGCCACCCTGGTCGAACTACTGGGCCGACCGGCGGCGCAGGAGGTGGCCTCGTGAAGGTCAAGATCTGCGGCGTCACCACACCCGCCGACGCCCGTCTCGCCGTCGACTTGGGCGCCGACTTCATCGGCCTCAACTTTTGCCGTCCGAGCCCGCGGTGGATCGATGTCGACGAGGCGGCCCACATCCGTCGCCGCATCGGGAACCGGGCTCAGACCGTTGGCATCTTCGTCGACCCTACGCGCGAAGAACTCGAGACGATCGACCGCAAGGTCGGCCTCGACTACATCCAGTTCAGCGGCGACGAGAGCCCGGAACTCGTCGCCGGGTACAGCGACCGCGCCATCCGCGTCCGCCGTATCGGCGGCGCCGCGGCACCGGCCGCGGTCGCGGTCGCCGAGGAGGATTGCTGGGCGGTCCTGATCGACCGCGCCCACGATCGCCTCTACGGCGGCTCCGGCGAGAGCTGGGACTACGCCGCCGCGGCGGATCTCGTCCGGACGCCGGCCGGCGCCGGCGAGCCGCGCCGCCTGTTCATCGCCGGCGGCGTGCGCCCCGGCAACGTCGCCGAAGTGGCGGCGGCCGTGCCGGGCGCCTACGCCGTCGACACCTGTTCGGGCGTCGAGTCCGCTCCCGGCCGGAAGGACCGCGGCAAGCTGGAGCGACTGTTCGCCAACCTCAGAGCGGGAGCAGCACGATGAAGGTAAGGACCCCCCTCTCCGTCGCGGCGTTGAAGCCGGACGAAGGCGGGCGCTACGGCGTCTATGGCGGGCGCTACGCCCCGGAGACGCTGATGGCGCCGCTCGAGGAGCTGAGCCGCGCCTACGACAAGCTGCGCCGGAAGCGAACCTTCCAGCGCCGCCTCAACCACCTGCTGGAGCACTACGTCGGCCGCCCGACGCCGCTCTACTTCGCGGAGCGGCTCACCGAGCATCTCGGCGGCGCCCGCATCTACTTGAAGCGCGAGGATCTGCTTCACACCGGCGCGCACAAGATCAACAACGCCCTGGGCCAGGTCCTGCTGGCGAAGGAGATGGGCAAGACGCGGATCATCGCCGAGACCGGCGCCGGCCAGCACGGCGTTGCCACCGCGACGGCGGCCGCACTCCTCGGTCTCGACTGCGTTGTCTACATGGGCGAGGAAGACATGCGGCGCCAGCGCCTGAACGTCTACCGCATGCAGCTTCTCGGCGCCGAAGTGGAGGCGGTCGACGCCGGCAGCCAGACCCTCAAGGACGCGATCAACGAGGCGTTCCGCGACTGGGTGGCGAGCTTCGCCGACACCCACTACGTGCTCGGCACGGTGACCGGGCCGGAGCCGTATCCGCGGATGGTCCGCCAGTTCCACAGCGTGATCGGGTCGGAGGCCCGGCGGCAGTTGCGGCGCCTGGCCGGCACGCCGGATCCCGACGTGGCGGTTGCCTGTGTCGGCGGCGGCAGCAACGCGATGGGCCTGTTCTCCGCCTTCCTCGGCCAGCCGGACGTGCTGCTTGTCGGCGTCGAAGCCGGCGGCCGGGGACCCGAGCTGGGCGATCACGCGGCCCGGTTCTCGGGGGGGACGCTCGGCGTGCTCCACGGCGCCCGGACGCTGGTGCTCCAGGACGAGGAGGGCCAGGTCGTCGGTACCCACTCCGTGTCGGCCGGGCTCGACTACCCGGCGGTCGGCCCCGAGCATGTCTTCCTGCACGATCAGGGGCAGATCGAGTTCACCTCGGCGACCGACCAGGAGGCGATCGAGGGGTTCCATCTCCTGTCGGCGACGGAGGGCATCCTGCCGGCGCTCGAGTCCGCGCACGCGATCGCCGAGGTGACGCGCCGTGCGCCGGGGATGGACGGCGATCAGGTCATTCTCGTCAACCTGTCGGGCCGCGGCGACAAGGACGTCGAGTCCGTACTCGAGTACGACGCCGCTTCCGCGGCGCCAGGCAGGGGCGTCGAATGAGCCCCCGACGCAAGCGCCCCACACGGAAAGGCGCCATCGCCGCTTCCTTCGCCGCCTGCCGGAAGCAGCGGCGCTCCGCCTTCATCCCCTTTCTCGTCGCCGGCGACCCATCCCTCGAGGCCACGCCCGACCTGCTGCGCGCCCTGGTCGCCGGCGGCGCCGACGTGATCGAACTCGGCGTCGCCTTCAGCGACCCGATCGCCGACGGCCCGACGATCCAGCGCGGTTCGCATCGGGCGCTCGCCGCCGGCTCCTCGCTCAGCGCGGTGCTCGGCATCGTCGAGCGCCACCGGGAGGAACTCGGCGTTCCGATCGTCCTCTTCACCTACTACAACCCGGTCCACGCCCGCGGCGTCGAGGCCTTCGCCGCCCAGGCCGCCGGCAGCGGTGTCGACGGCGTCCTCTGCGTCGACCTGCCGCCGGACGAGGGCCTGCGCGAGCTGCAGCCAGCACTCGAGGAGCGGGGGGTCGATTCGATCTACCTGATCGCCGCCACCAGCACCCGCGAGCGGATCGACCGCGCCGCCGCGGCGTCGAACGGCTTCGTCTACTACACCGCCCGCTCTGACGTCACCGGCGAGCGGGAGGACCTGATCCCCACGCTGGCCCGCGAGGTGAAGCGCGTGCGCCGTCGTGTGCGCCTGCCGGTAGCCGTCGGTTTCGGCATCTCGACTCCCGAGCAGGTCGAGGAAGTGGCCCAGGTCGCCCACGGCGTCGTCGTCGGCAGCTCCCTGGTGCGCCTGGTCGAGGAGAATGCAGCCGAAGCGGACCTGGCCGCGCGCCTGGAGCACCGCGTCACCGAGCTGACCGCGCCGCTGCGCCGGTAGTCCCGAGTCATAGACTCTTCGGGATGGAACTGCGGACGAAGAAGACACGATCCAGTCGATTGCGTCCGCGCCTTCTGCAAGTAGTGCTGCCGGTCCTGATCGCGGCCATCGCCGCGCTGGCCAGCCCGGCCGCCGGGGCCCAGCCCGCCGCCGACATCGAACTCACCGTCCGTCTGTCCGCGGTCGCCACGCCCGACGAGGCCCCCGCCGGCGACGTAACGATCCACTTCGTCGACGCGGCCACCCGCGAGCCGGTGAGTTCCTACGTTGTCCAGGCCGCACCGCCGGAGCCCATCGTCCAGGTCACCGTGCCGGCGCTCGAGTCGCGGTCCGGCTGGCTTCTCTGGGCTCGGTCGGAGGGCTGGTGGAGTCCTGCCGCGTTCATCTCGTGGGATGAGCGGGAGGGCTCGCTGACCCTTGTGCCGGAAGGCATGGTGCGGTTTGCCGTCGACGGCACGGATACCGCCGTGGACTTCCTGGAGACGGGCAAGGTCTGGATCGACGGGCGGGTCTACAGGCGTCGCTCCCGCCTCGACCGCGGCCTCTACGGCGGTCCCTGCGAGGTGGACCGGGAACCGGACCGCCGCGAGGTGCTGATCGCCTGCCCGTTTGCCAGGGATGAGGAGGTGGAACTGCGGGTACGGCTGGGTCCGTTCCTGCCCCTGCTGCGGTCCGAAGTGACGGTCGAGGAAGACACGGATCTGGGATTGGTCGAGCCCGTCAGGGGCGCGCGCGTGACCGCCAGCCTGGCCTCGCCGGACGGTTCCAGTCACCAGTTTCGCTTGCGGCAGCGGGATGGCTTCATGGCTCTCGGCTGGGTTGCCTGGACGGACTCCGGAGGCGCCTTGACGTTCGAAGGCCTTTCGCCGGCGGCCTACGAGCTCCACCTCACAGGTTCCGACGGCGACAGTTGGCCGGTGCGCATCGAGTCGCTGTCCGACCAGATCGACCTGGGCCAGCTCGTCTCGTCCGCCGGGAACCTGCTGACCGTTTTTTTCCTGACGCCGAGCGTCCTGGAGATCGATCTGAAACCGACAGTGTGGTCAGTGACGCTGGGGCCTGATGGCGAGGTGGAAGACCGGGAGGGCTTGTTCGAGTTCGATGATCGTGGAAGCGAAGGCTCCTTTCTGTGGCGGGGCCTCTCGCCGGGCGACTACGAAGTCAACATCGAGGACGATCGCGGCAACCGTTGGGGCCACGAGGTGCTCCAGTTCTTCGGCCAGGACCACCACTACGTCGAACTGGACGCGGTGCCGCTGGTCGGCCGGATCGAGCGCGGCGGAGAGCCGCTCGAAGACGCGATGGTCTGGTTCGGCGGAATGTGGGGCTTCGAACGAATCTCCTTCCGGAGCCGCGAGGAGGGCCGCTTTAGCGGCCTGCTGCCGAGGGAGGGCTTCTGGCCGGTGGAGGTGACCCCCGCCCCCGGCTGCGATCCCTGCGAAGGCGATTGGAGGTCGGATGGCTGGGACGGTTTCGACGACCGGGAGGTCAACGACGCCGGCATCTTCGAGGTCGAGGCGGATGCCGATGGCGTGGCGCGCGTCAGCATCGAGTTGCCGGCCAGCGTGGTCAGCGGTCGGGTCGTGAGGAGGAACGCCGGGACGGGGGCTTCCGTACCGGTGGGAGGCGCGTATGTCTGGGTCAATGCGCTTGACGAAGTGGCAGGTGAGCGCCTCGACCACGCCCTGCCGAGCCGTTGGCGCAGAAAGACCGATGCCTCCGGGGCGTTCCAGGTCACCGGCCTGCCGGACTGGGAGTACACCCTCTACGCAGAAAGCTGGATGGACGGGCCGGAGGTCCGGTCGGAAGAGCTGCAGATTCGGGTCGCGGATGACGACCGGATCGAGGATCTCGAACTTCGATTGGATGACCTGCGGCCGGTGGCGATCGCGATCCGCTCCGGAGGCGTTCCCGTGTCCGGCGCGCAGACGTTCGTGCTCTATCCGGCCGGTTCGCGACGGGTCGACTCGAACAGCTACACCGACGCCTCAGGCGTCGCCTCGCACCACCTGCCGTTGGAGGCGGAGGCGGTAGATGTCGTCGCGCGGCTGGAAGGCTTCGGGATGATCGGCTGGCGCTTCGATGTCCGGGATGGCGCGCCACTCCAGGTCGAGATGTCGCCAGTACGCGGCGCGCTCCGCGTGCCTGCGCCCGAGTCGGATCCTCGTAACGGCGCCCAACTGGCGGATGCCTGGATCGTCACACCGGGTGGAGCGTCGATCAGGGTGTTTCACACGCTCCGGGCGATAGACAATCGAGGCCAGATTCGGTCCGATGGAGACGAGTCCGTCGTCAGGGATCTGGCCCCGGGGACCTATTCGTACTGCTTGCCCGACAGCGCCTGCACCAGCGTCGAGGTCGTCCCGTGGGGCGAGAGCCGAATCCGCGACTAGCCGCTCGCTACCGCGACGGCACCCTTGCCCCGTCGCGGACCAGTGACATCTCGCCCGTCGTCTCGTCCCGGACGCCGACGACGACCTGGTAGTCGCCTTCGGCCAGGCTGACCGACACCTCGAAGCGGAAGGCGCCATCGGTGGCCTGGACGTCGCCGGCGGGTCCAACCGGCACCGTCATCTGGCGTACGGACGTTCGGCCGCGTTTCTCCTCGTCGACCGCGAGCAGGAGAAGCCGGAGCCGGCCGCCTGGTCCACCGGCGCCGGGCACCAGCAGGACGGCATCTTCGGGCACGACGATGCTGACCGGTTGCCGGTGCACCTTCTTCTCCCTCGGGGTCGTAGCGCCCAGGTCGACCGCGATGTCGAGCGGATTCGGCGTGCTGCCGAGGTAGGCCGCGGAGATCAGTCGTTCCGCGAGTTGCTCATCCTGGGTCTTGTCGCGGTAGGACCGGCGGTACTCCACGCTGCGGCCCTGGGCGGCGTGGGGTGCGAGTTCGACCTTCAGGCGGCGTACTTCGCCCGACCTCCGCTCATCCGGGGAGAAGCCCAGCGAGTAGGTGGAGGCAAGCTGCTCCGTCACGTCGTCAAGCAGGTCGGCCAGGTCGTTCGAGTTGAGAAGAGCCTTGCCGCCGGTTTCGGACGCGAGCTGCTGCAGGCCGCCCTGGATGTTCGTCCAGTGCAGCCGGTCGTTCTGGTACGACGGCGCGGCGCCATCGAACGACATCGACTGGCTGAGCCCGGTGCGGATGCCGCCGGCATCCAGCGTGAAGAGAGTGACCCGGTTCGCGTTGGCGTGCGCCGTGAGCTGCTGGAAACGGCGGGTTTCGTCGTGCCGCTGGGCCGCGGCGTTCGTCTCGGGGACGATGCGCGGGTCGTTCGGGCAGAGGTCCTGGGCGATGTAGTCGAAGGCCGAGAGCCCGGGCTGCTGGGGCAGTCCGTCACTCATGTACACGATCGCCTTCCGCCCGGGGATTCCGGCGAGGGTGCTGGTCAGGTCGGCGAGCCCGTCGGCGGCGATCGCGGCGCGATTCGCCTGCTCGACCGCGTACGTGTCGGCCAGCGCCATGAGTTGGCCGGTGTTCTGGCAGCCCCGGCTGTTCACGTTGATCTCCTCCAGAGTGAACTGCCGGGACCGCTGGTTCCGGACGGCGCGGGCCAGCCCCTTGGGGCGTTTGGACGCGGCCTTGAGGATCGCGTCGAGGTCCCGGGTCGGCGGCACGACGACTTCCAGCCGGTTGACGAAACGCGCGTACATGAAGCGCGCGTTCAGGGACCGCCACGACTCGACCGCCTTCTCCAGACGCCGGAGCAGCCGCGAGCGGTTGGGCGGGAAGAGGTTCGCGTCGTCCATGTAGAGGACGACGGTGAGTGAGGCGGGATCGGCCGCGACCTCGGCATCGGACGGCTCGGCATCGGCGGCCGGCGCGGCAGTCCGGTCCGCTGGCTCGGCCGGTTGCCCCAGTATCTCCGACTCGAAGAAGTTCGTGATCTCGACCGGTTCGCCATCCACGTAGAGCTCGAAGTCGTCGCGGGTCAAGCCCCTGACCGGGCGGCCGTTGCGCTCCGTGACCACGACGTCGACTTCGACGACCTGCACGTCGAGGGTGTCGATGTAGGTCTGGTCGGGCTGCGCCTGAACCGCGGCGGTGCCGGCGAGGACGAGCAGCACCGCCGTCGTGGTGAAGGGAAAGTGGTTGTTCATGCGCGCGAGTGCGTTCTGCTGCAACGTCTGGCCTCCCTCGGCGGCCGCCTACCCCGACGGCACGGATACTGGTACGCGAATCAGGGAAGTCAACCCCGTTCTCTCGTCCCGGATTCCCACCGCGACCTGGTAGTCCCCTTCGGGCAGGTTCATCGCCACTTCGACGCGGTAGTTGCCGCCCTCGGCCGCGACGCCTGCCGCGCCGCCGACGTCGATCGCCTTCTGCCGGACGGTAGTCCGGACGCCCTTCTCGTCCTCGACGGCGACCAGCCAGAGACGGAGCTGGGCGCTCGGGTTTGGGGACGCGCCGTCACTGCTGGGCAGGCTCAGGACCGACTCCACGGGTACGGAGACGCCGACCGTCAGTTCGTGGACCTCTTTCTCCAGCAGCCTTGTGTCGCCGAAGTCGACGACCGCTTCGAGCGGATTCTCGGGGTTGCCGAGGTAGGCGACCGAAAGAAGCCGCTCGGCGAGCCGCTCGTCCAGTGACTTGTCTCGGTAACTGCGGCGGTACGCGATTCTGCGTCCCTTGTCGGCGCCGGGAGCGAGTTGTACGGAGATCTGCCGCACTTGGCCCGGTTTGTGTTGCTCGGGGACGAAACCCAGGGAGTAGGAGGCCGCGAGCTGACGGGTCATGTCGTCGAGGAGGATCGGCAGATCATTCGCGTTGATCAGGGCCTTGCCTCCGGTCTCGTGGGCCAGCAGGTGCAATCCGCTCTGCGCGTTCATTGCCATGAGGCTGACGTTGTGGAAGCTCGGCGCCAGCCGGGGATTGTCCAGCGAGATGTCGGTGTTGGCGCTTCGCACTCCGCCTGCATCCAGGCCATAGAACGTGACGCGATTCGCGTTGGCGTGAGCCGAGATGCGGTTGAAGCGTCGGCTTTCGTCGTACTGCACCATCTCCGCCATCGTCTCCGAGGGCGCGCTGGGGCGCAGGTCTCTGCAGAGTTCATTCCCGAGGTACTCGAGGATGGAGATACCCGGACGCTGCGGCAAGCCGTCGGTCATGTAGACGACTGTCTTCTTTCCGGGTACGCCGGCGAGCGTCGTGACGAGATCCGCTAGGCCGTCGGCCGCGATGGCCGTGTTCGTCGCCTGGTTGTCCGCGTACTGGCGTGCCAGCGACAGGAGTTCACCCCAGTTGTCCTCGCAGGGACGGCAGTACGGTACCTGCCGGCAGAACTCGTAGCTGTCGATCAGGCTCCTGATCGCGAAGCGGCGGGCGCCTTCGCCGTTCTGGATCGCGCGTGGCGATCCCTTGGGCACGGTCGCGGCGCCTTCGAGAATCGCGTCCAGGTCGGGAGTCGGCGGCACCAGAACCTCGAGCCGGTTGACGAACCGCGCGAGCATGAAGCTCGCGTCCATCGACCGCCACGGTTCGACCGCGGCCTCCAGGCGCCGCAGCAGTCGGGTGCGGTGCGACGGGAAGATGTTGGGATCATCGAGGTAGAAGACGACGGTCAGCGGGCCTTCATCCGCGGCGCCCGATGTCTCTTCGTTGCGAACGGCAGGGCGTTCCTTCTTACGGCGCCCGGTCTGCTCCTCGACGTAGATCGCCGACTCGTAGAAGTTCGCGATCTCCACCGGCCGTCCGTCCACGTAGAGCTCGAAGTCCTCGCGAGCCAACCCGCGGACCGGACGACCCTTCCTGTCGGTGACGACGACGTCGACCTCGACTACCTGGACGTCGACCGAGTCGACGAAGGGCTGGTTGGGCTGAGCTTGCAGTGCCGCTGCCAAGGCGAGGCACAGCACCGACGCCAGGGCCGGCGCCGATCCCGGACCGCGTTCAGGTCGCGTCACCATGATGCCTCCCATGCTCCATCTGGAGCCTGCTGGTCGATCCTGACGCGTAGTGAAGCAACTTCCGTGCCGGGAATGGACCTCGGCACCCGCCGGGGGCGCCGCCGGCAGACTGCGAGCAGATCCTCTGCCCACTACCATACAGGCCTGTTGCAGAGGCCATTCCGATGACGTCCCGCTCGTCCGCGGCGCTCCAGGCGGTGGTCGCCGGCATCCTCTTCTCGACCGGCGGCGCGGCGGTCAAGGCGACGGAGCTCGACGGCTGGCAGGTCGCCGGGACACGCTCCCTGATCGCGGCCGTCGTGCTGCTGGTCGCCATTCCGGCGGCGCGGAGGTGGGCCGGCGGCCCTGACGGGACGAGTCGAGTCGCCGCCATCGGCTGGTGGCGCAGCCCGGCGCGGCGCAGCGCGCTCCTCCTCACCGTGGGGACCGGCTGTTGCTATTGCCTGACACTGGTGCTCTTCGTCCACGCCGCGAAGCGGACAACGGCGGCCGAGACGATCTTCCTGCAGTCGACGGCGCCACTCTTCGTCTTGCTGCTGTCGCCGATCCTCCTGCGGGAGCGACTGGGCTGGCGGCGACTCTTGTTCGTGCCACTCTTCGGCGCGGGCCTGGTGATGGCCTTCTTCGGCGGCGCCGAAGCGGTTGCATCGGCGCCCGATCCCCGCACCGGCAACGTGCTCGCCGTGTTCTGCGGCCTGGCGTACGGCCTGACGCTGATGGGTCTGCGTGCCGCCGGCCGTTCGCCGGCCGCGCGACCGGTCCGTGCGGCCGGCGCAGCGTCCTCTCTCGGGGATGGCGAGGACGTGCGCGCAACTGGGATCGCCGCCGCTGCCTGCGGCAACGTGATCGTCTGCCTTGCGTGCCTGCCGGTCATGGCGACTCTCACCGCCGCAGCTCCCGGCGACTTCCTGGTCGTGGCGTATCTCGGGCTGTTCCAGGTGGCCCTCGCCTACGTCTTCGTAGCCCGAGCCGCGAGCGTCCTGCAAGCCCCCGTCGTCGCGCTCCTGCTGCTGCTGGAGCCCGCGCTTACCCCTGTCTGGGCGATGTGGTTCCACGGGGAGCAGCCGCACCTGCTCACCTGGCTGGGCGGTGCGGTCATAGCCGTGGCGACGGTGCTGCTGGCGGCGGTAGTCCGGTCGCCGAAGGAGTAGGCGCCCTCCCTCTCTGCTAAACAATCGTCCTTTGCGGCGTCTTCTCCACTGAACCCACCCGGGCGGCGGCGCGGAGCCGGCGCACTCGGGAGCCAAGGAGGCGCCGTTTGACGATCGCAAGCGTTTCGATGACCGAAAGGCCGCCCGCAGCTCCTCCCGTCGCGCCGGACTCTGCCGGGGACACGCTGCAGGGGCTCTTCGAGGAGCACCACCGGCTGATGTTCCACACGGCCTACCGCGTCACGGGCAACGCTTCCGACGCGGAGGACGTGCTGCAGACGATCTTCCTGCGGCTGCTGAACCGGCCGCCGCAGTCCCTGGACACGGCGAAGGCCGGCGGCTACCTGCGGCGGGCGGCGATCAACGCCTCGCTCGACCTGATCCGTTCGCGCAAGCGCTCGCGCCTCGTGGCACTGGACCAACAGGTCCTCGAGGAAGTAGGGCCGTCGTCGGCCGTCGAGAGCGATCCGGCGCGGCGCTTCGCTTCGCTGGAACTGCGTGACCGGCTGCGAAGGGAACTCGCCAAGGTCAACCCGCGAGCGGCCGAGATGTTCGTGCTGCGCTACTTCGAGGGTTACCGGAACTCGGAGATCGGGCCGATGATGGGTACGTCGCGCATGACGGTGGCGGTGACACTGCACCGGCTGCGCAAGCGCCTGGGCGCGGCGCTCGCGGCGGAGGACGCGGCAGTCGTCGCGGCCGGGGAATCGAAACAGGACGGACAGGAAGGCCAGGAAGAAGAGCGGAGGAAGCAGCAATGAGCGACCGCAACCAGATGAACCGGACCCTGATCGAGACCGCGCAGGCGATCGCCGCGGAGCGGCCGCCGGCCGATGTCGAGGCTGCCGCGGCCGCACGCGTGCGGCAGGCGCTGACCGCCGCCGCTGGCGATGCCGCCGGAGCCGATGCGCCCGACGCGGACGTCGATGCGAACGCGACGCTGACTTCCTGCGCCGACTACCAGGCGCGCATGCCGGCCCTGGTCGCCGGCACGTTGCCGGAGGCGCAGTGCCTCCTGGTGGAGGACCACGCCCGCGAGTGCATCCCCTGCCGCAAGCACCTGCAGGCGGTGCGGGCCGGCCGCGCGGTGTCCGACGTTGCCGGCCCCGTGGCGCCGGCGCGGGTCGGCCGCTACTACGCGGCCGCCGCGGCAATGATCGGTGTGGCCGTGGCGGGCGTGTGGATCAGCCAGCGCGTGCTCCTGCCGCCCCAGAACGGCATCGTGCAGGTTCAGAGTGTTGACGGCCGGATGTTCGTGGCCGGCGACGACCGCGGGGCGGACCTCGTTCCGCTCGGCCCCGGCGACGCGATCGACGGCGGCGACCGCATCCGCACCGGCGCCGGCAGCCGGGCGGTACTCGAGCTCGCGGACGGTTCCAGGGTCGAGGCCGCGGGACTCACGACGTTCCGCGTCGACGCCCGGCGCAGCGGCCATCGCGTGCGGGTCGACCGCGGCAGCGTGATCGTCCAGGCCGCGCAGCAGGAGAACGGTTCGCTGATCGTGTCGACCGCGGAGATGCTGGTGGCGGTCAAGGGCACGATCTTCGCCGTCACCCACGGCGTCAAGGGGTCGCGGGTGTCGGTGATCGAGGGCGAGGTCGAGGTCGAGAAGGGCCGCGAGCGCCACAACCTGCTCGCCGGCGATCAGTTCCGCAGCCGTCCGACCCTGGTGGCGATGACGCTGCAGGAGGAAGTCGGCTGGAGCCAGGACGCGGACCGCTACCTCGCCCTGCTCGAGGAGTTCAAGTCGCTGCGCAGCGAACTGAACCAGTTGATGGAGGCGACGCCGGCGCGCCACTCGACCCGCCTGCTCGACCTGATGCCGGCCGATACGAAGATCTATGTGGCGATGCCGAACGCCCCGGCGACCTTGAGCGATCTGTTCGCACTCGTGCGGTCGCGCGCCGAGGCGAGCGGTCTGTTCGCCGAGTGGTGGTCCGAGTTCGAGGCCTCCGGCGCGGTCGGCACGATCGACGACGTGATCGGGTTGCTGGGCGAGCTCGGCGAGACGATGGGCGACGAGACGGTGGTCGCGCTCGCCGGCGGGATCGCCGACAACACGGCCCGCCCGTTGATGGTCACGGAGGTGTCGGATGCCGTGGCCCTGCGCGAGGCCCTCGAAGGACACCTGGAGGAGTTGGGCGATGCGATGGGCGACGAGGGCGCACCGGTCATCGTCGAGGATCTCGATGCGGCGGCAGAGTCGGACGGCGTGCTCCTGGTCTGGATCGCCGACGACCTCGCCGCGGCCTCGCCTTCGCTCGCGGCGCTTCGCACCGTGGCGGCGCACCGGGACGGCGCCGCCAATCCGTTCGTGGGCTCGCGGCTGCATGGCAGGCTCGCGGAGCGTTACGCCGCCGGCGCGGAGCTGCTGGCGGCGGTCGAGCTGGCGACGGTCGTGGCTGAACTGGCGGACAGCGACGACGGGGACGGCGATGACGGGGATGCCAGGGGCCTCGCGTTCAGCGGGCTCGACCACGTCGAGGATCTGGTCGCTTCCCGGACCCAGGACGGCGACCGGGCGAACCTCACCGCGACCCTGAGCTTCGACGGCCAGCGATCCGGGATGGTCTCCTGGCTGTCCGAGCCGGGAACCAACGGCGCCCTCGACTTCTTCTCTCCCGACGCGTCCTTCGTCGCCGCCGGCGTGATCGAGGATCCGCTGACGATCTACGACGAGTTCCTGGAGTTCCTCGCCGGGCTGGGCGGGGAGATGGACGGGCCGCCGGCCGAGATAGAGAGTGAACTGGGCATGTCGATTCGCGAGGACTTCCTCGCGCACCTGGGTGGCGAGTACGCCGCCGGCATCGACGGTCCGGTCCTGCCTTCGCCGGCGTGGAAGGCGGTCGCGTCCGTCTACGATGCGGAGGGCCTGCAGAACTCGATCGAGACGCTTGCCCGGAAGGCGAACGACCGGCTGGCGGACGAGGGCGTGGGCATGGCGATCGCGATCGACGAGCAGGAGTCGGGCGGCCGCACGGTCTACCGTCTCTCGGTCGAGATCGACGACGCGGATGGCGACGGCGGGGAGGCGGATGAAGACGACGACTCCCTCGAGGGAGTGCTCGAGAGCCTTGTGGAAACTCCCGAGATCTTCTACACGTACTTTGATGGGTACATGGTGAGCGCGTCCAGCGTGGCAACGATCGACACCGCGATCCGCTATCGCGGCAGCGGCGCCTCGCTGACCTCGAGCCAGCAGTTCCTCGATCTGCTGCCCGAGAACGGCTACGCGGACTTTTCCGCGATGGTCTACAACCGGCTCGCCGAGACGGCCAGCGAACTCTTCGACCTGCTGCCGACGGAGGTCGCAGGTGACGACCAGCAGGCCGTCGTCCAGGCGATCGAGGAGTCGATCACCAGCCAGGGGGCGTCCCTCTACACGGTGTACGCGGGCCGCAGCGAGATCGTCGTGACCTCCAGCGGTCCGAGCCTGCTGGCCTTCACCGGGCTTGGTCCATTGCTCGGACTCCCCAATCTTCTCCAGGGCCTGGATTCGATCGACGACGGCGCCGATCCCGAAGGGGAGAGCGAACCGGGGGTCGTAGCGGACGATCAGGTCGCTGAGAGGCTGCCAGCGCTGCCCAACACCCGCTTGAGGCCCGCCGCCTGATGAGTGAGGCGCCGCCGGTCATCGACCTCGACGGTCTCGGGGTTCGGTTCGGCCGGCACCAGGTGCTCGACGATCTGCGTGGCGCCTTCTCGGGCCGCGCGATCGGCCTCCTGGGACCCAACGGCGCCGGCAAGACGACGCTGCTGAACACCCTGCTCGGTTTCTACAGGCCGACCGCCGGCACGGCCCGCCTGTTCGGCATGGACATCACGGCTCAGGGCCGGGAACTCCGGCGTCGGGTCGGCTACATGCCGGAGCGGGACGCCTTCATCGCCGGCATCTCCGGCGTCCGCTTCGTGCGGCTCATGGCGGAGGTTTCCGGGCTGCCTCCCGAGGCCGCCCTGGAGCGCGCGCACGAGGTGTTCTTCTACGTCGGGCTGGGCGAAGCGCGCTACCGCAACGTGGAGACCTACTCGCTGGGCATGAAGCAGTTGCTCAAGCTGGCCCAGGCGATCGCTCACGGTCCGAGCCTTCTCTTCCTCGACGAGCCGACGAACGGTCTCGACCCGCCGGCCCGCCTGCGCATGCTGCGGCTGATCCGGGAGATTCGGGACTCGGGCAGGGCGCGGATCGTCGTCTCGTCGCACCTGCTCCGGGACGTCGAGGAGTGCTGCGAGGAAGTGCTGGTCCTGAACCGGGGCCGGATCGCCACCTACTGCAACCTGGCCGAAGAACGGCGCGCCAACCGCCGGTTCCTCGAACTCGACCTCGCGGCGGAGCGCGAAGGCGCCGGGAGCGGCTTCCGGGCCGCGATCGAGGGGCTCGGCTGCGAGGTCGCCGTGGTCAACCGCCGCCGGATCAAGGCCGTCCTGCCGCCGGGTGTGGAGGTGCGCCACATCTACGCTTCGGCGATCCAGCAGGACGTGACGATTCGCCGCCTGGACTACAAGCGCACTTCGCTGGAGGACATCTTCCTTCAGGCGATGGAGGGCGACGATGGCCGTCTATGACCACGGCTACAAGGGCTACGACGGTCCGCTGATGCCGGCGCGGAGCCGCTTCCTGGTCATCAGCCGCTACGGCCTGCGCGACGTCTTCGCGTCCCGGCTGTTCCTGGCCTTCTTCGCCTTCTGCTTCGCCTGGCCGCTGGTTCTGCTCGGCGCCATGTACCTGCGCTACAACGCGGAGGCGCTGACCCTGATCAACCTCGATTCGGCCGACCTGCTCGAGTTCGTCCAGGTCAACACCTGGTTCTTCCAGAACCTCTTCCTGCGCGTCCAGTTGAACCTGGCGTTCGTCGTCGTGCTCGTCGTCGGGCCGTCGCTGGTGTCGGCCGACCTGCGGAACCGGGCGATGCCGCTCTATCTCTCGCGGCCGCTGACGCGGACCGACTACGTGCTCGGCAAGCTCGGCGTGCTCGGCGTCCTCGTCTCGGCGATCACCTGGGCGCCGGGGCTGCTCCTGTTCGTGATCCAGGCGTCGCTCGGCGGCCGCGAGTGGCTGCTGGAGCACTGGCGGGTCGCGCCGTCGATGGTCCTCGTGTCGGTCGTCTGGCTTCTCTGCATGTCGCTGCCGATGCTGGCGATCGCGGCCTGGGTGAAGTGGAAGCCCTGGGCCCGGATCGTTTTCATGGGCGCGATCCTGACGGGCACGGCCTTCGGCTCGTTCTACAAGGAGTTCTACGACTCCTGGCTCGGCAGCATGGTGGTCGCCTTCGACGTGACGGACGCGCTCTCCGCCTCCGTGTTCGGCACACAAGGGTCGGTCGAGATGCCGGAGGCGGCCGCCTGGCTCGCGGCGGCCGCCCTGGCCTCGCTTTCGGCGGCTCTGCTCTACCGGCGCGTGCGGGCCTTCGAGATCGTCAAGTGAGCGACGATCGCAACATCGTGATCCGCGACGTCTCGA
Organism: Acidobacteriota bacterium; assembly: GCA_028875725.1. Taxonomy (NCBI): domain Bacteria; kingdom Pseudomonadati; phylum Acidobacteriota; species Acidobacteriota bacterium. Next base: position 129,499 of record JAPPCR010000006.1, read on the forward strand.
AGTTCTACGGCGACGTGCTGGGCGTCAACCGGGTCGACCTGGAGATCGAACCTGGCATCACCAGCCTGGTCGGCCCGAACGGCTCCGGCAAGAGCACGCTGATGAACCTGCTCGCGGGCCTGCTGCGGCCGACGCGGGGCGAGATCAGCGTTCTCGGCCTCCCGGTGACCCGACCGCAGGATCTGTTCCGCCGTTTCGGCTACTGCACCCAGTACGACTCCTTTCCGCGCGGCGCCACCGGCTGGCAGTTCGTCTTTTCCTACCTGCTGCTGCACGGCCTGGACCGCGGCGAGGCGGAACGCCTGACCGCCCGGGCGCTGGAGCGGGTCGGCCTCGTCGACTCGGCGCACCGCCGGATCGCCGGCTACAGCAAGGGCATGCGGCAACGGATCAAGCTGGCCCAGGCCATCGCGCACGGGCCGCAGGTCATGGTGCTCGACGAGCCGCTCAACGGCCTCGATCCGATGGTGCGCGCCGAGACGATCGAGCTCTTCCGTCAACTGGCCGGCGAGGGCCAGCACGTGCTCATCTCGAGCCACATCCTGCACGAGGTCGACCTGCTCTCGGACCGCGTCATCCTGATCTCGAACGGCTACATCGTCGCCGAAGGCGAGGTGCCGGGCATGCGGGCGGAAGTCGAGGAGGTCCGCGAGCAGCCGCTCCAGGTCTTCGTGCGCTGCGATCGCCCGCAGTGGCTCGCCGGCCGCGCCTTCGAGTTGGACCACGTCACCGAGGTGCAGCTTCACGACGACGGCGGCGGGCTCCACCTGCGAACGCGCGACGCGGACCGCTTCCTGCGCCTCGTCGCCGAACTGGTCGCCGAGGGCGGCGTGGAGGTCGAGGCGGTGGGCCCCGCGGACAGCGACCTGCAGGCCGTCTACCGCTACCTGGTTGACGAAGAGGAGGAGCCCTCGTGACGGTGGCTCAGGAGTCGGCGGCGCGTCCGCGCCTCGACTGGGCGCTGCTGGCCCGGCAAGTCGGCGGACTCGTGCGCCTGGAGTTGCGCCGGCTGCTCCTGACCCGCAGGGCGGTGATCCTGGGGCTGGCCTCGGCGGTTCCGGTGGCGATCGTCCTGCTGGTCGGCTCGATCCCGATCGGCGGCCAGACGGTGCTGGAACGCTTCGGCAACCGGATCGTCTACGAGACGATCTTCGAGACGGTCTTCCTCGGCGCGATCCTGTTCTTCGGTTGCCTGTACGTCTTCTTCAACCTGTTCCGGGGCGAGATTCTGGAGCGCAGCCTGCACTACCTGCTGCTGACGCCGCTTCGTCGCGAAGTCGTCGTGGCGGCGAAGTACGTGGCCGCGGTCGCCGCCGTGGCGGTGCTGTTCATGGCCAGCACCGTGTTCAGCTATGCCTTGATCTACCTGCCCGTCGGCTTCGCGGGAGCGATCGAGGACCTGACCGCCGGCCCGGGCGGCCGGCATCTCGTGGCCTACCTGGGCGTGACCCTGCTCGCCTGCATCGGCTACGGCTCGCTGTTCACGCTCGTCGGCATGGTGTTCCGGAACCCGATCATCCCGGCCGGCGCCCTCTACGTATGGGAGATGCTGCACTTCCTGCTGCCGCCGGCGCTCAAGAAGCTCAGCGTGATCCACTACCTGAAGGGCCTGCTGCCGGTGCCGCTTTCCGACGGTCCGTTCGCTGTGGTCGTCGAACCGCCGCCGCCGGCCGTCTCCGTCCTCGGCCTGCTCGCCTTTGCCGCCGTCGTGCTCGCGGCGACCGCCCTGATCATCCGCCGCATGGAGATCCGGTACACCGAGGACTGATCACTGGGTGAGCGGGTCGTCTGACCCGCCGCCGCCGCAGGCGGCATGAAGAACGCGCCGGCCGCAGTCCGGCTCGATCTGCCACCATTGCCTTGTGGCCCCCATCGACATCGGCGGCGTTGCCGTACCGGAGCACGCCCTGACCTTCAAGTTCGTTCGCTCTTCCGGCCCCGGCGGTCAGAACGTGAACAAGGTCGCGACGGCTGCGCAGTGCCGCCTCGACCTCGACGCGGCCGGTATCGAGGGACCTTTGCGGCGTCGCCTGGAGGCGTTGGCCGGGAAGCGCCTCACGGTGGCCGGCGAGATCGTCGTCTCCGCCGATACCCACCGGACCCAGGCCCGCAACCGGGCCGAGGCGCTCTCCCGGCTCGGAGCGATGATCGAGGAGGCTCGTGAGGAGCCGCGGCCGCGCCGCCCCACGCGGCCCTCTGCCGGCGCGAGGGAAAGGCGGCTTCAGGACAAGCGACGGCGCGGCGAGACGAAGAGGCGCCGCGGTCCGGTCGGTCCGGAAGACTAGGAGTGTCGGTTACCTGAGCCCGCCGCGGCACGACACGGTCGTGAAGTGGCCACGGTCCGCCGTTTCCAGGTCGATCTCGATGTCCTGGCCGCGCGTCAGCTCCTCCCAGACCGGATGGTCTGACGGCGGGCAGGCGAGCTCAGCCACCATGCGCTCGCGTTGACGACCCGGCATGACCATCAGGTCGCCCGCGAACTCGGGAATGACGATGACGCGGTGGATGAGCGTATCCACACGTTCCAGTTCCCTGCCGACCCAGACCCTGGTCCACCCCTGCCGCAGCCGTTGCGGCGACGGGAAGTCCAGGCTGTGGCGGTAGACGAGGTCGGCGCTGACGTGAGGCGGAGAACCGCAAGAGACGGGCGCCACTGCGGCGACGATCAGCGGTAGAAGCACGCGGCGCATGGCGGCGCAAAACCTACCGCACTTGACCCCGCCCGCGACAGGCCACCGCTATGCTCCACCCATGCGAACCCGGATCCTGCTCGTTTGCTTCGCGCTGGGCCTCGCGGTGGCGCCCATCGCACCGGCCGACGACTGGCCGCAGTGGCGGGGTGACGAGCGCCGCGGCGTCTGGCACGAAGACGGCATCCTCGAACGCTTCCCCGAAGGCGGCCTCCGCTTCGTCTGGCGCGTGCCGATCGGCGCGGGCTACGGCGGCCCGGCTGTAGCCGCCGGCCGCGTGTTCGCGACCGACTTCGAACGGCTGCCCGGGAACCGCGGCCGCGAACGCCTGATCGTGCTCGACGAGGCGACCGGCGAGAAGCTCTGGGAGCACGCCTGGGAAACCGGGATGGCCGGGCTCATGCCCGCCTACGCAAACGGCCCGCGGGCAACCCCGACGGTCGATGGCGACCGGGTCTACGTGCTCGGCTCGGCGGGCTACATGGCGGCGCTCTCGGTCGAGGACGGCCGCGTGCTCTGGCGGCACGACCTGGTGGCCGACTACGAGGCGCCGGTTCAGGCCTGGGGTTTCGTCGGCGCGCCGCTCGTCGACGGCCGCCAGATCATCACCCTGGTCGGCGGCGAACCCGACGCCATGGTCGTGGCGTTCGATCGGGGGACCGGCGACGAGCTCTGGCGCTCGATGGAGGTAGGCAACGAACCGGGCTACAACCCGCCGGTCATCTACGAGCTTGGCGGCCGGAGCCACCTCGTCATCTGGCATCCGAAGGGCATCGCCGGGCTCGACCCGGATGGCGGCGAGGTGTTCTGGCAGTTCCCCTACGAGGTGGAGTACGGGCAGACGATCGCGACGCCGATCCAGGACGGCAACCAGCTTCTCGTATCGTCCGCGTCGCACGGCTCGACGCTGATTGAGGTCGCCGCCGCGTCAACCGGAAAGCCCGAGGCCCGGATCGTCTGGAAAGGCAAGAGCACCAGCAAGGAGGACCTCGACGGCCTCCACGCCTTCAACTCCACGCCCGCTTTCGACGGTGACGTGATCTACGGCATCGGCGGTCAGGGCGCGCTGCGCGCCATCGACCGCGCCACCGGCAAGGAGGTCTGGGCGACCTTCGAGCCGAGCGAGGACGCCCGCATCGCCACCGCCTTCCTGGTCCGGAACGGCGACCGCTACTTCATCAGCAACGACCGCGGCGAACTGATGATCGCCCGCCTGAGCCGCGACGGTTACCACGAGATCGACCGGACGCGCCTGCTCGAACCGACCACCCGCAGCGTCCGCATCCGCCGGGAGCTCGGCAAGCTCCTCTGGGTGCACCCCGCTTACGCGAACGGTCACATCGTGCACCGCAACGACCGGGAGATCGTCCGCGCGTCACTCTTGGAGGAGTAGGAGAGAAGGCGCCGAGTACTCGGGGGAGAACATGAAGCGAAACCGCAGTCTTCTGGTCGCATTAGTGGTCATCCTCGCTGGCTTCGCCCTGTATCTACTGCTGTCGAATGGCCCGGGAGACGATCCGGCGGAAGCCGGGTCAACTCAGACAGTCGCGAGCACCGACTACGCGGATCTGGTCTCCCTCTTCGGGGACTTTCGGTCCTTCCAGCAAGCGGGAACCGGCAACATCCAGTCCTATTCGCAGAGCGGCTGGATCCTGTCCAACCTCGACGCGACGCCGGACTTCTCCGCCGATGCAATGGCGGAGAAGTACCGTGAACTGGGGACGTTTCAGGAGAGGTTGAAGTCGATCGATCCGACGGGCTGGCCGGTCTCAGAACAGGTCGACTACCACCTTGTCCGGGCGGAGATGAACGGCTACGAGTTCCAGCACCGGGTTCTCAACCCATGGTCCACGGATCCCGGCTTCTACAACGACGTCATCGCCACGTTCGCCTGGGTAGCTGAACCGCCCCTCCAGGCGAACGAGGTCGCGGATCTGCAAGCAAGGCTCAGATCGGTACCCGATCTGGTGCAGCAGGCGAAAGAGAATCTTCAGGACTTCTCGCTGATCGCCGCGGACCTGGCCACTCTGGCGGTTCTCTCCATCGGAGACACCAGATCGTCCTATGAATCGCTCGCGAAGGGCCTGAGGATTCACCATCCGGAACTCGTGGCGGACGTCGGCCCGGCGCTGACCGCTCTCGACGACTATGAGGACTGGATACGGTCCAACGAGCACCGGATGACGGGCACGACCGGGGTAGGCAAGGAGAACTACAACTGGCTGCTCAGGAACGTCTATCTGTTTCCCTATACCTGGGAGGATATTCGTACGATCGTCGAACTCGAGGATAATCGCGTGATCACCTTTCAGCGACTGGAAGAGAACCGGAATCGCGACGTTCCACCCCTCGTACCCGTCGGGTCACAGGTCGAGTACAGGGAAGGCATCGAAGAAGCAGTCGATCACGTCATGGACTTCCTGCGCGAGGAGGAGATCTTCACTGTGCACGACTTCCTCGTGCCGGATGACTACTTCGACTCGCGGCTCTACGGAAAGGGGTACTCCCTGGAGGATCCCTGGCCCGAGACCCACGACTACTTCTTCAATTTCTCCCACCGGGAAGCCGTCATGGAGAACACCCATGAGCTGGTCGGCCATCATTTCGACATGCTCAGGGCGGAGCGCGACGATCGGCCGATCCGTGGCGGCGAGCGGCCGTACAAGATCTCGACAGCTCGCGACGAGGGCCTTGCGTTTGCCCTCGAAGAACTGCTGATGCATGCGGGCTACCTGGACGGGCGCAATCCCCACGGCAGGGAAGTCACCTATGAACAGGCGGCTTTCCGTACCGTGCGCGCACTCTCCGACATCTACATGCACAGCGGCGACTGGAGTCTGGAAGAAGCGACGCAGTTCTGCATCGACAACGCGCCGCATGGCGAGTTGCTGGAGGGCAGCCACCATCTCTGGTTCGAGCTGGATACGACTCTGCGCGGCGTGGGGCATCACATGCTGATGGTCCTGGGGAAGGTCCAGTTCATGAAGCTGATGCGAGACCGCGCCAATCAACTTGGCGACGACTTCGTCCTGCGGGAGTTCCTGGACGAGGTCTACGCGGCGGGCCAGATCCCCTGGTCGCTCACTCGGTGGGAGATGACCGGCTACGACGACGAGGTCTCACGACTCTGGTAGCGCAGGCGGCTCCTGCTTCCGCGCCTGCCGGGCCCGGGAGACCGCAGTACTCACCAGACCCACTATCAAGCCCACCACGGGCGCGAGCAGCCACACCGTGGCCCAGAGCGAGTCCGGATCCTCCTCGATCTTCTCCAGGCCGCCCCGGGCGAAGTGCAGAAAGGCGATCGAACTAGCGGGCACACTGAACCAGGGATCGCGAAGCGCGGCCCCGACGGCCGATTCCTCTTCGCCCGAGCTCGCCGCTTCGCCCGGCGGACTCGCCTCGTCGTCTTTCGGCCTCTTCTTCGAATCGGTGGCGCCAATCAGACCGGAGGCCACGGCGAGAATCGCGATCCCCAAGGCCGCCAGGAACCACACGGCCCGGTCTGTTGCTGGCGGCTCGGCGACCAGGTCAAGGACGAACCGCGAGAACAGAATGAACACGCAGAAGATCGCTGGCACCTGGTACCAGGGGTCGGTGAACACGGTCGCCTCGTGCCAGACCGGGCCCGTTCGCGGCGTCTCTGCTTCCGGTGAAGTGTCGCTCGGGCGACGGCGACGCAGGGCGACCAGCGTCGCGACCGCGGCCGTCGCCAGCGCCACCGCATAGACCATCGACACCGGAGACGTGCGCAACGCCTCGATGCTCAGGAGACCGGCGTTGCCGCCGGTCGTGACGAGCCCCATCAGCACGATGAGCCTGGGCCCGGGCTTGGACTCGTCGTACTTTTCCTTTCTCGCGGTCACTGGTCAGGAAGCCTCCGTGAGGCATCGCTCCACGAACGGCATCATCGCAGCGACACACTCTGCTGGCATTTCGAGCTGGAGGAGGTGCGTCGTGTCCGGCACGAAGTCGTAGTCGAGGGCCAGGATCTCCCTGAGGTCCACGGTGGGGAGAAACGAGAAAGGCACCGTGGGGTCGGAGCCGACGATCTTCACGGGGCATGAGACGCGGCTCAGGTCCGCTGCTCTCGCCCATCGCGGGCCTTCCAGGGAAACCCTCGCTTCGTACTCTCGCGGGCAGCACAGTTCGTATCCGTCGCCGTCCGCGGCCGGCCGCAGCGTGGCGCGCGCGATGAGTTCGGGCGCTCCGGGGCAGAGAAGCTGGAACCCGGGCGAGCGAAGGACGCGCTCCATGAACTCCTCGAGGCTCGCGAAGCGTTCGCGACGCTTCAGGGCGGCCTGGCCCAGTTGGCCGAGCACTTTGTCCACCTTCTCGACATCCTCGGGCCGGCAGCCTGGCGGGCAGACGACCGGGTCGAAGAGAACCAGGGCCGAGTAGGCCGACTCACGACTGGCTTGGATCAGCGCCGATTGGGCCGAGACGGAGTGGAACACGCCGATCTTCGGCTTGTTGCCTAAGTGGCGGTCGATCGCCTGCGCGATCGTCGCGTGGTCTTCGACGAACGTGCCGACGTGGTGATCTTCGCCGCGGCCGACCGGGTTCCAGCCGTGGTTGCGGAGGTCGAACAGGACGACGTCGAACCTGTCCGTGAGCAGCGACCAGAAGGGGTAGTAGGCGTCGGCGGCGAACCCGTTGCAGTGGCTGATGACGAGCCTGGGGCCCCTGGGGTTGCCGTGCCGCCTGAGAACGATGCGGCTGCCATCGGCCATGTGGGCCTCGGCCGTGGCCAGGGGCTTCGGCACTTCCCAGCGTTTCGGTCGGCTCATGGATCGGGCAGGCGTGGCAAAGGACTCCGGATTCTAGCCATGTGTGCTGTGTGCTAAGTTCGGCACATGAGATTGCACATCGCGCTCGACGACGATCTCGTGGCGGAACTCGACCGGCGTGCCGGCCCCAGGCAGCGTAGCGCCTTCATCGCTGAACTGATCCAACGGGGACTCGACGACGAACGGCGCTGGGACGACATCGAAGCGGCGCTTGGCGGCATCTCCGACACCGGCCACGACTGGGACGACGATCCGGCGGAGTGGGTGCGCCGTCAGCGGCGTGGCGACCGGCGGCGCTCAGGCTGATCTTGAGCCGCCTGCTGCTCGACTCGACCGTACTCATTGACGCTCTCCGAGGCCGCCGGGCGGCTTCGCAGGTGGCGGCCCTGCGCCGCGAAGGCACCGAGCCGTGGGTATGTGTCATCTCGGTGGACGAAGTGTGGCGCGGAATTCGACCCGGCGAGGAGCTGGCGGCGAGGCGGCTGTTCCGGGGCCTTCGTCTCGCTCCCCTGGGCAAGGCCCAAGGCATGATGGCCGGCCGTTGGCGCCGGGAGTTCGCCGAGAGAGGCGTAACCCTGCACCAGGCGGACTGCCTGATCGCCGCGGCTGCCGCTGGGGTGGGAGCCGCGTTGGCCACGGCCAACGTGCGGGACTACCCGATGGCGGCGGTCGAGGTCAGGGAGTGGCCGGCGGGCTAGCTACGATCGATGTGTTCCTGGCCTCAGAACCGGTACCGCAACCCCGCCGACACCCCCACATACCCGATGCCATCGAACCCCAGGTCGCTCGTGAACGGCGTCGTGCCGTCCGCCTGAACGGGTTCGTGGCTCCGGACCACCTTCCACAGGTCGCGTCCGCTGAACTCGTCGAACCGGGTCCATCGCGCCTTGATCGTGAACGATGCGCTGTCGCCCAGGGCGTGTTCCAGACCGGCGATGACCTGGTAGCCGGAGAGGGTGTCGCTGAACTCGCTGTCGAACAGGCTGATCGTGCCGGCGGCCGCCGCTGGACGGTCGGCGAGAGTAAGCGGCGGATCGATGTCCTGGTAGCCCTGTGCGAGCGTCTTGCGCAGGAGGCGGGTGCTGTAGCGGAGGCTCGCGCGGGCCTGGCCGACGCCCAGGCCGACGAAGGGGGTCCAGGACGTGGAGTTGTCGAAGTCCCAATAGGCGTTGACGAAGAGCTCGCGGGAGTCGAAGTCCGAGACGGTCACGCTGGGAGGATCGACGGGACTCCACTCGGACATCTTGTTGTCGAAGGTCGGGTCTCCGGTCGTCGACAGGAAGTAGATCGTGCCGCCGTCGTGCTGCCGGGCCGTGTGCTCCACCTCGACGCGCAGGCTGCCCAGGTCGTATCCGATGCCGAGGCTGCCGGTGAACCGGGAACCCAGGTCGAAACGATTGGTGACGGTGGGCGACGAACCCGGTCCGCTGCACGCGGGGTCGCCGGTCGGCGCCATGGCCGGATCGGCGTAGAGCAGGACGTCGCACCTCGTCGGATGGTCGGCGCCCGAGATGGAGGCCTCCAGAGTGGAGGCGTCCACCAGGCCGGCCTCGAAGGCGACGTAGAAGCCGCGGTCCTGCTGGGCGCCTGCGGCTCCGGCGGCGCCGAGGAGGCAGACGTTGAGAGAAAGGACGAGGAATCGTGGCACGGGTCGGGGGCGATGCGTCGCCAGGTTCGACTGCAGGCTAGCTGTCGAGAGTGACGAAAGGACGATTCTCGCGTGACATGAGGGCGACCTTCGGCCGAAGACGCCCGTTCTGCTACTCCCGCTTGCAGACGAACAACTCGTACTCGCCCGGCTCGATCTCCGAATGGTCGCAGGGCACCGCTTCTGCGTCGAATCCCACGTCGGCCAGGAGGTCGAGCCAGTCGGAGCGGCGGAACAGGCCGGTGACGTGCCGGTCGTGCACGACTTCGACGCTGCCGTCTGCCTTGCGCAGCACGAAGGCGTAGTCCGTCGTGATCATCGTGTCCCCGGGGTCCGGGTCCCAGGTGTTCTCGAGGTAGTGGGCGCTTCTCTCCTCGCCGTCGCAACCGCCGCAGTCTGTACTGGGCTGGAAGTTCTCCCGCAGGTGGTCGGGCGCGAAGAGGGCGGCGCCTCCGGGCCGGCAGTGGACCCAGGCCGTCTCGATGGCGGCTCGCAGGTCCTCGAGCGTCGTCATGTAGTCGATCGCGTCGTGGATGAAGACGCAGTCGAACGTCCGGTCGAGGCGGACCGTTCGCATGTCGCCCTCGATGTGCCGGCACTCGGGGTTGAGGTCCCGGCTCATCGCCAGCATCCCCGGGGACAGGTCGACGAGGGTCATCTCGAAGTGCGCCTTGAGGTGGGAGGCGTTGTGGCCGCCGCCGCTGCCGAGTTCGAGGGCGGTTCCGGGCGTGCCGTCAGAGGCTTCGAGCAGGTGGCGGAGGTAGATGCCGGCTTCTTCCTCGTACTCGTTGGGCGGTGAGATCAGCGGCCACCAGGGCGCGATCTCGGCGTAGAGCTTGGGCAACTTCAGCCCGAGTTCGAGGAGGTCGAGGCGGCGATGATGGCGGGCATGACGGCGGCCGCGGCGACGGCGGCTTGCGCGGCTTCGACGGCGTTGGAGGTGGCCTTGCCGATCAGATCGCCCTTGGTGAGGCTCTTGATGCGCTGCCTGCGGGGCCTCAGTTCCCGGCGGCCGAAGGTCGGGTTGAGCAGCCCCACCGCGTGCGCCAGCGCGGTCAGGACGACCGTCCGGGGCTCGACTTCACGATAGTCGCTGAAAATCGCCGTCCGCAGGCGCTCGATGATCTCCCGCTCCGGGCCCGGGTCGATTTCCGGGAAGACGCGTCGCTTGAAGATGAGGAGGATCTCCTGCTCATCCGCCCTCAGGATGCGGCGGGCGCAGAGTTGTTCGGCGACCCGGTGGTGGAGCTTCTTCATGGAGGAGAAGCGCGTGATCCAGGTCTGGATCGAGGCGCGCCGTTTGGCGTCCCGGATTCTCTTCAGGCACTCGTTGAGGATGGAGTCTTCGGTGCGGCGGACCTCGCGGACCTCGACGAGCTTGCGCCAGCGGCGCGACTCGTCGATGCGGATGCGCTCCCGGAGCAGGAGCTCGGCGGCGATCGCGCCGCCGAGTCCGATGCTCGTGTGGGCGCCGCCCAGGGTGCCCTTCGTGTCGTGCAGGGCGAGAAGCAGCAGCTCTTCGTGGAGGTGGAGGGGGGTGTGGCGCATCGCTTGAGTCTAGAAGGCCTCGCTCCACGGCCGGCTGAGCCGCAGCGCCGAGTTGATCAGGCCGACCATCGAGTAGGTCTGGGGGAAGTTGCCCCAGAGTTCGCCGGTCTCCGGGTCGAGGTCCTCGGAGAGAAGTCCCACCGGGTTGCGGCGTTCGAGCATCTCCTGGAACAGTTCGCGGGCCTCCTCGCGGCGGCCGAGGGCGTTGATCGCGTCGATGTACCAGAAGCTGCAGACGGCGAAGGAAGTGGCCGGGGCGCCGAAGTCGTCCTCCCGGTAGCGGAAGAAGTTGCTGCCGGAGCGCAGCGGCTCGACGGACTCGACCGTGGCCGCGAAGCAGGGGTCGGCGGCGTCGAGGAAGCCCAGGTCGTGGAGCAGGAGCAGGCTGGCGTCGATGCCCTCGCCGTCCAGCGTCGCGGCAAGGCCGCCGCCTTCGGTCTCGGCGTGTCGGAGAACGTGCGAACGGATCGCCTCGGCCCGGTTCGTCCAGTGCCTTTGACGGTCGCTCAGGCCGAGCGCCCTCGCGATGCGGGCCAGGCGGTCGCAGGCGGCCCAGCACATGACGCTGGAAAAGGTGTGGACGGCGCTTCGTTGCCGGAACTCCCAGAGGCCGGCGTCGGGCTGGTCGAACAGGGCCACGGCCTGGTCGCCGAGTTGCTCCAGCCAGCCGAACACGCGGCGGTTGCCGGGCTTGACGAGCCGTCGGTCGAAGAAGCTCTGGGTGACGGAGAGGATCGCGCTGCCGTAGCTGTCGTTCTGGAGCTGACGCCAGGCGTCGTTGCCGACCCGCACCGGCGGCATGCCGCGGTAGCCAGGCAGGCCGCCTATCGTGCGCTCGGTGAGTTCGCGCTCGAACTTGATGCCGTAGACCGGCTGCAGCACGCCGCCCTCGGCGGCCGCGGCGAGGTTCGTGATGTAGCCGAGGTAGCCCTCCATCGTCCGCGTGGCGCCCAGGCGGTTGAGCGCCTGGACGACGAAGTGGGAGTCCCGCAGCCAGCAGAAGCGGTAGTCCCAGTTGCGGCCGCTGTCCGGCGCTTCGGGGATCGACGTGGTCATCGCCGCGAGCACGGCCCCGGTCTCTTCGAAACTGCAGAGCTGGAGCGTGATGGCGGCGCGGATCACCGCCTCCTGCCACTCGAAGGGCACGGCCAGATGGCGCACGAACTCGCGCCACCAGGTCTCCGTCCGGCTCCGGAACTCGCGCGCCACGGAGTCGACGGGCTCGGTCAGGCTCTCGTCCGGCCCTAGCAGCAGGGTGAGCGGCTGCTCCAGGACGAAGGAGATCTCGTCGCTGATCAGGGAGACCGGCGCATCGGTGGTCAAGCGAAGCGTCAGGGCCGGTCCGACGTACCGGACGTGGTTGCTGCCGCGGGTTACCTCGGGGCGACGCGCGCCGTAGTCGAACCGTGGCCGCAGTCGAATTCGGATGCGCGGCTCCCCGGAGAGCCGCTCGATCGTGCGGACAATCATCGTCGGCCGGAAGGAGCGGCCGAACTGCTCGAAGCGAGGCGCGAAGTCTGTGATCCGCACCGCGGCGCCGTTGCCGTCGCGAAGCGTCGTCACCAGGATCGCGGTGTTCTCCAGGTACTGCTGCTCGCTCTCGCGGAACCCCTCGAGCAGGATGTCGAAGAAGCCGCCGGCTTCGGGATCGCCGTCCTCGTCGCCCTTGCCGCCGAGGAGGGAATGGAAGACGGGATCGCCGTCGAAGTGGGGCAGACAGGCCCAGCAGATGCGACCGCGCGGGTCGATCAGCGCCCCGAACCCGCAGTTGCCGATCACGCCGGCGTCGAGCGGCCGCGTGTCACCGCTCGTCATGGGCTCGCCAGCCGCTCGCGCAGCGCCTCCAGCCAGCGGTGCAGCTCCCGCACGCCGCCCAGACCGTGCCTGGCGACGCTTTCGCGGCTGCCGTCCGGCTCCAGGCCGACGACGATGGCGGCGCCGCCGCCGCTCTGGGCGGCGTCGAACCCCTCCTCGTCGGTGATGTCGTCGCCGATGAACACCGGCGCGCGGCCGCGGAACGGCGCTTCGGCCATGAAGTCCTCGACCACCGTCCGCTTGTTCGGGCAGTGAGGCTTGAGTTCGAGCACCATCTTGCCCTCTTGCACACGGTAGCCCGAACCGAGTGCGGCGCGCACCCGCTCCATCGCCTCGCGAGCCGGGGCCTCGGCGGCGGCGGCGCGGCGGTAGTGGAGCGCCAGGGTCGCCGACTTGTCTTCCAGGAGGGTGCCCGGATGCTCGTTGACGAAGCGCTCGAGGTCGCGGCGCGCCGGCTCGAGGGCGGCCGAGCCGTCGCTCCGGCTGACCGCGCCGGCCGCCGACCGCCGCTCCAGGCCGTGCAGGCCCGCTGCCGGAAGGGCCAGCGGCTCGAAGAAGCTGTCGAGGACGTCGAGCGACCGGCCGCTCGCCAGCGCCAAGGCACCATCGAGGCTGTCGCTGAGGCGAGCCAGCAGGCTGGCGACGCCCTCGTCGACATGAACCGCGTCGGGCGCCTCGGCGATCTCGATCAGCGTGCCGTCCACGTCCAGGAACAGGGCCCAGGAGTGTGGCGGCGGCGCGCCGGAGCCGGTTTCCAGGAGGGTCCAGGCGGTGCGTGGCGGATGCGCTCTCTGGTTCACACGGGCCCCCACCGAGATCCCTTACGATACTGGAACCGATGGCCTCCCAGAATGTGCCGGCTGCTCAGCAGTCGGAGCTCGTGATCGTCGCCAACACCCTGCCCGTGCGCCGCGAGGAGGTGGATGGGGAACTGGGCTGGGCGCAGAGCCCCGGCGGCCTGGTCAGCGCCCTGTCGCCGATCGTCCGCGAGGCGGGCGGCTGCTGGGTCGGCTGGACCGGCGGCGCCGACGACGCGCCCGAGCCTTTCCGGCACGAAGGCATTCTGAACGTCGCGGTACCGGTGTCGGAGGCCGAGGTTGCCGGCTCCTACCAGGGCATGTGCAACTCGACCCTGTGGCCGCTCTACCACGACGCGGTCCGGCCGCCCGAGTACCATCGCCACTGGTGGAACCCCTACGTGGCGGTCAACCGGCGCTTTGCCGAGGAGGCGGCTCGCCGCACCGCGCCCGGCGGCCGCGTGTGGATCCAGGACTACCACCTGCAGCTCGTGCCGCGCATGCTGCGCGAGCTGCGGCCGGATGTCAGCTCCGGCTTCTTCCTCCACATTCCGTTCCCGCCGATCGAGCTGTTCCTGCGCCTGCCCTGGCGGCGGGCGGTGCTGGAGGGCCTGCTAGGCGCCGACGTGATCGGCTTCCAGACTCCGGCAGGCGCCTACAACTTCACGCGGCTCGCCGACCGGCTGATCGAGGCGGAACCCCAGGGTGAGACGATCCGCTACCAGGGCCGCGACATCCGCGTCGGCGCCTTTCCGATCTCCATCGACACGGACCGCTACGCGAACGCGGCGCTGGCGCCCGAGATCCGGGAGCGGGCCGAACAGCTTCAGCAGCTTCGCCGCGGCCGCAAGATCATCCTCTCCGTCGACCGCCTCGACTACACGAAGGGCATCGACCTCCGGCTCAAGGCGTTCCTCGAGTGGCTCGGTCGCGAGGACCGGTCGATTCGCGACGCGGTGATGGTCCAGGTCGCGGTGCCGAGCCGCGAGCGGATCTCGGAGTACCAGATCCTGCGGCGCGACGTGGAGGAACTCGTCGGCCAGATCAACGGCGAGTACGGCGAACTCGGGGTCGTGCCGGTGCAGTACTTCCGGCGCAACCTGCCGTTCGAGGAACTCATCGCCTTCTACCTCGTCGCCGACGTCATGCTGGTGACGCCGCTCTGCGACGGCATGAACCTGGTCGCCAAGGAGTACGTCGCCACCCGGCTCGAAGACGACGGCGTGCTGGTGCTCTCCGAGTTCGCGGGCGCGGCGGCGGAACTGCCGGACGCCCTGCTCGTGAATCCCCACGACGTGAACGCGATGGCGGCAACGATCGAGCAGGCGATCACCCTCGACCCGGACGACGGGGCGCGACGGATGAAGGCGATGCGCGAGGTCGTGCGGCGGCATTCCGTGCACGAGTGGGCGGCGCAGTTCATCGAGGCGCTGGCCTGACGCGTATGGAAGGGCAGGGCGTGCGACCGTGAAAGCCGGGCCGCAGTCCGGAGAACGCCCCGTCAGCGATGCCGAAGCGGGGTTCGAGGTAGGCGAGGCTTTCGAACGCTTCTCGCAGAAGGACGACGTCTTCTGCCGTTCGTTCTGGGACCCCGAGGTGAGGACCTCCCGCTCGGACATGTTCTACGAGACGTACCGCACGCCGGAGCTGCGCTGGCGCCCGGTCGACGGGTTCACGCGGCGCGACTACGCGCTGCGCAACGCTTCCTGGCACGTCACCGATCTGTTCGCGGAGCTCCGGGGAGACGCCGACCGTCGCGAGGGCTTCCTCGACCCCTACACGGTGCTCCGGGACGGTCCGGGTCCGCCGGACGAGAGCGATGAACCGGAGGAGGTCCTCGCCGCTCGACTCGCGGCGGATCTCAAGACCGCCGCTCGCGCGTTGGGCGCCGACCTGATCGGCATCACCGGGTACGACGAGCGCTGGGTGTACACCCACGCGTACTCGCGGGAGACCGAGACGGAGAAACCGCAGGAGCTTCCGGGCGAACTCGGGAACGTGGTCGTCGTTGCGCAGGCGATGGACCGGAGTCTCGTGCGGACCGTGCCGTCGGCCCTGAGCGGGACGGCGACGGGGGTCGGCTACAGCAGCGACACGGTGGTGCTGCTCGCGATCGCCCAGTACATCCTGAACATGGGCTACGCGGCGGTGCCAACGATGAACGACACGGCCCTCGCGATCCCGCTCGCGATCAAGGCGGGGCTGGGCGAGTACGGCCGTCACGGTCTTCTGATCACCAGGGAGTTCGGCCCCAGGGTGCGGCTCGGGAAGATCTTCACCGACATGCCCCTGGCGCACGACCGTCCACGGCGCTTCGGCGTGCGCGAGACCTGCGACGTATGCCGCGCGTGTTCGGATGCATGCCCGCCGAAGGCCATCGCGATGGACGCACCGACGGACCGGATCTACAACATCTCCAACATCCGCGGCGTCAGGAAGTGGACGACGGACGCCGAGAAGTGCTTCCGGTTCTGGTCGAACCAGAACACCGACTGCTCGATCTGCGTCAGGGTCTGCCCCTACAACCGGGACTACTCCAGGCGCCTCAGCCGAATCTGGCGGTGGATGGCGGGGACCCGTCTGCGCCGGTTCGCTCTCTGGCTGGACCGACGGAGCGGGCGTGGGCGGAGGGTTGAGCCCCAGACGTGGTGGGGGCGCGCCCTGTCCGGCTGGTAGGCTTGGACATAGCGTCCGGTCGCCGAGCGCAGGAGAACAGGAGGAAAGGCCGAACGGAATAGCGACTCTGCCCGTCCCGTTCGGATCCAATGCCATGTGGATCAAGAAGTACGACCCCGCCCGTTACCTTCCCTCAGACTCCGGGATCGCGCTGCCGAGCCGCGAGCCGACGCCGCGGGACGTCTACATGGACCGGCGCAAGTTCGTGGCCGCGGCCGCGGTCGGCATCGCCGGCGCGTCGCCCCTGGCCGCCCAGTTCCGCCTTCGCCAGCAGGTACCGGCGCCGCCTCCGGCGCCGCCGATCGAGGACAAGCTGAAGCCGGCCCTCAAGAGGCCTGATGTCTACGGCGCCGAGCTCAGCGCGCGGCCCAAGCGGAACACGAAGTTCGCGGGTCCGCCGGCGAGCATCGGCGGCGAACTGACGCCGCGCGAGGCGGCGGGCAGCCACAACAACTTCTACGAGTTCTATCCCGGTCGCGGCGGCCCGGTGTGGAAGTTCGCCGGCAAGTTCACCGTCGAACCGTGGAGTGTCGAAGTCACGGGCCTCTGCGACAACCCGATGACGCTCGATCTCGATGACATCTTCGGCTTTGAGCACGAGGAGCGGCTCTACCACTTCCGCTGCGTCGAGCGCTGGGCGATGAACGTGCCCTGGAGCGGCTTCCCCCTCAGCAAGCTGATCGAGAAGGCGCAACCGAAGTCGTCAGCCAGGCATGTCCGTTTCTTCACTGCTCTCAAGAGGGACCAGATGCCGGGTGTCAGGGAGGCGCACTGGTACGAGTGGCCCTACTTCGAAGCCCTCCGTATGGATGAGGCGATGAACGAACTGGCCTTCGTCGCCACCGGTATCTACGGAGAGCCTCTGGTCAAGCAACATGGTGCGCCGCTGCGACTCGCGGTCCCGTGGAAGTACGGCTACAAGAGCGCGAAGTCGATCGTGAAGATCGAGTTCGTGGCCGAGGAGCCGAAGATCTTCTGGCAGATCCAGCCGCACGAGTATGGCTACCTCTCGAACGTGAACCCGAACATCCCGCACCCGCGCTGGAGTCAGGCGACCTCGCACTGGCTGCACAACAGCCAGCCGTTCGAGACACCGATCTTCAACGGCTACGGCGAGTACGTCTCGAAGCTTTATCCCGACGAGCCGACCACGATGCAGCGCGCGCTGCGGATGGGGCAGGTCGCGCGGTAGCGCCCCTTAGGGCGCTTCGGACGCCTCGGATGCCGACTCGGCGCCCGCCCCATGCCGGGCCGCCTGCACGGCTGCGGCGAAGAGCCCCATGGCGGCGCCGAAGGTCACGACACCTACGAGCCCCACCCAGCCCTCGGCGTTCGCCGGCGTGGCGAGTGCCAGCAGTTCCGCCGTGAAGCCGAAAGGCTCGCCGGCGCGCATCGCCTTGAGCGCCGCCAGGCCGTTGAGCAGCAAGGCGGCGCCGATGGCGCTCAGTGTCCCGAAGGCCACGCCATCCGCGGCTAGCCGAGTCCGGGAACGGGGTGGTAGCGGATCCTGCCGCCGCACGTTGAAGACCGGTTCGCGTTCGGTGGGCTTGACGAAGCGCGAGAGCATGTAAAGGCCGGGGATGCCCAGCGGCATGGTGGCCAGGAAGAAGTTGGTCCAGCCGATTGCATCGACAGTGATCCCTGCGACCGGCCCGGAGAAGATCCGACCGAAGCCGAACAAGGTCGAGAACATCGCGTACTGCGTGGCCGAGAAACGCTTCTGGGTCATGCGAAGGAGCAGGACCGAGAAGGCTCCAGTGCCGAGACCCTGGCAGAGCGTCTCGAACCCCATCGCTCCGTAGAGGAGGAAGGAGTTCCTGGGCACGTTGGCGAGTACGACGTAGCCGAGGTTGGAGAAGATCTGGAGGGAACCGAAGATCCAGAGCGCTCTGCCCAAGCCCAGCACGTTCGTGCCCAGGCCGCCGATGATAGCGCCGCCGATGGTCGCGATCAGGCCGATCGTTCCCAACGCGAAGCCACGGTCGTCGCTCGAGTAGCCCATGTCGACGAGAAACGGGCGAAGCAGGGCGCTGGCCATGTTGTCGGCGAGCTTGAACAGGATGACGAAGGCCAGAATCTCAACTGCACGGTGGCGGGAGAGGAAGCCGAGGAAGGGGAGCCAGACGGCTTCTCGTACGGTCTTCGGCTCAGGCGGCAGATTGCGAGGCTCGGGCGCGAAGAACGTCACGAGAAGCATCGGCAGGTAGAGCGCCGCCAGGCCCGCACAGACGAGGGCCCACGAGGAGCGTCCGGCAAGGGAGATGGCCGCTGCTCCCGCCGCGAACATCCCCACGCGGTAGAGCGCGATGCGCGCGCCGACGGCCGCGCCCTGCTCCTCCTTCTTCAGAACGTCCACGGCGTAGGCGTCGACCGCGATGTCCTGGGATGCTGCCGCCAGCGCCACCGCGAAGGTCAGGGCGAGTACCACGAACGGCGCGTCCGGGTGGCCGCCGACGCCGGCCAGGCCGAGCGTTCCAACAAGCAGACCGACCTGGGCGATCGCCGCCCAGCCCCGGCGTCGCCCCAGGAACGGCGGTGGGAAGCGGTCCATCAGCGGCGCCCAGACCACGTTGAAGGTCCACGGAACCTGCGCCAGCGTGAACAGGCCGACGATGCGAATGTCGACACCGGAATCGCGCATCCAGTCGGGAATCGCGATCCAGACCAGCCCCAGAGGCATCCCCGAGGAGAACGACAGCAGGACGACGGACAACGTTCGCCATGAGCGGACCGCCTGCACCAGGCTCTCGAAGGTGCCGACCCGCTTGGGCGCCTGCTCCTGCTCGGCCATCGGATTCATCCTATGCGTAGTCGTCTATGAATCGGACGAAGACGTCGAACTGGAACCCAGGTCGTGCAGAATCCGTAGTTGAACGTGAGCAGTCTCTTGAGGAGGAACCCAATCGTGACCGCGACAGCCACCCAGTCCCGCCCCCTTCATCGCTCCGGGTCCGATCGCCTGATCGGCGGCGTCTGCGGAGGCGTCGCCGCCTGGCTGGGCTGGAACCCGACGGGCGTCCGTCTGCTCTACATCCTGGTCTCGATCCTCTCGGTCGCTTTTCCCGGGATCATCGTCTACATCCTGCTCTGGATCGTGATGCCGCTCGGCGACTGAGCCGCCAGCTACCGGTCCTCCGGGTTGGTAGGCTGACCGCCCATGGCCCCGGCCGACGCAGCCGACTTTCTCGACGCACTGAAACGGCGCCTCGGTGCCGACCGCGTCCTCACCGGCGCGGCCCCCATGGCGGCCTACGAGTCGGACGCGCTGACCGCCTTCCGGGCCCGTCCGCGGGCGGTCGTCCTCGTCGATTCCGCCGAGGAAGTCGTCGACGTCGTGCGCCTCTGCGCGGCCGCCGAAGTGCCGTTCCTCGCCCGTGGCAGCGGCACCAGCCTGTCCGGCGGTTCCCTGCCGGTCCACGACGGCGTCGTCATCGCGATGAACCGGCTGAACCGGATCCTCGAAGTGGACCCGGTGCGGCGGACGGCGGTCGTCGAGCCCGGCGTCGTCAACCTCACGGTGTCCGAGGCCGCGGAGCCCTACGGCCTCTACTACTCACCGGATCCGTCGAGCCAGTCCGTGTGCACGATCGGCGGCAACCTGGCCTTTAACTCGGGCGGCGCTCACTGCCTGAAGTACGGCATGACGAGCAACCACGTGCTCGGCCTCGAAGTCGTGCTCCCGGACGGCGAAGTGATCGAGATCGGCGGCGACAGCCTGGAGAGCGTCGGCCCGGACCTCGTCGGGCTCTTCGTCGGCTCGGAGGGGCTGTTCGGGATCGCGACGAAGATCACGTTGCGCCTGCTGCCGAAGCCCGAGACCTTCTTCACCCTGCTGGCGGCCTACGACTCACTGGCGGCGGCGGGCGAGGCGGTGGCGGCCGTCGTCGCTTCGGGCCTGCTGCCCGGGGCGATGGAGATCATGGACAACCTCGCGATCGAGGCGGCCGAGGCGGCGGTCGGCGCCGGTTACCCGCTCGATGCCGAGGGCCTTCTGATCGTCGAACTCGAAGGCGAGGAGCAGCAAGTCGCCGCCGAAAGCGAACTGCTGCTGGAAGTCGTCAGGCAATCGAAGCCTTACCTCGAGCACATCGCCAGCGACCCGGACGATCGGATGCGGATCTGGAAGGGCCGCAAGAGCGCCTTCTCGGCGGTGGGGAGACTGAGCCCGGACTACATCGTCCAGGACGGCGTCGTGCCGCGGTCCCGCCTGGGCGAGGCTCTGACGGAGATCCAGCGGCTCGGCGAACGGCACGGGATCCGGGTCGCCAACGTGTTCCATGCCGGCGACGGAAACCTGCACCCGCTGATCCTCTTCGATGGCCGGGTCGAAGGCGAACTGGAGCGCGCCGAGGAACTGGCGGGCGAGATCCTCCGACTCTGCATCGACCTCGGCGGCTCGATCACCGGCGAGCACGGCGTCGGCATGGAGAAGCGCCAGTACCTCGGCGAGATGTTCGGCGACGCCGACCTGGACGCGATGCGCCGCATCCGCCTGGCGATCGACCCCGGCGAGCTGGCGAACCGGGGCAAGATGTTCCCGGACGCCGAGGCGCCGGCGCTGCTGAGCCACGGTCCCCATCCACTGGAGGTGGCGGGAGTCATCTCGCGCGAATGAGGCGCGGCAGCGCGGCCAGTAACGGAGAGCCAGGAGACTTGTGACCGGCGTTGTCCATCAGCCGGGTTCGGCGGCC
The DNA here is from genome assembly GCA_028875725.1 of Acidobacteriota bacterium. Taxonomy (NCBI): domain Bacteria; kingdom Pseudomonadati; phylum Acidobacteriota; species Acidobacteriota bacterium. The sequence continues at coordinate 150,151 of JAPPCR010000006.1, forward strand.
GAGGTTGCCGAAGCCGTGCGCGGTGCTGAGTTGGTCGTGCCGCGCGGCGGCGGCACGAAGCCGGCGCTGTTGGCGGTGGAGGGCGCCGAAGTGCTCGACCTGTCGGCGCTCACCGGCATCACCGAGTACTTGCCGAGCGAGTACACGGTGACCGCGTTGGCCGGGACGCCGCTCGCCGACATCGCGGCGCGGCTCGCTGCCGAGGGCCAGTACCTGCCGTTCGATCCATTGCTGGTCGACGCCGGCAGCACGGTCGGCGGCGCGGTTGCCGCGGGCGCGAATGGCCCCGGCCGGCTGCGCTACGGCGGCCTGCGGGACTTCCTGCTCGCCGTGGCCTTCGTCGACGGCCGGGGCGAGATCGTTCGCGGCGGCGCCAAGGTGGTGAAGAACGCCGCCGGCTTCGACCTGCCGAAGCTCATGGTCGGCAGCCTGGGACGCCTGGGCATTCTCACCGAGTGCACGTTCAAGGTCTTCCCGCATCCCGAAAGCTGCGCCACCGTGCGCGTCGCCGGTATGGCCTTCGATGAGGCCCTCGAAGCCGCCGGCCGCGTCGGATCCGGCGCCGTCGAGCTCGAGTGCCTCGACCTGATGCACGGCCTGGCCGGTTGGGACCTGGAGATCCGCATCGGAGGCCGCAGCTTCGCCCTGGACGCTCGTCTCAAGCGCGCCGCCGATCTTCTCGACACGGACGTCACCACTCTCTCGAGCGATGCAGACGCGAACCACTGGCGCACCCGCCGCGAGTTCGGCTGGGCTTCGCCGGACGCCTCCGTCCTCAAACTCCCCCTGACGCCGGCCACGGCGGCGGTCCTGGAACAGGTCCTGGCCGACCTCGACGCTTCCCACGTAGCCAGGGTCTATAGCGCCGGCGTCCAGCAGGCTTTCGTCGCCTGGCCCGCGGCGCGCGTAGCCGACCTTCCATCCCTCGACCGTGCCCTCGCACAGTCGAAGCTGACGGCGCTCGCGTTGCGCGCACCGGCCGACGCTTCGAACCAGCCGTTCCTCGGCTACCGCACCGGCGGCGAACTGCTACGCCGCGTCGAGCAAGCCCTCGACCCGGCCGGCCGCTTCAGCCGCTTGGGCTGATCGGAGCCGGCGCTTCGCGCCGGATGCCGGCCAGAAGGCCGGCTCACCGGCAGTCGGCTCTCCTCAGCTCGCCTTCGGCAGCGCCCCCATCACGGCCTTGACCTCGAGGAACTCCTCGAAGCCGAAGTCGCCCCACTCGCGGCCGTTGCCGGACTGCTTGTAGCCGCCGAAGGGGGCGCCGAAGTCGGCGGGGGCGCCGTTGATGTGGACGTTGCCGGCGCGGATGCGGGAGGCCACGCTGCGGGCGTGGTCGAGGTCGCCGGACTGGACGTAGCTCGACAGGCCGTAGACGGTGTCGTTCGCGACCTGGATCGCTTCCTCCTCCGTTTCGTAGGGGAGGATCGAGAGCACGGGGCCGAAGATCTCTTCGCGGGCGATCGTCATCTCGTTGCTGACGCCACCGAACACGGTGGGGCGGACGTAGTAGCCGCTGTCGAGGCCCTCGGGGCGGTCGGTGCCGCCGGTGACGAGCTCGGCGCCTTCCTCGATGCCCTTGGCGATGAGACCCTGGATCTTGTCGTACTGGACCTTGCTGACGACGGGGCCGATGGCGACGCCTTCCTGTCCCGGAGGACCGACGGCGGTCGCTTCGGCGGCCGCCTTGGCGACTTCCAGGGCCCGGGCGTGCGACGCCGCCGGCACGAGCATCCGCGTCGGCGCGTTGCAGGACTGGCCGCTGTTGAGGAAGCACTGTCGGGTGCCCGCCTTGACCGCCTTGTCGATGTCGGCGTCCTCGAGGACGATGTTCGGCGACTTGCCGCCGAGTTCCTGGGCGACCCGCTTGATCGAGTCGGCGGCGGCCTTGGCGACCGCGCGACCGGCGCGGGTGGAGCCGGTGAAAGACATCATGTCGATGCCGGGGTGGGCGGACAGCGCGGCGCCGACCTCGGGTCCTTCGCCGTTGATCAGGTTGAAGACGCCTGGCGGCACGCCGGCGTCGTGGAGGATCTCGGCGAGAAGGATGGCGTTGAGCGGCGCCACCTCGCTCGGCTTGAGGACCATCGTGCAGCCCGCGGCGAGCGCCGGCGCGACCTTGCAGGCGATCTGGTTGATCGGCCAGTTCCAGGGCGTGATCAGGCCGCAGACGCCGACCGGTTCCTTGACGATGTTCGTCGTGCCGCGGGTCTCGACGAAGTCGTAGTCCTTCAGCACGCCAAGGGCGCCCGCGAAGTGGCCGAGGCCGGAGGGCGCCTGGGCGGCCTTGGCGAGCCAGGCCGGGGCGCCCATCTCCATGGAGATCGTCTCCGCCATCTCGCCGATCCGGGCCTTGTAGCCGGCGACGATGCGACCGAGGAGTTCCACGCGTTCTTCCTGGCTGGTCTGTGAGAACGACCCGAAGGCGGCCTGCGCCGCCGCGACGGCCTTGTCGACGTCCGCCGCGCTGCCGAGGCTGATCCGGCCGATCGCTTCTTCCGTCGACGGATCGATCACGTCCATCGTCTTCGGAGTCGCCGGGTCGACCCACTTACCGTTGATGTAGAACTGCAGCGCTTCCTTCATGGGACTCTCTCCGCGTGTGTTGGTTCCTTGGGCCGGTGAGTGTAGCCCGGATGAGGCAGCTACGGGAGCAGCAGGCGGGCGGCCTTTTCCCCGCACTCGGCGCCGACGGCGATCGCCCGGCTCAGGCCGACGCCGTGGAGCGCGTTGCCGGCCAGGTAGAAGCCGTCGATCGAGTCCAGGGTGGCCTCGATTCTGGCCACTCGCCGCGGGTGACCGGGGGTGTACTGCGGGATGGCGTGCGGCCAGCGGGCGACGCTCGTGTAGGTGGGATCGGCGTCCAGGCCTGCTGTCCGGCGTAGCTCGCGGAGAGTCAGCTCGACGAGCTGCGCGTCGCCGAGGTCGGCGGCCTCGGGATCTACGCTGCCGCCGAACATCGAGCGGGTCAGAAACGTGCCATCCGGGCCGCGGCCCCGGAACGTAGCGGTTTCGTACTGGCAGCCGAGCATGCGAACTCCCTCGCCGCGGGCGACGAGGAAGCCGTAGGCCGGCTCGATGTGGGCCGCGGCGGCGGCCGTGAAGGCGGTATGGACGACGGCCATCGGCGGCGACTCGATCTGCCGGAGCCCGGCCGCGGCCTCCGCCGAGACGCCGTCGACGAGATCGGCGGCCCAGGGCAGGTCGGCTGCGACGACGACTGCATCTCCAGTGACTTCGTCGCCGGACGAAGCGACCCTGAAGCCGCTGCCGCGCCGCTCGATCGCGGTGACCCGCCGGTTGCAGCGGACTTCGATTCCCGGAAGAGCGGCGACGGCGTGCGGAAGGGCCTGGATGCCGCGGCGAATAGTCCGGTGCCCCGGTGGCGGTAGGCCGCGCTTCCGGCCGGCGCGCATCGCCTTGAACAGGGAACCGTAGGCCCGTTCCATCGCGACCAGGCGCGGAAACGCGGCCGCCGCCGAGAGCTTCCGCGCGTCGCCGGCGAAGATGCCGAGGACGACGGGCGAGATGAGGCGCCGGGCCGCCTGCCGCCCCATGCGGCGGGCGGCGAAGTCGTATAGCGACTCGTCTTCGCCGGCGCTGCCTTCCGCTTCGCCGTCGTGCCGACTCCGCACCAGGGGTTCCATCGCCAGCCGCGCCAGGCCGAGCGGTCCCAGCAGGCCGCTCCTGGCGAAGCCCAGCGGGCTGCGCTGCAGCAACCGCAGCCTGCCGCCCCGGTAGATGTAGCGGCGGTTCGCGGCCGGTTCCGGCGCCAGCACTTCGTCCTCGAGGCCGCAGGCGTCGACCATCTCCCGCACGACCGGCTGATCGTCGAGGAAGCCTTGGGGCCCGGTCTCGAGCAGGAAGCCGCCGGCCTGCTCGGTCCGCGCCTTGCCGCCGACTTCGCCGTCCGCCTCGAGCACGAGGATCCCGATCTCGCCGCCGACGCGCTCCGCTTCGACGGACGCCTTCCAGGCGGCGGCCAGTCCGGAAGGTCCGCCGCCGACGACGACCAGGCGGCAGGCCGCCGGCTGTTCGCTCAAGCGTCCTCCGCCTCGGCGTGGACGGCCTCGACCAGGGCCTGCACCGCCTGAAGCGGAGTTTCCGGCAGCACGCCGTGTCCCAGGTTCACGATGTGGCCACGTCGCGGCAGGCTGGCGAGCAGGAGTCCGGTCTCGCGCCGGACCGCCTGTTCGCCGGCCATGAGCGCGGCGGGGTCCAGGTTGCCCTGCAGGCAAAGGTCCGGCCGCCGCCGGCGCAGCGCTCCGACGTCGGTGCGCCAGTCGACGCCGAGCGCCTCGCAGGGCAGGCCCGCGTAGTCGTCCACCAACTGGGGCGCGGCGTGGAGGAAGAGGATTCTGGGGACGCCGGCGTCGCCGAGCCGCCGCAGCAGCCGATCGAGGTGCGGCCGAATCCTCAGACGCCATTCGGCGCGCGGGAAGAGGCCGGCCCAGGAGTCGAAGACCTGTACCGCGTCGGCGCCGGCCCGATGCTGGCTGAGGAGGTAACGGGCGCAGAGCCGGCCGAGTCGGTCGAGCAGGGCGTCGAAAGCCGCCGGCTCCTGGTAGGCGAACGCCCGCAGCCGGGGGAAGTCGCGGATGCCGCGACCCTCGACGAGGTAGGCCGCGAGGGTCAACGGAGCGCCCGCGAAGCCGAGCAGTGCCGTCTCCGGGACGAGCTCGGATCGCACGATCCGCTGGGTGGCGGCGACTTCCGGGGCGATCGCGGCTTCGTCGAGGTCGTCGGGATCGGGCAGGGCGGCGACGTCCCGCGCGCCGCGGATCGGCTCAGCGATCACCGGCCCCGGATCGAAGCGGAAGTCGACGCCGAGGGCCGGCATGGGCGACATGATGTCCGCGAACGTGATCGCGGCGTCGAAGGGGAAGCGCCGGAGCGGCATCAGGGTGACTTCGGCCGCCAGTTCCGGGTCGCGTGCGAGGCCGGCGAAACCGTGGCGCTCCTTGAGTGCCCGGTACTCGGGCAGGATGCGTCCGGCCTGACGCATCATCCACAGCGGCCGCCGCGGCGTTTCCTCGAATCGAAGGGTGCGCAGCAGCAGGGGTTCGGCCGGCGGGGCGGTGGCGGCGGCCGGGGCGGCAGCAGGCCCGGCCGCGGTCGTCGGCAGGGCGTTCACTCGCCGGCCGTCCAGCGGGTCGATGGCTCGGAGCGCCTGTCGGCACGCCGCTGTTCGAGCAGCTCCGGCGCCGCGGCGGCGAGGAAGGCGTCGACGCCGTCCTGACCGATCTCGATCGCCACCGCGCGCAGCCCCACGACCGGCAGGTGGCTCAGGCGCTTCGCCATCACGGCAGTCCACTCCCGGAGCGCTTCCCGTTCCGCCTCCGAGAGGCCCGCGAGATCGCTCTGCAGCAGGCGGTCCAGGTTCGCGCCCAGCGAATCCTGGTACTTGGCGCCGATCGCCCGGATCGCGCCGGCGACGGACCTGGTGGCCATCGCTTCGCGGTAGGCGTCGAGTTCCTCGTCGATCAGCACGCGGGCTTCAGCAGTGCGCCCGCGCCGGTCGCGGAGGGTCTTCTGGGCCAGTTCATTGATCTGGTCCATGCCGATCCGCTTCAGACCCGCGACGCGGGCGTCGCCTGGAGCGACATCGGCCGGGATCGCCATGTCGATCACCAGCGGTGAGGCGCCGTACCGGGCGTCGCCGGTCACGGCCAGGACCGACAGGCACCGCCGATCGACCACCGGTCCCGGGGCGCCGGTCGAAAACAGTGCCGCGGTGACCGGCGGCGGCTCGGACCGGAACCGGTCGAGGCTCATCGTTTCGACGGTGGGAGCGGAGCCGTTCGACGGGAGGGCCCCGCCCGTCCGCTCGGCGAGCCCGTCCGCCTTCGAAAGGGTCCGATTGACGAGGACGAGAGGGACGCCACGGGAGCGCAGCCGCTCCGTACACGTCTCGGTCATCGCCGCGACGCCGACCAGCGCCACCGGCCCCGGATGCTCCGCGGCGCGCTCGGTCAACAGGTCGGCCGCAATCTCCGACAGCGACGTGCGTCCGGCGCCGACGCCGGTCTCCCGGTGGACCCGCTTGCCGGCCCGAAGCGCCGACTCGACCACGCGCCGCAACTCCGGGTCGACCGTGCCGCTGGCCGTCGCCTCCTCGAGCGCGTCGCGCAACTGCCCGCGAATCTCCCGCTCTCCCGGTTGGGCCGAGTCCAGACCGGCCGCTACCAGGTACAGGTGCTCGACCGCCCCTTCCCCTTCCCAGCTCCGGAAGACTCGCCGCGCCGCCCCCGCGCCGGCCACCAGCCGCAACAGCTCCCGCCGACACGATGCGAGCGTCGCTCCCGGCTCCGCCGAGAAGACGAACGCCACCCGGTTGCACGTAGCGAGATAGATCAGGCCCTGAGCGCCGATCCGCTGCTTCAGCCGCCGCATCTCGGCGGCTCGCCGCTCATCCGGCACGGTGTACTGAGCGATCTCCTCGGCGCTCGCATACCGCCAGGTCACCGCGACGACGCAACAGTTGTCCATCGGGCGATTCTGACTCAGTTCCGCGCGCGCATTGTCACAGGCCTGTCAGCCGCCGCGCCACTCGCGGGTGTTGCGGAGGATCAAGTCGGTCAGCGCGTCGAGATGGTCGGGGCGGTCGTTCAGGCAGGGGATGTAACGGAGGCGTTCGCCGCCGGACTCTTCGAAGTAGCCGCGGTTCTCGACCTCGATCTCTTCGAGCGTCTCGATGCAGTCGGCGGAGAAGCCGGGGCAGGCGACATCGACGCGGCGGTCGCCGGCTCGGGCGAGCTCACGAAGCGTTTCGTCCGTCTTGGGGAGGATCCACTGCTCCCGGCCGAACTGGGACTGAAAGGTGCTGAGGACACGATCTTCCTCTACGCCGAGCTCCGCCACGAGCAGCCGCGTCGTCTCCAGGCATTGGCACTGGTAGGGGTCTCCCTGGTCCACGTAACGCTGCGGCACGCCGTGGTACGAGAGGACGAGCTTGTCCGGCTGATCCTCTCGCCATGTTTCGCGGATGCTGGCGGCCAACGCCCGGATGTAGCCGGGTTCGCCGTGGTAGCTGTTGATCGTGCGGATCTCGGGTACGCGGCGCCAGGACCGCGCCTCGCGATGCAGGACGTCGAGCGCCGAGGCGGTGGTTGCCGCCGCGTACTGCGGAAACAGCGGCAGGAAGAGGATTCGCTCGGCGCCAGCGCTCCTCACCTCAGCTAGCGCCTTTTCGATGGACGGTTCGCCGTAGCGCATGCCGACGGCGACGTGGAACCGCGGCTCGCCACCGCTACGGGCCTCCGCGAGCCGGGCCGCGATGCCGGCAGCCTGGCGGCGTGAGATGGCGAGAAGGGGCGAACCATCATCGGTCCAGATCCTCGCGTAGAGCCTGGCTACGCGCTGCGGTCGCGTCGTCAACACGAAGAGGTAGAGAATTGGCAGCCACTTCCAGGGCGGCTGCTCGGCGATGCGCGTGTCGCTCAGGAACTGACGCAGGTAGGTGCGGAGCGCCGGCGCCGTCGGCGCTGCTGGCGTGCCGACGTTGGCGAGGACGACTCCTAGGGCGCGTCGGTCCGCTGAACAGACGCCGCAGGAATCGCTGCGACCCAGGAGGCAGCAGGCGGGCTCGGCCGAGACGGAAGGTTCAGGTCGATAGGGCACGTGGTCTCAGGGTCCTTCCGGATGGCGAGGGTCGGACGCCGAAATCCAGTCGCGACGGACCAGGAACTCCGAGGCGAGACGGGCTTCGGGGGATCCGGCTTCGGGCGCGTAGTCGTAACGCCAGGCCGCCAGCGGCGGCAGCGACGCGAGAATCGACTCGGTGCGCGCCCGCGCCTGCAGTCCGTAGCGGGTGCCGCGGTCGTACACGAGGTTGAACTCCACGTACCGCCCCCGGCGGTAGAGCTGGAAACCGCGTTCGCGCTCGCCGTACTGCAGGTCCTTGCGACGCTCGAGGATCGGCAGATAGGCGGGCAGGAAGTGGTCGCCGATGCTGCGTCCAAAGGCGAAGCAGCGTCCGAACGGGTCGAGTTCGGAGGGCCGCTCGAGACGGTTCAGGTCGTCGAAGAACAGGCCGCCGACGCCGCGCATCTCCTGCCGGTGGGGAAGGTAGAAGTAGTCGTCGCAAGCGGCCTTGTAGCGGGTGTAAAGGTCGTCGCCGAACGGCGCGCAGGCTCGAGCCGCGGTGCGATGCCAGTGGACCGCGTCCTCCTCGAAGCCGTAGTACGGGGTCAGGTCGAAGCCGCCGCCGAACCACCAGCCTTCCTCCTCCTCGGCCCCCGTTTCTCCTGGCGAGTTGCCTTCCGGTGAATGGGCGATGAAGAAGCGGATGTTGGCGTGGCTGGTCGGAGCGTAGGGGTTGCGCGGATGGACGATCAGGGAGACCGAGGTCGCTTCGAAGCTCCTGCCGGCGAGTTCCGGCCGCCGTTCCGTCGCCGCCAGAGGTAGCGAGTCGCCGCGGGAGTGGCTGAAGTTGACCGCCGCCTTCTCGATCACCTCGCCGTCGGTCAGAACCCGCGGCCGCGCGACGCCGCCGCGCTCGCCGCGTAGCTCGCGGGCGTCGAAGGCGGCGCCATCGACCTCGACCAGGGCGTCGCAGATCCGGTCCTGCAGCTCCCGGAAGTAGCTGGCGACGGCTTCGGCGCCGGGCTGGTCCGTCGCTGGCGGAGACGTCACGGCGCCGGGATCTCCGCCAGCGTCTCGCCGACCGCGCCGGCGAAGCCGGTCAGCGCGTCCCCGTCGTGCGCCAGCGACAGGAAGCCGACCTCGAACGCGGACGGGGCGAGCATGTAGCCGCGGTCGAGCAGCCCGCGGTGGAGGAGGCCGAAGACCTCGGCGGTGTTCGGGTGGAAGCGGTCGGCCCGGCGCGGTGGTTCGCCGTCGCCGTAGGCGAGCCAGAAGATCGAGCCGCAGCGGACGAGCCGGTAGGGCTGGGCGCTCGCCTCGAGGACGGGGCCCAGCCCGCGCTCGAGCAGCGAGCCGAGGTCTTCCATCCGCTTCCATCCGTCGCCGGTTTGCAGTGCGCGCAGCGTGGCGAGTCCGCCGGCGACGGCGAGCGGATTCCCGGACAGGGTGCCGGCCTGGTAGACGGGTCCGAGGGGCGAAAGCTGGTCCATCAACCGTGCCGGCCCGCCGTAGGCGCCGACCGGCAGCCCGCCGCCGATCACCTTGCCGAGGGTGACGAGATCGGGCTCGATGCCGAGCTGAGCGCCGACGGTGACTCCGGGGACCCGGAAGCCGCTCAAGACTTCGTCGAAGATGAGGAGCGCGCCGTGCTCCGTGCACAGGCGGCGCAGACGGTGGAGATACTCCGGCCGTTGAACCAGGAGGCCGTTGTTCGCTGGCAGCGGCTCGATGATCGCGGCGGCGAGCTTCTCCCCGTGGCGCCGGAAAGCCTGCTCGAGCGCCTCGTCGTCGTCGAGCGGCAGGACGATCGTGTCGCGGGCCGTCGCCGCGGGGATGCCGGCGCTCGAGGCGATTCCGAAGGTGGCGAGACCGCTCCCGGCTTCGACCAGCAGTGCGTCGACGTGACCGTGGTAGCAGCCTTCGAACTTGAGCACCAGGTCGCGGCCGGTGCAGCCGCGGGCGAGCCGGATCGCCGACTGGGTCGCCTCGGTGCCGGAGTTGACGAAGCGGATCTTCTCGATGACCGGCACGAGTTCCTTGACCATCCGCGCCAGCTCGACCTCGCCCTCGTGAGGTGCGGCGAAGGAGGTGCCGCGGGCTGCCGCCTCGCGCACGGCTTCGACCACGGCCGGGTGGCTGTGTCCCAGCACCAGGGGTCCGAAGGAACCAACGAAGTCGACGTAGCTCGTGCCGTCGACCGAGCGCATGACCGCTCCTTCGGCCTCGGCGATGAAGGGCGGCGTGCCGCCGACGGCGCGGTATGCCCGCACGGGGCTGTTCACGCCGCCGACCAGGTGGCGCTGCGCCTCCGTCCAGAGGTCCTCGCTGCATCGTCCGGCGCTCATTCAGTTTCCCTCGGGTCGGCGCCCACTTCGTCGAGCCACAGGCGTTCGATGCCGGCGGCGGTCGGTTCCTGTGCGCACTTCACGTTGCCGGCTCCGGTGCTCCGCAGCGCCGCGGCTGTGGCGGCTCCGATCGCCCAGCAGCTGCCCGGCCAGTCCAGGCCGGACGCTGCGAAGGCGGAAACCGCCGATGGAGCAGTGAAGAGTACGCGGGCGTGGGCCGCTTGCCAACCTTGCGGCCAGTCGAGCTCGTCGTTCGGATGCACGGTGTAGGCCGCCCAGGCAGGAACCTGGCGGCCCGCCGCCTGGAGCGCCTCGACGAGCGTCGCGCCGCCGCGGGCGGAATGCGGCACGAACAGCGGGCAACGGGGGTCGAGCACCCGCGCCGCGTAGCGGGCGAACTCCTCGCCACCGGAGGCCCGCGCGGCCAGGTTCGGCGGCACACCGGCCGCGAGCAGGGCGCGGGCGGTGCCTTCGCCCAGCGCGCACCACGGCAGCCGGCCCCAGGCCGGCTCGCGCGCGGCGCGCTCCGCCACGACGCGTGCGGCGTTCGGCGAAGAGACGAGCAGCCAGGGCCACTGACGTCGCGGGCGGTTCAGGTCGATGCGGTCTGCCGGCCAGGGGGTGTCGAAGACCTCGACGGTGGTCGCCGGCAGAGCCGCGACGCCCACGCCTGGCGGCAGCCGCTTCGTCAGGCGCCGAACGGTCGTTGGGCCGGAAGTCACGATGAGATCCGGCGTCTCCGCACTGGGTGCGCGGGTCTTCCGGCCCGCAGAGAACAGCGCGCCGGCCGTCAGGCCGGCACCTAGCTCCGCCAATCCCCGCTCGATCCGCTCAGCCAGGGCGTCGAGATCGACCGCGCCGTCCGCTGCTGAAACCGCTGCGCCGACGGCCCGCGGCGCCTCACCGACCGCGGCAGGTTCCCGCCAATCGTCGGCCGCGATCAAGGCATGGACCTCCTGCAGCACCGGCCCCTCCGGGCCGGCGGCGCGTGCGTCCGCCCAGGCTCCGAACGGTCGGAGACAGCCACCGCCGAGCCGGCCAAGCAGGGAGCGCTCCGCGAAGGCGGCGGCGCGGCTCGGAGGGTGGTCGAGCGCTGCCATCGCCGCGTGTCCGTCGAGCCGGCCGCCGCGCAGGATCTGCACCGCCAGTGCGCCCTGACCGGGCGCGCAGGGCCAGGAGCGAAGGTCCAGCCGGAAACCCCGGATGGCGGCGGCCGGAGCTTCGAGCTCGCCGTTTCGGGCCAGGCGCAGGACACCCGCCTCCGCCGCCAGCAGGGCCTCGATCGCATCGCTCTGAAGCCACTCCAGCCGGCGCCCCACCGAGCCGCGGACGGCGCAGCAGACGAGGTCTGGCCGAATCGCCAGCGCTCCGGCCTGGCGCCGCGGGGACGAAGTGCCCAGGCGCGCTCCAGCCGAGAGCGGCCCGAACGCGTCGCGGGCCGGCCTGGCCTGCTCCTCCAGGGCGTCGTCGCCGTGATCGACCAGCTCCGCGAGCGTCGGCGCCCCTTCGCTCGCCTCGTTCGCTTCGGAATCCGGCGCGAACAGCAGCAGATCGAACGGCCGCTCCCGCTCCGGCACCGCCGCGATCACCAGGTCGGGCTCGTCCTCCACCGGCAGGTCCTTCAGCGAATGGACGACGAGATCAACGGTGCCGTCGCGCAGGGCCGCGGTCAGCTCACCGGTGAACACGCCCTTGGCTTGGGCGAAGCTGCCGCCGAGGCTGCGGTCGCCCTGGGAGGACATGGCTCGCACCACCGTGTCCACGCCGAGTTCGCCGAGCCGCCGGGCGACAAGGTCGGCCTGGATCCGCGCCAGCGGCGTTGCCCTGGTGCCGATGACGATCGGGGCCATGGGACGGGGATTCTACGAAGCCACGGTCCCGTGCAACGGCCCGGAACCCTGGAATAGAGTCGATTCTCGGTCCCGCTGTCTGCCGCCTGGAGGCGACCGGGGCCTGGAACCGATTGGGAGGACTCGCCGTGTCGCTGATTCCGCTTCGAACCCGACTAAGCCCCTTCTGCCTGCTCCTGGCCGCTGCCGCGGCGGTCCTGCTTGCCGGCTGCGCCGGCGAAGCGCGGCCGTCGGCGGCCGAGTTCACGTCGGCGGCCGAGGAGGCGCTCATGGAGCACTACTACGACGGCAGCCGCGCGGCCTGGGTGCAGTCGACGTACATCAACGAGGACACGACCGCCCTGGCGGCCCGTGCCGGAGCGGAGGCGCTGACCCGCGCGATCGACTTCGCTCAGGAGGCGGCGACCTACGACGCGGCGTCGGAGGCGGACGAGGTGGCGCGCAAGCTCAACCTGCTCCGCGGCGGACTGACCGTGGCCGCGCCGGCTGACGAGGCGAAGATCGAGGAACTGAGTCAGATCACGACCAGGATGGAAGCGGCCTACGGCACCGGCAGGCACTGCCCGAGCGGGCCGGAATCCTGCCGTTCACTCGACGATCTGGAGGACGTGATCGACAACAGCCGGGACGCCGGCGCGCTGCTCGACGCCTGGGAGGGCTGGCGGACGATCTCGCCGCCGATGCGCGCGGACTACCAGCGCTTCGTCGAGCTCTCGAACGAAGGCGCCCGGGGCCTCGGCTACGACGACACCGGCGCGATGTGGCGGTCGGGCTACGACATGCCGCCGGACGACTTCGCCGCGGAGACGGACCGTCTCTGGGAGCAGGTGAAGCCGCTCTACGACGACCTGCACTGCCACGTCCGCGCCGAGCTCGCGGACCAGTACGGTCCGGTCGTCGTCGATCCCGAGGGCGCCATCCCGGCGCACGTCCTGGGCAACATGTGGGCGCAATCGTGGTCCAACGTGTTCGACCTCGTCGCGCCGGAGGCCGCCGCTCCCGGCTACGACCTGACGGAGATTCTCCGCGAACGCCAGACGTCGGAGCGGGAGATGGTGGAGATCGCCGAGGGCTTCTTCACCTCGCTCGGGATGGAGGAACTCCCCGAGACCTTCTGGCGGCGCTCCCAGTTCCTCCGGCCGCGAGACCGCGACGTCGTCTGTCACGCGAGCGCCTGGCAGCTCGACCTGGACGAGGACGTCCGGATCAAGATGTGCATCCAGATCAACGCCGAGGACTTCTCGACGATCCACCACGAGCTCGGCCACACCTACTACCAGCTCGGCTACCGGGAACTACCGCCCCTGTTCCGGGACAGTGCGAACGACGGGTTCCACGAGGCGCTGGGCGACACGATCTCCCTGTCCGTCACGCCGGGCTACCTCGTCGACATCGGTCTGCTCGACGAGGAGCCGCCGGCCGAGGCCGACCTCTCGCTTCTCATGCGGATGGCCCTGGACAAGGTCGCCTTCCTGCCCTTCGGCCTGCTCGTCGACCGCTGGCGCTGGGGCGTGTTCTCCGGCGAGACGCCGCCCGACGAGTACAACGCGGCCTGGTGGCGTCTGCGCGAGCAGTACCAGGGAGTGACCGCTCCATCGACGCGAACGGAGGATCACTTCGACCCCGGCGCCAAGTACCACGTGCCCGGCAACACGCCCTACACGCGCTACTTCCTGGCGCACATCCTTCAGTTCCAGTTCCACCGCGACCTCTGTGTGGCGATCGGCAACGAGGGTCCGCTCCACCGCTGCTCGATCTACGGCGAGGAAGAGGCGGGCCGGCGCCTGCGCGAGATGATGGCGATGGGACTGAGCCGGCCCTGGCCCGAGGCCCTCGAGGCCATGGGCGGCAGCCGGGAGATGGACGCCACGGCGATCCTCGACTACTTCGCCCCGCTTGCCGACTGGCTCAAGGAACAGAACGCCGGCCGGTCCTGCGGCTGGAGCTAGCGGCTTGCTGATCGCCACCTGGAACATCAACGGCCTGGGAGCGCGCTTCGACTTCCTGGTCCACTGGCTCAAGGCCCGACAGCCCGATGTCGTCGGTCTCCAGGAACTCAAGGCGACCGCCGACAACGTCCCGATCCCGGCGCTCGAGGATCTCGGCTACCACGCCGCCGTGTGCGGCCAGAAGGCGTGGAACGGCGTCGCTGTCCTCTCGCGCCATCCGATCGACGAGGTTCAGTCGGGGCTTCCCGGTGAGGAGGAAGCCGGCGCGCGGCTCCTGCGGGTGCGGACGGCCGGGCTCGACTTCACGACCGTCTACTGCCCGAACGGCAAGGACATCGATCACCTGGACTATCCGCGCAAGCTGGCGTGGTTCGACTCGCTCCGGGACTACTTGGGCGGTTCACTCGGCGCGGACGAGTCCGCAGTTCTCTGCGGCGACTTCAACATTGCGCCGACGCGCCTCGACACCCACGACGAGGACCGCCTGGCCGGCGGCATCCACCACACGGAGGCGGAGCGCGAGCGGTTTCGCGCGCTGCTGGGCCTCGGCTTCGTCGACCTGTTCCGGGAACTCCATCCGGAGACGGTCAAGTTCTCGTGGTGGGACTATCGGTTCGGCGCCTTCCACCGCAACCTGGGCCTGAGGATCGACTTTCTGCTGGCGACAGAAACCGTCCGGGAGCGTGTGCAGGAGGTCGAGACCGACCGCGACTACAGGAAGAAGAAGGAGGGGCTCATCGCCTCCGACCACGCGCCGGTCATGGCGAGCCTGAGGTCGTAGTCCGGTCAGGCCGCTTCGATCATCTCTCCAACTGCCTGCGCCCGCTCGACTCGGCTGCTCTCCTCGGCGGCCACCGTACGGCCGGCGAGCCAGAAGAAGATCGCACCCAGGACGTAGGCGCCCAGGCTGGCCAGCATCGCCGTTTGGAGGGAGCGGCCGGAGTCGGCGCCGCCGGCCTCCAGGGTCGTACTCAGCCAACCCATGAGGAAGGGTCCCAGCGCGAGTCCGACGAAGGTCATCATCAGGATGTAGAACGCCGATGCGGTTCCCCGCATCCTGGGCAGCACGAGGTCGTTGGCCAGGGCGACGGCCGAACCGATCCAGGCCGATCCGAAGACCGTGAAGAAGAAGTTCATCACGTAGGCGGTCGTGACGTTCTCGGTCAGCACGAAGAAGGCGCCGAGCGGGATCGAGCCCAGGGCGATGATGAGCCCGCACAGCGGGCGGGCCTTCGCCGTCCTCTGCTTCATCCGGTCGGAGAAGTAGCCGCCGCCGGCAACGCCGAGCCAACCCGCGACGGCTGCCGTGAGGCCGAGAATCAGACCGGCCTCGCCGGCGCTCTGATCGTGTACCCGCCGGAAGAAGGTCGGTGCCCAGAAACCGAGGCCGTAGCCGACGAACGCCATCCAGCCGAAACCGAACATGCCGTAGATCATCGAGCGGGATCGGTAGACCAGCTCGAACGTAGGCCTGTCTCTCAGCTTCAGTCCCTGCACCCAGGACAGGAAGGCGTAGGCGCCGATCGCGAGCGCGATCCACTGCACCGGGTTGCCGAAGACCTGAATCAGGCCGAAGCAGGCGACGGCGCATCCGACCGCGATCAGCAGGTTCCGGGCGACGGTCCTGGCGCCGCCGTGGCGCTGCAAGGAAAGCAGGGTCAGCGGCGGCAGGATGGCGGCGGTCTCCCGCCCCAGTTCCTTGAACGGCGCGGGATGCGGGGGAGTGACGATTCCCTCGCTCTGGCCCCGGACGGGCTCCTTCAGGGTCCACACCCAGATCGCCATCAGCAGGCCCGGCAGGCCCACGGCGAAGAAGGCGACCTGCCAGCCGACCAGGCCGAAAGGCGCCCCGCCGTCCGCGTAGGCGTTGTTCCACCTGTCGACGATTTGCCCGCCGATCAGGATGCCGAGACCGGCGCCGATGTAGACGCCGCTCGAGTACATCGCGGTCACCGTGGCCCGCAGCCGCGGCGGGTAGTAGTCCCCGAGCATGGAGAAGGCCGCCGGTCCGGCGCTCGATTCGCCGATGCCGACACCGATTCGATAGGCGGCGAGGGAGGCGAAGCCGCGTGCGGTGCCGGAGAGCGCTGTCATCAGGCTCCACGCGGCCAGGCCGATCGAGATCAGGCTCTTGCGGGTCCACATGTCGGCCAGACGGCCGATCGGAATCCCGAAGATGGCGTAGAAGACGGCGAACGCCGTGCCATAGAGGAAACCGAGCTGGGCGTCGCTGACGCCGAGGTCGTTGCGAATGTCCTCCGCGAGGATCGAGAGGATCTGGCGGTCGATGAAGTTGAAGACGTAGACCAGGACGAGGACGCCCAGGACGTAGTTGGAGTACCGCCGGCTGGGGGCCTGCGGGGCTGGGCTCTGGCTGTCCTGCTCTGTTGTCGTCATTCGACTCCCGTGGTCACTCGGCTCCGTCCGCTCCCGGTTCCGCCATGGCGCCGGGCACCGTTCCCTTCGCGAGTTCCTGGTCGATCATCAGCATACCGACGCCGTCGCCGTTGATGAGTCTCAGCCTTCCGAGCAGGGTGCGGGCGACGTTCTCCTCCTCCACCTGCTCGTTGATGAACCACTGGAGCATGATCGACGCGGCGCGGTCGTGGACCTTCTCGGAGAGGTCGTAGAGCTCCTCGATCGCCTGGGTGACCCGTTGCTCGCTCCGGAGAATGTCGGCGACGGCGGCTTCCGGTGACTCCCACTCGGTCGGCTGGGCCGGAATCTCGGGGATCTTCACCAGGAGATCGCGGTCGGCGAGGTGATCAATGATGCGGTGGGCGTGGCCGAGTTCGTCGGCGGACTGGCCGCGCAGCCAGGCGCCGAAGCCTGGCAGGTCGATGCGCTCGAGCCAGAGCGCCATCGACAGGTAGCGGTGCGCGGCCTCGAACTCGAGCCCAAGGTGGGCGTTCAGACGGTCGTGGAGGGTCTGGTCCATCGTGTCCTCCGTATCGGGCAGTTGGGTGCGGTTGGAAGCGGACGCCGTCAGCATAGCGCCGCGCGATTGAGAACCGGTGAAACGGGCCGGTCTGCCCGGGCCGGGCTACGGCAGGAGTTCCTCGACCCCGGCACGCTCCTCGAACAGCTCGTCCAGCGTCGCCTGCATCCGGCCGCGGCTGAACTCGTCGATGTCGAGGTCTTGCACGATCTCGTAGTCGCCACCGTTCGTGGTGACCGGGAACGAGTAGACAACTCCTTCGCGAGCGCCGTAGCTGCCGTCGGCCGGGATCGCCATGCTGACCCAGTCGCCGTCGGTCGTGCCCTGAACCCAGGTGCGGATGTGGTCGATCGCTGCGGCGGCCGCGGAAGCCGCCGACGAGGCGCCGCGCGCCTTGATGATCGCCGCACCCCGCTGCTGAACGGTGGGGATGAACTCCTTCCGGGTCCAGGCCTCGTCGACGAGCTCCGGCGCCGGCCTCCCGTCGACCAGGGCGTGGCTGAGGTCCGGGTACTGCGTCGCCGAGTGGTTGCCCCAGATCGCCATGCGGCGGACCTGGGTGGTGTGGGCGCCGGTCTTCTCGGCGAGCTGGCTGATCGCCCGGTTGTGGTCGAGTCGGGTCATTGCGGTGAACTGCCGCCGGTCGAGGCCCGGCGCGTTGCTGGCAGCGATCAGTGCGTTCGTGTTCGCCGGGTTGCCGACCACGACCACCCGCACGTCGCGGCTCGCGTGGGCGTCGAGGGCCTTGCCCTGGACGGAGAAGATCGCGGCGTTCGCCTGCAGCAGGTCCTTGCGCTCCATGCCCGGTCCGCGCGGCCGCGCGCCGACCAGCATGGCGATGTCCACGCCGTCGAAGGCCTCGTCGGCGTCCGAACTCGTGACGACCTCGTGCAGCAGGGGGTACGCCGAGTCACGGAGTTCCATGACCACTCCCGACAGCGCATCCATCGCGGGCGGAATCTCCAGCAGGTGCAGGCTCACCGGCTGCTCCGGCCCCAGCATCTCGCCGGCCGCGATGCGGAAGATCAGGGAATAGCCGATCTGACCGGCGGCTCCGGTGACGGCGACTCGAACGGGTGTCAGCATGGCCTGGTTTCCTCCTCGATCCGGCGCGGGATCGTAGCACCGCGGGCTTGTGAGCGTGCTGGTTCGGAAGCATCGGCGGCGGGGAGAGATTGCACGGGTTGTTCGCTAGATTCGTAGTTCTCTCTGAGGGGAGGAACCATGCGGTGTCGCGCGTTGGACGGCGTTCGCTATCGAGCGGTCGCTGTGTCTTTGGCGGCGGGCTTGCTGGCGGTAGCCGGTGCTGGAGCTGCGGTCGAGGTGAGTGGCTCTATCCAGGGGCGGCCCGATGCCGGTCCGCTGGAGGTGTCCCTGGTGCGGGCGCCTACGCTCTACGAGCTGCTGAGCACAGTTCTGCGCGATGAACCGGACGGCTTTCATGCGGCGGAGGTGACGGTCCAGACCTCGGGCGGCCGCTTCGCGATCCAGGTTGCCGAGCCGGGTGTACGTTGGATCAGACTACAAGGTCCCGGCACGGCGCCGAGGACGTATCTGCTCGTGGGGCCGGAGACGCACACCCTTCTTCCGCCGCTTGAGCTGGGCAACACCGCTTCCTGCAGCCTGACACTGGTGGCGCCCGGGAGCGCCTGGGTGGTCAGGGGCCGGAGCCTGCGTGATCTTCGTTTGTCGCGCTCGTGGAGCATGTGGCCGCCGCTGCGCCGGCTACAGGCCGGGAGAGCGACCAGCTACGAGTTCGAGGCCGGAAGGAGCAGGCGGACCGTTTCCGGCGTTCAGCGGGATGCCGTGGCGCTGACGATCGGTGCGCCCGGGTACGAGCCGAAGGTCGTCGATTGCCTCGCCGGGGCACCTGTCGCCGTCGAACTGGAACGCCTGGCCGCGCCGGTCGCCGACGGTGTCCTGAGGCGGAATGGTGCGCCGGTGCCCGCAGCGATTCTCATTCGCGCCGACGGCTGGCCGGCCGGGACGACGGATGAGCTGGGTCGATACGGGGTGCCGGCGGGCGCCTACCAGGTGCTGGACAGGGGCGGCGGATTGGATGGGGTCGAACTGAACGGGGGCGTCGCCGAACTGAACGCGAGTGCGCCGCAGCCGGTGCCTGTGACGCTGACGGGTGTCGGCAGGGACCGCGATGAGCTACCGACCGTCGCGGTGGTTCACTGGTCCTCGTCGGGAGTGCCGCTTGCCTTCCATGGCGGGCGACCGGAGAACACGACGTTTCTCGTCGCCGCCGGCCCCGGAGTAGCGAGAACGACCGTGTTGGCGGAGCGATTCAGTCCACTGCGGATTGCGTGGTCCGCCGGGTCCAAAGGGATGTCGTTGGAGCCTCTGCGGCGGCTCCGCGGAGTCTCCCTGAACATGGCCGGTGACCCTGTGGAGGGTGCGCAGGTCGTGGCATCCGGATATGGAGCCACGGCGGGGCCGGCCGGATTGAGCGACGAGGCCGGGCGGTTTCTCGTGGAGGTGCCGGAGCCGCTGGAACGAAGGTGGCTCGTCGCGGGCGCACCGGGCTACCGCGAAACGCGCACGAGACTGAGCGACCTGCTCAGTCAGACCGCGGCGGACCAGCTTGTCGTGGAACTGAGGTCAACCCGGGCGATTCTGGGCCGGCTCGTTTCGGCCCGGAGCGGCAGCGGCGTACCCGGAGCGGTGGCCCTCGCGCGTCGTTGGGTAGCGGATCGGTTCGTGGGTGAAGCCTCGACGTGGAATCTTGGGGACCCATCGCTGCTGCAGTTCGTGAGCACGGACGGCGACGGGACGTTCCGACTCGATCCGCCGGACGAGGACGATGTCCGGCTCGTCGCGGCCGCGCCTGGCCATGGCACGGTTCGGCGGCCGCTCCCGGAGGCGGTTCCGGGGGATGCCGGGGACCAGCAGCTCGGCGACGTGGTGCTGGAGTCGGAGACCGTTCTGCGGGGCCGTGTCGTGGACGAGGAGGGTGCCCCGGTCGAGGACGCCGCGGTTGACTTCGGAAGCGGCGGGGGAACCTACTCGCCGGTGGGCTCTATCGGCGATGAGAAGCTCGGTGCGACGACCGACGCAAGCGGGGGCTTTCGCATCGGCGGGCTGGTGCCGGGCGATGTCGTCTCCTTGCGGATTCGGGCGGCCGGTTTTGTGCCCGAGAACGTGTCGCCGGTACGGGTGGATGCCGCGACAGAGGGGGAAGTGCTCGGAGTGCGGCTCCGAACAGCCTATGAGTTGGCCGGCCGCGTAACGGACGAGTCGACCGGCGAGGGCGTCAAGGCGCGCATCCGGTTTCAGCAGACGGTCCGCCGCGGTGGCGCCAGTACGGAGTCCGAGCCGGACGGAGACTTCGTACTGACCGGCTTCCCGACGGGTGCGGGCGTTCTCACCGTTCGCGCCGAGGCCTACGAGAATCTCGACCGCGTCCTGGCTGAACTGCCGCCGAGCTCTATCGATCTCGTCCTCCGACCGAAGGCGGAGATCGAGGTGACGGGTGTGGTGGTCCGCGATGGCGCGCCGGTGCCGGGCGCTTCGGTCTCCATCCGCTCGGCCGTGTCCGTCACCGATGTTGCCGGTCGGTTCGCCGTCAGGGCCCCGCTGGGACCGGCGACTGTCGAGTGCCGGGTACCCGGCCTGACGCGGAGCAAGCGGCGCCAGATCGATGTGGTGGCGAACATGGGCGAGATCACGATCGACGTCACGCCGGTGACGGTGCGTGGCCGGGTCCTGGGGCCGGACGGAACGCCCGTGTCGGGCGCCTCCGTGGATGCGCGGCCTCGGAATCGGGACCGGTTCATCGTCGGGTACGGCGGTGGAAACGCGCAAACCGGCCAGGATGGCGGCTTTGAGTTCCAGATCGACCCGGGCCTCTACTCCCTGAGTGCGCGCACCGGCGGCGCCGGAGGCCCTGAGGTCGAGGTGACCGTCGCCGCCGGCGACCGGCCGTACGTGGAGTTGGAGGTGCCGCAGCCCCGTCTCGTGAGCGTCCGGGTTCTCGGTCTTACGGCCCCGGAGGCTGCCGAAGTGGTGGTGAGGGTCAGCGCGACGTATCCGGAGGGCGGGTCGATGAGCACGACCCTGGTCCGCCCCACGGGAGGAACCGATCTGGAGCCGGTGTTCGAAGCCCCCTTTCACGAGCGAGAGGGCGCCACGATGATCGCTACGGCTTCGGTGGCCGGGCGCACGCGCCGGTCGCCGATTCAGTACCCGCCGAGTGGTGTGGCGGAGGTGGAGATCTCGTTCGCGGACGGCGGCGGCGCCATCGAGGGTACGGTGACGCTTGACGAGTGGCCGCTGGTTGGCGAATGGGTACTGGCCCGGGAGGAAGGCCGGGGACTGAGCTGGAGCGTTCGCACCGACCAGCGCGGGCGCTTTTTGATCGACGGCCTGCGTACCGGCGACGAAGTCGCCATCGCGGCGGTCGGGCAGCAACGCGCGATTCGCGTGGCCGATACGGTCGTCCACGTCGATCTTGAGGCGACCAGCGCCGCGGTTCGAGGCCGGTTGTTCGACGGTGAGACCGGTCTGCCAGCCGCGGGGATGCTGGTTTCCGCGATACCGGCGCAGAGTGCGGCTTTCGGTGAGATCGCGGCAGCGTCCAGACGCCTCGTGTACACGCGCACCGCCGAGGACGGCTCGTTCGTGCTCGATGGCCTGTTCTCGGCTCCTTACCGGCTGGAGGTCCGGCCGAGCGGCGCTAGCCGGACATCCGAAGACATCGCCGGGTCGGCGGACGTGGACCTCAGTGCTCGCGACGCGGACGTCACACTGTCAGTGCGGGTGCCGGCGGATCGGTAGCAGTCCACCCATAGACTCGGCACATGGCGGAGCGGGTTCTGGTCACCGGCGGAGCCGGCTTCATCGGCAGTCACACCTGCGTCGAGCTGCTGGGTGCGGGCTGGGACGTCACGGTCATCGACGATCTCTCGAACAGCTCGCCGGAGGCGCTGCGGCGGGTCGAGGAGTTGGCCGGACGGAGACTGCGTTTCGTCGAAGGAGACGTACTCGACGAAGCGGCTCTGGAGCGGGCGTTCGGCGACGGCGGCTGTGAGGCGGTCATCCATTTCGCGGCGAAGAAGGCGGTGGGCGAGTCGTGCGCCGACCCGCTCGGCTACTACCGCACCAACGTAGGCGGCACGCTCAGTCTGCTACGGGTGATGCGTCGCCATGGTGTGCGCCGTCTGGTGTTCTCGTCGTCCGCGACGGTCTACGGCGATCCGGAGCCTGGCGCCTGTCCGCTGGCGGAGGGCGCGCCGCTCAGGCCGTCCAATCCCTATGGCCACACCAAGCTCTTCGCCGAGCGCATGCTGCGCGATCTGGCTGCGTCGGAGGAGGGCTGGCGGATCCTCTCGCTGCGCTACTTCAACCCCGCCGGTGCCCACCCGAGCGGCCGGATCGGCGAGGATCCGCGGGGCCGGCCGGAGAACCTGCTCCCTGGCGCCATGCAGGTCGCCGTGGGCAGGTTGCCGCAGCTACGGGTGTTCGGTACGGACTATCCGACCCGTGACGGCACCGCCATCCGGGACTACCTCCACGTTGTCGATGTGGCGACGGGACACCTGCGAGCCCTGGACCGCCTGCCGGCGGTCGACGGTTGCTCCGAGTACAACCTCGGCACGGGCCGCGGGGTCACGGTGTTCGAGGTGCTCGAGGCCGTGAAACGGGCCAGCGGCCGTGAGATACCGGCCGTGCTCGAAGGGCGGCGGCAAGGCGACGCGACGGAGGTGTGGGCGGATCCGTCGCTCGCGGGCCGCCACCTTGACTGGACGGCGGAGCGCGGCCTCGACGACATCTGTGCCGACGCCTGGCGCTGGCAGAACGCGAACCCCGAGGGCTACGGAAGTTGAGCGGAGACGGCAGACCGGCCGCCGGGGATCCCGCGCTCGAGGTGTTCGTCTACTACGACTTCGCCTCCAGCCTGAGCTACGTGGCGCACCGTGTGCTGGCCCGGATCGACGAGGCGCTCGCGAAGGAGCGCGTCGACCTGCGGTGGAAGGCGATCGATCTGACCGGCGTGGGGAACTTCCAGCGCGGCCGGCTTCTCGACCCGGCACGGCGGCAGAGTCTGCTGAGGGTGGCTGCGGCGCTGGACGTGAACTTCGACCCACCCGCGCGTTGGCCCGACTCGCGCCTGGCCGGTGAGGTAGCGGTGGTCCTGGACGAGCGAATCGACCGCGGACTCGACCCGACGATCGAACGGGAATGGCGGGAGGCCGTGTTCGCGGCCTGCTACGAGCGCGATGCCGACGTCGAGGATCTGCTGCGGGACTTCGCGGTCCGCGTCCCCTTCCCGCTCGGGTCGGCCGACGATCTGGCCGCCGGCCGCCGGCTGGCCGAGGTCACGGGGAAGGCGGTGGCGGCCGGGGTCGAGGGCGTGCCGACCTTGATGCTCGACGTCTTCCCGCTGTGCGGCATCCACGACGAGGAGACGATGCTGGGGATGATCCGGCGCTACGCGCGGCGGCGCCGTCGGCTGGAGGCGGATGCCGCAGCCGGGGTCAATTGATGCGTCTCCTCGCTTTGTCCGCGACCGCGGCCGCGATCCTCGGTTGCGCGGTGGAGGAAGGCGCTTCGGAACCGCCGGCCGCGCCGTCGACGGACGCCGCGGTCGCGGGAGGTGCGCGATTTATCGACGTGACGGCCGAAACCGGCCTCGACTTCGTCCACGCTACCGGCTCGGCCGGGACGTTCCCGATGCCGGCCATTATGGGCGGCGGCGTCGCGGCGTTCGATGCGGACGGCGACGGCCTGCTCGACCTCTACTTCCCGAACGCGGGCAGCGAGATCGCCGGCGAGGCGGGGCGCAACCGCTTCTACCTGCAGCGGCCGCGCGGCCGTTTCGTCGACGCCAGCGCGGGTTCGGGTCTGGACAATCCTGGTTTCGGGATGGGCGCGGCCGTCGGAGATGTCGACAACGACGGCGATCTCGACCTGTACGTGACGAACTTCGGGCCCGATGTGCTCTACCGGAACGAGGGCGGCGGCCGGTTCGTCGATGCGTCGGGGGAGCTAGCTGTTGCGACGCCCGGCTGGTCGACCTCGGCCGTGTTCTTCGACGCCGATCTCGACGGCTGGCTGGACCTCTACGTCACCCGCTACGTTCAGTGGCACGAGGCGCGCGAGTGCCAGGTCCAGGGCGGGCGGGTCGACTACTGCGGCCCGCAGCAGTTCGAGGGCGAGGCGGATGTCTTCTACCGGAACGAGGGCGGCCGGCGCTTCGTTGATCGCAGCCGGGATGCGGGCGTTTCGCCGATCGAGGACGCGGGCCTGGGCGTCGTTGCCGCCGACCTCGACGAGGACGGACTGCCCGACGTCTACGTCGCCAACGACGCCGACCCGAACCAGCTCTGGATCAACCGCGGTGACGGCGTGTTCGAGGACGACGCGGTGCTGCTCGGCGCGGCCTACAATCGGTTCGGCGTGGGCGAGGCGGGAATGGGCATAGCACTGGGTGACATCGACGGCGACCGGGACGTGGACCTGTTCCTGAGCCACCTGATCGAGGAGACGAACACGCTGTACGTGAACCTGGGTGGAACACCGGGGGCGACGGACGGCTTCGAGGACCGGGCGGCCGAAGCCGGTCTGGCCGCGGCCAGCACGCCGTACACCGGCTTCGGGACGGCGTTCTTCGACGCCGACAACGACGGCGACCTCGACCTCGCCGTGGTCAACGGCGCGGTCAAGCAGCGGCCGGAGACGCTCTCGGACCGTGACGACTGGTTCTGGCAAGGCTACGCCGAGCCCAACCTGCTGATGCTCGGCGACGGTGCCGGCGCTTTCGCCGATGCCAGTGCGGCCTCGGGCGACTTCGGAACGGCGCTCGACGTGAGCCGAGGTCTGGTTCCCTTCGACCTGGAGGGTGACGGCGATCTGGACCTGCTGGTCAGCAACCTGGAGGGGCCGGCGCGCGTCTATCGCAACGAGACGATCACGGAGGCCGCGACGGGCACAGCGGGCTGGATGCGGCTTCGTGTCGTCGACCCAGACCGCCGGCGTACGGTGTTCGGCGCCTCGGTCGTCGCCTGGATCGACGGCCGGCCGGTTCGCCGCCTCGTGCTGCCCGTCGGCGGCTACCTGACCGGAGGCGAGACGCCGCTCCACATCGGCCTCGGCGACGCCATCGGCGTCGAGCGCTTCGAGGTGACCTGGCCCGGCGGCGAAGTCGAGACCTTCGACGGCACTGCGAGCGGCAACGAAGTGACACTCCTCCGTGGAGCAGGCCGATGAGGAGCTTCGCCGTGCCCATTGGCTTCGTCGCCGTCGCTGCTTCCGCCGCCGAACCTCCGTCCCCCGATCTCACCGCCGTCGAACCCCGCGTGCGCGCCGCCATCGAGAAGGAACTCGCCACCACCACCGGCGAGCCCGACTCTCCCGCCGCCTGGGGCCGCCTCGCCATGACGCTCCACGCCCACCAGTTCGACGAGGAGGCCGCAGCCGCGTACGCCGAGGCCTCGCGGCTGGCGCCCGGCGACTTCCGCTGGATCTACCTGCGAGCGAACGTGGAAGAGGCGCGCGATCCGGCGGCGGCGGCGATGCTCTTCCGTCAGGCGGTCGAACTCGACCCCAACTACGCGCCGGCCCGCATCCGACTCGCCTCCGCCCTCGAGAAGATCGGCCGCGCCGCCGACGCTGACGAGCACTACCGGAAAGCCGCGCGTCTCGAACCCGACAACGCGGTCGCGCACCTCGGCCTCGGCCGGCTCGCCCTCGCACGCGGCGAGGTCGATCAGGCCCTTCGCCACCTCGAGCGGGCCTACGAGCTGAGCCCCGAGACCCAGGCCGTCGTCGCCATGCTGTCGCGCGCCCGGCACCGCGCAGGCGACCGCGACGGGGCGAGGCGTCTCGCCCAGGCGGCGCGCGACCTGCCGCCGCTGCTCCACCAGCGCGATTCGCGCCGCGCCCAGGTCGACCTGCTGGCCGTGGACTCGGAGAGCTTCCTGCGCCGGAGCAGGACCTACCGGGAGACGGGGCAGTTGCAGGCTTCCCTCGGAGAGCTCCGGCGGCTGATCGAACTGGAACCCGGCAATGCCCAGGCGCACTTCGCCGCGGCCGGGGTCCACGACCGGATGAACCGGCCGAGGGAGGCCGCCGCGGCCGCGCGGCGGGCCCTCGAACTCGACCCCGATCTGGCGGGCGGGCGAGCCGTGCTGGCGGGCGCCCTGTTCAAGCTCGGAGAGTTCGGGGAGGCGGATGCCGAGGCCGAGCGGGTCCTTGCCGAAGATCCGGCCGATATCCACATGCTGCTCGTCACGACCATGCTGGCGATGCGGGAGAACGACGTGGCCCGGGCTCTCGCGCGGCTCGACCGCGCGGCCGCGGCAGGTGTTTCGGACAACCGGATGCGGGACCTGATGGTCCAGCTCCAGCTCGAGCTGGCCGACGCTCTGGGAGGTGCAGGCTTCTACGACGACGCGGCGCGCCGCGTCGAGCAGGTGATCGAAGCGCTGGAGCGGGGCGGGGCCAGCGACAGCGAATTGCGGCTCCACCGGCGCCGGCTTGCGCAGTACCGGGAAAGGGCACGCGGATGAGTGACTTGGGACACGGTACCGACACGCCGGTACGAGTGCGGGTAGCGCCGTCGCCGACCGGCGACCCCCACGTCGGCACCGCCTACCAGGCGCTGGTGAACCTCGCCTTCGCGCGCAGCCGCGGCGGCGTGTTCGTGCTGCGGATCGAGGACACGGACCGCGCCCGTTCGAGCCGCGAGTCGGAGGCGGCGATCCTCGACGCCCTTCGCTGGCTGGGTCTGGACTGGGACGAGGGACCGTACCGCCAGAGCGAGCGGCTGGACCTCTACCGCTCGGAGGTCGATCGCCTGCTCGCGGCGGGTAGCGCCTACCGTTGCTTCTGCACGCGGGAGCGGCTCGACGAGATGCGCCGGGAGAACCGCGCCGAGCAGCGCTTCCCGGGCTATGACCGCCGCTGTCGGAGCCTGCCGGTCGCCGAGTCCGAGCGCAGGGCCGCGGCGGGAGAGCCCCACACGGTCCGTCTGGCCATGCCGACCGAGGGCGAATGCGTCATGCAGGACCTCCTGCGCGGCGAGATCCGGCGCGAGTGGGAGCTGATCGACGACCAGGTCATCCTCAAGGCCGACGGCTACCCGACCTACCACCTCGCCTGCACCGTCGACGACCACGAGATGGCGATCAGCCACGTGATCCGCGGCGAGGAGTGGATCAACTCCCTGCCCAAGCACCTGCGGCTCTACGAGGCGCTGGGCTGGGAGCCGCCTGTGTTCTGCCACCTGCCGCTCCTGCGCAACAACGACGCGAACCGCTCCAAGCTCTCGAAGCGCCGCAACCCGACCTCGATCACCTGGTTCCGGGATGCCGGCTTCCTGCCCGAGGCGCTGCTCAACTTCCTGGGGTTGATGGTGTCCAGCCGGTCGGAGGGCGAAGAGAAGTTCAGCTTCGAGGAGCTCGCCAACGGCTTCCGGTTCGAGGACATCTCGCTCGGAGGTCCCGTCTTCGACCTCGACAAGCTGCGCTGGCTCAACGCCCGCTACCTGCGCGAGGACTACGATGCGGCGGGTCTCGCGGAACTCGTGCGCGAATGGTCCATGCGCAAGGAGCGCCTCGCCGAGATTGCCGCCCTGGCCCAGCCGCGCCTGGAGACCCTGGGCGACTGGGGACGGCTGACGAACTTCCTGTTCGTCGACGCGCCGGAGGTCGAGCGGGAGAAGCTGGCCGTCAAGGGTCTCGAAGAGGCCCAGGTCGCCGAGGCGCTCCAGTTCATGCTGTGGACGCTGGAGCGCGAGCAGACCTTCACCGCCGAGATCGTCCAGAGCCACTTCAGGCGCCTGTCGGAAGCGCTCGGCATGAGCCTGCGGAACCTGACCCGGCCCTTCTACGTCGCCATGTCCGGCGAGACGTCCTCGCTGCCGCTGTTTCAGTCGATGGAGATCCTCGGCCCGGACCTCGTGCGCGCCCGCATCCGCCGCGCCATCGAGGCGCTCGGCGGGATCTCCGGGAAGCGGATGAAGAAGCTGCAGAAGCGCTTCGAGGAGCTGACATAGAGGCGGTAGCCCACTCGGTGCGCCCGCGCCCCCGCCGGCCTTCGTGGAGTCGCGCGAGGCGTTAGCCTCGCTCCGCGGCCTTCTGCGCCCGCTCGATCTTCGCCCAGGTGTCGCGCAGCGTCACCGTCCGGTTGAACACCGGCGCCCCGGGCGCGCTGTCCGCATCGACGCAGAAGTAGCCGAGCCGCTCGAACTGGACCCGGTCGCCAATCTCAGCGCCGGCGAGGCTTGGCTCCAGGCGGCAGTCGGTCAGGACCTCGAGCGAACCCGGATTCAGGTGCTCCTCGATCTCACCGGGAGCGCCGGCCGGGTTGGGGTGGTTGAACAGCCGGTCGTAGAGGCGGACTTCGGCCGGGATCGCGTGCGCCGCCGACACCCAGTGCAGGGTCGCCTTGACTTTGCGGCCGTCCGGCGCGTCGCCGCCGCGGGTCGCCGGATCGTAGGTGCAGCGGAGTTCGACGACGTTGCCGTCGTCGTCCTCGATCACGTCGGTGCAGGTGATGAAGTAGGCGTAGCGGAGCCGCACTTCCCGGCCCGGCGCGAGCCGGAAGAACTTCCGCGGCGGGTCGCGCCGAAAGTCGTCCCGCTCGATGTAGAGCACCCTGGAGAAGGGCACCTTGCGGGTGCCGGCCGAAGCGTCTTCCGGGTTGTTGATCGCTTCGAGTTCCTCGACGAGGTCGTCGGGGTAGTTCTCGATCACCACCCTGAGCGGCCGCAGCACGGCCATCGTCCGCGGCGCGGTGCGGTTCAGCTCGTTGCGGATCGCGAACTCGAGCTGGCTGAGGTCGACGACCGAATCGTTCTTGGTCAGGCCGACGCGCGCGCAGAGGTCGCGGATCGCCTCGGGCGGACAACCGCGGCGGCGGAGCGCGGTCAGGGTGGGCATGCGGGGATCGTCCCAGCCGTCGACCAGGCCTTCGTCGATCAACCGCCTCAGCTTGCGCTTGGAGGTCAGGGTGTAGGTCAGGTTGAGGCGGGCGAACTCGATCTGCTGCGGCATGTGGATGCCGTCGATGTGGTCGAGGAACCAGTCGTAGAGCGGCCGATGGTCCTCGAACTCGAGGGTGCACAGAGAGTGGGTCACGCCCTCGATCGCGTCGGACTGGCCGTGGGCCCAGTCGTACATCGGGTAGATGCACCACCTGGAGCCCGTGCGGTGGTGCTCCGCGTGCAGGATCCGGTAGAGCACCGGGTCGCGCAGGTTCATGTTCGACGAGGACATGTCGATCTTCGCGCGCAGTGTGTGCGTTTCGTTCGCGAACTCGCCGTTCTTCATCCGCTCGAAAAGGTCGAGGTTCTCTTCCACCGAGCGGTCGCGGTAGGGGCTCTCGCGGCCCGGCTCGTTCCAGCGCCCGCGGTAGGCGCGCGCCTCCTCCGGACTCAGGCTGCAGACGTAGGCCTTGCCCTTTCGGATCAGCTCGACCGCCCACTCGTAGAGCTGGTCGAAGTAGTCCGAGGCGTAGAGCGCCTCGCCGCCCCAGTCGAAACCGAGCCAGCGCACGTCGCGCTCGATGGCCTCGACGTACTCGGTGTCCTCCGCGGTCGGGTTCGTGTCGTCGAAGCGGAGGTTGCAGTGGCCGCCGTACTCTTCGGCGACGCCGAAGTCGAGGCAGATCGCTTTCGCGTGGCCGATGTGCAGGTAGCCGTTCGGCTCTGGAGGAAAGCGTGTGACGACCTTGCCGCCGTGCTTGCTCGCGGCGACGTCGGCCCGCACGCGCTCGCGGATGAAGTCGAGGGGCCTGGAAGTGCTGGAATCGTCGGGCATGGCGGGCGGCCGGGGCGCTTTGCTGCGAAGCAGCGAAGGTTATCGAATCGCCGGCCCCGGCTCTCCGTCGTCAGCCGTCGAAGCGGTAGCCCAGTCCATGCACGGTCACGATGAACTCCGGCCGGCCCGGATTCGGCTCCACCTTCTGCCGCAACGACGACACGTGCACGTCGACGGTGCGGGTCGTCGGCGTCGCGTCGTAACCCCACACCTCGTCGAGCAGGCGGTCCCGGTCGTGGACCTGGCCGCGTTGCTCGATCAGGAACCTGAGCAGGCGGTACTCGAGCGCCGAGCAGGCGAGCTCGGACTCGCTGCCGTCTTCGGCTGTTCGCCACACCTGGGCGCGGTCGAAGTCGACGCGGACGTTGCCGAAGCGGTAGCCGCGTTCGCTTTCGGCCGCCGTCGGCGAGGCTGGCGTGCCGGCCTGACTCCGTCGCAGCAGCGCTTCGACCCGCGCCAGCAACTCCAACGTCTCGAACGGCTTCGCTAGGTAGTCGTCGGCACCGAGCTTGAGGCCGAGAACGCGGTCGACGAGTTCGTTGCGCGCGGTGAGCATGAGAATCGGCGTCGAAGTGCCGCCCTGGCGCAGATCGCGACAGACGTCGAAGCCGTTCTTGCCCGGGAGATTGACGTCGAGCAGGACGAGGTCGAAGCCGCCGTCGGTCGCCATCCGCTGGCCCGATGGCCCGTCGGCCGCGACTTCGATGTCGTAGCCCTCGGCGACCAGTCGGTCGCTCAGTGTGCGGGCGAGGCTCGGTTCGTCTTCGACGAGGAGCAGGCGTTGCCCGGTCATGAAGCGCCCGCCGGCAGCGAGACGCGGAACGTCGTGCGACCGGGCTCGCTGTCCAGGGTGATCGAGCCACCGTGCTCCTTGATCGTGTTGCGCGCGAGGCTCAGGCCCAGGCCGGAGCCCGGCTGAGTGCCCTCGGTTGCGGCCCTGCCGCGGACGAACGGCTCGAAGATGTGCCGCTGCTCCGCCCTCGGGATGCCGGGCCCATGGTCGGTGACGGCGACGATCACCTGCCGCCGGGCGGCCTCGTATCTCGCGTCGACGCGCACCCGCACGTTGCCGTCCGCGTCCCTGCCGTACTTGGCCGCGTTGTGCAGGAGATTCATGAAGGCCGTGATCAGGGCCTCGCGGTCGGCCGGGATCAAGGGCAGATCGTCCAGCCCTTCGAGCTCGAGTTCGACGCCGTTCTCCGCCAGAAACCAGTTCGATTCGGCCACTGTCGTACGGAGCAGTTCGCCGGGGTCGATCTCGGCAGTCGTTCTCCGTGCCGAAGTCCGGCCGATGCCCGCCCACTGAAGCGCCTGTGTGACAAGCCGGGACAATCGGCGCCCCTCGCGTTCGATCATCTCGCCGTAGCCGCGGACGTCGTCGGACCTGTGGACGATCCCGGCGCGCAGGTTCTCGCCCGCCGAACGGATCGCCTGAAGCGGCGTGTTCAACTCATGGGAGACGCCGGCCACGAAGTCGACCTGCTGAGCCGCCAGGGCCCGGGCGCGGCGGGCGGACACCAGGACCAGGGCGAAGGCGACGCCGATCAGGAACAGGGCGCCGGAGCTGTGGTAGAGGTTGCGCCGTCGTGCCGCGCTGGTCACGGCTTCAAGCGACCCTCTGCGGTGCGTGATGCGCACCAGCCAGGGCCCGCCGGGCTGCCCGAGCGCCGCTCGCTGGGCTTCGGTTCGCTCGCTTCGGCCCCGGCCGGCGGGCCCGAAGCGCCTGCGCCCGTCTCGTCCCAGTGCCCGGAAGGCTGAGAACTCGATGTCTGCCGGTTCTGCCGCGGCATCCTCGCCGCTCGCGACCCGGCCGCCGGAGAGCGGATACAAGAGCCGCGGCGGGGAACTCGTCGTGTCGGTCACCGTGACCAGGTACTCGGGTGCGGCGCCCTCCGTCGTGACGCCGAAGTGCCGTTCGATCAGCGCCGGCAGCATCTGTTGCTCGATGGCCGTGGTGCTGAGAGTCGCCACGATCAGGCCCGCCGGACCGGGCGGCCCGCCCCGCCCGCGGGCCGGAATCGGCATGACGAGCCGATCGGTCCGCGACGCCGGAGCGCCAGGCCGGCGCAGGAGACCGTTCAGGTCGTCGAGGGCGTCGGGATCCGTCTCGGCCTGGAATTGGCCGCTTTCCTCGTCCAACCGGAAGACGCCGCGAGTGGATCGGCGGTCCGTCAGAACGATTCGCGTCCGGTCGAGGATGGCCGGAAAGTCGGCGTTTTCACGCCAGTTCTGGAGCATCCGTGAGAGCGCGTCGGCGAGCGGTGCTGATCGTTCTTCGCCGCGGGCCGGCCGCGGACGATCGGCGGTTGCCGCTCGCAGGAGGGTCAGCTGGAGTTCCGAGAGCTGGCTGTCGATGTCGTTGGCGAGCAGGCGGCTCGACTCCTCCAGGTTCGCCCGCATCCGCCGATTCGCGGCATCGCTGAGTTGGCCGGTCCAGTGGTACTGGAGCACCGCCAGCGCCACCAGGAGGACAGTGGCGAGCAGGGCTATGCCAAGCAACCAGCGGTCGCTAGAACCCTGCCCGCGGCCTCTGATGCGGCGAACAGCCATCGGAGGCAGTGTAGCTACAGCCAGTGGCGCGGAAACCGGGTCGGCGAGAGGCTTTACAAGCGTTACAAACATCTTGCGCCAGCTTGATGACTGGCTGATCAAGCGCTCGTAGCGTTCTCTCACGTTTGATCCCTCACACCCCTCAAAGGAGGTGCTTGGCATGAAGACATCCCTGAACCGTTCGATCCGGATCGCCCGCATCCTGCTCCCCGCTCTTCTCGTCGGGGCCGCGACCGCGTTCGTGGCAGCCCAGGAAGGCGACGGCCCCCACTCCAAGCGAGGCGCCCGCGGAGACTTCGCGGAGCGGGAGGCCGAGCGCATGGCTCGGGTGCTCCAGTTGACGGAGGACCAGATGGAAGAGTGGCGTCGCCTGCGCGAGGAGCACGAAGCGAGCGTGCGGCCTCTGATGCGTCAGATGCGCGACATCACGGAACGCCTGGAGACCGAGGCGAACCTCGACAACCCCGATCCGGCCGTCGTCGGTCAGTTGGAGCTCGACCGTCGTGCGGTGGCGCGTCAACTGAGAGATTCGAGGGTTCAGGCTCACGAGGATGCGACGCGGTTACTAGACCGTGACCAGCAGATCCGCTGGGAGGCTCTGCAGGAGAACGGTCGCGGCGGCTTCCGGGGGCTCTTCGGCCCTGGCGGCCGCGGTCCCCGTCCGCGGAACTAGAGGCGCAGGCAACCAGTTCCGCAACTTCGGGCGGGCGTCCTTCGGGCGCCCGCCCTTTTCGGTGACGGCGCTAGGATCGCGCCTCATCGACCAGTTCGGGCGGCGCGACAAGCCGCCTGGGGAGGCGCTTGGTATGGCAGACGTTGCGTTCGTCGGACTCGGAGTCATGGGCTATCCGATGGCTGGTCACCTGGCGGCCGCCGGTCACGAAGTCACTGTGTTCAACCGCACCGCGGCGAAGGCGGATCAGTGGGTCGGAGCGCACGGAGGCAGGAGCGCCCCGACCCCGTCCGAGGCGGCAGCCGGCGCCGAGTTCGTCTTCTGTTGCGTTGGCAACGACGACGACGTGCGGGCGGTCACTCTGGAACCGGGCGGCGCCCTCGAGGGCATGGCCGAGGACAGCGTGCTCGTCGACCACACGACTGCGTCGGCGCGACTCGCCCGGGAACTCGCCAGCGCCTGCGAGGAGAAGGGCTGCGGTTTCCTCGACGCGCCGGTCTCGGGCGGCCAGGCCGGCGCCGAGAACGGGGCGCTGACCGTCATGTGCGGCGGCGAACCGGACGTCTTCAAGCGCGTGAACGCGGTCATCGACTGCTACAGCCGGGCGGTCACCCTGCTCGGCCCCGCCGGCAGCGGCCAGTTGACGAAGGCGGTCAACCAGCTCTGCATCGCCGGCATCGTCCAGGGCCTCTCCGAGGGAATCCACTTCGCGGAGAAGGCCGGTCTCGACCCGCTCGCAGTGATCGGCGCCATCTCGACCGGCGCCGCGGGGTCCTGGCAGATGGACAATCGTGCCGAGACGATGGTCCAGGGCAAGTTCGACTACGGCTTCGCGGTCCAGTGGATGCGCAAGGACCTCGGCATCGCGCTGGAGGAGGCGCGCCGGAATGGAGCGCACCTGCCCCTGGCTGCGCTGGTCGACCAGTTCTACAGCGAGGTCGCCGCGCTCGGCGGCTTGCGCTGGGACACGTCGAGCCTGGTCGTGCGGCTGCGGGCGATGAGCGAGGGCGGGGCGAACTCCTAGCGTTCGCCGCCCCGGCTCCTCCGGCGCGCCTCGTCCAGGGCGGCGCGCGCGATGGCCTGTTCCGGGTCGAGTTCCAGCGAGCGCTCCAGACTCCGCGCTGCTTCCTCGTACCGCTGCAGGTTGAGCAGGGCGACGCCCAGGTTGGAGCGAGCCGTTGCATCGGCAGGGTCGATCTCTAGCAGCGCCCGGTAGTGCTCAAGCGCCTCTTCGTAGCGGCCCGCGTTGAAGCGGAGGAAGCCGAGGCGGTCGAGCGCCTCGGTGTCGCGCGGGTCGAGTTCCAGCGTCCGTGCGAACTGCGCGGCCGCTTCGTCCGTCCGGCCGAGTTCCTGCAGCGCCCGGCCCGTCACGCGGTGCAGCGAGGAGGCCTCCGGCAGCTCTGGTGCGATGGCGAGGGCCCGTTCCAACGACTCGATGGCCTCTTCGTACCGTTCAAGCTCGAAGAAGGCGATGCCCATGCCGGCGATGGCCGGCGCGAACTCGGCGTCCAGTTCCAGGGC
This sequence comes from Acidobacteriota bacterium, assembly GCA_028875725.1. NCBI lineage: Bacteria > Pseudomonadati > Acidobacteriota > Acidobacteriota bacterium. The sequence goes on from JAPPCR010000006.1 coordinate 184,328, forward strand.
CTCCCGGTAGAGAGCGAGCGCCTCGGCATGGCGCTGTTGCCCTCTCAGGGTCTCCGCCCGAGTGTGGATCGCCGCGGTGGATGACCGGTCCAGCAACGAATGGAGCGTGGCGGTGTTCGGTGAGTCGGGGTCGATCGAAAGGGACTTCCTTGCCGCTTCCGCGGCTTCTACGTGCCGACCGGCCAGAAAGTGAGCGTCGGCCAGGCCGGCCCAGCCCAGGGCGAAGTCCGGGTCGATCTCGAGGGCGCGCCGGTACTGTTCGACCGCCTCGTCGTACCTGCCCTGCTTCTTCCTGAGCTCCCCGAGGTTCTGATGGCCGTTCCGGTACCGGGGATCGATCTCGAGAACTCGAGCGAAGGTCTCCTCCGCCTCCTCGAAGCGATCGAGGGCCATCAGTGCGAGCCCCAGGTTCGAGTGGGCGTCGGCGGAGTCGGGGCGCTGCTCGACCGCGGTACGGGTCGCCTCGAGAGCTTCGTCGAAGCGATCCGTCTCGATCAGCGCCTGGGACAGGTTGAGGTGAGCGTCGCGGGCCTCCGGATTGAGCGACACGATGTGGCTGAACAGGGTCGCGTCGTCCCGGAAGTTTGCGGCGTGCCTCCAGCTCAGCCCCCCAAGCAGGGTCAGGACCGCCGCCAGCAGGACCTTCCCGGCCGTGAGACCGGCGGTCGGAAGCCTCTCGGCGGCGCGGACCAGGGCGGCGCCGACCAGGGCGAGCAGGCCGATTCCGGCCAGATACTGGAAGCGGTCGGCGACGAGAGAGAACTGCATGTAGCCGTAGTCGATCAGGCCGAGCGCGGGAGACAGGGTCGCGGCGTAGAAGGCGGCGCAAGCCAGCGGACCCCGGCCCCACCTTTCGCGGCCGAGCCAGAGGACGGCCGGCACCGCGACGGCCCCGGCCACGTACAGCCAGCCCACCGCATCGCCGCTTCGTACGTCCCAGAGCGGGTAGATGACCGCCAGATCGCCGGGCCAGGCGAGCTTGCTGGCGTAGAACCAGAGCGCGCGGCCGGCGATCAGTATCCGTTCCACGAAGGAGTAGTCGAGTGTCAGGGCCTCCCGCGTTCGGTAGAACGCCGTGTCGGCGGCCGCGATCGCCAGGCCGACTGCGAAGAACGGCGCGGTGCGCAGCAGGTCGGGTCGGGTGATACGGCCGCGTTGCCACCAGTGCCAGATCAGGAGCGCTGCGGGAAGCGTGACGACGATCGTCTTGGACAACAGGCCGGCAGCGAACAGGCCCAGCGCGAGCAGGTAGTGCGCCGGTCGTTCGCGGGCGGCGAACCGGACGTAGGCGAGGAACGAGGTCAGGTAGAACAGGCCCGACAGCACGTCCTTGCGCTCGATGACCCAGGCCACCGACTCGACGTGCAGCGGGTGAACGGCGAACACGGCGGCCACGACCCAGGCGCCCGGCACGGCGAACCGCCGGAGCAGCCACCACACCAGCAGCACGTTCACCGCGTGCAGGATCACGTTGAGGACGTGGTAGCCGAGCGGCTCGAAGCCCCAGAGCTTCTGCTCCAGCCAGAAGGTCGTGTAGGTGACCGGCCAGTAGTGGCCTTCCTGTTCGATGTCGCCGGGTGAAAACCAGATGCTCTGCAGGCCGGAAGCCTCGCGGATGACCGGCGAGTCGGCGAAGATCGTGTCGTCCCATACGAAGCCGGCCTGGTAGGCGGGAACGAAGCTGATCCCGACCATCAGCACGAGCGCCGCCGCGGCGAGCTTCTCGCGAGGCGAGGTGGCCGGTCTTGCTTCGATCGTCTCGACCTGTCCAGCCGCGGCCTCCCGTGCGGCCGCCAAGCGGGCGCGCCGCGCGTCCCTGGCCTGCTTCTTCGTCGTCATTCGTTGCCCGTGGCCGGCCGGCGCCGGCGGTAGACGAAGCGCGTCGCGACGGCGAAGTTCGCCGCGCTGCCGATGGCCACGCCCGCGAACAGGGCGAGCAATGGCCTGGCCATGAACGGTTCCACGAAGCTCGTCAGCGCCGCGTAGCTGCCGACGTTCGTCGTCAGACCGACCGTGCTGGCGAAGGCGAATCGGGTCCATTGGCCGACCGCGCGTGCCGGCGGACGGTCGTCGAAGGTCAGCATCCGGTTCAGGCGCCAGTTCCACGTAACGGCCGGCCAGAAGGACAGGAAGCGCGCCAGCAGGTGGCCGAGTCCGACTGCCTGGAGGCCCAGGTAGACTGCGGTGTCGACGATCAGGCCGGTGGCGCCGACGGCGCCGAAGGCGAGCAGCCGCACGGGGACCCCGAAGCGATACCGGTAGAGGCGAAACAGGTGACGCAGGAAGGCGAGTTGCTGGCGCCAGGTCAGCTTGCTCGATCCGCCGTGGCGTTCGTCGAAGCGAATCGGCACTTCACGCACCTGAAGTTCGCCTCGCACCATGAGTTCCAGCCCTATCTTGAATCCGACAGGAGCGAGTTCATCGGGCGCGGGCAGCCGGCGACGGTCGACGGCGAAGAAACCTGACATCGGATCCGCGCAACGCGTCAGCGGTCGCGTCAGCCAGGTGGCGACGCGGGAGTTCAGGGTGCGATAGCGGCTCCACTCGCCGTCGATCCGGCCGCCGGTGACATAGCGACTGCCGAGCGCCATCCCGGCGCCGCCGTCAAGGGCCTCGAGCAGCTCGGGTACTTGCTCGGGCGGATGGGAAAGGTCGGCGTCCATGACGACCAGCCGATCGAAGCGTGCCAGCCGGATACCGTCCAGGACCGATTGCGAGAGATCGCGGGGCCGCGCCCGCCGGACATGGAAGCGCAGGGGCAGGCTGCGGCCCAGTTCGAGGGCGAGTTCTTCGCTTCCGTCGCCGGAGTCGTCGTCCGCGAGAATCAGCTCCCAGTCGACGCCGGCGGTCTCCATCGCGGCGTGAATCCGGGTCGCCAGGGCCCGGATGTTCTCCGCCTCCCGATAGACAGGCGCTACAACGCTCACTCCCACTAGAAGCGGATTCGGTACTCGGCGGAGACGAGGTGCTCGGGCTTCGCCTGGTCGCTCTCGCGCCGTTCGAGTCCGAGCTGCAGTTCGAAGGTGCGGCCGCTTTCCCTGGTTGCGCCGGGAGCGAACGAGCCGGCGCCGTTCGCCGGCGCGAAGCGGGCGCCGAGGCGCAGGTTCGTGTCCTGGGCGATGCGGACTTCAAGCAGCGGAGTGAGGACCGCGCGGATGCGGTCGAAGGCGAAGCCGTAGCCGATGCCGGCCTGGACGCCGGCTTCGTGGGAGCCCGCGAAGTTGCCTCGCGGCATCTCGTCGCGCCAGAGGCTGTCGCCGCCGTTGGCCGCGCCCCAGGTCGGGCCGAGGGAGAGCGAGAGGCCGCTGCCGTCGGTGGCCGGGTTCATGCGGGCGGTGATGCTGGCGCCCCGTTCCCGGTAGCCGGACTCTTCGTGCAGGGCGAGGGTCCGCCCCTGGAGTTCGACCTGGAACCTGGAACTTGCGACACGCAGGCCGCCCGCGACTTCGAGTCCGGCGCCGCTCACGTCGTCGCCGTCGTCGAAGCGGCCGGAGACCTGGGCGAAGGGAGTCAGCGAGTTGGAGTTCCCAAGGCTGAACTCGCGCGACGCCTCCAGCCCGAGCCTGGCGAAGCCGGTGTCGGCGCTCAGGTCGTCGATCGCCCGCTCACCGCCCGCGGTCTCGATGCGGGCGAAGCCGGCTTCCGCGCGCAGGGCGAGCTCGGTCCGTGTGTTCTTCAGTTTGAGCGGCTGGCGCATGCCGGCGGCGCCGATCGCGAGGCTGGCGTCGCTTGCTTCTCGGTCCGCGTCCCGGCGGTGGGTCGTCGCGTCGCCGCTGCCGGCGCCGAGCAGGGCCCAGAACTCGGCGCCGCTCTCGGTCGTGAACCGCGCGTACGGGTAGACGGCCGCCATGCTCATCTCGAGGCGTCCGTCCATCGCGCCCTCGTCGCCGAAGGCGTAGTCCGCCACGGCGTCGACAGCGAAGGACACCGCCGCTCCGGCCAGCCAGCGGCGTCCACGGGCGTCGAGGCCGATCCAGGCGGTCTGGAGCTCGCCGTCGAAGCTGGAGTCGCCGGGATCGCCGCGGAAGCGGTAGACGTGGCCCCGGCCCCAGAGGGTGAGCCGTCTCTTCCGCTCGCTGTCGGGCTGGGCTTCCTCGCCGTTCGCCGACTGCTGGAGCAACGGCAGCACGAAGGAGGTGCCGCCGAGCAGACGGGCCGTCCGCTCGCGGCGATCGAGGATCTCCGGGGCGGCCGGCGGCGAGCCCGAGATATCGAAGCTGTCGAGGCCGAAGCCGCCGCCGAACGGTGGCGTGCCCATGCCGGGACCGTAGCTCCAGCCGCCGAAGCCGCCTCCGAACGCGCCCGGGCCGAATCCGAAGCCCGATCCCTGGGCGCCGCCGAGACCCGGTCCCCAGCCGCCGCCGCCGCCGAACAGGGACTGGCCGAAGCCGGAAGAGAAGCTGCTCCCCGTCGCCGCGGCGCCGGTTGCCGAGTCGTCGAACGGCACCTGCTGCCCGGCCACCGAGAGGACTCCGCCGCCCGGCGTCTCGGAGAACCGGTAGCCGATGCTCTCGATCGCTCCGAACAGCGTGCCGCGGCCGAATCCGGCCAGCGCCCTCTTGAGGGCCGCCTTCTCCGCTGTCGCGTCGACCAGCACCTGGAAGCTCTGCACCGCGGCATCGCCGAGGGAGCGGTCGTCGTCCGCGTCCTCCGCCCGGTAGGTGAAGGTGAAGCGGCCGGCCTGTTGAGGCACTCCAGAGAGCACCCGCGAGGCCGGGTCGAAGTCGAGGCCGGCGAGTCCGGCAGGCTGGGACTCGAGGCGGTAAGCCAGGGTGCCGTTGCCTCCGGAGGCCGCCGGCAGCGGCATCGGGTCGATTCGCCTGCCGGCGACGTAGCTCATGTCGTCGACGGTCTCCAGGAAGCGCGGCTTCGCGTCTCGAACCGTGACGGTCACGCGATCCGGTTCGCTGGTCGCGATGCCGTCGTTGACGACCAGGGAGAAGGTCAGGGCGCCGGGCGGGTTGGGCGCGATGAACATGGGATTCACGGACGAGGCGTCGGACAGGTCGACGGGTTCTCCGCCGGTCTGGCTCCAGGACCAGGTCAGCGGGCCGCTCTCACGGTCCGAGCTTCCCGATCCGTCGAGTGTCACCGGCTCGCCCGGATCGACCGTGATGTCGTCGCCGGCGTCCGCCACCGGCCGTTTGTTCACGTCGCCGATCTTCACTTCCGCCGGCGGATCGAGCGTCACGCCAGCGGGTGGCGCGTCGACAGTCTCGAGCACGATCGTGAACGTCTCCTCCTCTTCGATGGTCGTGTCCGAGACGGTCTTGACCGAGATCGACTTGCCCTTGGTGTCGCCGGCGGCGAAGGTCACGGTGCCGGACGCGAAGACGTAGTCCGTTCCGGCCTCGGCGTCGCCGCCGACCGTGTACCAGGAGACGGTCAGGTCGTGGTCGACCGCCGCGGAGATCTCGATCTTGAAGTGCACGGTGCCGCCCTCGCGAACGGTCTGAGGCGATGGGCCGACCGACAGCACCGCACGGTCGTCGTCGGTGATCGTGGCGGTCGCGGCGGTCGCGCCGAGGTCGACGCCCGGTGGAAGGTCGAGAGGCTCGATGGTGACGAGGAAGGTCTCGTCGCCTTCGACGAGGCTGTCGTCGGCGGTGGGGATCGACAGGGTCTTCGTCGTCTCGCCGGCGGCGAAGACCGTTTCGGTGTAGGGCTGCGCGGTGTAGTCGGCGCCGTCAACGGCGGTGTCGTCGGTCGTTTGCCAGCCGAGGGCGAGTTCGCTAGCGAGGGTGCCGGAGATCGAGACGGTGACCGACGCCGTGTCGCCCTCGTCGACGGAGACGTCGGAGATGGACAGGGTCGCCCTGTCGTCGTCCTTGATCGTGACCGTGGCCTCGGTGGCGCCGAGCACGCACCGGTCGGGTAGCGAGGATGCGCTCAGTCGCACGGTGAAGGTCTCCTCACCTTCGACGAGGTCGTCGCCGGCGGTCGGGATCGTGAGGGTGGCCTCGGTCTCGCCGGCGGTGATCGTCACGGTTCCGTCGGGCGTCGCGGTGAAGTCGGCTTCCGCCGTGGCCGAGCCTTCGTCGGCTCGCCAGGAAAAGCTGACGTCGCTCGACACGGGCGAGGATAGGGACACGGTGAGGGCGGCGGCTTCGCCTTCGGCGACGGCTTGCGACGCGGGACCGATCGACAGGACCGCCTCGTCATCGTCCACGATCGTGACAGTGGCGCGGTTCGCGCCAATGTCGACGTCGGCGGGCACATCGTCGGCGATCAGCACGATCGCGAAGGTCTCGTTCTCCTCCATGTCGGTGTCGTCGACGGTCCGGATGGCGAGTGTCGTGGAGGTCTCGCCCGCGGCGATGACGGCGGTGGCGGTCGACCGTGGGCCGCGATAGTCGGCGCGTGCCCTTGCAGTTCCGTTCTCAGTGGCCCACAAGAAGGAGAGGTCGTTGGCTAGCGGCCTGGAGAGGGAGACCGTAACCCTGGCGACCTGACCTTCGGACACGGTCTGATCCGGGGAATCGATCGACAGCACCGGGCTTGGAGGGGGCGGAGGTGCCGGTGCAGACTCCGGCTCCTGCCCATCGTCGGTGATCGTCACGGTGACGGTGGTGCTGCCGAGCGTCACGCCGGCAGGCAGGTCGTCCGCCGCCATCGTCATCGTGAAGGTCTCCTCGCCCTCTTCATCCGAGTCGCCGGAAGTCGGAACGGTGAGCACGATCTCCGTCGCGCCGGCCGTGATCGTGTCTATCTGCGCCGAAACGGCCGTGTAGTCCACGCCTCCGGTCGCCGACCCGTCGCTCGTCGTGCAGTGGAAGCTGACGTCAGTGGTCAAGACCTGCGACAGCGAGACGGTGAATGAAGCCGATTCACCTTCCGTGATCGTCTGGGACGCCGGCCCGATGGACAGCGTCGTTGTCGACGGAGAACCGGGCGGTGTTCGTGTTGTCGAATCGTCGTCCTCGATGGTCAACGTCTGATTCGCCGGTGCCGCGATTCCATTGCCGCCGGAGATGGTCGCGGACACCGTGACCTGCTTGTCCGGGGTGTCCACCTCGTTGTCGACGGCGGTGATGGTCACCGTGCCGGTGCTGGTCGTTGCGCCGGCGGCGACGGTGAGTGTCTTGTTCGTGCTGAGACTGAAGTCGGACGCCGTTGCCGGCGACACGGCAGAAGCGGAGACAGTCAGCGTGACGTCCGTGTTGGAGACGGCGCTCAGGGTCGCAGTCACGGTAGTCGAGCCGCCGTTCTCGGTGATCGACGACGAGCCCAGGACGAGGGAGGCGGTGGGTGTGCCCTCGTCGTCGTTGATCGTCAGGGTCTGGTTGGACGGCGCGGCCACTCCGTTGCCGCCGGTGGCGGTGGCGGAGACGGTGACGCTCTTGTTGGGGGCGTCGACGTCGTTGTCGACGGCGGTGATCGTCACGGTTCCGGTGCTGGTCGTCGCTCCGGCGGCGATGGTCAGCTTCTTGTTGGTGCTGAGCGTGAAGTCCCCTGCCACGGCCGGCGAGACCGGTGCAGCCGAAACCGTCAGCACCACCGCCTGGCTCGACACCGCGCTCAAGGTCGCCGTGACGGCCGTCGCCCCGCCGTTCTCGGCGATAGAGGACGAGCCGAGCGCCAGCGACACGGTGGGCAGGACGCCGCCGGGCGACTGGGGATCGTCGCCAATCGTGGCGGTCGCGGTGGCGGCGCCCAGGCTCACGCCGGTAGGCAGATTGCTGGCGCTGATCGTTGCCGTGAACGTCTCACTCCCCTCGTACACGCTGTCGGTCGCGGTTTGAATCTCCAGGACCACGGAGGTGGTACCGGTGGCGAGGGTGACCGAGGTCGCCGCCTGTGCCGTGTAGTCGCTGCCGGCGGTGGCGGTGCCGTCGGCGGTCTGCCAGGAGAACGTGACGTCGCTGACGGCGGGCTTGCTGAGGGTGACGGTGAAACTTGCCTTCTCGCCTTCAACCGCCGTCACCGCGGTCGACCCGAAAGCGAGTATCGCGGCGTCGTCTTCGGTAATCGTGAGGGTCTGGTTCGAGGGCGCCGCCACGCCGTTGCCGCCCGAGACGGTGGCGGAGACCGTGACCTGTTTGTTGACCGCCACCACTGAGTTGTCCGCGGCGGTGATGGTGACCGTGCCCGTGCTCGTCGTTGCCCCGGCGGCGATGGTGAGCTTCTTGTTCGTGCTCAGACTGAAGTCGGACGCTGTTGCCGGCGAGACGGGCGCCGCGGAGACGGTCAGCGTGACATCTGCGGTGGAGACGGCGCTCAGAGTCGCCTTGACGGTGGTCGAGCCGCCGTTCTCGCTGATCGAGGAGGAGCCCAGGACCAAGGACACGGTCCGCGTGTCGTCGTCCGTGATCGTCAGGGTCACGTTGGAGGGAGCGGCGACGTTGTTGCCGCCGGAGACGGAGGCCGACACGGTGACGCTCTTGCTGGCCGAGTCGGCATTGTTGTCGACGGCCGTGATCGTCACGGTGCCGGTGCTCGTGGTTGCCCCGGCCGCGATGGTCAGCTTCTTGTTGGTGCTGAGGGTGAAGTCGGAAGAAGTCGCCGGCGACACGGCGGCCGCGGAGACGGTCAGGGTGACGTCCGAGCTCGACACCGCGCTGAGCGTCGCCGTGACCGTGCTGGAGCCTCCGTTCTCGGTGATCGACGAAGAACTCAGCGCCAGGCTCACCGTCGGCGCGCCCTCGTCGTCGGTGATGGTCAGGGTCTGGTTCGACGGCGCGGCGACGCCGTTGCCGCCGGTGGCGGTTGCCGAGACGGTGACGCTCTTGTTCGGGGCGTCGACATCGTTGTCGACCGCTGTGATCGTCACGGTGCCGGTGCTGGTCGTTGCGCCGGCGGCGATGGTGAGCTTCTTGTTGGTGCTGAGGGTGTAGTCCCCCGCCACGGCCGGCGAGACGGGTGCGGCCGAAACCGTCAACACCACCGCCTGGCTCGACTCCTTGCTCAGCGTCGCGGTGACGGCCGTCGATCCGCCGTTCTCGGTGATCGACGCCGACCCCAGCACCAGGGAGAGGGTCGCGGTGTCGTCGTCGTTGATCGTCAGCGTCTGGTTCGACGGTGCTGCGACGCCGTTGCCGCCGGTCGCGGTGGCCGAGACGGTGACGCTCTTGTTCGGCGCGTCGACGTCGTTGTCGACGGCGGTGATCGTCACGGTGCCGGTGCTGGTCGTTGCGCCGGCGGCGATGGTGAGCTTCTTGTTCGTGCTCAGCGTGTAGTCGCCTGCCACCGCAGGCGACACCGGAGCGGCCGAAACCGTCAACACCGCCGCCTGACTCGACGCCTTGCTCAGCGTCGCCGTGACCGTGCTGGAGCCGCCGTTCTCGGTGATCGAGGACGAGCCGAGGACCAGGGAGAGCGTCGCCGTGTCGTCGTCGTTGATCGTCAGCGTCTGATTCGACGGCGCGGCGACGCCGTTGCCGCCGGTCGCGGTGGCGGAGACGGTGACGCTCTTGTTGGGGGCGTCGACATCGTTGTCGACGGCGGTGATGGTGACGGTCCCGGTGCTGGTCGTGGCGCCGGCGGCGATCGTCAGCTTCTTGTTCGTGCTGAGCGTGAAGTCCCCTGCTGCCGCTGGCGAGACCGGGGCGGCGGAGACAGTCAGCGTTACCGCCTGACTCGAAACCGCGCTCAGGCTCGCCGTGACCGTGGTCGAGCCGCCGTTCTCGGAGATGGGTGACGAGCCGAGCGCCAGCGACACGGTGGGCAGGACCCCGCCGGGCGCTGTGGCGTCGTCGCCAATGGTGGCGGTGGCAGTTGCCGTGCCCAGGCTCACGCCCGTTGGCAGACTGCCGGCGCTGATGGTGGCGGTGAACGTCTCGAAGCGCTCGTGCACCGCGTCGGTGGTGGTTTGAACCTTCAGGACCACGGAGGTGTCGCCAGGGGAGAGGGTGACCGAGGTCGCCGCCTGCGCCGTGTAGTCGCTGCCGGCGGTGGCGGTGCCGTCGGCGGTCTTCCAGGAGAACGTGACGTCGCTGGCGACGGTCTTGCTGAGACTGACGGTGAAGCTCGCCTTCTCGCCTTCTAGCGCCGTGACCGTGGCCGACTCGAAGGCGAGGGTCGCGGCGTCGTCTTCGGTGATCGTCAGGGTCTGGTTGGAGGGCGCGGCCACGCCGTTGCCGCCCGTCGCGGTTGCCGACACCGTGACCTTCTTGTTGGCCGCCACCACGGAGTTGTCCGCGGCGGTGATGGTGACCGTGCCCGTGCTGGTCGTCGCTCCGGCGGCGATGGTGAGCTTCTTGTTCGTGCTGAGGCTGAAGTCCCCGGCCACGGCCGGCGACTTCGGAGAAGCGGAGATCGTGACCACTACGTCCTGGCCCGATGCTGCGCTCAGGGTCGCCTTCACGCTCGTCGAGCCGCCGTCCTCGTCGATGGAGGACGAGCCGAGGACCAGCGACACCGTCCGCTTGTCGTCGTCCGTGATCGTCAGGGTCTGGTTGGCCGGCGCCGAGACGCCGTTGCCGCCGGAGACGGCGGCCGACACGGTGACGCTCTTGCTCGCCGAATCGACGTCGTTGTTGACCGCCGTGATCGTCACCGTGCCGGTGCTGGTCTTGGACCCCGCAGCGATCGTGAGCTTCTTGTTCGCGCTGAGGGTGAAGTCGGAAGAGGTCGCCGGCGAGACCGGAGACGCGGAGACGGTCAGGATCACCGCCTGACTGGAGACGGCGCCCAGGGTCGCGGTGACCGTGGTCGAGCCGCCGTTCTCGCTGATCGACGAGGAACTCAACGCCAGGCTCACCGTCGGCGCGCCCTCGTCGTCGGTGATCGTCAGCGTCACATTGGAGGGAGCGGCGACCCCGTTGCCGCCCGTCGCCGCGGCAGACACGGTGACGCTCTTGTTGGGGGCGTCGACGGAGTTGTTGACTGCTGTGATCGTCACCGTGCCGGTGCTGGTCTTCGAGCCGGCCGCGATGGTCAGCTTCTTGTTCGTGCTGAGGGTGTAGTCCCCCGCCACGGCTGGCGAGACCGGTGCAGCGGAGACTGTCAACACCACCGCCTGGCTCGACTCCTTGCTCAGCGTCGCGGTGACGGCCGTAGAGCCGCCGTTCTCGGTGATCGAGGAGGAGCCGAGGACCAGGGAGAGCGTCGCCGTGTCGTCGTCGTTGATGGTCAGGGTCTGGTTGGCCGGCGCGGCGACGCCGTTGCCGCCGGTCGCGGTGGCGGAGACGGTGACGCTCTTGTTGGGCGCGTCGATGTCGTTGTCGGCGGCCGTGATGGTCACCGTGCCTGTGCTGGTCTTGGTGCCGGCGGCGATGGTGAGCTTCTTGTTGGCGCTCAGCGTGTAGTCGCCTGCCACGGCCGGCGACACCGGAGCAGCGGAGACGGTCAGGGTGACGTCCTGGCTGGACTCCGTGCTCAAGGTCGCCTTCACGGCCGTCGAGCCTCCGTCCTCGTCGATCGAGGAGGAGCCGAGGACGAGGGAGAGCGTCGCCGTGTCGTCGTCCGCGATCGTCAGGGTCTGATCGGAGGGGGCGGCGACACCGTGGCCGCCCGTCGCCGTGGCGGAGACGGTGGCGCTCTTGTTGGGTGCATCGACGTCGTTGTCGACGGCGGTGATCGTCACCGTGCCGGTGCTCGTCGTGGACCCCGCCGCGATGGTCAGCTTCTTGTTCGTGCTCAGGCTGAAGTCGCTTGCCACGGCCGGCGTTACCGCCGAGGCGGAGACGGTCACTACGACGTCCGCGGTGGAGACGGCGCTCAGGGTGGCCTTCACGGTGGTCGAGCCGCCGTCCTCGTCGATGGAGGACGAGCCCAGGACCAGCGACACCGTCCGCTTGTCGTCGTCCGTGATCGTCAGCGTCTGGTTCGACGGGGCCGAGACTCCGTTGCCGCCGGAGACGGCGGCCGACACGGTAACGCTCTTGGTGACCGAGTCGACGTCGTTGTTTACGGCTGTGATCGTCACCGTACCGGTGCTGGTCTTGGAGCCCGCGGCGATGGTGAGCTTCTTGTTGGTGCTGAGCGTGAAGTCGGAAGAGGTCGCCGGCGACACTGCGGCCGCGGAGACGGTCAGCGTGACGTCCGCGCTGGAGACTGCGCTGAGCGTCGCCGTGACCGTGCTTGAGCCGCCGTTCTCGGTGATCGACGAGGAGCTCAGCGCCAAACTCACCGTTGGCGCGCCCTCGTCGTCGTTGATCGTCAGCGTTACGTCGGAGGGGGCTGCGACGCCGTTGCCGCCCGTGGCCGTGGCGGACACGGTTACGCTCTTGTTCGGGGCGTCAACGTTGTTGTCGACGCCGGTGATCGTTACGGCGCCCGTGCTCGTTGTCGTCCCCGCCGCGATCGTAAGGGTCTTGTTGGTGCTGAGCGTGAAGTCCCCCGCTACGGCCGGCGACACCGGCGAAGCGGAGACGGTCAGCGTGACGTCCGCACTGGACACGGCGCTCAGGGTTGCCGTGACAGTGGTGGAGCCGCCGTCTTCGGAAACCGCCGACGATCCCAGCGCCAGGGAGACCGTCGGCGTGTCCTCGTCGTCGTTGATCGTCAGGGTCTGGTTCGACGGCGCGGCCACTCCGTTGCCGCCGGTGGCGGTGGCGGAGACGGTGACGCTCTTGTTGGGCGCGTCCACCGCGTTGTCGACCGCGGTGATCGTCACCGTGCCGGTGCTGGTCTTGGACCCCGCCGTGATCGTCAGCTTCTTGTTGCTGCTGAGGGTGTAGTCCCCCGCCACGGCTGGCGACACCGGAGAAGCCGAGACGGTCAGGGTGACGTTCTGGCTGGACTCCGTGCTCAAGGTCGCCTTGACCGCAGTCGAGCCGCCGTCCTCGTCGATCGACGAGGAGCCGAGGACCAGGGAGAGCGTCGCCGTGTCGTCGTCCGCGATCGTCAGGGTCTGATCGGAGGGGGCGGCGACACCGTGGCCGCCCGTCGCCGTGGCGGAGACGGTGGCGCTCTTGTTGGGTGCATCGACGTCGTTGTCGACGGCGGTGATCGTCACCGTGCCGGTGCTCGTCGTGGACCCCGCCGCGATGGTCAGCTTCTTGTTCGTGCTCAGGCTGAAGTCCCCGGCCACGGCCGGCGATACGGCCGCGGCGGAGACCGTGACGACGACCTCCTGGCTCGAGCTCGCGCTCAGGGTCGCCTTCACGGCGGTGGAGCCCCCGTCCTCGTCGATGGAGGATGAGCCCAAGGCCAGCGCCACCGTCCGCGTGTCGTCGTCGGTGATCGTCAGGGTCTGGTTGGCCGGCGCCGCAACGCCGTTGCCGCCCGTCGCCGTCGCGGAGACGGTGATGCTCTTGCTGGCCGAGTCGACGTCGTTGTTTACGGCCGTGATCGTCACCGTGCCGGTGCTGGTCTTCGAGCCCGCCGCGATGGTGAGCTTCTTGTTGGCGCTGAGCGTGAAATCGGAAGAAGTCGCCGGCGACACCGCGCTCGCGGAGACGGTCAGGGTCACGTCCGCGCTGGAGACCGCGCTGAGCGTCGCGGTGACCGTGCTGGAGCCGCCGCTCTCGGTGATCGACGACGAGCTCAGGACCAGCGACACGGTGGGCGCGCCTTCGTCGTCGTTGATCGTCAAGGTCACGTTCGACGGCGTCGAGACACCGTTGCCGCCAGAGGCGGAGGCGGAGACGGTGACGCTCTTGTTGGGGGAGTCGACGGAGTTGTTGACCGCGGTGATCGTCACGGCGCCGGTGCTGGTCTTGGAACCGGCCGCGATCGTGAGGGCCTTGTTGGCGCTGAGACTGAAGTCCCCGGCCACGGCCGGCGACACCGGAGATGCCGACACGGTCACCACCACGGCCTGGCTCGAGATCCGGTTCAGGCTTGCCGTCACGGTCGTCGAGCCGCCGTTCTCGGTGATCGAGGAGGAGCTCAGGACCAGGGAGACGGTGGGCGTGTCTTCGTCGTCTGCGATGCCAAGCGTCACGTCCGAGGGCGCGCCGATCCCGTTGCCGCCTGTGACGGTAGCGGAGATCGTGACGCTCTTGTTGGGAGCGTCGACGTCGTTGTCGACCGCGGTGATCGTCACCGTGCCGGTGCTGGTCTTGGTTCCGGCGGCGATCGTCAACTTCTTGTTGGCGCTCAGCGTGTAGTCGCCCGCCAGGGCCGGGGAAACCGGAGCAGCGGAGACGGTCACTACCACGGCCTGACTGGACACGGCGCTCAGGGTTGCCGTGACAGTGCTGGATCCGCCGTCTTCGGAAACCGACGACGAACTCAGGACCAGGGAGACGGTCGGCGTGTCCTCGTCGTCCGCGATGGTCAAGGTCACGTCGGACGGTGCGGCGATCGAGTTGCCGCCCGTCGCGGTTGCGGACACGGTGACGCTCTTGTCGGGCGCGTCCACCGCGTTGTCGACCGCGGTGATCGTCACCGTGCCGGTGCTGGTCTTGGACCCCGCCGTGATCGTCAGCTTCTTGTTGCTGCTGAGGGTGTAGTCCCCCGCCACGGCTGGCGACACCGGAGAAGCCGAGACGGTCAGGGTGACGTCCTGGCTGGACTCCGTGCTCAAGGTCGCCTTGACCGCCGTCGAGCCTCCGTCCTCGCTGATCGACGACGAGGCCAGGACCAGCGACACGGTCGCCGTGTCGTCGTCCGTGATCGTCAGGGTCTGATCGGAGGGGGCGGCGACACCGTGGCCGCCGGTCGCCGTGCCGGAGACGGTGACGCTCTTGTTGGGGGCGTCGACATCGTTGTCGACGGCGGTGATCGTCACGGTGCCGGTGCTGGTCGTCGCCCCCGCGGCGATGGTCAGCTTCTTGTTGGTGCTGAGGCTGAAGTCGCCTGCCACCGCCGGCGAGACCGCCGCGGCGGAGACCGTGACCACGATTTCCTGGGTCGATACGGCACTGAGTGTCGCCTTCACGGCGGTCGAGCCGCCGTCTTCGTCGATCGACGACGAGCCCAGGGTCAGCGACACCGTTCGCGTGTCGTCGTCGGTGATCGTCAGGGTCTGGTTGGCCGGCGCGGCGACGCCGTTGCCGCCCGAGACGGCGGCCGACACGGTGACGCTCTTGCTGGCCGAGTCGACGTTGTTGTTGACGGCCGTGATCGTCACCGTGCCGGTGCTGGTGGTGGAGCCCGCCGCGATGGTCAGCTTCTTGTTGGTGCTGAGGGTGAAGTCGGAAGAAGTGGCAGGCGAGACCGCGGCTGCGGAGACGGTGAGCGTGACGTCCGCGCTGGAGACCGAGCTGAGCGTCGCCGTGACCGTGCTGGAGCCGCCGTCCTCGGTGATCGACGAGGAGCTCAGCGCCAGACTCACCGTTGGCGCGCCCTCGTCGTCGTTGATCGTCAGCGTCTGATTCGACGGCGCGGCGGCGCCGTTGCCGCCCGTGACTGTCGCCGAGACGGTGACGCTCTTGTTGGGCGCGTCGACGGAGTTGTTGACCGCGGTGATCGTCACGGCGCCGGTGCTGGTCTTGGAACCGGCCGCGATCGTGAGGGCCTTGTTGGCGCTGAGACTGAAGTCCCCGGCCACCGCCGGCGATACCGGAGAAGCGGAGACGGTCACTACCACGGCCTGACTGGACACGGCGCTCAGGGTTGCCGTGACAGTGCTGGATCCGCCGTCTTCGGAAACCGACGACGAACTCAGGACCAGGGAGACGGTCGGCGTGTCCTCGTCGTCCGCGATGGTCAAGGTCACGTCGGACGGTGCGGCGATCGAGTTGCCGCCCGTCGCGGTTGCGGACACGGTGACGCTCTTGTCGGGCGCGTCCACCGCGTTGTCGACCGCGGTGATCGTCACCGTGCCGGTGCTGGTCTTCGATCCCGCAGTGATGGTGAGCTTCTTGTTGCTGCTGAGCGTGTAGTCGCCTGCCACTGCCGGCGACACCGGAGCAGCCGAGACCGTCACCACGACCTCCTGGCTGGACTCCGTGTTCAGCGTCGCCTTCACGGCCGTCGAGCCGCCGTCTTCGTCGATCGAGGAGGAGCCGAGGACGAGGGAGAGAGTCGCGGTGTCGTCGTCCGTGATCGTCAGGGTCTGATCGGAGGGGGCGGCGACTCCGTTGCCGCCGGTCGCCGTGCCGGAGACCGTGATGCTCTTGTTGGGTGCGTCGACCGTGTTGTTGACCGCCGTGATCGTCACCGTGCCTGTGCTCGTCGTGGCGCCGGCTGCGATGGTGAGCTTCTTGTTCGTGCTTAGGCTGAAGTCCCCAGCCACGGCCGGCGAGACCGCCGCGGCGGAGACCGTCACCACAACGTCCGCGGTGGAGACGGCACTCAGGGTCGCCTTCACCGTCGTCGAGCCGCCGTCTTCGTCGATCGACGACGAGCCCAGGACCAGCGACACGGTCCGCGTGTCGTCGTCGGTGATCGTCAGGGTCTGGTTCGACGGCGCCGAGACGCCGTTGCCGCCGGAGACGGCGGCCGACACGGTGACGCTCTTGCTGGCCGAGTCGACGTCGTTGTTTACGGCCGTGATCGTCACCGTGCCGGTGCTGGTCTTTGAGCCGGCCGCGATGGTCAGCTTCTTGTTGGTGCTGAGGGTGAAGTCGGAAGAAGTCGCCGGCGATACCGCGGCCGCGGAGACGGTCAGCGTCACGTCCGCGCTCGAGACGGCGCTCAGGGAGGCCGTCACGGTCGTGGAGCCGCCGTTCTCGGTGATCGAGGAGGAGCTCAGGACCAGGGCCACTGTCGGCGCGCCCTCGTCGTCGTTGATCGTCAGCGTCTGATTCGACGGCGCCGACACCCCGTTGCCGCCCGTCGCGGTTGCCGAGACGGTGACGCTCTTGTTGGGTGCGTCGACGTCGTTGTTGACCGCGGTGATCGTCACCGTGCCGGTACTGGTCGTGGATCCCGCTGCGATGGTCAGGGTCTTGTTGGCGCTGAGAGAGAAGTCCCCGGCCACGGCCGGCGAGACCGGAGAGGCAGAGACCGTCACCACAACCGCCTGGCTCGAGACGGCGTTCAGTGTCGCCGAGACAGTGGTGGAGCCGCCGTCTTCGGAGATCGACGACGACCCCAGCGCCAGAGAGACCGTCGGCGTGTCCTCGTCGTCGTCGATCGTTAGCGTTACATCGGAGGGGGCGGCGACGTTGTTGCCGCCTGAGGCTGTCGCCGAAACGGTGACGCTCTTGTCCGGCGCGTCCACCGCGTTATCGACCGCGGTGACGGTCACGCTCCCGGTGCTCGTCTTCGACCCGGCAGCGATCGTCAGCTTCTTGTTGGCGCTTAGCGTGTAATCGCCTGCGGCGGCCGGAGATACCGGAGCCGCCGAGACCGTCACGACGACGGCCTGGCTCGACTCCGTGCTCAGTGTCGCCTTCACGGCCGTCGAGCCACCGTCCTCGTCGATCGACGACGAGCCGAGGACCAGCGACACCGTAGCCGTGTCGTCGTCCGCGATCGTCAGCGTCTGATCGGACGGCGCCGCCGCGCCGTGGCCGCCCGTGACGGTTGCCGAGACGGTGACGCTCTTGTTCGGCGCGTCCACTGTGTTGTTGACCGCCGTGATCGTCACGGTCCCGGTGCTCGTCGTGGCGCCGGCGGCGATGGTCAGCTTCTTGTTGCTGCTGAGAGAGAAGTCCGCGGCCACGGCCGGCGAAACCGCCGCGGCGGAGACCGTCACGACGACCTCCTGGCTCGATACGGCACTGAGCGTCGCCTTCACGGTCGTGGAGCCGCCGTCTTCGTCGATGGAGGACGAGGCCAGGACCAGGGACACCGTCCGCGTGTCGTCGTCGGTGATCGTCAGGGTCTGGTTGGCCGGCGCGGCGACGCCGTTGCCGCCCGAGACGGCGGCCGACACGGTGACGCTCTTGCTGGCCGAGTCGACGTTGTTGTTGACGGCCGTGATCGTCACCGTGCCGCTGCTCGTGGTTGCCCCCGCCGCGATGGTCAGGGTCTTGTTCGTGCTGAGGGTGAAGTCCGAAGAAGTCGCCGGCGATACCGCGGCCGCGGAGACGGTGAGCGTCACGTCCGCGCTGGAGACGGCGCTGAGCGTCGCCGTGACCGTGCTGGAGCCGCCGTTCTCGGTGATCGACGAAGAACTCAGCGCCAGCGACACGGTGGGCGCGCCCTCGTCGTCGTTGATCGTCAGGGTCTGGTTGGACGGCGCAGCGACGCCGTTGCCGCCTGTGGCCGTGGCGGACACGGTGACGCTCTTGTTGGGTGCGTCGACATCGTTGTCGACAGCCGTGATGGTCACGGTGCCGGTGCTGGTCTTGGATCCCGCAGCGATCGTCAGCTTCTTGTCCGTGCTTAGGGAGAAGTCTCCCGCCACGGCCGGCGACACCGGGGAAGCGGAGACCGTCACCACCACCGCCTGGCTCGACGTCCGGTTCAGGCTCGCCGTGACCGTCGTCGAGCCGCCGTTCTCGGAGATCGACGACGAACTGAGCGCCAGGGAGACCGCCGGCGTGTCCTCGTCGTCGTTGATCGTCAGCGTCACATCGGAGGGGGCGGCGACGTTGTTGCCGCCGGAGGCTGTCGCCGAAACGGTGACGCTCTTGTCGGGCGCGTCAACGGCGTTGTCGGCGGCCGTGATGGTCACCGTGCCGGTGCTGGTCTTGGTGCCGGCGGCGATCGTCAGCTTCTTGTTGGCGCTCAGCGTGTAGTCGCCTGCCACGGCCGGCGACACCGGAGCAGCCGAGACGGTCAGCGTGACGTCCTGGCTCGACTCCGTGCTCAAGGTCGCCTTGACCGCCGTCGAGCCTCCGTCCTCGCTGATCGACGACGAGGCCAGGACCAGCGACACGGTCGCCGTGTCGTCGTCCGTGATCGTCAGGGTCTGATCGGAGGGGGCGGCGACACCGTGGCCGCCGGTCGCCGTGCCGGAGACGGTGACGCTCTTGTTGGGGGCGTCGACATCGTTGTCGACGGCGGTGATCGTCACGGTGCCGGTGCTGGTCGTCGCCCCCGCGGCGATGGTCAGCTTCTTGTTGGTGCTGAGGCTGAAGTCGCCTGCCACCGCCGGCGAGACCGCCGCGGCGGAGACCGTGACCACGATTTCCTGGGTCGATACGGCACTGAGTGTCGCCTTCACGGCGGTCGAGCCGCCGTCCTCGTCGATGGAGGAGGAGCCCAAGGCCAGCGACACGGTCCGCGTGTCGTCGTCCGTGATCGTCAGGGTTTGGTTCGACGGGGCCGAGACGCCGTTGCCGCCCGTCGCCGTCGCGGAGACGGTGATGCTCTTGCTGGCCGAGTCGACGTCGTTGTTTACGGCCGTGATCGTCACCGTGCCGGTGCTGGTCTTCGAGCCCGCCGCGATGGTGAGCTTCCTGTTGGTGGTGAGCGTGAAGTCGGAAGAGGTCGCCGGCGACACTGCGGCCGCGGAGACGGTAAGGGTCACGTCCGCGCTGGACACCGCGCTCAGGGAGGCCGTCACGGTCGTGGAGCCGCCGTTCTCGGTGATCGATGACGAGCTCAGCGCCAGGCTCACCGTCGGCGCGCCCTCGTCGTCGTTGATCGTCAGGGTCTGGTTGGACGGCGCAGCGACGCCGTTGCCGCCTGTGGCCGTGGCGGACACGGTGACGCTCTTGTTCGGGGCGTCGACATCGTTGTTGACGGCCGTGATCGTCACGGCGCCGGTGCTGGTCGTCGAGCCCGCTGCGATGGTCAGCTTCCTGTTGGTGCTGAGCGTGTAGTCCCCCGCCACGGCCGGCGACACCGGAGCAGCCGAGACGGTAAGGACCACGTCCGCGCTGGAGACAGCGCTAAGGGTTGCCGTGACAGTGGTCGAACCCCCGTCCTCGCTGATCGACGACGAGCCCAGCGCTAGGGAGACCGTCGGCGTGTCCTCGTCGTCCGCGATGGTCAAGGTCACGTCGGACGGCGCGGCGATCGAGTTGCCGCCCGTCGCGGTGGCGGAGACGGTGACGCTCTTGTCGGGCGCGTCCACCGAGTTGTCGACGGCCGTGATCGTCACGGTCCCTGTGCTGGTCTTGGTGCCGGCGGCGATCGTCAGTTTCTTGTTGGCGCTCAGCGTGTAGTCGCCCGCCACGGCCGGCGACACCGGGGCCGCCGAGACGGTCACGACCACCGCCTCGCTCGACTCGGTGCTCAGCGCCGCCTTGACCGCCGTCGAGCCGCCGTCTTCGTCGATCGACGACGATGCCAGGACCAGGGAGAGCGTCGCGGTGTCGTCGTCCGCGATCGTCAGGGTCTGATCGGAGGGGGCGGCGACTCCGTGGCCGCCGGTCGCCGTGGCCGAGACGGTGACGCTCTTGTTCGGTGCATCGACATCGTTGTTGGCCGCCGTGATCGTCACCGTGCCCGTGCTCGTCGTGGTGCCGGCGGCGATGGTCAGCTTCTTGTTCGTGCTTAGGCTGAAGTCCCCAGCCACGGCCGGCGAGACCGCCGCGGCGGAGACCGTCACCACAACGTCCGCGGTGGAGACGGCACTCAGGGTCGCCTTCACCGTCGTCGAGCCGCCGTCTTCGTCGATCGACGACGAGCCCAGGACCAGCGACACGGTCCGCGTGTCGTCGTCGGTGATCGTCAGGGTCTGGTTCGACGGCGCGGCGACGCCGTTGCCGCCGGAGACGGCGGCCGAGACCGTGACGCTCTTGCTGGCCGAGTCGATGTCGTTGTTGACGGCCGTGATCGTCACGGCGCCGGTACTCGTGGTGGCGCCGGCTGCGACGGTGAGCTTCTTGTTCGTGCTCAGGCTGAAGTCGGACGAAGTCGCCGGCGACACTGCGGCCGCGGAGACCGTCAGCGTGACGTCCGCGCTCGAGACCGCGCTCAGGGTTGCAGTGATCGTGCTGGAGCCGCCGTTCTCGGTGATCGACGACGAACTCAGCACCAGGGAGACGGTGGGCGTACCGTCGTCGTCGTTGATCGTCAGGGTCTTATCGGCTGGAGCGGCGACGCCGTTGCCGCCTGTGGCGGCGGCGGAGACGGTGACGCCCTTGTTCGGAGCGTCCACGTCGTTGTCGACCGCCGTGATCGTCACGGTCCCGGTGCTGGTCTTGGACCCTGCGGCGATGGTCAGCTTCTTGTTGGTGCTGAGCGTGTAGTCCCCTGCCACCGCCGGCGACACCGGAGAGGCCGAAACCGTCACCACCACCGTCTGGCTCGAAACCGCGCTCAGGCTCGCCGTGACCGTGGTCGAGCCACCATCCTCGTCGATCGACGACGGACTCAGCGCCAGGGTGGCCGTCGGCGTGTCTTCGTCGTCCGCGATGGTCAAGGTCACGTCGGACGGCGCGGCGATCGAGTTGCCGCCCGTCGCGGTGGCGGAGACGGTGACGCTCTTGTCGGGCGCGTCGACGGCGTTGTCGACTGCGGTCACGGTCACGGTCCCGGTGCTCGTCTTGGTGCCGGCGGCGATGGTCAGCTTCTTGTTGCTGCTGAGGCTGAAGTCCCCGGCCACGGCAGGCGACACCGGAGCGGCCGAGACCGTCACGACCACGGCCTCGCTCGACTCCGTGCTCAAGGTCGCCTCGACCGCCGTGGATCCGCCGTCCTCGTCGATCGACGAAGAGGCCAGGACCAGGGAGAGCGTCGCGGTGTCGTCGTCCGCGATCGTCAGGGTCTGATCCGACGGCGCCGCCGCGCCGTGGCCGCCCGTGACGGTCGCCGAGACGGTGACGCTCTTGTTCGGCGCGTCCACTGTGTTGTTGACCGCCGTGATCGTCACGGTCCCGGTGCTGGTCGTGGCGCCGGCAGCGATGGTCAGCTTCTTGTTGGTGCTCACCGTGAAGTCTCCGGCCACGGCCGGCGAGACCGCCGCGGCGGAGACCGTCACGACGACCTCCTGGGTCGATACGGCACTGAGCGTCGCCTTCACGGCCGTCGAGCCGCCGTCCTCGTCGATGGAGGAGGAGCCCAGGACGAGGGACACCGTCCGCGTGTCGTCGTCCGTAATCGTCAGAGTCTGATTCGATGGCGCCGCAACCCCGTTGCCGCCCGTTGCCGTCGCCGACAGGGTGACGCTCTTGCTGGCCGAGTCGATGTCGTTGTTGACGGCCGTGATCGTCACCGTGCCGGTGCTCGTCGTGGACCCCGCCGCGATGGTGAGCTTCTTGTTGGTGCTGAGGGTGAAGTCGGAAGAAGTCGCCGGCGATACCGCGGCCGCGGAGACGGTGAGCGTCACGTCGGCGCTGGACACGGCGCTGAGCGTCGCCGTGACCGTGCTGGAACCGCCGTTCTCGGTGATCGACGAAGAACTCAGCGCCAGCGACACGGTGGGCGCGCCCTCGTCGTCGTTGATCGTCAGCGTTACGTCGGAGGGGGCGGCGACCCCGTTGCCGCCCGTCGCGGTTGCGGAGACGGTGACGCTCTTGTTGGGGGCGTCGACGGAGTTGTCGACGGCGGTGACAGTCACCGTGCCGGTGCTGGTCTTCGATCCCGCAGTGATGGTGAGCGTCTTGTTGGCGCTCAGCGTGTAGTCGCCTGCCACCGCTGGGGACACCGGAGCAGCCGACACAGTCAGGACCACTGCCTGGCTGGATACCGCTCCCAGCGTGGCCGTCACGGTCGTTGAGCCGCCGTCCTCGCTGATCGACGACGGACTCAGCGCCAGTGTCACCGTCGGCGTGTCCTCGTCGTCCGCGATGGTCAGCGTCACGTCGGACGGTGCGGCGATCGAGTTGCCGCCCGTCGCGGTTGCGGAGACGGTGACGCTCTTGTTGGGCGCGTCAACGGCGTTGTCGACGGCCGTGATCGTCACCGTGCCGGTGCTGGTCTTCGATCCCGCAGTGATGGTGAGCTTCTTGTTGGTGCTGAGCGTGTAGTCGCCCGCCACGGCCGGCGACACCGGAGCAGCCGAGACGGTCAGTGTGACGTCCTGGCTGGACTCCGTGCTCAGGGTCGCCGTTACGGCCGTGGAGCCGCCGTCCTCGTCGATGGAGGACGAGCCGAGGACCAGAGAGAGCGTCGCCGTGTCGTCGTCGGCGATCGTCAGGGTCTGATCGGAAGGGGCGGGTAAGCCGTGGCCGCCGGTCGCGGTGGCGGAGACGGTGACGCTCTTGTTCGGCGCGTCCACTGTGTTGTTGACCGCCGTGATCGTCACGGTCCCGGTGCTCGTCGTGGCGCCGGCGGCGATGGTCAGCTTCTTGTTGCTGCTGAGAGAGAAGTCCGCGGCCACGGCCGGCGAAACCGCCGCGGCGGAGACCGTCACGACGACCTCCTGGCTCGATACGGCACTCAGTGCCGCCTTCACCGTCGTGGAGCCGCCGTCCTCGTCGATGGAGGAGGAGCCCAGGGCCAGCGACACCGTCCGCGTGTCGTCGTCGGTGATCGTCAGGGTCTGGTTGGCCGGCGCCGCAACGCCGTTGCCGCCGGAGACGGCGGCCGACACGGTGACGCTCTTGGTGGCCGAGTCGACGTCGTTGTTTACGGCCACGAGCGTCACCGTGCCGGTGCTGGTGGTGGAGCCCGCCGCGATGGTCAGGGTCTTGTTGGTGCTCAACGTGAAGTCGGAAGAAGTCGCCGGCGACACGGCGGCGGCGGAGACGGTCAGGGTCACGTCGGCGCTGGAGACCGCGCTTAGCGTCGCCGTGACAGTGCTGGAGCCGCCGTTCTCGGTGATCGACGACGAGCTCAGGACCAGGGTCGCCGTCGGCGTGCCTTCGTCGTCGTTGATCGTCAGGGTCGCGTTCGACGGCGCCGAGAGACCGTTGCCGCCCGTCGCGGTTGCCGAGACGGTGACGCTCTTGTCGGGGGCGTCGACGTCGTTGTCGACGCCGGTGATCGTCACCGTGCCGGTGCTGGTCGTGGATCCCGCTGCGACCGTGAGGGTCTTGTTGGCGCTGAGGGTGTAGTCCCCGGACACGGCCGGCGACACCGGCGAAGCGGAGACGGTAAGGACCACGTCCGCGCTGGAGACGGCGCTAAGGGTTGCCGTGACCGTCGTCGAGCCGCCGTCCTCGGAGATCGCGGAGGGACTCAGCGCCAGCGACACCGTGGGCGTGTCCTCGTCGTCGTTGATCGTCAGCGTTACATCGGAGGGGGCGGCGATTGCATTGCCGCCCGTCGCCGCGCCAGAAACGGTGACGCTCTTGTTGGGCGCGTCCACGGCGTTATCGACCGCCGTGATGGTCACCGTGCCTGTGCTGGTCTTGGTGCCGGCGGCGACCGTCAGTTTCTTGTTGGCGCTGAGCGTGTAGTCGCCCGCCACGGCCGGCGATACCGGGGCCGCCGAGACGGTCACGACCACCGCCTCGCTCGACTCGGTGCTCAGCGCCGCCTTGACCGCCGTCGAGCCGCCGTCTTCGTCGATCGACGACGATGCCAGGACCAGGGAGAGCGTCGCGGTGTCGTCGTCCGCGATCGTCAGGGTCTGATCGGAGGGGGCGGCGACTCCGTGGCCGCCCGTCGCCGTGGCCGAGACGGTGACGCTCTTGTTGGGCGCGTCGACGTCGTTGTCGACCGCTGTGATCGTCACGGTCCCGGTGCTCGTCGTGGCGCCGGCTGCGATGGTCAGCTTCTTGTTGGCGCTGAGAGAGAAGTCGCCTGCCACCGCCGGCGACACGGCCGAGGCGGAGACCGTCACGACGACCTCCTGGGTCGATACGGCACTGAGCGTCGCCTTCACCGTCGTGGAGCCGCCGTCCTCGTCGATGGAGGAAGAGCCCAGGACCAGGGACACCGTCCGCGTGTCGTCGTCGGTGATCGTCAGGGTCTGGTTGGCCGGGGCCGAGACACCGTTGCCGCCCGAGACGGCGGCCGAGACGGTGACGCTCTTGGTGGCCGAGTCGACGTCGTTGTTTACGGCCACGAGCGTCACCGTGCCGGTGCTGGTCTTCGAGCCCGCCGCGATGGTGAGCTTCTTGTTGGTGCTGAGCGTGTAGTCGCCAGCCACGGCCGGCGACACGGCGGTCGCGGAGACGGTGAGGGTCACGTCCGCGCTGGAGACGGCGCTGAGCGTCGCCGTGACCGTGCTGGAGCCGCCGTTCTCGGTGACCGACGACGAGCTCAGGACCAGAGTCGCCGTCGGCGTGCCTTCGTCGTCGCTGATCGTCAGCGTCACGTCAGAGGGGGCGGCGACGCCGTTGCCGCCCGAAACGGCGCCGGACACAGTCACATTCTTGTTCGGTGCGTCCACCGAGTTGTCAACGCCGGTGATCGTTACGGCGCCCGTGCTCGTTGTCGTCCCCGCCGCGATCGTAAGGGTCTTGTTGGTGCTGAGCGTGAAGTCCCCCGCTACGGCCGGGGACACCGGAGCAGCCGAGACCGTCACAACCACGGCTTGACTGGAGACGGCGCTCAGGGTTGCCGTGACAGAGGTGGAGCCGCCGTCTTCGGAAACCGACGACGAACTCATGACCAGGGAGACGGTCGGCGTGTCCTCGTCGTCAGCGATGGTCAACGTCACGTCGGACGGCGCGGCGATCGAGTTGCCGCCGGTCGCGGTCGCGGACACGGTGACGCTCTTGTCGGGCGCGTCGACGGCGTTGTCGACGGCAGTCACGGTCACGGTCCCTGTGCTGGTCTTGGTGCCGGCGGCGATGGTGAGCTTCTTGTTAGCGCTCAGCGTGTAGTCGCCTGCCACCGCCGGCGACACCGGAGCAGTCGAGACGGTCACGACCACCGCCTCGCTCGACTCCGTGCTCAAGGTCGCCTTGACCGCCGTCGAGCCGCCGTCCTCGTCGATCGACGACGAGGCCAGGACTAGGGAGACCGTCGCGGTGTCGTCGTCCGCGATCGTCAGGGTCTGATCGGAGGGAGCGGCGACTCCGTGGCCGCCGGTCGCGGTTGCGGAGACGGTGACGCTCTTGTTGGGGGCGTCGACATCGTTGTCGACGGCGGTGATCGTCACGGTGCCGGTGCTGGTCGTCGCCCCCGCGGCGATGGTCAGCTTCTTGTTGGTGCTGAGGCTGAAGTCGCCTGCCACCGCCGGCGAGACCGCTGCGGCGGAGACGGTCGCGACGACCTCCTGGGTCGATACGGCACTGAGTGTCGCCTTCACCGTCGTGGAGCCCCCGTCCTCGTCGATGGAGGAGGAGCCCAGGGCCAGCGACACCGTCCGCGTGTCGTCGTCTGTGATCGTCAAGGTCTGGTTGGCCGGCGCGGCGACGCCGTTGCCGCCCGAGACGGCGGCCGCCACGGTGACGCTCTTGGTGGCAGAGTCGACATCGTTGTTGACCGCCGTGATCGTCACGGCTCCCGTGCTGGTCGTGGAACCCGCCGCGATGGTGAGCTTCTTGTTCGTGCTGAGCGTGAAGTCCCCGGCCACGGCAGGCGACACCGCGGCTGCGGAAACGGTGAGCGTCACGTCCGCGCTCGAGACGGCGCTGAGTGTTGCCGTGACCGTGCTGGAGCCGCCGTCCTCGGTGACCGACGACGAACTCAACGCCAGGGTCACCGTCGGCGTGTCCTCGTTGTCCGCGATCGTCAGGGTCACGTCGGAGGGCGCGGCGATTCCGTTGCCGCCTGTTGCCGTGCCGGAGACTGTGACGCTCTTGTTGGGTGCGTCGACGGCGTTGTCCGCAGCAGTGATCGTCACGGAGCCCGTACTGGTCGTCGCTCCGGCGGCGATGGTGAGCTTCTTGTTGGCGCTCAGCGTGTAGTCGCCCGCCACGGCCGGCGACACCGGAGCAGCCGAGACGGTCACGACCACTGCCTGGCTCGACTCCGTGCTCAGCGTCGCCTTCACGGCCGTGGAGCCGCCGTTCTCGGAGATTGACGACGAACCAAGGATCAGGGAGACCGTCGCCGTGTCGTCGTCGTTGATCGTGAGCGTCTGATCGGCCGGCGCCGCCACGCCGTTGCCGCCGGACACCGTCGCGCTAACGGTGACGTTCTTGTTCGGCGCGTCGACATCGTTGTCGACGGCGGTGATCGTCACGGCGCCGGTGCTCGTCGTCGCTCCCGCCGCGATCGTCAGTTTCGTTCCGCTCTGACTGATGTCGTCGGCTACCCCGGGCGATACTGCCGCCGAAGACACGGTCAGCGTGGTCGCGGCGCTGGACGGCGCGCTCAGCGTCGCCGTGACCGTCGTGGCGCCGCCGTCCTCGTCGATCGACGACGGACTCAGCACGAGCGCCACAGTCGGCGTGTCCTCGTCGTCGGTGATCGTCACGACCCGCGACGGCGGCGCCCGCACTCCGTTGCCGCCGGTGACGGTGGCGCTGACGGTGACCTCCTTGTCGGGCGCGTCGACCGCGTTGTCCGCCGCCTTGATCGTCACGGTGCCGGTGCTCGTCGTCGCTCCCGCGTCAATCGTCAGCGTCGTGCCGGTCTGGGTGAAGTCCGCCGACACGGCGGGCGCCTTCGGCGCGGAAGACACGGTCAACACGAGCGCTTCGCTCGACGCGATGCTCAAGGTCGCGGTCACCGTGGTTGAGCCGCCGTTCTCGGAGATCGACGACGACCCGAGCTCCAGGGACACCGTCGCCGTGTCGTCGTCGGTGATCGTCAGGGTCTGGTCGGAGGGCGCCGCGACGCCGTTGCCGCCGGAGGCGGTGGCGGACACGGTGACCTCCTTGTCGGGCGCGTCGACATCGTTGTCGACCGCGGTGATCGTCACGGCCCCCGTGCTGCTCGTCGAGCCCGCTGCGATGGTCAGGGTTTTGTTGGTGCTGAGGCTGAAGTCGCCCGCTACCGCGGGCGACACCGCCGTTGCCGCTACCGTCAGCGTGACGTCCTGGCTGGAGACGGCGCTCAGGGTCGCCGTGACCGCGGTCGATCCGCCGTCTTCACCGATGGAAGTCGAGCCCAGAACCAGGGCCGCCGTCGGCACGTCCTCGTCGTCGGTGATCGTCAGGGTCACGTCGGAAGGCGCGGCGGCGCCGTTGCCGCCCGAGACGGTCGCCGAGACGGTGACCTCCTTGTCGGGCGAATCGACGTCGTTGTCGACGGCGGCGATCGTCACGGTGCCGGTGCTGGCGGTGGAGCCGGCGGCGATGGTGAGCTTCCTGTTCGTGCTCAGCGTGTAGTCGCCGGCCACCGCCGGCGATGCGGGCGTCGCGGACACCGTCAGGGTGACCTCCTGGCTGGAGGGCGTGCTCAGGGTCGCGGTGACGGCGGTCGAGCCGCCGTCCTCGTCGATCGCCGACGAACCCAGGACCAGGGAGACCGTTGCCGTGTCGTTGTCGGCGATCGTCAGGGTCACGTCGGACGGCGCGGCGGCGCCGTTGCCGCCGGCGACGGCGGCTGAGACCGTCACCTCCTTGTTCGGCGCGTCCACCGTGTTGTCGACGGCGGTGATCGTCACCGTGCCCGTGCTCGTCGTGGACCCCGCCGCGATGGTGAGTTTCTTGTTGTCGCTCAGGCTGAAGTCGCCCGCCACCGCCGGCGACACGGCCGCGGCGGACACGGTCAGGGTCACTTCCTGGCTGGACGGCGTGCTCAGGGTCGCGGTGACGGCGGTCGAGCCTCCGTTCTCGTCGATCGACGAGGATCCCAGCGCCAGCGAGACCGTTGCCGTGTCGTCGTCGGCGATCGTCAGCGTCTGACTCGCCGGCGCGGCGATGCCGTTGCCGCCGGAAACGGTCACCGAGATCTTGACCTCCTTGTCCGGCGCGTCCACATCGTTGTCGACGGCGGTGATCGTCACCGTGCCGGTGCTCGTCGTGGCGCCTGCGGCGATGGTGAGCTTCTTGTTGGCGCTCAGCGTGAAATCGCCCGCCACCGCCGGCGACGTGGCGATGGCCGCCACCGCCAGCGTCACTTCCTGGCTGGACGGCGTGCTCAGGGTCGCGGTGACGGCGGTCGAGCCTCCGCTCTCGTCGATCGACGAGGATCCCAGCGCCAGCGAGACCGTCGCCGTGTCGTCGTCGGTGATGGTCAGGGTCTGGTCCGCCGGCGCGGCGACGCCGTTGCCGCCGGAGACCGTGGCGGAGACGGTGACCTCCTTGTCGGGGGCGTCCACGCCGTTGTCGGCGGCGGTGATCGTGACCGCTCCGGTGCTGGTGGTCGATCCCGCCGCGATCGTCAACTCCTTGTTGGCGCTGAGACTGAAGTCGCCCGCCACCGCCGGCGACACAGGCGCTCCGGAGACGGTCAGGGTCACGTCTTCGCTCGATACCGCGCTCAGGGTCGCCGTCACGGCGGTCGAGCCGCCGTCCTCGCCGATGGACGACGAGGCCAGGACCAGCGACACGGTGGGCGTGTCCTCGTCGTCGGCGATCGTCAGGGTCTGGTTCGCCGGCGCGGCGACGCCGTTGCCGCCGGAGACGGCGGCGGAGACCGTGACCTCCTTGTCGGGGGCGTCGACGCCGTTGTCGACCGCCGCGATCGTCACCGTGCCGGTGCTCGTCTTCGAACCCGCCGCGATCGTCAGCTCCTTGTTGGCGCTGAGGCTGAAGTCGCCCGCCACCGCCGGCGACACGGGCGACGCCGAAACGGTCAGCGTCACGTCTTCGCTCGACACGGCGCTCAGGGTCGCGGTGACGGCGGTCGATCCGCCGTCCTCGTCGACGGACGACGAGCCCAGCACCAGCGACACGGTGGGCGCGCCCTCGTCGTCGGTGATCGTCAGGGTCTGGCTCGGCGGCGCGCCGATGCCGTGGCCGCCGGAAGCGGTCGCCGAGATCCTGACTTCCTTGTCCGGCGCGTCCACGTCGTTGTCGACCGCGGCGACCGTCACCGTGCCGGTGCTGGTCGTGGCGCCGGCGGCGATCGTGAGCTTCTTGTTGGTGCTCAGCGTGAAGTCGCCCGCCACCGCCGGCGACACGGCGATGGCCGCCACCGCCAGCGTCACGTCCTTGCTGGACTCGGCGCTCAGGGTCGCGGTCACCGTGGCCGAGCCGCCGTCCTCGGTGATCGACGACGGACTGAGCGCCAGCGACACCGTCGACGTGTCGTTGTCGGTGATCGTCCCGGTGGCGGTCGAGGTCCCCAGCGTGACGCCGTCTGGCAGGCTGTCGGCCGCGATCGTGACCGTCAGCGTTTCGTCGGTCTCGTCGACTTCGTCGTCGGTGGTGGCGACCTCCAGGGTTGCCGTGGTGTCGCCGGCGGCGATCGTCGCGGTGGTCGCGGCCTGCGCGGTGTAGTCGCTGCCGGCTGCGGCGGTGCCGTCGGCGGTCTGCCACGAGAACGTCACGTCGCTGTCGGCGACCTGGGAGAGCACGACGGTGAACGAGGCGGCGCCGCCCTCGGCGACGGTGACGGACGCGGGATCGAGGTCGAGCGTCGCCGTGTCGTCGTCGGTGATCGTCGCGGTGGCGGTCGCCGTGTCCGTGTCCAGGGTGACGCTCGACACGACGGCGTTCACGTTGGACAGGGAGACGCTGAAGGTCTCGTCGCCCTCGACCAGGGTGTCGGCGGTGGTCTGGACTTCCACGGTGGCCGAGGTCTCCCCGCCCGCGATCGTGAGGGTGGTCGCGGTCTGGGCGGTGTAGTCGCTGCCGGCTGCGGCGGTGCCGTCGGCGGTCTGCCAGTCGACCTTGACGGTGACGTCGTCGCTCACCGCGTTCGACAGCTCGATGGTGAAGGACGCCTTGCCGCCCTCCGCCACCGTGACCGACGCGGGATCGAAGCCGACCGTCTCCGAATCGTCGTCGGTGATCCAGCCAGTGGCCGTGTCCCCGCCCGGAGCGGCGAAGATGCCGTCGGTCGCTGAGCCGGTACGTGAGAAGTTGACCGAGAGTGCCTCCGAGTGCTCCACCAGGGTGTCTTCCGTGGTCTGGACGTCGCAGGCGACCGAGGTGCTGCCGGCAGGGACGGTGAGGCGGATGTTCACTCTGCTGAAGTCGACTCCCGGGGTGGCGAAGCTCCTCGAGCTGGTCCAGCAACGGAGCTGGATGTCGTGGTCGGCGGCGCGCGAGAGTGTGATCGTGTAGGTCGCTTTCTCGCCCTCGTCCACGTCGAGCGATTGCGAGCTGAACCTGAGGCTGGCGGTGTCGTCTTCCAGGATCGTCCACGTGAGCGCCGCCGGCGCCGCGACGCCGCGGCCGCCGGCCACGGAACCGCTGACGGTCACCTTCCTGGTCTTGCCGACGACCTCGTCGTCCACCGCCGTCAGCGTCACCGAGCCCGTGCTCCTGGTGGCGCCCGCCGGGATCGTCAGCGTCGTTCCCGCCTGCGTGAAGTCGTTCGTATCCGCGGGCGCCACCGGTGACGTTCCCACGGTCACGGTGACGTCCTCGCTCGAAGCGCCGCTGAGCGCCGCCGTCACCGTCGTCGAGCCGCCGTTCTCGCTTACGACGCGCGAGCTCAGGGCCAGCGTGACGGTCGGCGTGTCCTCGTCGTCGGTCACCGTCACCGTGGCGGCGGCATCGCTCAGGGTCACCTGGTCCGACGGTTGCGGGTCGCTCAGGGTCACGGTGAACGTCTTGTCCGCCTCGTCCACCCGATCGTCCACCAGCGCCACGTTGACCGTCCCGGTGGTCGCGCCGGCCGGGATCGTCAGCGTGCCGCTGGCCGACGTGTAGTCGCTGCCCGCCGCCGCCGTCCCGTCCGACGTCGCCCAGGAGAACGCGACCGCGCGTTCGGGCGCCTGGCTCAGGGTCACGGTCAGCGCGGCGTTTGCCGCCGACTCGGACACGGTTGCGTCCGCCACCGACGCGGTCAGCGCGTCGTCGTCCTCGATGGTCGCCGTCGCCGTCGCGGTGCCCAGCGTCACGCCCGCAGGCAGCGCCGGTTGCGACAGGCGCAGGACGAACGTCTCGTCCTCCTCGACCCGCGCGTCCCCGGTGGTCTGGATGCTGACCGTCTTCGTCTTCTCCCCGGGCGCGAACGTCAGCGTGAGGTACTTGGCCGTGAAGTCGTTGGCTTCCGCGGGCGTCTGCCCGGAGAGCGCCGTGCTCACGTACACCGTCGTCTGGGTCGACGCGGCTTTCGACATGGTCACCGTGAACGTCGCCGCGTCGCCTTCCGCCACCGGCGCCGCGGGTCCCGACACGGCCAGCGTCGCCGTGTCGTCGTCCGCGATCGTGACCGTCGGCCTGCCGCTGGGCTTTGCGATCCCCCCGTAGCCGCCCGGGAAGACGGTGAACGTCTCCGGGCCCTCGACGATGTCGTCTTCGGTGGTCTGGATGGTGAACGTCTTCTCCAGTTCGCCGGGCGCGAACGTCACCCGGGTCGACTCGGCGACGGTGTAGTCCGCGCTCGACGCGGTTCCCTCGCGGACGATGTAGGTCACGTACGTCTCGAACTGGGCCGCCTTCGATCTGACGATCTTCAGCGTCGCGGTCTCGCCCTCCGTCACCGGCCCCGGCGGTCCCAGCAGCGAGACGACGGTGTCGGTGTCGTCGTCGGCGATGTTCGCGGTCGCTTCCGCCGTCGTCACGCTGGCCTTGCTGCCCGCGGTCAGCCGGACCTTGAAGCTCTCCGGCACCTCGATGACGTCGTCCTGGGTCGTCTGCACCGTGATCGTCTTCTCCCTGTCCGACGGCAGCAGGGTCACGGTGGTCGGTGCGACGGCGGTGTAGTCGTCGCCGGCTTCCGCTCCGCCCTCGACCGCGACGGTTTGCCAACTGACCTCGACGTTGGCTTCCCTGCCCTTTGCGGGCTCGTCCGGCAGCACCTTGAAGGTCGCCGCGCCGCCTTCCGTCACGCTGATGGAAGTCGGATCGATGGACACGCTCGTGACGTCGTTGTCCAGGATGTTCGCCCTTGCCGCGATGACCAGATCACTCGACTCAACGACGCCCACCAGCTGGTCCCGCCTGAGGAGAACTGCGTCAAGCAGAAAGTACTCGTCGTTTTCGGTCACCGCGTCGTCGAGCGTCGGTATCGAGAGGCTCTTCGTCGTCTCGCCGGCTTCCAAGCGGAGACTCCCGGAGGGGGCCGAGTCGAGATCGCTCCACTTGTTGGCGGTAAACGTCGACTGCAACCCGAATGCCCAGAAGACGGCGATGGGACGGTCCGAGGGTTTCGTCAGCGAGAACGTGAACACCGCCGGATTCCCTTCCACGACGGCTTCGGAAGGCGGCGTCAGCGTCAGCCTCGCCACGTCGTCGTCCTGGATGACCACGCGCTTCTCCTTCCGCACGAACGTGATCGAGTCCCTGAAGGGGTTCGTGTCCGGGGAGCTAAGAGAGATCGAGATCGACAGGTCCTCGTCGCCCTCCGCCACCTCGTCCTGGGTCGTCCGCAAAGTCACCGTCCTGGACAGGGGCACCAAGGGTTGGCTCGACGGAGCGAAGTAGAGGCTTTGGTTCACCAGCGTGTAGTCATCGGCGCTGGCCTTTCCGTTGGTCGCCTTCACGTTCAGCGAGACCCCCGTGACCAGTGTTTGATAGTGCTCCAGTGTCACGGTGAACGACGCCGCCGCGCCTTCCGCGACAGTCGCTGCGCCGGCGTCCTGCCCGAGGGTCACGTAGACGCGGTCGGTGTCCCGGATGCGGACGTGCGCGCACGACTTGGCGACGTAGTAGCTCACCGCCTGTCCGTCGACGGGATCGAAGCACACGGTCACCGTCTCGTACCCCTCGACTAGCGCATCGTCGAGGATCTCCAGTTGGACCTTGGCGAATCGGTTGACGGCGTCCACCGTGACGGCGGGGGTGAGGCCGAGAGACGAGTAGTCGGCGCCGCTCGTTGCGTCTCCCCTGGTCGTGAGGCTCATGGTGATCGACAGGTTCTGGTCGATCCACTTCTGGGTGACGTCCGTGAGTTGGATGAACAGCGCCACCGTCTGGCCTTCGCTGGCCGTCTTGGTCTGGTTCGAGGTCGGCGCATCGAAGGAGTCTGCGTACCACTGGACGGTAGGGATCGGATAGGTCTGGCCCTCGGCGGCCTGGCCTAGAAGGGTCAGAATCGACGCGGCGAGCCAGACCGACGCGCGGCTGAGGGAACGGAGCTTCCGCCGGTGGAATTGGGGCCTGGGAGTCACGTTGAAAGCAGGTGTTTCGCCTGCTCTGAACGCAGGTCGAAACTTCAAATGGCGCTTGCTTCCAAGCCTGACAAGATCGGCAGTAAATAGGTCGTGTGCCCCCCCCCATTTCCGTGTGTTTTGCGTAAAGCCGAGGCAGGCTTCGAGGCGCTGCCGGTCGGGCAGCCCGGAAGCGGCGAGAAGCGCGATGAGAGGGTCTCCCGCGGACCTCTCGAAGAGCGCGGGCGCTCGCCGTGTAGAACGAGTCAGGAAACGGCCACCCGTGTCCGTCTTCCGGCGGCTGTCGACGCCGGGGCGCTGTTCGGCGCTTCCGTTTCTCTCTACCTACAAAATGGGATATGTGGTGCTTGATTAGTTTTCATTGCTGTTTTCTGCTCAGATTCGTGTAGTGGAGCGGAAATACATCTACAAATCGGGAGTGGCGCGGCATGTTGAACTTGGTGTAAGGAAGAGCCGGGGGCAGGACGAGCACTGCTGCGCCTCCGACCGATGCCGCGACCAAGACCACATTCGAACCGAGGCCGCCGGCGCCGCCCCGGACGAGTTCCGTTCTCCGAACTGAGTTCCGCGATCCTTCGCGTGACTTCCAGCCTCAGCGTCAGAACCGTCCTGCAGGAGGCCATCGACAGCGCCCGCGCGCTCACCGGCGCCCGCTACGGCTTCATCGTCACGGTGAACGACGACAAGGCGATCCGCAACGTCCTTGCCTCCGGATTCACGGGCGAGGAGTACGAACGGCTGGTCGGCTGGAAGGACGGTCCCAGGTTCTTCGAGCGCCTGCGCGATCTCCCGGAGCCCCTGCGCGTGAACGACTTTCCGGCGTTCGTGCGGTCCCAGGGCTTCTCCCCGGAACTCATGCTCTCGGACTCCTTCCACGCCATGCCCATTCGCCGCGCCAGCCGCTACGAGGGCCACGTCTTCGTCGCCGGCAAGCGGGGCGCGCCGGCCTTCGGGGCGGAGGACGAGGAAGTGCTGGCGCTCTTCGCCGCGCAGGTCGCCGTGGCCATCGCCAACGCTCGCGCGCATCGCGCCGAGCGGAGCGCCGGCGCCCGGCTTCGGGCGCTCGTCGACACCTCGCCGGTCGGCGTCGTCGTGTTCGACGCGAGGAAGGTCCGACCGGTGCTTGTCAACGACGCGGCGCGGCGCATCGTCGCGGACCTGCGTGTTCCGGGCCGCCCCCTCGATGAGCTGCTCGGCGTCGTCGCCTGCCGCTTCGCCGACGGACGCGAGATCGGCCTCAGCGGAGTTTCCGTGCCGGAGGCGATCGCCAACGCGGGGATGGTGCGCGCCGAAGAAGTCGAACTCTCCGTGCCCGGCGGGCGCAGTGTCACGACGCTGCTCAACGTGACGCCCATCCGCCCGCCGGCCGGGCAGGGAGTCGCGTCGGTCGTCGTCACCATGCAGGATCTCGCTCCCTTGCGGGAACTCGAGCGCCAGCGAGCGTCCTTCCTCGGGATGGTGAGTCACGAACTGAGGGCGCCGCTCGCCGCCGTGCGCGGCTCGGCCGCCACGCTGCTGGAGGACGCGGCGGAACTCGACCCGGCCGAGATGCGCGAGTTCCACCGGATCATCCACGATCAGGCCGGACACATGCGCGGCCTCATCGGCGATCTCCTGGACGCCGGCCGCATCGAGGCGGGCACGCTGTCGGTGTCGCCCGAGCCGTCTCCCGCCGCCTCGTTGATCGACCGCGCGCGGACCACCTTCCTCAGCGGC
This sequence comes from Acidobacteriota bacterium, assembly GCA_028875725.1. NCBI lineage: Bacteria > Pseudomonadati > Acidobacteriota > Acidobacteriota bacterium. The sequence goes on from JAPPCR010000006.1 coordinate 219,615, forward strand.
GGCGGCCGCCACGCGGTGCTGATCGACCTCCCGGAGGACCTGCCCCGGGTCATGGCCGACCGGCGCCGCATCGCGCAGGTGCTGACGAACCTGCTCGCCAATGCCGCCGCGCACTCGCCGGAATCGGCGCCGCTTCGCGTCTCCGCGGAACCGGCGGGCGTCCATGTCGCGTTCTCGGTCGCCGACGAGGGGGAGGGCATGACCCCCGGCGAGATGGCGCGCCTGTTCCGCAGATACTCGAATGGCGCCTCGGCCCGGCGTCGCGGCGCCGGGCTGGGGCTCGCCATCTGCAAGGGCCTGGTGGAGGCGCACGGAGGCCGTATTCGCGCGGAGAGCGACGGACCGGGCAAGGGCAGCCGCTTCACCTTCACGGTGCCGGCGGCGGAGGATGGCCCGCCTGGCGTCGAGGGGAGTCGGGGCGGGCGGCCTGCCGATCAGTCCAGGAAGGGCCGGGTGCTCGTGGTGGACGACGACCCGAAGATGTTGCGCTACGTTCGCGACACCCTCGCCGCCGCCGGCTACGCGGCGCTGGTCTCCGGCGACCCCGAGGACCTGCCCCGCATCCTCGCCGCCGAAGAGCCCGACCTGGTCCTCCTCGACCTGGTCCTGCCCGGCGCCGACGGCATCGAACTGCTGTCGAGCGTGCCGGGACTCGGCCGGCAGCCGGTCGTGTTCATGTCCGCCTACGGCCGCGACGAGACCGTTGCCCGGGCACTCGCGGCGGGCGCCGCCGACTACCTCGTCAAGCCGTTCTCGCCGACGGAGCTCACCGCCCGGGTCAGCGCCGCGTTGCGCCGTGTCGCCCGTCCCGGACGGTTCGTGCAGGGCGACCTCGCCATCGACCACGACAGGCGCCTCGTGACGGTCGCCGGCCGCGAGGTTCCGCTCACGGCTACCGAGTACGAGCTGCTCCGCGTCCTCGCTCTCGGCGCGGGGCGGGTCGTGTCCTACCGCGAGCTGCTTGAGGAGGTCTGGCCCGGGCGCGGCCTCGACCGGTTCGACCTGGTGCGGAACTTCGTCAAGCAGTTACGCGCCAAGCTTGGCGAGGAGGCCGCCGAGCCCAGGTGGATCTTCAACGTGCGGGGCGTTGGCTACCGCATGCCGCGGCCAGAGGGCGGGCCGTAGCCAGGGGCGGTGCGTAGACAATCTGAAGGTGCAACTTTCAGATTGTGCGGACCTCCTGGCACTACTCCAGGACCTGGAGCCGCGGGACGACGCCCATCAAGGGGCCGCGGGAAAACAACGTTCCGAGCGGACCCTCATCGGCGTTGACGCCGCCGGGCAGCACCGGAACCGTCAGGTCCACGTCCGCGCCTCGGCGCAGCAACGGCGCCGCGGCCGACGCCGTGCCGGTGTTCAGCCAGTACCAGGCGCCGTCCTGCAGCCCGTCCGCTTCGAGCCGGCCCGGCATCGCGGCGCCGTCCTCGTCGAAGCAGCCGGGCAGTAGCGCCACGATCAGGCCGTCCTCGCCCGCGTCCAGCACCTGGCTCTCCGCATCGGCCTCGCCGCAGGCCAGGCGCACCGTCGCCTGGTGTCCGTCCAGCGGACGGCCGACGATCCCGCCGCCGCCCTTCCAGTACGGCGCCACGTGCTCGCCTGACCCCTCCAGATCCACGAGGTGCGGCACGATGCCCATGAAGCCTGTTTCGTTGTGCACCATCAGCGTGCCGTGCCACGTGCCCCGGACCGACAGCACGAAGCGGCGGTCGCCGCTCGGGCGTGCCGTCACGCCGCCGGGGACCGGAGGCCTCAGTTCGGGACTGAGCGACGCCTCGCAGACCAGGGGGGCGACCGCGACGTTGCGGTCGCCGTTGACCCAGTACCAGCCGTCGCCGTCGATGCCTTCGAAGGTCATCTCGCCCTCTATCGGCCGGCCGTCCTCTGCCGTGCACATCGCTTGGTTGACGGTGCGCACGATCAGGCCGTCCTCGCCGGCGTGCTCGCGGCTCGTGTAGGTCCTGCCGGCGCACTCGATCCGGACCGTCGCCGACTCGCCGTCGGCGGGCCTGACGGCGAAGCCGCCCGTGCCGTGCCAGTACGGCGCCAGGCGGAGCGGACAAACCGGTTCGGGTTCCGGCTCCGGTTCGGGCTCCGGCTCCGGTTCGGGTCCTGGCGGCGGTTCTTCGCAACCGCCCGACGGCACGCCCCCCTGTTCCGGTACGGAGGTCCTGTCAAAAGCCCCCATCAGGTTGCCTGCGAGATCCTGGAGGGGGTTCTCGGAAGGTGGCGTGTAGACCAGCCTCCAGGGCATCAGCACCTCCGATTGCGAGAGCAGTGGCGGGCCAACAACGAACACGAGAGCTTCGTCGCTGATGCCGAACCTGGTCAGAAGAGACGTTCGATCGCAGGAGCCGATGTAGAACCGGTACGCGTCCCTCCCGGGTATCGATCCCTTGTCGAGTGGCTCGGTGGTGTAGAGCAACCAGTCCGCTTCCCTGTCGGGCAACCAGAAGACTGAGCTGGAGCCCGTTAGTCTGGGAGGGGTCCTGTCCGTGTCGTCTGCAACGGCCACCGGCGCACCCGTCGCGAAACTCAGGACAGCGAACCATCGCACCACCGCCGAAACCGACGACATCGCACAAGGAACTACACCAAGGTGGTGGCCTCCCGCATCTCCCGTTTTGGAGATAGGTCGGCCCGGAAACGACGCTGGCGGCACGCCTCGCCGGCAACGCGCGGGAAGCCCCCAGGCGCTCGGAAGCTAGTTGTCGACCCGCTCCACGCGCGGCACGACGCCCATCAAGGGGCCGCGGGAGAACAGGGTCCCCAGCGGCCCCTCCGCTGCTTCCACGCCGTCGGGCAGCACCGGAGTCGTCAGGTCCACGTCCGCGCTCCGGCGCAGCAACGGGGCCGCAGCCGCGGCCGTGCCGGTGTTCAGCCAGTACCAGGCGCCGTCTTCGAGCCCGTCCGCTTCCAGCCGGCCGCTCTGCGCCGTGCCCTCCTCGTCGAAGCAGCCCGGCAGAAGCGCCACGATCAGGCCGTCCTCGCCCGTGTCCAGCACCTGACTCTCCGCTTCAGCGTCCCCGCAGCTGAGCCGTACCGTCGCCTGGCCGCCTTCCAGCGGACGGCCGACGATCCCGCCGCCGCCCTTCCAGTACGGCGCCACGTGCTCGCCTTCCCCTTCCAGGTCCACCAGGTGCGGCACGATGCCCATGAACCCGGTGTCGTCGTGGACCATCAGGGTGCCGTGCCAGGTGCCGCGCACCGACAGCACGAAGCGGCGGTCGCCGCTCGGGCGCGCGGTGACGCCGCCGGGAACCGGGGGCCTCAGTTCGGGACTGAGCGACTCCTCGCAGACCAGGGGAGCGACCGCGACGTTGCGGTCGCCGTTGACCCAGTACCAGCCGTCGCCGTCGATGCCTTCGAAGGTCATCTCGCCCTCTATCGGCCGGCCGTCCTCTGCCGTGCACATCGCTTGGTTGACGGTGCGCACGATCAGGCCGTCCTCGCCGGCGTGCTCGCGGCTCGTGTAGCTCCTGCCGGCGCACTCGATCCGGACGGTCGCCGAGTCGCCGTCGGCGGGTCTGACCGCGAAGCCTCCCGTGCCGTGCCAGTACGGCGCCAGGCGAGAGGGACAACCCAGCTCGCGTGCAGACTCGGGCTCCGGCTCGGGCTCCGGCTCGGGCTCTGGCTCTGGCTCTGGCCCTGGATCTGGCGCCGGCTCAGGCTCGGGCTCCGGCGCTGGCTCCGGATCAGGCTCAGCCGGAGGCGGACTGCTGTCGACCGGAGGCCAGCCTTCCCCGCAGTCGACCGCTTCGCCATCGTCGTCGAGAATCCTGATCCGCAACGGTTGATCGCTGACGGTCACACCAGAGGACCTCGGAGTGAGACGGAGCTCCAACCACTCGCAGTCGTCGTCGAAGTCGTCGGGAATGGCCCGTATGTAAACACGCCCCGTCAAGTCGCCCGCGAAGATGAACCAGATCCCGCTGGTGGCGTAGTCCTTCCCGGTCGCTCCGCCGTGGTGAGTGACCTTTCTATAGACGCCCACGGGTCGCCCGGGATCCCGGTCAGCCCGGATCCGAATGCCGGTCGACCTGCCTTCCCGAAGACTGAAGTCCGCCCGATCCCAGGAGATGTTCACTTCCGGATGCGCGCTCTGCGCTTGTGACACTTCCGTCCACGCTCCCATGAAGAGAGCCGCCGCGAACAGAGAGCGGCCAAGCGCCAGCGCGGTCTGAAGTGGTTTCGGTCGAGTGTGCATGGAATCCGGCTGTAGCGACTGCGACTTGACTAGTCCTCGATTCGCTCCACGCGGGGTACCACGCCCATCAGGGGGCCGCGGGAGAACAGCGTCCCGAGCGGTCCTTCTTCTGCCTCCACGCCGGCGGGAAGCACTGGAGTCGTCAGATCCATGTCCGCACCCCGGCGCAGCAGCGGGGCGGCGGCCGACGCTGTGCCGGTGTTCAGCCAGTACCAGGCGCCGTCTTCCAGTCCGTCGACCTCCAGCCGGCCGGACACCGCGACGTCGTCCTCGTCGAAGCAGCCCGGCAGAAGCGCCACGATCAGGCCGTCCTCGCCCGCGTCCAGCACCTGACTTTCAGCGTCTGCCTCGCCGCAGGCCAGGCGTACCGTCGCCTGAGTACCGTCCAGCGGACGGCCGACGATTCCGCCGCCGCCCTTCCAGTAGGGGGCCACGTGCTCGCCTGACCCCTCCAGGTCCACCAGGTGCGGCACGATGCCCATGAACCCGGTTTCGTCGTGCATCATCAGCGTGCCGTGCCACGTGCCCCGGACCGACAGCACGAAGCGGCGGTCGCCGCTCGGGCGTGCCGTCACGCCGCCGGGGACCGGAGGCCTCAGCCCGGGACTGAGCGACTCCTCGCAGACCAGGGGGGCGACCGCGACGTTACGGTCGCCGTTGACCCAGTACCAGCCGTCGCCGTCGATGCCCTCGAAGGTCATCTCGCCCTCGATCTGCCGGCCGTCGTCGGCCGTGCACATCGGCTGGCTGACGGTGCGCACGATCAGGCCGTCCTCGCCGGCGTGCTCGCGGCTCGTGTAGCTCCTGCCGGCGCACTCGATCCGGACGGTCGCCGACTCGCCGTCGGTCGGCCTGACGGCGAACCCGCCCGTGCCGTGCCAGTACGGCGCGAGGCGGTGCGGGCACGCCGGTTCGGGCTCGGGCTCCGGTTCGGGCTCGGGCTCCGGCTCAGGCTCAGGCGGCGGGCCGCCTCCACCGCCCGGCGGTGGGTCGCAACCAGGCAGAAAGCACGAGGTCCTGTCGAAGGCCCTCATGAGGTTGCCCGCGGGATCCCGGATCGGGTTCTCGGAAGGCGGCGTGTAGACCAGCCTCCAGGGCATGTCCACCTCCGCCGGCGGGAGCGTTGGCGGACCCAACGCCAGCACCAGGTAGTAGTCGGTGTACACCCCGGTCAGGACGGAGGTTCGGTCCACGCCACCTACCTCGAACCGGAAGGCGTCCAACGCGGGCGTAGAGTCCGGGTCGAGTGGCTCGGTGGTGTAGAGGATCCAGATCCACCCGTCCGGGTTCGTTTCGGGCGGGTCGAAGAGAACCAGGCCGGTGCCCGTTAGCTCGGGTGGCCTCGTGTCCGTCTCGTCCGCGACCGTCGCAGGCACTCCCGTCGCGAGACACAGGAGAGCGGACCATCGTGTGACCGCCGATGCCACCCCGTCTGCTCCTAGTCCTCGACTTGTTCTAGCCGCGGCACCACGCCCATCAAGGGGCCGCGGGAGAACAGCGTTCCCAGCGTCCCCTCCTCGGCGTCCACGCCGCCGGGCAGCACTGGAGTCGTCAGATCCACGTCCGCGCCCCGGCGCAGCAGAGGGGCGGCGGCCGACGCTGTGCCGGTGTTCAGCCAGTACCAGGCGCCGTCTTCCAGTCCGTCGACCTCCAGCCGGCCGGACACCGCGACGTCGTCCTCGTCGAAGCAGCCCGGCAGAAGCGCCACGATCAGGCCGTCCTCGCCCGCGTCCAGCACCTGACTTTCAGCGTCTGCCTCGCCGCAGGCCAGGCGTACCGTCGCCTGAGTACCGTCCAGCGGACGGCCGACGATTCCGCCGCCGCCCTTCCAGTAGGGGGCCACGTGCTCGCCTGACCCCTCCAGGTCCACCAGGTGCGGCACGATGCCCATGAACCCGGTTTCGTCGTGCATCATCAGCGTGCCGTGCCACGTGCCCCGGACCGACAGCACGAAGCGGCGGTCGCCGCTCGGCCGTGCCGTGACGCCGCCGGGGATCGGAGGCCTCAAGTCGGGCTTCAGCGACTCTTCGCAGACCAGCGGCGCGACCGCGACGTTGCGGTCGCCGTTGATCCAGTACCAGCCGTCGCCGTCGATGCCCTCGAAGGTCATCTCCCCTTCGATCGGACGTCCGTCGTCGGCCGTGCACATCGGCTGGCTGACGGTGCGCACGATCAGGCCGTCCTCGCCGGCGTGCTCGCGGCTCGTGTGGCTCCTGCCGGCGCACTCGACCCGGACGGTCGCCGACTCGCCGTCGGCGGGTCTGATCGCGAAGCCACCCGTGCCGTGCCAGTACGGCGCCACGCGGGACGGGCACGCCGGTTCGGGTTCGGGCTCGGGCTCCGGTTCGGGCTCTGGTTCAGGCTCGGGCGGCGGGCCGCCTCCACCGCCCGGCGGTGGCGGGTCGCCGTCGCCTTGGCAGCCATCTCCCCAGCACCAGCTGAAGTCGAAGCTCAGCATGAGGTTCCCCGCACGATCCCTGAGCGGGTTCTCGGATGGTCGCGTGTAGACCAGCCTCCAACGTTGCCGCAACTCCACCAAGGTAGGTCTCTGACTCAGGTCCAGTCTCAGCGAACGGCCGAGTTCCACGAACGGGCCTCGGTAATTCCCGACGTGCACTCCGCTCAGCTCCTTACGGACGCCGCCGATCTGAAGCACGAAGGCATCCGTGGCTGGCGTCGAGTCCAGGTCGAGCGGCTCATCAATGTAGAAGTACATGATCTGGCCGTAGTCGGTGTACCCGCCGAGGAGCATCAACTTCGGCGGGGTCGTGTCCGTGTCGTCCGCAACCGTCGCCGGTACCCCCGCCGCGAGCCACAAGAGAGCGAACCATCGAGCCACCGCCGACACCGACGACCTGCCCGGCACTACTGGCGGACCTCCAGCCGCGGGACCACGCCCATCAGGGGGCCGCGGGAGAACAGCGTTCCGAGCGGTCCCTCGTCGGCGTCCACGCCGCCGGGCAGCACCGGAACGGTCAGCTCCACGTCCGCGCCCCGGCGCAGCAACGGCGCCGCGGCCGAGGCCGTGCCGGTGTTCAGCCAGTACCAGGCGCCGTCTTCGAATCCGTCCGCTTCCAGCCGGCCGCTCTGCGCCGTGCCCTCCTCGTCGAAGCAGCCCGGCAGAAGCGCCACGATCAGGCCGTCCTCGCCCGTGTCCAGCACCTGACTCTCCGCTTCAGCGTCCCCGCAGCTGAGCCGTACCGTCGCCTGGCCGCCTTCCAGCGGACGGCCGACGATCCCGCCGCCGCCCTTCCAGTACGGCGCCACGTGCTCGCCTTCCCCTTCCAGGTCCACCAGGTGCGGCACGATGCCCATGAGCCCGGTCTCGTCGTGCACCATCAGCGTGCCGTGCCACGTGCCCCGGACCGACAGCACGAAGCGGCGGTCGCCGCTCGGGCGTGCCGTCACGCCGCCGGGGACCGGAGGCCTCAGTTCGGGACTGAGCGACGCCTCGCAGACCAGGGGGGCGACCGCGACGTTGCGGTCGCCGTTGACCCAGTACCAGCCGTCGCCGTCGATGCCTTCGAAGGTCATCTCGCCCTCTATCGGCCGGCCGTCCTCTGCCGTGCACATCGCTTGGTTGACGGTGCGCACGATCAGGCCGTCCTCGCCGGCGTGCTCGCGGCTCGTGTAGCTCCTGCCGGCGCATTCGATCCGGACCGTCGCCGACTCGCCGTCGGCGGGCCTGACGGCGAACCCGCCCGTGCCGTGCCAGTACGGTGCCAGACGGTACCGGCACGCAGGCTCAGGTTCGGGCTCGGGCTGAGGCTCCGGCTCGGGTTCCGGCTCAGGCGGCGGCGGGCCGCCGCCCGCATCACAGCCGTCGGGATAGCCGTAGGACAGGTCGAAGGCCGGCGCCGGGTTTCCCGCGAGGTCCTGGATCGCGTTCTCGGAGGGCGGGGTGTAGACGAGTCTCCAGACCGCCCGCGCCTCCGACGGCGAAGGGAGCGGCGGAAGCAGCGTCACCACCAGGGCCTGGTCGTGGAACGGGGAGTCGTAGCCGATGCCGATGCCGTCCGGAACCCGCTGGACGCCGCATATCGTGAATTCGAACGCATCCGTCGCGGGCACCGAGTTCCTGTCGAGCGGCTCGCTGGCGGGAATGACCCACTCCCCGCGCCCTTCCGGCGTGACCGCGTAGAGCGAGACATTGCCGCCTATCGTGGGCGGCGTCGTGTCCGTGTCGTCAGCAACCGCTTCCGTCATCCCCGTCGCGAGACCCAGGACTGCGAACCATCGCGCCACCGCCGAAACCGACGACATGATGTAAGAACTACAACAAGGCGAACGTTGTTGACATCTCCCAATTTGGAGATAGGAAATCCCGAAGACGATGCTTGGGGCACACCTTGGTCAACACCTGCGGGAAGTCGCCGGCGCGGTTTTGAAGCTAGTCTTCGATCCGCTCGACGCGGGGGACCACGCCCATCAAGGGGCCGCGAGAAAACAGGGTTCCCAGCGGACCCTCGTCGGCGTCCACGCCGGCGGGAAGCACCGGAACCGTCAGGTCCACGTCCGCGCCCCGGCGCAGCAACGGCGCCGCGGCGGAGGCCGTGCCGGTGTTCAGCCAGTACCAGGCGCCGTCTTCCAGCCCGTCGGCTTCCAGCCGGCCGGACACCGCGACGCCGTCCTCGTCGAAGCAGCCCGGCAGAAGAGCCACGATCAGACCGTCCTCGCCCGCGTCCAGCACCTGACTCTCCGCGTCGGCCTCGCCGCAGGCCAGACGCACCGTCGCCCGGCTGCCGTCCAGCGGACGACCGACGATCCCGCCGCCGCCCTTCCAGTACGGCGCCACGTGCTCGCCTGACCCCTCCAGATCCACGAGGTGCGGCACGATGCCCATGAAGCCTGTTTCGTTGTGCACCATCAGCGTGCCGTGCCACGTGCCCCGGACCGACAGCACGAAGCGGCGGTCGCCGCTCGGCCGTGCCGTGACGCCGCCGGGGATCGGAGGCCTCAAGTCGGGCTTCAGCGACTCTTCGCAGACCAGCGGCGCGACCGCGACGTTGCGGTCGCCGTTGATCCAGTACCAGCCGTCGCCGTCGATGCCCTCGAAGGTCATCTCCCCTTCGATCGGACGTCCGTCGTCGGCCGTGCACATCGGCTGGCTGACGGTGCGCACGATCAGGCCGTCCTCGCCGGCGCGCTCGCGGCTCGTGTGGCTCTTTCCGGCGCACTCGATCCGGACGGTCGCCGACTCGCCGTCGGTGGGTCTGACCGCGAAGCCGCCCGTGCCGTGCCAGTACGGCGCCAGGCGGACCGGGCACGCTGGCTTGGGTTCGGGCTCCGGTTCGGGGTCGGGTTCCGGCTCCGGTTCGGGCGGTGGCGGAACGCCGTCCTCAGGGCAGCCACCCCAGCACCAGCTCATGTCAAAGCTCGGCATGAGGTTGCCTGCAAGGTCCTGAAGGGGGTTGTCGGAAGGCTGCCTGTAGAGCACCTTCCAGCGTTGCCGGTCGAAGTCCGCCCGGGTGGCCTTCTGAGCCAGCGTGAGGATCAGCAAACCGGCGTGTTTCGGAGACGACGCGCCGAGGGGTCCTGCGCCCACTTCGCTGAGCTCCCTGTTGACGCCGCCGATCCTGAGTCCGAAGGCCGACATCGCGGGCGTAGAATCCGGGTCGAGCGGCTCGGAGATGAAGATGTACAAGCTTCCGCTCGCGTCGTCATAGCCGTTGGGTCGGACCGGCTTGGGCGGCGTCGTGTCCGCGTCGTCCGCTACCGCTGCCGGCACGCCCGCCACAAGGGACCAGACTGCGAACCATCGCGCCAGTACCGAAACCGACGACATGGCGTGAGGACTACTACAGGGTAGGTGCCTTTCGCATATCCCATTTGGGAGGTTTCGGAGGGCGGGAGTGGCCCGTGAGTACTTAGCCTGAGCGGTTGCCGATGGAGGCGGCACGGGATCTGGAGACGTTCGGTTCCCCGGCGACGTAGAAGCGCCAGAGACGATTCGAGGCCTTCGAGACGCCGATGCGGCCGCTACGGCCGGGTTGGTCTGGCGGCGGAGTGCCGTCGGCAGCGATGAAGATCGGCAGGCGGTGCCTGGGATGAACGGAGGCGCCGACCAGATCCGCGCCGTCGTAGCGCCGGTCGAGGCCGAAGGCCTGGCAGAGGCGGGCCGGGCCGGAGCAGAGATCGACGGCACGCAGCGCTTTGTTGGAACGCCGGCGGCTGGCCGCGTTGCGCGCCCGACGCATGATGCCGTCGCCCGCCAGCGGTGCGGCGGCGCGCAGCAGGACGGCGGAGCAGACGCCGTCCTCGCCGCAGACGACGTTGGCGCAGTGGTGCATGCCGTACGTGAAGTAGACGTAGAGATGTCCCGGCGGCCCGAACATCGTCCGGTTGCGGTCAGTCATCCCGCGGTGGCCGTGGCTGGATGGGTCGGTGGCGCCCTCGTAGGCCTCGACCTCGACGATCCGCGCGGCGCGCCGGCCGCGGACGAGGACCTTGTTCAGGAGCCTCGGCGCTACTTCGAGCGCCGTGGGCGTGTAGAACGAGCGGGGTAGCGGCGAGAGAATGGACGAGCCGGCGCTCAGGCGGGCACCTCGTCCAGGTCCGTCTCCGGCCCCATGTAGGAGCGGATCTCGGCCGGAGTCTCCATCTTCGTGTATCCCGGGACGTGAACGCTGACGTAGAGGATCTCGCCGGTGAATATGAGGCGGCCCTCGTGGGTGCCGCGATAGCCGAGCGTCCAGGACGTGCGACCCCAGTGGCGGACGGCGACGTCGATGTCGAGCAGGTCGCCGTCGGTGACCGAACCGAGGAAATCGATCGTCGCTCGCCGGAGCATCATGTCCCAGCCGAGCTGGGCCCCGCGTTCCCGGATCGGCCGCAGCCAGCTCTCCATCGCGTCGTCCATGTACGCCATGTAGTGGGCATTGAACACCACGCCCTGCTTATCGACCTCTCCGTAACGGACGCAGATCGTGTGCCGGTAGGGAGTGGTCATCGTCCCCTGCCGCTCAGAGGCTCGGTTCGAGGCCGACCGCCCAGGCCGCGAAGGCCCACTGGTCGGCGACGTCCTCGATCTGCATCCAGGTCGGCTTGCCGGCGCCGTGGCCGGCCCGGGTCTCGACCCGGATGAGGACCGGGTTGTCGCAGCCCTGTGCCCGCTGCATCTCGGCCGCGTACTTGAAGCTGTGCCAGGGCACTACCCGGTCGTCGTGGTCGGCGGTCGTGACCAGGGTTGGCGGGTAGCAGGCGCCCTCCTGCACGTTGTGGAGCGGCGAGTACGCGTACTGGGCCCGGAACTCGTCTTCGTTCTCGGAGAGGCCGTAGTCCGTCGACCAGTTGCGGGCGTTGGCGCTCGGCAGGTGGTAGCGCAGCATGTCGAGGACGCCGACCGCCGGCAGCGCCGCCGCGAACAGGTCGGGCCGCTGGTTGAGCGTCGCGCCGACCAGGAGGCCGCCGTTGCTGCCGCCCTGGATCGCGATGCGTCCGGCGCTCGTGTAGCCCTCGGCGACCAGCCATTCAGCGGCGGCGATGAAGTCGTCGAAGACGTTCTGCTTCTTCTCCTTGGTGCCGGCGAGATGCCAGTCGCGGCCGTACTCGCCGCCGCCGCGCAGGTTCGGGATCGCCAGCATGCCGCCCATCTCGAGCCAGGCGAGGCGTGACGAGGAGAAGCCGGGCGTCAGCGAGATGTTGAAGCCGCCGTAGCCGTAGAGCAGCGTCGGGTTGTCGCCGTTCTTCTCGATCCCCTTGCGGTGGGTGATGAACATCGGGACGCGCGTGCCGTCCCGGCTCTCGTAGAAGACCTGCTCCGTCTCGTAGCCGTCGAGGTCGGCGTCGATCGCGGGGCTGCGGATCAGAGAACTCTCGCCGGTGGCCACGTCGTAGCGGTGGATCTGCGACGGCGTGCCAAAGCTGGAGTAGGAGTAGAAGGTCTCCGCGTCCTCCCAGCGGCCGCCGAAGCCGCCCGCTGTGCCGATTCCGGGTAGTTCGACCTCTCCGGCCGGAGTCGCGGGCTTGGCGCCGTTCGGTTCGGCCAGACGGACAACGGTGCGCGCGTCGTGCAGGTAGTTGAGCACCAGCTTGCCGCCGACAGCGGAGGCGTAGGAGAGCGTGTCCTCGGCTTCCGGGACCACCTCGTGCAGCGTCGGGTTCCCGGCCGGCGAACCGTCGTTCAGGTCAACGGCGACGATCCGGTTGCGCGGCGCGTCCTTGTTCGTTTCGAACACGAGCACGGGACCGACGTTCACGACGTAGCCGTAGAGAGCGTCCCATTGGTCGAGCAGGGGGCGGATCGCGGAGTCCGGCTCGCCGATCTTCCGGTAGTGGACCGCGTTCTCGAGATACCCCTCCTGGAGGTTGACCAGCAGGTACTCACCGTCCTCGGAGACCGAGGCGTACGGGTTGCGGCGCGGGTGCTCGGGCTGGCTGAACACGAGCCGGTCCTCGGTCTGGTCCGTGCCCAGGGCGTGGAAGTAGACGGATACCGCCTTGGAGCCGTCACCCCGGGTCGGGTCGTCTTCTCGCGGGGGATAGCGGCTGTAGAAGAAGCCCGAGTTGTCCGGCATCCAGGAGATCGAGGTGAACTTCGTGAAGTCGATCAGGTCGCCCGTGTCCTCGCCACTCTCGACGTCACGGACCTTCCACTTCCGCCAGTCCGAGCCGCCGTCCGACTGCGCGTAGGCGACGTAACGGCCGTCCCGACTGGGCGTCATCCCGGCGAGCGCCACCGTTCCGTCGTCGCTCCAGCCGTTGGGATCGAGCAGGACGCGCCCGGGCGGCTCGTCGCCCTCCAGGTCCATCGACTCGGCGACGTAGACCACGCTCTGGTCCTGCAGCCCGTCGTTGTGGCTGTAGAAGTAGCGCTCGCCCCGCTTGCCCGGAGTGCCCCAGCGCTCGTAGTCCCAGATTGCCAGCAGCCGCTTCTCGATCGCTTCGCGGCCCGGGAGCGCGGCCAGGAATGGCTCGGCGACGGCGTTCTGCGCCGACACCCAGGCCGCCGTCTCCTCGCCGTCGAGGTTCTCGAGCCAGCGGTACGGGTCGGCGACCTGGACCCCGAAGTAGTCGTCGACCTGGTCGACGGTCCGGGTCTCCGGATACTCGACCGGCCCGGGGTCGTAAACGTCGGTGGAGCAGGCCAAGAGGGGAAGAACAAGAGCCGGCGCGAACCGGCGAAGAGTGGGTTTCATGATGGGCCGGATTATAGGGCTCCGGTCTCGGTATCGCGGAGGAGGCTCCTCGGTGTCAGAAGCGCAGAGCCTTCCGGCACCAGTCGCTGACCGCCTCGGCGACCTCGAGGTCGACATCCTCCTGTGGGCGGCCTGACCGTTTCAGCACCTGCAGGCTGTGGTCGCCGCCGTCGATGCAGTGAAGGGTGGCTCGTGGGCCGAGCCGCTCGCAGACGCCGGCGAGCAGTTCCGGGTCGGCGAGGCGGTCGCGGGTACCGTTCAGGAACAGCATCGGCTTCTCGACCAGGCTCAGGTGGTCGGCACGCGACGTTCCGGGTTTCCCGGGAGGATGCAGCGGAAAGGCGTGGAAGACGAAACCGGCGACGCTGAGCGCCTCCGTAGCGTCGGCACCGGAGGACATGCGGCCTCCCATTGAGCGGCCGCCGGCAAGGAGCGGCAGTTCGGGCCGCGTGTCCCTGGCGTTCGCTACCGCTGCCCGGACGGATCGCTGCAGGACAAGTGGCGGGTCCGGGCGGCGGCGGCCCTTCTCGGTGTAGGGGAACTGAAATCGGAGCGTGGCGATTCGAAACCCGGCTACGCCGCGGGCGAACGTCTCGATCGTCGCGTGACGCATGCCCGCGCCGGCGCCGTGGGCGAAGACGAGGAGGCAGCGCGCGCCGTCGGGTTCGAGCAGGATCGCGCTGACCCGGCGGTCGCCGGAAACGGTGAAGCCGGTCTCGGTCGTTTCGACCCTCACAGCCCGAACATCTCCGCCGCGCGGTCGGCCAGCGTGTCGCCGATCGCTAGCGAGGCGGTGGCGCCCGGCGACGGAGCGTTCAGGACGTGGAGCATGCGCGGGCTGGTCTCGATCGCGAAGTCGTCGACCAGGTTGCCCTTGCGGTCGAGGGCCTGGGCACGGATGCCGGAGCCGCCCGGCATCAGGTCGGAGTCGCTGAGATCGGGGACGAAGCGCCGCAGGTCGCGGGCGAAGCGGGAGCGGCTGCCGGAACGCGCCATCTCGCTGATGCCGACCTTCCAGAACCGGAGGGCCATCTTCCAGAAGCCCGGATAGCTCAGGCTGCTCCAGGTGTCGCGGGCGTCGAAGCTGCCGCGGTCGTAGCCCTCGCGCTTGAGCGCCAGGACGGCGTTCGGGCCGGCTTCGACCGAGCCGTCGACGCGCCGGGTCAGGTGGACTCCGAGAAATGGGAAACGGGGATCGGGAACGGGGTAGATCAGTCCGCGCAGCAGGTGGCGGCGCTCCGGGGCGATGTCGAAGTACTCGCCGCGGAAGGGGACGATCCGCACGTCTGGATCGAGGCCCGCCATGCGTGCCACGCGGTCCGACTGGAGGCCGGCGCAGTTGATCGCGTGGCCGGCCTCGAAGTCGCCGGCGGTGGTCTCCACGACGACTCCGTCAGGGCGTGGCGCGAGGCCGGTGACGCGCGTCCGCAGGTGGAGGGAGACACCGGCCGCCTCGACCTCTTCGGCGTAGGCGCGGGCCACGGCCTTGAAATCGACGATGCCGGTCTCGGGAACCCAGAGAGCGTCGACGCCGGTCGCGTGCGGCTCGAACTCGGGGATCCGCTCGGGCGCCAGGCGCTCGAGTCCGGCAAGGCCGTTCGCCCGGCCGCGGCGCTCCAGTTCGTCGAGCCGGGGGATCTCTTCCGGGTCGGTGGCGATGACGAGCTTGCCGCAGATCTCGTACGGAATCGCTTGCCGGTCGCAGTAGTCGATCAGCCGCTTCCGGCCGCCGACACAGTTGCGCGCCTTGAGCGAGCCGGGCTTGTAGTAGAGGCCGGAGTGGATGACGCCGCTGTTGTGGCCGGTCTGGTGGACGGCGGGCCGGGGTTCCGCCTCGACGACGCGGATGTCGATCTGCCTGAAGCGGCGGGAGAGGCTTCGGGCAGTGGCGAGACCGATGATCCCGGCCCCGATGCAGACGACGTCGGCGCGTTGGGGCAAGGTGGGCTCAGGCGTCTTCGGCCGTGGCGCCTTCCGCGCCGTCGCCGTCGGCTGGACGCTCGGTGGGCGTTGGCGGCAACGCGCTCGGGTAGGTGCCGAGGATGCGGAGTTCCTTCGTCTTCTCCCCGATTGCCTCAAGCGCCTCGGTCACCGGCGCCGAGGCGGCGTGGCCGTCGATATCCAGGTAGAACTGATAGCGCCAGGGCGTGGCGGGGATCGGCCTGGATTCGATCTTGGTCAGGTTGACGCCCCGCCGCGAGAAGCTGCGCAGCACTTCGCCGAGGTCGCCCGGCTGGTGACCGGTCACGAGCAGTAGAGACGTCTTGCAGGGCTGGTCGGGCGGGCACGGCGCCGCCTCGCTGGCGACCTCAACGAAGCGGGTGAAGTTCCCGGCCTGGTTCTGGATGCCGTGGGCGAGGATCTCCAGGCCGAAGACCCGCGCCGCCGGCTCGCTGGCGATAGCGCCGACCGTCCGGTCGTTCCCTTCGCGGACGCGGGCGGCGGCGCCCGCGGTGTCGAACTCGGGCTGTGGCCGCAGCCAGTCGTGGTCGTGGAAGAACTGGTCGCACTGGCGTAGTGCCTGGGGGTGAGAGAGCACGAGCCGGAGGTCCTCGATCTCCGTGCCGGGCAGCGCGAGCAGGCAGTGCGCGACCTTGCTGATGACTTCCGCGGTGATCACCAGACCGCCTTCGGCCAGCAGGTCGTAGGTTTCGTTGATGCTGCCGGCGGTGCTGTTCTCGATGGGCAGCAGGGCGATGTCGTGGCGGCCGTCGCGGACACCTTCGGCAGCCCCCCGAAACAGTTCGTAGCCCTGGAGTACGACGCCTCCGGGCCGGCCGGCGTACTGCCGCTGGGCGGTCAGGTGGCTGAACGAGCCCTCGACGCCCTGGTACGCGACCCGCAGCGGTGCCCGATCGAGATCGCGGATGTACCCCTGCTGCGCCGCGATCGACATCTCGATCAGCAGCCGGAAGATGCGCTCGGTCTGGTGGGGGTCGAGGTCGAGTTCGGCGGCGATGGTCCGTACGCGGGTCAGCAGTTGCTCTTCGCGCAACTGGTCGCGGAATGGAAAGGCCGACGCGATCTTGGCGCCCGCAACCTCGCGCGACAGTTCGACGCGGCGCCTGAAACCCTTCAGGAGCTCCTGGTCGATGTCCTCCAACTCCTGGCGAACCGCTTCGAGATCGGGCAAGACGTCATGCTCGGCAGCGGCCATGAGGAATCTCCACGGCCCGGGATGGCCGCGGGGCGCAGTATACGGCTCTAGCCGCGGTGCGGCCGGATGGCGACCTTCAGGGCGTGGCGGCCGGTCATCAGGTCGAGCGCTTCCGTCAGCCGGTCGAGGGGCAGCTCGCGCTCGACCAACGCGCCGTAGCGCTCAGGCGCGCTACACAATCGGTCGATCGCCGCGCGGAACGACGAAGGCCGATGGTGGTAGACGCCCAGCAGCGTCTGTTCCTGGTAGTGGACCCGCTCCGCGTCGATGACGAGCTCGGTTCCGGGACGGCAACCGCCGAACAGGGCGGCGACGCCGCCGGGAGCGAGCGATCTCACGGCGTGGTCCCAACCGGCGGGCGTACCGGTCGCATCGATCGCGAAGTCGAACGGATCCTCGGCCGCTGGGCCACTGCCGTCGCCGGCGCGGCCGAGATGCGTCTCGGCGGCGCCGAAGGAGCGCGCCGCTTCGAGGCGGTGGCGGTGCGGGTCGAGGCCGCGGACATGAGTACGCATGCTGTGGAACAGGTCGATCAGCATGAGGCCCAGCGGCCCGCAGCCGATGACCAGGGTCCGCGCCTCGGTGGGCGGACCGCTCCAGGCGCCGAGGCACCGTTCGAGGCAGTGGACGGCGCAGGCTAGAGGCTCCGCCATGGCGGCCACCACCGGTGCGAGGCCGGCGGGCCGCGGGTGCACGCTGCGCTTCGCGACGGCTTCGGGGAGCAGCAGGTAGTCGGCGAAGGCGCCGTTCAGGTAGATGAGGTTGCGGCAGAGGTTCTCGCGTTTGTGCCGGCACGGCTGGCACTTGCCGCAGGAGGCGCTGTTGGCGACGACGACGGCGTCTCCCTCGGTGTGAAAACTCCCGGCCGCGGCCCGGACGACGGTGCCGGTGACCTCGTGGCCGAAGGGCGACGGCAGGGCCAGCATGGTCGGATGGCCGCCGCGGCGGTAGACCTTGACGTCGGTGCCGCACGTGGTCGCGGCGTCGACCCGGATCAGCAGTTCGCCGGGGCCTGGTTCGGGCATCGGCAGCCGCCTCAACTCGACGCTCCCGGGCCCGGTGAGAAAGGCTTGGGTCTGGTACTCCGGGATCATGCCTTCAGGGGTGCAGGAGGACCTTCAGCGCCGCCCGCCGCCGGCACAGATCGACGGCTTTGGCGGCGCGGTCCAGGGGCAGGCGGTGGGTGACCAGCGGCGTGGGGTCGAGCGCGCCCTCGTGGAGCAGATGGAGCACCCTCGCTTGCTCGGCGGGGGAGCCCGAGTAGGCGCCGATCACCTGGCGTTCGGACCTGAAGACCGCGTTGATGTCGAACGTGACGCGGGCATCGTGGGCGGCGTGCGCGAAGAGGACGACACGGCCGCCTGGCCGCGTGACCTGAAGGGCCAGCTCGAAGGCCTCCTGGCCTCCGGCCGTGTCGAAGACGGCGTCGGCGCCGCCTTCGGGCAGGTTTCCTCGGGCCATCTCGGCGGCATCCGCGGGGGGCGCCGCGGAATCGGCGCCCAGCTCGAGCGCCATCGCCCGGCGCTCCGGCGCCGGCTCAGCGACGACGACTCGGCCGCCGGGAAAGACCGCTCTCAGCACCAGCAGATGGAGCAGGCCCATCGAGCCGGCGCCGATCACGACGATCGCGGGTGTCTTCCGGGCAAGGCCGGCGCGGTCGACGCCACGCAGGACGCAGGCGGCCGGTTCGACGAACGCGGCCGCTTCGTCGGCGAGCCCGTGGTCGAGCTTGCGCACGGTGCGTTGGACCGCTCGGGCCTTGAGCCGCAGGCGCTCGCTGAAACCTCCCGGGTCCAGCAGGTTCTCCGCGAACCGGGGGCACATCGTTTCGGCGCCGGACCGGCACAATCGACAGTCGCCGCAAGGGGCGTGATGCGGAGCGATGACCCGGTCGCCGGGTGCGAGCGAGTCGGCGCGGCTCGCGATCACCCTGCCGACGACTTCGTGCCCGAGCACCTCTCCCGGCGTCCGGCCGGCGTCGGCCAACTTGTAGAGATCGGTTCCGCACAGGCCGCAGTAGACGAGTTCGATCAGCGCCTCGCCGGTCTTGATCGGCGGCTCCGGCGCCTCGGCGAGTTCCAGACTCCCGCCGGCGGTGGTGCGCGCGACCTTCACTTGTCTGGCTTGATCCGGTTCGAGCGCGGCATGTCGTTCCCGACGGGCATTCTAGTGAGCCGAGGGGCGGGGCCGGCTTTGACTCGGAGGTCGGGTTCGTGTAGGTTGCGTTTTCCGCCGGGTCCAGCTCGCAGTCCCCTGGTCGCCATTGCGACCGACAACGCTCGATTGCCGCGCCAGGGTTGATGCAGCGGTGGACATGAGTCCTCGCCCCTGCTTGCTCGCCCGCGCCTCAAGACCGCCTCATCACTATCTCCCGACCCGAGGAGTTCCTTTCCTTATGCCCAAGAAGTCTCGCTCGACCGGCCGGCGTCCGCCCGGTCGAAAGCCGCACGGCCGGCGTCCATCCGGCCGAAGGCCGCAGCAAACCCACGATGCCGTCTGCACCGAGTGCGATAGCCCGACGACCGTTCCCTTCAGGCCCGCGCCCGGCAGGCCTGTGTACTGCCGCTCCTGCTTCACCAGCCGTCGTGACAGCGCCGGCGCGCCGGCGAAGGCCGCTCCGGCCAGCCGAGCGGTCAACGGCAGCCATCGCCCGGCCGAAGCTGTGGCCGGCGGTGGACAGGACACCCACGCCGGTGCCGTCTTCGCCGGCATTGCGCTGAGGCCCGCGACCCGGGCTGCGATCGGCCGAATGAAAATCTCCGAGCCGACGCCGATTCAGGAGCAGTCCATCCCCTCGCTGCTGGCGGGGCGGGACCTGGTCGGACAGGCTCAGACAGGATCGGGAAAGACGCTGGCCTTTGCCGTTCCCATCGCCGAAGTCTGCGATCCGGCGGTCCGGCGGGTTCAGGCGCTGGTGCTGGTGCCGACGCGGGAGCTTGCCCTTCAGGTCGCCGAAGTTGTTTCCGGTCTGGCTTCATCGCGGGGCGTGTCCGTGACGCAACTCGTCGGGGGCCGGCCGATCAGGCGGGAGCAGGCGGCGTTGAGGCGAGGAGCCGACGTCGTCGTTGGCACTCCCGGCCGTACCCTGGACCACCTGCGGCAAGGGTCGCTGAATCTGGGCGCCGTGCGATTCCTCGTCCTGGACGAGGCCGACGAGATGCTGGACCAGGGCTTTGCCCGCGATGTCGAGGCGATCCTAAGCCACACCCCCGATGCACGACAGACGGCCCTGTTCTCGGCCACCATGCCGAACTGGGTGGCGAACACGGCGAAGCAGTACCTGCGCAACCCGGTCAAGGTCGAGATCGACGACGGCCTCCGGGAGCCGGCGGTGGAGCATCTGGTCTATTCGATCCAGAGGGACGACAAGATGAACGCTCTCCGGTCGCTGCTGGATGGCCGCAATGGCGACCCGATCCTCGTCTTCGGTCGCACCAAGCACGGCGTCCGGAAGCTGGCGAAGAAGCTCGACGCGCTGGGCTATCCGGTTGGGGCGCTGCAGGGGAACCTCAGCCAGGGCGCCCGAGAGCGCGTGATGAGGGGCTTCCGTTCCGGCGCCGCGCCGATCCTCGTGGCGACGAACGTGGCCGCCCGGGGGCTGGACGTGAACGGTATCGGCCAGGTCATCAACTACGACCTGCCGGACTCGCAGCGACTGTTCACGCACCGCGTCGGGCGGACTGGCCGCATGGGGCGTTCCGGAGAGGCGGTCACCTTCGTGACCCCGGACGAAGAAAGGAAGTGGCGTGAGATTCAGCGCGGGCTTGGCCGCCGGTTCCCGCACCGGCCGTGGCGGGCGCGGGCGCGGTCTTCGTCAGTCGGCCGCGGGCTCGGCTAGGCGGGGTTGCCGCGAGGGCCGCCCTTCCTTGATGTAGATGTCGTGCTTGCTGTACGGGATCTCGATGCCCGCCTCGGCGAACGCACTGATCGTCGCCTTCACCAGCTCGTGGGTGACGATGCCGCGAAGCACCGGCTCCTCGACCCAGCACAGCAGCTCGTAGTCGATCGAGGAGGGCCCGAAGCCCCGGAACCGGACGCGGGGAGTGGGCTCCTTGCACACCTTCTCGTTCTCGTCGGCTACCTGAAGCTGCAGGGCTTCGACCTTCTCGACGTCGCTGGTGTAGGCCACGCCGACCCGGACGCGGATCCGGTACTTGACGTGGGGTCCGCCGCTTTCGTTGTTGATCTTGGCGTTCCCCATCACCGCGTTGGGGATCGTGACCTCGATGTCGTCGCGGGTCAGCAGCCGGGTGCTGCGGATGCCGATCTCGGTCACCATGCCGCGTTCCCCTGTGTCGAGGGTGATGAAGTCGCCGATCTTGTAGGGCCCGTCCGCGAAGATGAAGATGCCGGCGAAGAGGTTGGCCAGCGTGTCGCGGGCGGCGAAGCCCACCGCGAGGCCGGCGATGCCGCCGGCGGCGAGCAGCCCCGAGACGTCGGCGCCCCAGGCGTTGATCACCAGGTAGGCCCCCAGGATCACGATCGCGACCTTGGCCAGGTTCTCGAACAGGGGCTCGGTGTGCCTGGAGACGAGAGCGCCCTCGCTCCTGCGCCGCGCCAGAGCCCGTAGCAGGACTCCCGAGGCGCGAAGCGCCGCGACGACCCAGAACACCAGCGCGACGGTCTGGAGCGCGTCGACGATCCTCTGCTCGGTGGCGCCGGCGAGTTGCAATCGAGCGACGCCCATCCGCAAGCCGATCAGGAAGACCGAAATCCAGAGCGGCCAGTGCGCCGCCTCGAGCAGTCGGTCGTCGACTTCGGTCTTCGTCTTCCTGACGAGTTTCGTCGCGCCGAACTTGAGGATCCACCAGACCACCCAGGCGCTCAGCGCGGAGACGAACGCGATCGCCAGCAACTGGAGCCACGCGCCCCATAGCTCGTGCACGTAGACCGGAACCAGCTCTGCGAGCCGTCCTTCCAGTGCGGTCAGTTGCGCGTCCACGGGTCCAGTGCCCACGCCCGATCACGGGCGTACCGGTTGTTACGATAGCCGACGCCCGGAGGAGGCCACCGTAGTGAACTGGCTGTTTGTGGGACTGTTGATGTGCGCGACCTCGGTGGCCGCGGGCGCTTTCGGCGCCCACGGCCTGCGGTCCGCGCTCGACGCCGAGCACCTGGCGCTGTGGGAGACGGCCGCCCGCTACCTCATGTACGGTGGCGTGGTGGTGGCGCTGCTCGGGCTCGCCGCCCGGGGCTCGAACGTCGACCTGCGGCTCACTGGCTGGCTGCTGTTCGTCGGCTCCCTGATCTTCTCCGGAACCGTCGCGGTGATTGCCGTCGGCGGACCGCGCTGGCTGGGCGCGATCACTCCGATCGGCGGCACGCTGCTGATCGTCGGCATCCTGGTTTTCGCCTGGAGAATGCTGGAAGGTCAGGGGACCCCGGCCGGTTTCTGAGAAACGGGGGAAACCCGCCCCGCGCGGTTTATGCTCCGGCTCCGGCCGCCCCCCAGCGGTCCTTACCTTCCAGGAGATCAACTGAAATGCCGAACGGCACCTTGCAAGTACCCGCACCCCGCAACGAACCCGTCCTCGACTATGCGCCCGGTTCCGCCGAGCGGGCCGCTCTCGAGACGCGGCTGAAGCAGATGCTCGGCGAGCGGGTCGAGATTCCGGTCCTTGCCGGCGGGCGTGAGATCCGCACCGGCCGCACGCAGGACGTCGTCTGCCCTCACGATCACGGTCATGTTCTCGGCACCTGCCACCAGGCCGGCGCCGCGGAAGTCGAAGCTGCCGTGGCGGCCTCCCAGGAGGCCTGGCCGGCGTGGTCCGCGATGCCGTTCAAGGAGCGGGCGGCGATCTTCCTCCGAGCAGCCGAGCTCCTGGCCGGTTCCTGGCGGCAGACGGTGAACGCCGCCACGATGCTCAACCAGTCGAAGACCTGCTATCAGGCCGAGATCGATTCGGCCTGCGAGCTGATCGACTTCCTGCGCTTCAACGTCGCGTTCGCGGAGGAGCTCTACGGCCAGCAACCCGTCTCATCGCCCGGGATCTGGAACTACGTCGAGTACCGGGCCCTCGAGGGCTTCGTGTTCGCGGTCACGCCGTTCAACTTCACCGCGATCGCGGGGAACCTGCCGACGTCGGCGGCGATCATGGGCAACACCGTGCTGTGGAAGCCGGCGTCCACGGCGTTGCTCTCTGGCTACTACGTGATGAAGCTGCTGGAGGAGGCCGGGCTGCCGCCGGGCGTCATCAACTTCGTCCCCGGTCCGGGCGCCACGGTGGGCGATCCGGTCCTGGCCAGTCGCCATCTGGCGGGAATCCACTTCACCGGTTCGACGCCGGTGTTCCAGCGCATGTGGCGGACGATCGGTGACCAGATCGAGAACTACAGCACGTACCCGCGCATCGTCGGCGAAACCGGCGGCAAGGATTTCGTGTTCGCCCATCCGTCGGCGGACCCCGCGGCGCTGACGACGGCGTTGATCCGGGGCTCCTTCGAGTACCAGGGGCAGAAGTGCTCCGCGGCTTCGCGCGCGTACATCCCGGCATCGCTTTGGGGCGAGGTGCGGGAGCGCCTGTGCGACGAGCTGGCGACGGTGAAGATGGGCTCCCCCGTCGACTTCTCGAACTTCATGGCCGCGGTCATCGACCAGTCGTCCTTCAACAACATCTCCGGCTACCTCGCCGATGCGGAGAACGGAGCTCCGTACGAGGTCGTTTCCGGCGGTGGCCGCGACGATTCAACCGGCTACTTCGTGGAGCCGACCGTCGTCCGCAGCGAGGATCCGCGCTCGCGCCTGATGAGCGAGGAGATCTTCGGGCCGGTGCTCACGTTGTACGTCTACGCGGACAACACACTCGACGAGGCCCTGGAACTCTGCGACACGACGAGCCCATACGCGTTGACGGGCGCCGTGTTCGCGCGCGACCGGGCGGCGGTCGCCAGCGTCGGCGATCGCCTGCGACATGCCGCCGGGAACTTCTACATCAACGACAAGCCGACCGGCGCCGTCGTCGGCCAGCAGCCCTTCGGCGGCGCGCGGGCGTCGGGGACCAACGACAAGGCGGGCTCCATGGCCAACCTGCTGCGCTGGACTTCCCAGCGGGCTGTCAAGGAGAACTTCGCGCCGCCGACGGACTACCGCTACCCGCACATGGGCTGATCCGGCTGGCACGACGTGATCGTCGATTGGGCGGACAAGCGCACCGAGGCGTTCTACAACGGTCGTCGGGTCGCAGCGTTCTCGGGCTTCGCACGGACGGCCTCGCGAAAGCTCGACCAGCTCGACGCGGCCACAAGCCTGGGCGATTTGGCCAGGCCGGGCAACCGGCTAAAGGCACTCAAGGGTCGCCGGAAGGGACAGTGGAGTATTCGCATCAACGACCAATGGCGGGTCTGTTTCAGGTGGCCCTCCGGAAGCCCCGGCCCTACGGATGTGGAGATCGTGGACTACCATTGAGACGGAGGCATACCATGCGCGAGCCCATTCATCCCGGCGAAACGCTGCGCGAGGATCTCGACGCGCTCGGCATGAGCGCGGCGGAACTTGCGCGGCGAATCGAGGTGCCAGTGAGCCGCATCACGGGGATTCTCAACGGTCGGCGGGCCGTCACCGGCGACACGGCCCTTCGGCTCGGGCGTTTCTTCGGCACCTCGGGAGAGTTCTGGCTCAACCTGCAGAAGCTCTACGAGTTGCGGCTTGCGGAGCGGGAGAACGGATCAGCGATCTCTCGGCTTCCGACCCTGGACGCAGGCGGGGGCCTCGCCGCGAGGGGTTGAGCAGCGGACTGCCGCTTCCAGGGTTTATCGAAGCCGGCGGATCGCCGCCATCATCGACCCGATGTCGGTGTACTTCTCGCGGACCTTGCTCTGCGCCTCTCCGAGGCGAACTTCGTCCTCGTCAAGCATGGTCCAGTCGTCGAAGCTCACGAAGTCGACGCCGCGTCCGCGCAGCAGTTCGACAATCCTCTCCGGGGCCCTGGCGGAGTCGGCCGGGGCGGTCATGCCGTCGATGTCCTCGATCATCTTCTTGACGGTGGCGGTCGAGTCGGGGCTGTTCGTGCCGATCAGGCCGGTCGGGCCTCGTTTTGCCCAGCCGACGACGTACTGGCCCGGCACGATCTCGCCGTCCGGCCCGGTCTGCAGGCGGCCTTCGTCGTTGGGCAGGATGCCCCAGCGCTCGTGGAACGGCACGCCCGGCAGGGGGATGCCGCGATAGCCGACGGCCTTGAACACCAGGTCGACATCCAGGGTTTCGGTCTCTCCGGTGCCCCGGGGCCTGGGCGTGCCGTCGTCGGCGGCGTAGAGCTCGTTCTTCTCGATCACGACCCGGCCGACCCGGCCGTCGTCGCCCGCCTGAAGGTCGATGGGCGAAACGAGGAAGCGGCAGGTCACGAGGCGGTCGCCGTCGCCGGCCACGGCTCCGGCGACCTCGGTCAGATAGGCCACGTTGCGGCGCGCGCTGGGCGCGGCGCTCTCCTCGAGCCAGGTGCTGCTGATCTCGTCGAGGTCCATCTCCGCTTCGGACACCAGCAGGCTGACGCCTTCGAGCGATCCGATCTCCTTGATCTCCTGGGGCGAGAATGCCGCCTGCGCCGGTCCCCGGCGGCCGAGCAGGATCACCTCCTCGACCCCGCTTTCCCGGAGCACGGCGAGCGATTCGGCGGTGATGTCGGTTGGAGCGAGTTCGTCCGGGCTGCGCGCCAGGACGCGGGTCACGTCCATCGCCACGTTGCCGTTGCCCACCACCGCGACGCACCGGGCCGAGGCCAGGTCGAAGCTGCGATCCTGGAAGTCGGGATGGCCGTTGTACCAGCCGACGAACTCGGTCGCCGAGTGGACGCCGGGAAGATCTTCGCCCGGGATCCCCATCTTGCGGTCGGACTCGTTGCCGGTGGCGTAGACGATGTGGTCGTAGTGCTGGCGGAGGTCCTCGACCGAAATATCGCGACCGAGTTCCACGTTTCCGAAGAAGCGGAAGCGGTCATGCTGTGCGGTGCGGTTGTAGACCCGGATGACGTTCTTGATCTTCTGATGATCGGGCGCGACACCGCCGCGCACCAGGCCGAAGGGCGTGGGCAGACGATCGAACAGATCGACATCGGCCTCGAGACCGTCCGCCTTGAACAGCGCGGCGATCGCGTAGAAGCCGCTGGGACCGGAGCCGATGACGGCCACCCGCAGCGGTCGTTCACTGCTGCCGAGAGGCCAGTTTCCTGAGGTCTCGTGCACTTGTTCCTCGCCTTCGCGTCTCGCAGACGCGGTCTTCGTTCCGGTGTCGGGAGTGGTCGATCGGTCGGGAATCATAGCGTCGCGCCAGCCAGCGCCGTTCCGGCGCGCGGCAAGGCCCGCAGGCGGCATTTGTCAACCCGGCTAAGTGTTGACATGATTAGACATACGCCCCTCCGGCCCGCTCGGTCAAGCGGACTGCGGCGGGGAAACTCTGGGGGAGAATGCCATGTCCCATCGCCGTTGGCTCGCTGAGTACGCCGCCGTCCGCGCTTCGGCGCTGTCGGCCTTCGTCCTGTTCCTTCTCGCCGGCCTGATCCTGGCCGCGCCGGCCGCCGCCCAGCTATGCGAGGGCGCGTCGTCGATCACACGTCTGGGAGGGGCCAACAGGTTCTCGGCGCCGGTCGAAGATCAGGAGTCCCTGCAGGCGCTGTTCGTCGATCATCGCGAGGAGATCCTCTCGCTGTTGGGACAGGCGAACTGGACGGGCGACCCGGACGATCTCTTTGCCGCCGTGGCCGCCTGGCGGGGCGTCACGTCGACCACCTTCGACCCCGGCCAGCGAGTCCAGTGGATGTTCTTCCGCGAGCGCGGCCAGACCCCGACGCTTGGCACGAACCTCTGCTGGGCGGGCGGCGAGGCGTTCGCGGCCTGGGAGATTCGTTTCAACTCGAACGGGCGCTGGTACTCGATGATCGTTCCCGAGTCCTGCGGCAACCTGGCGCTCCTCGCCGAGCAGCCGCTGCCGAAGGTGACCCTCGACCTGGACATCGGCGGCCTCTCCTGCAGCGACCGGACCTTCGACTTCCAGAGTTCCTGCGCCGACGGCGAGAGCGCCGTAACGGTCCGGATGCCGGACGGCGGCGAGCGTTCGGCGGCCTCGGGCGGCGCGTCTTTCCCGTTCACCGCCGAGGGCGACTACACGGTCACCGCGACCTGCTCCGCGATGTCGTCGCGTGGCGACCGGCTCGAGGACTCGGTCAGCAACACGATCGCCGTCGGCTGCCCGAGCTGTAGCGTGACCGCCGCGCCGGCCGAGGTCGACCTGGGCGAGTCGTCCACGTTGACGGTGGCGCCGAACGCCGGCCATGGCGCGGAGTTGTCACGGGTCCTGCTCGACGGGCAGCCGCTCGCGTCTCCGTACACCCGGGAGATGGCCCACGACGGCGCCGACGCCTTCACCCATACCGTGACCGTCGAGACCAGCACCGGCCAGAGCGCCCAGTGTTCGACCGGGATGAAGGTCGCGCCGACGGTCACGATGTCGATCGAGCCGGACCGGGTGCTGGTCCGCCAGACCGCCGTCGTCACGGTGGCGCCGGAGAACGGCAGCGGGGCGCCGGTGACGGTCACACTGGACGGCCAGCCGCTGGACCAGCCCTACCAGCGCGAGGTCGTTCACGCGACCGATGGCGAGTTCACACACACGGCGATGGTGGAGAACGCCGGAGGTAGCAATGAGGCCTCCGCGACGATGAAGGTCGATCGGCGGTGGACCCTGATGCCGACCCTCAGTTCGCTGAGTGGAGACGACGTGCACATTTCGGTGCTCGGTCCGGATACGCGCGACAGGCTCAAGGCCTGCGTGGACGGAGTCGGCGTCGGGCTTGCCGCCGAGTACCGCCTGAGCTATCCCGTGGGATTCATGTTCGGGGCGAACACGATCAACTGCGAGGTCGACTGGTGGCTGCACCCGGGCGGCCGGACCGGTTACGCCGGCGCGGACATCGAGATGAAGAAGTTCTTCGTCGGGCTGAACTTCCACCTGACCCGTCCTGGCAGCCGCGTGGACTGGTGGCTCGGTCCCGTGATCGCCCAGCTCGACTACAGCTCGCCCTCCCTCGTGCCGACCGGAATGGATGGCGCGTCGGTGGACGCCGTCTATCGTCCCGAGTGGCCCGGCGAGACCGTTCTCGGCGCCAACATGGGACTGAAGATCCCCTTCAAGACGGATTGTCCGGTCGGCCTGTATCTCGGCGCCTTCTGGTTCGACGCCTCGATGAAGGCGAAGAGCTCGGAGATCCGGGGAGATGACGGAGCTCTCGCCCCTGCGTTCGAGCTGCGCAAGACGCCGGTCTACGTCCACGCTGGAATCTCGATCGAGTTCTGACGGTTTCCAGCACTCCGCGGCAGAAGTCGCGCTACATTTGAGCAGGGAACCTGCGGTGAAGCCGACGGAACTGGAAGCGCGATACGGCGCCCGGAACTACGCGCCGCTGGACATAGTGATCGACCGCGCCGAGGGCGTTTGGGTCTGGGACCTTGACGGTCGCCGCTACCTCGACTGCCTCGCCGCCTACTCGGCGGTCAACCAGGGGCACTGCCATCCCCGGATCGTTGAGGCCCTGATCCGGCAGAGCCGGAAGGTGGCGGTCACTTCGCGGGCCTTCCACAACGCCGAACTCGGGGCGTTCTTTCGGGATGTCTGCGAACTGACCGGCTTCGAGCGGGCGCTGCCGATGAACACCGGTGCCGAGGCGGTCGAGACCGCGATCAAGCTGGCCAGGAAGTGGGCCTACACGCGCAAGGGCGTGCCTCCCGGCGAGGCCGAGATCCTGGCGTTCGCCAACAACTTCCACGGTCGCACGACGACGATCGTGGGCTTTTCGAGCGAAGCGCAGTATCGCGATGGTTTCGGTCCATTCACGCCCGGTTTCGAGCTGCTGCCCTTCGGTGACGCCTCCGCGGCAAGAGCGGCGGTGGGTCCGAACACGGCGGCCGTGCTGGTCGAGCCGATTCAGGGCGAGGGCGGAATCGTCGTACCGCCGGACGGTTTCCTTGCTGAACTGCGCGACGTGTGCAGCGAGCGGAACGCGCTCCTGATCGTTGATGAGATTCAGTCCGGCCTGGGGCGTACGGGACGGATGTTCGCGCACGAGCACGACGGCATCCGGCCGGACGTGATGCTGCTCGGCAAAGCGCTCTCCGGCGGTCTGTATCCCGTGTCGGTGGTCGTGGCGGACACTGAGATCATGGACGTGTTCCAGCCAGGCGATCATGGTTCCACCTATGGCGGCAATCCGGTAGGGGCGGCGGTCGCGCGCGCCGCGCTCGCTGTCCTGCAGGACGAGAGATTGGTCGAGAACTCGGCCCGTCTCGGCGAGTACGCTCTGGGGCGGTTGCGGAGCGTCCGCTCACCGCTGGTGCGCGAGATCCGTGGCCGCGGACTGTGGATCGGAATCGAACTCCATGAATCCGCCGGCGGGGCCCGTCCGTATTGCGAGAAACTGGCGAGGCAGGGACTGCTGTGCAAGGAGACACACGATCACGTGATTCGGTTCGCGCCGCCCCTGGTGATCGGGCGGGAGGAACTCGACTGGGCGCTGGACCGCATCGAGGAAGTGTTGACGGCATGACGGCCGACGCGGCGAGCGCGGAGCCGGTCGCGGCGCCGCTTCGGCCCGAGACCGCCGCCGACCGGGTGCGGGCGATCCGCCGTCCCCATCCCAAGCTGCTGCGCTACTACGTCCTCTTCTCGCTGATCACCGGACCGGCGTTCCCCGTCGTCTTCACGATCCTGTTCCTGCGTTATCGCACGTTGAGGTATCGCTTCGACGACGAAGGCGTGACGATGAGTTGGGGCGCCGTGTTCAAGCGCGAGATCAGCCTCACCTACAGTCGCATCCAGGACATCCACGTGCAGAGCAACGCGGTCGAGCGCTGGCTCGGCCTTTCGCGCCTGCTGGTCCAGACCGCGAGCGGTTCGGCGAAGGCCGAGATGAAGGTCGAAGGCCTGCTGGAGCTGTCGGCGGTCCGCAACTTCATGTACAGCCGGATGCGTGGCGCGCGGACGGCAGTGCCGGCCGCCACCGGCGCGCTTCCCGCTCCCCCTGCCGGGGACGATGCCGCCGCTCTCGCCTCGACTCTCCGGGAGATCGCCCGCGAAGTCGGGGCAATCCGGAGCGCACTGGAGCGCGGGCGATGACGACCGGCAGCAGCGAAGGCGCGCCCAGCGGCCGGATGCCGGCGGGCCTGAAGCGTTTGCTGCTGCGGTTGTTCCGAGTCGACGAGCGGCCCGAGCCTCCACCCGGATCGCCGGAGTCTCTGCGCACCTTTCGCGCCTCGCCGCGGTTCTTCTGGTACAGCCTGCTCAAGTGGGGTCTGGGACAGGCGGGCGCGCTGTTCGGCCTGGTCGTGTCGACGCTCGGCTTTCTGCCGTTCGCGTTCTGGGTGTCGGACGAGGGCTTCGAGTTCCTGGACATTGGGCCGTGGACCGACTTCACCAGGGCGTTGGGGCCGCTTCTGTTCGTCCTGTTCTTCGTCCAGTTGGTGGGGTCTCTCGCCGTGTTGCGCCTGGGCTACGAGATGCGCTGGTACATGGTCAGCGACCGGGCCCTTCGCATCCGCTACGGCATCTACAGCGTCAGGGAGCAGACGATGACGGTCGTGAACATCCAGAACATGGCGGTCAAACGCGGGCCGTTGCAGCGCCTGTTCGGGATCGCCGACCTGGAGATCCGTACCGCCAGCGGCGCCGGGTCGGACGACGACGAGGACAGCCTGAGCCGGGGCTTGTTGCAGGGTCTGGACAACGCGGAGGAGTTGCGCAACCTGCTGCTGACGTCGCTGCGGCAGAGCCGGGACGCCGGTCTGGGCGATCCCGACGACGATGCGGCCGGGATCGTCGTCGAGGGCGAGCGGGTCGTGGAGGCGGCCGCGACTTGGGCACGGGACGATGCCGCCAGGCCTCCTTCGTCCGGCGGTGCGGGCGACGAATCCGTTCTGGCCGCTGCCCGCCAACTGCTCGCCGAGTGCCGCGAGCTACGGGCGGCGGTCGGTCGGGCCGAGGGATGAGGCGTTGCTCGGCGCCGTAGGAGTGGCGTCCCTGCGGCCGGGCGCCGCGGTTGGCTCATACTTCCGGCATGCCGGAGCTTCCCGACGTCGAGGTCTACTGCGAAGCGATCGAGCAACGGGTCGCGGGCCGCGAACTCGTCCGCGTCCGCCTCAGGAGCCCCTTCCTGCTCCGTTCCGTGCGCCCGCCGCTGTCCGAGGCCGAAGGTCGCACGGTCGTGTCCCTGCGTCGCGTCGGCAAGCGGGTCGTCTTCGTTCTGGAGGGGGAGCTGTTCCTCGCCATCCACCTGATGGTCGCCGGCCGGTTCCGCTGGGCAGGCCCGTCTGCGAAGGTGCCGGGCCGCGTGGGGCTGGCCGCGTTCGACTTCGGCTACGGCACGCTGCTGCTCACGGAAGCCGGGAGCAAGCGCAGAGCGGCGATGCACCTGGTCGCGGGTGAAGACGGGCTGGCTGCCCTGGACCGCGGCGGTCTGGAGGTGCTGCACGCCGGACCGGAGGCATTCAGGGCGCGCCTCAAGGAGGAGAACCACACGCTGAAGCGGGCGCTCATCGACCCCCGGCTGTTCAGCGGTATCGGCAACGCCTACTCGGACGAGATCCTGCATCGCGCGCGCCTGTCGCCGATGCGCTGGACCACCCGGCTCAGCGACGAGCAGGTCGATCGGCTGTACGAAGCCTCGGTCGCCGTCCTCACGGAATGGACAGACCGGCTGCGCGCCGAGGCGGGTGGCCGGTTTCCGGGAAAGGTGACGGCGTTCCGGGAGGGCATGGCGGTTCATGGCCGCTACCGCGAGGCCTGTCCCGTGTGCAATGCGCCGGTGCAGCGGATCGTGTATGCGGAGAACGAGTGCAACTACTGCTCGCGCTGCCAGACCGGTGGCCGGCTGCTCGCGGACCGGGCCCTCTCGCGCCTGCTGAAGAAGGACTGGCCGAGGACGGTCGAAGAACTGGAGGAGCGCCTGGGCGCGGCGGCCGGGGAGCCGGCCGGCTGATGGGTGGAGCCTCGGAGTTGTCGGGCCTTACCGACTGTCATGCCCACCTCTGCGACGGCTCGTTCGCAGGCGATCTCGGCGACGTGCTTGCACGGGCCCGCGACGCCGGCGTCGACTCGGTCGTCGCAGTCGGCGAGACGCGCGCGGACGCGGAGCGGAACCTCGAGCTGGCCGAGACCTATCCCGGGGTCGTGCGACCGACCGCCGGCCTCTATCCGACCCATCTCGATCCGGCGGAAGCGGAACGGGTCGCCGGCCTGATCCGCCGGGAACGTTCTCGCCTGGCCGCCATCGGCGAGGTCGGCCTCGACCGCTGGAAGGTGCGCGACGAGCGCGACCTGGCGGTGCAGCGCGGGATCTTCGCGCTGTTCATCGACCTGTCCATCGAACTCGATCTGCCGCTCAACGTCCATTCGCGTTCCGCTGGTCACTATGCGGTCGATCTGCTACGGGAGCGCGGAGCGACGCGGGTGCAGCTCCACGCCTTCGACGGCCGCGCCGCGCGGGCCGAGCCGGCGGTGGAAGCGGGCTACTTCTTCTCCGTACCGCCTTCCGTCGTGCGTTCGCCGCAGAAGCAGAAACTCGTCCGGCGCCTGCCGCTGTCCTGCCTGCTGCTGGAGACGGACAGCCCTGTGCTGGGGCCGGAGCGACATCAGCGCAACGAACCGGCGAACGCGGTCGTGTCGCTCACGGCCATCGCGCAGATCAAGGGCCTGCCGGTGTCGGAAGTAGCCATGGCGGCGCGAGAGAACACGGCGCGGCTCTACGACCAGTAGCGGCCCGCGCATTTCGCCGAGGTTCGCAAACGACGCGCGCGCAGGTGCACTTGCGCGCTGGCGCCCTTCGTTTCCCAGCCAGGTCGACGTACCTCCCAAACGGGAGATGCGTGGACCTCCTACCTGTTGTAGACAGCCGCTCGATGCGTCAGTGGGCGGGTGTGCAGGCTCGGAGGCGAAATGTCGTGTAGGACGCTGGCATGGGCCGGTGCGGCCGTCTGTGGTCTCGGCCTTCTCCACTCCGTGGTGGAGGCGCAGCCGGCGTTTCCGGGTCGTGAGCCGAACGTGCGCCGCATCGAGTCCGGGTCGGTCGACTCACGACCGCTGCAAGTCAGGCTGCGACGGCCTGACGCCGCGGAGTTGAGGGCTTATGCGGCCGCGGCGGAGCGGGAAGCGCGGCGGCCGCACATGACGGCGGTGATCGGCTTTCACCGTGGCGTGCCGGGCCCCTTCGAGGGCGACCTGTCGGACCGGTTGTCATGGACACTGGCG
Organism: Acidobacteriota bacterium; assembly: GCA_028875725.1. Classification (NCBI taxonomy): domain Bacteria; kingdom Pseudomonadati; phylum Acidobacteriota; species Acidobacteriota bacterium. The sequence goes on from JAPPCR010000006.1 coordinate 252,338, forward strand.
AGGGACGGGTTTCGGGTGAGCACCGTGACGGTGACGTCGCCTGGCGCCGACTCGGTGCGGCTCGGCATCCGCGCGGCCCTGCCCGAGGGCGGCGAGATCCGGTTCTTCGGGGGGCCTCACGACTCGACCTTCGCTCCGGTGACGCACGAGTTCGCACCCGACTACGACGGTCCGTTTCTGACGTGGTCTCCGACCGTTGAGGGGAGCACGGTCGAGGTCGAGATCTCGCTGCCGCCGGGGGCGGACGTCGATGGCGTGCGATTCGCGATCGAGGTGGTGGCTCACGACGGGAAACCGGAGCGGATTCGCTCCCGGACCACGACCCCATCGTGCAGCGACTTCGATGGCATCGACGTCGCCTGCATCACGTCGAGCAGCGATCTTCCTGCCGAGGCGAGGGACTCCACCGTTCGGATTCGGGTCGAGACGCCGCGAACCGGGCTTTCCAGCACCTGTACGGCGGTTCTCCTGGACGACAGGGACGGAGACGACAACACGCAGTACCTGTTGACGGCCATGCACTGCCTCGACGTGGACGGGCCCGCGACGGCCCAGTCCGTCAGCGTCAGGTGGAACCACGGGTACACCGAGTGCGACGGCGACACGCTGGAATCGCCTCTCCAGGAAACGACGGGAGGCACGTTTATCGTGCGGCCCTTGCCCCACTACGACATGGTTCTGCTGCGCTTTCGTGCCGCCGCGCTGCCGTTGCCTTCGGGACGGAGCGGCGTGTCCTGGGACACTTCCAGCACGCCGGCGGCAAGCGCAAGCGAGGACATTCACGAGTGGCTCTTCTACCAGGGGCGGAGACGCACTTCCTCCGACGCGGTCTTCGGCGTTCATCACACCGGGCAAACCATGGACCGGCTTGCGACGGTCGTGGACGTGAAGAGGTACTCCGCGGGTGTCGTCATGCCGGAGAAAGCGTGCCTCCTGACATCCGGCGACACGTGCGTCAGCGCGGGCCGTGTCCTGCGGTCGTACGTCCCGGTGCTTCTTCCGGACAAGGACACAACCGTTCCCGAGGGAGGCGACGCGGGACCCGGAGCGAGTGGGTCGCCACTGTTCCTGCAAAACAGCTCCGACCTGGTTGGAGTCCTTTCGGTTGGGGGGTGCTGGTTGCAGGGCGCCGTGACGGACATCGCCGTGACGAACGGCGGCTCCGGCTACACGGTCGCGCCGACCGTAACGATCGAAGGCCCGGACTCGTCCGGTACCACGGCGACCGCCTCGGCGACCGTCGCTTCGGGCGTCGTGACGGCGATCACCGTGACGGACGGCGGTTCCGGCTATGTCGGGGCGCCGACCGTGACGATCGACGGTGTCGGCACGGGAGCGTCCGCTACGTCAACGGTTACCTTGAACGACAAGGAGATCGAGCTGTTGTACGCGCCGTTCCATCGGTTCTGGGAGTTCGCCCAGCACTGGCTCGATCCGTCCGGCGCGACGGCCTAGGGCAACGACCACGGTGACACCTACGAGGACGGCACCGTCATCGGTCTCGGGGAGACGGTGGAGGGCACTCTGAAAAGGTGGGGAGAGTACGACTACTTCCGCTATCGCCACCGCGGTGGCCGCGTGACGTTGAGCGGATCAAGAAGCACTTCCGGGCCGGTGCAGATCATCATGGAGTCGGCTGATCGGGAGGCCGGCTTCTGGGCATACGGTTTCCGCGTCAACGAGTTGACGTTCACGGTGAGCGCGCCCGCTGGCGACTACACGTTGGTCGTGACCGATGTCGGCTATGTCAACAACGAGCCGTACGTTCTTGGCTTGAGTGCTGCCGCACCTGATCCTCCCCCGGGCGGCGGTGGCCCCCCGGGCGGTGGCACGCCGCCGCCGCCCGAACCCGAGCCGCCCCCGCCCGAGCCCGAGCCGCCCCCGCCCCCGCCCCCGCCCCCGCCCCCGCCCCCATCTCGACCTCCTACGGCGGCGTTCTCGGTGCAGGGTGCGACCTGCGACGCGGACCTCTGCCGCGCGCTGACCGGCAAGGCCCTGCGCTTCACCGACACGAGCACCGGGACCGTGCGGTTCCGTCGCTGGGAGTTCGGGGACGGCAAGACGTCGCGGTCCGGCACGCCGGTGCATTCCTGGTCGTCGCCGGGCTTTCGCGAAGTGACACTCGAGGTGAGCGACGGCACGTCGCCCTCCACGGCGCGGCGGATGTTTCTGGTCGAGGCCGCGGAACCGAAAGGGACGTGCGCCGTGGACGCGGAGACGTTGTGTCTTCAGGACTCGCGCTACGAGGTCCGGGTGGAGTGGCAGTCGCCCGACGGCGAGATCGGCGCGGGCCGCGTGGTCCATGCGGGGACGAACGACTCGGGGCTGTTCAGTTTCTTCGACCATGACAACTGGGAGATGCTGGTCAAGGTCCTGGACGGCTGCGCGGCGAACGGCCACGTTTGGGTGTTCGGCGGGGCGACGACGGACCTGGGTTACCTGATCCGGGTGACGGACACCGTGACCGGCGCGGTGAAGGAGTATCGCAACGAGCCGGGCACGCCGGCGGCCGCGATCGCCGACGTTGCGGCGTTTACCGAGGGTTGCAGGCAGTAGCCGATTCGGCGCGTCCTCCCTCCTTTCTCTGCGTCTCCAGACCTTCTATCTGGGAGATGTGGAAGGCACCCAACTTGGTGTATCAGGATGCAGGCGCTTACCGCCGAACTTCATGCGCACCCGACCGAAGCGACATCAGCCAGCGTCGGCGCTTGGCCGTTCTGTGTTCGTGGCAGCTCTCGTCATGGGAGCGTGGGCGGAAGAGTCGCACGCGCAGAACACGCATCCGGAAGTAAGGGTCTCCTGGGATCGGTCGGACTTCAGTCTTCGGGAAGGCCAGAAGACCGGCATTCGAGTCCGGGTTGACCGCGGGAACCCGGGCGACCCGTCGGGTTCTATAGAGAGTCACTCACCACGGCGGAGCGGCCCAGGGCGACTACGCCACCAGCGGCATCTGGGTCGTCGACCCGGACGACCTGACGGGGGGTGTCTACATAAGGGCCATTCCGGACGACCTCGACGACGACTGCGAGTGGTTGGAGCTCCGTCTCGTTCCGAGGTCCTCTGGTGTGACCGTCAGCGATCAGCCGTTGCGGATCAGGATCGTCGACGACGATGGTGAAGCGGTCGACTGCGGGGAAGGCTGGCCCTCGGTTGGCAGCGGTCCACCTCCGGCCGAGCCCGCGCCCGGGCCGGAGCCCGAACCCGAACCGGAACCAGAACCAGAGCCGGAACCCGAACCAGAGCCGGAACCCGAACCTCCTCCGCCCCCGGTGCCGCCGGTGGCGTCGTTCAGCGTCGACATGCCCTGCGAGGACGGCCTGTGCCGCGCCCGGACGGGCGGCGACGTGACGTTCACCGACACGAGTTCGGGCACCGTGGCGCGGCGCTCCTGGGACTTCGAGTCCACGGGCAGGGCACGGTCCGCGAAGAGCGTCGAGCATGACTGGTCCTCGCCGGGCTTCTACCGCGCGACGCTGACGGTCGAGGGCGCCGGCGCCGAGTCGACGGCGTCGCGGATGTTCCGGGTGGATGCGGCCGAGCCGGCCGGGAGCTGCGTCCCGGGGCCGGAGACGTCCTGCCTGCAGGACTCGCGCTACGAGGTCGAGGTGGAGTGGCAGGGGTCGGACGGCGGGTTCAGCGCGGCCCGCGTGGTGCATGCGGGCACGAACGACTCGGGGCTGTTCAGTTTCTTCGACGGCGACAACTGGGAGATGCTGATCAAGGTCCTGGACGGTTGCTCGATCAACGGCCACGTCTGGGTGTACGCGGCTTCGGCGACGTCCCTGCCGTTCGAGCTGTCGATCACGGACACGGCGACCGGCGAGGTGTACCGCTACTCGAAGGGCGCGGAGGAGTTCGGGGCGCTGGCCGACCCGGCGGCCTTCGAGAACTCCTGCCCGGCCGGGCGCTAGTTGGAGGAGGCAGGATGACTACAAGACCGAACCGCTCGACTCGAACTCGACACCTGCGTTGGACGCCGGGCTGGCTGCCTCATGCCGGTCTGCTGGTGATCCTCCTGGGCTCGGCGTCGTCCGCATGGCCGCAGGACACGACGCCGCCTGGGTTGATGCGAACTTCCGAGTACAACAGCTCGAGCGGAACCTGGATCCTCTTCATCAACGAGCGGCTCGACATGGACTCGACGCCGGCGAAAGAGGCCTTCCAGTTCCAGATATGCAGCGTTGACTGGAGTCTGAGCGGCGTGCGCGTCGGGAGCTACGGCCCGTTCTCGGACAACCGCGGTCGTTCGCTCGAGTTGACCCTGAGTCCGATTCCGACACTGGAGCAGGAACGCCAACCTTGGAGGCTGGTCTACACGCCGCCTTCGGAGAACCCGCTCCAGGATCTCGCGGGCAACCTCATGCCGGCCTTTGACAGGTCTTCTCGAAGTACCAACCAACTCGCCTGCGGCAGTCCTCCTGGCGGCGGTCCGCGGCCACCGGAACCGCCGCCGCCGCAACCCGAGCCGCAACCCGAGCCGGAGCCCGAGCCCGAGCCGGAGCCGGAGCCGCCACCACCACCACCCCCTCCGCCGGTGCCGCCGGAGGCCGCCTTTGCCGTCGACGCGCCGTGCGCGGACGGGCTGTGCCGGGCGGCCACCAGCGAGGAGGTCACGTTCACGGACACGAGTTCCGGCACCGTCGCGCGGCGCTCCTGGGACTTCGGCGTCCCCGGAGGCAGGGCGCCGTCCGCCGCGACGGTGCGCCACGCCTGGTCCTCGCCCGGCTTCCACGAGGTCACCCTGACCGTCGGCGGCGCCGACCACGAGTCCATTGCATCGCGGGTCTTCCTGGTCGAAGCCGCAGACCCCGCTGGCGCCTGCGAGCCGGACGGCGAGACGATCTGTCTCCAGGACTCCCGCTACCAGGTGCGGGCCACTTGGAGCGATGCGGACGGTGAAACTCAGCCGGCGCGGGCGGTGCGCGCCGGCACGAACGATTCCGGCCTGCTCTGGTTCCACGATACCGAGAACTGGGAGGCGCTGGTCAAGGTGCTCGACGGTTGCGCGATCAACGGCGCGGACTGGGTGTTCGCCGCCTCGGCGACGACTCTGGGGTTCAGGATCGAGGTGACGGACACGGTGACCGCCGAGGTCAGGGAGTACAGCAACGAACCTGGCCGTCAGGCGGACGCGGTCGCCGACACGGCGGCCTTCACCGGCCGCTGCGCGAGCAGGTGAACGGTGGCGCGGTGGTCCGTGCCCTCACCGCCTTGCGCCGTACTGGCACGGAACCGACGGTTTCGCAGTCAGGCCCGCAGAGTGGCGACCGCCAGACCCTAGCGAACCGTCGCGATGGAGGCCGGCTCGCCGAGCCACAGCGCCGGGTCGACCCGTTCTCCCTGCCAGCGGATGCCGAAGTGCAGATGCGGGCCGGTGGATCGTCCGGTCGAGCCGACGGTGCCGATCCGGTGCCCGCGGGACACCTCGTCCCCCTGCTCGACGAACACCTCGTGCAGGTGGAAGTACATGCTGATCAGGCCGTTGCCGTGGTCGAGAAACACCGCGTTGCCGGAGAAGAAGAACTCCCCGGCCAAAGCGACGACGGCGTTCTCGACAGCCAGTACGGGCGTACCCTGGGGTACGGCGTAGTCGGCGCCGGTGTGGGGCGAGCGCGGCTCGCCGTTGATGATCCGCTTCGCGCCGAAGCGGCCGCCGGCAGGCATTTTCTCGAGCGGCGCGCCCAGCGGCAGGGAGAACCTCGGTTTGCCCTGCCGTCCCCACAGCTTGCCGATCAGGGCGTTCTCACGCTGCACGCGAGCCAGGTTCTCGGGTGACAGATCGACGCGACTCCGGTCCTTGATCTCGAGTCGCTGCACGGAGTAGGGGTACTCGCCGAGACCGATGTGCAGCTTCTCCCGCCGGCCATCCCGGTCGCGCTGGGCGATCACGTCGGCGGTTCGGGTCAGGCCGACGGGCACCAGGCAGCCGGGTTCTCCGGCGACCACGGTGGGTGCGAAGGCGCGGTCGCGGACGAGGCAGCGTTCGATGCCTTCGCCCGGCCAGTGGACGAGGCTTCCGGGGGCCGCGGTCTGGGCGGTCAGCGGATGAGCGACGACGGTGAGGACAGCGATGGCGCCGAGTGTGGCGATGGAGCGGAGCGGGTCCATTGGACAACTATAGCCAATCGTGCATAGGCGAGCCCGGGCTCGAGGGCGGTCATGCTGGAAGGACGCGGTACGCTTGGCCTCTTGTGCGGCGATCGGTTGCCGCGTCGGAGAGGTGTCCCGTGAGTCTGAGAGCGACGTATCTGGCCAGCGACGGGCTGGCGCTGGCCGAATTGCTGAGGACCGGCGATCTGGCTCCGGCCGAGGCGGTCGAGTGCGCGGCCGAGATCTCTGCGGAACTGAACGGAGACCTGAACGCGGTCGTCTGTTCGGACTTCGAGCGCGCTGCCGCCGGCGCGGCCGAGGTCGTGGCGGCTGGTGGGCCGTTCGCCGGCGTGCCGTACCTGCTGAAAGACCTCTACGCGAACGCGGTGGGCTTGCCGCTCACGAACGGCAGCCGCCTCTTCGAGGGCAGCGTGCCTGACCACGACTCGGAGATGGTGAGTCGCTACCGGCGGGCCGGGCTCCTGATCGCGGGGCGGACGGCTTCGCCCGAGTTCGGGCTGACGACCAGTACCGAGTCCGCGGTCTTCGGGCAGACGCGCAACCCGTGGAACCTGGAGCACATCGCCGGTGGGTCCTCGGGCGGCGCCGCGGCGGCCGTCGCCGCCGGCATCGTGCCGGCCGCCCACGCCAGCGACGGCGGTGGATCGATCCGCATCCCGGCCTCGTGCTGCGGACTCTTCGGACTCAAGCCGAGCCGGGCCCGGGTTTCGCTGGCGCCTGACGCCGGCGAGGGTTGGGCCGGGTTCTCGGTGCAGCACTGCGTGAGCCGCAGCGTTCGCGACAGCGCCGCGCTTCTCGATACGGTCGCGGGTCCGGTCGCGGGAGATCCATACTGCGCGCCGCCGCCTGAACGGAGCTTCCTCGAGGAGACCGGGCGCGAGCCGGGACGGCTGCGGATCGCGCTGGCCCTGGAGGCGTTCAACGGCTCCCCGGTCGATGAGGCGTGCGTTGCGGCGGCCCGCGGCGCGGCCGAACTCTGCTCGGGACTCGGGCACGAGGTTGCCCACGCGGCCCCGGAGATCGACGCGAACGCGCTCGGCCTCGCGACCCGGCTGATCGTCGGCGCGAACGTGCGCGCCACGATCGCGGAGCGCTGCGAGGTTCTCGGCCGCGACGCCCGGGAGGACGAGCTGGAGCCGCTCACCTGGGCGACGGCCGCCACGGGCGAGCAGAGCGACGCCGCCGCCTACGCGCGGGCGACCCGCACGGTTCACGCCGTGGGCCGCCGGCTGGCCGCGTTCTTCGATGGAGGTTTCGATGTCCTGCTGTCGCCGACGATGGCGGCGCCGCCGGCCAAGCTCGGCGTGCTGTCGCTTTCGAACCGGGGCGACGACTATCTGCCGGCCTTGCTGCAGACGATTGGCTTCACCCAGTTGATGAACGTCTGCGGCAATCCCGCCGCCTCGGTGCCGCTCGGCTGGAGCGGGGCGAACGGCGGCCTGCCGATCGGCGTCCAGATCGCCGCACCGATGGGCGGCGAGGGAGTGCTGCTCCGGCTGGCGGCGCAGCTCGAGCGGGAACGTCCCTGGATCGACCGGAAGCCGCCCTGCTCGGCGTGGCGGAACGGCTAGCGAGCCGTGGCGCGGCCGCGGCAGGCAGTTCGGAAGCCGGCGAAGCTCGCGGCGCCGGCGCTTCTCGTCGCCCTCGCATGGCCGGCGGCGGCCGCCGAACCACCCTGGCAGCGACTCGAGTTCGAGGCCAGGAAGCTGTTCCTCTCGGCGGGCGCCGCGGTCGAGTTCGAGCCGGCGGCGGAGCTCCCGGTGGACGAGCGCTGCGAAGGCAAGCCGCCGATGCCCGGCTCGGCCGCGCGGATCCGGATCGAGTCCACGATGTTCGGCCGTCGCTCGGAGTCCTCCCTGTGGTTCGATCCGGGCAGCCTGAATGCTCATCTTCGAGTCCAGGAAGAACGGGGTAGCCGGAACCGCTACAAGCGGTACACGTTCTGTGAGGGAAGCGTGGAGGCCGAGCGCGCGACTCCCAATCCCGGCGAGGCTGGTCTTCCGGTCGCGGAATGGACCCATCGTTATCCGCTCCATCATCCCGTTCCGCAAGGACTCGAGGCGCCGCTGTCGGAGCCCTCGGCGCTGCTCCATCTCGTCGGACGGCTGGCGGCGCTACCGTCCGGAGCAGAGGCGGAAACCCCGTGGACAGTGCCGATGTTCTCGAACCAGAGGGTGCTGGCGGTGCGGATCGAACGAGACCCGGAGACTGTGACCGCGTCTCCCTCGTTCTCGGTGGCCGGCGGTCAGGCGCCGGCGCAGTTGACGCTTGTTCGTTTCTCCATGACGCCGGTCGCGTACGGGCCCGAGGGTAGCGCGGAGGACTTCGAGCTGCTGGGGCTCGAGGGCGCGATCGAGATCGTGGCGGTGAAGGAACTCCAGGCGCCCGTGTCGATCAGCGGTCGCCTTCCGCCGGCGGGGCGGGTCACGGTCCGGCTGCGCCACGTGAAGTTGCGTTAGGGTGCCGAGCGTGGGGGCTGAAGGCGCCGAGAACGTGGATCGGGTTCGCGAAGAGTTCGTGCAACTCTGGGGCGCTCTGGGCACCTTCTGGGGCGTGCCGCCGACCACCGCGCGGGTCTTCGGCTGGCTGATGTCCCGCAGCGAGCCCGCCGATGCCCAGGAGATCATGGCCGGGCTGGAACTCAGTCGCGGCGCGGTCTCGATGGCCTGCAGGGAGCTGCGCGAGTGGAAGCTCATCTCACCGGAGCGCGTCGCGGGCGCGCGCCGGGTGGTCTACCGGCCCGAGACCGACCTGGAGCGGGTCCTCCGGAACGTCGTTGAGATCCGCAAGCGGCGGGAGTGGGACCCGATCCGTGAGAACATGCGGGACTGGATTCCGGCCCTGGAGGACCCGTCCTTTCCCGGCAAAGCAGCCTCTCCCGAGAATGCGGTGTTTCTCAGGCGCCTGCGCGCGATCGACCAGGTCATGGGACGGGTGGACTCGATCGCGGAGTTTCTCCTCAACGGCGGCACGGTGACGGACTTCGGGCTGAAGGCCCTGCTGGGAGCGGGAGCGGTCGCAGCGCGGCTGGGCAACCTCGCCCGGCGCGAGGCGCAGTCCTTCTCGGGCAAATCCGCCCCACCGGCGGAGCCGGCGCCGGACCTCGACCCGGAGGAGCAGAAGAGTTGACGGTGCTCACGGATCGCCCGGCTGGGCCTCTGTCGAGAAACACGGCCGTGGAAGACGAGGTGCTCGGGCGCCTCCGCGACCTCTGTGACGTCGGCGGCCTCCAGGGTCTTGCCGCGACGATCGACGACCTGGTCGGCTTCGTCCGCGACGATCTCGCCGCGTTGGAGGAGGGACTGGCGGCCCTGTCGACGGGAGACACGCTGGTTGGCGAGGCCGGAGCTTCCCTTGTACACCTCGGTGGTAAACGGTTGCGTCCACTGTGCGTTGTCCTGGCGTCGCGGGTCGGGTCCGCACAGCCTTCCGCGGTGCGTGACATCGCGGTCGCGGCCGAGCTGGTCCACAACGCCACGCTGCTGCACGACGACGTCGTCGATCACGCGGACCAGCGTCGAGGGCGGCCAACGGCACGCGTCGAACTCGGCAACGCGGCCTCGATTTTCGCGGGTGACTACCTGTTGATCGAGGCGCTCAACAGGGTGCGGCGCGCCGCGGTTCCGGGCGTCATGGAAGGCCTGCTCGAGACGATCGCCGAGATGATCCGGGCTGAGTCGCTTCAGCTCGAGAACCGCGGCTCCCTCGACGCCTCCGAGGATCTCTACTTCGAGGTTGCCCGCGGCAAGTCGGCGGCGCTTTTCAGTTGGGCGTTGGGCGCCGGCGCCTTGAGCGGCGGCGCGTCGTCCGAACTCTGCCGGGCGCTTCGGGCCTACGGGGAATCGATCGGGGTCGCCTTCCAGTTGATCGACGACCTGCTCGATCTGGTCGGACACCACAGCAACACGGGCAAGACCCTGTTCAGCGACCTCTCGGAGGGGAAGATCACCTATCCGCTGATCGTCGTGCTGGATCGCGAACCCGCGCTCGCCGACACGATCCGCGCGATAGCCGCCGAGGCGACCCCGTCCTGGGATGCCGACGGCCTCGGTCTGGGGTATGCCGGCTCGAACGGCGATGGTTCGGCGAACGGCCACCCGGGCGGCGCGAACGGGGAGGGTCGGGAGCGTGAGCGCGTCCTCGAGGCGATGCTTCGCTACAACGTCGAGGCGACGTGCCGCGACCTCGCCGCGAGCTACATAGACGAAGGGATCGCAGCGCTGGCGAAGGTCCCCGACGGCCCCGCGCGCCGTGCGCTGACGGTTGTCGCTCGGGCGAGCGTGTTGCGGGAACGATGATGGCGCTGGCTGAGCCGCTGGCGGGCCCGAGCGACGGCTCGGGCGCGATGTTCGACCGGATCGCCGCTCGCTACGACCTGCTGAACCGCCTCAACTCCCTGGGCTTCGATCGGGCGTGGCGCCGGATCACGGCGGAGGCCCTGGCGCCGGCCGCGGCCGCCGGCCGGCCCCTGCGCGTGCTCGATGTTGCGTCCGGAACCGGAGACCTGGCGATCGCGATCGCGCGGCGGTTTCCCTCGGCGGTCGTCGAGGGTGTCGACACCTCGACTGCGATGACGGCGATCGGACGAGGGAAGGTGGAGCACGCCGGCCTCGCCGACCGCGTTACGCTGGCTTCTGGCGACGCTCACGAGCTTGGTTTCCCCGATCGCGCCTTCGACGCGGCGGCGATCGCGTTCGGCATCCGCAACGTCCCCGACCGGGTCCGGGCGCTGCGCGAAATGGCGAGGGTCACCCGGCCGGGCGGCCGAGTCGCGGTTCTCGAGTTGAGCGAGCCGACTTCCGGCCTGCCGGCCGCTCTCGCGCGCTTCCACATCCGCGTCCTCGTGCCACTGATCGGGGCGCTTCTGGCCGGGGGCGAGGAGTACCGGTACCTGCGGAGGTCGATCCACGCCTTTCCGTCGCCGAACGAGTTCGTTGGCACGATGGCCGGCGCCGGTCTGGAGCCGGTCGAAACGCGGCCTCTGACGTTCGGCGTGTGCAACCTGTTCGTGGCCAGTCCGGCCGTGGAGTGTGCGACGGGAGGCTCTGGTCCATGACCTCTCCGGTGATCAGACCGCGTTCGGGTCGAGAGACGCGCGCTCCGCGGTCCGGCCTTCTGGCCGTGGCCGCCGAGGCGCCGCGAGTGGCTCCCGAGGAGTTTCTCCGGCGGGCTTCGCGGAGCTTCCGCGAGATCGGCCCGGTGGGCCACCTGTGGTCGCCCTCCGGAGGGATGCAGTCCGCCGGCTGGGGTGTGGCCCGGCGCTTCGAAGTCGCCGGAGACGCCCCGTCCCCCGGGTTCCCGGGCGGAAACGGCGACGGCGACCACAGGATGCAAGCCGGCGGCGTCGCGCTCGACCAGGTTGCGGCGCTGGCGTCCGGGCTGTTTCGCGAACTGGCGGGAGCGGACGAGGTGCCGTTGCGGCTCTTCGGTGGACTCGCGTTCGATCCCGGGCCGGACAGCCCCGGATCCGGAGCGTCCGATTGGGACGAGTTCGGCGCGGGCAGCTTCGTGCTGCCGCGGCTGGGATACGTTGCCGACGGTGACGCCGCACATCTGTATGCGGTCATCGACGCGACGGCGGTCGGGGCAGCGCCGGAGTGGCAGCGGCGTCTTCAGCGGCTGGCCGAAGACCTCGACCTCACCGGCAGCCTCGGAAGCGGCGCGAACGGCAACGGACACCTGGGAGAGCTTCCGGAAGCGGCCAACACCCTGGAGGCGCTGCCGGGAATCCTGCGGAGCCTTGATCGCCCGGCCGCTTCAGAGTGGCTTCAGCGTGTGAAAGAGCTTCGCGCGGAGGTGCTTTCCGAACGGCTGCAGAAGGTCGTCGCGGCGCGCGCCGTCGAGCTCGACCTCGACCGGCCGTTCGGCATCGACGATCTGGTCCGCATCGCCGGGCGCCTGGGGAACAGCATGCCGACCTGCACGCGCTTCGCCTTCCTGCGCGGCGGCTCGATCTTCTTCGGCGCGACGCCGGAGCTGCTGGTCCGTCGCCGGGGCCGCCGGATCGAGACGCAGGCGCTGGCCGGTTCGATCGCCAGCGACCCAAAGCCAGTGCGTCGGCGCGAACTGGAGCGGCGCCTGCTGGAGAGCCGGAAGGACCGGCTGGAACATGACGTCGTGGTTCGTTACCTGGTCGAACGCCTCGACCGTAGCTGCGGCGGGGTATCGCCGCCCGCCCCTCCGGAAGTCCGTGTCTTGCCGAACGTGATGCACCTGGAGACGCCGATTCGCGCCGCGCTGCCGGAGACCGTCGAGCCGCCGCACGTGCTGCGGCTGGTGCGGGCGCTCCACCCGACGCCTGCGGTCGCCGGCAGGCCGACGCCTCTCGCCCTGGCCGCGATCAGGCGCACCGAAGAGCGGGCCCGGGGCTGGTACGCGGGCCCGGTCGGTTGGTTCGACGGCAGCGGCGATGGCGAGTTCTCGGTCGCTCTTCGTTCCTGTCTCGCGACACGGCGTCGAGGCCTGCTCTACTCGGGCAACGGCATCGTCGCCGACTCCGATCCCGCACGCGAGCTGGTTGAGACGAACCTGAAGCTGGACGCGATCCTCGGAGCATGGGGCTAGGGGCCGGCGCGGGCAAGGCGCAGTTTCAGCGTGCGCGCCTCCTGGTCGGCGCCCTGATGCGGGCCGGCGTCCGGCGGGCGGTGACGAGCCCGGGTTCCCGCTCGACGCCACTGGTGCTGGCGGCGCTCGATGCCGCGGCCGCCGGGCTGGACATCGCCAGCATCATCGACGAGCGGGCGGCCGCTTTCTTCGCGCTCGGTCAGGCACGGGCCACGGGCGTACCCACGGTCCTGATCTGCACTTCGGGGACAGCGCCGGCGCACTACCTGCCGGCGATCCTGGAAGCCCGCGAGGCCGGGGTTCCCCTGATCGCCCTGACCGCCGACCGCCCGATGGAGTTGATGGACTGCGGGGCGCCGCAGGCGACGGACCAGACAAAGCTCTTCGGCCGGGCCGTCAACCACTTCACCGAAGTCGATCTCGCGGGTCCGGTCGATGCGCTGAGCCTGCGGGCGATCCGTCGAACCGCGGCTCAGGCCGTGTTCCGTTCCCGCTGGCCGCGCGGCGGCGCGGTCCACCTGAACGTGCGGGCGCGCAAGCCGCTCGAGCCGGAGGTGGATACCGGAGACGGTTCGCTCGTGGCTACCGTTGACGCTCTGCTCGAGGAGCCGGTCGAGGCGGCTGTGCCCGCGGCGCAACCGGATCCGGCGGCGCTGGATCGGGCGGCGGCGCTGTGTCGGCGAGCGGAGCGTGGCCTGATCGTCTCCGGTCCCTTGCCTCTTCCGTCGCCCGAGTGCCGACGGGCCGGTGACGTCCGGGGTCTGGCGAAGCTCGCGCGGCGTACAGGCTTCCCGCTACTCGCGGAGGCCACGAGTCAGGGCAGGTTCACGGAAGGAGACACTGCGGCCGACGCCGCGCGGCTCGGAGCGGCCTGGATAGCCGACGGCGGAGAAGGCCTGCCTCTTCCGGACCTGATTCTGCAGGTCGGAGCGCCACCGGTCGCGGCAGGTGCTCAGCGCCTGATCGAGGCCGCGGGGGCACCTCAGATCGTGCTGTCCGACGGTCCCTGGACCGATCCGGACGGACTCGCTTCGGTGTTCCTGTTCGGAGATGTCGAAAGCTCGACGTCAGAGCTCTGTCGACGGCTCGGGGATGTGGGGCCGGCCACCGAGGCGGCCGGTTGGCGGGGGGACGTACTTCGGTTGTGCGGGCGATTTCGGGCGGCGGCGGCACGACTTGACTCCGGCGGTCTCGGCTTTCACGACGGGGAAGCGGCCGGAGTGGCGGTCGCGGCAACGCCGGCGGACGCGCTCCTCATGCTTGGCAACAGCCTGCCCGTGCGCCTGGTCGAAACCTGGGCCGCGCATCCCGGTCGCCGGCTCTGGGTTGCGAGCCAGCGGGGGTTGAGCGGGATCGACGGGTTGGTTGCGGGCTTCCTTGGCTCGCTCGGCGCGGGCGGTTTTCCGGCCGGCCTGCTGCTCGCGGGCGACGTCAGCCTGCTGCACGATCTCGACGGTCTGGCGATCGCCCCCGAGTACGGCGACGGTCCGCCGGCGGTGGTCGTGGTGATCGACAACCAGGGCGGACGGATCTTCGACCGACTTCCGATCGCGAAGGCCGGGATTCTCCGTGGCCCGGACGGCAGGCACTGGTTGACGCCGCACGGGGTCGACTTCGGCGGCCTGGCACGCGCGTTCGGCGTACCTTACGCACGAGTGGAAGATGCCTCGGCACTCGCACGGGAGATCGAGGCGGCCCTCGGTCGGAGAGGCGTTTCCCTGATCGTTGCGGGGGTCGCTCCAGAGTCGCTGGCGGCGGCCGAGGAGTCGCTGCGGCAGGCAATGGGCGCGGCGTCGTCGTCGCGATGACAACGGCCGTCCTGATCCACGGCTTTTCGGGCAGTCCGGCTAGCTGGCGGCGGGTCGAAGCGTGGCTCGACGCGCCGAGCCACGCGGTGGCGGTCTGCGGTCATGGCGGCGAAAGTCCGCCAGCGATCTCCGAAGGTCCGGCGGCGTTCGAGGCCGAGGTCGATCGGCTGGCGGCTACCGTCCGGGCCGAGGTGCCGGCGCCTCGTCTGGCGGTTGGCTACTCCCTGGGGGGGCGGCTGGCCCTCGGCCTGCTGGTCCGTCGCCCGGACCTGTTTCGCGGCGGCGTTCTGATCGGCGCGAACCCGGGCATTGCCGGCGAGGACGTCCGCGTCGCTCGCCGACGCGACGACGATCGCTGGGCTCGGCTCATCGAGGAAGAGGGCCTCGCCGCCTTCGACAGCGAGTGGTCGGCTTTGCCGCTGTTCGCCAGTCAGCACGACCTGGATTCCGGACGGCTGGCGGAGCAGCGGCGTACTCGCCTCAGCCACGATCCTGCGGCCCTCGGGGCGGCGATGAGGGCGCTCGGTCTCGGCGCCATGCCGGACTACCGACCCTTCCTGTCCTCGATCTTCTGCCCGGTCGAGTTGATAGTGGGCAGTGAGGACTCGAGGTTCGTCGGTCTGGCGCGACAGATGGCCGGACGCCTTCCGTTCGCCACGGTCCGCATCGTCGACGGAGTTGGCCACAATGTTCCACTGGAGGCGCCGGCCGAGCTGGCCCGCCTCCTGAACGCGACTCTGGGCAAGGTTGATCGGGACCGCGGGCGCTGATGGCACCCCCCGTTGTAGTGTCGCTGATCGAAGGAGGCGGGAGGGGATGAGCGGAGAATCGCACCAGGAATGGCGGAGTGGCGGTGACTACACGGATATCCGCTACGAGAAGTCCTACGTCGGCGGCGAGCCGGAGGGGATAGCCAAGATCACGATCAACCGGCCGGAGGTGCGCAACGCCTTCCGGCCGCTGACGGTCCAGGAGATGAGCGCGGCGGTCGACGTGGCCCGCGATGACGGTGAGGTCGGCGCGGTGATCCTGACCGGCGAAGGACGAAACGCCTTCTGTTCGGGCGGCGATCAGCGTATCCGGGGCGACGCCGGCTACGTCGGTGACGACGGCGTGCCGCGCCTGAACGTCCTCGACCTGCAGCGTCAGATCCGCACGTTGCCCAAGCCGGTCGTGGCGATGGTCGCCGGCTACGCGATCGGCGGTGGCCACGTGCTGCACATGGTCTGCGACCTGACGATCGCCGCCGACAACGCCCGCTTCGGCCAGACCGGCCCGCGGGTGGGCAGCTTTGACGGCGGTTACGGCGCCTCGTACATGGCGCGGATCGTGGGCCAGAAGAAGGCGCGGGAGATCTGGTTCCTGTGCCGTCAGTACAACGCCCGGCAGGCGCTGGACATGGGCCTCGTCAACACGGTCGTGCCGCTCGAGCGGCTGGAACAGGAGACCCTCCAGTGGTGCCGGGAGATGCTGGCCAACAGCCCGATGGCGCTCCGCTGCCTGAAGGCGGCGATGAACGCCGACTGCGACGGCCAGGCCGGCCTGCAGGAGCTGGCGGGGAACGCGACCCTGCTGTTCTACATGACGCAGGAGGGGCAGGAGGGCCGGCAGGCGTTCCTGGAGAAGCGGAAGCCGGACTTCTCGAAGTTTCAGCGCTACCCATGAGCGGGCGCCGCCCCGGCAACCTGGGGGCGTGGGCGCAGGCGATCCGTCCGAAGACGCTGTGGGCGGCGGTGACGCCCGTCGTTGTCGGCAGCGCCTGCGCCATGTCCGTCTCGGGCTTCCGGGTCGCCCCGGCCCTGGCCGCGCTCGGCGTCGGAGTCTTCATCCAGATCGGCACGAACCTGTCGAACGACGTGCTCGACTTCGACCGCGGCGCCGACACGGAACGCCGGGTCGGGCCAGTGCGGACGGTGCAATCGGGGCTGCTCAGCCGCGGCCAGGTGTGGGTCGGGGCGTGGATCGCCTTCGGTCTCTGCATCGTTTGCGGCCTCTACCTGGTGGCGGTCGCGGGCTGGCCGGTGCTGGTAGTCGGCGCGGTTTCGATCGCATCAGGGCTGCTGTACACGGCCGGCCCCTGGGCGCTGGCCTACGTCGGCCTGGGCGACCTGTTCGTCTTCCTGTTCTTCGGTCTGGCCGCCGTGGTCGGGACGGTGTATGTCCAGGCGCTGGAAGTACCGGCCGTCGCCTGGTGGGCGGCGATCGCCGTCGGCGCCCTGGCGACGGCGATCCTCGTCGTGAACAACCTTCGCGACCGCGAGACGGACGCGGCGGCCGGCAAGCGGACGCTGGCAGTGCGCTTCGGCGCGCGTTTCACGCGGCTGGAGTATGCGGCGCTGCTCCTGGCCGGGCATGCCGCTGCCCTGCCGCTGGTCGTCCGGTTCGGTCCGTGGCCCCTGCTGTCGTGGCTGGCGCTGCCGTTCGCGGTCGCCCTGCTGCGGTCCGTGTGGCGCGGCGAGGGCGCGGCCCTCAACCTGGCGTTGGCGGCGACCGCCCGCCTGCTCCTCCTGTTCGGCGCGCTCCTGTCGATCGGCATCGTGCTGGGGGCCCGGCACTGAGCGACGCACTTTCGGTTCGAGCGGCGGGCTGTGAAGCGCGGGGGCCGGCGCTGGTCGACGGTGGCCATGAGGTCGGCTGGGTGGAGCTTGCGGAGCGGGTGGATCGGACGCGAGACGCGCTGCGTTCGCGGCTCGACGAACTGGACGCGCCGGTCGTCGCCGTCGTTGGGGGCACGGGGCCCGACACCGTGGTCAACCTTCTCGCACTGCTTGAGGACCGGGTCTCGTTCGTGCTGATCCATCCCCGGTGGACGCGCGCCGAACGCGACCGGGCGATGGCGATCGCCGGGGCCTGCGTCTGTCTCGAGAGCGGCGGAGCCCTGGCGCCGGCGCCCGCCGCGGTCGGCAACCCGAGCGTCGGCCAGGGCGCCGCGATCGTCTTCACTTCCGGCACGACGGGTCGGCCGCGGGGCGCAGTTCTCAGCCGGGCGGCGCTGCGCGCGTCGGCGCTTGCGCATGGACGGGTGCTGGGCTGGCGCGCCGACGACCGTTGGCTCCTGAGCTTGCCGACCGCTCACGTGGGCGGCCTGATGATCGTCGTTCGCTGCCTCCATGCGCGGCGGACGGTGGTCGTGGGTGGACGTCGGGCTTCCGGGAGCTTCGATCCCGCCGAGACCCTTGGGGTCGTCGAACGCGACCGGATCACGCTTCTGTCCGTCGTGCCGACGATGCTCGCGCGGCTTCTTCAGGCAACCAGGCGTCCGCCGCAGAGCCTGCGGGCCGTGCTCGTGGGCGGCGCCGGCGCTCCGCCGGCTCTGATGGAGCGGGCCAGAGAAAGCGGCTGGCCGGTGTTCGCGACCTACGGGCTGACGGAGGCCTGTTCCCAGGTCGCGACGGAGCGGCCGGGCGAGACGTTTGGGGGGGTGGGTACGCCGCTGCCCGGGATCGAGGTGCGGGTTGCGGCTCCGGACGGGTTCGCCGGCACGATCGCGGTGCGGGGCGACGCGCTGTTCGACGGCTATCTGGGCGCGGAACCGGGGGCGCTGCTCGAACGGCCTTTCGATGTGGACGGCTGGTTCGATACGGGCGACCTGGGTGCGATCGGCGAGGACGGCCGGCTCCGGATCGTGGGTCGGCGCTCCGAGCGGATCCTGACCGGCGGCGAGAACGTCGATCCGGCGGAAGTGGAAGCGGTCGTCGTGGAGTGGCCCGGCGCGGCGGCGGCCTGCGTGGTCGGTCTGGAGGACGAGGAGTGGGGCGAAACGGTGGGCGCCGTCCTGGTCCCGACCGTCGGTTTCGAGTCCCTTGGCGGGCTGGCCGGACTCGGGAGGCACCTGGGTGGACGTCTCGCCGGGTTCAAGCGGCCGCGGTGCTGGCGTGTCGTGGATGGGCTGCCACTGGCCGCTTCGGGCAAGGTGGACCGAAGCGCCTGCGTTCGACTCCTGGTCGAGTCGCCAGGCCTGCGGACGGGGCAGGAGGGACAGTGACTGTCGCCGCCGCGGTGGCGGAGTTCCGGGACCGACTCGACCTCGAGTGGCGGCTCCGGGCCTTCGAACCGTTTCGCTATCGGGCGAGCGACGCGGGGACCAGGACCCTGCACCTGGACGACTTCGCGGCGATCCCGTTCCTCGACGGCGTGAGCGGCGTCGAGCACTATCAGCACCGGGCACGGCTGCGGGCGCGAGGAGGTGACTCCTATGTGGCCTCGACGCCTGGGTCAGCCGGCTACGAGCGCTACTGCCGGGAGATCCTCGGCCTCGGCGCGGTGGAGCTCCTGGAGGTCGACCCTGTCGGCGACCGGCTCGCGATTGCCCGCGCCTGCATGGAGAACCGCGCGCTCCTCGAACGGCTCGGAGCGCTTGCGCGCCGGGGCGGCCTCGTCGTCGAGCCTTTTCTCGGCGCCGAGGCGATCTGGGATCTCGCGGCGGCCGTTGCCGCCGAAACCACCTCCATGGTGCGGGTGCTGGCCCCGCCGCCGCCGGTGACCTGGATCGCCAACGACAAGGCGAACTTCGAGGACCTCGTCACCGCGGTCCTCGGTCCCGGCTTTCTGCCCGAAAGTCGCCGGTCGGCGTCGCCGGAAGCGCTGGCCCGCGCGCTGCTCGAACTCTCGGAAACGGGTCCGTCCGTGGCGCTCAAGCGGCTGCGCTGCGCTTCGGCGATGGGCAACGAGGTGTTCGAGTCCGCGGCGCTCCGTCGCCGCGGACTCTCGGGCACCCTGGACATCGTCCGGGATTTCCTCGAGAGGACCGGCTGGGAGGGCGGCGAGGACGTACTCGCGGTTCGCTGGGAGCAGGCGACCTCGTCTCCTTCGACCCAGTGGTGGCTGCCGCCCCCTGGCGGCGGGGAGCCGACGCTCGACGGCGTCTACGAGCAGATCCTGGCCGGAGAGGAGGGTGTCTTCGTTGGCAGCCGGCCGAGTGGGCTGGCGGCGGAGGTGGAGGAGCGGATCGTGTCGCAGTCAGGCCAGGTAGCGGCCGCCCTGCAGGGCCTGGGCTACGTGGGCCGCTGTTCGTTCGACCACCTGGTGCTGCCGGATGGACGGGTCGTGTTCACGGAATGCAACGGACGCTGGGGCGGCACCAGCACCCCGATGAACCTGGTCGACAGGCTCTACCCGGGCGGCCGCCCGCCGTACCAGGCGCAGGCTTTCCTTCACCCGGACCTCACGGGAACCACGTTTCAGCAGCTCCTGGCGCGCTTCGGCGACGCCGTGCATGACCGCGGTTCTGAGGCCAGCCGGTTCCTGCTCTACAACGTGGGGCCGCTGGAGCAGTTCGGCAAGTTCGATGTCGTGGCGCTGGGTTCGAGCCGCTCCCATGCCGAGGATCTGATGGCCCGGGAGCTGCCGCGCCGCCTCGGGCTGTCCTGACCTCACCTCGCGGCGTCAGACAGGGGTGCCGTCGTCGCGGAGGCTGCGGTCGAGCGCCTCGCTCATCTGGCGCAGTCGCTCAGCTTCGGTTGGCGACAGCAGGCCGCCGTCCTGGCAGGCCTCGATCGTCGACGTCATCTCGTTCAGACGGTCGAGCGCCTCGTCGGACGCACCGCGCCGCTCCGGTGACGCGTGAGCCGCCGCGAACAGCAGGGTCGACAGCGTCAGCGCGAGCCGGCGCAGACGCTGGCGCGGCGCCGGGGCGGACTCCGGCTCGGCGGTCGCGTCGTAGACGTCCGCCAGCAGGATGCGCGAGATCGCGTATGCGTCCTTCATCTCATTGGTTACAACGAATGGGAGGCCCGGTTGGTTTCCGGCAATCGATCGATCACCTTCTTCTGCATGACGCGCCGGTCTTCGAGCCGGATTGCAGTGAGCCCTTCACCCCAGACGCAGCCGCTGTCGAGGGCGATCAAGTCGGGTCGCAGGCGGAGTCCGAGGGCGGCCCAGTGCCCGACGACCGCCGTATGGTCCGGGCAGCTGCGCGGCGCTAAGTCGAACCAGGGTCGGAGTCCTGGCGGCGCTTCCTCGAGAGGGCCGCTGTAGTCGTGGGGCCGGCTCTTCCCGTCGAGCATCCGCATGCGAGTGAACGCCGCCAGCGACTTGTCGTTCCGGCGGCACAACAGGCTCCTCGCCTTCGGACCGCGGAGCTTTCGTTCGAGCCGCCTGGCCGCATTGGTGACGTCCTCCCGGGACCAGCCGGGCCGCAGGCCCGCGTGGACGAGGACGTAGTCGTGTCCTGCGACCCGTTCGATGTGAACGAAGGGCCGCCTGCGCAGCCAGTCGACCAGCTCGGTTGCGTCCGCCGCCTTGAGGACCTTCTTCAGGGTGTCTCGCGGTTTCTTGCTGGTGACCCCGAGGTGCCGCGCGATCAGGTGCAGGTCGTGGTTGCCGAGGACGACCTGGAACCGATCGCCCATCTCGGCGTCCAGCGTACGTGCCCAGCGCAGCGTCTCGAGTGAGCACGGTCCCCTGTTTACCAGGTCGCCCACCATCCAGAGACGGTCCCGACTGCGGTCGAGGTCGATGTGCCGGATCAGCGCGTCAAGGGTGCGGAAGCAGCCGTGGACGTCGCCGATCGCCCAGGTCGCCATCGGAGACCGTCGCCCTCCGCGATCGTCAGTCGACGATGGCCTGGTACGTCAGGCTCTGGAGATCCTGGCGGATGTTCAGGTGCGTGTACGGCCGGACTTGGGTCATCAGGATGCCGATCAGCTCTTCTACCGGATCGACCCAGAACACGGTGCAGTAGGCGCCGCCCCAAGAGTACGACCCGACGGAGGCCGGCATCGCCGAGGCGCCCTTGTCCATCACCACGCTGTAGCCGAGGCCGAAACCGTAGCCCGGTCCGCGCAGCCAGAGGCCGTGGTCACCGGTGTGGTTCGACGTCATCAGTTCGACCGTCTTGCGGCCGAGGATGCGGTGACCGCCCAGCTCGCCGCCGTTCAGCATCATCTGGTGGAAGCGGTAGTAGTCGGCGGCGGTGGAGACCAGGCCGCCGGAACCGCTGAAGTACTTGTGCGGCTCGCGGACGTGCCGGGCGTTCACGTTCGGCGCCTCGGTGAGGACGATCCTGCCGTCCTCGCCGGGCCGGTAGAGCGCGGCGAAGCGGCCGACCTTCGACTCGGGAAGGTAGAAGTACGTGTCGACCATGCCCAGGGGCTCGAAGATGCGCTCCCTCAGGTACTCGTCGAGAGCCTGGCCGGACAGCACCTCGACCATCCGCCCGACGACATCGACGGAGGGGCCATACTGCCAGGCGTCGCCGGGGTGGAACTCCAGCGGCAGTTCGGCGAGGGCCGTTACGAAGTCGCCGACGGTCCACTCGGGGTCACGATTCGTCCGCAGCTTCGTGTAGTCCGCGTTGAGCAACCCGCGATAGTTGTTCGCGAAACCGGCGGTATGGGTCAGGATGTGTTGCACCGTGATCGGCCGCGCGGCCGGGACCAGTTTGTACGGCGCACCCAGGTACTCGTCGGCGTCCGGCACCGTCGCGACCTGCATCTCGGCGAACTCGGGCAGGTACTTCGCGATCGGATCGCGAAGCTGGAACCGGCCCTCTTCGTACAGGGTCATCAGCGCCACGGAAGCGATCGGCTTGGTCATCGACGCGATCCGGAAGATCGTGTCCCGGGTCATCGGGGCGCTCTGCTCGGGCCAGCGTTCGCCCTGGGCTTCGAAGTGGACGACCTTGCCGCGGCGGGCGACCAGGGTGACGGCGCCGGCGATCTGCTTGCGGTCGATGTAGCCGGCCATCGTTTCGGTCAGACGCTCCAGGCGCTCGCTCGACATGCCGGCGCTCTCGGGCTCGGCGATCGGTAGCGGAGCAGGCGCCGTCTGGTCGGCGGCTGTAGCTGGCGGAGCGGCCGCCAGGGCGCCGGCGAGGCAGCCTCCGAGGAGGAACGCGGCGGCGGACAGCATCGGGACACGGTTGCGTTGGTCGAGGTTCATGGTGCGCCTCCCTGGGAGTGTGGCGGTGGTCGTCGGGACTTGGGCGTTCAGCGCCTCGCCCGGGGCGTCAGGGTCGTCGTATGCCTTTCGCCGTCGCGCATGTAGACGACCTCGATCGGCTCGTCGATCTTCACGGCGTCGAGGGCGTACGTGTAGTCGTAGATGTTGGCGATCTTCTGGCCGGCGAACTCGACGATCACGTCGCCGCCCTCAAGCCCCGCCTCGGCCGCCGGTCCGCCTTCCATCACCCCGCCCAGCAGCAGGCCTTCCACTTCGCTGGCGTAGTCCGGGATCGTGCCGGTGTAGGCGCGTACGGTGTCGCGGCTGCCGCCCTGCTGGAGGCTCCGCTCGACCTTGACGAACTCGAGCGGCTCGTCCTGGTTCGCGGCCCGGCGTGTCAGCAGGGCGGCGAAGCGGGCCACGCGCTCCAGGCCGTCGTAGTTGATGCGATCCGGCGTGTCGGTCGGCCGGTGATAGTCCTCGTGGGAGCCGCTGAACAGGTTGACCGTCGGAACGCCGGCATTGTTGAAGCTCAAGGTGTCGGTCGGCAGGTACGGATCGGTCTGCACGCCGAGATCGAAACCGACCGGGACGTTGGAGGCTTCGACCAGCCCCGTCCAGTCGGGACTTGAACCCACGGCCTGGACGGTCAGGCGATTGTCGCGGACGCGACCGACCATGTCCAGGTTCACGTAGGCCGCGATCCGGTCGGCCGGAATGACGGCGTCTTCGACGAAGGCCGCGGAGCCCAGGAGCCCGAGTTCCTCGCCGGACCAGAAGGCGAGCGCGACGTTCCGGTCGTGGCCCATCTCGCGCAACTGCCTCGCGGCGTCGAGCACCGCGGCGATGCCCGAGGCGTTGTCGTCAGCGCCGAGGTGAATGGCGCCCTTCTCGTCCGCCCGCGCCAGCGAGTTGCCGCCGCGACCCCGGCCGAGGTGGTCGTAGTGGGCGCCGACGACGACCCACGGCTTGTCGAGGCTCTCAGCCTTGCCGCCGGCGAGGACGGCGACCACGTTCCGCGCCGTGCCGCGCTCCCGCTCGATCGCCGTTGTCAGGGTGACTCGCGTGTCGGGGATGGCGAAGCCCGCGGTGTGCGGGTTGCCGTCGTCGAAGCTCTTCTGGATCTCCTCGAGATCACGGCCGGTGCCGGCGAACAGCGCTCTCGCGACCTCGCCGTCCACACTGGCGGCGGCGACGCCGGAGCCGGCCGCCGCGGTGTCGAATGCCATCGGGATCGTCTCGCCGGCGTTCGGTGAGCGCGGTCCGGTCAGGACGAGGAGCCCCACGGCGCCCGCCTCGCGCGCGGTCAGTGCCTTGTAACGGAGTCCCGAGTAACGGTTGAGGATCGCCCGTGCCTCGCCCTCGACATCCTCGGGGACGTAGCGCAGAACGACGGCGATCTTGCCGCTGACGTCGAGCGTCGCGTAGCTGTCGTAGCCGAAGTCCTGGGAGTCCGGCACCCTGATGCCGTAGCCGGCGAACACCGCCTCTCCTTCGACCTCCGTCGAGTCGGAGAAGCCGAGCGCCTGGATCTGCGTCTGGTCGCTGAATGCGGCGGTGCCGCTCTCGGTCTCGATCCGGATCGTCGAGCCCGTGTCGCGGGCGCCGGAGGTGAACTCGAAGTCGAGCAGCAGGTCGTCCTCGCCGGGGAGCGGCTCGGCGCCGAGCGCCCCAAGCTGCTCGACGAGGTAGGCGGCGGCTCGCTGCTCGCCCTCCGTGCCCGTCAGCCGGCCGCCGAACTCGGGCGAGGCAAGGGTGGTGACGTGGCTCTCGAGCGCTTCCCGGGGATCAGGCGGCGCGTCCGGTCGGCCGCCCGCGACGCGGGCAGGAGCGGCCGCCAGCGCGTCGAGTGCCGCCTCGTGGTTCCAGTCGGCGATGTAGAGCTGGCCGCCGTCGCCGCCGTGGCGGCTCGAAGTCCAGACGAGTTGTCGGCCGTCCGGCGACGGCACGGGCAGACCGTCGAAGCGGTCCGTGTAGGTGATCCGGACGGGTTCCTTCGTCCCCTCGGTGTCGACGATGAAGACCTCGAAGTTCTCGAAGCCGAGCTTGTTCGAGGCGAAGAGGATGTACTGCCCTGAGGGGTGCTGGTACGGCGCCCAGCTCATCGCGCCGAAGTCGGTCAGCTGCCGCTGATCCGAGCCGTCGGGCTTCATCGACCAGACGTCGGCGATCAGGCCGTCCTCGCCGAAGCGTCGCCAGACGATGCGGGAACCGTCGGCGAAGAAGAAGGGGCCTCCGTCGTAGCCGGGAACGTTCGTCAGCCGGGTCTGTTCGCTGCCGTCGGCGCGCATGACGTAGATCTCGCCGAAGTAGGCGGGATCGACTTCCAGCAGGTTCGCCTCGCGCTCCGAGAGTTCCCGGTTGAAGGCGTCGCGGGTGGAGGCGAAGACGATCCACTCGCCGTCCGGGGAGTAGGCGCCTTCCGCGTCGTAGCCGCGGACGTTCGTCAGCCGGCGCGGCTCGCCTCCGGCCATGGGCACCGTGTAGATCTCCATCTCCGGGTCGTAGTCCCAGGCGTAGCGCCGTTCCTGGCCCGAGGCGCGGAAGTCGAGCTCCTGTTGCTGAAACTCGGCCGAGCGCGGGTCGTGGTGGGTCGACCCGTACAGGATCTCCGAACCGTCCGGGCGAATGAAAGCGCAGGTCGTCTTGCCGATTCCGGTCGACACCTCGCGGGTGTCACCGGTGGCCAGATCGAGCAGGTAGATCTGGTAGAACGGATTCTCGGGCCGCCGCTCGCTCTGGAAGACGAGGAGCCCGCCGTCGGCGGAGAAGTAGCCTTCTCCGGAGCGCCTGCCCTCGTAGATCAGACGCCGGGTGCGTTCCAGGAACGTGTTTTCGTCGAGTTCGCCGTCCGAGGCTTGGACCGGGGCGGCGCTGACGGCGAGAGCCACCGCTACCAGTGCGGCGGTTACGGACTGAGGTCTCGGCACAATGGATCTCCCTCGCCAGTTCTCGACGGGCCTGCGAGGCCAGGAGATCCCGCCGCGGAACGAAGTCGGGCGAGTCTACTAACGGTGCTCGCACACGCCGGGATCCGTGCCATACTCAGGAGGCCAACTCGCCGGTTCTCCGGGGCGCCTCGTGGAGGCAAAGTGACATGACGACCGCGAACGTGACGACCGCCGATCCGCCCCGGACGGACGACTGGGTTGCGTGGCGCGCCCGGATCGACGAGCGCATGCAGCACATGGCGACCAAGGCCGACCTGGCTGATCTCAAGGTGTGGATGCTGAAGACCATGGTTACGACGATGGTCACGACGATGATCGGCTTCGGCGCCTTGATCGTTGCGGCGATCAGGTTGCTGCCGTAAGCCGCCTGGTTGGGGCACCACGGCTAGCCTGACGGTGGTGGCCAGCGGCCGCCACTACTACGGCGGCGTCAGCGGGGTCAGGGCGAAGGCGCGGCTGGCGATGTCGATGGCCTCCTCGATGTCGTCCGGCTGGTGCGCCAGCGACAGGAACCAGTTGAGCCGGGGGTGGAAGATGGCGCCGAGCCGGGCCGCTTGGCTGCCGAAGATGCGGGCGCGCTTGGCCTTCACGTCGCCGCGAAAGAGAAAGGTGGGCATGGTCGGTGGCCCGGACATGACGACGTCCTCGTGGCCATGCGCCCGTCCGGCGGCGACGATGCCCTCCCTGAGCCGCGTGCCCATTCGCACCATGTGCTCGAAGACGTTGTCCCGCCCGTAGATCTCGAGCGTCTTCATGCCGGCGCGGAAGGCGACCGCGGAGAACATGTAGGTCGCGGTGAAGGCGATCCGTTCCGCGCCCTCCCGCAGTTCGTTGCGGCCGAGTACGGCCGAGACGGAGTAGCCGTTCGCCAGGGGTTTGCCCAGGCAGATGAGATCAGGCTCGAGGCCCATGCCGAGGTGGGAGCCCTTCGGGTGCATCCGGAAACCGGCGCGGACGTCGTCCAGGGCCACGCGGCACCCGGTCCGTTCGCGCGCGGCGTGAATCGCCGCGACGATTTCCGGGCTCGCCTCCCGCGTCTCCTGGCTCGGGTTCTGGTCGAGGGGGCTGATCATGATGCCGGCGAGGCGGTCTCCGAGTTCCTCCACCGCGCGCTCCAGGGCCCCGGCGTCGTTCCAGGGGACGCGCGCGACGTGCCGCTGCTCGCCGGTGGCCGGGGTTTCCGGGTGGAGCGCGATCTCGGTCCCGAAGCCGTGGTAGGAGTCCCGGAACAGGATGACGACCGGCCGGTGGGTCGAGGACCGCATGGTGCGTAGCGCGAGGTTCGTGCTGTCCGATCCGTTCTTGGTGAAGATCATCCAGTCGAAACCCGCCACCGCCTCGAGCAGTTGCTCGGCGTAGATCGGCATCGCCTCCGGGAAGAAGGCGCTGAGGTCCATCTCGCCGGCCTGCTCGGCTGCCGCGGCGTCGACCTCGGGGTGGCAGTAGCCCAGGATGTTCGGCCCGTTCCCGCAGTTGAAGTCCAGGTAGGAGCGGCCGTCCGCGTCCTCGATCCGGCACCCCTTCGCCGAGCGGATGAACCCCGGTAGCACGTCCCGACCGGCGAAGCGCGCGGACCGGGTCAGGTAGATGCCGCCGCGCGGGATGACTGTGTCCGTTCTCTCCCAGAGTTCCCGGCCCCGCGGACCGTCGACGGAGTCGTTCATCGGGTCAGGCTCCTTCCGTTCCGGCCGCGGTGGCGCGCGAAGTCTCAGCTTCTTCGGCGTGGATGTCCCCCTTGACGCCGGGGCCGGCTCCTCGCGGCGGGACGTGAGGGCACTTGGCGACGGAGACGTGGTAGTCGCGCATGAGCCCGTTGATCGGCTCCGCAATCCAGGTGTTGGGTTCCATGATGTCCCACTCTTCCTTCGGGTCCTGCTCGACATTGAACAACTGGGGGTTGTTCAGGGAGATGCGCGTGCGCCGTCCCGCTTCCGGCTGGAACTCCACGAAGTGCATCTTGAACTGCCGCCACTTGATGGCCGCGAGTTCGTCCTTGATGAAGCACAGAAGGTGCTCACGCGGCCCTTTGTCGGTGTTCCCCAGGAAGACCCCCGACTGGTCCACGCTGTCCAGGACCCGGTCGTCCGGCACCAGGTTCCCGGCATCCGCCAGGTGGGCGAGGGTGCGGTAGAAGTCCAAGACGCTCACGATCTGGTCGCTGACGGCGCCCGCCGGCACGCGGCCGGGCCAGCGCAGGATGCAGGGCGTGCGCAACTGGCCTTCGTAGGCGGTGCCCAGGCAGCCGCGCCAGGGACCCGAGTCCGCCTGGGGGCCGAGACTGGGGATCAATACAGGTCCGTTGTCGCTGGCCCACACGACGAGCGTGTCCCGCGCTATGCCGGCCTCCTCGATGGCGTCGAGGATCTGGCCCGAGCGATGGTCGCACTCGACCATGCAGTCGGCGAAGTCGCCGCCGCGGGTCCGGCCCTTGAAGTCGGGGTGTGGCATGGCCGGATGGTGCACGAGTGAGTAGGGAATGTAGAGGAAGAAGGGCTTGTCGCCGCGCGCGTGTTCGCGGATGTAGGCCACGGACTTCTCGGTGATGATCGAGTCGACGAACGGGCGGCTTTCCAGGTTGTAGGGCTGCACCGGCACACACGGTTCGCCGAGGCGGCCCTCCCACAGCATGGGATTGTCCATCTCGTCCGGATCGAAGCCGATCAGGTCGCCGTAGATGGCGGGCGCGGTGCTGTCGCGTACGCCCCACCACTCCTCGAAGCCGAAGCGGGTGGGCATGCGCGTCTGGACGTTACCCAGATGCCACTTGCCGAAGATGGCGCAGCGATAGCCGGCATCCCGGAGCAGCTCGGCCAGGGTGTACTCCCAGGGCGCCAGCCCCTGCTTGATGCCGGGTGGAATCACCCGGTGGCAGCCGGTGCGGATGGGCATTCGACCGGTGAGCAGGGCGGATCGGGTCGGCGTGCACTCGGCTTCCACGTTGAAGTTCGTCAGTCTCAGGCCTTCGGCGGCCAGTGCGTCGAGGCGGGGAGTCGGGGCGCCCCGCGTGATGCCGCCGCCGTAGCAGCCCAGGTCGCCGTAACCGACGTTGTCGGTCAGCATGAAGACGATGTTGGGTGGTTTCATGCCTGCCTCTCGTTCCTCGTGCGGTGGCTGCCGCGAGGTGTCGCCGTGCGCCGTGCTGCCGGATGCGGACTGATCCTGCCACGGCGACTGCTAGCCTGACGGCCCATGTGGGCCGGCCTGCCGATCTCGACCTGGGCTCTGCTCGCGGTGTCGGTCGGCAGCGGACCGGCTCTGGTCCTGCTGCGGTGGTGGCTTGAGCGGCGTGGTCGCCGCCGCGGTCACGGGACCGCGCGGAGCGGTGCGGCGTGACGGCAAGCGCGCTGGTCCTCGTCCCCCTGGGCCTCTACATGCTGGTCCTGATCGGGCTCGGCCTGTGGGGCCGGCGCGAAGGAGGGAGCCTGGAGGGCTACTACGTGGCCGGCAAGAAGCTGCCCTCCTGGGTCATTGCCTTCAGTTCGAACGCCACCGGCGAGAGCGGCTGGCTGCTGCTCGGTCTGACCGGCATGGGCTACGCGGTGGGCTTCCACGCGCTCTGGGTCGTGTTCGGCGAGGTGATGGGCGTTGCGATCGCCTGGACCCTCGTTTCGCGGCCGTTCAAGGAGTACACCGACCGCTACCGGGCGATTACCGTTCCCGACTACCTGGAGGAGCGGTTCCGGGACCGCCGGCAACTGCTGCGGAAGCTGAGCATCGCGATCATCCTGTCGATGGTCGCGGTCTACTGTTGCGCGCAACTTGTCGCGACGGGCAAGGCCTTCTCGTCCTTCCTGGGCTTCAGCTACGTCCACGGCGTTTTTCTGGGCGCGGGCGTGACGATCGTCTACACGGCGGTCGGCGGCTTCAAGGCGGTGGCCTACTCGGACCTGGTGCAGGGCCTGCTCATGGTGGGCGGGCTCGCCATGCTCCCGATCGTTGGCGTCGCGGCCGCGGGCGGTTGGCACGAAGTGATCGGCGCGCTCCAGGCGGCCGATCCCAACCTGTTACGTGCGATGGGCAGCCACGGCGCGACCTGGGCCGGCGTGCTTTCGGCTGCGAGCTTCGCCGGCATCGGCCTCGCCTTTCTTGGCGTGCCGCAGCTTCTGACCCGGTTCATGTCGGCGGCTTCCGGCCGCGAACTGGTCCGCGGCGGCCGGGTCGCGGTCGTGTGCATGGTCCTGTTCGACGTCGGTGCCGTGTTCACCGGGATCGCCGGACGGGCCCTGTTCCCGTTGCTGGACGATCCGGAGACCGTGATGCCGACGATGAGTGCGGAACTGTTCCCGGCCCTCTTCACCGGCATCTTCCTGGTCATCGTTCTGGGCGCGATCATGTCGACGGTCGATTCCCTGTTGATCCTCGCCTCGTCTTCGGTGGTGCGGGATTTCGGACAGAAGATCCTCGGTGCGGCGCGTGGCGGGGGGCGCCTGTCGCGCTACGGGAAGTTCGTCACCGCGCTCGTGGGCCTGGTGGCCATCCCCTTCGCCCTGTCCGAACCGCCGCTGCTGTTCTGGTTCATGCTCTTCGCCTGGTCAGGGCTGGGCGGCGCCTTCGTTCCGGTCATTCTCTGCTCCCTCTTCTGGAAACGGACGACGTTGCCGGGTGCGCTGGCCGGGATGGCGGCGGGATTCGCGGTGACGGTGATCTGGGTCGTACTGTTCAAGGCGTCCTACTACGACCTGTACGAGCTGATCCCGGGGCTCATCGCCGGGACGGCGGCGACGGTGGTCGTCAGTCTGTGGACGAGTCCGCCCGAAGGCGCGGCGGCGGAGTTCGAGGACGTTCACGCGGTGGTCAGAGGTTCGTAGGACTACACTCGCGCGATGCGCCTTAGACTGCCCTTCGTTCTTCTCATCTTCAGCACCGTAGCTGCGGCTGCCGCCGAAGATCTGTCGTACTACCTGCCGGACGCCCGCGACCCGGCGGGCTACGACCCGGGCGTGCCCCGTCCGTCCGCCGTGCTTGGCTACGAGGTGGGCGAGTGGCACGTTCGTCCCGATCAGCTCAACGCCTACATGCGGGCCGTGGCCGCGTCCTCGCCACGGGTGACCATCTCCGTGCAGGGGCACAGCCACGAGCAGCGTCCCCAGCCCCTGCTGACGATCACGTCGCCGCGCAACCATGCCCGGCTCGACGAGATCCACGAACAGCGGCGCGGCGTCGTCGACCCGCGGCAACCGGCGCCGGAACTCGAGGACCTGCCGGTCGTCATCTGGCTCGGCTACAGCATCCACGGCAACGAGCCGAGCGGCGCGAGTGCCTCGATGCTGGTTGCCTACCACCTGGCCGCGTCGCTCTCCGACGTCGTCGCGGAGCAACTGGAGCAGGCGGTCATCCTCCTGGATCCGAGCCTGAATCCGGACGGGATCGGCCGCTTTGCCCATTGGGCGAACACGAACCGCGGCATGGTGCTGAATGCCGATCCTGCCCACCGGGAGCACCGTGAACCGTGGCCGGGGGGCCGCACGAATCACTACTGGTTCGACCTGAACCGGGACTGGCTGCTGCTGCAGCACCCCGAGTCGCGGAACCGGATGGTGACCTGGAAGGCCTGGCAGCCGAACCTGGTCGGCGATTTCCACGAGATGGGCTCCGACGCCACGTTCTTCTTTCAGCCGGGCGTTCCGAGCCGGCGCAATCCCCTGATTCCCGAGCGCAACGTGGAGCTGACGGAAGCGATCGCGGCGCATCACGCGGCCGTGTTCGACGGCGCGGGCCGGCTCTACTACAGCCGGGAGGGCTTCGACGACTTCTACCTCGGCAAGGGCTCGACCTACCCGGACGCACACGGCGCGGTCGGTTTCCTGTTCGAGCAGGCGAGAGCGGCGGGGCACCGGCTCGAGACGGCGAACGGCGAACTGGCGTTCGTGTACGGGATCAAGAACCAGTTACTGGCCTCGCTGTCGATGGTCGAGGGCGGCGTGGCGAAGCGCCTGGAACTGCTGGAGCACCAGCGCGACTTCTTCCGCGGCGCTCTGGCCGAGGCGGAGGCGGCCGGTCCGGCCGCCTGGGTGTTCCACGTGGACGGCGACCACGGCCGCGCCCACCGGATGCTCGACCTGCTGCTGAGGCACGAGATCGAGGTCTACGGGACGGCAGAGGAAATCGCGGTTTCCGGCCGGGCCTACACGCCGGGCACGTCATGGCTGGTGCCGCTGGCGCAGCCCCAGTCGACGCTCGTGCGCTCCCTCTTCGAGAAGGTCACCGAGTTCAACGACTCCGTGTTCTACGACGTCTCGGCGTGGACGCTGCCGCTCGCCTTCGGCGCCGAGTACGACTTGCTCGAAGGCGGCGTCTACCGGCCCGAGTTGCTGGGGACGGCGGTTACCGACGCCGCGATCGAGCCGGGCGCGTTCAGTGCCCCTCCCCGAGGTACGTCGACCTACGCCTACGCCTTCTCCTGGGACGGCTACTTCTCGGCCCGCACCCTCAACCGCCTGCAGCGGGCGGGCGCGCGGGCCCGGGCCGCGACGGCTTCGTTCATCGCCGAGACCCCCGACGGCCCTCAGGCTTTCGAGCCGGGAGCGATCGTCGTGCCGGTCGGCCGGGACGGCGAGCCGGGCGCCAATGCCCGGGTCGCGCTGGAGGCGCTGTTCGCGGAGGCGGCGGCCGCGGACGGCGTCGACGTCCATCGCCTGATCAGCGGTCAGGCGGCGGCCGGGATCGACCTCGGCAGTCCGAGTCTGCGGCCTCTGGTCGCGCCGCGTCCCCTGCTCGTGACCGGCAGGGGCGTTTCCGCGTACCGGGTCGGCGAGGCCTGGCACGTGCTCGACGAACGCTTCGGCGTTGAGGCGTCCCTGGTCGATCTCGGAGCGCTCGGCGGCGTGGACCTGGACCGCTACACCCATGTCGTGCTGACTCTTGGCGGCTTCGGCGGCGGGGCCCCGCGGGACGACGTTCGGGATCGCCTCCGGAACTGGGTGCGGAGCGGCGGCGCGGTCGTGGCCATCGGCGCGGCCAGCCGTTGGGCAGGCGTCGAACTTCTGGGCCGCGAAGCGGAGGTCGACGAGGGTGAGGACGCGGGCGCGTCCGAAGCGTCGGAGCGTCACCGCTACGCCGACTACCGGGACCAGCGAGCCGAGCAGCTCATGGCCGGCACGATCGTCGGCGCCGAACTCGATCTGACGCATCCGCTGGCTTACGGCTATAGGCGGTCGGCCCTCGCCGTGATCCGCACCGGCGAGTGGATCCTCCCGCCCAGCTCCGATCCCTTCGAGAACGTCGCCCTGTACCAGGACCCGCCGCGGCTCTCCGGTTGGATTTCACCCGAGAACCAGCGTCGGCTGGCCGGCAAACCGGCCGTCATCGCCAGTCGGATGGGCCGCGGCGTCGTGATTCAGCTTCTCGACAATCCAAACTTCCGCGCCTACTTCTACGGTGCCAACCGGCTGTTCCTGAACTCGATCTTCCTCTCCGGCCTGATCGACGCAACGTCGGCGCCGGATACCTGGTAGGCCGGCGGTCCGAGGTCAGCTCGCGACTTCGCCAGGAATCTTGCGCTCCCTCGCAGGGTTGTGCTGAGATCCTGCGTCGAAAACTGGTGTCCACTGTTCACGGAGAACGTCGAGAGTGACCGAAACCGACCACCCCGACTCCGTCCCGTCCGCGGTAGCGGCGGAGACCGAGGCCGCATTGCCCGAGGCCGACGCGCCTGGCGAGGTCCTGATCTCCGTCGCCGACCTGACCAAGCACTATGGTGCGATCCGCGCCGTCGACGGCATCAGCTTCCAGGTGCGCCGCGGCGACGTGCTCGGCTTCCTGGGGCCGAACGGCGCCGGCAAGACGACGGCGATGAAGATGATCACCGGTTTCCTGGAGCCGGACCGGGGTTCGGTCGCGGTCGCCGGCATCGACGTCGCCGCCGACCGCCTGGCCGTCAGCCGGCGGATCGGGTACCTGCCGGAGGACGCCCCCGCTTACGGCGAGATGACGGTCGAGGCGTTCCTGCGGTTCATCGCCGAGGCCCGGGAGCTGGAGGCGGCGGATGAGGCGATCGACAGGGTGCTCGAGACGGCCCACCTGCGGAGCGTGCGCGGCCAGACGATCGAGACCCTGTCGAAGGGATACAAGCGCCGCGTCGGTCTGGCGCAGGCGCTGATCCACGATCCGGACGTGCTGATCCTGGACGAACCGACGGACGGCCTCGACCCGAACCAGAAGGCGGTGGTCCAGGACCTGATCTCCAGCCTTTCCGCGAATCGCTGCATCGTCCTCTCGACCCACATCCTCGACGAGGCCGAGCGAGTGTGCAACCGCGCGGTCATCCTCTCGGAAGGGCGCATCCTGGTCGATTCGACGCCGGACGCCCTGGTCGCCCAGGCACCGGGCCACAACGCCGTCCGTTTCCGGGTGACCGAGGGCGACGCCGCCGACGTGGCGGCGATCCTGTCCGCCGCCGACTGGTGCGCCGGCGCCCGCGTGTTGCCCGGTGGCGAAGTCGAGGCGGAGCCCAGGGACGGTCAGAACCGGCTGAACGACTTGCTGGCGGCGGTCGGCGAGCACCGGGTCGCCGATGTCAGGGTGCGTGAAGGCCGGCTCGACGAGCTGTTTCGCGACGTGACCAGGGGAGTGGCGGCATGAGCGGTCTGGCACGCCGGTTCACCGGCATGAGAGCGGTGCTGCGCCGGGAGTTCCACGGCTACTTCGCCTCGCCGCTGGGCTACATCTTCATCGTCATCTTCCTGATCGCCAGCGGCTACTTGATGGTGTCGCGCGACTTCGGCCGTTTTCTGGAACTCCGCGAGGCGAATCTCGACGCATTGTTCAGCTACCTGCCGTGGATCTTCGTCGTGCTGGTGCCGGCGGTGGCGATGCGGCTCTGGGCCGAGGAACGCCGGTCCGGCACCGTCGAGCTGCTGCTTACCCTGCCGATCACCCTCGAGGGTTCCTATCTCGGGAAGTTCCTGGCCGGCTGGGCCTTCCTCGCCGTCTCCGTGTTCCTGACCTGGCCGGCGGTGTTCCAGGTGGCCCGCCTCGGCGACCCGGACTGGGGCGCGATCTTCGCGAGCTACGTCGCGACGCTGCTGGCGGCGGCGGTGCTGCTGGCGATCGGCCTTCTGTTCTCGGCGCTGTCGAAGAACCAGGTGGTGGCATTCATCCTGGCCGTGGCGGCGTCGGTCGGCTTCCTACTGATCGGCGTGCCGCAGACACAGGAGTTCGTGGGCAAGTGGTTCGGCGGCTACGTCGAGCGGGTCGTCTCGTCGCTGAGCCTGCTCGATCACTTCGAGACGCTGACCCGGGGTCTGTTGCAGTTGAACTCGTTGCTGTTCTTCGTGTTGTTTACCGTCGGCTGGCTGGTCTGCGGCATGTTGGTGCTCGGCCAGACGAAGACGAACTGAGGGTGTGGGCAGATGACTGACGAACCGAGGACGAAGCAGAGCCGCGTGCTGACGCTGGCACTGATCGGCCTGATGACCGCGCTGTCGATCCACGTCGCGAACGAGTGGTTCGAGGGCCTCCGCGTCGACCTGACCGGCGACGACCTCTACTCCCTGACGGACGGATCCCACGTCATCCTCGAT
This sequence comes from Acidobacteriota bacterium, assembly GCA_028875725.1. NCBI lineage: Bacteria > Pseudomonadati > Acidobacteriota > Acidobacteriota bacterium. The sequence goes on from JAPPCR010000006.1 coordinate 287,174, forward strand.
CGGATGCAGGAGGAGGGGATCAAGCCGCTCGACATCCGGCTCTACTTCTCCGAGACGACGGGCAAGACGCTGCCCAAGTTCGTCAAGGACTTCATCGGATACGAGCGCTACCTCCGCAGCCTGCTCGGCGAGTACGAGCGGGCTGCTGCGGGGAAGATCCAGGTCGAGTGGATCGACCCGATTCCGGACAGCGACGCCGCCGACCAGGCCGCCGAGGACGGCCTCGACGGCAAGCTGATCAACCAGAACGGCGACCTCTTCTACTTCGGCCTCGCCTTCGAGACCCAGACCGGCAGCCGGGAGACCATCGAGTTCCTGTGGCCTCAGGAGCAGGGGAACATCGAGTACGAGATTTCGAAGAAGATCCACGGCCTGCTCTGGCCGACACGCCAGCGGGTGGGGGTCCTGTCGAGTCTCGAGGTGTTCGGCGGCGCCCAGGATCCGATGATGGCGCAGATGCTGGCCGCCCAGGGACGGACGCCTTCCCAGAAGTGGATTCTCGTCCAGGTCCTCGAGGATCTCTACGACGTCTCGCAGGTCCCTGCCGACGTCGACGAGATCCCGCGCGAGGACTACGACCTCCTGGTCGTGCTTCATCCGAAGGCGCTGCCGGACAAGACCGTCTTCGCGATCGACCAGTGGGTGGCCGGGGGCGGCAACACGCTGGTCTTCGTCGATCCCTACGCGTTGGGCGACACGCCGCCGCAGAACCCGCAGCAACCCTGGGCGGCGCTCCAGTACCAGCCGGCCTCGAACCTGGCGCCGTTGCTCGACGCCTGGGGCCTGGAGCTCCTGGACAACGAGTTCGCGGCCGACTTCGAACTGGCGGCGCGCCGGCCGATGAGCCAGTTCGGCGCGTCGGAGTCGGTGATCATCGACCTGGTGGTCGACTCGAGCCGGCACGACGATGTGCTGGATGGGGAGAGCCCGATGCTGAGGGGCCTGTCCGAGCTGCGTTTCTTCCTTTCCGGAGTGCTGCGCGAGAGCGAGAGTCGCGAAGAGGCAGTCGCGGAGGCCGGCGCCGCCGAGGAAGAAGAGGACGCGGCGGATGTCGCCGAGCAGGCCGGGGGCGTCGAGCGCCGTCCGCTGATCTCGACCACGGCCGCCGGCAACACCCTCGAGGTGCTGCCCGGCTTCGGCGGCGGCGATGCCCTCGCGTACACCGACCTGAACGACGGCGCCAAGCTTCGCGACGCCTTCATGCCGGGGGAGGAGCCCCTGGTCCTCGCCTACGTGGTTCGCGGCAAGCTGCCGACTGCCTTCCCGGAGGGCGTGGACTACCCGGACAGGGAGGCGGTGCGGCCGCCGAACCTGCCGCCGGAGATCGAGGTTCCGCCGCCCGACGACGTGGAGATCATTCACCGCGATCCGCTGCCCGACGAGGAGCGTGCAGAGGCGGCGGTGGTCGTGTTCGCGGACGTGGACTTCGTCCACGACCAGATCGCCTTCCTGCAGAACCCGTTCGGCATCGTCCAGGCCCAGAACGACAACCACAAGGTCGTCCTGAACAGCATCGACTACCTGCTTGGCTCCCAGGACCTGATGGCGGTCCGGGCCAAGAGCGGAATGAGTCGGCCCTTCCTCCGTTTCGACGAGATCGAAGCCCAGGCGGAACTCGACACGCTCGACCGCGAACGGCAGATCCGCGAGGAAATCGAGAGCTTCCAGGAGGAGCTGCGGGAGAAGCAGGGCGAGATCACTCAACGGAACGCGGCACTGTTCGAACGGCAGTTGCAGGACGAGGTCGACGAGTTGAACGAGCGGATCCTGGAGGCGAACCGCGAACTCCGGGACATCCGCAAGGGCCGTCGCGAGGCTCTGGAGCGCGAAGAGTCGGCGGTGCGCTTCGCCGTCATCGGCTGGATGCCGATCGTCGTGCTGCTGGTCGGCCTGTACCGGGCCCGAAGGCGTTAGGAGTCAACCGGCATGAACCAGATGAACCAGCGACTGGCGGCGGCCGCCGCGGTGCTGCTCGCCCTTTCCGTCTTCAGCTACTGGAACAGCGTGTCGCGCGCGGAGCGCTTCGAGACCGGCCAGAGGTTCCTGCCCAACCTGAACCCGGACGAGATCGCGCAGGTAGAGGTGATCCAGGGCGGTGAGCAGGTGACGCTGACGCGTGACGGCGACCGCTACGTCGTCGAGGAGGTCCACGACTACCAGGCCAGGAACGAAGGAGTGAACCGGCTGGTGCGCAACCTGCTCGACATCGAGCTGGCCAAGGATGTCGGCTCCGGCGAGAGTCTGGCCGCGGAGCTCGGGATCGAACCACCCGGTGAGGACACCGTCGAGGTGGCGCTCAGGAACGCGGCCGGCAGCGACATGGTCCGGCTACGGGTCGGCGACCGCTTCGCCGATGGCAGTGGCAACTACGTGCGGCGCCTCGACGGCGAGGACGACCCGATCTATCTGACCGCAGCGACCGTGCTGATCGACAGCACCGCGGATCAGTTCCTGCAGAAGGAGATCGTCGATGTCGCCTCAGGCGACGTGGTGCGCATCGAGGGTCCCGACTTCACGTTCAGCAAGGACGGCGAAGAGGGCGCGGATCTCGCACTCCAGCGGGTGCCGTCCGGGCGGCGTGAGAAGACGAGCGAGGTCGGCCGGGTCAAGAACTTCCTGTCCCGCCTTCGGTTCTCCGAGGTCCATCTGGCCGACGACGAGGAAGTGACCGATCTCTCCTTCGATGGCGAGTTCCGCTACGAGCTGGCGGATGGCTCCGGCTACGCCGTCGCGGTCGCCGCGCGCGAGGACGACCGCTACATCCGCATCGGCGGCTACCACACGGTGCAACAGGTGGAGATCGAGCGGGACACGCCGGAGGAGGAGCTCCAGGAGAAGGCGGACATCCTGAACCGGGCGGAGGAGATGCAGGAGTTCAACGACTACCACGGCTCCTGGGTCTACAAGCTGGACAGCTTCACCGGCGAGAAGCTCGACCTGCGCCGCGCCGACCTGATCGAGGACATCGGAGGCGACGAGGAGAGCTGAGAGCAGGGCTCGTAGCGGGCTCTCGGAGCGCTTCGCGCGCGGTCGATTCGGGCTGCTATCTTTCGGCTCCGCACGTCGCGGCTGGTTGCGACGGTAGCGACTTCAAGGGAGCACTCTCGATGTTGGGATACTGCACGATCGGCGTGAACGACATGGACCGGGCAACGGCCTTCTACGATGCGCTGCTCGGCGAGCTGGGCGCGAAGACGATGTTCGACATGGGCCGGATCAAGGGCTACGGCGTCGCGCCCGGACAGCCGATGCTCGCCATCTGCATTCCCTACAACGAGGAGCCGCAGGTACCCGGAAACGGGAACATGGTGGCGATCGCCGCGGCTTCGCAGGAGCAGGTCAACCAGCTCCATGCCAGGGCGCTCGAGCTGGGCGGCACCGACGAGGGCGCGCCCGGAACGCGGGTGGCCACGTTCTATGGCGGCTATGTGCGGGACCTGGACGGCAACAAGCTCTGCTTCTTCAAGATGGGCTGAAGCTCGGACGGCCGTCGGGCGATTCGGCTGGCAGCGCGTCGCCCCCGGGAGTTGTTCGATGTCGCGCAGTTGATTTTTAGTAGGAACTAAAAATAAGATTCGCGACCATGGAAAGGCTGCGGATGTCCGAGCTTGTGCCGAGCGGCGCTGCCGTCGTTGCGGCCGGAGCGCTGGCGCTTCTGGCAACCGGGCAGGTGATGGCGACGGTGTGTCCGACCGACAGCGGAGTTCACGGCACGGTGAAGTCGCTCCAGGGCCAGCCGGTAGCCGGCGCCGCGGTGACCTTGACCTCGTCGTCCGCTACGGCGGTGACGTCGGTGGACGGTCGGTTCTGCCTCCACCCGGTGACCGCGGGCGAACACCGCCTGGTGGTCTACGCGGAGGGTTACGGCCTCGCAGAGCAGGGATTCCTGATCGAGGACCGGGAACCGGTTCAGCTCGACGTGCAGCTTCGCCCTTCCTTCGGCGCGGAGGTCGTGATCAGCGCGACGCGGACGGAGAAGCGGTTGGCGGACGTGCCGCTCCACATGCAGACGGTGCCGCGCTCCCGGATCGAGAGCGCGGCCGCCCGGACCCTGGCCGACGCGGTCGAGTGGACGCGCGGCGTGCGCGTGGAGTCGACTTGCCAGACCTGCAACGCCTCGCAGGTCCGGCTGCTGGGGCTCGAGGGACCGTATTCGCAGCTCCTGGTCGACGGACAGCCGGCGCTGTCTTCGCTGGCGATGGTCTACGGCATCGAGCAGTTGCCGGCGCGCCTGATCGACAGTATCGAGGTGGTCAAGGGAGGTGGCTCTCCGGCCTATGGCGCGGGCGCCGTCGCGGGCGTGATCAACCTGATTCCACACCATCCGGACCACACCCACGTCGAGGCGGACGCCCGTTCGGAGAGGATGGGCGGCGCCGCCGGTACCGCCGAGACGCCGTCGTACAGCCTGGTCGCGGACTGGATTCCGAGCGAAGGGACTCCGAGTTCAGGGCGTGCCGCGACGTTTCATGGCCAGGTCGACCGGGTGGCGCCGGTCGACGTGGACGGCGACGGCTTCAGCGAGGTGTCGATCCGCGATCTCGACGCCGCCGGTGCGCGCTACCACGAGTTCTTCCTGGACGGCTCGGCGCGGCTCGCGGCCGAGGTCAGCTACATGTCCGAGTTCCGTCGCGGCGGCGACCGGTTTCACCTGCCGCCCGAGCAGGCCGAGGTCGCCGAGCAGTTGGACTCGAACCGGAGCGGCGGCGCTGTCTCCTGGCTGCACACCGTCTCGCCGCTTTGGGACTGGCGCGCTACGGTGTCGCATGCCGCCACCGGTCGGGCCAGCTACTACGGCGCGGGCGGTGATCCCGGCGCGTTCGGCGCGACCCGCAATCCGCTGTGGGTGTTCGACTCCCACGTCAACCGCGGCGGCGACCGGGGAACCGTCAGCTTCGGCGTCCAGGCCGGGCACGACCTGATCGACGACCGGCAACCGGCCTATGGGCGTCTGATCCGGGAGACCTACCGGAGTGTCTCGGGCTTCGTTCAGGACGACCGCCGGATCGGCGATCACGTGACCTTGCTGTACGGGCTGCGGGCGGACCGGCACAGCGCGGTCGACGGGTCGATCGTCTCGCCGCGGGCGGCACTGATGTGGACGCCCCGAAGCGACCTGACCCTGCGCGTCTCCCACAGCGCCGGCTTCCTTCCGCCCGCGGTGTTCGACGAGGAGCTTCACATCGCTCTCCTGGGCGGCAGGGCGATGGTCGTGCGCGACGACACCGGCCTGCGCGAGGAGACGTCGGCTTCGCGCATGGCGAGCCTGGAGTGGCGGCCGACCGTGGGCCGGCGCATGTCGATGGCGTTCGACGCGACCGTCTACGACACCAGGATCGACGACCTGTTTCACCGCCTGGAGGCCGACGATCCAGCGACCCCGGAACTCGAGTTCCTGCGCGCGAACTTCGGCCGCGCGCGGGTGCGGGGCGTAGAGGTCGGCTGGGGGCTTCGTCGCGGCGGCCTGACAGTCGACGCGGGCTACGCCTGGCAGAGGGCGGAGTTGGGCGAAGCGGAGCCGGACTTCGGCAGCATGACGATGTTCCGGACCCCCGAGGAGTACGGCACGGCGAGCGTCCAGTGGCCGTTGCCACGCGAACTCACGCTCTTCGCCGGGCTCCGGTACACCGGTTCGATGCTGGCGCCTCACTACGCGGGCTACATCGCCGAGGACCGGCTGGAAGTCACCGCGAGCTTCCTGACCTGGGACCTCGGCCTGTCCCGCCGGTTCGCACTCGGCGGCGAGCGCCGGCTCACGGCCACCGTTGCGCTCAAGAACCTGACCGACGAGTACCAGCGCGACCTGGACCGCGGGCCGTTCAGGGATGCGGGTTACGTCTACGGACCCCGGTTCCCGCGGAGCCTCGTCGTCGGCCTGAAGGCGGTTCTGTAGTGCAACGGACCGACGTTCTCCGACTGGCGCTTGTCGCAACGCTGGGTGTCGCATCGGCGACGCCGGCGGCGTCTGCCCTGGAGGGTGGAGAGACTCCGGCGAGCGTCGAGTCGTCGGCGCCAGGGGAACTGCGCGGAGTTCGGCTTGCCGACCTCTGGTCGGACCTGGAGGCGCGCGACATCGACGGCCGGGCATGGACAGGTGCCGACTTCGAGGATCGTGTCGTCCTGGTCGAGTTCTGGGGCACGTGGTGCGCTCCCTGCCTCGCCGACTTTCCGCACATCGAGCGTGCCCGGGCGGCATACGCCGACCGGGGACTCGTCATTCTGTCCGTCTCGCTGGACCGCTCCTCGCGCCGCAGGCTGCGGAGTTTCGGCCGGCGGCAGGGCATCACCTGGCCCGTCCTCTTCGACGGGCTCGGCGCGGCCGGCGCCGTAGCCAGGCGCTTCCAGGTGGAGTATCCGCCGCGCTCCCTGCTGTTCGACCGGGAGGGTCGGCTGGTCGCGCTCGATCCTCGTGGAGAGATGCTCGGCGCGGCGCTGAGGGTCCTTTTCGCCGCGGAGTGACTGCTACGCTGACTGCCCGTGTCCGGGCCAGCCGCCAAACCCGTCGCAGGCTCCGTGTCTGGCCTCGGCCGCGCGTCGATCCTGCCGTGCAGCCTCGTGGCCGCCCTCCTGGTGGGCGCGGCCGTGCCGGTCACACCTGGCTGGATCGTTCCCGGCGAGGGTGAATCCGCAGCGCGCGACCCGGTCGAGTCCCTGGCGCAGGCCCGTGCGGCGGTGGAGCGCGCGCCTTCGGAGTTCGGGCCTGTCCTGGCGCTGGCCCGGGCTTTGCTGACGCTTGGCCGCGCGGACGATGCCCTGGCGGCGTTCTCCCGGGCGCGAGAGCTTGAGCCGGATGGTCTGGCAGCCGCCGGTAGCGGGGCGGCCCGCGACGTGGCGTCGGCCTACCTGGCGCCAGCGCTGCTGCTTCGCGACCTGGACCGCACTGGCGAAGCGATCCGGCTGCTGGAGCAGGGTGCGGCCCGGGGGCTTGGCAGCGCAGACATCTACGAGCAACTGGCCCTCCTGCGGCTGGCCGACGGTCAGGCGGGGGAGGCGCTGGCGGCCGCCTCGGCGGCCGCGGCCGAGAACGTCACGAGTCCCGGCCTCGACCTCGCCCGCGGGCTGGCGCTGGCGCGCGATCCGAGCCGCCGCGTGGAGGCCCTGGGCTACCTGCAACGCGCTCTCGACGTTGGTGTAGGCGAGGCGGTCGTCGTGCGTCTGGAAGCGGCGGACCTTCTCGTGGCCGAAGCACGCTACCCGGAAGCGCTCGAACACCTGCGCGTCGCCGCGGAACTGGCGCCGGAGGAACCGGAAGTGGTCTACCGGCTCGGGCGGACGCTTGCCGCCGCCGGAGACCGGCAAGCCGCCCAAGCGGCGCTCGACCGCTACCGGTCGCTCGAGGAGGCCGGGGAACGTGCGGCGGAGAGTGAGCGTCTGGCCTCCACGGGGACGGTGTCGGCCCTGTCGGAGGCGCAACGGTTGGCGGCGGCTGGCGACCTGGAAACCGCCCTTGAACGCCTGGCGGGCGTGCCGGGACGCCTGGACGATCCGCGTGCCGCGGACGTTCACTCTCTGCGGGCCAAGGTGCTGTTCTCCCTGGGTCGGGCCGCCGATGCCGCGGCCAGCGCTCGTGAGGCGCGCCGACTTGAACCGAACCGGGTCGAGCACCACTACCTGGAGGGGATGTTCCTGCACACGAGTGGGCGTGCCGAGGGCGCCGCGTCCGCGCTTCAACGCGCCCTGGCGCTCGATCCCGATCTCGGCGAGGCCCACGCCCTTCTCGGCATGATCGCCGCGGAGGCCGGCCTACACGCCGAGGCCGCCGAGCGGATGGAGAGGGCGCTCGACCTCGGGCTCGACGACAACCCGCCGCTCCGTTTCAATTATGCCCGAGTGCTCGAGGCTCTGGGGCGCAGCGAAGAGGCGAGCGCGCAGATGGAGGTGTACGAGCGCTTGCGAGCAGACGGGCCGCCGTAGCGGTTCGCGGCTCTACTCGCAGTTGAACGCCTGGTTGTTGGCGACCGGCTGGAACAGCTCGCCGAGCGGACTCGTGATGACGCGTCGTCGCTGGGTCACCGGGTCGGCGACTTCCAGCTCGACCTCGAGGTCGGTGAGGCCGGCTGCGTAGAGCCAGTACTGCCCGCTCAGCACGCAGGCGTCGAGGACCTTCAGCACGATCTCGATGTTCTCCGGGTCGAAGAAGGTGAAGTAGCCGGTGTCCCCGGTCAGGCGGGTGCCGGCGGCTGAGGCGTAGTCCCCCCCGACGGCCGTGGCAAAGCGGGCCCGGATCCGGAAGCGGCCGTCGTTGAGGCAGAGGGTGGTCGGGTCCGGCACGCATTCCGCGATCGGCCCGGTCGGAGCGTCCGCCTCCTCGACCGTGACGACCATGCGGCGCTCGCCGAGGGCCGCGCCGCCCAGTGCATCGTGAAGTTCGAGTTCAATCGTCTCCGGTCCCTCGCCGGCGCCGTCCTCGAGCAGCCGGAGCGTGAACATCCGGCTGGCCGAATCGCTGTGAGCCCAGGCGAGTGTGCGGGCGATCGGCTCGTAGTCGGTTCCCGCCGTGGCGGTACCTCCAGCGGTCCGCACGGAGGCGGCGACCGCCCCGTCGCCGCCGCCGGCGCGGACGACGCTCAGCGTGATCTCACCGTCTGTTTCCCGGGCCGTCACGGACGGCGGGGAGAAGCCCAGGGTGCCGGGACGCTGCTCCGGCAGGTCCGACGCCAGGGAAAGGGCGACGAGTTCGGCGTCGAAGGACCCGGCGCCGACCGCGACGACGACGTACTGGCGGCCGTCCACGGTGTAGCTCATCGGGGCGCCCGAGGCTGCCGCCGGCAGCGCGATCGTGCGGACGACGTCGCCGTTCGCGGGATCGAGGACGGTCAGTGAGGGCCGGCTACGGTTGGCGTAGAAGAGCAGATCCTGAGTGGCGAGCAGGGACGGAGTGCCGGCGTAGCCGTTCGCACCGTCGTTTACCCGCTGCCAGAGGATCTCGCCGCGGTCGAGGTCGTAGGCCGCGACGTGCCCCCAGGGCGGCTTCAGCAGATAGCGGTTGCCGGACGCCCACAGGATGCCCGAGTCGTACAGGTAGTAGCCGGAGATCGCGGTCTGGTACAGGCGGATCCAGAAGGGAACGACCCCCTGGACCGGAACGTAGAGCCTCGAGCGGGTCGGATCGAAGGCGGCGCCGCCCCAGTTCGCGCCGCCGCCGAGACCCGGGTAGATGACGGCGCCGCGGGTGGACAGGGGCGTGTAAATCGGCCCCCAGTCCAGGTCGGCGAGCACCTCTTCGGCGCCGTCGCCCAGATCCTCCGGCGCGATCCCCAGCCGGTCAAAGGGCGGCGGTTTCGTCGGCCGCGGCTGGGTCAGCGCGGTTCGCTCGCCGGGCACGGACGACTGGGGAACCGGAACCTCGTGGATCGGCCACACGGGCCTGCCGTTCCGCCGGTCGAACACGAACACCCAGCCTTGCTTGGTGACCTGCGCGACCGCGGGGATCTCGCGGCCTCCGACCGTGATGTCGACCAGGTTGGGCGGCGCCGGCAGGTCGAAGTCCCAGATGTCGTGGTGAACGATCTGGTAGTGCCAGACGCGGCGGCCGGTCCTCGCGTCGAGACAGACGATGCTGTTGGCGAACAGGTTGTCGCCCTTGCGGTGGCCGCCGTAGAAGTGGTTCGACGGGGCGCTCACCGGCAGGTAGACATAGCCGAGTTCCGGGTCGGCGGTCATCGGCGCCCAGACGTTGGCCCCGCCGACCCGTTCGGCGGAGCCGTTCTCCCAGGTCGAGTAGCCGAACTGGCCGGGGCGGGGCACGGTGTGGAAGGTCCAGAGCAGCCGTCCCGTGCGGGCGTGGTAGCCGCGGACGTCGCCCGGCGGCCATTCCGGCTGCGGCGCCCAGTCCATGACCGACGAGCCAACGACCACCACGTCGCCAACGACGGTCGGCGGCGAGGTGTGTCCGTACTGGTCGGATCTGCCGTTCAGGGAGCGGATGCCGGCTGTGAGGTCCACGGTGCCGCGGTTGCCGAACTCCCGCCGGGGCCTTCCGGTCGCCGGATCGAGCGCGATCAGGCGGGCGTCGCCGGTGGCCAGGTACACCGTCTCCGTCTCGCCGTCCGTCCACCAGGCGAGTCCGCGGTGGAGGAAGCCGTTGTTCGGAGGGCGTCCGGAGTCGTAGCTCCTCGGGTCGTGAAGCCAGAGCTGCCGGCCGGTCGCGGCGTCGATGGCGGCCGCCTGGCTGAATGACGTGCTGGTGTAGAGGACGCCGTTCCTCATCAGCGGGGTGGACTCGAAGGCGACGTTGTCGAGACCGGCGTCGGGGTCCGCGATCGAGTTGTCTGGCGATTCCCAGCGCCAGCGGATGGCCAGATCGTCGACGTTGCCGCGGTGGATCTGACCGAGCGGTGCGTACTTCGTGCCGCCGGCGTCGCCGCCGTACTCGTGCCACTCTCCTCCGATCGCGCCGTGCTGTCCGGCCGCCGGCGCCACGGTCGCCGCGGCGACGAGCAGGATGACGGCGGCCGGCGCGCGGGTCACGGCGAGTGGAGCACGTAGCGGATCAGGTCCTGGACCTCGGACGGCTGGAGAGTGCTGAGCAGGCCGCTCGGCATGGGCGAGAGAGACGACTCGTCGAGACTCTCGATCTCCTCGCGTGGAATCGACTCGATGTGGTTCGGGTCGAGCGGGTTCGAGCGGATGCGCACGGCCTCCTCGCCGGCCTCGACCAGAAGACCGGAGTAGAAGCGGCCGTCGCGGGTCTCGACCAGGCTCGTGCGGTAGTCCTCGGCCACCTCGTCAGAGGGCTCCAGGATGTGCCGCAGGGTGTCCAGCGCTCCGAGACGCTCGCGCACGTCGTCGAGGGCCGGGCCGATCTCGCCGCCGGCGCCGCCGAGTTGGTGGCAGGTGGCGCAGCCGGCCTCGAGGAAGAGCAGACGGCCGCGCTCGAGTTCCTCGTCGCTTGCCGGCGGCGCGGCATCCAGGGGAGCGACGTCGGTCTCCAGCATCTCGTACTTCCAGTCGGCGACGAAGGCGCGCTGGGGAACGTCCGGGGCGAGCCGGGGAGCGGCGTAGCGGGTGACCGCCGCGCCGTCGAGGCGCTCGACCACGCGCATCGTGCCCTTCATCAGGATCCAGTGTCCGGGGAAGGTGCAGACGAAGGGATAGAGGCCGGGTTCCGTTGGGGCGTTGAAGCTCAGGACCTCCGTTTCGCCCGGCTGGACCAGGCCGGTGCGGAAGAGGACCAGGGGCGTCTTCGGGACGTAGCCCGACGCCTCGGCTCCGGCCGGATTGCGCTCCGCCTCCGCGTCGGCGGCGCGGCCGACCTCTTCAAGCGCCCCGGGCCTCGTGACGACGACGTTGTGGGGCATCACGTCGATGTTCTCGAAGGTGATCTCGACCGGCCCGCCGGCGCGCACCGTGAACTCCTCGAGGTCGAACAGCATCTGGTGAGGGACGGGTCGGAGCGTGACGATCGCGGCGCCGAGGTTGACGATCTCTTCGCGGAGGTCGCCGCCGCCCTCGCCGTCGCTGCGATCGATCTGCCGGTCGGCGAGGCGCAGGCCCAGGTCGTGGATGCGCCGGTAACGCGGCGAGGTCAGTTCGCGGGGCGGCGCGTCGCGGAGGGCGGCCAGGATCGGACCGGCGAGCGCGTCCTCACCGCCGGCCGCGGGCCAGGCGTCGGAGGCCTCGGCGGTCAGCTGGCCGAGACCTTCGAGTGCCGCCAGCCCCATCGCTGGATCGGAGACGAGATCGGCCAGTCTCCGGAAACTGCGGCCGGCGTCCCGGGTAATGCCGGCGAGCGTCCGGACCGCCGCGTCGAGCGCGCTCCGGTCGCGTCCGCGGCGCTCGTCGAACAGGGAAGAGACGGCAGGGTAGGCCTCTCCCCGGAGCGCCGGCGGCAGGGAGTCCACGGCGCGCAGCCAGTCGATCAGCCGGTCGTCCGTCCGCCGGCGAGGCAGCACGTTGCCCGGCGAGGGGTCGCCGGTGGCGACGATCAGGGCGGCGATGGCGGCGCTTCGTGTGCCCTGCCGGGCGCCGTTCCCGGCCAGCGCTTCGAACTGGCCACGGGCGGCGAGCAGGGAGGGTGCGTCCTGTTCCATCAGGTGCAGGATGATGCGGTCGAAGCGCTCCGGGTCGGCGGACCCAGCCTGGTCCAGCTCCGCCAGCTCCCCGGCCAGGAGCATGGCCGGCGTTTCCCCGCTGCTGCGTTCGCCGCTGGTCAGGCTGGTGAGCGCCTGGCGCTGGCGTTCCACGCTGGCGTCGGCACGACGGAGCACGGCGCGGTCGGTGAGCGGGTGGGCGGGCAAGCGCTCGAGTTTGCGGGTCGACAGGCGACTCAGCAGGTAGCCGGCCAAGGGCGGCGCCAGGGTGTCGAGCAGCGCCGGTTCGCGGTCCGACTCGAGCGCCGGGAGCCAGAAGTCCTCCAGGGTGTCGACCGTCTCGCCGAGGACGTAGTCGAGGTAGTAGTCGGTCTGCTGGTCCAGCGTCTTGAGGGCCGCCAGCGCCGCCGGCTCCGATTCCAGGTAGCTCAGACCGAGCAACGCTTCCAGGCGGGTCCGCGGGAAGGAATCCTCGGTGCGGGCGGCCAGGATGGCCAGGGGATCGTCCAGTTCGCGCCGCCAGAAGCGGGCGACCCGGGTCGCCGCCGCGCGCGCCTGCGGTTCGGGTGAGTCGAGCATGCGGTCGAGCAGTTCGGGTTCGACGACGTTCAGGTTCTGGTAGAGCCACAGGGCTTCCAGGCGGTGGTGCTCCAGATCGGAAACGTTCGCGTCGTCGCCGGCCCCCAACTCGCGGGTGTCCAGCTCGCGGGCGTCGACGTCGTCCAGCCACGCCTCGACCGCGGCCAGCACCTCGTCGCGCGGGCGTTCCCGGAGTTCGCGGCGGACGCGGTATCGGGTGCGGTCTTCGTAGCTCTCCAGCAATCGGACGAGTCCCGGCGTCGAGGCGCCCGCGATCTCGGGCGGATCGAGCAGCGGCCGCGAGCCATGCCGCACGCGCCAGATCCGGCCGTGGTCGTGGTCGCGGCGCTCGTCCCGGAGCGAGTACTGCATGTGGCCGATCAGCGGGTTGAACCAGTCGACGACGTAGAGCGAACCGTCCGGTCCGAACTGCAGGTCGACGGGCCGGAAGTTGATGTCGGTCGAGTAGAGGAGCGGCTCGACCTCCTCTGAGGTGAAGCCGGAGTCCTCCTCGATCACCCGGTGCTGCTTGATGCCCTGGAAGCCGATCGTGTTGTTGATCAGGAAGTTGCCCTGCGCCTCGTCCGGGAAGTGGCGCGAACTGACGATCTCGCAGCCGGACGTCGGCCGGACGATCGAGGTGAACACCTTCATCCGCCGCCGCTTCGTCGGGTAGGGCGCGTTGCCGGTGATCGGGGCGCCAAAGTAGTTCGAGCCGCCGGAGGCGTCGGCGATGAAGTTCTGTCCCCAGCGGTCGAAGACGTGGCCCCAGGGATTGGCGAAGGGGTAGGAGACGAAGACCTCGAGGTGGAAGCGGTTCGGCTTGTAGCGGAACACGCCGGCATCGACCAGCCGCACCGGGCCGTGGGGTGTCTCGACCTGGCTGTGATGGAACACGCCCTCCTGGAAGTAGAGCGCGCCGCCGGGTCCCCAGGTGAAGGCGGAAATCGAGTGGTGGCTGTCCTCCGTGCCGAAGCCGTGGAGGATGACCTCGTAGCGGTCGGCCACATCGTCACCGTCGGTGTCCTCGATGAACATCAGGTTCGGCTGCTGGGCCACGTAGACGCCGCCGTCGCCCAGTTCGAAGCCGGTCGGCACGTGCAGGCCGCGGGCGAAGACGGTGTGGTGGTCCGCGCGCCCGTCGCCGTTGCGGTCTTCGAGGATCACGATCTTGTCGTCGGGTTCCTCCTCCGGCAGTCGCTGGGGATAGGAGGGCATGGTCGCCACCCAGAGGCGCCCTCGGGAGTCGAACGCCAGCGCCACCGGGTTGCCGATCGGGAAGTCCTGCTCGGAGGCGAACAGCGAGACCTCGTACCCCTCGGCCGGGTGCAGGTGTTCCAGCGCGTAGGCGGGATCGCGGGCTTCGTAGCGGGCCTCGCCGCCGCGATTCGGTTCCTCGTCGGCGACGTTCTGGGCGATCGCCGGACCGGTAGTGAGCGCCGCCGCCAGGAGCGCCAGGAGCGGGGCGCGGTTCATCGGTCGACGCGCTCCAGGCGCCAGACTTCGTCCGACCGGGCGAGCGCCGCGGCCTCGTCGTCGAGTTCGCCGACCAATTCGTCGAAGCGGACCATCTCGGGCGGGAAGGAGTGAACGCCGAAGGGCTCCTTGCGCCCGCCGTAGATGTAATAGCCGTTCACCGCGCGGTAGCGGTCGAAGAACAGCCGGCTCTTGTGCAGCACCACGCGGCGCAGGCCGTCGCCGGTCTCCATCAGGGCGGTGATGGCCGACGTCTCCTGGACTTCGAGTCCCTTCGCCCAGTCTCCGTCGCTGGCGGAGGCCAGGGTCTGGTCGCCGCGCCGCAGGGCGTAGTAGCCGGGCGCCAGGTCGCGGACGCTGATCCGGAGCCCGTCCGGTTGCGGGTTGGGCCCCGGTGGCAGGACCGGCGGGCGGATCTCCAGCCCCGCCCCGCCTTCGGCCGAGGCGACCACGGTGCCCGGCGCCGAAGCGCCGAGCGCGTCGAGCAGCACCCGGGAGACGTGCCAGTAGCCGGCCTCGTTCAGATGCAGACCGTTGACGGTCAACGGCGCGGGTGCGCCGGCGAAGGCGGCCGCGACGCCGTCGAAGATGTCGACGAAGGGCACGCCGTTCCCGGCCGCGACGGCCTCGGCCGCTTCGGCGTAGGCGCGCAGGTCGGTGTTGCGCCGTTCGACCGCCTCCGGACCGAGCCCGCGACCGGAAGGCAGCGCCTGCTGCGGTATTGGCGAGACGAGGGCGATGCGCGCCGGCTCGGAGCCGTTGTAAAGCTGCTTCGAGACATGGCGGAGCAGCCTCCCGAGGTCGTTCCTGAAGGCCGGCAGGCCCTCGCTGCCGGCGAACGACTCGTTGGCGCCGTAGAACAGCAGGACGACGTCCGCGCCCTGCGCCTCGAGATGACGGTCGACCGCGCCGAAGTCCAGGGGTCGCGGCCGCAGGGCCGCTTCGTCGGCCGACCAGGCGAGGTTGCGTACCGACAGCTCCAGGTCAGGGAATGCCGCCAGCAGCCCGCTCTCGAAGTAGCCGAAGAGCTGGAATCGCTCGGCGAACGTGTTGCCCACCAGGCAGATCCGGTCGCCGCGGCGAAGGTCAAGCGTGGCGGCGTCCGTCGCGGAGGCGCCGGTCGCGACCATTGCGAGCAGAAGGGCGGACAGTTTCTTCACGCGCGGTCGAGGATCGTAACAGCCGGCAGTCGGCCGCACCCGTCCACTGCGCTTCGATAGGGTTGCCGCTTCCGATGAGCAGAATGCGACTGGAGTGGATGGCCTCCGCGTTGCCGATGCTGATGGCGCTGGCCGCGCTGGCCGCCTGCGCGCCGGCTCCGGACGCTCGCGACGAGCTCTACGCGCTGTTCGACGAGGACTGGGCGGCCAGGCTCGTCGAGAGCCCGCAGTTCGCGACGAGCGTCGGCGATCACAGCCGGAACGACGAACTGGCGGACATGAGCCTCGAGGCGATCGAGCGCCGGGTGGAACGGCGCCGCGAGCTGCTGCGGCGTCTCGAGGAAATCGATGTCTCCGGGCTCACGGCGGCGGACCGGATCAACGCGCGGATGTTCGAGCGCCAGCTTCGGAGCAGCGTGCAGGGCTTCGAGTTCGGCGGCTACGAGATGCCGCTCAACGCGGATTCCGGCTTCCACATGGGGTTCGCCCGCATGCATCGCCCGATGCCGTTCCGGACCGCGGACCACTACGAGGACTACATCGCCAGGATGCTGGCGATCCCGGCCTACTTCGAGCAGCAGCAGGGCCACATGCGCGCGGGGATCGAGCGCGGCTTCACCCTGCCGCGGGTGACGCTAGAGGGCTACGAGGACACGATCTCGGCTCACATCGTCGACGACCCGCAGGACAGCGCCTTCTGGGCGCCTTTCGAGGAAGTGCCGGCGACCGTGGGAGAGATGGACCGCGAGCGGATCCTGACCGATGCCGAGGCCGCGATAACCGACGCGGTCGTGCCGGCCTACCAGGGTTTCCACGACTTCTTCGTCGGCGAGTACCTGCCCGGGGCCCGAAAGACCATCGGCGCATCCGACCTGCCGAACGGCGAGGCCTACTACGCGGACCAGGTGCGCTGGTTCACCACCCTCGACGTCACGCCCCAGGAGGTGCACGAGATCGGCCTCAGCGAAGTCGCGCGGATCCGGGCCGAGATGGCGGACGTGATCCGCGAGATCGGCTTCGAGGGCTCCTACGCCGAGTTCCTCGACTTCCTGCGCACCGATCCGCGCTTCTACCCGAAGACCGCGCAGGAACTGCTGGAACGCGCCGCCTGGATCGCCAAGACGATGGACGGCAAGCTGCCGTCGCTGTTCGCCACCTTGCCGCGGGTCCCCTACACGGTCGAGCCGGTCCCGGACCACATGGCGCCGAAGTACACCGCCGGCCGCTACGTGTCCGCTCCGTACAACAGCATCCAGCCCGGCATCTACTGGGTCAACACGTACAACCTCCCGAGCCGGCCCCTCTACGCGCTCGAAGCGCTCACCCTGCACGAGGCGGTGCCGGGGCATCACCTCCAGACCGCGCTCGCGGCCGAGATGGACGCGGTCCCCGAGTTCCGTCGCCACGACTATCTCTCCGCTTTCGGTGAGGGGTGGGGGCTTTACGCCGAGTACCTCGGGCTCGAAGCGGGCATCTACGAGGATCCGTACAGCAACTTCGGCCGCCTGACCTACGAGATCTGGCGGGCCTGCCGGCTAGTCGTCGACACCGGAGTACACGCTCTGGGCTGGACGCGCCAGCAGATGCTCGACTACCTGGCCGAGAACACGGCGCTTTCGTTGCACGAGGTCACGACCGAGACGGACCGCTACATCAGTTGGCCGGGCCAGGCCCTTGCCTACAAGATCGGCGAACTGAAGATCCGCGAGTTGCGGGCAAGGGCCGAGGAGGCGCTCGGCGCGGACTTCGACGTCCGCCACTTCCACGATGCGGTGCTCGCCAATGGCTCCGTACCGCTCGACATCCTGGAAGAGCTGATCTCCGACTGGATCGAAGAACAGCAGCCGTAAGGACCGCATGATGTTGGAAGACATGAGCCGGGCCTGGATCGAAGAGCAGCGTCAGTAACGGACCGCGCGGACTGCGAGGGTGATCGACTTTCTGATCTGGCTTGAGGAAACACGCCCGTCCACGTGGATGCGGGAGTCGGGTGGGGCGTTCTTCTCGAGCCTCGTCTTCCATTCGATCGGGATGGCCTTCGTGGCCGGTATCCACGTGGTGACGGACCTTCGCATCCTGGGCGTCGCTCCGGGCGTGCCCCGGTCGCTCATGCGGCGATACCTGCCGGTGCTGTGGGCGAGCCTCGTGGTGGTCACGTTGTCGGGACTCGCGCTGCTCCTGGCGTACCCGGCCAAGGCGCTGACCAACCCCGTCTTCTACTTCAAGCTGGCGGCGATCGTCGCGGCTCTCTGGATCATGAGAGCGCTGATGCGCGGCGTGCTGGGGGACTCACGCCACGACCCCGTCCCGGCGCCCAGGAGGGAGAGAGTGCTGGCGGCGGTGTCCCTCGTGCTCTGGGTTGCCGTCATCACTTCCGGTCGCTTCCTCGCCTACACCGCGAAGGTCATGTTGGCTTCGCACCTTCTGTACTGAGACGAGGCCGACGGAAGCCATGGAAGACCTGCTGTACTCGATCGGCCAGGAGAGCGGCATCTACAGCTTCATGCACACCTCCTGGGGCTGGCCGACTGTGGAATCTCTCCATTTCCTGGGCCTCTCCCTGCTGATCGGCTGCATTGGCCTCTGGGACCTCCGCCTGCTCGGGATCGCCCGGGGCGTGCCGATGGGCGCGCTGCACCGGCTCGTGCCCTGGGGCGTCGGCGGCTACGCCCTGAACCTATGCACCGGTTTCCTGTTCGTGGTCAGCGCTCCGAACCAGTATCTCTACAACCCGGCGTTCCAGATCAAGCTGTCGCTGATGGCGATCGCCGGCCTGAACATCCTCGTGTTCTACCGCTTCGCGTTCCGGCCGGTGCGGGCGGCCGCGGCGGGAGCGCCTGCACCGCCGGGCGCCCGGGCCGCGGCGGCGATCTCCCTGGCCTGCTGGATCGGCGTCATCGTCTGCGGCCGGCTGATCACCTACTTCCGGCCGCCCTACCACTGGTGCTTCTGGTGTTGACTACGACCCGGGCGGGTCGTCTTCGTCAATGAAGCGGAACGGCGGTCGATCCGCGGGGTCGCCTTCCTCGACGGGCGCCCGCGCTTCCGGTTGGCCCGGCACTTCGGGGGTCGTCGGGCTGACGGGGCGGGCGAGCTCGGCTTCGACCTGCTCGATCAGCTCTTCCGCGGATTGCTGTTGATCGAGCCCTGCCGCGGCGAGTTCCGCGTCGATCAGGGCAAGCAGTTCGTCCGTCGTCAGGTCGTCGAGGTTCTGCAGTTCGCTGCCGGTCGGAGCCGGCGACACGGGAGAGATCGCCACCGCCGGCTGTCCGGCTGGCGCGGCCTCGACGGCGACGTCGACGACCGGCGCGGCGGCAGCGCGAGGCGCCGATGGTGATCCGGGATCCGGCGACTCCCCGATCAGGACGCCGGTCGCGGATGGCGGCAGGGTGCCGGAGCCGAGACCGACCTCGACGAGTCCTTCCGACTGGCGTACCTGGTAGGACGGCAGGGCCGCTCGCAGGTCCACGACCACGCGAAGGAAATCGGCATGCTCGCCGGTACGCACTTCGAAGGCCGGGCTGCCCTGTGGCGGTTGCGGCATCTCGGCGGCCGACTGGTCGACTCCGAAGATGTCGATCACGACGCGCGGCGGGCTTGACAGGGGGAAATGCCGAACGGCCTGTGGATTCCGGGAGACGTCCAGCCGCAGGACATCGCCGTCCAGCCGGGCCGACGTGAGCCGGTTCGGCTGGGCCGTGACGGCCGAACTCAGGAGCGCCGAGGCAAGGAGGATGAGAACTCTCATGATGGGTAAGTATCGGGGGGCACTCTAGCACCTGCCCGCTCCGGATCCGTGCGATAGCGTGCGCGTTAGCCAATGCGCCGCATCTCACCTGCCGCCCTCGTCGTTTCGCTCGTCCTTGCTACCGGGGCGGTTGCGGCGCAGGACACGCGTCCGTTCTCGATCGACGACATGCTGGCGATGGAACGGCTCTCCGACCCGCAGATGTCGCCGGACGGGTCGGCGGTTGCCTTCACGGTCCGGTCAACGGATCTCGAGGCCAATCGCGGGCGGACGGACCTCTGGATCGCGTCCCTCGATGGCTCGGAACCCCGCCGTCTCACCACGAACGAAGCGGCCGATTTCCATCCGCGCTGGGCGGCGAACGGCGACGGCCTGTTCTTCCTGTCGACCCGTTCCGGCAGCTCCCAGGTCTGGCGCCTGCCCGTCTCCGGCGGCGAACCGCACCAGGTGACCGACCTTCCCCTCGACGCCGGCAACCTGGTCGTGTCTCCGGACGGCCGCCGCATCGTCCTCACGATGGATGTGTTCGTTGACTGCGAAACGCTGGACTGCACGGCGGAACGGCTGGAGGAGCGTGCGTCCGGGAAGACCACCGGCGTCGCCTACGACGACCTGTTCGTGCGTCACTGGGATGTATGGAAGGACGGCCGGCGGTCACACGTCTTCGTCCTGGAACTCGACGACTCGGGCAGTGCTGCCGGGGAACCGGTCGACCTGATGCGGGGGCTCGACCAGGACGCCCCGCCGAAGCCCTTCGGCGGCGCCGAGGAGATCGCCTTCGGGCATGAGGGCGACGCGGTCATCTTTGCCTCGCGGCTCGGCGGCACGGGGGAGGCGTTGTCGACGAACTTCGATCTCTATCTGGCGCCGGCGGACGGGAACGCTCCTCCCGTCAACCTCACGGCCTCCAACCCGGCCTGGGACAGCCACCCCGTGCTGTCGCCGGACGGCGACACCCTGGCCTGGCTGGCGATGGAGCGTCCAGGCTACGAGTCCGACCGGTTTCACGTCCGGCTTGCCCGCCTCGACGGGTCGCGACTCGAGGACGAGCGAGCCCTGACCGTCGACTGGGACCGTTCCGTGTCGGGCCTCGCCTTCGCGGCCGACGGCGAGACGCTGTACGTCACCGCGGCCGACCTCGGCCAGCGGAGCCTGTTCGCCATCGACGTGGCCAGCGGCGAGGTGACCCGGCTGCACGGCGAGGGCTCGATCGCCGGCCTGGCGGTGTCGGAGGACCGGCTCGTGACGCTGCACAACGACCTGGCCGGCCCGTCGGAGCTCTACGTGAGCGCGCCGGACGGTAGCGGCCGGAGCCCGCTCACCGCGATCAACGCGGGGCAACGGGCGGCGGTGCGGGTGGGCAGTTACGAACAGTTCACGTTCGCCGGCTGGAACGGCGAGACGGTGCACGGCTACCTGGTGCGGCCGGTCGACTTCGATCCGGATCGTCGCTATCCGGTCGCGTTCCTGATCCACGGTGGACCGCAGGGCTCCTTCGGCAACAGCTTCCACTACCGCTGGAACCCGCAGGCCTACGCCGGCGCGGGCTACGCCGCGGTGATGATCGACTTCCACGGCTCGGTGGGGTATGGGCAGGACTTCACCGATTCGATCCGCGGCGACTGGGGCGGCAAGCCGCTCGAGGACCTGCAGAAGGGACTGGCCGCGGCGCTCGAGCGGTACTCGTTTCTCGACGGCGACCGGGTGTGCGCGCTGGGTGCTTCGTACGGCGGCTACATGGTGAACTGGATCGCCGGTGCCTGGCCGGATCGCTTCCGTTGCCTGGTGAACCACGACGGCGTGTTCGACCTGCGCTCGATGTACTACACGACGGAGGAACTGTGGTTCGTCGAATGGGATCACCTCGGGAGCTACTTCGCCAACGCGGACGGCTACGAGCGCCACAACCCGGCCATGCTGGTGGACCGTTGGCGGACCCCGATGCTGGTGATCCACGGAGCGCTCGACTTCCGCGTTCCCGAAACCCAGGGACTGGCGGCCTTTACCGCGCTCAAGCGCCGCGACGTGCCCGCCCGGTTGCTCTACTTCCCGGACGAGAACCACTGGGTGCTCAATCCGGCGAACAGCGTTCAATGGCACGAGGAGGTGCTGGGATGGCTCGCCCGCTGGCTCGAACCGTGAACCGACCCTTCGGGAGGCCTGCGGCCGTCGCCGCGGCGGTGGTGGCCGCGCTGGCGTTCGGGTTCGCCCCGGCGGCGGCTCAGACCGCCGCCGACCCGGGTGTTTACAAGGGCCGGAAGATCGCCGACGTGATGTCCTTCCGGGGCGCCGGCTGGCTGGAGCGCGCCTCGCGCATCCAGGAGGAGAACCCCGACGCGCTGATGGCCGCTCTGCCGATCGAGGAAGGGATGCTGGTCGTCGACATCGGTTGCGGCTCGGGCTACTACGCCCGCCGCATGGCCGCGGTGGTCGGCCCGGAAGGCAGCGTGCTGTGCAACGACATCCAGCCCCAGATGCTGCGCATCGCGGAGGAACTTGCCCGGCGCGAGGGCGTCACGAACATCTCGTCGGTGCTTGGCACGGAGGACGATCCGAAGTTGCCCGAGGGCGAGGTCGACCTGATGCTGCTGGTCGACGTGTACCACGAGTTCTCGAAGCCCGAGGCGATGCTCGAGGCGATGCGGGAGGCGCTTTCGCCCGACGGTGTGATCGCTCTGGCGGAGTTCCGGCTGGAGGGCCGCACGGCGGCCCACATCAAGCTCGACCACCGGATGTCGATCGACCAGGTGATGAAGGAGTGGATCCCGGCGGGCTACGAACTCGTCGAACGGATCGATTCGCTGCCGACCCAGCACCTGTTCCTGTTCCGCACCGCCCGGTAGAGTCGCCAGACGGGTCGCAGGCTTCTACCGGGTCGTCGGCATCGCCGCCGACACGGACTCGCGCCAGGCGTGGAGCCGGTCACGCAGTTCAGCGGCCTTCGCGGACTGCTCGGCGGCGAGATCGTGCTGCTCGCCCAGGTCGTTCTCCAGGTCGAAGAGCTGCACCGTGCCGTTCTCGAAGTACTCGAGCAGCTTGTAGGTGCCATCGCGGACAGCGCCGCCTGGGCTCTGCATCCCGTGATTGCTGTAGTGGGGGAAGTGCCAGTAGATCGCTCCGCGCTCGAAGTCTTCGCCCCTGACCGCCGCGGCGAAGCTCGTGCCGTCTAGGTGTTGCTCGGGCCTGGCGGGAAGGCCGGCCATCTCCAGCAGCGTGGGATAGAAGTCGGGGCTGATGACCGGCTCGTCGCGAACCGCGCCGGCTTGCCCCGCGCCCGGCCAGCGGACGATGAGCGGCACCCGGATCCCGCCCTCGTACAGCCAGCCCTTGGCGCCGCGCAACGGCAGGTTCGACGTGGAGTAGGCGACGTCCAGCAGGTCGGGGGGTATCTTCCTCGCGGGATTGCCGAGATTGGCCGCCGCCATTCCTCCGTTGTCCGAGTAGAAGACGACGATCGTGTTCTCGGTCAGTCCCAACCGATCGAGGGTGCTTTGCACGCGCCCGAGGCTGTCGTCGATGGCGGTGACCATCGCCGCGAACTCGACGTTGTCCTGGTGCTGCCTGATCTTGACGGTGTTCTGGGGCAGTACGCGGTGCTCTTGATGCGATGGCTGCTCCAGTAACGCGTTCAGTTGCGCGCGCGAAAGTGGCTCGGGATCGTCGGGGTTGCCTTCCAGGAGAAAGGCCGGCCCGGCGGGCGGCTCCGTTCGCGCCGCCTTCTCGCGGTACTTCAGGACGAGATCCGGGCGTCCCTCGATCGGGTCGTGCACGGCGAAGTGTGACAGGTAGAGGAAGAAGGGGCGGTCCTGGCTCTGCTCGATGAACTCGACGGCGAAGTCGGTCAGGCGATCGGTGAGGTACTCGTCTTCCTCGCCTTCGACGACCAGGCCGGCCATCAGGTACGGCGGGAAGTAGCCGCCTCGAGGGGTCGAGCCGGGGAAGTCGGGCGCCTGCACGTCGAAGCCCTGGTGGAGAGGCCCCGCCTCGTCGCCGCCGAGGTGCCACTTGCCGAAGATCGCCGTGCGGTAGCCGTGGTCCTGGAGCGCTTCGGCGAGCGTCACTTCCTCCAGCGGCAGGGCCGCGAGCTTCTCGGCGCTCAGCAGCCGTTCGAAGGCGTGCTCCCTTCGGCCCGGCAACCAGTCCGTCAGGCGCAGCCTTGCCGGGTACTTGCCCGTCATCAGTGAGGCCCGAGTAGGCGAACAGACGTGCGTCGCCGCGTACGCGTCGGTGAAGCGCACGCCCCGCTCGGCGAGTGCGTCGATGTGGGGCGTCTCGTAGAACGTGCTGCCGAAGACGCCGACATCGCGCCATCCCATGTCGTCGACCAGGAAGAAGACGATGTTTGGCGATCGCTCGGCGGCCGCGTCGACAGCGGGCGAGGACGCCGGCGCATCCGGTTCCGCGGCGCAGGCTCCCAGGACGAGAGGCACGCCGAGCGCGACGAGGCAAGCTGGGAACAGGTCGCGTTTCATCGGTTCAGAACCTGCGCGCAGTGGCGTGCGAAGTAGGTCAGGATCATGTCGGCGCCGGCGCGGCGAATCGAGGTCAGGGTCTCCAGCATCAGGGCGTCGCCATCCATCCAGCCGTTCGCGGCGACCGCCTGGATCATCGCGTACTCGCCGCTGACCTGGTAGGCGGCGACCGGAAGGTCGACCGCCTCACGGACCGCACGGATCACGTCGAGGTAGGCGAGGGCGGGCTTGACCATGATCACGTCGGCCCCTTCCTCGACGTCGAGCCGGGCTTCGCGCACGGCCTCGCGGACGTTCGCCGGGTCCATCTGGTACGTCTTCTTGTCGCCGGCGCGCGGCGCCGAGTCCAGGGCGTCGCGGAACGGCCCGTAGAAGCTCGAGGCGTACTTCGAGGTGTAGCTCAGGATCCCGACCTGGTCGTGGCCGGCGCCGTCGAGGGCGGTGCGGATGGCTCCCACCCGGCCGTCCATCATGTCCGAGGGGGCGATGACGTCGGCGCCGGCGTCCGCCTGGGATACGGCGGTCGCGGCGAGGATCTCGAGCGTCGGGTCGTTCACGATCTCGCCGTCCTCGACCAGGCCGTCATGGCCGTCGCTGGAGTACGGATCCATCGCGACGTCGGTGATGACGAGCAGCTCCGGCAGCGCCGACTTGAGTTCACGCACGGCGCGCTGGACCAGCCCGTCCGGGTCCAGGGCGCCGCTGGCGGTGCGGTCCTTCAGTTCGTCGTCCACGGCCGGGAACAGCGCTACGGCCGGCACGCCGAGCGCGTGCGCGGCACGGCTCTCTGCGACCAGACGGTCGATCGTCAGCCGCGCCTGCCCCGGCATCGAGTCGATCGGGACGGCCGCGTCCCGGCCCTCCATGACGAAGAGAGGATAGATCAGCCGGTCCGGGCCGAGGTTCGTTTCGCGGACCAGGGAGCGGATGGCTGCGGAGCGCCGGTTGCGGCGGGGACGGATGGGCAACTGGCGCATGGCCGGGGATTCTACGCGCATGGAGCCGGCCGCGACCGCGTGCGCCGGCGCGCTCTTCGACGCCGCCGGTTCCATGGGACCGGACCTATACTTGCCGCCATGGCGCTCAGGGAGATATGCCGGGATCTCTGGATCGCCGACCACGACCAGAAGATCCCCATGGGCTTCACGGTGCCCGCCCGCATGACGGTTGTTCGCCTGGGCGACGGAGAGCTGTGGTTGTACTCGCCGGGGCCGATCGACGACCGGATGGCGGAGGAGCTTCAGAGCCTCGGCCCGGTTCGATACCTGGTCGCGCCGAACCGCTTCCACCACCTTCATCTGCCCGCGGCCACGGCGCGCTTTCCGGAGGCTGATGTTCTTGGCGCTCCCGGTTTGGCGGAGAAGCGCAAGGACATTGCGTTTACGGGAACGTTGGGCGTTGCCTCCGCGTGGGGCACGGAGTTGCAGCCGATTCCCATCGACGGCATGCCCTCCTTCAACGAGGTCGCCTTCTGCCACCGCACGAGCGGGACACTGCTCGTGGCCGACCTGCTGTTCAACCTGCAGCAGGACCTGGGCTGGCTTGCGTCCCTCTACTTTCGGCTCACCGGCGTAAGCCGTCGGGTCGCGATGAGCCGGATGTTCCGGCTCTCCATCCGCGACCGCGCGGCCTGCGCGGCGAGCTGCCTGCGCCTGTTGCAGTGCCCGTTCGACCGTCTGATTCCGTGCCACGGCGATGTGGTGGAGGAAGGGGCGAAGCCTCAGGTCGAGGCGGCGCTTGGTTGGATCTTCAAGGAACTCGAGACGCCTCCCGAGCCGACGCCGGCCGGGGCGGTGCCCGAAGTCTGAGCCCTCGCGATGTCACTTCCCCTGGCGGACCTGCGGGTCCTCGACCTGACGATCGCCCGAGCCGGGCCGACCGCGGTGCGGCAGCTCGCGGACTGGGGCGCCGACGTCGTGCGGATCGAACGCCCGCCGGCGCCCGGCAAGGAGATTGGCATCTCCCGCCGGCTCGGCCACGACTACCAGAACCTCCACCGCAACAAGCGCTGCCTGACGCTGGACCTGAAGAAGAACGAGGGCCGCGAGGTGTTGCTGCGCCTGGCGCGCGACGCGGACGTGCTGATCGAGAACTACCGCGCCGACGTGAAGCACCGGCTCGGTTTCGACTACGAGACCGTGCGGGCGATCAACCCGCGCATCGTCTACGCCAGCGTGTCGGGCTTCGGCCAGACCGGACCGTACCGGGGACGCGGCGGCGTCGACCAGATCGCCCAGGGCCTGGGCGGGTTGATGTCGGTGACCGGTCTTCCCGGTCAGGGTCCGGTGCGGGTGGGCACGGCGATCTCCGACCTGGCGGCCGGGCTCTACCTCGCCTTCGGCATCATGACGGCCCTGCGCGAGCGCGACCGGTCGGGCGAGGGCCAGTGGGTGAGCACGTCCCTGCTCAAGGCGATGATCGGCATGCTCGACTTTCAGGCCGCGCGTTACCTGGTCGAGGGCGAAGTTCCCGGCCAGCAGGGCAACCACCACCCGACGATCTCGCCGATGGGGACGTTCCCGGCGGCCGACGGTTGGGTCAACATCGCGGCCACCAGCGGCAAGCACTTTCGGGCGATGTGCCAGGCGCTCGGAGGCGAGGAGCTTCTTGAGTGTTCGGAGTACCGGAATTCGGCCGGACGAGTCGCCAACCGGGACCGGCTCGAGGACGAAGTCGCGGAGCTGACGCGGCGCTTCAAGGTGGATGAGATCGTCGAGCTGCTCAACGAAGCCGGTCTTCCCTGCGGTCCGGTCTACGACGTGGGACAGACCTTCGCCGACCCGCAGGTCGAGCACTGCCGGATCGCGGTGCCGCTCGAGCACCCTGAACTCGGAGATGTTCGTCTCGTCGGCCAACCGGTCCGGCTGCGCCGAACGCCCTTCGAGCTGCGGCGCCGTGCGCCCGGCCCTGGCGAGCACACCGACGAGATCCTCACCGAGGTTGGACTCAGCGCCGCGGAGATCGGCGAACTTCGGGCCGGAGGAGTGGTGGCGTGAGCGCGACTGCGGAAGGGACGGTTGTCGACCTGCCGACGCCGAAGATTCTGGCCGAGATCCAGGACGGCGTCGGCTGGCTCACCTACAACAACCCGGAGCGGCGGAACGCGCTCTCGTTCGAGATGCAGGTCGCTCAGGCGGAAGTCTTGCACCGGTTCCAGGAGGACGACGCCGTGCGCGTCGTCGTACTGCGTGGAGCGGGCGACCGGGCCTTCGTCTCCGGTGCCGACATCTCGGAGTTCGAGAAACTGCGGACGACCGTCGAGGCGCGCGAGCGCTACGACCGGGCCGGCCGCGAGACCGGTATGGCCTTCGCCGCGCTGGAGAAGCCGCTGATCGCGATGATCCGCGGCTACTGCCTGGGCGGCGGCTTGGCCACGGCACTCAACGCCGATCTGCGCATCGCCTCCGAAGACTCCCTGTTCGGGATCCCGGCCGGCCGCCTTGGCGTGGGCTACGGCTTCGCCGGGATCAAGGTGCTGGTCGATCTCGTGGGGCCATCCCGCACCAGCGAGATCCTGCTGACGGCGCGGCGGTTCACGGCCGCCGAGGCGCACCACATGGGGCTCATCGACCGGGTCACGACCGTCGATGAGCTGGAGGGCGCCGTCCGCGACCTGGCGGGAAGAATGGCTGCGAACGCCCCGTTGACGCTCCGGGCCGCCAAGCGCGCGATCAAGGAAGCCACGAAGGACCCGGAACGCCGCGACCTGGACCGCGTGAAGCAACTCGTCGAGGCCTGCTTCCGCTCCGAGGACTACGTCGAGGGCCGGAAGGCGTTCCTCGAGAAGCGGCCGCCGCGGTTCCAGGGGCGGTGACGGCATCTCCCGTCCTGCCGCAGCGGGCACGACGACCGCATTGAACGAACCGCTGCTTGAACTCGCCAACGTGACGGTCGTGCGCGGCGGCCGCCGGGCGCTCGACGGCGTGACGCTTTCGATCCCGCGCGGAGAGAACACGGCCGTCCTCGGTCCGAACGGCGCCGGCAAATCGACCCTGCTGCGGATGCTGAACGGCGAGTTCTTTCCGGTTCGGGGACCCGGCGTCCGGATGCGGTTGCTGGGCCGGGATCGATGGAACGTGTTCGATGTCCGCCGGCAACTCGGTGTCGTGTCGCACGACCTGCAGGTGACGCATCACGGCTGGCTCAAGGGCAGGGATGTGGTTTGCTCGGGCTTCTTCGCCAGCGTCGGCGTCTACCGGCACCAGGGCCTGACGGACGCGCAGCGGCGCCGGGCTATGGCGGCGGCGGCCAGCCAGGGCGCCGGCGACCTGCTGGAGCGCCGCTTCGACACACTCTCCTCGGGTGAGCAGCGTCGCCTGCTGTTGGCTCGGGCCCTGGTTCACGAGCCGCACACCCTGCTGCTTGACGAGCCGGCGACCGGCCTGGATCTGCGAGCCGCGTTCGGGCTGATGGAGCGGCTGCGGGCCCTGGTGTCGGCTGGCACGACGCTGATCATCGTCACCCACCATGTCGATCTGATCCCGCCGGAAGTCGAGCGGATCGTGCTGCTGAAGGGCGGTGGAGTGTTCGCCGACGGACAGAAGGACCAGGTCCTGACGAGCGCGACGCTGTCCGACCTGTTCGACGTCGGCGTGCAGTTGGTGGAGCGGGACGGCCACTTCCAGGTGCTGCCCGGCTAGCCAGCCGCGCTACGATGCCGGCGAATGCTCCCACTGCGACTGTCCTTTCTCGCGGCGCCGGCGCTGCTAGCCGTCGCAGGCCCGCTCGCCGCCGCGGACAGCCCGGGCTGTTCGTCCGGCGGCGGCAACGTATCGGTCGAGCCCGGAACCAGCGTCGACCTGGAGCTTGCCCACGGCGGCCTGATCCGGAGCTACCGCCTCCACCTGCCGGCCCGCTACGACGGCGCTTCGCCGGCGCCGCTGTGGCTGCACGTCCACGGCTACACGGGCAGCGCGCGGCACAGCGACGGCTGGACGGGCCTGTCCGAGCTCTCCGACCGCGAGGGCTTCGTGCTCGTGTTCCCGCAGGGCACGTCGTTCGAGGCCTCCATGGGTCCGCCGGGCCAGAGCCGGAACGCCACGATCACGTCCTGGAACGACCTCGCCTGCAGCGCGACGCTCCAGCCGGAGGCGCCGGCCTGCCGGGAGGACGCGGATCCGTATCCCTGCCCGCCGGAGTGCGGGACGTGCGGGCCGTGCAACTGGTGCTCGTGCCATGACGATGTCGGTTACGTCGCCGCCCTGATCGACGAGCTCTCGGCGGAGCTCTGTATCGACACGGACCGCGTCTTCGCCTCCGGCTACAGCAACGGCGGCATGTTCGCCCACCGGCTTGGCTGCGCCCTCGGCGACCGTCTGGCCGCGGTTGCTCCGATGCACGGTTACCTTGCGCGGGGCTTCAACTGCGTAGCTGAAGCACCCGGCCCCTCGATGCTGCTGGTCGGCGGCACGAGCGATCGCACCGTTCCCATCGACGGTTCGCACGCCAGCGACGGCTACATCTACACGTCGCAGGAAGGGGTAGCGGAGGAGTGGGCTCAGGCCCAGTCCTGCTCAGCCGAACCGGTCGCGGTCGAGACTCCCTGGGACGGCCGGCGGGAGTTGAGTTGCGTCGAGTATCCCGGTTGCGCCGGTGGCCGGGCCGTCCGCAGTTGCTCCTGGGACGGCGCCCACGTTTGGCCGCGCGACGAAGCCGGCAACTTTGGCGGTGAGTTGATGTGGCGCTTCTTCGGCGGGGCGACGCGCTAGGCGGCGATCGCCTCGAGTCGCCCGGCCGGCACACCCAGCCGTTCGCCGGCGGCGACGATCTGGCGCCAGGACTCGGCATCGACCGGGATCGCTTCGGCGCGCTCGACGCGGCTGGCCCGCTCGGGGTCGCCCGGCACGAGTACGGGTTCGTCCGGGTCGGCGGCCGGTGACGCTTTGACGTGGGCGACCAGGGCGGCGAGCTCGTCTTCCATCGCCGAACGGGGGACCAGCCGCTCGGGGTCGAACACGATCATGAACATGTTGTTGCAGATCGTGCCCTCCACCCCGTGCTCGGGCTGGGAGGTGCGGCCGCCGCTCATCATGCCGCCCAGGAGTTCGCAGAACACGGCCAGGCCGTAGCCCTTGTGGTCGCCGAAGGAAGTGAGCGCGCCGACAGGCTGCTTGAACAGGACGCCCGGGTCGCGGGTCTTGCGGCCGCGGTGGTCGATCAGCGAGCCTTCGGGCGTTTGCTCGCCCTTGTTGTGGGCCACCCGCGCCTTGCCGTGGGCGATCCGGCTGGTCGCCATGTCGAGAAGGACCGGCGGCTGCGCGTTGCTGCCGGGCAGCGACAGGCAGATCGGATTGGTCGAGTAGCGGGCGTCTGTGCCCCGGTAGGGCGCGACCAGGGCCTGGTGGCCGACCACGTTGACGAAGTGGAGCGAAGCCAGGCCGGCGTTCGCCACCTGC
This sequence comes from Acidobacteriota bacterium, assembly GCA_028875725.1. Lineage (NCBI taxonomy): Bacteria > Pseudomonadati > Acidobacteriota > Acidobacteriota bacterium. The sequence continues at coordinate 317,036 of JAPPCR010000006.1, forward strand.
TCGCCGTAGGTGCCGATCCGGCCCAGGTGGTGGCAGAAACGGACCGGCGCCAGGACGATGCCGGTGCCGCGACAACGGTGGATCGCCGCCGCCGTGGCCTCACGACCGACCACCTGGCCGTAGCCCATGCCGCCGTCGAACATCATGATGGCGCCGTCGTCGCGAACCAGTTCGACCTTCCGGTTCGGATTCAGGGTTCCGTTGCCGAGGCTCCGCTCATAGGCGGGAAGCATGCCGACGCCGTGGCTGTCGTGTCCCGAGAGGTTCGCCAGCACGAGGTGGTCGGCGACGATCCGGGCTTCCTCTGGCTCGCTGCCGCCGGCTTCGAGGATCATCGTGGCTGCCTCGCGCAGCGCCCGTGGATGGATGTCGATCGAATCCAAGGGTTGCCTCCTTCTGTCTTGCCCCAAGGCTCGGAGCGGCGATCCTATGCGGCCACATCGGCGCCGTCGGCAGCGGCGTTTGCATCGGGAAGCCTGCTGACGCGCGTGCGAGGGGGCCTATAGGGAGAAGTAGCCAGTAGTCGTCACGGCGGCTCCGTCGCGTCGGTGGTGTAGGGTGGCGACAGTGAGACCGAGAGCGCGCCTGCCTGCCGGGCCGCTCGCAGAATAGCCGCCATCAAGGCGACGGGTAGCTCCCGGGCCGGGCGGTGAACACGCGGGAGTCGCATACAGCGCGCTGTCGGTCTCACGGACGGCCCGGCACCAATCCAGGCGTCGGCGCCTCACCGGAACCGTGAGTGGCGACCGCCAGTTCTCCCGCAGGCTACGAGCATCCCGCGCGTCAGACCAAGTTGGCTTTGGTCGAGACCGCCCATCGGATCACCGAGTTTCGGTCGTTCGCGGACCTCGGGGGGTGCTGGGGAGTCAATGGCGCGTACTCGTTCCACGCGGCCGAACTCTGCGGCCCGAGCCTCGAACGGGCCTTCATCCTCGACGGGAGCATCACGCCGCAAACCCGCGACCGAGCGGGCCAACACCCGAGGGTCCAACTCGTCGAGACGCTGCTCGGCTCCCGCGAGGCCCACGAGGCGGTAGGCCACGTGGGCGCGGTCATCATGTTCGACATCCTGCTCCACCAGGTCGATCCCGACTGGAACGACTTCCTGCTCGCGTGGTCGCGCCAGACCGACACACTCGTGATCCACAACCAGAACTGGCTCAAGACGCCTCGGACGATCCGCTTCGTCGAGCGCGGTCTGGAGTGGTATCGCCGCAACGTCGTGGTGTGGGAGGACGAGTACGCGCCTTCGGTGGAGCGCTGGTTCGCACGCCACCACGAACGTGACTCGCGGGGTCGGCTGGAGCGTGACAGCTACGACTTCTGGCAGTGGGGCATCCGGCCGCTCGAACTCATCAACCTGCTGGCCCGTCACGGCTTCGAGTTAGTCCACATGGACAGAGACGCGCTGCCGTTCGGCCCGCACTACCCCTGGATCGTCAACGACGGCATGGTGTTCCGGCGTGCTGCGTTCCCCGAGGCATCGCGACGGTCCCGCATTCGTGCGACCGCGCGAGCGCTGTTGTCCAGACGCGCCGTGACCTCTCGCCCTACCGAGACCATGCGCTTGACTGAAGTAAGGACTTGAAGCACTTCTTCGTTCCTGATGGCGGGATGTTGCGACCGCACAGCGGCGGTCGGCGCTACTGGTGCCCGTGACGGTGGGGCGAGTGCGTCACCGAGAGCCTCTCGGCTGGTTCGGCACTATGACCGCCGTGGTGTTCGGCAACCTGGTCGCGTGGGCGATCGTGACCGCTGTGGTGTTGATCCTCTGGATCGGCGCCTGTGGGCTGGCACTGTCCGAGGCCGGGCGGATCCTCGAAGGAGTAGAGAGCTTGCCGTAGCTAGCGCACCGCGTTGACGGGCACGGAATCCGTCTATGCCGGTACAGGTTGGAAGAGCCGTAGGGGTTCTTCCGCTAGAGTCGCGGAGACACTCAGTCCAGCAAAGGGAGACCCGCAATGCGCCCCACCGAACACACCGACAAGAAACCAGAGGCTGCGGAACCAGCCGCGTGACCGTCACAGTGTGGGCCGTGATTGCTGCGGCCGGAGCGAGCGGGGGTTCCGCCGGTTGGACGACAGCGGTGCGCGAGTGGGGACCGGTGATCGCAGCGGCAACGATCGCTGTTGTGGCGGTTCTGACGTTTCGCAGATTGAAGAAGACCGACACCGAGGAGGCGCTAGCCGCTGCCAAGAAGGAAGGCGAGTGGAAGGGCCGCATGGACGCGTTCAAGAAGAACACGACCAAGAGGCTCAAGGGGATCGACAAGAAGGTCGGTGGCATCGACAAGAAGGTCGGGGTCGTCGAAGCAACGGTTCTCCAGATCGAAGCTTGGTTTCAGCGCGCAGGAATCTCCAAGGTGAATAGCCCGCTGACACTGAACGAACTAGCCGAGAGAGCGTGGCGTGAGTTGGACGCCGAGAACTGGCTCGAGCAACACGCGGTAGAAGTGTCGGAGAAGGTCACGGACATGGGCGAGTACGATGTACAGGAATTCTGCTTCGCCCACATGGCGACTCTGGAGTTGGAGCCTGAGCGCCAACGGCGTCTACGGAATGTCGCCTACCACAACGGCCTGACCGAGTTTCAGGTTCGCCAGATCATGGCGATCAAGCTCCGCGATCAGCTCCTAGATCTTGCGGGCTTAGACCGCCCCACTGACGAGAGAGAGCTGCCAGCGCCCCTACCAGGCCCTTGGGATCAACCTCAACAGCGACGGGGCGACCAATGAGAGTTCACTGGAACAAGTGTGGAGACGGGGTTTGGTGCGACCTGCTCAACCTCAATCTGAACCACCCTCACTTCAACGACCTCAAAGGTGTCTACGTGATCTGGCGAGCCTCAGACGGCCGCGTCGTCCGCGTGGGCGCTGGCGAAGTCGCTGCCCGCTTGATGGTGCACCGAAGAGCAACTTGGGCGAAGGCGCACGGCGGACTGCTGGCAACATGGACGAGGATTGAAGACAGCCAACAAGCGGGAGTTGAGCGCTTCCTTGCCGACCAACTCAACCCACTTGAAGGGAGGGCGTACCCCGACGCCGTCCCGATTCCCGTCAATCTGCCTGGACAGTGAGACTCGTAGCGTCTTGATCGCCGGCACGGCACGGCACGACGGCGACCGCCCCTAGCGGATCAGCGATACGGCGAACAGGATCATCGCGGCTCCGACCACGACCGTTCAGCGGTCTGTCATCGGACGCCCAGTAAGGTAGGCCGTCTGCTTGACCTATCCGCAACACAGGCTGATAATGAGCGGGCCTGTCAACAACCGCAGGCACCGATGGGACGACCGAAGGAGACCAGCCGATGAGCCGTCGTGAGGCGGCACCGCGGAACACGTCCGCCAACGCCGCGCGGCCGACCGAGCGCTCGCGGACCGTCAAGAAGGCCGAGCGAGAGGCCGAGTTTCCCGCCCGAATCGAGGAGGCGACGCCAGAGCAGATCGCGAAGGCGATGTTCGCTGCTACGGATCTCCGTCGCCAGAAAGCGTCTGACGGCTAGAACTGCGATACGATGCTCGGTTTCCTCGGTCCCACCGAGGCGCTTCCAGTGACTCACTTCTGGAGGTCCAAATGACGACCAACATTATCCATCTTGATGCCAATCTGGCGTGGCGAGTAGCTCGCTTGGACGAGCGGCACGAGTTCCGCTGGCTCGGCATCTGCGACGAACTGAAGCTGACAGTCGAGTCCTCGACCTATCAGGAACTCCTGGAGGACATCGGGGACGCGCTTGACGCGGTGTTTCTGGACCTCTGCCTAGAAGGCCGCTTGAACGACTTCCTGACCCAGCAAGGATGGAAGATCGTCGATGGTGGCCAGCACTGGCTGGAGACCGACCCGAACGAACTCTCGTTCGACCTCCCCTTCACCCCTCAGCAGATGTCAAGCCGTGATCTCGAGGCGAGTATTCACTAACAAGGTTCGGTCTCTCGGTTACAAGCGGCGTCCCGAGAAGAAGCGGTCCTACCCGTACCGCCACCCTGAAACGCTGCACATCATCCCGATCCCGAAGAGGCAGCAGATCACCGAACCGTTCGTCCGTTCGGCGCTCCGACAAGCTGGACTTGAACCGGAGGAGATCGAGAAGTTCATCGGTGAAGCGACTGCCTGACCTTCGCTGTGCGTTAGGCCACCAGATCCCGATAGCGCAGCCGCTTCCCCTCCATGCCGCGCCACGTTGCGGCCATGCGGTCGAGCGCCGGTAGGCGCCGCAGGTTGTGGCGTCCCGCCGCCGCTTCGACGTGGCGCCGCAGGTGCTTGCGGCTCCACCAGTGGTGGACGCCGATGTAGGAGCGCTTGAGGCCGCTCCAGCTCTCGATGCTCTGAGAATGGGTCTCGGGGTTGTCGCGGTTCACGTACTCGCCGCGGGAGTGCTTGACCGTCCGGTGGCGGTAGGACTCCATCAGATCCTCGTAGCCCCCGTGGTCATCGGTGTAGACGTTGCTGCCGTGGCGGACGTGGCGCTCGCCGAACCGCGTGAGCGTGTCGGCGTCTGGCGTGTCGATCACCGCCACCACCACCGGCCCGTCGCGCTGGATCGCGCCCACGACCGGCTTCTTGCCCCAGAAGTTCTCGCCCGAGTGGAGGAGTCGCTTGGCCCGGTGGCGGTTCCGCTGCTTCCCGCCCACGTAGGTCTCGTCGACCTCTACGGTGCCGCGTGGCTTCGCGGCCCCGACCGGGAACGCCTCGCGGATCCGGTGGAGCATGTATCAGGCGGTCGGCTGCGACCCCGATGTACTCCGCGAGCCGACCGCTCGGGATGCCCTTCGGTTCTGAGTTGAAGAGGTAGATCGCGAGCGCCCACGCGCGGTAGCCGAGCCGACTGGACTGCATGATCGTGCCCTTGCGGACCGAGAAGTGCTTCCGGCAGGCCCGACAGCGGTACGGCATCGTCGGATGGTTGACGGCGCCGTACTCGCACGACCCGCAGTCTGGACACACGGGTCCGTCGGGCCACCGCTGCTCCTCGAACCAGCGCTCGGCCGCCGCGTCGTCAGGGAACTGTGCGACCAGTTCAACGACGCTCAGATTCGGCTTGCTGGCCCGTGACTCCGGTTGTTGGTTCATGGGTGTTCGAGTCGATCAGCGCCCAGCCGACGCCGGCGTGGTAAAGGATTTCGTCAGACCTCGACATCGCACTCGACACGGTCGTTCGGGTCACCTCGAGGCCGGCCTCCAGGACGGCCCTATGAACTGCGCTGACGGGGGCCGGCGCACTGCGAGCCATCAAGAACGGCCTCACGATCTCGAGGACTTGTGCTTCGCGTGAGCCACGCACGCTCCTCTTCTTCGTGGCTCGCCTCGGTGTACGTCCGACGGGGAGTTCGAGTTGTTCTCCCAGCAGCGACGCGAGGTCGGCGGTACGGAGCCGCTCGAGAGCCGCGATCGCCTCGTCAATCGCCTGATCCAGAACCTCCTTCTTCATGGTACTCAGAAGGGCAGCAGTCAGCTTGTCCATTTGGCGCTCCTCGGATTCCTGTGCTACAACTGACAAAGAGAAACGTGTGGGGGGCGGTTTCCCGACCCCCGCCCCATTCCCCGGGGCCCAGTCTTCTGGCCATTGGTTTCTCCCGGTTCGAGCCGGGCGCTGACCTCATCTCCGAATGACGCGGTAGTGCCCGGCTCGTCCTTCGTTACGACAGTGTATCAGGCGTTCGGCGCAATGCAAGCGTGTCACGAAGAAAAATTCGTGACACGATCCGTGACATGCGATGCGTGGCGGAACGCCAGCCAAGGAGAGTGCATGTCCGACACTACGACCTACAGCCGAACCACAGAGAACGCTGAGATTGAGATTGACCCCACGCCTGACGGCGAAGTCCAGATCGAGTTCCCGTCCGCGGTTCTCCCGCTGGATACGTCCCTCGTCCTGAGACTCACTCCCGAAGGGGCTAAGCGCTTCGGGGAGGAACTGATTCGCGTCGCCGATATCGCCGCTCAGGGTTCCGGCGGCGGCTGAACTTCTAGGGCGTTGGCTCACGCTCTAGGCTGCGAGTCCCTTGCGCCTCGCATTTGGCTACTCTCCCGATAGCCCCCCGTGCGAGCGCGGGACGCTAAGCTGACGCTTCGATGCGTCACTTCGCAGCCTCGTCGTTCCTGCCGGCCGGTTTGCTGGTTCTTGTCGGTGCGACTGCACCCGGGCTTTCACAACCCAATCCGGATTCGGGCTGGATCGACCTGACCGCGGGTGGCATCGAAGACGGGTGGCGGCAGCTAGGCGGCGTGGCCGAGTACGCGCTGGAGGACGGTGTCGTCGTCGGCACCGCGGTCATCGAGACGCCCAACTCCTTTCTCGCCACGACGGAGGAGTACGGTGACTTCGCGCTGCAACTGGAGTTCAAGATCGACGAGGGACTCAACGCGGGAGTCCAGATCCGCAGTCACAGCGATCCCGACTATCGCAACGGCACGGTGCACGGCTACCAGGTCGAGATCGATCCGAGCGAGCGGGCGTGGAGCGCCGGGATTTACGACGAGGCCCGGCGCGGCTGGCTGTTTCCGCTGTCCGTGAACCCCGCGGCGAGCCGGGCGTTCCGGCAGGGAGACTGGAACCACCTCTACATCGAGGCGATCGGTCCCGAGATCCGGACCTGGCTGAACAACGTGCCGGCGACGTTCCTGATCGACGAGATGACGCCGCGCGGCTTCATCGCGCTCCAGGTCCACTCGGTCGGACCGGAGCAGGGTGGACTGCAGGTTCGCTATCGGAACGTCCTGCTGCGAACCGAAGACCTGGCGCCGAGCGGACGATCTTTCCCGTACGTCGTCGACACGCGGCCGAACCGCCTCTCCGAAGCGGAGGCGGCAATGGGTTGGAAACTGCTCTTCGACGGCGAGAGCACGGAGGCCTGGCGCGGCGCCCACCGCGAGGACTTCCCCGCCACCGGCTGGGAAGTGCGCGACGGCGAGTTGACGGTGCTCGGCTCGGAAGCAGGCGGGCAACGGGGTGGCGGGATCGTGACGAGGGAGTCCTTCTCGGCGTTCGAGCTCCAGTTGGAGTTCCGGATGACAGAGGGCGCGAACAGCGGCATCAAATACCTGGTCACCGAGGGCTACGGCTCCGCGCCCGGTACGGCGGTAGCGTTCGAGTACCAGATCCTCGACGATATGCGTCATGCCGATGCGGAAGCTGGACGCGACGGCAACCGGACGCTCGCCTCGCTCTACGATCTGCTGCCGGCCACCAAGACCGGGCGCTTCGTCCACGGACCGGGCCGCTACAACCACGCGCGGATCGTCGTTCGCGCCGACGGCGCCGTGGAGCACTGGCTGAACCATCAGCTGGTGCTGGCGTTCGACCGGAAGTCGGCGGAACTCGACGAGGCGATCGCCCTGAGCAAGTTCGCCGGTCGGGAAGGGTTCGGCAAGTGGCCGGAGGGCCGCATTCTGATCCAGGACCATGGCGACGAGGTCGCGTTCCGCAGCATCAAGGTGCGCCGCCTCGACGGCACGGAGTAGGCGGTCCGGAGAGACCTGGGATTCCGGACATGCGCGTGCGCCTCGCCTACGGCCGCGGAGGCCTCATGATCGACGTCCCGAGTGAGCGGACGACGGTCATCATGCCGGTCCAGGCGCCCGCGCTGGCGGATCCCGACGCCGCCCTGACCGCGGCGCTTCGTGCTCCGGTGGCCGGCCCGCCGCTGCGGGAACTGGCAAGCCCCGGTCAGACGGTGGCGATCTCGGTATGCGACATCACGCGGGCCCAGCCGCGGCGGGAGATGGTCGCCGCGGTGCTGCGGGAACTCGAAGGCGCCGTCCGCCCGGAGGACGCCACCATCCTGATCGCGACCGGCACCCACCGGGCGAACACGCCGGCCGAACTCCAGGCGATGCTCGGCAACGAGATTCTCGGCTCATGCCGCGTGATCAACCACGACGCTCGCGATGACTCTTCTCTTGTTGACCTGGGGGAGACCGGCAACGGCGTTCCGACGCGGCTCTGCCGGCACTGGCTGGAGGCGGACCTGCGGATCACGACCGGCTTCGTCGAGCCCCACTTCTTCGCTGGTTTCTCGGGCGGTCCGAAGATGGTCGCCCCGGGGCTCGCCGGGCTCGACACCGTGCTCACCCTGCACGACGCCGTCCGCGTCGGCGATCCCCGGTCAACGTGGGGGATCGTGGAAGACAACCCGCTGCACAGCGACATCCGGGCGATCGCGGCGCGGCCGGAGGCGAAGCCCCACTTCAGTGTCGACGTGCTGCTCGACCGGCAGCAGAGGATCACGCACGTCTTCGCGGGCGAGCTCTTCGAGATGCACCGCCGTGCCTGCGCGGCCGCGAAGCCGATCGCCATGCGGGAGACCAATCACCGGTTCGAAGTCGTGGTGACGACGAACTCCGGCTATCCGCTCGACCAGAACCTCTACCAGGCGGTCAAGGGGATGTCGGCGGCGGCGCAGGTGGTTGCCGACGGTGGAACGATCCTTTGCGCGGCCGAGTGCAGCGATGGCATTCCGGACCACGGCCGCTACGCCGAACTGCTCGGTCGCGGCGGCTCGCCCGAGGAACTGCTCCGGCAGATCGAGGCTCGGCAGGAAGCCGAGCCGGACCAGTGGCAGGTCCAGGTCCAGGCGTTGATCCAGCGGCGCGCCCGGGTGCTGGTCAAGGCGGACGGGCTGAGCGGGGACCAGCTTGCCGCCGCTCACTTCGAGCCGGCGCCCAACCTCGATGCCGCGCTCGCCGAGTGCGTGGCGGCCCGGCCGGACGCGCGTATCTGCGTGCTGCCCGAAGGGCCGCAGACGATTCCCTACGTCGCGGACTGATCGTCGCCGCTTCGCGGCGCAGTATCTAGGCCGCCTTCGGCGGCAGCGGGTCAGAGGACCCGCGCACCCAGAAAAAGGGCCTCCCCGTCGCCGGGGAGGCCCTGAATCTTCGGCCACGGCATCAGGCGCCGTGGCTTCTTCCGGAAGAGCTCAGCCTAGAAGCTGAACCGGCCGCCGATCTGCAACTGGCGCGGCCTCGTGGTCAGGAACGACGGAATCCCGAGAGTGTCGGGCACGACTTCGTTCCTGATGTTGCGCTGACCGAAGCCGACGCCGAAGCTGTTCTGGTCGAACAGGTTGAACGCCTCGACGAAGACGTCGAGGCGCATGCCGTCGCCGAAGCGGAAGAACTTGCCGACCCGTAGGTCAATCGTCTGGATCGACTCGTTCCGCTCCGTGTTCCGGCCGACAACGAGGCCGCCCATGACCGCCCGGTAGTCGGGGCAGTTCCAGCCGACCGAGCTGCAGTAGGCGAAGTCGACGCCGGAGTCGACCAGCGTGTACGGGTAGCCCGACTGGTAGTTCAGGATGCCCGAGATCTGGAAGTCGAGCGGCAACTGGATCATGCCCGTGACCACCAGGCGATGCTCGATGTCGCGATCCGACAGTCCCCAGTCGTAGTCCAGGTTGCCGGTGTCGGAGATCGTGACGCCGGTCGCCGAGCGTTCGTTCGAGTCGGTGTCGCGGTCCTTGCCCCAGGTGTAGTGGGCGCCGAACTGGTAGCGGCCGGTGAAGCGCCTGTTCGCCTTGATCGTGATCGCCTGGTACTCGGACTCGCCGCGGGACTGCCGGACGAGGATCTCGGCTACGTCGTCGCGCACGCGGCCGTCCCACATCGGGCGGCCGTACTCGTCGTAACCACCGAACTGGCGGTTCCAGTCCGTGTTCCGCTGCAGGCCGGTCGCCTCGGCGTAGACTGCATCGACGCCCGCGCTCCAGCCGGAGCCGAGTTCCCGCTCCCAGCCGAGGCTGGCACGAATGGTCTGCGCGTCGTCGAACGCGGGATCGACGTAGGAGATCGCGGGGGTGATCCCCGGCGGCGGGTTCTCGTTGTCGATCGGCGTTCCGAGAGGCACGTAGCCGTTCTCGCCCGCGCGAACGTTGATGCGGCCGTAGTTCGGCGGTACGCCGTTGGCCTGCACCTGGTTGGCGAACAATAGGGTCGGCGTGCGACCGAAGAAGAAGCCGACGCCGCCGCGAAGAACGGACCGGCCCTCATCCGACGCCATGGCGAAGCCGAAGCGAGGCGCCAGGTTCTCCGTATCCGGGATCTGGCGACCGTCCGGCTCGATGTGGTCGAGGCCGTCGGGGTTGTCCGTGGACGTGTAGCGGAGGCCGTAGCTCAGCGTCAGGTTGTCACGCTTCAGGCTGTCCTGGCCGTAGAACGCGAGCGCGGCCTGCGTCTCGTCGTAGTTCGGATAGGTCGAATCTCCGAACCAGATCCGGGCGTTGCTCGCGTTGTTGTTCAGGAAGTCCTCCGGCGACTGGAAGTCGTATCGACCGTCCCGGCTGCCGGCGAAGAGTTGCGCGAGGTCATCCTTCGAGTAGTCGACGCCGAACTTCATGTCGTGGGCGCCGAACAGGTAGGAGAAGTCGTTCTTGATCTGAAGCTGCGACTCCTCGACGAAGATCGGCAGGAAGTCGAACTTGCCCACGCTGTCGCGGGAGCCGAACCGGAACCGGACCTGCGCCTCGATCGGCGTGCCGACCCGCAGGGACAGACGGTCCAGGTTGTCGTCGGCCGACTGGATGCGGAACTCGTTCACGCCGCGGCTGCCGATGACGGAGGTCATCGACGCGATGAAGGACAGCGTGTCCTCCGTCTTGAGCGACTCCTCATCGAGATAGCTGCTCTCGCGCTCGAAGTCGGTCAAGTTGGCTCGCAGGGTGATCAGGTTCGCGTCGCTGATCTGGTGGTCCAGCTTGCCGAACAGGATCTGATTGCTCACCGAGCGCAGGAACAGGCCGGTGGCGGAGCCGTCGGCGTTCCGGTCGAAGCCGTCGACCAGAGCCGCGAAGGCGGGCTCGTTCTGTGCCCGCTGCATGATCAGGTCGTATGTGCTGAAGTCGCCGGTCGACCGCAGCGAACGCGTGAACGGAATGTCCTGGTCGCGCTGGTCGATGCCGAAGTAGTAGTGGGTGCGGTCGCGCTTGAACGGACCACCGATCGAGAAGCCGTAGTTCTGGGTGTCGAACTCGTCGACCGGCCGCGAGCCGTCGTTGCCGAAGTGGTCGTCGAGCGGCGACGAAGGCAGATCCTCGGCCATGCTGTCATCACGGAAGAACGCGAAAGCCGACCCTCTGACCTCGTTCGTGCCGGACTTCGTGACGACGTTGACGAAGGCGCCGCCGTGCCGGCCGTACTCGGCTGAGAAGCCGTTGGTGATGACCTGGAACTGGCGGACCGTGTCCTGAGCGACGATCAGGCCGTCGTTCTCGGTGGCTTCGCCGCCGCGGCCGTAGCCGAAGAAGGTGCTCTTGTTGTCCGCGCCGTCGACCGAGAGTCCGCTGTACATGCCGCGCTGGCCGGCCATCGTCAGGAAGCCGCGGGAGCGGTCGCGCTGTACGCCGGGAGTGAGAATCGCGAAGTCCGTGAAATCGCGGCCCACGGTGGGCAGGCTCTCGATTGCCACCTCGTCGATGTAGTTGGCCGCGCCGGAGCGGCTGACCTCGATGATCGGCGCCTCGGAGGTGACGGTGATCACTTCGGAGGTCGACTCGATCTCGAGCGTCAGGTTGACGTCCTTGATTTGACCGACGAGAACGGAGACGTCGGCTTGCTGTGTGGTCTGCATACCGGAGAGCTCGGCGTTCACCGTGTAGGTGCCGACCTGGAGCGCCTTGGCGCTGTAGAAGCCGTTGGCGTCCGAGATCACGGCACGGGCGATGCCGGTGTCCTGGTTGGTGACGGTCACCGTGGCGCCGGGAATGGCGCCGCCCTCGACATCCGAGATGTAGCCCTGGACGGTGCCGGTGATGGTCTGGGCGAAGCCGGCACCGCCGATCAGGAGGGCGCAGGCCGTTGCCAGGAGGATCGCAAGAAGACGTGCCCGGGGGCGGGTCGACTGCATGGTTGGGTTTCTCCTCTGTGTCTTAGTAGGCGCCGTCGAACTCAACACGAATTCACCGGCGTGCTGTTCACGCTTGGGAAGGACTGTCTTGTCTGTGGATGTGGCGGTGGTGGGGCGCTCGCGCGCAAGGCCACGGACCGGACACGACTATAGAGACCGCTTCGCCCCCCGTCAAAGGAGCGGCTTTCGCTTCAAGATGTTGAATCGGCGGGTCGAGCCAGGGCCTCATGCTGCGAGTCTCGTCCAAGGCGTTGAAGCCATCGTGAAGGGAGGGGGATGCGGGCAAGGATGCCCGTGTTGCCAGGGTTGTCCGGAACGCCCTAAGTCGTTGAGCAAACTGGCAGTTCGGTGCTGCCGGTCAGATACTCGTCGATCCGGGCTGCCGCGCCGCGGCCCTCGTTGATCGCCCAGACGATCAGGCTCTGGCCGCGGCGGCAGTCGCCGGCCGCGAACACGCCCTCGACCGAGGTGGCGTACTGCCCGGGCTCGGCGGCGAAGTTGCTGCGCCGGTCGGTGGCGAGCCCCAGTTGCTCGGCGAGCGTCGCTTCGGGGCCGAGAAAGCCCATCGCCAGCAGCACGAGTTCGGCCTCGAAGGTCTCCTCGGTACCCGGCACCTCCTCCATCGTGAACCGGCCGGCGCTGTCCCGCCGCCAGACGACACGGACCGTCTCGATGCCGGCGACTCCGCCGGCCCCGTCGTCGACGAAGCGCTTCGAGAGGACGGAGAACACCCGCGGGTCGGCGCCGAACCTGGCCGCTGCTTCGGCGTGCGCGTACTCGACGCGGAAGATGCGCGGCCACTCCGGCCAGGGGTTGTCGAGCGCCCGGCCGTCCGGCGGCCGGTCCAGCAGTTCGAAGTTGACAAGCGAAGCGCAGCCGTGCCGGATCGCGGTCGCGATGCAGTCGGCGCCGGTGTCGCCGCCGCCGATCACGATGACGTTCCTGCCTTCGGCGTGAATCGGTGCTTCGACGGGATGGGCACCATCGCTGGGAAGGTCAGCATCGAGGAGCGCGCGGGTGTGCTCGGTCAGGAAGTCCATCGCGAAGTGGATGCCCGAGAGCTCGCGGCCCGGGATGGGCAGATCGCGCGGACGCGTCGCGCCGGCGGCGAGCAGGATCGCGTCGTGGTCGCGACGGAGCTCGCCTGCGTCGACGTTCACGCCGACATGGGCGCCGGTGACGAACCCGATCCCCTCCGCGCGCATCAGGTCGATCCGCCGGTCGACGACCAGGCGCTTGTCGAGCTTCATGTTCGGGATGCCGTACATCAGCAGGCCGCCGATGCGGTCTTCGCGTTCGAACACGGTGACCGAGTGGCCGGCGCTGTTCAACTGCGCCGCAGCGGCAAGGCCCGCGGGCCCGGAACCGACGATTGCCACCTTCTTGCCGGTCCGCTTCGCCGGCGGCCGGGGGACGATCCAGCCCTCCTCGAAACCGCGGTCGACGATCGCGTTCTCGATGTTCTTGATCGTCACGGCCGGATCGGTGATCCCGAGCACGCATGCGCCCTCGCACGGCGCGGGGCAGACGCGACCGGTGAACTCGGGGAAGTTGTTCGTCTGCTCGAGCCTCCGGAGCGCCTCGCGCCAGCGCCCCTGGTAGACGAGGTCGTTCCATTCCGGGATCAGGTTGTCGATCGGGCAGCCGTCGTTCGACTGGCAGAAGGGGACGCCGCAGTCCATGCAGCGGGCGCCCTGCGTGGCCAGGTGCTCTTCGGGCACCGGTCGCAGGAACTCGTCGTAGTGACTCAGGCGGATCAGCGGATCCTGGTACGGAACCGCGGCGCGCGCGTACTCCTTGAAGCCGGTGTCCTTGCCCATGCTCCGCCTGTCCGCGTCGGTCCGCCGACCTCAGGCCGCGGCTTCGGCCTTCGGGATCGTCTGGTCTTCTGGCATCCGCTCCCCGGCCTCGCCCCGTGCCAGGAGAACGCGACGGTAGTCATGGGGCATGACCTGCGTGAACTGACGCACGGCATCGCTCCAGCGCTCGAGCAGCCGGCGCGCCACCGTCGAGCCGGTGAAGCGGGCATGCCGCGCGACCAGTTGCCGGAGTTCGCTCCGGTACTCGTCGCCGACGGGCTCGAGTCCCACCATCTCGAAGTTGCAGTTGTTCTCCAGGTCCTTGTGCGGATCGAAGACCCAGGCGATTCCGCCGCTCATGCCGGCCGCGAAGTTGCGCCCGGTCGGGCCCAGGATCACCGCGCGGCCGCCGGTCATGTACTCGCAGCCGTGGTCGCCGATCCCCTCGATGACCGCGCGGGCGCCCGAGTTGCGGACGCAGAAGCGTTCCGCTGCGCGGCCGCGGAAGAACGCTTCGCCGCCGGTGGCGCCGTAGAGCGCGACGTTGCCGATCAGGACGTTCTCTTCGGCGACGAATCGGGACCGGCGCGGTGGGTAGAGGATGAGCCTTCCGCCCGACAGCCCCTTGCCGACGTAGTCGTTGCCGTCGCCCTCGAGTTCGATCGTGATGCCGGGCGCGAGGAAGGCGCCGAGGCTCTGGCCCGCGCTGCCGGCGAGCGAGATGTGGATCGTGTCGTCGGACAGGCCGTGCTCGCCGCGCGCCTTCATGAGCTCGTGGCTGAGCATCGTGCCGATGGTGCGTTGGGTGTTCTCGATGGGCAGGTCGATCCGCACGCGGGAACCGCGCTCGAGTGCCGGCCGGGCGCGGTCGATCAACTCGTTGTCGAGCGCGTACTCGAGCGCGTGGTCCTGTTCGATCGTCTGCACGACCTCGACGCCTTCGTGCCTGCGCACCGCCGGTTGCAGCACGGCGGAGAGGTCGAGGCCCTCGGTCTTCTCGTTCAGGACCGCGAGTTCGGGCAGGAACAGGTCCGTCCGGCCGACCAGCTCCCGCATCGTCGCCACGCCGAGGCTCGCCATGAGCCGCCGCGTCTCCTCGGCGACGAGGAAGAGGTAGTTGACAACCTCCTCCGGCGTGCCCTCGAACTTGGCGCGCAGCTCCGGATCCTGGGTGGCGATGCCGACCGGGCAGGTGTTCAGGTGGCACTTGCGCATCATGATGCAGCCGATCGTGATCAGCGGCGCGGTGGAGAAGCCGAACTCCTCGGCGCCGAGCATGCAGGCGACGACGACGTCGCGGCCGGTCTTGAGCTGGCCGTCGGTCTGGAGGATTACCCGCGAGCGCAGGTCGCTCAGCACCAGCGTCTGGTGGGTCTCGGCGATGCCGAGTTCCCAGGGCAGGCCGGCGTGCTTGATGCTGGTGAGCGGCGAAGCGCCGGTGCCGCCGTCATGGCCCGAGATCAGGATGTGGTCGGCGTGGGCCTTGGCGACGCCGGCGGCGACCGTGCCGACGCCGACCTCGGAGACGAGCTTCACGCTGACCCTGGCGCCCGGGTTCGAGTTCTTCAGATCGTGGATGAGCTGCTTCAGGTCCTCGATCGAGTAGATGTCGTGGTGGGGCGGCGGCGAGATGAGGCCGACGCCGGGCGTGGAGTACCGGGTCCGCGCGATGATCTCGTCCACCTTGTGGCCGGGCAGTTCGCCGCCCTCGCCCGGCTTGGCGCCCTGGGCGATCTTGATCTGCAGTTCGTCGGAGTTGGTCAGGTACCACGAGGTGACGCCGAAGCGGCCGGAGGCGACCTGCTTGATGGCCGAGCGGCGAAGGTCGCCGTTGGCGTCCGGCGTGAAGCGGGACGGGTCCTCGCCGCCCTCGCCGGTGTTGCTCTTGCCGCCGAGGCGGTTCATCGCGATGGCGAGCGTCTCGTGGCTTTCGGCCGAGATCGAGCCGAAGCTCATCGCGCCCGTGCAGAAGCGCTTGACGATCTCGCTCGCCGGCTCGACCTCGTCGAGCGGCAGCGGTTCGAGGTCCGTGCGGAACTGGAGCAGGCCGCGCAGCGAACACTTCCGCGTCGTGTCCTCGTTGGCGAGTCGGGCGAAGCTCTCGTAGGCCTCCGTACTGTTCGTGCGGGCCGCGTTCTGGAGCCGCGAGATCATCTGCGGGTTCCACATGTGGCGTTCGCCGCCGGCGCGCCAGTGGTAGTCGCCCGGATTCGCGAGCTCGGCGACACGGTCGCGGTCGTCGGCGGGAAAGCCGCGGGCGTGACGCTTCAGCGCGTCCTTTGCCAGCCGTTCGAGGCCGGCACCCTCGATCCGGCTGGCGGTGCCGGCGAAGCAGCGGTCGATCACTTCGGTGGAAAGGCCCACCGCCTCGAAGATCTGGGCGCCCTTGTAGCTCTGCAGCGTGGAGATGCCCATCTTGGCCATCACCTTGAGCATCCCCTTCCTGACTCCCTTGCGATAGCGGTCGACGACCGCCTGGTCGTCGGCCGCGGCCGGCAGCCGGCCCTGGCGGCGCGCCTGCCAGAGCGCTTCGAAGGTCAGGTAGGGGTTGATCGCGTCGGCGCCGTAGCCGACCAGCAGGCAGTGATGGTGCACCTCGCGCGCCTCGCCGCTCTCGAGCAGCAGGCCGACCCGGGTGCGCTTGATCGTCCGCAGCAGGTGGTGATGGACGGCGCCGCAGGCGAGCAGCGTGGGCACGGGGACGCGGTTGGGGCCGGCGGCCCGGTCGGACAGGGCAACGAAGCTGCAGCCGTCGTCGACCGCCTGCTCGGCTTCCGCGCACAGGCGGTCGAGAGCGTTGCCGAGGCCCGAGGCGCCCTCTTCGAGGGGCCAGGTGGCGTCGAGCGTGCGGCAGGAGAAGCCAGCGTCGCCGGCGTCGGCGAGCGCCGCGAACTCCCGGTTGCTGAGGATCGGATGAGGAAGGCGGACGCGCCGGCAGTGGTCGGCCGTCGTCTCCAGCAGGTTGCGCTCGGGGCCGATCGTGCAGTCGACCGACATGACGACTTCCTCGCGGATCGAGTCGATCGCCGGGTTCGTGACCTGGGCGAAGAGCTGCTTGAAGTAGTCGTAGACCGGGCGGTCCTGGTCGGAGAGGAAGGCGAGCGCGGTGTCGTTGCCCATCGATCCGATCGGATCGCGCTGCTCCTCGATCAGGGGGCGCAGCATGAAGCGCATCGTCTCGCCGGTGTAGCCGAACGCCTGCAGGCTACGGGTCAGGGTGTCGTCGTCCATCGACGCCTGGTTCGCGGGCGCGTTGCCGTTGCTTTGGGCGTGGGCGACGAGATCGGCGAGGTCGGTGCGGTTCTCCAGCCACTCGGCGTAGGGTCGTCTGCCGGCGAACGTGCTCTTCAGCTCTTCGTCGGCGACGATGCGGCCGAGATCGAAGTCGACCAGGAACATCCGGCCGGGCTTGAGCCTCCCCTTGCGCAGCACCCGCTCCGGCTCGACCGGGACGACGCCGGCCTCGGACGCCATGATGACCAGGTCGTCGTCGGTGACGTAGTAGCGGCTCGGACGCAGGCCGTTGCGGTCGAGCACCGCGCCGATGTAGCGGCCGTCGGTGAAGGCGATCGACGCCGGGCCGTCCCAGGGCTCCATCAGGCAGGAGTGGTAGTCGTAGAACGCCTTCTTCGCGGCGTCCATGTGCGGGTCGTTCTGCCACGCCTCCGGGATCATCATCATGACCGCCTCCTGGAGGGTGCGGCCCGTGAGCAGCAGGAACTCGAGCACGTTGTCGAAGCTGCCGGAGTCGGAGCAATCGGGTTCGACGACCGGGAAGGCGAGGGGGAGGTCGTCCCCGAACAGGTCGCTCTCAAGCACGCCTTCGCGAGCGTGCATCCAGTTCATGTTGCCGCGCAGCGTGTTGATCTCGCCGTTGTGGCTCATGAAGCGGTTCGGCTGGGCGCGGTCCCAGGACGGGAAGGTGTTCGTGGCGAAGCGCGAGTGGACCATCGCGAGGTGCGATTCGTAATCCGGCGCCGCCAGATCCGGGAAGAACGGCACGAGCTGGCCGGAGGTCAGCATGCCCTTGTAGATGATCACCCGCGTCGACAGCGAGCAGACGTAGAACATCTGCGCTTCGGCGAGCGCATCGTTGCCGCGCAAGCGGATCGTCGCCTGCTTGCGGATCAGGTAGAGCTCGCGTTCGAAGGCGTCCTGGTCGAGCCCGTCGGCCGCGCGGATGAAGAGCTGTTCGATGACCGGCATCGAGTCGATTGCCGTGGCGCCGATGTCCGCGACCTCGGGGCGGGTCGGCACCTTGCGCCAGCCGATGAGCTGCTGGCCGCGCTCCGCGACGATCTCCTCCACGACTCGCCGGCACAGCTCGCGTTCGCCGTCGTCCTGGGGCAGGAAGAAGACGCCGGCGGAGAAGGTGCCGGGCGCTCCGAGTTCGGCGCCGAACTCGTCGGCGGCGACGCGCCGGAGCAGGGCGTGCGGCAGTGCGGTCAGCATGCCGGCGCCGTCTCCGGTGTTCGGTTCGCAGCCGCAGGCGCCCCGATGGTCCATCTGCGTCAACATGTGGGCGGCCTGCTGCATCAGCCGGTGGCTGCGTTCGCCGCGGACGTGGGCGATGAAGCCGACGCCGCAGGCGTCGTGCTCGTAGGCCGGGTCGTACAGACCGATCTTGCCGGGACGGAGCTTCATGCCGCCTCTCCGCGCTCTGCTATTGCCTCGTCGTCCGCGGGCATCGGCCCGGCGTTCTCGGTCAGGAAGGCGGCGAATTCTTCGGCGGCCTGACGGAGGCGGCCGCGGGCGTAGACGATTCCCACCGGCCGCTCGAGCGGCGGGTCGAGCGGCACCGCGGCGAGCAGTCCCGCGCGCACTTCGGCGAGAAACGTCCTGAGCGGCAGGATCGCGGCGTAGTCGGTCGCCTGCAGCATGCTCTTGAACGTGTCGATGTTGTCGAGCCGCTGGGCGAACACGGCCTCGGCCCCGTTCCCGACCAGGTAGCTGCGAATGTGGCGCGCGGCGGGGAGTTCGTGGGTGAAGTGGATCAACTCGCGGCCGTCGAGGTCGGCGGCCAGCACGCGCTTGGCGCCGGCCAGTTCGTGGTTCACGCCGCAGGCCAAGCACATCCGCTCCTCCCGCAGCGGGCGCGATTGCAGGCCGGGCCACTGCTCCGGGTAGGAGACGATGCCGAAGTCGCAGCGGCCGGTTCGCGCCGCCTCGGCCACCGCGGCCGGCGGTTCGTACTCGATCTGCACGTCGAGTTCCGGTCGCTGGAGCTGGAACTCGGCCCGCAACTGGTTGAGCAGGGCGATGCCGGCGGAGTAGATCGCGTGGACCCGGACCGTCCCGCCCCGCTTCGGATCGAGACGGGAGACACTGCGCGCCAGGGCGTCGTAGCGGGCGACGAGTTCGCGTCCCTCGCGGGACACGAGTTCGCCGGCGGGAGTCAGCACGAAGGGCCGCTTGGAGCGGTCGAGGAGCCGCGTTCCGAAGAGCTCCTCCAGGTGCTGGATGCGCTGGCTAACCGCCGACTGGGTGATCCCGTGAAGCTCGGCTGCGCGGCTGAAGCTGCGCAAATCCGCGACATCGCAGAAGATCCTGAGCCCTTGCATCGTAAGGGCGGGATCTTACATTAGGTCGATCTCATGGAGCAACCGCAGAGCATTAGAGAAGCTGATGTTAGAGCCGCCTACCCCAACCGCCAGTAGAACACCACGAGATACGCCGCGAGCAGCACCGCGACCCACAACGCCATCGACGCCGTGAGCCACGAGCGCCCGAGGAACCCCTGCGGGCCCAGGTGACGCTGCGCCGTTTCGAGCGCGGCGGCGGCGAGCCGGCCGGCAACGGCGTAGCCGGTGCGGTGCGTTGCGGTGAACGCGGTGGCGACGCCGTCCCAGATGCGGAACCCGACCCGTCGGTAGAGCCAGTCGGCGTCGAGGTTCACGGAGCGCAACTCGGGGGGATAGAGGCCGGTGCGCATGAGCGTCGCGAAGGCGAGCGCCGAGAAGAAGAGGAGCTGGCTCTGGGTGATGACGTGGGTCGTCGTGTACACGTCGTAGTCGACCGGGTAGGGCAGCAGCCCGTAGAAGGGGTTCGCGACGCCGAACCACATCTCGGCCAGCGGGAACAGGCCGATCGCCATGCTCGCGGCGGCCGCCAGGACCATCGCGACGATCATCGATCGCGGCGCCTCCTTGCAGCGGATGCCGGAGTCGTGGTGGAAGAAGGCGAAGAAGGGGATCTTGATCCCTGCGTGATGGAAGACGCCGGCGGAGGCGAACAGGAGCACGAGCCAGAGCCCGAAGTACTCCTTGTACACGGCCGCGCTCATGATGAGCGACTTCGTCGCGAAGGCGGAAAACAGCGGGAAGGCCGAGATGGACGCGGCGCCGATGATGCACAGCCCGGTCGTGATCGGCATTGACTTGTAGAGGCCGCCGAGGTCCGAGCCGTTCACGTGGCCGACCCGGTAGAGCACCGCCCCCATCGCCATGAACAGGAGGCCCTTGAAGAGGATGTCGGCGAAGGCATGGGCTACGGCGCCGTTGATCGCCAGCTCGGTGCCGATGCCGATGCCGACGACCATGAAGCCGAGCTGGTTCGTCATGCTGTAGGCGAGCACCCGGCGCAGGTCGTTCTCGATCACCGCGAAGAAGATCGGAAACGCGGTCATCAGCGCGCCGATCCAGATCAATTCGGACTGGCCGGGGAAGGCGCGCGCCAGGGCGTAGATCGCGAACTTGGTCGTGAACGCCGACAGGAACACGGCGCCGGCCGGGGTCGACTCGGGGTACGCGTCGATCAGCCAACTGTGCAGCAGCGGGAAGGCCGCCTTGAGTCCGAAGGCGAGGAAGATGAGGGTCGCCGCCAGGTTCGAGAAGCCAAGCCCGCCGTCCTCGAGGAAGCCCGTCAGGTTGCGGAACTCCGCCCAGCCGGGGCCCGCGCCGACTTCGTGGCGGAGCAGCACGATGCCGGCGAGCAGCAGGACGCCCGAGACCATCTGCATCCCCAGGTAGCGGAGGCCGGCGCCGGCCGCCCTGCCGCTTCTCCGGACCCAGACCAGCAGCGCCGACGACACGGCGGCGACCTCCCAGAACAGGAACAGCGTCCAGAGATCGCCGGCCAGCACTACGCCCAGGGCCGACCCGGCGTAGAACACCCCGACGAGCGGCTGGAAGTTGTCCTTGACGTAGAACGAGTAGATGCTGCCGATCAGCGCCGCCAGGTGGAAGATGACGACGAAGATCCGGCTCAGGGGATCGATCCGGACGAGCGTCAGGGTCTGGCCGAAGAGTTCGAACTGGGCGTAGTCGCCGAGGTCGAGGCCCCAGAAGCGCCAGAGGGAGTAGATCGGCAGGGCCAGGAGCAGCGCGCGTAGGGCGGTGCGCGGCAGCACGTTGCGCGGCGCCGCGGCCAGGACCACGCTGCCGAGCATGAGCAGCAGCGGCGGCGACAGCAGGAGTTCCGTCATCCGGGACTCAAGGAGCTCCGCCGTCGCGGCGCCGCTCGTAGTAGTCCTCGGACCGCATCAGCACGCGCCGCATCTGCTTCGCGGCCAGCACCAGCAGGAAGGCGCCGACGAAGCCGTAGACGGGGTAGAACCCGAATCCGCCGTCGGCCCAACCACCCCAGGCGTCGAACTCCGCCTTCTTCTTGTGGAAGAAGTCCGCCGCCAGCCACAGGACGTCGACGGCGATCAGTGCGTAGAACACCTTGGCGACGTTTCGTTTACTGTCGAGCCAGTAGCTCCTGCCGCCGTGCTTGCCGTGGTCGTGGTGCGCCATCGCTGGGCGGCGAGGTTAGCAGCCGGACTCGGGCTCCACGGGGTCGCGCGCGGCGCGTAGGATGACCCGTGGACTCGTTCTCGGAACCGGTACGCCGGTGGTTCGACGACTCGTTCCCCGGTCCCACCCGGGTGCAGGAACTCGGCTGGCCGGTGCTGACCCGCGGCGGAAACGCGCTGCTGGTGGCACCCACCGGCAGCGGCAAGACGCTTGCGGCTTTCCTGTGGGCCATCGACCGGCTCAGCCTTGGCGACGAACCCGATACGCCGGGCGTGCGAGTCGTCTACGTTTCGCCGCTCAAGGCCCTCGCCTACGACATCGAGCGCAACCTGCAGGCGCCTCTGGTGGGCGTCGTCGAGGAGGCTCGCAGGCTCGGTGCTGCGGTGCGGCCGGTCAGCGTCGACGTGCGCACCGGGGACACGCCGCCGGCCGACCGGCGCCGCCAGCTACGAAAGCCGGGCGAGATCCTGGTGACGACGCCCGAGTCCCTGTTCCTGGTGCTCGGCTCGAGGGCGGCGGCGAACCTGCGTACGGTCGAGACGGTGATCGTCGACGAGGTTCACGCGATGGCGGCGACCAAGCGCGGCGCCCACCTGGCGCTGTCGCTGGAGCGGCTCGCGGAGCTGGCGGAGGCTCAGGATCCGCAACGGATCGGTCTCTCGGCGACGGTGCGGCCAATGGACCTGGCGGCCGGGTTTCTCGGCGGCGACCGGCCGGTCGAGGTCGTCGACGCCTCCGAGCCGCCGGACATCGACCTGCAGGTCGTCGTGCCCGTGCCCGACATGGAGGCGCCGCCGCCGGCGCCTGAGTCTCTTTCCTCCGGCGAAGGCTGGCCGCGCAGCTTCG
Source organism: Acidobacteriota bacterium (assembly GCA_028875725.1). Taxonomy (NCBI): domain Bacteria; kingdom Pseudomonadati; phylum Acidobacteriota; species Acidobacteriota bacterium. The sequence continues at coordinate 339,254 of JAPPCR010000006.1, forward strand.
AAACGTCGGGCCTGTGGCCGTCCGTCTTCCCGCGCATCCTGGAGGCGGTCCGGCGCCATCGTTCGACGATCGTCTTCGTCAACAGCCGTTCGCTCTGCGAACGGCTGGCCCAGCGTCTCAACGAGCTGGACGACCGGACTCGCGCCGCCGACATTGAAGACGACGAAACGGATGACCGCGAGCCGTTGGCCCGAGCCCACCACGGCAGCATCTCCCACGAACGACGACGTGAGATCGAAGGTGCGCTCAAGGCCGGCCGCCTACGCTGCATCGTGGCGACGAGCTCGCTCGAACTGGGAATCGACATGGGCAGCGTCGACCTGGTCCTCCTGGTCGAGGCGCCGGGGTCCACGGCCAGCGGACTGCAGCGCGTGGGCCGTTCCGGGCACGCGGTCGGCGAGCGCAGTCGCGGTCTGATCTTCCCCAAGTTTCGGGGCGACCTCCTGGAGTGCACGGTGACCGCGATCCAGATGCAGCGCGGCGCGATCGAGTCGATGAAGCTGCCGGAGAACCCGCTCGACGTGCTGGCGCAGCAGATCGTCGCGATGTGCTGCGGCCGGGAATGGACCGTCGACGGGATCCTGGCCCTGGCGCGGCGCGCCCGCCCCTACCGCGGCCTGACCCGCAACCTGCTGGCCGCGGTGCTGGACATGCTGGTCGGCCGCTTTCCCTCGGAGGAGTTCGCCGACCTGCGGCCCCGGTTGTCGTGGGACCGCGGGCGCGACGTGCTGACCGCCCGGCGCGGCGCCGACTTCCTGGTGCGGATGAACGCCGGCACGATTCCGGATCGCGGCCTGTTCACGGTGCACCTGGGACCCGAGGGTCCGCGGGTCGGCGAACTCGACGAGGAGATGGTCTACGAGTCGCGCGCCGGCGACACCTTCCTGCTCGGGGCATCCGCGTGGCGGGTGACCGACATCACCCGCGACCGGGTCATCGTCCGGCCGGCGCCGGGCGAGCCGGGGCGGATGCCCTTCTGGCACGGCGATGGCCCCGGCCGACCGCTGGAACTGGGCCGGGCCCTCGGCGCCTTCGTGCGCGAACTCGGCCGACGGCAGGGCGCCGCCGCCAGACGCTGGCTCGCACGCGAAGCGCCGCTCGACCCGCATGCCGTCTCGAACCTCTGCGCCTACGTCGAGGAGCAGCGAGACCGCACCGGCGCGCTGCCCACCGACCGCGCGGTGACTCTGGAGCGGTTCCGGGACGAGATCGGCGACTGGCGGGTGTGCATCCTGACTCCGTTCGGGGCCCGCATTCACGCGCCCTGGGCGATGGCGCTGGAGCGCCGGATCGGCCGGCGTTTTGGTTTCGAGGTCCAGACCCTGTGGACGGACGACGGACTGGCGCTCCGCTTCGCCGACACCGACGAGTTGCCGGCGGCGCGGGAGTTCCTGCTCGAGCCCGACGAGGTCGAGGATCTGGTCGTCGAACAGGTCGCCTCCTCGCCGATGTTCGCGAGCCGGTTCCGCGAGAACGCGGCCCGCGCGCTGCTCCTGCCGCGCAACCGGCCCGGCAAGCGGACGCCGCTCTGGCAACAGCGCCAGCGGTCGAAGAACCTGCTCTCCGTCGTCCGCAGGTACCCCGACTTCCCGATCCTGCTCGAGACCTACCGCGAGTGCCTGAGCGATCTTTTCGATCTGTCGGGCCTGGTCGAGCTCATGGCGGAGGTCGCGGAAGGGGAGGTCCGGGTCGACGACGTGGAGACCCTGGCGCCTTCTCCTTTCGCCCGCTCCCTCGTCTTCTCCTACGAAGAACGCTTCCTCTACGACCAGGACGCCCCCGCCGCCGAGCGCCGGGCCCAGGCACTGACTCTCGACCGGGAGCTCCTGCGGGAACTGCTGGGCACGGCCAGTCTGCGGGAGTTACTCGATCCGGACGTGATCCAGGCGATCGAAGAGGAGTTCCAGGGGCTTTCGCCGGACCGCCGCGCGCGGCACGAAGACGACCTCTACGATCTGCTGCGGCGAACCGGCGGTCTGACCCGGGAGGAGATCGAGGCGCGCGCACCCGGCGAGGCGGACGAGTGGCTCGCGGACCTGGAGCGGCAGAAGAGGGCCGTCGAAATCGAGTTCAAGGACGGCGAGCGGATGTGGACGGCCGCGGAGGACGTGGCGCTCTACCGCGACGGCCTGGACGCGACGTTGCCCGAAGGCCTGCCGGGCGAACTGCTGGCGCCACGGCCGGAGCCGCTCGAGAATCTGTTGAGACGCTACGCCCGGAGCCGGGGTCCGTTCACAGCCGCTGACGCGGCGGCCCGCTTCGGCCTGCCGGAGGGGGCGATCGAACCCCTGCTGACGAGTCTCGAAGAGGCCGGCCGGCTTGCCCGGGGCGAGTTCCGAAGGGAAGGCGGCGGGGTCGAGTGGTGCGACCCGGAGGTGCTCCGCCGGATCAAGCGCCGGACGCTGGCCAGGCTCCGGCGCGAGGCGGAGCCGGTCGACGGAGCGGCTCTGGCGCGGTTCCTGGGTCGCTGGCAGGGCGTCGACACGGACACAGCGGTGCCGACTCTCCCGGCGTCGCGGGGTCGCGGGCGGGCAGGGATGCCTGCGTCGTCGGATCGTGCCCTGGTTCGTCTTCGGGAAGCCGTGGCGCAGCTCGAAGGAGTGCCGCTTTCCTGGCGGACCCTGGTCGGCCACGTCCTGCCCGCAAGGGTGCCGGGCTTTCGTCTCGACATGCTGGACCGCCTTGCGGCGTCGGGGGAGCTTCTCTGGCTGGGCGACGGCAGGCTCGGGTCGAGAGACGGCCGGATCGCGATTTACCGTCGGGAGCGGTTCCAGGTCCTGGCGCGCGGGAGCGAGCCGATCGAAGCCTCGGATGAAGCGCGGGCCGGGACTCCGCACGCCACGGTCCTCGACCGCCTGAAGGCGCGCGGCGCCTGCTTCACGTTCGACCTGGTCGGCGGAGTGGCCGGTGACGGCGACTGGGGCGAGACGGAAGTCGAGGCGGCGATCTGGGACCTCGTATGGGCTGGCCGCATCACCAACGACACCTTCCTGCCGCTCGCGTCGCTTGGTAAGCGGCGACCAGCGCCCGGTGGGCGTTCTCCCCGCGGGCTTCCCCGTGGTTGGCGTCGCGGGCCGCGGGCCGGGACAGCGCCGGCTGCCATGCGGGCTGTTGTCTCGGGGGCCCGCCGCGGCCGGGCAGGGATGCTGGCCGGCGGCCGATGGTCGCTGGTGAGCGATCTGGCCGCGCCGGCCGGGCGGTTGAGCGATACGGAGTGGGCTCACGCCACGGCAACCCTGCTGCTCGACCGCTACGGCGTGGTCGCGGCCGAGACGGCCCGCAACGAGCACGTGCCCGGCGGGTTCGAGGCCCTCTATCCGGTGCTGCGCGAGATGGAGGAGGCCGGCCACATCCGCCGCGGCTACTTCGTTCACGGCCTGGCCGGCCGCCAGTTCGCCCTGCCGGCGGCGGTCGAGCGCCTGCGGCGGGAGCGGCGGGGACCGGCGAAGCGCGGGCCGATCGGGATCCTGCCCGCCGTCGATCCGGCGAATCCGTGGGGCGCCGTGCTTCCCTGGCCCCGGCTCGGAGCCGAGATCGATCCACGAAGGCGCGGCCCACGCCGCGTACCCGGCGCCTGGGTCGTCCTCCGGGCCGGCTCTCCCTGTCTCTTCCTCGAAGCCGGCGGCCAGGGCGTCTGGACCTTCGCCGCTCTCGGCGACGACCCGGAACCCGGGGAGGCCTGGGCCGCCCTCCGTGACCTCGCCGGCCGCCGCCGCCGGCGAACCCTCAGGCTCCTACGCATCGACGGTCGCCCGGCCCGCGAGTCCCCGTGGACCGCGATCCTCGACGCCTGCGGCTTCGAGAAGGACCTGGACGGCTATCGCGTCAGCCGGCTGCTGCCGGCGGTGTAGCCGGCATCGGCGGGCGTCGCCGCCGGTCAGTTGTGGCCTGGTGCGTCGCCCGGGGGAGCCGGGAGCGCTCCTCGCTTGGACCACGGATCGCGGGGGATGCGTCGCTCGTCCTGGAGTTCGCCCCGGACGTAGGTAGCTTCTTCGAGGACGTGACCGACGTGGTCGCGGATCCGCCACCTGCCGTGGACACTGTCGTCCTCGAACCGACCGACGACGCGGTTGCCGTCGGTGAGGCGGACGGACCAGCGGCCGTGGCGCTTGCCGTTCCGGCAGCGTCCCTTGATGACGCTGCCGTCGCTGAGCCGGGCGGTCCAGCGGCTGCGGGACTTCGCGTCCAGACACTCGCCGGTCCAGTCCGCTCCGCCGGCTGTTTCGAGGTCAGACAGGACGCGGACCAGGGTGGTTTCGCCCTGAGCCGCGGAGTCCTTGTCGATTGGAGCGGCGGTCACGAGTAGCAACAGGGCGGGGATGCTTGACATCAGGCTCATGGGTGCTCCTCCCACCGACTCCAACCAGCAAATTCTATGCCGCGTCCCCGAATGCTCCGCGCAGCGCCGCGCAGGCCTCGTCGACCGCCTTCCGGCCGCCATTGAGGATCGGTGACAGTTGGAAGAAAACATGGACCTGGCCCTCGTAGTTCGAGAGCGTCGCCTCGACGCCGGCGGCCAGGAGCTTCTCCGCGTAGTCCCTGCCTTCGTCGCGGAGCGGGTCGAATTCGGCGGTGATGACGAGAGCCGGCGGCAGGCCGCTGTGGTCGGAGGCCAGGAGCGGCGAGGCGCGGAAGTCGGCGCGGTCGGCGTCCGAACGCAGGTAGTGGCCGCGGAACCAGATCATGTGGTCCCTGGTCAGGACGTAGCCGTCAGCGTTCTCGTCGATCGAGGGGCGGCTGAAGTCCATGTCGACGGCGGGGTAGACGAGGAGTTGGAAGGCGAGGTGCGGACCGCCGTTGTCGCGAGCGAGCAGGCTCATCACGGCGGAGAGGTTGCCGCCGGCGCTGTCGCCGCCGACCGCGATCCGGCCCGGGTCGCCGCCGAGGCTCTCGGCGTTGGCCGCAATCCACTGCAAGGCAGCCCAGGAGTCGTCGACCGCGGCCGGGAACTGTGCTTCAGGGGCCAGGCGGTAGTCCACGGAGACGACCAGGCATTCGGCGCCGACGCAGAGTTCACGGCAGGCGTAGTCGTGGGTGTCCAGGTCGCCGATCACCCAGCCGCCGCCGTGGTAGTAGACCAGGATCGGCAGGGCCTCGCCGGCATCCCGGGACCGGTAGATGCGGACTGGAATGTCGCCAGCCGGGCCGGGCACGGCGGAGTCGTCGGTGTCTACCTCGGGACCCTGCCCGAGCATCTCGGCGACCGCGAGATAGCCGGCCCGGGCCATCTCCACGGTCTGCTCGGTGATGGGCGGAACCTGGTTCTCGATCGCGGCCTGGGCCTGGGCTTCGAGGAAGGCCTGCACCTGGGGGTCGACTGGCATGTGCGCTCCTTGGGTCGTGGAACGCGCAGCCTACAGTCAGCCCGGCGCGCCCGGTTCCCGGGATGCGCCGCTATGCGTCGACCGCTGCCTCTGCCGCTCTTTCCGCTGCTTCGGCTGCTGCCTCTGCCGCTTCCTCGGCGGCCTCCGTCGCTTCCTCGGCGTGGTCGACTGCCTGCTCGACGGTTTCGCTGACGAGATCGGCGAAGCCGCTCCAGTCGGCGGCTTCGACGCTGGCTGCGATCAGTTCCGCCAACTCGCCCATCTGCTCACCGAGCGCTCCAAGCGCTTCGCCGAACATCTCCCAGTCGGCGCCCTCCATGGCTTCCCCCAGAGAGGTGCCGAAGCGTTCGCCGAACTCTTCCCAGAACTGCTCGAAGCGCTCCCAGTCGACTTCGCCGTCAGGGTGCTCCATGTCCTCGAACTGCTCCGCCCAGGTGTCCCATTCCTCTTCGTCGAACGCCTGCTCGAAGGACGCTGCAAACTGCTCGCCCCATTCCTCCCAGCGCCTGCCGAACTCTTCCCAGTTCTTGCCGTGGGACTCCCAGTCGGCGTCCTCGAAGCTGCGGCCGAAGCGCTCGCCCCACTCCTCCCAGCGCTGACCGAGCTCCTCCCAGCGCTCGTCGTGACCTGGATCGGCATGCTCCTGGGCCAGGAGCGCTCCGGGAACGAAGGCGATCAGGAGGGCGAACGCCAGGGTCGCCCAGAGATGGCGGTGAAGGTCTTTCATGGTCGGTCTCCTTGCCGGTACGGAGATGAGGGGCCCCCGGCCCGATGGGGCCGTGTCTCATTCATACAACGTCGCGACGTCGCGCGAGTTTCAGGATCGGGCGAATCGGAAGAGCGGGCAACTGTGGTGGTGTTCCTGTGGTCAACTAGCCGCGCGATGGACACGGCCGCACACATGCCGCGCTCCCAGTTCGTGATCGAGGGCGGACAACCGATCTCGGGCACGCTGCGGGCGCGGGGCAACAAGAACGCGGCGCTGCCGCTGCTTGCGGCCGCCCTCCTCACGGATGAGGAGGTCACGCTCCGGAACGTGCCCCGGATCCGCGACGTCGAGGCACAGATGGCGTTGCTGCGCCAACTCGGCGCCGAAGTGGCGCTCGCCGGTAGCGACACGGTGCGCGTCCGCGCCGCGGGTCTCGGCGACGACGATCCCGACCCTGATCTCTGCCGGGCGATTCGCGCCTCGATCCTGCTGGCGGGGCCGCTGCTGGCGCGGCGGGGGCGCGTGAACATGCCGGCCCCGGGCGGCGACGTCATCGGCCGCCGCCGGCTCGACACGCACCTGCTGGCGCTCGAGGGCCTGGGCGCCGGCATCGAACTCCTCCCGGGCGGCGGGCTCCGGTGCCGCGTCGAGGGTTCGCGGGAGCGCCTGCGCGGGGTCGAGGTTTTTCTGGACGAAGCCTCGGTGACCGCGACCGAGAACGCGGTGATGGCGGCTTCCCTGGCCGAAGGCGAGACGAGGATCCTGAACGCGGCGAGCGAGCCTCACGTGCAGGATCTCTGCTGCCTCCTGAAGGCCATGGGAGTGCCGATCGAAGGTGTCGGAACGAACCTGCTCGTCGTCCAGGGCGTGGAGCGGCTGGGCGGGGCCGAGTTCGAGATCGGTCCCGACTACATCGAGGTGGGGTCGCTCATCACGCTGGCGGCCGTGACCGGCGGCGAACTGCGCATTCCGAACGCCCGGCCGCGTGAGCACCGGGCGACGCGGATCGCCTTCGGCCGGCTGGGCATCGACTTCGAGGTGCGTGGCGACGGCAGCGACCTGTTCGTGCCCGGCGGTCAGGAGCTCCAGGTGCGCACGGATCTTCAGGGCGCGATCCCGAAAGTCGAGGACGCGCCGTGGCCAGGTTTCCCCGCCGATCTCACGTCGATCGCGGTGGTGGGCGCCACCCAAAGCCGGGGCTCGGTACTGATCCACGAGAAGCTGTTCGAGTCCCGCATGTTCTTCGTCGATCGCCTGGTGGCGATGGGCGCCCAGATCGTGCTCTGCGATCCGCACCGCGTCGTCGTCAGCGGGCCGTCGAAGCTGTACGGACGGGACATGGTGAGCCCGGACATCCGGGCCGGCATGGCGATGCTGATCGCCGCGCTGTGCGCCGAAGGCCGCAGCGTCATCGACAACGTGCAGCAGATCGACCGCGGCTACGAGCGGATCGACGAGCGGCTGCGGTCGCTGGGCGCCGACATCGAACGCGTCGCCGATTCACTCGGCTAGGGTTGCCTCATGGCGGGCCTCTACTACGAGCAGTTTGAAGTCGGTCAACTCTTCGACCATGCGTTGCGGCGCACGGTGACCGAGGCGGACAACGTCTTCTTCACGGCGATCACCCACAACCCGGCCGCGCTCCATCTCGACGCCGAGGCGATGAAGAAGAGCGAGTTCGGCGAGCGGATCGTCAACAGTTGCTTTACCTTGAGCCTGATGGTCGGCATCTCGGTCGGCGACACGACCCTCGGTACGACGATCGCCAACCTGGGCTGGAACGACGTCGTGTTCCCGCGGCCCGTGTTCCACGGCGATACCCTGCGGATCGAGACCGAGGTGAAGGACAAGCGGGAGAGCCGCTCACGGCCCAACGCCGGCATCGTGACCTTCGAGCACCGCGCCTACAACCAGCGTGACGAACTCGTTGCCCGCTGTACGCGGCTGGGGCTGATGCTGAAGCTGCCGGAGGAAGACGACTCATGAAGTTCGTCGAACTCGCGACCTTCGATTCCCGGCTCGAGGCCGAGACGATCGGCCACGCCCTGGACCAGTACGACATTCCGTTCCTGGTGCAGAGCGCCGGGGTCGGCATGTTCGGCATGGGGATGATGGGGAAGTCACCGGTGCCGGTGAAGCTCTGCGTGCCGGACAACCGGCTGGACGAGGTGAAGGAACTGCTGAGTTGTGTCGCTGGTCCGTTGGAGGACGGCGACGAGCCGCCGGGAGGCTGAGGACCGCCCCCGGCGGATGCCGGCCAGAGGGCCGGCGCACCGACATTTCGGTGGGTCGGCGGTTTAGTCGGCGAGCAGTTCCAGGACCTCGGGCAGCAGCCGGCGGGTGGTGCTGAACGCCCGGTCGCCGTGGATCGTCTCGTTGCCGGCCCAGTCGCCGAAGTAGCCGCCGGCCTCGCGGAGGATGACGGGGAACGGTCCGCAGTCCCAGGCGCTCATCTTCGGGTCGACCATCAGTTCCAGCCGTCCGGTAGCGACCAGGGCGTGGCCGTAGGCGTCGGACCAGCCGACGCGGTAGGCGGTGCCGTCCATCATCCGCTGCCATGCCTGTCGGTGGCGGGGGTCGACGAAGAGTCCCGGGTCACCAAAGGAGACGTAGCCGTCGGCGAGGCTGGGTGTTTCGCGGACCTGCGCCGGCTCGCCGTTCAGCGTGCAGCCCCGGCCGGAAGCCGCCGCTACCGTCTCGCCGATGCCCGGGAAGTGGGCGACGCCGACTTCGACCCTTCCATCGACCTCCAGGCCGATCAGGATCCCGTAGAGCGGCACGCCACGGACGAAGGAACGGGTACCGTCGATCGGGTCGACGTACCAGTGGCGTTTCGAAGCGGCTTCCGAGGCAGACTCGCCGCCACCTGCCCCGAACTCTTCGCCGACGACGAGGTCGCCGGGAAAGGCCTCGGCGATCCGTGAACGGATCAGTTCCTCGGCGCCCCGGTCGGCCTCGGTGACCGGCGTCATGTCGCTCTTGAGTTCCGGGTCGACGCCGAGACGGAAGAACTCGAGCGTCAACTGGCCGGCGATCCAGGCGGTCTCGACCGCGAACTCGAGTTCGGCTGCGTAGTTCGTCACGGTATGAGGCTAGCGCGGCCGCCGGGCGCTGTGCGCCGGATGAGGCCAGGACGCTGCGTTTTCCAGGGCCTCCAGGGAGCGTCTAGAAGTTCTCGATCGTCCGCTCGTCACTGTTGGCGGGCAGCGCGATGTGCATGCCGTCGGCGGCGACGACCGCATCGTTCGGCGCGTCCTCGGCCCGGCCGCGCATGAACACGCCCTCCGCCTGCGCAGCGGGCAGGGGCGGTACGAGGTGGTTCAGCACCAGGAGTTTGACCTTCGCGTCGGCGGCCAGAGCATGCACGTCGGCGGGAAAGGTGTGGTAGTCGAGCGTGTCCCTGAGCATTTTCGCTGTGCGTTCGTTGCCGGCACTCTCGAGCGCCTGCGCCGCCCCGCCGATCAGAGCGCCGGACAGGACCTCGTGGACCAGGACGTCGACGCCCTGGCTCGCCGCCTCCACGTTCGCCGAGCGGATCGTGTCGCCGCTGACCACGACCGAGCGGCCGCCGTAGTCGATGCGGTAGCCGAGCGCCGGCGAGATCGGTTCATGCTCGACCAGGAACGCGGTGATCCGGAGACCGTCCTTGTCGTAGAAGACGCGCGAGGGCGCGTCCTCGGCGAGTTCGATCGCGTGCCCGTTCGCCTTGCCGCCGTCCGGCGCGAGCAGGTCGGCGCCGTGGTGAGCGACCCGGTAGGAGACGTCCAGTTCGTAGGCCGTCTGAAAGCCGGCGACGACCTGTTCGACTCCCGCCGGACCGTAGACGTCGAGGGGCACGGCCCGGCCGCCGGTCCAGCTCGCGAAAACGACCTCGCCGAGTTCTCCGATGTGATCGGAGTGGAAGTGGGTCAGCAGAACGCCGGTGAGACTTCCCATCGGCAGTCCCCAAAGCCGCAGATTCTCGGTCGACCCGGGGCCGACGTCGATCAGGAACATCCGCCCGCCGGCGATCACCGCCGTGCAGGGCCCGGCCCGCTCGGCGCTCGGCAACGGTGAACCGCTGCCGCAGATGACGATGTGGAGCGCGCCGTCGTCGAGCAGTGACGACCGGTTGGGCGGCAGGTTTCCGAACTGGGCAGCGGCGGCGGAACTCAGAAGCAGGAAGGTCGCCGTCAGCGCGGACACGATGGCCGCTGTGCGATGTTTCATGGGCGAAGCTCTCCTTGCTCGTCAGGCCCGGGATGGGTGGCGCCGGAACAGGTCTAATGACAGACATTAGCACATGGGTCCCAAGCCGGCAGCCAGACGCGACGCTAGCCCATACACTCGCCGGCGATGGCTGAGCAGGCGCTGATCAACGACCCGACCGCGCTGCTCGTCTTCTTCGCCGGCTTCGTGGCTCTGATCTTCGTGCTGGCGCAGACGCGGCCCTTCGACCGGCTCTTCAGGTACCTGCCGCCGATCGTCTGGATCTACCTGCTGCCAGTGGTGCTGACCACCGCCGGCATCACGCCGGCCGAGTCGGCCTTCTACGACTGGTGCACGGACTACCTGATGCCGTGCTCGCTACTCCTACTGGTGCTGGCGACCGACGTGCCGGCGATCAGGCGCCTCGGACCGCTGGCGGCGGCGATGCTGCTGTCGGGGTCGGTCGGCATCGTGATCGGTGGGCCGATCGCGCTGGCCATCTTCCAGCCGTTCCTGGATGACCCGCAGATCTGGAAGGGACTGGGAGCGTTGTCCGGCTCCTGGATCGGCGGTCTGTCGAACATGATCGCGATCAAGGAGGGCGTCGGCGCTCCCGACGACGTCTTCGCTCCGATGATCATTGTCGACTCGGTGGTCGGTTACGGCTGGATGTCGATCGTCATCCTGCTCAGCGGTTACCAGAACCGGATCGACCGCTGGAACCGGGCCCGCCGCGAAGAGCTCGACGCGCTGAACCAGCGGCTGCAGCAGGTCCAGGCCGAGAACGCGCGGCCGATCACGCTGCCTGCCTTCGCCTCCATGCTCGGCGTCGGCCTGGTGGCGAGCTGGCTCTGCATGCGCGGCGGAGAGCTGCTGCCCCAGGTCGGCTCGGTGCTGTCCCACTTCACCTGGGGCATCCTGCTGGTCGTCGCGGTTGGCCTCGCGCTGTCCTTCACGCCGGTTCGTCGTCTCGAACATCGGGGAGCCACGCCGGTGGCCTACGGTGGCCTCTACCTGATGGTCGCGACGATGGGCGCGGGCGGCGATCTCGCCGCCATCGCCGAGGCGCCTTTGGTGCTGGCGGTCGGCGTCGTCTGGATCGGCATCCACGTCGCCTGCCTGTTCCTCGCGATGCGCCTCCTGCGCGCGCCGATCTTCCTGTTCGCGACCGGCAGCATGGGCAACGTCGGCGGCGTCATCTCGACGCCGGTCGTTGCCGGCGTGTTCCAGCCCGCGCTTGCCGCGGTTGGTGTGCTGATGGGCGTCCTCGGCAACCTGGTAGGCACGCCGCTGGGGCTGCTGTGCGCCCAGCTCATGGCCTGGGTCGCGCGGGCGTACCACGGCGCCGCATCGTTGTAGAGCTGCCTGGCCGGCTACGCGACCTCCGGCTCGGGTGCGTCGTCGCCCACGGTCAGCGCCCGGAAGAGATCGATCTCCGTCTTGCAGGTCTTGACGACCCAGGCGATGACGGCGGCGTCGTCGATGAAGCCGGCGACCGGGACGAAGTCAGGGATGACGTCGATGGGAATGACGAAGTAGAGGACGGCGCCGGCGATGAGGATCAGGGTCTCTTTCCGGAGCCGGTAGTTGCCGCGCGCTACCGCGCGAAGCAGGTCGAACATCGTTCTCAGGTCGTCGATCACCCCGCTGAGCGGACTCGTGGCGCCGCCTGCGGAGTCGGCCTTCTCCCTTGCTTCGGCGACCATCTCACGGAGCTTGTCCGGCGATTCGACGATCTCCGCGGCCTGGTTCCTGGCGTGGAGCGGGAGCTCCATCTCGCCGGTCAACTCCCGATCGGATGCCATGTCGTCTTCACTTCCTGGAGGTCGGTGATTTCGTAGGGGCTCTGGATGTCCGTCCAGTCGTCGCTGGGGCGGAGCGCGACGCGTTTCAGGTTGTGGACGGCCTCGATCTCGGCGGACCTGGCGACGTCCCGGTCGGCGGTGCAGAGGAGCAGCCCGTCGACGTCGCGGTGCGCGGCGAGTGGGGCGAGCATCTCGTCCCGGCGACCGGTGAGGATGTTCACGACGCCGCCGGGGACGTCTGAGGAGTTCAGGACTTCGCCGAACGTGGTGGCCGGAAGCGGCTGGCTGCCGGTGACGAGTACGACGGTCGTGTTGCCGCCGGCGATCGCGGGGGCGATGGAGGAAACGAGGCCGAGCAGCGGAGACTCGGGGGCGAGCACGCCGACGACGCCCATCGGCTCGAGGATCGAGAAGTTGAAGTGCGACGTGGCGACCGGATTGACGCTGGAGAACACCTGCTGGAACTTGTCGGTCCAGCCTGCGTAGTGGACGAGCCGGTCGACGGCGGCCTGGACTTCGGCCGCGGCTTCGTCGGGGGTCGCACCGCCGGCGGCCAGCAGGGCCTCGAACTGGCCGCTCCGGCCCTCCAGCATCTCGGCGATCCGGTAGAGGATCTGGCCCCGGTTGTAGGCGGTGCGGGCGGCCCATCCGGCCTGCGCGGCGCGCGCCGCGGTCACCGCGTCCCGCACGTCCTTGCGCGAGCAGCGGCAGATGTTCGCGATCGGCGTGCCGTCTGGCGCCAGAGCCCGGTCGAAGCGTCCCGACTCGGAGCGCGGGAACTTGCCGCCGACGTAGACCTTGTGGGTCTTGAGCACCGGCAACCGGTCGGCCGCAGCCGCTCCCGCGGGTCGCTGCTCGCTCATGCCGCTCGCTCCGGTTGCAGGTAGGCGTGGAGCCCGGCCAGTCCGCCCTCGCGGCCGATGCCGCTTTCCTTGTAGCCGCCGAACGGGGCCGTCGGATCGAACTTGTTGTACGTGTTCGCCCACAACACGCCGGCGCGGATCCGGCTGGTGACGCGGAACGCCTTGGCGCCCTTGTCGCTCCAGACGCCGCCCGAGAGGCCGTAGGGCGTGTTGTTCGCCATCGCGATGCCTTCGTCCACCGTGCGGAACGTCTGCACCGCGAGTACCGGGCCGAAGATCTCCTCCTGAACCACGCGGTGCGACTGGGATGCCTGCAGGAACAGGGTCGGCCGGCACCAGTAGCCGCGTTCCGGCACCGGGCACGATGTCTGGAACGGTTCGGCGCCTTCCGCCTCGCCGATCTCGAGATACTCCTCGATCCTGTCGAGCTGGGCGCGGGAGTTGATCGCGCCGATGTCCGTGTTCTTGTCGAGCGGATCGCCGACGATCAGGGTCTCCATCCGGTCCTTCAGCTTGGAGATCACCTCGTCGGCGACGGACTCCTGGACGAGCAGGCGGGAACCGGCGCAGCAGACGTGCCCCTGGTTGAAGAAGATGCCGTTGACGATGCCCTCCACCGCCTGGTCGACGGCGGCGTCCTCGAACACCAGGTTCGCCGCCTTGCCGCCGAGTTCCAGGGTGTAGTACTTGTCGCTGCCGGCGAGCGCGCGCCGGATCAGCTTGCCGACCTCGGTGGAGCCGGTGAAGGCGACCTTGTCGACGTCTTCGTGCTGGACGATCGCCGCGCCCGTCTCTCCGGCGCCGGTGACGATGTTGACGACCCCGGGCGGAACCCCCGCGTCGCGGATGATCTCGGCCAGCTTGAGCGCGGTGAGCGGTGTCGTCTCCGCCGGCTTGAGCACGACCGTGTTGCCGGCCGCGATGGCCGGCGCGATCTTCCAGGCCGCCATGAGAAGCGGGAAGTTCCACGGGATGACCTGTCCGGCGACGCCGAGCGGCCGGGCCCTACGGCCGGGAAAGGCGTAGTCCAGCTTGTCGGCCCAGCCGGCGTAGTAGAAGAAGTGCGCGGCAGCTAGCGGGATGTCGACATCCCGCGACTCGCGGATCGGCTTGCCGCCGTCGAGCGACTCGGTGATGGCGAGTTCGCGGCCCCGCTCCTGGAGTACCCGGGCGATCCGGTAGACGTACTTGCCGCGCTCCCTGGGCGCGAGCTGTGACCAGACCTCGTCGTAGGCGCGGCGGGCGGACGCCACGGCGGCATCGACGTCGGCGTCCGAGGCGAGGGCCACGTCCGCGATCTTCTCCTCGGTGGCCGGATTCGCCGTCTCGAAGGTCCGGCCGCCTTTCGCGTCCGTGAACTCACCGTCGATGAACAGGCCGTAGCGCTCCCGCAGTTCGACGTGATCGGTCGACTCGGGCGCTGGCGCGTACTCCCAGCCGTCGCCGTTGCGGAGACGGAGCTTGGGCGCCGCGGCCTCGATCGATGGGGTGCTCGTCATCGGTTGAACATCATCTCCTCTAGAGAGAGAAGTCGTCGAACGACTGGTAGATGCCGCTTCCCTGCTTGACGATCTGGCGCAGGACATCGTTCGCCAGCGAACTGGCGCCGAAGCGGTACAGGTCGGGATCGAGCCAGTCCTGACCGAGCGTTTCCCGGACCATGACCAGGTGGCGGATCGCGTCCTTGGCAGTCGAGATCCCGCCCGCCGGCTTCATGCCGATCTTCTCGCCGGTGTTGCGGTAGTGGTCGCGGATCGCCTCCAGCATGACCAGGACGACGGGCATCGTGGCGGCCGGCTTGATCTTGCCGGTGGACGTCTTGATGAAGTCGGCGCCGGAGCGCATCGCCAGGTCCGAGGCACGGCGCACGGCGTCCAGTGTGCCGAGCTCGCCGGTCTCGAGGATCACCTTGAGGTGGGCGTCGCCGCAGGCCTCCTTGACCGAGGCGATCTCGTCCGCGGTGTAGGCGCAGTCGCCGGCCAGGAAGCGGCCGCGCGAGATCACCATGTCGACTTCGTCGGCGCCGGCCTCGACGGCTTTCCGCACCTCCAGCAGCTTGATCTCGATCGGGGCCTGGCCGGCAGGGAAGCTGGTGGCGACCGAAGCGACGTTGATGCCGCTGCCCTCGAGCGCCCGCTTCGCTACATCGACCAGGGCGGGGTAGACGCAGACCGCGGCCACGTGCGGCAGATCGGGCAGCGCCGCGTGCAGTTGCAGCGCCTTGGCGCAGAGCTGCCGCACCTTGCCCTCGGAGTCGGCGCCCTCCAGGGTCGTCAGGTCGATCATCGACAGGGTCAGGTGGAGCGCCTGGAGCTTGGCGTCCTTCTTGATGGAGCGCGAGCAGAGCCTCGCCACCCGCTCCTCGACGCCGACGGCATCGATTGGCGGCGACTCGAACGACGCGGTGGCAGTCGAACTCTGCATCACCCGTCAGTCTACGCCGGTTCGGCCTGCGGCGGGGCTGTGGCAGAGTCCTCGTGTCATGGCTGGGAACACGTTCGGAACCGCGCTGCGGTTGACCACGGCCGGCGAGAGCCACGGGCCGGGCTACGTCGGCATCCTGGACGGAGTGCCGCCGGGCCTCGAACTGTCCGAGGCCGACCTGCAGCCGGACCTCGACCGCCGCCGGCCCGGCCAGTCGAAGCTGACCACGCAGCGGATGGAGCCGGACGAGGCCCGCATCCTGTCCGGCGTCTTCGAGGGCAGGACGACCGGCACGCCGATCGCCTTCCTGATCGAGAACCGGGACCAGCGGCCCAGGGACTACAGCGAGATCAGGGAGAAGTACCGACCGGGACACGCCGACTACACCTTCGACGCCAAGTACGGCTTCCGCGACTACCGGGGCGGCGGCCGATCGAGCGCCCGCGAGACGTCGGTGCGGGTGGCGGCCGCGGCGGTGGCGAAGAAGCTGCTGCGGGAGCGCTGGGGAGTCGGGATCGTCGGCTACGTGAAGAGCATCGGCGACATCGAGGGCCGGATCGACGATCCAGCCGCGGTGGCCCTGGAGCAGGTTGAGGCGAACCCGGTTCGCTGCCCGGATCAGGAGGCCGCCGGACGGATGGCCGAACTGATCGAGCGGATGCGCTCGGAACGTGACTCGGTCGGCGGCATCTCGGAACTCGTCGCCACCGGCGTGCCGTCGGGTTGGGGCGAACCGGTCTTCGACAAGCTGAAGGCGGACCTGGGGAAGGCGCTCTTCAGCCTGCCGGCGGTGCTCGGCGTCGAGTACGGCGCCGGGTTCAGTGTGGCGACCGCCCGCGGCAGCGAGAACAACGATCCGTTCGAGATGCGGGAAGGGCGCGTCGCCACTCGCGGAAACCGCCACGGCGGCATGCTGGGCGGCATCTCCTCAGGCCAGCCGATCGTGCTGCGCTGCGCCGTCAAGCCGACCAGCAGCCTGCCGCAGCCGCAGGACACGGTGACCCGGGCCGGCGAGCCGACGACGATCGCCACCAGGGGCCGGCACGACCCGTGTCTCCTGCCCCGCTTCGTGCCGATGGGCGAGGCGATGATCGCGTTGGTGTTGGCCGATCACGCCCTGCGCCAGCTGACGCAGGGCGTCCTGGAGTAGCGCGGCCGAGTAGCGGCGACCCTACGGCTACGAGTCGATCTTCGCCGTCGCCTTACCCATCACGACGACGTCGCCGTCCTGGTTCACTGTCGAGACCGACAGGTCCACGAGGTTCTGGCCGTCCTCTTCACGCACCGCGTCGACCTTGGCCGTCGCGGTCAACGCGTCGCCCGGCCAGACCTGCCGCGTGAAGCGGACACCGTAGGCGGTCAGCCGGCCGTCGCCGACGAAGTCGGTGACCATCCGGCCCGTCATGCCCATCGTGAGCATGCCGTGGGCGAAGACGGTCGGGTACTTCGCCACCTTGGTGGTGAAGATCTCGTCGGAGTGGAGCGGGTTGTAGTCGCCCGAGGCGCCCGCGTACTGGACGATCTGCGTCCGGGAGAGGTCGTCGGTGAGCTTCTGCGTGTGGGTGTCGCCGACCTTGACCTTGCTTGCCTGAAGTGCCATCTGGTTCTCTCCTCAGTCGCTCTCGACGACCTTCTCGGTGCGTACGCCGACGCCGGTGGCGCGCACGACGAGTTCGCCGGATTCGTCGTAGTACTCGGTGATGTTCTCGCTGAACGTGAGCTTGCCGCCGCGCTTGCCCTGCCGCTCCCACGTGTTGCCGGGGCGCGTCTTGATCGTCAGGGTCTCGCCCGGGCTCACGTGGCGGAAGTACTCGAAGCGCTGCTCGGCGTGCAGGCCCGTGCCGCCGTCGCCGCCGGTCCGCTTCGGCGGTACGCCGGTGGGGTTCTTGCCGGAGCCGAACCAGGCCTCGCCGATCTTGGGCCGGAGGAAGTAGTCCGGGTCGTACTGCGCCGAGGATTGGTAGAAGGTCGGCGGCGCGATGACGTTGCCGGGTTCGGTGTCCGCCGCCGCGTCGGCGTCGTGATAGATCGGGTTCGGATCGCCGACCGCGCGCGCGAACATCATGATGTGGCCGGCCTCGATCGGGAACTTCTTTGCTGCCATTGCCGTTCCGTCCTCCTCTTCAAGTGGTGTCTGGAGCGCAGTTCTGCGTCGTTTGAGCGGGTGACTGTAACAGCATGAACCTGCTCCTGTTGGAGGACTCGGACTTCGATCCGGCGGCCGGACCCGGTGTGCGCGCGGTCGTTTGCGGCGAGCGCCTCCGGCATGTCCGCAAGGTGCTGCGGGCGAAGGGCGGCGACACGCTGGCGGTCGGGCGGCTTGGCGGCGGCATCGGCCGCGGCCGGATCGTCGAACTCAACCGTGATCGGGTCGTCCTGGAGCTGGGCCTGCTCGACCGGGAGCCACCGGAGCCGTTGCCCGTGACCCTCGTGCTGGCGCTGCCCCGGCCCAAGTTCGTCGGCCGCATCCTGCAGGCCGCGGCGGCGATGGGGGTCAAGCGGATCCTGCTCGTCCACACGGTTCGGGTCGAGAAGAGCTACTGGCAGAGCTCGGTGATGCGGCCCGAGTCCCTGCGACGTCACCTGATGCTGGGTCTGGCCCAGGCGCGGGACACGGCGCTGCCGGAGATCGAGTGCCTGAGAGGGCCTAGGGAACTGACCGATGCGCTGCCCGGCCTGGTTCAGGAGCACGAGCAGGTCCTGGTGGCCGATGCCGCCGGTGACGAGCCGTGTCCGCTGGGCGTCGATGGCCCGACGGCGCTGCTGGTCGGCCCCGAAGGCGGCTTCCTGGACGAGGAACTCGCCTCGTACAGGCACGCCGGCGCTACTGTCGTGAGTCTCGGCCCGCGGGCGCTGCGGGCCGAGCACGCGGTCGTGGCCCTGCTGTCGCGCCTCGCCTCCTGAGCGGGCCGGACGCGCGAGCTCCGGAGCCCTACTCCCGCAGCTTGGCGCCGACGGACCTCTCCACCTGTCCCAGGATGCGCCGGCGGAGCTTCTTCACGTCGCGGTCGCGCAGTGTGCGGTTCGGGGCCCGGAAGGTGAGGTGGTAGGCGAGGCTCTTCGAGCCTTCGCCGATCGTCTGGCCGCGGAACACGTCGAACAGTTCGACGGCGCAGAGCAGGGGCTTGCCGGCGGCGAGGAGGGCGGCCTCGACGGCCGCGGCCGGCGTCGCCTCGTCCACGATCAGGGCCAGGTCCTCGCGCACTTCGGGATAGACGGGAACGGGCTCGACCTGGAGGGAGTCGGGGACGAGCTCGAGGATGCGGTCGAGGTCGAGTTCGGCGGCGAGGACGGGGTGACCGTCCGCGGGCTCCAGATCGAAACGGGCGGCCACCGCCGGCTGGACTTCGCCCAGCCAGCCGACGGGCTTCGAGTCGGCACCGATTTCGATCGCCGCGGAACGCCCGGGGCGGTACGACGGTGGCGTCGCGTCGGCCTCAGGCGCCGTGAACTGGACCGCCAGGCCGAGCCGGTCCAGGACCGTCTCGACCACGCCCTTGACGTCGAAGAAGTCGAAGCGGTCGTCGTTCTCGCCCGTAGCCTGCCAGTGGCCTGCCCGGCGCGGACCGGTCAGCACGACGGCGGCCCACTGCCGCTCCTCGGGCAGCGAATCGCCTTCGTTGACCGGGAACACGCGGCCGACCTCGAACAGGGCGAGCCGGTCCGTGAAACGGCTGTTCGACGCCGCCGCTTCCAGCACGGACGCGAGCAGGCTGCGCCGCATGACGACGCGGTCGAGGGTCGAGGGATTGGCGAGCCGGACGTAGGGCGGTGGCTCGCCGTCTTCCAGTTGCAGCTTCGCTTCCGCCTCCGGCGTTGTCAACCGGTAGCTGACGATCTCCTGGAGTCCCAGGTCGGCGAAGGTGTCCTTGACGCGGTCTTCAAAGGACTGCTCGCGGTTGCCGCGCTGGGGCGGCAGCACGTCGCTGAGCACTGTCGACGGGATGCGGTCGTAGCCGTAGATACGGCAGACCTCTTCGACCAGGTCGTGCTGGCCTTCGACGTCGAGGCGGTGATCGGGAACGGTGACATGCAGATTGGCAGAGCCGTCCTGGACCTCGACCTCGAACTGGAGGCGTCGCAGCAGGTTCGCCGTCTCCTCGGTGTCGAGATCGAGACCGCTCAGGCGCCGCAGGTAACCGAGGTCGAAGTCGACGGTGACGCTCGGCGCCGGTTGCGGGTAGTGGTCGACGATCCCTTCCGCGATCGAGCCGCCGGCGTGAAGCCGGAGCAGTTCCGCGGCTCGCCGGGCCCCGAGCAGGGCCTGACTGGGATGGACGCCGCGGCTGAAACGGAAACCGGCCTCGGTGTGGATCCCGAGCTGGCGCTGGGTGCGCCGGATGCTTCGCGGCTCCCAGGCCGCCGCCTCCAGCAGCACGTTGCGGGTTTCGGGACCGATCTCGCTGTCCTGGCCGCCCATCACGCCGCCGACGCTGAGCGAGCCGGCGGGGTCGGTGACCATGATCTGGTTGGTCCTCAGCTTCTGCTCGGCGCCGTCGAGGGTCGTCAGACGTTCCCCCTCGCGCGCCAGCCGCGTGACGATGCGCACCGGGCCGCCGTCCGCGTAGCCGTCGGCCCGCTGCCGCAGCAGGTCGTAGTCGAAGGTGTGGTTCGGCTGTCCGATCTCGAGCATCACGTAGTTGCTGATGTCGACCACGTTGCTGATCGGCCGCTGCCCGGCGAGCTGCAGGCGGTGCTGCATCCAATAGGGAGACGCGCCCTGCTCGATGCCCTCGATCAGCAGGGCGACGAACCGCGGATTGAGTTCGGGGTTCTCGGTTTCGATCTCGACCCGGTCGGCGATCGGCGGTCCGTCCATCGTGAGCGGGACCGCCGGCGGCCGGAACGCTGCTTCCGTGAGTGCCGCCACCTCGCGCGCGACTCCCAGGATCGAGGCGCAGCGGGCGATGTTGGGAATCACGTCGATGTCGAGCACGACGTCGCCGAGCACTTCGGCCAGGGGCCGGCCGGGCTCGAGCGCGGGCAGCTCGTCGGCCGGCTCGAACAGGATGATTCCCTCGTGGTCTTCGCCGAGCCCGAGTTCGGCCGCCGAGCAGAGCATCGCGTCGCTGGTGATGCCGCGCAGCTTCTTCGGCTTGAGCCGCGTGATCTTCAGGTCGCGGTAGGGGTTGCGGTAGCTGGCCCCGGCGAGCAGCAGCGCGCCCCAGATGTCGGAATCGTTCAGATCCTCGCCGAGATACGGGAACAGGTTCGGCGCCCCTGTGATCACCTGCCGGGTGGCGTCGGCGCCGTAGTCGACGGTCGCCAGCACCAGGCGGTCGGCGTCCGGCACCGGGTCCACTCGCAGGACCTTCGCGGTCATGACCAGCTCCGCCGGCCACGGCAGCTCGGCGCCGGCGACGCCGAAGCGTTCGATCGCCTTGACCTCGAGGCCGGCGTTGGTGAGCAGCTCGGCGAGGTCGTCGGGTGGAAGGCCCGGGTCGAGGAAATCGCCGAGCCAGTTGAGTGGAACGCGCACTAGGCGACGCCCGGGAACTGGCGCAGGAAGCGCAGTTCGCCGTACGAGGAAACGGGCATTAGACGAACCGCTGGAACTGGTGCAGGAAACGCAGGTCGTTGGACCAGAAGTAGCGGATGTCGCGGATGCCGTGCCTGAGCATGGCGATCCGCTCGGGCCCCATGCCGAAGGCGAAGCCGCTCCACTCGTCCGGGTCGTAGCCGCCGTTCCTGAGAACGGTCGGATGGACCATGCCGCAGCCGAGGATCTCGAGCCAGCCGGTGTCCTTGCACAACTGGCAGCCCTCGCCGTCGCAGAGGAAGCAGGCGATGTCCATCTCCGCGCTCGGCTCGGTGAACGGGAAGTAGCTGGCCCGGAAGCGGGCGCCACGACCCTCTCCGAAGAGGCGGCGGGCGAACTCGGTCAGCGTGCCCTTGAGATCGGCGAAGGTGATCGCCGGGCCCACGGCCAGCCCCTCGATCTGGTGGAACTGGATCTCGCTGCGGGAAGTGATCTGCTCGTTGCGGTAGCACATGCCGGGCAGGATGACGCGCACCGGCGCCGGGTGCTGCTCCTGCATCGCCAGGATTTGGCCGCCGCTGGTGTGAGTGCGGAGGACGACGCTCGGATCCGTCGTGTAGAACGTGTCCTGCATGTCGCGCGCGGGGTGGTCGGGCGGCATGTTCAGGTCGCCGAAGTTCAACTGGTCGGTGACGACGTCGGGGCTCCGGTAGGTCTGGAACCCCATGTCGCCGAAGATGCGCTCGATGCGGCGCATGACCAGGGTCGAGGGGTGCAGGCCGCCGAGAGTGGGCCGGCGGCCCGGCAGGGTGACGTCGAGCTTGTCGGCATCGCCGTCGGTGTCATGCGCCGATCGCTTCAGGGCTTCCTGACGCGCTTCGAAGGCAGCCTGCAGCGAGGTCTTGATCTCGTTGATCCGCTTGCCGAACGCGGGCCGGTCGGCCGGTTCGATCTCGCCCATGCGGCGGGTCAGGAGCTGGACCTCGCCCTTGCGGCCGATCGTCGCCCGGCGCCACTCCTCGAGTTGCTCCAGATCGGCCGCCTGATCCAGGGCCGCGGAGACCCGCGCTTCGATGTCGTCGAGCTGGTCGATCATGGCGTCAGGCGGATCTTCGTTCGGCGCCCTTTCTCGGGCCCGGTGCGGCGCCTGACTCTACTAGGAGGTGGCGTGCGGCAGGACCCGAGGGATCAGCAACGCCAAGACCGTCAATAGGGGCAGGATGGAGGCCAGAACCGTGGCTCGGACGACTCCGACTCGCTGAACGACGTGGAGACCGATCCCGAACAGCGCTGCGCCGCAGAATGTCGCCAGGAGTTCGCCAGCGATGGGAACGATGCCCAGGAGGTTGGCGCCGTTTGCGTAGCAGATCGCGACCCAGGTCCCGCGGAAGCCGTGTGGCCTCGACGTGCGGGTCACGACCAGCAGAAGGTGGACGAGCGTACCCACGATCAACGTCGCGACCAGCGTGAGGGCGAAGAGGGCGGGAAGGGCAAGGAGGAGGACCTGGAACGCGAAGAGAACGAACAGGGTGGTTCCGAAGGGCAGTTCCTCGGCAGTGGGGAACTGAGATGGATCCATTCGCCACACCGTTTGGTAGACGAACTCCAGTGCCTGGTCCGGAAGGGTCAGGATGAGGACCGTGAAGACCACGCTTCCCAGGACCATGTAGATGAGTGTGACCAGGCCCGCGAACAAGAGGGGGCCCCAGATGCCCGCGTCGGGCCGGGTGCCCTCGAAGAATTTCCTCGGAGCGGTGGCCAGGAGGACCAGAGAGGCGACGAGGGCGGAGAACCGGCCGCGGTCCTTCCGCTCCTCCCACGGATTGACGACCGCGACGCCCGCGGCGCCGCCGGTGTTATCGTCCCCGGAGTTCACGCGGAGCACCTTACCGGAGCGATCCTGATGGCGGACGCCCGACAGCAGCGAACGGCGGCAGTGCGCGACGTCGGCGCCGGTGCCGGGGCCCTCGTCGTCGGCGTCGCTGCCTCCAGCGCCTTCAACGAGTTCGTGCCTGAGGGGCACCGGCCGGAGGACGTCCTTCCGGGTGCGAAGAGCGTTGTCGTGGCGGGCAACCAGGGGCCGACGGCGGGCGCCTGGCGCAGTCCCGATCACCGGGTGATGGAGATCACGGGCTACGACTTCCGCGAGAACGTCGCGGTCCACGTGATGTGCGACTACATCGAGCGCGAGCATGGCCATCGGGCGCTGCAGGCGCCGTCGCTGCCCACGGCCGGGCACAACCCGCCGATGAGCATGATGCTGGCCGCCGTGCTCGCGGGGCTGGGCACCCGCTCGCTGGCGGCCAACATCATCCTGCACCCGCGCTACGGCCTGCTGTACTACGCCGCCCTGGTCACGACGCTGGACCTCGAGCCGGACCACCCGCTGGAGGAGGACGTCTGCCCGTCGAAGCCCTGCATCCAGATGTACGAGAAGCTGGGAACCACGCCGTGCCTCGCCTCCTGCCCGAAGGACGAGGGCGGCTGCCTCGACGGCGCGCTCGACGAGGACGGCAGGATCAGCTACTCGTACTACGACCGCGAGCGCTGCACGTCGCGGTCGATGAACTTCGGTATCGGCTCAATCCAGAAGTCCCTGGTCCAGATCACCACGGAGGACGACCGGGAGCGGCGCAAGTCGATGATCTACTCCGACTTCTTCAGCCAGTCTCTGTCGTCGCTCTCGTACTACAAGGAGAGCGTGGCGCAGTGCTTCGAGTGCATGCGCGTGTGTCCGGTCGGAATGCACGAGAGGCGGCTGCAGTGACCGTTTCGCGCGTAATGGGGATGCCGACCGCCGATGAGGCCGCGGCTGCCCGCGACCGCGTGGCCACGATGGTCGAGCGCGGCGGCGCGCTGGCCTGGGGCGTCGCCGATGCCGACGCCTTCGACGAGGCGCCCGAGGGCTTCCGCCCCGGCGATCTGCTGCCAGGGGCGCGCCGGGTCGTGGTCGTCGGCGGCAGTCCGCCGAGAGCGGCCGATTGGGCGAGTCCCGTTCACGAGCACCTGGAGACGATGGGCACCAGCGACCGGATCAACTCCCTCGGCCTCAAGACGGCGAAGTTCATCGAGGCGGAGTTCGGCTACTACGCGCTGTTCGTGCCGCCGGGCGTGCGCAAGGGGAATCGCCCGTTTCTGAGCGTGGCGTTGGCCGCCGAACTCGCGGGTTGCGGGTCCCGCAGCCTGGCCGGGCCGGTGCTGCACCCGGAGTACGGCCTGCTGTTCTACTCCGCGATCATCACGACCTACCCCTTCCCGGTCACGCCGCCGCCGGCCGAGCCGGCCTGCCCGGCCCCCGTCTGCGTCGAGATGTGGGAGACCGAGGGCGAGACGCCCTGCACCAGGGTCTGCCCGCTCGGCGACGGGGGCTGCCTCGACGGGCGGATCGAGAACGGCCGGTTGGTGGAGCGCCGGTACGACGCGGCGCGCTGCACCTCCCGGGTCTACACGCACTGGATTCCCGGCTTCCAGAAGGGGCTCGAACTCGCCCTCGACCAGGACGACCCGGAGGCGCGCAAGATGGTGCTCTATTCGAGCCACTTCACGAAGACGCTGTGGTCGATGACCTACGCCGCGCAGAGCCAGGGCCAGTGCTGGGAGTGCATGCGGGTCTGTCCCGTGGGCGCCGACTTCAGGGACAAGGCGTAGACGCGAGGTGTGACGATGGCTTTCTTCTTTGTCGATCCCGAGACCTACCGCCGCCACCGGGAGGAGATCCTGGAGCTGTCGAACTCGATCCAGGTCGACATCCACGAGCATCTGCCGGGCGAGAAGCGGCGCCGCGGGCTGTCGGACCGCGAAATCGCCGAGCGGCTCGGCCTCGACGAGCGCACGGTGCGCGAGATCCGGGTGGTTGCCGAGCGCGACTACTACGACATCGAGGAATGGGACAAGGCGGTCGAGTTCAAGGACAAGGCCTGCCGCGCCTTCGCCGAAGAGGGAGTGTCCTATGTCTTCAAGGACAGGCGTGGCTGAGCTGGCGGCCGAGTAGATTCGACTCTTGTCGGCCTTCGGCGAGGCCCCTTGATCTGTGAGAAAGTAGCGCGCCGATGAAGACCGCGGTGCTCCAGTTCTTCTCGTGGCCTGACCGGCGGATTCCCCTGGAAGAGGTCTACCGGCGGGCGTTCCAGCGCATCGACATCATGGACCAGACCGGGTACGACGCGGTGTGGCTGGCGGAGCACCACTTCAGCTCCTTCAGCATCTGTCCGTCGATCCACATGATGGGGATCGAGGTCGCCGCGCGCACCAAGAACCTGAGGATCGGCACGGGTGTTTCGCTGGCGCCCTTCTACAACCCCCTGCGCCTGGCGGAGGAGGTAGCGCTGCTCGACGTGCTCTCCGGCGGCCGGGTCAACTGGGGCGTCGGCCGCGGCTTTGCGGAGGGGGAGTTCAGGGCTTTCGGCGTCGACCCGCGCTACAGCTACCCGGTTTTTCGGGAACACGTGCAGGCGGTGGTCGGCGCATGGACGAACGAACAGCTCACTTTCGAGGGAGAGCACTTCCAATGCCAGGGTGTCGAGGTGCTACCCAAGCCGGCACAGAAGCCGCATCCGCCGGTGTGGCTGGCTTCCTCGTCGCCGGAGTCGATGACCTGGGCGGCTCAGAACGGCTTCTCGATCATGCTTGACCCTCACTCGGCGCATAGCCGGATCGCCGAGAAGCGCGAGCTGTACCGGGAGATCCTGGAGCAGCATGGCCACTCGATCGAGGGCCGGGAGATCCCGATGGCGCGCCTCATCGCCTGCGCGCCGACGCGGGCCGAAGCGGAGGAGATCGCCAGGCGCGGCGCGCTGTGGACGGTCAGGTCCCACAGGCAGAAGGGTACGCGGGCGGTCGCGACCGATACGCGGCGCAACCTCGAGCGCCCTGAGCTGGCCGCACGACCCTTCAGTCAGGCCGGCGAGGAGGCGACTGCGGTCGCTCGATACCTCGACGGTGTCATCCTGTACGGCACGCCGGACGAACTGGTTGACGAGATCGCGCGTCTGAAGGAGGAGATGTTCCTCGACTATCTGCTGTGCGCGCCGCTCAGTCACAGTTCGTTCGTGCTCTTCACGGACGAGGTTCTGCCTCGGATCTGAGTGGCCGTCACCGATCCCTTCGACCGTTTCCGCGTCCTGTTCGAGCGCGCCTTGCGGAGGGCGCGCATCGCTGCATCGGTCAGAGTACGGCCGTGACTGCTCAGGATCCCTTCGCTCGCTTTCGGCACGTCTTCGAGCACGCCTTGGCCACGGGCCTGACCGAGCCGAACGCGATGGTCCTCTCCAGCGCCGACGAGGAGGGTCGTCCGTCGTCCCGGGTCGTGTTGCTGAAGCACTTCGACCGCGAGGGCTTCGTCTTCTATACGAACCTCGAGAGCCGCAAGGGCCGGGAGATCCTGGCGCGGCCGGACGTCAGCCTGAACTTCTTCTGGCGCGAACCGAAGGAGCAGGTGTGCATCTTCGGCCGTGCCGAGCGGGTCAGCGATGCCGAGGCCGATGCCTACTTCAGGACCCGCGACCGGAACAGCCAACTGGGCGCCTGGGCTTCGCAGCAGAGCAGGCCGCTCGCGAGCCGCGAGCAGCTCCTTGCCGACTTCGAGCAGGTTACCGAGCGGTTTGCGGGCGGCGACGTGCCGCGCCCGCTGCACTGGACGGGGCTGCGGGTCGTGCCCCGGCGTTTCGAGTTCTGGGTAGCCCGGGAGCACCGGCTCCACGACCGGACGTTCTACGAGCGGGACGGCGACGAGTGGCGGATGGGCCTGCTGTACCCGTAGCGCTGGTTCTCAGTACACCCGTGGCACGATGCGCCAGGGCACCCGCCGCCGGTACTCGTCCCAGAGCGGGCCGTACTTCGCGGCGCAGCGGCGGTCGTCGTCGCGCTCCCGTGGCACGAGCAGGAGGACGTAGTACAGCGGATAGAGCCAGGGAGCCACGAGCGCCGGGTGGCCGAGGCTCAGGGCAAGCCCGGTCGCCATCAGGATCTCGCCGAGATAGTTGACGTGGCGCGAGACGCCCCAGAAGCCGCTGCACAGGACGCGCCGCTCACCGTCCGAGATGGCTTCGGGCCGAAAGCGGCCGAGGAACGTCCGTTCGGGACTGAGCTTGAAGTGGAACTTCTGCATGTTCGCGCCCCGCGCCAGCGACCAGCCGGCGAAGAAGACGAGAGCGGCCAGAACGAGCAGCCAGGCGGGGGCGCGGGGATTGGGCAGGCCGGCGGCGGCCCATAGCCCGACTCCGTAGCAGTACGGGTAGAAGAACAGGCAGCCCCAGACGAGCTTGAAACCGACCCGCTCGGCGAACAGGTCGTAGGTGTAGAGGTGAACCCGCTCGAAGAACAGGTAGTCGCAGATGAACCATGTGAAGAGCGCGACGTAGAGGACGACGCCGGGCGACGGATCCTCGGGGTACGTCGAGTAGTGGTGGACGGCGAACGAGAGCAGGTTCAGCTCGAGCAGGGTGGCGCCGAAGACGTAGAGGAACATCTTTGCGTCGACGCGGCCACCGAGCAGGCGGGGGTTGGCGCGCCTGCCGAGGTAGAACTCCTTCAGGACGGAACCGCCGCGGCCCGGCGCCGTCAGGACGACCGCCGCCGAAGCGGCGATGCCGAGCGCCAGGGCCCCCGCGGCGCCGCTCCAGCGATGGGTCCACAGCCAGTCCCAGGGCATCACGCCGCTGGTGCCGGCCAGGAGCCACAGGCCGATCGTGACGGCGAAGACCAGTAGCCCGTTCAGGCGGTACCGGAGAAGCTCACCGGTCCGCTCGCCGCGGACGTAGCCCGTGACCCGGCGGGCGGGCAGCACGACGCTGAGACCGAGGATGACGGCACAGACGAGCCAGGGCGTGAGGAAACCGGGATAGCCGGTCAGGTCCAGGAGATGGACCTCGCCTAGGCCTCGGCCAGCTTGACCCACTCGAAGTCGCCGGGCTTGTGGTTGATCCGGATCCTCGGCTCCGCGATCCAGGAGGCGTAGCGGCCGGGCCGGAACTCGGGCTTCATCAGCGATTCGATGAAGGCGCGGTCGGAGTCGTCGGGCAGCCACTCGTGCCGGCGCCGGGTCCATTCGTCTTCCGAGACGATCCGGCCCGCCGGCGTGGTGTGCAGGTCGCGGTAGACGCCGATCTGCCGGTGGAAGGCCACGTGGGGCAGGGCGATCTCGAAGTCGAGTCCTGTCTGCCGAATCGTCTTGTTCCAGCGGCCAACGCCGAGGCTGCAGTCGCCGGTGAAGTCGTCGCGCAGGCGTGCGTTGAGCGCGTTCAGGGCCGGGTGCTGCACGATCTGCCAGCTGCCGTTCGCCGGTTCCGGGATGCCGTACGTCGCTTCGTGCAGCCGGTGATCGTCCTCAAGCCGATGCTCGCGAAAGCGGCCCTTGAGCCCGGCGTTGAAGAAGTTGGCGGAGTTCGTGGACAGTTCGGAGCCGAACAGGTCGAGTGTCAGGGAGTAGTGGAGGTTCACTTTCTTCTGGATCGTCGGCAGGTCGATCACACCGAGCGCCCGCACCGCCTCGACGTCGCTGGGGTCGTCCATGCCGGCGGCCGCCATCGCCTCGCACGTCCGCTGAACGATGCGGGTCACGCCGGTCTCGCCGACGAACATGTGGAACGCCTCCTCCGTCAGCATGAAGCGGCAGGTGCGAGACAGCGGGTCGAAGCCCGACTGCGCCAGGGATTCGAGCTGCATCCTGCCGTCGCGATCGGTGAAGAAGGTGAAAAGGAAGAAGGAGAGCCAGTCGGGCGTCTCCTCGTTGAAGGCGCCGAGCATTCGCGGGGCGTCGTCGGAGCCCGAGCGGCGGCGCAGCAGCTCGCCTGCCTCCTCCCGGCCGTCGCGGCCGAAGTACTTCTGGAGCAGGTAGACCATTGCCCAGAGGTGGCGACCCTCCTCGACGTTGACCTGGAACAGGTTGCGCATGTCGTAGAGCGAGGGAGCGGTCTTGCCCAGGAAGCGCTGCTGCTCGACGGAGGCCGGTTCGGTGTCGCCCTGGATGACGATCAGGCGCCGGAGCATGGCCCGGTACTCCCCCGGAACCTCCTGCCACGCGGCCTCGCCGACGTGGCGGCCGAAGGGGATCTTCCGGTCCGGGTCCTGCGGTGCGAGCAGGATGCCCCAGCGGTAGTCGGGCATCTTCACGTAGTCGAAGACGGCCCACTTGTCCGCGCCCTTCGACTCGACTCGTACCGCGGTGCGGAGATAGACGTCGGACGTCTGGAAGCCGTCAGGCCCCATGTCCATCCACCAGTCGATGTAGCCGGGGTGCCAGCGTTCCAGGCCGCGGCGGACGCGGGCGTCCGACGCCAGGGCGACGTTGTTCGGGATCAGGACGTCGTAGTCGACGGTGCTGTCGAGCTTGGACATGGTGTGCTCCGTCAGATGCGTTCGCTGTCGAAACGTGGTCGGCGGCCGGTGCCGTAGAGCCGGAGCGCGCCTTCGTCGCCGACCGCGTTGGGCCGCTGGAAGATCCAGTTCTGCCAGGCGCTGAGACGCCCGAAGATCTTGCTCTCGAGGGTTTCGGGACCGGGGAAGCGGAGGTTGGCCTCCAGCGCGGTCAGCGCGTCGGGCGAGAAGCTGGCCCGCTCCTCGAGCGCGATGCGCACCTCGTCCTCCCAGTCCAGGTCGTCCAGGATCTCGGTGACCAGGCCGGCTGCTTCGGCATCTTCGGCTTCGAGAGGGACGCCGACGAGTTCACGAAGGCGCTTCGTCGCGTCCTCCTCGCCGAGGAACCGCGTCTCGAGGCGGGAGAGCCCGTTCGGCGTGGGGAACAGGCCGAAGTTCAGTTCGCCGAGCTCGATGGAGGGCCCAGGCGCGCCATCTTCGCTCTCGCCCTCGAACATGTACGAGCGGTCCGCGGCCAGGGCGAGTTCGAGCAGCAGACCCGCGAAGCAGCTTCCCGGCGTGATCAGCGTGAACACGCTGCGCGCGGTCAGGTCGAGGCGCTTGAGCACCCGTTTCCAGTACAGCAGCACCTCGCGCGGGAACCAGTGGGCGCGTTCGCGGTAGAGGAACGCGTCGAAGGCGGCCACCGCGCCCAGGTCGCCTTCGGACTCGATGACGAGCTGCCCGATCCGGGTCTCGTTCAGGCGCAGGTGGAGCAGGGCGTCGTCCAGTTCCCGAGCCAGGACGAGAGGCCAGAAGGCGGCGCTCCGGGCCAGTGCTTCCGGCGCATCGGCCGGCGGCGGTTCGGTCGGACCGAGCACGGTCAGGCGGGCGGCGCCGAGCGCGCGGTCGAAGTCGATGCGGAGCGCTGTGTAGACGATCGAGTCCGCTTCCAGCTTCGGTTCGGCCTCAAGCCAGTCCGCGCCTCCGGTTGCAGCGGGACGGTCGCTCGAGGCGGCGAGCTCCAGTGCCCGCGCCTTCGCGCCGTCGTCGAAGGAGGATCGCGGCAACAGTTCGTCGACCAGGTTCCAGTCCACGGCGCGCCGACCCTTGACGCCTTCCTCCAGGGTGCAGAACAGGTCGGCCCGGTCGCGGCGGACGCGGCGCTTGTCGAGGAGCCGGGTCAGTCCGCCGGTGCCGGGAAGCACTCCCAGGAGCGGCACTTCAGGGAGCGAGACGGCCGAACTGCCGTCGTCGGCGAGGAGAATGCGATCGCAGGCGAGGGCCAGCTCGTAGCCGCCGCCCGCGGCCGTGCCGCGAACCGCACACAGGTAGCGCTGGCCGGAGTGCTGGCAGGCGTCTTCGATCGCCAGGCGGGTCTCGTTCGTGAACTTGCAGAAGTTCACCTTCAACTGGTGCGAGGAGGAGCCGAGCATGCCGATGTTGGCGCCGGCGCAGAAGATGCGGTCGCGGTCCGAGCGGAGCACGACGGCGTGGACCTCCGGATGCTCGAACCGCAGTCGTTGTGTGGCGTCGTAGAGCTCGAAGTCGACACCCAGGTCGTAGGAGTTCTGCTTGAGCTGGTAGCCGGGCCGGAGCCCCGCCTGCTCGTCGACCTCCAGGGTCAGGAAGGCGAGCGGCGGTTCGATCCTGAGCTGCCAGTGCCGGTAGCGGTCGGGGTGAGTGCGGAAGTTGAGCGGCTCTTCGCCGACGGTTCCGGCGGCCTGGTGCCCGGAAGGTCCGTCCGCGGTGGCCTGCTTGGACATCTGGTTGGTAGGGGAGCCTTGTTCCGGTTGGTGAGTATAGTCACCGCTCGTGAGCGTCCCGACCCCTGACGATCGCGGCGAGAACCGCGTCCCGCACGTCGAGTTCGAGGGCGTCGACAAGAGCTACGACGGCCAGAACCTGGTCGTGAGAGGGCTCGATCTCGCGGTGGAGCGGGGCGAGTTTCTGACCCTGCTGGGGCCTTCCGGCTCGGGCAAGACGACCTGCCTGATGATGCTCGCAGGTTTCGAGGCGCCGACCGCGGGATCGATCCGGATAGCCGGCCGGCCGATCCAGGATCTTCCGCCGCACAAGCGCGGAATCGGGATGGTGTTCCAGAACTACGCCCTGTTTCCCCACATGACGGTGGGCGGCAACCTGGCCTTTCCGCTCGAGGTGCGAGGCGTCGAGCCGGCCCTGCGGCGGGAGCGGGTCAAGAGGGCGCTTAGCCTGGTCCAACTGGAGGGGCTGGAGGACCGGCGGCCGGCGCACCTCTCGGGCGGCCAGCAGCAGCGCGTGGCAATTGCCCGGGCGCTGGTCTTCGAACCGGAACTCGTCCTGATGGACGAGCCGCTGGGCGCCCTCGACCGCCGCCTGCGCGAGGAGATGCAGTACGAGATCAGGCGTATCCACTCCTCCCTGGGCGTAACAGTCGTCTACGTGACGCACGACCAGCAGGAGGCGATGACGCTGTCCGACCGGGTGGCCGTGTTCCACAATGGCGAGATCGAGCAGGCGGCGTCGCCGGAAGTCCTGTACGAAGAGCCGGAACGCGCCTTCGTGGCGCGCTTCATCGGTGAGAACAACCGGCTCGACGGCGTTGTGGTCAGCGACGAAGACGGCGTCTGCGAAGTTGACATCGGCGGCCAGTTGATCCGGGCGATGAGCCTGGGTCTGTGCCCTCCGGGGACTCGAACCACAGTCGTCATCCGGCCCGAGCGCGTCGCGGTGGCTCCGCCGGACGGCCGCTACCGGAACGAAGTCGAGACCCGGATCGACGACATGATCTTTCTCGGTGACCATCTGCGCCTGCACATGACGGTCGGCGGCGCCTCCGACTTCATCGCGAAGATACCGAACGTCGTGGGTCACGGCGCCGTGCTGCCGGGCGACACAGTGCGTGTCGGTTGGGCGGCGCTCGACTGCCGGGCGCTGGTGCCCGAGGAACTGGCGGAAGGCGAAGAAGAGTGGTGAGGGCGGCCGCCGTCGCGGTCGCCGCGCTGCTGGCCGGCTGCGCGCCGGAGGCGGGAGATGGGCCGGAACTCGACTCTTCGGGTCCGGACACGAACGAAGGCGCGATCACCGTCGTCTCGTTCGGCGGTTCGTACGCCCGCGCCTGCGTTCTCGGCTACCACGAGTCCTTCACCGCCGAGACCGGCATCCAGGTCAACCTGGAGGACTACAACGGCGGTCTCGCGCAGATCCGCGCCCAGGTCGAGGCTGGCGCGGTTCACTGGGACGTCGTCGACCTGGGCGTCGCCGATACCGTGACCGGTTGCGACGAGGGTGTCCTGGAGCTGATCGAGCCCGAGCTGCTGCCGCCGGGTCCGAACGGCGAGGCGGCGGCGGACGACTTTCTGCCCGAGACGAACACGGAGTGTGGCGTGGGCACGCTGCTCTACTCCACGATCTACGCCTACAACGCGGAGACCCTGCCGGGTCCCGCGCCGACCACGATCGCCGACTTCTTCGACCTGGAACGCTTCCCCGGTCGCCGGGGGATGCAGCGTAAGCCGGAGGCGAACCTGGAGTTCGCGCTGATGGCCGACGGCGTGCCGAAGGAACGGATCTACGAGTTGCTCGGCACGGCGAAGGGTCTCGATCGCGCGTTCGAGAAGCTGGACACGATCAAGGACGAGGTCGTGTGGTGGGAGGCCGGCGCGCAACCGCCGCAGCTCCTCGCCGACGGCGAGGTCATCATGAGCACGGCATGGAACGGGCGGATCTTCAACGCACAGGTCCTGGAGAGTCAGCCCTTCGTCATCGTCTGGGACGGACAGATCATGGACCGGGGCCAGCTCGTCGTCGTGGCCGGCACTCCGAACCTTCAGGGCGCGCTGCGCTTCATGCGCCACGCCGCCCGCGCCGAGTCGATGGCGGGCGTGGGGAAGTACATCGCCTACAGCCCGGCCCGTCGTTCCGGCCAGGCGCTGATCGACCGGCACGCGGAGACGGGCACGGACATGTGGCCGCACATGCCGACGAACCCCGCGAACATGAAGAACTTCCTGATGAGCGACTGGGAGTGGTGGGCCGACCACAGGGACGAGATGCAGGAGCGGTTCGCGGCCTGGCTGGCGCGATGAGGAGTTCGGGCGTAATCGTCGTGAGCGTCGTCCTGGTCGCCGGCTGCCGGCTGGCCGCGGACTCGCCTCCGGGTTCGGCGCCGGGCAGCGAGGCGGGTGAGCGCTCGATCACTGCCGTTTCCTACGGAGGCTCCTACGCCCGCGCAGTCGTGAGGGGGTACCACGAGTCCTTCACGGAAGCGACCGGCGTTCAGGTCGACCTCGCCGACTTCCAGGGTGGACTGGCCCAGGTCCGGGCGCAGGTGGAAGCGGGCGCGGTCCACTGGGACGTCGTCGATCTCTCCGTGGCCGAGACGGTCAGCGGTTGCGACGAAGGCGTCCTGGAGTTGATCGATCCCTCGATCCTGCCGGCGGGCCCTGGCGGCGAGCTGCCGGAGGATGACTTTCTTCCCGAGATGAACACGGAGTGCGGCGTGGGCAACCTGCTGTT
The DNA here is from genome assembly GCA_028875725.1 of Acidobacteriota bacterium. NCBI lineage: Bacteria > Pseudomonadati > Acidobacteriota > Acidobacteriota bacterium. The sequence goes on from JAPPCR010000006.1 coordinate 372,838, forward strand.
CTCCTCGATCTTCGCGTACAACCGGGAGGTCCTGACGGGACCGCCGCCGACCCGGCTCGCCGACTTCTTCGACCTGGAACGGTTTCCCGGGCGGCGTGGCGTGAGGCGGTCGCCGGAGGCAATTCTGGAGATGGCGTTGATGGCGGACGGGGTCCCCAAGGACCGTCTGTACGACGTGCTGAGTACGCCCGAGGGTCTCGAGCGCGTGTTCCGGAAGCTGGACACGATCAAGGACGAGGTCGTGTCGTGGGACACGTCCGCCCAGGCGCCGCAGTTGCTCGCGGACGGCGAGGTGCTGATGACGATGGCCGCGAACGGGCGCATCTTCAATGCCCAGGTACTCGAGGGGCAGCCCTTCGTCATCGTGTGGGACGGCCAGGTCCTGAACCGGGGTCAGCTCGCGATCGTCGCGGGTACGCCGCGGCTCGACGACGCGATCCGATTCGTCCAGCATGCAGCCCGCTCCGAGTCGATGGCGGGAGTCGGCCGCTACATCGCCTACAGTCCGGCGCGCTACTCGGCGGAAGCCCTGATCGACCGGCACTTCGAAACGGGCACGGAGATGTGGCCGCACATGCCGACGAACCCGGCGAACATGAAGAACTACCTGATGACCGACTGGCAATGGTGGGCGGACCACGGCGATGAGATGCTGGAGCGCTTCACCGCCTGGCTGGCGCGCTGAGGCTGAGGGCTCGAGCCGTGACGTCCCAGGAATCTCCAAGCGTCAGCCAGCCGCCTGCGCGGCCGCTGTGGCGCCGGGCGCTCGGGCCTCGACTGCGGGCAGCCGGTCTCGCCCTGCCGCTCGTCGCGTTCGTCACCGTGACGTTCCTCGGCCCCATGCTCAGCCTGCTGACGAAGAGCTTCTACGATCCCGAGGTCGCCGACGCGCTGCCTGAGACAATGGCCGCGCTGCGCGACTGGGACGGCCAGGGCACTCCGTCGGATGAGGCGTTCGCAGCCGTCGCCCGCGAGTTCGTAGCGGCACGGCAGGAGCGCACCCTCGGGCGCACGGCGAACCGCGTGAACCGCGTCGTGAGCGGCATGCGCAGCACGATCATGGGTGGTTCGCGGGAGATGGTCGATGCGGCCGCGGCTGCGGAAGCGGCCGGGGTGGAGATGGACGGCGCGTTCTGGCGGGAGACGATGATCGGCATCGACTCGCGTTGGGGCGAACCCGAGCACTGGCGCGCGCTTCAGGCCGCCGGCCAGCGGCTGACGGCGCGCCACTACCTAAAGGCTCTCGACTTCGAGCGCGGTCCGGATGGCGGCTACCAGCGGGCGCCGGAGGTGTGGCGGATCTACGTGCCGCTGTTCTGGCGGACGTTCCTGGTCAGTCTGGGCGTCACCCTGCTGTGTCTGGTCATCGGCTATCCGGTGGCGCACATGATCGCCAACTCGCCGCCGAAGCGCGCCAACGTCCTGCTGCTGCTCGTCCTGCTGCCGTTCTGGACCTCGCTCCTCGTACGGACCACCTCGTGGATCGTGCTGCTCCAGAACCAGGGCATCGTGAACGACTTCCTGGTCGCGATCGGGCTGATCGGCGACGACGGTCGGATCGCGATGATCTACAACATGACGGGCACGTTCGTCGCGATGACGCACGTACTGCTGCCGTTCCTCGTGCTGCCCCTCTACTCGGTGATGCGGGCCATCCCGCCGGCCTATATGAACGCCGCGGTGTCGCTGGGGGCGACGCCGTTCCAGGCGCTGCGCCGCGTCTACTGGCCGCAGACGCTGCCGGGTGTCGGCGCCGGCTGCCTGCTCACCTTCATTCTGGCGATCGGCTACTACATCACTCCGGCTCTGGTCGGCGGCCAGAGCGGACAGCTGATCTCGAACATGATCGCCTACCACGTCCAGACCTCGCTCAACTGGGGTCTGGCGGCGGCGCTTGCGGCCCTGCTGCTGGGCGGCGTGACGCTGCTCTACGTGGTCTACGACCGCCTGGTCGGCATCGACCGGATCGGGCTCGGATGATGGCGGCCACGGCAGTCAGCCCCGGCTACCGGGTCGCCCGCTGGGGCTACCTCGCGTTCTGCGTCGCCGCTTTCGTCTTCCTGATCGCGCCGATCCTCGTCCTGGTGCCGCTCAGCTTCAACGCCGAGCCCTACTTCACGTTCACGGAGGGCATGCTGCGGTTCGACCCGGAGGCCTACTCGCTCCGCTGGTATCGCAGCATGTTCGACGGCGACGAGTGGACGCGCCCGCTCGCCAACAGCCTGATCATCGGCATCTCGGCGACCGTCGTCGCCACCGTGCTCGGGGCGGCCGCGGCGCTGGGCCTCGCCCATCCGGCGATGCCGGGCCGCAAGATCGTCACGGCGCTCCTCATCTCACCGATGATCACGCCGGTGATCATCGCCGGCGTCGGCATGTTCTTCTTCTACTCGAACCTCGGCCTGGCGCAGACCCACATCGGGATCATCCTCGCGCACGCCGTGTTCGGCGCGCCCTTCGTCGTGATCACGGTCAGCGCGACCCTGGCCGGCTTCGACTGGACAGTCATGCGCGCGGCCGCCAACCTGGGCGCGAACCCCCTCGTCGCCTTCCGCCGGGTGCAGTTGCCGCTCATCCTGCCGGGCGTCATCTCGGGCTCCCTGTTCGCCTTCGCGGCGTCCTTCGACGAACTCGTCATCGTCCTGTTCATGGGCGGCCTGGAGCAGCGCACCCTTCCGCGCCAGATGTGGTCCGGCATCCGCGAGGAGATCAGTCCGACGATCCTGGCCGTCGCCACGTTCCTGATCGTCTTCGCGCTGCTGGCGTTGAGCACGGTGGAGTGGTTGCGGCGAAGGGGAGCGCCTGGGGGGCAGAGGGCCGGTTGAAGTGAAGATCTGGCGATCCCTGGTTACTCGAAAGAGAATCGACGACCAGGGGCGCGGGCATGGGCCCGTCAGCGGCCGGATTCAACTGGACCGCCCGTTGGGGGCGGTGCTCAGGCGGCGCCTGGCGGACCGCTCAGCGGCACGCCCCTTGGCATTCGCTCGGGTCGTCGTGTGGGCTGCCGGCGTCTTCACGCTCTTCTCCGTCTGCTACTTCATGGTCCTGGTAGCCGGGGAGGCGGCTAACGGCTCGGTCGCAACGAGGTCGGTGCCTGAGGTGCATTTCCCGCCGCTAACCAGCGACGACTGATCGTCGTCGTCGACGACGACGCAGAGGTTGTCCGGCTCGCCTGCTCCCGTCGGTAGAGTCCAGGGTGGTGAGCGCCGACGACCATGGCATCACGCTGGAGGCAGTCGAAGAGACGCTTGCGCTGATCGCTCCTCACATCGTTGAAACGCCGGTCGTCGAGTGGTCGGGCCCCGAGATGCGGGCGATCCTGCCGGGGGGCAGCCGTGTCCACGCCAAGCTGGAGCTCTTTCAGCGCTCCGGTACGTTCAAGGCGCGAGGAGCGCTGTCGAACGTTCTGCGATTGAGCGCCGAACGGAAGCGGGCCGGCGTAACGGCCATGAGCGCGGGCAATCACGCGGTCGCCGTGGCGTATGCGGCGAAGGCGGCTGGGACCAGCGCGAAGGTCGTCATGCAGCGATCGGCCAATCCGGCGCGCGTCGACCTGGCCAGGGCGCTTGGCGCCGAGGTCCTGATGGCGGAGGATGGCCCGAGCGGATTCGAGATGGTGGCCGCGATCGCTGCCGCGGAGGGCCGGGCGACGATCCATCCATTCGACGGCGTGGCGACGGCCCTCGGCGCGGCGACGCTCGGTCTTGAGATGCATCGGCAACTGGGGGACCTCGACGTGCTCATCGTCGCCATCGGCGGCGGCGGTCTGGCCGGGGGCGTGTCGGCGATCACGAAGCGATTGAACCCCGAGTGCCTCGTGGTCGGCGTGGAACCCGTGGGCGCCGACGCCATGCACAGGAGCTTCCGGTCCGGCAGACCGGAGCGCCTCGAAGCCGTGGACACCATCGCGGACAGTCTGGCGCCGCCCATGACCGAACGGCTGCCCTTCACGCTCTGCAGAAGCAACGTGGATCGCCTCGCCCTGGTCACCGACCGCGAGTTGGCTCAGGCCATGGGGCTCATCTTCCGGGAACTGAAGCTCGCCGTGGAGCCGGCCTGCGCCGCCACCACCGCTTCCCTGCCGGGTCTCGCCGGGGAGCTTTCGGGCGCGCGTGTGGGGTTGATCTTCTGCGGGTCGAACATCGACCGGGATACGTACGATCGATACTGCGAGCTCGGCGGGGGTCGACTTCGTTCCTGATCAGCGCTCGCGCGTCACGGCGTCAGGTCGAGCGATACCGCCACAGCCCCGTGGCGGCCATGCTGTAGACGAACAGGACCACCGAAGCCGCCATGCCGGGGACCAGACCGGCCAAGGCGCCGTACACCTCGACGATCCAGCCGAGGATGACGGCGCCGATCAGTGGGGCGCCCAGCAGACCGATGCCGAAGACGGCCATGACGCGGCCGCGGGAAAGCGGTTCGGCGGCCTCCTGGACGATGGCGCGGGCCAGGGTGGTCGTGACGCCCATGTTGAGGCCCCAGGCGATGACCGCGGTGACGACCAGCCACCAGGCCGGTTCGACCCAGATGAGAAACAGGACGACGACCCGAGAGAGCTGGAACAGGACGAACCAGCGGCCAGGCTTCCGGAACGGCATGAACCGGAGCATGATCAGGTTCGAGACGACCGCGCCGGCGAAGAAGACGATCATGAGCAACGAGAGCAATTCCGCGTCGCCGTCGTAGACATCCCGGACGATGAAGGGAAAGACGGTCAGGAAGCCACCGGCGTTGAAGATGCTGGAGACGAAGTTGACCGTCATCGCGTCGAAGACCGGACGCTGGAGGTAGGAGGCGCGGAAGCCCTCGCGGATCTGGCGCCGGGCGGGCGCGGTGGGCCCGTCGTTGGCGGACTCGTGCGAGCCGATTCGCCGGATCCACAGCGCCGCTACGACCAGGCACAGGCACTGAACCAGCAAGACCTGCCGCAGACCGATGCGGTCGAGTTGACCGGCGGCGCCGATCCCGATCATCGTGGTGAACATCGTGATGGCCGTGGACGCGGTCACCGCCCGCTGCAGATCCCGGCCCGCGATGCGGCTCAGCACGGACTGCTGGGCCGGTCCGGAGAACGACAGCGCGGCGCTGATTCCGAGGCCCCACGCGGTTACGGTCCAGACGCTGAGCTCTCCGAGTTCGAGTACAAGAATCAGCGCGAGGGGTACGAGGGCCGCTGCACCGAACACCCGTGTCAGCGTTGTCCGGGCGTCCGTGCGGTCGGCGCTGGCGCCGCCCCAGAGCATGATGATCACGCCGGGAAGGCCGACGGCCGCCTGCAGCGGGCCGACCTGGCTGGCCGGCAGGGAAAGCGCGCTGATCAGCAGCCAGGGCAGCAGGAGCTGGTACATGCCCAGGCCGGAACTCGAGCAGGCGAGTGTCCCCATGTACGCTTGCAGGCCCGGTCGGTTCCAGAGACGGTTGGGCGGAGTTGGGGGGGAAGCGATGACGACTACCTCGGTTGGCGGTCGGACGGGATGGCGAAGGCTACACGCGGCCCTTTGGCGGCGCGCGGCGCGGGGCCTGTGGGTCGGTGTCGCCGCGACGGCCGCGGTGGGCGCCACGAGTTGTACGGTTTCTGCCCAGGAGCGGGTCGACTTCGCGGCGCTCCGCCGGCAGATGGTGCGCGACACGATCTCCGAACCCCGCGACGGCCGGCCGCCGGTGCTCGACGTGAGCGTGATCGACGCGATGGGGAAGGTCGAACGCCACCTGTTCGTGCCGGAGGAGATCCGCGAGTGGGCCTACCGCGACTCGCCGCTCGGGATCGGTTGGCAACAGACGATTTCCCAGCCCTACATCGTGGCGCTGATGACGGAGCTCGCCGAACCGGACCCGGAAGACAGGGTGCTCGAGATCGGCACCGGCTCGGGCTACCAGGCCGCGGTGCTGGCCGAGATCGTCGATCACGTCTACACGATCGAGATCGTGGAGCCACTCGGGCTACGGGCGGCGGCGGCGCTGGACGCGGCCGGGTACGAGAACGTGACGACCCGGATCGGCGACGGCTACCTGGGGTGGCCCGAGGAGGCGCCGTTCGACGCGATCGTCGTCACGGCGGCGCCGGACCACGTCCCGCAGCCCCTGGTCGATCAGTTGGCGACAGGCGGCCGGCTGGTGCTACCCGTGGGGCCCGATGGCGGCCGCCAGGAACTCCAGGTGCTGGAGAAGCAGGCGGACGGATCGGTGGAGCGGACCCGCGTGATCCCGGTGCGCTTCGTGCCGCTGACGCGAAGTCGCTAGCGGCTGCGACCGCGGCAACTACAGGGGCACTTCCTCGCCCTCGCCCTCGACGACGAGCCCCAGGGTCACGTCGCCGAGGGGAACAGCCAGCGTGGGCTGATCGAGGTCGTTCCAGAACATGGTGGCGCTCTCCGCGCCGTCGTAGTTCTGAAACAGGGCCATCGTCATCGGATGGGTGGCGCCCTCGATGATCGTGATGCTGGCTTCGACCAGGGGCTCCTGCTCCGGGAAGCCGTAGGGATCGAAACTGTCGAGAGCGACCGGGATAAGAATGACGAAGTCGCGGAACCAGGTCTGCCCGGTGTGGTCGCCGTCCGCCGGCTGCACGGCGTAGCGGAGGGTGTAGGTGCCGGCCGGCACGATCTGCTTCTTGTAGGTGCTCCAGTCGTCCGTCGTCCGCATCACGCCGACGAGTCCGCCGGGAGGCAGGGTCGGGTACTCGACCCCGAGTTCGGCCGAGGGGTCCTGCATCGGCAGGGCGGGCGGGAACCAGAAGTCGACGGGTTGACCCTCGTCCCGGACCACCCGGTAGCCGGCCGGATCGAGCAGCGGGGCCAGCCAGTCCGGCAGATCCGGCGGTAGCGCCTCCGTGCGCTCGAGCGCGGGATCGGCGGCAAGCGGCGCGGCGAGCAGCAGCGCGGCGAGCAGGAGCCCGACGAGCGGGAGCCGGGCGCTCCTCACTCGAAGTTGATCACGGGGAGAGACCGGAGCTTCGCCAGCACTTGAAAGTCCCTCACTCGAAGTTGATTAGGTAGTGCCGGAAGTTCTCGGGCCCGACCTCGTCCAGCATCTGCAGGAACAGCACGAGTGGCTCGATGTCGGCGTCCGTGATGTTGATCTCGCCGAACAGCGGGTCGACGCCTTCCTGTTCGCTGCCGGCGGCTTCGGCCAGCGCCATGTGGGCCCGGATCGCGTCTTCGAGCGTGGCGGCGCTGCCGTCGTTGAGGTACGGGTCCGTGCGGGAGAGGTTCCGCAGCGGCGGCGTCTTGAAGTCGCCCGCGCCGGTGCCGTGGAGCGCGTAGTCGGTGAAGGTCGGCGGCACGTGGCAGCGGACGCAGTTGCCGACCGATTCCACGTCGAAGGCGCGGAAGAACGTCTTGAAGCCCTCGTAGGCCACGTCGGTGAACCCCTCCGGCCGCCGGATCAGGTTCCGTCCTTCCTGGTTGAAGATCCGGCTCTCGATGCTCGCCGCGTAGTTCAGCATGTCCTCGCCGTCGTTCGGCTGCTTGCGGAACCGGTTCTGCTCGGCGAAGGCGTCCCAGCGCGCGGTCATCGTGTAGCTCAGGGTGCGGGTGTAGTCGGCCAGCGCGCGGGCGCCGGCGGCCGCCACCTCGGGCCGCGGCAGGGACTCCAGGTCCAGGCCGTAGACCTCCTGGAACTGGTCGAGATAGGGCACGCCCGAGATCGCGTTGTGGCCCTCGTTCAGCAGCACGTAGGCCGCGTTGTCCATCCCTGCGTCACGGTCCTCGTCGTTCCAGCCGTACTGCTTGCCGACCAGCTTGTCGAGGATCATGTCCTCCATCGAGTCGTATGCGCCATCCCAGCCGAACACCTCGGCGCGGGAAGCGTCGGCCAGGGTCTGCGCGTTGCGCTCGGTCGTCTCGCGGTTCGCGGTCAGGCTGGTCGGCGTGTGGTCGGCGTAGTAGCGCTCGGGCTTGCCGGGCACCGACTCGCCGATGGCGTGGCACACGGAGCAGGCGATCGCGAAGCCCGTGCCCTGGTTGTTGAACAGGAGTTCGGCGAACAGGTCGTTGCCGAGCTGCTGCAAGGCCGGTGACGGTTCCTCCTGGGCGGCCGCCGCGGCGCCGAACAGGAGAGTGGTTGCCATGGCGAGCGCCGCCGGACGCATCACGTTTCTTCGCTTCATCGTCGTCCTCCGTTGGTGTCGAGAATAAACGATCCGATCAGTGGCACACTAAGCCGCCATGGCGAGGGCGCGAACGGTTCCCTGGGCGGAACTCGACACGATCTTCTTCGACGCCGGCAACACCTTCCTGTCGATGGACTTCGACCGGGTCGCCGCCGTTGCGGCCAGTCTCGGCGTCGAGTGCTCGGGACGGCAGTTGGAACGTGCCGAGGCGGCAGCGCGGCCGGTGCTCTCGGCGGCCCTGGCCGAGCGGCGGACGACCGAGGGAGGCGGGGCCTTCCGTTTCTACCTGGGAGCAACTCTAGAGCGGCTGCCGGCATCCAGCCGGGACGGCGTCGAGCTGGAGGCCGCCGTCTCCGGGCTCGCGGAGCGGCTCTTCTCGCCCGGCCACAACGACCGGCTCTGGAACCGCAGGCTGCCGGGCCGGAGGGAAGCGCTCGAGCGGATCCGCGCGCTCGGCTATCGCATGGTGGTGGTGAGCAACTCGGACGGCAGCATGGCGCGGACCCTCACCCGGATCGGCATGGACCATCTATTCGACGGTCTCGTGGACTCGACGGTGGTGGGCTTCGAGAAGCCGGATCCCCGGATCTTCGAGGTTGCGCTCGATCTGGCCGGCGCGCGTCCGGAACGGACGCTGCATGTAGGCGACCTGTACGCCGCCGACGTGGTCGGCGCGTGGGCCGCCGGCGTTCACGCCGTCCTGCTCGACCCCTGGACTGACTGGCCGGAGATGGATTGCCCGAAGGTGACCGACCTGGACGAGCTGGCGTCGCTGTTGCCGGGGCCGCCGGGGCGCGCGTGAAGCCCGGGGACCTTCGCCGGCACCGCCATCGGTTCTACGAGGCGGCCGTCCAGAACGTGGAAGTGGACATCGACTTCGTCGAGCGGGTCTATCGCCGCCTCAACGGACGGCTTCCCGGAACCCTGCGGGAGGACTTCTGCGGCACCGCCTCGCTGGCGAGCGCGTTCGCCGCCCGCAGGCCCGACAACCGCGCCTGGGGTGTCGACCTCCACCGCCCGACGCTGGACTGGGGCTGGCGCAATCGGGTCGAGGCCAGATGCGTCGAGGACAGCGTGGAGCTCGAGTGCCGCGATGTCCGCCTCGCGCCCGGCCCGGCGGTCGACGTGCAGGTCGCGTTCAACTTCTCGTTCTTCCTGTTCCCGGGTCGGGGTGAGATGCTGGACTACTTCCGGGCGGCGAGGCGCTCGCTCGAGCCGGGAGGCCTGTTCGTGCTGGACGCCTTCGGTGGCACGGACTCGTTTCAGGCGACGACCGAGGACACGGAGATCGAGGCCTCGGTGGGCGTCGACGGGATCGCCTTGCCGGCCTTCACCTACAGTTGGGATCAGCTCGCCTTCAACGCCGTCGATCACTGGATGCGCTGCGCGATGCACTTCACGCCGGAGGGCGGGGAGAAGGTGCGCAACGTGTTCCGCTACGCGTGGCGGATGTGGACCCTGCCCGAGATCCGGGAGTTGCTCGCCGAGGCCGGCTTCGACGATGTCGAGGTGTACGGCGAGGGCTGGGATGCCGGCACCGGAGAAGGGAACGGCATCTTCCGGCGCCGCACGCGGATGGCGAACGAGGGCAGTTGGGTCGTCTACCTGGTGGCGCGCTACTGATCGCCGCGGGGTCCGGCGAGGCGCAGCCAGTCCTCGTCGCGGACATCTTTGGCCAGGGTCAGGCCGCCGTCGGAACCGACGAAGACCGGGTCCTTGACCACGCGCACGCGTCCACCGCCCAGTTCGCCGAGCGCATTCTGCAGCGCCGCGCCAAGGCCGCGGATCAGACCGGATCCGCCGGTCAGAATCACGTTGTTGCGGACTTGGGCCTGGTACTCGGGTTCGACGCGTGCGATCAGGTCGAGCATCGTCTCGCGCAGCGGCTCCAGGAGGCTCTCGCAGGCGGTGCGCATCGGTTCGGTGATGTCGATCCGGGTCGGTCTGCCGCTTACCGGCGCGTCGACGACGACCGGGCCGCCTCCGCCCACGAAGGAGTACTTCTCCTTCCACGCGCGAGCCATGTGGATCGACACGGAAGCGTCGGGGAAGCGCTCCTCGATGCGCGCGTGCAGGTGATGGTCGACGGCGTCGCCCGCGACGGTCAGGGTGCGCTGGTCGCCCTCGGTCGGAAAGCGGCCCATGAGAACGCACAGGTCCGTCGTGCCCGCGCCGATGTCGACGACCATCGTGTGGACCAGGGCGTCGAGGCCGTAGGCGACGGCGAACGGTTCCGAGACGATCATCGTGCTCTTGACCTGGCCGTCGAGGATGCGCCGCAGGTTCTGGCGGTTCACGCGGAGAGTCTCGGCCGGCACGCCGACGACGGCGTGGATCGCCGGCTTCGGATTCCGCCCCTCGGGGACGGCCAGTTCGAGTAGCCGGCGGACGATCTCGCGCACCGCCTGCTCGTCGCGGGCGGACCCTTCCTTGATCAGGCCCCGCTCAAGCGGTCGGCGCAGATCAAGCATCGGTCGCTTCTCCAGGGCCTCGATGCCCACGAGCACGTCGCGCTGGAGGACCTTCCGGGCCACCATGTCTCGCGGCCAGCCGACGTAGCTCCGTACCATGTGACGCTCGCCGTTCGCGGCGGAAATCGAACTGCGCGACGTCCCCAGGTCGATGCCCACCTTGAGCACCGGCGGCTCGGGCATGGCGGCGGTCAGCGTGGTCATCAGGAACCGGTGAGCTTAGCTTCGAGCAGCAGAGACTCGGCATAGCTCTGGATGCCCGCGTCCAGGGCTTCGGCGATCGACTGGAGGTAGCTCTCTTCACGCAGCCGCTCGATCTCTTTCGCGTCTGAGAGGCAGGAAACCTCGGCCAGTACGGCCGGCATCTCGGCTCCGATCAGGACCACGAAGGGCGCGGACTTGACGCCGCGGTTCCGCAGGTCGGGGTTCTCAGCCCGCAGGCGGCCGAAGAGCGACGCCTGAATCGCTGTCGCCAGCGCCCGACTGTCGTCCTGCCGAGCCTGGGCGTACACCCCGTTGAGCAAACGGCGCAAGTCGCCGAGGGAGTAGCCCTGTGCCTCCGAGTTCTCGCGCTCGGCAAGAGCGGAGAGTTCGGGATCGTCCGTGGGGCCGAGATAGTAGGTCTCGACGCCGCAGACCCTGTTCGCCGGCAGCCAGTTCACGTGGATTGAAACGAACACGTCGGCGCCCGCGCGGTTGGCGATCAGGGTGCGGTAGTCGAGGGCGACGTTCATGTCGGCCTCTCGGGTCATCGCGACCCGGTAGCGGTCGTCCAGCAGGTTGCGCAGCCGGTAAGCGATATCGAGGGCGAGGGCCTTCTCGGTCAGACCTTCGGCTGCCGTGCCGGGAGAGGAGCCGCCGTGGCCGGGGTCGAGCACGATTCGTTCTACGGGCAGCGGGAAGACGCTCGCGTCGACGGCTTCCGGCGGGCCGGTGAAGCGGATCTCGGGCGCCGCGTCCAGGCCTCCATCGGTTCCTGCTGCGGGCGGAGCGTCCGGCTCCGGGCGGTTCAGTTCCAGGTAGCCGAGGGTGGCGGCAGCCGCTACGGGAAGGAGCAGCAGGAGGCTCCATGCCGAGCCACTGCGCGGCCTGCGGACGCGTCCGGCGTCCGGCTTGTCGCCCGGGCCGAGCGTGCGGCGGCCCAGGTCCTCGTTGTCGCGCACAGCCGCTTCGATCAAGCCGCGTTTGAAGTCCGTGCCGGACATGAATCGACGCTACCTGATCGGTCCTCGGCCGGTGCCCCAGGGTTCCAGCGCCTCAAGTAGTCTCGCGTGTTGGTGCAGCCGATGAGCGTTCCCCGATACTCCAGGGCCGCGTTAGGCCAGCGCAGGGTCTGGCTGTCCCGGCTTCTAGCGGTCGGCGCGCTCGCGCTGGTGGGCTGTAGCGGGGTTCGGCCGCCGGAGCTCGAGGCGCCGGCGCCGGCCGGCTACGGCGATGATGCGCGTGCTCCGGAAACAGGGTTCGAGGCTGGTCCCGTCGAGGTGGAGTGGTGGACGGCGTTCGGCGATCCCCTGCTGTCCAGGTTGATCGTCGAGGGGCTGGAGCACAACTCCAGCCTCCGCGCCGCGGCTCTGAACGTCGATGTCGCGCTGGCTCAGGCCCGGCTTGACGGCGCGGCGCGCAACCCCGAGATCGAAGCGGCGCTCGATCCCGGGCGACGCAAGCAGAACACGGCGCAGAGCGGACTCACGGAAGCGATCCCGATTCCCATTCCCGGCTTCGAGCCCGGCGGCGTGCGGAGTTTCGCCTTCACGTCCTACGGTCTGGCGCTCAACGTTCGTTGGGAGGTCGACCTGTGGGACCGGCTCGGCGCACTGACCGCGGCTTCCCTGGCCGAGGCGGCCGCTTCTTCCGCCGACCTCGATGGCGCCCGGCTCTCGATCGCCGGCCAACTCGCGAAGGTGTACTTCGGGACGGTCGAGGCGGTGCAGCAGGTGGAACTGGCCGAGCGAACCCTGGCCAGCCGCGAACGGACGCGCGATCGCGTCGAGGCCCGCTACCGGCGCGGTGTCGCGGCGGCGCTGGAGGTGCGGCAGGCGCGAACCCAGGTCGCGACCGTGGAGGCCTCTCTGGCGGCGCAACGGCAGACGCTCGACGGATTGCGCCGGCAGATGGAGGTGCTGCTCGGCCGCTATCCCTCCGGTGAGATCGAGGCGGCCGCGGGGCTGCCCGCGCTTCCACCGCTGCCGGAAACCGGAGTGCCGGCCGCCCTGCTGGGGCGGCGCCCCGATCTGCGGGCGGCGGAGTATCGGGCGGTCGCCGCCTCGGAGCGGCTCCGCGCCGCCCATCGGGCGCTCTATCCGAGCTTCACGTTGAACGGGTCGGCGGGCACGTCCAGCGGCGAACTCCGGGACTTGCTGGACGGGGACTTCTCGGTCTGGAGTCTCGCCGCCGGCCTGCTCCAGCCCCTGCTGTCCGGAGGCCGCCTGCGCGCCGGCCGCGACCTGGTGGAAGCCGGACTGGGCGCGGCGGAAGCAAGCTGGCTGCAGACGGCGCTCCAGGCCTTCTCTGAGGTGGAGTCGGGCCTCGCGGCCGAACGGATGCTCGAGGCGCGAACGGCGGCGCTCGAGCGAGCCGCGATGGAGAGCCGGGAAGCGGAGCGTCTGGCGGAGGGCCGCTACCGGGAGGGACTCGTTGGCTACCTGCAGGTGCTCGACAGCCAGCGGACGTCGTTTCAGTCGGAGAGCCAGTTGCTCGCGGCCCGACGCCAGCAACTGGAGTCGCGGACGGACCTGATCCTGGCCCTGGGTGGTGGGGTTTACGCGGAGCCGGCCGCGCCAGCCGCGAGCGGGGGACCCTGATCGTGATGAAGTGGACCCTGCCGGCCGCGATTCTGGCGGTGGCCGCTCTGGTGGTTGTCGGTCTGGTCCGTTCCAGGCCGGTGGTCGAGACCGCGCCGCGCGAGATCGCGCCGCCGCCGGTCCGCGTCCTGACCGTTACGCCGACTGCAGTCGACCTGGGCGTTCGTTCCCAGGGCTCGGTCATTCCGGTGACCGAGGCCGACCTGGTCTCGGAGGTCGCGGGCACGATCGTCTGGACGGCGGAGAGTTTCGAGGTCGGCGGCTTCTTCGATGCCGGCGAGGTCCTGCTGCGGCTTGACCGGCGCGACTACGAACTCGCGGTGGCAAGCGCCCGGGCCGCGCTCGCGCAAGCGGGAGTCGGGCTGGCTCGGGAGCAGGCGGAGTCCGATGTCGCGCGCGAAGAGTGGGAGGAACTGGGAGCCGACGGTGAGCCGGGGCCCCTGGTGCTACGCCAGCCGCAGTTGGCTGAGGCGAGGGCGCAGGTGGAGGCTGCGCTCGCCAACAAGAGGCGCGCCGAATTGGATCTCGAGCGGACGGCGATCCGGGCGCCCTTCGCCGGCAGGCTGCGCGCGAAGAGGGTCGACCGCGGCGAGTTCGTGAACCGGGGCGTGCCGCTGGCCACGATCTACGCGGTGGACGCCGCCGAGGTCGTCCTGCCGGTACCCGACTCGGAGCTCGCTTTCCTCGACCTGCCGCTGGGCAGCGAGCTGGGCGACTCCGGGCCCCGGGTGCTGCTGCGAGCGCAGTTCGCCGGCGGCCGGCACGAGTGGGAGGGCCGGATCGTGCGCGTCGGCGGCGAGATCGACCCGGCGACCCGAATGGTGAACCTGATCGCGCGGGTGGACGATCCGTACCAGGCGTCCGGGGACCGGCCGCCACTGTCGGTGGGCCTGTTCGTGGACGCGGAAGTGGTCGGTCGATCGGTGGAGTCCGTGTTCCAGGTACCGCGCGAGGCGCTGGTGGGAGCGGACCGCTTGTGGCTGGTGGAGGACGGCAGGCTGGTCCTGCGTCAGGTCGGCATCCTGCGCGCGGACCCGGAGGTGGTGATCGTCTCGGACGGCCTGGCGGACGGGGACCGGATCAGCCTCACGATCCTCGAGAGTGCGGTCGACGGAATGCGGGTGACGCCGCAGCCGGAGCCTGACGGCCTCGGGACAGGCGGGAGCGGGCCATGAACGGGATGATCGCCTGGTTCGCCCGCAACGGGGTAGCGGCGAACCTGTTGATGGTGCTGATCGTGGCGTGGGGCGTGCTCGCCCTGACCGGAATCCCGATCGAGGTCTTTCCGAGCATGGAGACCCAGAGCATCACGGTGAACGTTCCCTACCTCGGCGCGGCGCCCGAGGAGGTCGAACAGGGCGTGTGCCTCCGGATCGAGGAGGCGGTACAGGACCTGGAGGGAGTCGACACGATCCGGTCCACGGCCGCCGAAGGTTCCGGCACGGTCGTCATCGAACTGGAAACGGACGCGGATACCCGCGAGGTGCTGGACGAGGTCAAGTCGCGGATCGACGCGATCACGACTTTTCCGGTGGAGACCGAGAAACCGATCATTCAGGAGGCGCTCATCCGGCGGCGGGTGATTACGGTCGCCATCTACGGTGACGTCGAGGAGAGGGCGCTCAAGGCGGTCGCGGAGGAGGTTCGGGAAGGGCTCTCCGACCTGCCGGACATCACCCAGGTCGAACTCGACGCGGTGCGGCCGTACGAGATCTCGATCGAGGTCTCCGAGGACACCCTGCGGCAGTACGGCCTGACCTTCGACGAGGTCGTACTCGCCGTCCGCCGTTCGTCGGTCGATCTCCCGGGCGGAGCGGTCCGGGCGCGCGGCGGCGAGATCCTCCTGCGCACGATGGGCCAGGCGTACCGCGGCGACGAGTTCAGCGACATCGTGCTGCGAGCCCGGCCCGATGGCAGCCGCCTGGTTCTCGGCGACATCGCAGAGGTGAGGGACGGCTTCGCCGAGACCGACGTGACGTCGCGGTTCGACGGGCAGCCGGTCGCCCTGGTGCAGGTCTACCGGGTCGGCGACCAGAGCGCGCTGCGACTTGCGCGCCAGGTCAAGGGCTTCGTCGCGGAACGCCAGGCTGCGTTGCCACCCGGCCTTTCGATGACGACCTGGCTCGATGACACGGTGCCGTTGCAGGACCGCTTGCGGGTGTTGATCGAAAGCGGTCGGCTTGGTCTGCTGCTCGTGTTCCTGGTGCTGGCGCTGTTCCTGAAGTTCCGGTTGGCGCTCTGGGTGTCCGTGGGCATCGCAGTGTCCTTCATGGGCGCTCTCGGCCTGCTGCCGCTGGTCGACGTCTCGATCAACGTGATGTCCCTGTTCGCGTTCATCCTCGTGCTCGGCATCGTCGTCGACGATGCGATCGTGGTCGGCGAGAACATCTATCGCCACTTCGAGATGGGCAAGTCCGGCCCGCGTGCGGCGATCGACGGCGCGCGTCAGGTGGCGACTCCCGTCACCTTCTCGATCCTCACCACGCTGGCGGCGTTCTCACCGCTGATCAACTCCGTTGAAGGCCCGTCGGGAGCGATCGCGAGGACGATCCCGCTGGTCGTCATCGGCTGCCTGGCATTCTCGCTGATCGAGTCCATGCTGGTGCTGCCGAACCACCTCTCCCACCTGACCCACCGGCACGAGGAAGGGAAGGGCGGACGCTCCCTCTGGGGCTGGGCCATGTTCCAGGGTTTCTTCGCCAACCGGATGAAGTGGGTGATCGAGCGCGGCTACCGGCCGCTGATCGAGCGGGCGATCGAGTGGCGATACTCCACGGTCGCGATCGGTCTGGCGGTTCTGTTCATCACCGGGGGCTACGTGTTCTCCGGTCGGATGAAGTTCGAGTTCTTCCCGGACGTCGAGGCCGACAACGCGGTCGTCCTGCTGACGATGCCGCAGGGGACGCCGGCCTCGACCACCCTGGCCGCCGTGCGCCGCATCGAAGCGTCCGCGTTCGAGCTGGAAGCCGAGTTGGAGGCCGAGGGTCACGCCGACCTGTTCCGCCACGTGATGGCGACGGTCGGGTCGCAGCCCTACGCCGCGCTCCAGCAGGCGAGCGGACCGACAGCCAACTTCGAGGTGGCGGTCGCGGCGCCGCACCAGGGCGAAGTGAACATCGAACTCGCGTCCTCCCAGGAGCGGACGATTCGAGCCACGGAGGTTGCCCGTCGCTGGCGCGACAAGGTGGGCCCGGTGGCCGACGCGGTCAGGGTCGAGTACACGGCCAGTCTGGTCAGCTTCGGGTCGGCCGTCGATGTCCAGCTCACCGGCCGGAACCTCGACCACCTGCGGGCGGTGGGCGAGGAGATCAAGGCGCGTCTCGCCGACTATCCGGGCGTGTTCGACATCTCGGATTCGTTCCGCGCCGGCAAGCGGGAGATCCGGCTGGAGCTCGACCGGCGGGCCGAATCGCTGGGCCTCAGCCTCGAGGATCTGGGCCGCCAGGTGCGCCAGGGCTTCTACGGTGCCGAGGCGCAGCGAATACAGCGAGGCCGCGACGACATACGAGTGATGGTGCGCTATCCGGCCGACGAGCGGGAGACGCTGGCGTCGCTCGAGGACATGCGGATCCGCACGCCGACCGGCGCCGAGGTCCCGTTCTCCTTCGCGGGCCGCGCCGAGTTCGGCCGCGGCTTCGCGACGATTCAGCGGATCGACCGGAGGCGGGTGCTGAACATCACGGCGGATGTGGATCCCGCGGTGGTGACGGCGAACGAAGTCGTCGGCGACATGGAAGCCAACGTGCTGCCCGCGATCCTGGCCGGCTATCCCGGCGTCGATTTCTCCTTCGCGGGCGAGCAGGAGGAGCAGCGTCAGACGTTCGAGGGCCTGTTCCGGGCGCTGGGCCTGGCGCTGATCGTCATCTACGCGCTGCTCGCGATCCCCTTCAAGTCCTACCTTCAGCCGCTGATCGTGATGAGCGCGATCCCGTTCGGCCTGATCGGAGCGGTGATCGGCCATCGGCTGATCGGCATCAACCTGACCATGCTGTCGCTGCTCGGACTGATCGCGCTGACCGGAGTCGTGGTCAACGACTCCCTGGTCATGGTCGACTTCATCAACCGGCGGCTCCAGATCGGCATGCCGGTCCACCAGGCGATCCACGATGCCGGCGCAGCTCGCTTCCGGCCGATCGTGCTGACCTCGCTGACCACGTTCGTGGGCCTGCTGCCCCTGCTGCTGGAACGGAGTTTCCAGGCCCAGTTCCTGGTCCCGATGGCGGTGTCGCTCGCCTTCGGGGTCCTGTTTGCGACCGCGATCACGCTGCTGCTCGTGCCGTCGCTCTACGCCATCCTGAACGACTTCCGTTCCCAACTGGCGATCCACGGCGCGAAGCCTCCGGCGGTCCCACCCGCGGGCGCCGAGCCTGCTGTAGGAGCCTGACATGTCCGCCGCTCGCACGACCCGGATCGCCGCGATCCTCGCCGTGGCCGCTCTCGGCCTCGCCTTCGCTGCCGAGCCCGCCAGCTACGACCTCGTCCTCGCCGGTGGCCGCGTGATGGACCCGGAGTCGGGTCTGGACGCCGTGATGGACGTCGGCATCTCCGACGGCACGGTCGAGGCGATCTCGGCGGAGAGCCTCGACGGGACGGAAGTCGTCGACGTCTCGGGCCACGTCGTGGCGCCGGGCTTCGTCGACCTCCACGCGCACGGCCAGGACCCGTTCAGCCGCGACCTGCAGGTACGGGACGGGGTGACCGCGGCCCTTGAACTCGAGGCCGGTGCGTACCCGGTCGACGAGTGGTACGAGGAACGGGAAGGCTCCTGGCGGATCCACTTCGGCGCTACGGCCGCCTATGGGGCCGCGCGGGTGCTGGCGTTCGGGGAGGACGAGCAGGCGGCGACCTACGAGGCGGCGAGCGCGCAGCAGATCGAGGCGATACAGGAGACCCTCAGGGACGGCCTGGCCGACGGCGCGCTCGGCATCGGTCTGCCGCTCCAGTACCAGCCGGGCGCGTCGAGGTCCGAGATCTTCCGCATGTTCCAGACCGCGGCCGAAGCGGGGGTGACCGTCTTCTCCCACATCCGCTACGCCGGTGTCGTGGAGCCGGAGAGTTCGATCGCCGCCGTCCAGGAGATGATCGCCGACGCGGCCGGCTCCGGCGCTTCGGTCCACATCGTCCATATCGGTTCGAGCGGGCTGGCGCAGATGCCGACCGTCATCGAGATGATCGACCGTGCGGCCGCCGGAGGCGTCGACGTGACGACCGAGATCTATCCCTACACCGCGGCCTCGACCGACATCCGCGCCGCGATCTTCGATCCCGGCTGGCGGGAACGGCTGGCAGCGGACTATGGCGACATCGAGTGGGTCGCAACCGGCGAGCGCCTGGACGAGGCCGGCTTCAACGAGCGAAGGGCCCTTCCCGTGTCCGAGGAGGCGACGATCATCGCGCACATCATTCCGGAGCAGGAACTCGGCGACGCAATTGCGCACCCCGCCGTGATGATCGCCAGCGACGGCGTCGGCTACATCGACGGCCGGGCTCATCCCCGCGGCGCCGGGACGTTCGCCCGCGTGCTCGGCCGCTACTCGCGCGACGAGGGGCGGCTCAGCCTGATGGAGGCGATCCGCAAGATGACCCTGGCGCCGGCCCGCCGGCTCGAGGACGTGGCGCCGGCGATGCGCAGGAAAGGCCGCCTGAGCGTCGGCGCCGACGCCGACATCACGGTGTTCGACCCGGAGACGGTGATCGACCGGGCGACCTTCGCCGAACCCGCGTTGCCCTCGGCGGGCATTCCGCACGTGCTCGTGGACGGCGTGTTCGTGGTCCGGGACGGCGAACTGGTCGAAGGCGCCCTTCCTGGCAGGGGTATTCGGTCGAGCGTCGTCGACGCGGACTGAGCTCAGCGCTCGAAGCGCGGCTCCCGCTTCTCCATGAACGCCCGCACGGCCTCCTTGTGGTCCGCCGTCCGTACCGAGCGGACCATCCCCTCCGCCTCGATGGCGAGCGACTCCCGCAGACTCCCGAGCACTGCCCGGTTCACGTTTCGCTTCATGTAGCCGAGCGCCGCCCGGGGTCCGTTGGCCAGCTCCAGCGCGAGCCCCCGCGCCTCCGCTGCCAGGTCGTCGAACGGCACGATCCGGTTGACGATTCCGAGACGGAGACACTCCTCGGCCGGAATGCGGCGGCCGGTCATCAGCAGTTCCTTCGCCACGGCGGGACCCACGAGGCGGGTCAGAAACCAGCTCGACCCGTAGTCGCCGGACAGTCCGATGCGCCGGAAGGCCGTGGTGACAAACGTGTCGTCGGCCATGACGCGGAGGTCCGCGGCGAGGGCGATGGAGAGGCCGGCGCCGGCCGCCGGTCCCGGCAGAGCGGCGACGATCGGCTTGTCCAGTTCCGCCATCCGCAACGTGAGCGACTCCTGCTTCTCGATCAGCGTGGCGACGGCTTCGTCGACCGTCGGCGGCGCCTTCGGCGCGCCACCGTCCTTCGCTCGGTTCGCCCCCATGCCGGAGACGTCGCCGCCGGCGCAGAACGCCCTGCCGGCGCCGGTCAGCAGGATCGCGCCGCAGCGCTCGTCCGCTTCGAGGGTCAGCAGGATGCTCCGGAGCGCCGGGGTCAGGGTGTCGCCCAGCGCGTTCCGCTTCTCCGGCTTGTTCAGCGTCACCGTGGCGACGGCGTCCTCCAGGTCGCACAGCAACTCGTTCGTGCCGGTGTCGAGACCTACCTTGTTCATACGGGGCGACCTCCTTCTGGACGGAGGCCGGAGTGTAGCGATCGCCTCGTGCCTTGACCTGCCGGCATGGTGCGGATACGTTTCGGACCATGCACCGAAACCGTACGCGATCCGATGACGATCCGTTCACGGATCGGGAGTCCAGCCTGCTCGGTTTCGAGGTCCTGACCAAGGCGGAGGCGATGGGGATTGTGGGGGGAAGCGCCGCCCTTCGTCTCGACAGCGGGGTCTGGGAGAACGCGTTGGAACGGATCCGTCAGGCGGGGATCGGGAAGCGCCTCAGGTGGGAGGCTCCGGAGGGGGGCCACGACCACGAGCACTTCGTCCGTCGGCTCGAACAACTGAGCGAAGCGCTCGAGGAATCGCCGGTACCGGCGACGGAAGGCCCGAAGCTCGACGCCATGTTGGGCCACGAGCTGCTCGCCAGGTTGCTCGCCGTCTCGGTGGTCAGTTTGCGCCGCTACCTTTCTGGCGCGCGCAGGATGCCGGACCGGGTGGCCGCGCGGCTGCACTACCTGGCGTTCGTGACTTTCCACGTTGCCGGCGGCTTCACCGACGAGGGTGTTCGGCTCTGGTTCGACAGGCCGCGCTATCAGCTCGACGGTGCTACGGCCGCGGAGCTTCTTGCCGGCGACTGGCAGCCCGACGAACCGGGGCCGCGCCGGGTTCGGGAACTCGCCCGCTGGCTCGATTCGTCGCCTGCGACGTGATCGCGTTCCGGCATGTTGCGCCGCTCCGGCCATTCCTCTGGACGGAACGCTCGCAGCCCGACGCACGCTGGCACGCAGAGGGTGAAGGCCCCGTGCAGTACCTGAGCGATACCCCGGACGGAGCCTGGGCGGAGTTCCTTCGCGCCGAGGGAATCTGTGATGTGGCGGACCTCCTGGTCGCGCGGCGGACGCTGTGGGCCGTCGATATCGGAACGGAGGAACTCGCGACGCCGCGGCTGCCGGTGGACGTTCTGACCGGAGGTCGCGAAACCTGGGAGGCTTGCCGCCAGGAGGCTCGCCGTCTGCGAGCGGCCGGCGCCACGGGTTTGAGGGCGCGATCCGCCGCACTCAGGCCGGGCATGGCGCGCGGCTCGAGGGTCGACGCCGGCAGACTGGTGCCCGGCGAGGAGCGCTCGGGCGACACGATCGTGCTGTTCGGCCCGCGGCCCGACCTGGTGGGCTGGCGCGCGGCCTTCCTGGGCCGGCCCGCCGAAGTCCTGCTCGAAGCCGTTCGTCACTTCGGGCCAAGCGCCTAGCGCCGGCGGCCGGCGCTAGCTCGGACCACGCCGGCGCCGGCACCGACGCGGCAGGTGTGGATCTCGGGCCGCCGGCCGAAGCGGCGCTCGAAGGCCGCCGCGGTGCGCTCGCGTACATGGCCGGCGGCGGCTTCGCTGGTGATCGCGGTCACGCAACCGCCGAAGCCGGCGCCGGTGAGACGGGCGCCGTAACAGCCTTCGGCGCCGGCGGCGGCTTCCTGGAGCACGTCGAGTTCCTCGATGCTGACGTCGTAGTCGTTGCGGGAGCTGCCGTGGGACTGGGCCATCAGGTCGCCGAGCGCGCGCAGGTCGCCTTGCCGCAGCGCTTCGGCGCCATCCAGGACCCGGCGGCACTCGGTGACGACGTGGCGGGCGCGGCGGTCGAGCGGCGGTTCGAGCATGTGTCGCAGGCGGTCGAGGTCGGCGGGTTCCAGGTCGCGGAGCGTGGAGAGCTCCGGCAGATGGGGCCGCAGCAGGTCCGCGGCGCGGAAGCACTCGGACTTGCGGTCGTTGAAACCGGTGCCGGAGGCGAGGGCGCGGCGGACGCCGGTGTCCGCGACCAGGAAGACGAGGTCTTCGGGGGTCGGGATCAGCTCGTGCTGGAGCGATCGGCAGTCGAGCAGCAGGGCGTGTCCTTCGCGGCCTTGCACCGAGGCGAACTGGTCCATGATGCCGGACTGGACGCCGACGTACTCGTTCTCGACCTGCCGGCCGATGCCCGCGCGTTCGATGCCGTCCAGTTCGAAGCCGGCGAGTTGCTCCCAGGCGACGAGGAACGCCATCTCGACGGCCGCCGAGGAACTGACACCGGCTCCGATCGGCAGATCGCCTCCGAAGACGGCTTCGATCGGCGGTACCTCGATCCCGCGCCGGCCGAGGGCCCAGGCCAGCCCCTGCGGATAGTCGACCCAGGAGGCCTGTCCGCCGCGCTCCGAGACGGGTGGCGCGGGCTCCACGGCGTCGAAGGCGGTCTTCTCGGCGAGATCGAGGGCCGCGAGCCGGGTTTCCTTGCCGCGCGCCCGTCGCGCCGCGACCCACACTGCGCGGTCGATCGCCGCCGGCAGCACCCAGCCCTCGCTGTAGTCGACGTGGGCACCCAGCAGGTTGGCCCTGCCGGGCGCGCGGGCGATGACGTCGGGCTCGGCCCCGAAGCGATCGCGGAACGCGTCGACGAGATCGCCGACCTTCATGCGGGAGTCTCTTCCGTCAGGCCAGGAGGTGGTACATGTCGGTGCGGCGCTTCGCCGGGTCGTCGTTCCAGTCGCCGTAGACCTCCCAGCACGGACCGGCGAGGGCGAGGTCCTGCTCGGCGCACCATCGGTGGATCGCCTGGTGGACGCCGGGGATCTCGCTGTAGTCGCCGTGGAGCACGGCGTGGGCGCACCGGCCTGCCGGCGTCGCCGAGCGGACGAGGCCGTCCGCCGCCTCGGTCGAGGCGGGCACCTGGACGCCCACGTCGACTTCCATCCGGTCGCCGCTGACGTCGCGGTAGAACCAGACGTTCTGACCGGCGCCCTCGACGCCGTGGTCCCGCACGAAGGCGCCGACCCGCTCCATCAGGGGCAGGAGCTTGGCGGGAACCTCGGTGAACGTGGCGCTGGTGCGCGCCGCCAGCAGGGGCTGCTCCTCGACGGTGACGATAGTGATGTCGGTCACTTGGTGTTCTCCTCGGGCGCGCGCGGTTGATCAGGTCGCCCCGGAGGCTAGATCGCGCCTGCCTTGCGATCAAGAGTCGAGAATGGCCGCCGCTCGCAGCAGAAGGTCCTGCGACTCTCGCAGGCCGCCCTCGCGGCTGGTGGCGAGCCAGATGTCGGGGAGGTCGCCGGCGATGTCGCGGAGGTCGGCGCCGAGGGCGGCGCGAACCTTCGGTGGGAGCTGGTGGGCCCGCAGGCCGCGTCCGGCGGCGAGGCGTGCGACACCCAACTGGCAGCACCACATCATCATCCGGCAGGTCCAGTCCAGCGCGGCATGGTTCGGATCGCTCTCGACCCGGTTCAACCGGTCCCTGGAGGCGGCCAGCCGGGCGTACGTCCGCTGCAACGTGCCGATGCTGAGCCGCCGGAAGCGCCGGTGGGTGAGGTCGTCGTCGATGAACCGGAGGAGATAGAAGAGAGCGGTGCCGTTGATCACCGGGCCGCCGCAGTCGAGGTCGATGGCGCCGAGGTCGATGACGGTGCGAGCCACGGTCTCATCCCCGTCGTAGACGAGCCGGACAGCGTGGTCGAGCCAGGCCTCCTCGGTCCGCTCGGGGCCGCTAGCTGTTTCTCGCGCCGCATCAACGGACCAGGCGAAACCGGCGCCGATGGAAAGCGGTAGCTCGGCGATGACTGGCGGCTGCAGGTGTCCGTGGTCGCCCCAGTCGGTGATGAGAAAGCCCTGAGCGCCGGCCTTCGAACCGGCCGTTGCGGCGAGGGCCAGGTTGCCGACGGCGTTCTGCAGCCGGCCGCCGAAGCTGTGCCAACTGCTGGTGCCCGGGCACACCCAGAACTCTCTACCCGAGGTGGCCAGCCGGGCGCACTGGTCCTCGAAAGGGTGACTCGCGTCGTAACCCCAGCACAGCGCGACCGCGTCTGCGGGGACGCGGTCGATCACCTCGGGGTGTTCGAGGATGATGTCGCCCCAGAACAGCATCTGCCGGTCGCGCTCCGTGGCGAGACCGTGGACCTGGCGCAGGAAGTCCAGGTACACGGCCGGTTTGCCCCGTTCCTCGCACGCCTCGGCCGAGCGCCCACGGCCCAGGTCGAACGTCTCGTCCAGGCCGACGTTGAAGCGCCGGCTGCCGAACTGGGGCAGCAGTTCGTCGTAGAGACCCACGAGGAGATCGAGGACCCGCGGGTCGGTGGCGCACAGGCTGAACGGCTCCGGGTCGATGGAGAAGGGGTGCTGGAAGCCCTCGGGCACTTCTGCCAGCGGCCGGTACCGGTCGTGGATCAGCCAGCGGTGGAAGTGGCCGAAGCTGTTCTGGTTTGGCGTCAGTTCGATGAACCGCTCCCGGCACCAGGCGTCGAGCTCCCGGATCTCGCCGGCGGTGAACGGCGAGGCATCGCGCCAGACCTCCTCGTGATCCGCGTAGGCGTAGGTGTGTTCGACGTAGAGCTGGAGGTGGTTGATCTTCCAGTCCGCGAGCCGGTCGACGAGTCGTTCGAGGTACTCCATCCGCGGCACGCGGTTCCTGCTGACGTCGAGCATCGCGCCGCGGATGGGGAAGTCCGGTCGGTCCTCGATGTCTGTGGCCGGCACCTCGAAGCCGGCGGCTGCCGGCCGACCGCGCGAGGCGAGCCACTGCTTCAGGGTGGTGGCCGCCCGGAACACGCCAGTCGGCGTCGCGGCCTGGATGGTGATGCCGTCCGGGTCTGTGCGCAGGTGATAGCTCTCGTCGGTCGGAAGGTCGACACGCGAGGCTCCCTCGGCGCCCGGCGAGTCGACCGTGACCCGGCAGGCGACGCCGGCGCCGGAGCCGTTCCCGGCACCCGCGGGGAGGAGCTGGTGCCCCGTGGTTGCCAGAGCGCGCCGCAGGCCCGCGAGCGCGAACTCGAGTTCCTCCGAGGCCTCCGCCGGTTCTGCCCCCGCCGCGGTCACATGGAGCGGAACGGGCGAGCCCGGCGGCAGGACCAGGGGATCGGCGGCGTCAGGGACCTCGACCCGCCGCGGCGGCGGCCAGAGACTCACGGGCCGGCGGTCTAGCAGCCCGTGGAAGAAGTCGCGCTGCATTCGAGCGGCCATGCATCCCGCCCAGCGTCGTTGCTCCTCGGTCGAATACGGCCCGGTATGCTCCCTCGTCGCGCCTTGCTGGACGGGCGCCTGACCGCTCTCGGTGCGACACGCACTTCTCCCACGGGCTGCTAGGTCCCCCGCACCTGGATGTCGACGCCGGTCGGGCTGGTATGGCGCCCGCCGCCCGCGGCCGAAGTCCAGGCGAGGTGGTCGATCGCCCGACCCGCCGTCGGCTCCAGTGCGTCGTCGGTCTGCCGGAACAGCACCCGCATGGTGCCGTAGTTGACGGCGAGCAGGACGTCCTTGAAGGTCTCGGCCGGACCGGGGACGTGTTCCAGCAACCAGGAGCGGTCCTCCTCGCAGTCCGGTCCCAGGATGTGGACGTGGTGGAAGCCGGGGTGCTTCGCGTCCTCGAGGAGTTCGATCTTCGCGCCCCAGGGATCCGTCACGAACGAGATGTAGAGCTTCGCCGGCCCGAAGTGCCGGGGTTCCCAGAACTCCGTAGCGCCATCGGCGAGCATCGCGGCGTGGAGATCGTCCAGGTTGTCGACGGACCAGCCCGAGTGATCAAGTCCGGTGCCGATGCTGGGGCCGGGAGTCTCGGCGCCGCGCCAGTGGAGGTCCGCCGTGCCGTTGCCGGCCCGGAAGCGGGCGGCGGCGCCGTCCGCGCTTGCCAGGAGTTCGCCGCCGAAGTGCCGCGCATACCAGTCGGCGGCGGCAGCGGGATCGGAGGCGTTCAGCGCCAGGCGGTCAAATCGGCAGGTATCGGTCATGGCCGGAGGCTCCTCGGGCTTGGGTGACGGCGGAGAGGGAAGGGCGGTGATTGTGTCACCGATCGGCGGTGCCCCGCGGGTTTCGACCGATCGGGCGTAAGCTGTGTCCCGTGAGAGGGATGCGGTGCGGCAGCCCGCCATGACGACGCCGGCCAGGGATCGCGAGGCGCTATCGGGCGTCGTCGAGCGGGTCGTCTTCCACAATCCGGACAACGGATTCGCGGTGCTCCGCATACGGGTACGGGGCAGCTTCCAGTTGACGACCGTGGTGGGACGGCTGCCACTGGTCTCACAGGGGGAGACGATCCAGGCGTCCGGCTCGTGGAAGAACGACCCCAACCACGGGGTCCAGTTCCAGGCCGAGCGGCTTGCTGTATCGCCGCCCGATTCGCTGGACGGCATCCGTCGCTACCTCGGTTCGGGCAAGGTGCATGGCGTCGGCCCCAAGATGGCGAAGCGCCTCGTCAAGGCGTTCGGCGAGGACGTGTTCGACATCATCGAGAACGAGCCTGAGCGCCTGGTGGAGGTTCCCGGCATTGGTCCCAAGCGGGCGAAGAGTCTGAGCGAAGGATTCAGGGACCAGAAGGCTGTGCGGGACATCATGGTCTTCCTGCAGACGCACGGCCTCGGCTCGGCACGGGCGGCCCGGATCTATAAGTCCTACGGCGCCGACGCGGCGACGTTGCTCACGGAGGATCCGTACCGGTTGGCGAGGGACATCCGCGGCATCGGCTTCAGGATCGCGGACAGCATCGGCGCCAGTCTGGGCAAGGACCGCGAGGGTCTGCCGCGTGCGCGGGCCGGCCTCGGCTACACGCTGGAGCAGGCGCGAGGCGCCGGACACTGCGGGCTTCCCCGGAACGAGCTCCTCGAACAGGCGCAGGAACTGCTGAAGATCCCGGAGGAGATTCTGACCACCGCGCTGTCGGACGAACTGAACGCCGGGCGGCTGGCTGTCACGCGTCTGAACGGCGAAGAGGCCGTATTCCTGCCGCCGCTGCTGTCGGCTGAGCGCGCCATCGCCCGCCGGCTGGGGGAGCTGATTCGGGCCGACCCGCCGTCCTGGGCCGATATCGAAGCCACGAAAGCCCTGGCGTGGGTGGAGCAGCGTCTCGACGTGACGCTCGCGCCGACCCAGCGCGCCGCGGTGGAGACGAGCCTCTGTTCGCGCGTCGCCGTGATTACCGGTGGCCCGGGGGTTGGCAAGACGACTCTGGTCAACGCTCTGCTGCGGATCCTGAAGACCCGCAATGTGCGCTGCGCGCTCTGCGCGCCTACGGGTCGGGCGGCCAAGCGGCTCGGCGAGAGCACCGGTGAGACGGCGAGGACAATCCACCGGCTGCTGGAGATCGACCCGTCGAGCGGCGCCTTCCGCCGCGGCCGCCTGCGCCCGCTCGATTGCGGCCTGCTGGTCGTCGACGAATCCTCCATGGTAGACGTCGAGCTGATGGCGGCACTGCTCCAGGCGCTGCCGGCGGAGGGGTCGCTGCTGCTGATCGGCGACGCGGACCAGTTGCCCTCGGTCGGCCCGGGCCAGGTGCTGCGGGACCTGATCGACTCAGGCGCCATCCCGGTAGCGCGTCTTCGGGAGATCTTCCGGCAGGCCGACAACAGCCGGATCGTGCGCAACGCGCATCGCGTGAACCGGGGCTACCTGCCGGCGCTCGAGTCCGCGCGAGGCGAACTGAGCGACTTCTACTTCGTGCCGGCAGAGGACGCCGAGGACGGCCAGCGCAAGGTAGTGGAAATCGTCGCCGGGCGGATCGGCCGTCGGTTCGGTCTCGATCCGATCCGCGACGTCCAGGTCCTGTCGCCGATGAACCGCGGTCCACTGGGCGTACGGACCTTGAATGTGACCCTGCAGGCCGTGCTGAACCCGGCGCCGGAGTCAGGCGCCGTCGAGGTCGAGCGCTTTGGTTGGAAGTACCGCGCCGGCGACAAGGTGATGCAGACCGAGAACGACTACGACAAGGACGTGTTCAACGGCGACCTCGGCCGCATCCAGTCGATCGACCCGGGCGCCGAGAAGATGACGATCGCCTTCGACGGCCGCCCCGTCGAGTACCGCTTCAGCGACCTGGACCGCCTCATGCTGGCCTACGCGGTCACCGTCCACAAGTCGCAGGGCTCCGAGTACCCGGCGGTCGTCGTGCCGGTAACGACGCACCACTACGTCATGCTGCGCCGCAACCTGCTCTACACGGCGATCACCCGCGGCCGGAAGCTCGTCGTCATCGTCGGCCAGAAGTGGGCTCTCCAGAAAGCCGTCGAGGAAGCCTCCGACCTGCGCCGCTACTCGACGCTGCGCGAGCAACTGACGGCGCTGCCGTCCGGGAGCTAGCCGTCTGCCGCCCGCTCGCGCGGCAGCCGAATCTCGCTTACCAACTGCTGCACCTCATCCGGCGGCGGCTTCGTGAACCGGCTGACGATGATGGCAAGAGCGAAGTTGATCAGCATGCCGACGGCGCCGATGCCCTCGGGGCTGATGCCGAACAGCCAGTCCTCGGCGGTCGCTTCCGGCCGGATCAGGCGGAAGTAGACGATGTAGGCGCCGGTGAACAGGATGCCGCTGCTCATGCCGGTGATCGCGCCCTCCTTCGTTGTGCTCTTGGTGAAGATGCCGAGTACCAGGACGGGGAAGAAGCTGGACGCGGCGAGTCCGAAGGCGAAGGCCACAACCTGGGCGACGAAGCCGGGCGGCGAGATGCCGAAGTAGGCGGCGACGACCACCGCGACGGAAGCGGTCACGCGCGCGAGCAGGAGTTCCCTGCGCGAACTCATGTCCTTCCACAGGATCGACTTGCCGATGTCGTGGGAGATCGCCGACGCGATGACCAGCAGGAGACCGGCCGCGGTCGACAGCGCCGCCGCGAGTCCGCCGGCGGCGACCAGGGCGACCACCCACGCCGGCAGCTCGGCGATCTCCGGGTTGGCGAGGACCATGATGTCCTGGTCGACGGTCAGCTCGTTGGCCCCGTCGGACATATCGATCACCCCGTCGCCGTCCTGGTCGTCGAACGAGATCAGGCCGGTGGTCTCCCAGCTCCTGAACCACTCCGGCACCTCGCTGTAGCTCGTGTTGTGCAGCGTCGAGATCAGGTTGACGCGGGCGAAGGCGGCGACGGCGGGCGCCGTGGTGTAGAGCAGACCGATGAAGACCAGCGCCCAGAGCGCGCTCCAGCGCGCCGCGCGGGCGCTGCGCACGGTGTAGAAGCGGACGAGCACATGGGGGAGTCCGGCGGTGCCGACCATCAGCGCCAGCGCGATCGCGGTGACGTCGATCATGCTCTTCTTGCCCGGCACGAAGGCTGCCGTGTACTCGGGCAGGCGGAGTTCCCGGTGCAGCGCGTCCAGCGCCTCGAGCAGGAAGACGCCGGCCTGCTGGCCTTCCTGCACCGTGCCGCCGAACCCGAACTGCGGGATCGGATTCCCGGTGATCTTCCACGAGATGGCCGCGGCCGGAATCAGGAAGGCGACGATCAGGACGCAGTACTGGGCGACCTGCGTGTAGGTGATGCCTCTCATGCCGCCGAGCACGGCATAGAAGAAGACGATGACCACGCCGATGATCACGCCCCAGTGGACCTCGACTTCCAGGAAGCGCGAAAAGACGACCCCGACGCCGCGCATCTGGCCGGCGATGTAGGTGAACGAGACGAAGATGGTGCAGGCGGCTGCCACCAGCCGGGCGGCGTCGGAGTAGTAGCGGTCGCCGACGAACTCGGAGGTCGTGAACTTGCCGTACTTGCGGAGGTATGGGGCAAGCAGGAGCGCCAGCAGGACGTAGCCGCCGGTCCAGCCCATCAGGTAGATGGTGCCGGTGTAGCCCATGAAGGAGATGAGGCCCGCCATCGAGATGAAGGAGGCCGCGCTCATCCAGTCGGCGCCCGTCGCCATGCCGTTGGCCACGGCCGGCACGCCGCGACCGGCGACGTAGAAGCCCGACGTGGTCCTGACGCGGCTCCACCAGGCGATGCCGATGTACAGCGCGAAGGTCGCTGTGACGATCAGGTAGGTCCAGGCCTGAACGTTCATCGCGGCGGTCGGCGGGCGTCAGAGTCGGGCGTCTGCGACCGGCTCAGTCGACGCCGTAGCGGCGGTCGAGCCGGTCCATCATCGCCGCGTAGACGAGGATCAGGACGATGAAGACGTAGATCGACCCCTGGTGCGCGAACCAGAACCCGAGCGGGAAGCCGCCGAGTTGGGCGCCGTTCAGCGGCTCGACCAGGAAGATGCCGAGGACGTAGGAGCAGACGAACCAGATGGAGAGCAGGATCGCCATCAACCGCAGGTTTGCCCGCCAGTAGGCCGAAGGGTCGGGTTGTTCGCTCAAGAGCCGGCATAGTACACCGTCGCCACTTACACTCTTGTACCGACATGACCGACCGCACCACCGGAGCCTTTCTCCATGCCGTCTCCTGGCTGATCCGCCTGCTGCCGGTTGGTTTGTTCGGGCCTGCTTCCGGCCTTCTCGCGCACCTGCGGGGCGTGACGCCGCGCGACGTCCGGTTGATGCGGCAGAACCTCGCGGTCGTACTGCGGCTGCCTCCGGGGTCGCCGGAGGCGCGTGACCTGGAATGGCGCTGCGTGCGCCACCAGATCGTGGCGGCCCTCGAGACGGTCCGGATCAGCTTCGACCGGAAACGGCTCGACGTCGCGTCGATGGATGGCTTCGACGATCTGCGGGAACTGATGGCCGATGTCGAGGAGCACGGCCGCGGTCAGGTGCTGGTCACCGGTCACCTGGGCGCCTGGGAACTGCTGGCCCAGAGCACTGTCCGCGCCTCCTCGTCGCCGGTCTGCGCGGTGGCCAAGCCATCGCGCGCCAGGGCGGCGTCCGCGTTCGTCGAGCGGATGCGCGCCCGGGCCGGGGTCCGGGTGATCTGGAGCGGTCGGACGTCCCTCCTGCGGGACATGCTGAGCTGCCTCAAACGCCGGGAAACCCTGATCATGGTCGTCGACCAGAGACCCGACCAGAGGCGCGGCCCGGAGGTGGACTTTCTGGGTCGCCGCACCGTGTTCGTCGGCGGTCCCGCGGCGCTGGCGGCCAAGCGCGACTGTCCGCTGATCGCCGCTTTCTGTATCCGCGAAGGGCCCTTCAGCTACCGCCTGGAGAGCGAGATGCTGCGCCGGCCCGGCGGCTCGCGCGATCCGGTGGAGTTGTCGCAGAGAATCGCGGCTGCGATCGAACGGAGAGTACGGGTGCAGCCGGAGCAGTGGATGTGGAACTACCGGCGATGGAACTACGATGCGGAGGAACTGGCCGCCGTGGGCCTGGGGCGTACCGATTCCGGGCAAGCGGTATGAGGAACTGACCATGACGACGAATCAACGAAGACGGATGACGGCACCGAGTGTCGGAGCGCTCCTGGCCGCGGCTTGCATGGCGACGCTGCCGGTCGTGGCGCCGGCCCGGGCGGACGAGCGGCCGAACATCGTCTTCATCCTGATCGACGACCAGCGCTTCGACGCGGCGTCCGCGCTCGGCCACCCGTTCCTCGAGACGCCTCATCTCGACCGCCTGATCGAGCGCGGCGTGCTGTTCGAGAACGCCTTCGTGACGACCTCTCTGTGCTCGCCGAGCCGCGCTTCGATCCTCACCGGGCAGTACGCCCACCGGCACGGCGTGCTCGACAACCGCACCCGGTTGAATCCGGACACGCCGACCTTCCCGCAGGAACTCCAGGGTGCGGGCTACCGAACCGCCTTCGTCGGCAAGTGGCACATGGGGGGTACGTCCGACGCCCCCCGACCCGGATTCGATCGCTGGGTCTCGTTCCCGGGCCAGGGCCTCTACTACAACCAGACCTTCAACGTCGACGGCGAACGGGTGCCGCGGCAGGGCTACACGACGGACCTGATCACGGACTACGCGCTGGACTTCCTGGCCGGCGCCGAAGGGGAGGAGGCGCCGTTCCTGCTCTATGTGTCGCACAAGGCCGTGCATGCGTCGTTCCGGCCGGCGGAACGCCATCTCGGCAGCTATGCCGGGCAGCGGTATCCACCGCCGGTGACGATGCCGAACCGGCACGAGAACTACGAGGGCAAGCCGAACTGGGTCGAGGCGCAGCGGCGGAGCTGGCACGGCGTCGACGGCTTGTACGACAACTCGGTCGACTTCCAGCAGTTCGCCGTGGACTACGCGGAGACGATGCGCGGCGTGGACGACAGCGTGGGCCGGATCGTCGGAGCGCTGGAGGAGCGGGGCCTGCTGGAAGAGACCCTGCTCGTCTTCACGTCGGACAACGGCTTCCAGTTCGGCGAACACGGTCTGATCGACAAGCGGACGATGTACGAGGCGTCGATCCGGGTGCCGCTGGTGGTGATGGCGCCGTGGCTCGGCGGCGGCGCCGGGGGCCTCAGGCGTCCCGAGATGATCGTCAACCTCGACTTCGCCCCCACCTTCCTCGAGGCCGCGGGGCTGGAGGTCCCTGGAACGGTTCAGGGTCGGTCCTTCTTCGGCCTGCTCGAGGCCGGTCCCGGCGCCGAGCGGCCGCCGTGGCGCGACGCCTTCCTCTACGAGTACTTCTGGGAGCGGAGCTTTCCCCAGACGCCCACCGTGCTGGGGGTTCGCACCGATCGCTACAAGTTCATGCG
The DNA here is from genome assembly GCA_028875725.1 of Acidobacteriota bacterium. Lineage (NCBI taxonomy): Bacteria > Pseudomonadati > Acidobacteriota > Acidobacteriota bacterium. Next base: position 405,238 of record JAPPCR010000006.1, read on the forward strand.
CTTCCACGGCGTCTGGGATCGCTACGAGCTCTACGACGTGCAGGCGGACCCGGAGGAGCGGCGCAATCTCCTGGGCGGCTTCATCACCCGTCACGGCGCCGGCAACGTCGAGACCCGGCTTCGGGTGGCGGCCGCGAACGCCGCCCGGAACCCCCGCGACGACTGGGCCCGCGACGTGCTGGAACTCAAGGCGCTCTTTGACCGGCTCTCGGCACGGCTCGATGAGCTTCTGGACGAGACGGGCGCGTTGCGCGAGCCGAGCTGGCTGCCGTCCCGCTAGAGCTTGCGCAGCCGGATCCGCCGCACGGCGTGGTCCGGCGCTTTCTCCAGGATCAGATCCGCCCGCTCGCGGGTCGGCAGGATGTTCTGGACCAGGTTCGGTTCGTTGATCGTCTTCCAGATGCCCCGGGCGGTGTCGATCGCGTCCCTCTCGCTCAGGCTGGCATAGCGGTGGAAGTAGGCGTCCGGATCCCGGAACGCCGTGTCGCGGAAGGTCAGGAACCTCTCGACGTACCACCGCTCGATGACTTCCGTCTCGGCGTCGACGTAGATCGAGAAGTCGAAGAGGTCGGAGAGCATGAGCCGGCTGTTCCGCGAAGGCGACTGGGAGCGGGCCTGCAGCACGTTCAGGCCCTCGAGGATCACGATGTCGGGCTGGTCGACGACCTCGGTGACACCGGGAAGGATGTCGTACGAATGGTGCGAGTACACGGGATGCTCGACTCTCCGCTCACCCGACTTGACCTGGAGCACGAAGTTCACCAGCGTGCGCAGGTCGAAGCTCTCCGGGAAGCCCTTGCGGTCCATCAGGTCCCGCTCTTCCAGGACCGCGTTGGGATGGAGGAAACCGTCGGTCGTCACCAGGTCGACCTGGGGGTGGTTCGGCCAGCGGGCGAGCAATTCGCGGAGGATACGTCCGGTGGTGCTCTTGCCGACCGCGACGCTGCCGCCGATTCCGATGATGTAGGGCACCTTGGCCGTCAGGCCTCCCAGAAACGTGCTGCTGGCCCGGTAGAGATCCTGCGTGGCGCCGACGTAGAGATTGAGCAGCCTCGACATCGGCAGGTAGATCTGCGCGACCTCCTCGAGCGAGACCTGCTCGTTGATGCCGCGCAGGCGCTCCAGTTCCTTCTCGGAGAGCGGCAGCGGCGTTTCAGCCCGCAGCCGTCCCCACGCCTCCTCGTCGAAGGGGACGTAGATCGAATCCGTGAGGCTGTCGACCCTGTGGTTGGTCAAGAGACTCCCAGGCGGAGAACTGTGGGGCGACTCAGCCGAGCTGTTCGATGACCGCTTCGGCGCCGCTGACGCCGACTTCACCGGCCGGCTCGACGCCGAGGTAGGTCACCACGCCGTCGTCGACGATCGCTGCGTAGCGTTTCGACCTGGTTCCCATGCCGAAACGCGAAGCGTCGAGTTCGAGCCCGATCCTCGAGGTGAACTCGCCATTGCCGTCGGACAGCAGGACGATGTCGTCGGGGATGCTTCGCGCCTTGCGCCACTCGTTGATCACGAAGACATCGTTGACGGCGAGGCAGGCCACGGTGTCGACGTTGGCCGACTTGATCGCCGCGAGGTTCTCGATGAAACCCGGCATGTGGACCTCCGAGCAGGTCGGGGTCATCGCGCCGGGCACCGCGAAGAGAACGACCTTCTTGCCCTCGAACAGCTCGCGGGTCGAAACGTCGACGATGCCGTTCTGGGTCATCTGCTTGAAACTGGCTTCCGGGATCGGGTCCCCGATCTTGATGCTCATGGATTGCTCTCTCGTGTTCTTGGTCCTGGGGGGGCGGCAGTATAGCTTCGATCCCGATGCTCGCTACGACCGCGGCGAAAGGCGTTCGCAAGGTGCTCAGCCTGGCGGTCGCCACGGCGATCCTGGCCGGCGCCTGTGCGCGCCCTTCCGGCAGCGGCGCCGAAGCGGAGGGCGGCACGCCGCTCGACCTGACGGGCGATCACGCGCACTACCTGCGGAGCGTTGAGGGCGCCCGGCTCGAACTGGTCGAGCCCGGCACCGACGGTGCCTGGCGTGAGATTCGAGGCGGCGGGAGGGTGGTGAGGTTGACGGCGCCGCCCGAGCGGATCGCTTCGCGGACGCTGGCGACCGACGAGATCCTGCTGGAGATCGCGGAACCGGAGCGGATCGTGCTCCTGTCGCCGTTCGCCGGCGACCCGCAGTTCAGCGCCAGCGCGGACCGGGCCCGGCGTCTTGGGCGGGTCGGCGGCTTCAGCACGGAGGAGATCCTGGCGGCCTCCCCCGATCTGGTGTTCGCCGCGAGTTTCAACACGCAGGAAACCCTCGCTCAACTGGAGGCCGCGGGCGTGCCGGTCGTCGTCCTGCTCAATCACGAGAGCCTTGCGGCGATCGCGGAGAACATCCGCATCGTCGGTTTCGCGATCGGCCGCGACCGTGAGGCGGAGCGGCTCGTCGAGTCGATGCAGTTGCGGCTTGCCGAGACCCGCGCTCGGGCCGCGTCGCGGGTCGCCGGCCTGCGTATCGTCCACTGGAGCGGGGGCGTCGTGCTGGGCAGCCGGACCGTCTTCGACGATGCCGTGCGCTACCTCGGCGCGGTGAATCTGGCCGCCGAGAACGGTCTCGAGGGCTGGCCCCGGATCAGTGCCGAGCAGGTCGTGATCTGGGACCCGGACGTCATCTTCACGGACTCCTACGGGGCCAACGACGCCGGCGTGGGCACACTGGACGGCACGCGGGCGGCCCGGCTCGGCAATCTGGAGTCCCTCGACGGGAGGGATATGGCGGCGATCTCGCATCACGTTGCCGGCATGGTCGACCGGCTCGCGGACGCACTCGTGCGGGCGTCGGAGCGGATCGAGGCCGCGGGCGCCGGGAAGCCCGTGGCTGCGGCGGAATGAGGATCGCCTTCGCCGGGAATCGGGCCGGGTTCTGGTGGTACATGGCCGCCGGTGCGGTGCTGCTCCTGGCGTTCGCCGGCATCGGCCTGTTCCGGGGGGCTGTGGCTATCGACGAAGGCGACGTGCTGGCGGTCCTTGCGCGCCACCTGCTTCCCGGCGAGAGGGCCGCCGACCCGAGCGTGGACACGATCGTCTGGTCGCTTCGGGCGCCCAGGGTGGTCGTGGCGGCGATGGTCGGCGGTTGTCTGGCCCTGGCCGGCGCCCAGATGCAGGGGCTCTTCCGCAATCCCCTGGCGTCGCCCGGGATCGTCGGCACGAGCACCGGCGCCGCCGCCGGCGCGGTCTTCGCCCTGACCTTCGGGTTGGCCGGCACCTTCCTGCTCGCCGCCCCGCTGTTCGCGGTCGCGGGCGCGCTGCTTTCGCTTCTGATCGTCACCCGGATTGCGACCCGTGACGGATACACGCCGGTTACCACCCTGCTGCTGGCCGGCGTCGCCCTGAACGCGCTGCTGGCCGCCTTCAATTCGTGGCTCATCGCCCGTTCCTGGGAGCAGTACGAGGCGGCCCGCCGCATCGCCTACTGGATGATGGGCGGCGTTACCGACCGCGGCTGGGTCCATGTCGGGATGGTGCTGCCTGGGATGGTGATCGGCTGCGCCATGGCGGTCTGGTTCGCGCGCGACCTCGACCTGCTGCTCGAGGGTGAGGAAGTGGCCGCCTCGCTCGGCGTCGACATCGAGAAGACGAAGCGGGCGGTGCTCTGGAGCGCCGCGATCCTCACCGGCAGCGCGGTCGCGGTCAGCGGCGTGGTCGGTTTCGTGGGTCTCGTCGTACCGCACCTCGTGCGCCTCCTGCTGGGCCCGGTGCACCGCCGCCTGCTGCCGGCGGCTTTCCTTACCGGAGCCTGGTTCGTCGTCGGCGCCGACCTCCTGGCGCGGACCCTGGTGGCCCCGGAAGAGGTATTCCTGGGAGTGGTCACCGCCTTCGTCGGCGCCCCGTTCTTCCTGTTCCTGCTGGTTCGCCACGAGAGTGAAGTGGCGGTGTCCCGATGATGGAAGTGAGGGGCTCCGCGCGCCGGGCGCCGCGGCTCGAGCTCGTCGACGGCGGCGTCGAGCGCCGGGGACGGTGGCTGCTGCGCGACGTCGACCTCGCCATCGAGCCGGCCATGCTGACCTCCGTCGTGGGGCCGAACGGCGCCGGCAAGTCGACCCTGCTGCGGCTTCTGAGCGGTACCTGGCGCCTGACGGAAGGCAAGGCCCTGCTGGGGGGCTTCGATCTGTCGGCGTTGCCGCGCCGGCAGGCGGCCCGGCGGGTGGCCTACGTGCCGCAGACGGTCCGCCCGACCTTTGAGTTCACGGTGCGGGAGTTCGTCACCCTGGGCCGCTATCCGCACGAAAACCGCCTGTTCGGCACCCGTTCCGCCGACCGCGGATGGATCGACCGCTGCCTGGACGACACGGACGTTCTGGCGCTCGCCGACCGACGGGTGACGACGTTGTCGGGAGGCGAGTTGCAGCGCGTGTTGATGGCGCGCTGTCTGGCCACCGAGGCCGAGGTCCTGCTGCTTGACGAACCGACCTCGAACCTCGATCTCGCCCACGGTCTCGACCTGCTGGGGCTGGCGCGCAACCTGGTCGATGAAGGTCGCTCCGTCGTGCTGGTGTTGCACGATCTGAACGCCGCCGCCCGTTTCGCCGATCGAGTGGCGGTCCTTGACGGCGGCGCCCTGATCGCGGAGGGTCCGCCGGCGGAAGTGCTGAACCCGGACCTGCTGCGCCGCGTGTTCCGGGTCGAGGCGGTGCCGCTCGAAGGATCCGCGGTGCCCGTGTTCGACTTCGAGCCGTTGCGGTAGCGCTACAGGCGCACCAGGTAGCTCTGCCGCCCCTCCAGCACCCGCTCGCCCCGCTGGTTGTCGATCTCGCTCTCCAGCACGATGACGCCGGTTGACCGCTGGCGCTTCAGCTCCGCGATGCGTAGCGTCGGGTACAGCGTGTCCCCCGGATACACCGGCTTCAGGAACCGGCATGACTGGTCGATGTAGCCGACCATGGCCCGTCCGACCACGTCGGCGAAGGTGCCGGATCCGGCGGCGGTGTAGCAGAGCACCTGGAGACCGTGGGCGAGCAGCCCGTCGTGGCCCTGGGACCGGCAGTATTCGAGGTCGTAGTGGATCGGGTGGTTGTCTCCCGAGATTGCCTGGAACGCCGCGAAGTGGGCGTCGGTCACCGTGCGGCTGGGCAGCGGGAAGGTCTCGCCAACCTTCAGCTCGTCGAACGGCCTGACCGGGACCAGGCCGCGTTCTTCAGCCACCGAACACCCGGGTCAGGGCTTCGGCCGCCTGCGCCGTCTCCTCCGGGCTCACGTCGCGGTGGGTGACCAGCCGGATATGGATCGGGCTAACGTCCAGGCAGAGCACGTTCTCGCGTGCAAGAGCTTCGACGCAATCCGGCGCGCTCCGGCCGGTCCCCTCGACCGAGAAGATGAGGATGTTCGTTCGCTGCTCGGCGATCAGGGCGACGCCGGGAAGATCGTTCAGGGTGTCCGCGAGCAGACGGGCGTTCTCGTGGTCCTGGACCAGCAGTGGCGGGCTCTCGTCGAGCGCGACCTCGGCGGCGGCGGCGAGCACGCCGACCTGGCGCATCTGGCCGCCGCACATCTGCCGGTAACGCCGGACGTTGCGGATGAAGTCGCGGGAGCCGGCGACGATGGAGCCGGCCGGCGCGCCCAGACCCTTCGAGAAGCAGAAGGAGAGCGAGTCGACGGGCCCCGCGGCCTCGGCCGGCGTGCAGCCGAGAGCGGTCGCGGCATTGAAGAGCCGCGCGCCGTCGAGGTGGACGCGCAGACCGCGGCGGTGCGCCAGGTCGCAGAGCGCCCGCGTGCGTTCCGGTTCATAGACGGTTCCGCCGGCGTGGTTGCAACTGTTCTCCAGGCAGAGCAGCCGGGTCGGAGCCGCGGTCGGGTGGTCGGGCTGAATCGCCGCCTCGACCTGTTCCGGCGCCAGGATGCCGCGGGCCGCCGCCGTCACCGCACGCGGCAGGAGTCCGCCGATGCCGGTGATGCCGTTGTTCTCGTGGTTGATGATGTGCGCGTTCGATTCGAGCAGCACCTCGCTGCCGCGGGGCAGCTCGTGCCCGAGCAGAGAGGAGAGATTGCCCTGGGTGCCGGAAGGGACGAACAGGGCCGCCTCCCGTCCGAGCAGGTCCGCCACGCGTTCCTGCAGGCGGTTGACCGTCGGGTCTTCGCGGAAGACGTCATCCCCGACCTCCGCGGCCGCCATCGCCCTGCGCATGGCGGGGGATGGCCGGGTCATCGTGTCGGAGCGAAGTTCCACCGGCATGGTGAGGTATTCCAGACTTCCGATCGATCCTGAAGTAGAGCGACCGGTCCCGATTGAGGCGAGTCATCATACTTGCGCGCGAATGGCCGACTCGCAGCACTCGCTCCCTCTCCCGCCGACGGATCCGGAGGTGGTTGCTGCCGCCGACCTGGGCTCCAACAGCTTTCATCTGGTCGTGGCCGAAGTTCGGGGTGGCCAGCTCGTGTTCGTCGACAGGCGAAAGGAGTTCGTGCGGCTCGCAGCCGGACTCGATGAGCGTAAACGCCTGACCCCGGAGGCGACGGCGCGGGCGCTCGACTGTCTCGGCCGCTTCGGTGAACGCGTGCGCTCGTTTCCTCCGGGAACGGTCCGGGTCGTCGGCACGAACACGCTGCGGCAGGCGCGCAACGCCCGCGACCTGCTGGAGGCGGCGCAACGATCGCTCGGCCATCCGGTGGAGATCGTGTCGGGCCTCGAGGAGGCGCGGCTGATCTACCTGGGCGTGTCGAGGAGCCTGGCCGGCGACGAACGGCGCCTGGTGGTGGACATCGGCGGCGGCTCGACCGAGCTGATCATCGGCGAGGGCTCGCGGCCGCTCGATCTCGAAAGCCTGTACATGGGTTGCGTCAGCTTCAGCCTGCGGCACTTCCCGAACGGCCGGGTGAAGGAGAAGCGGTGGCGTCGGGCGGAGATCGCGGCCCTGCAGGAGCTGGAACCGGTCGAGCGCCGTTTCCGGAACGGCGCCGGCTGGCGAGTCGCGGTCGGTTCGTCGGGGACCGTTCGCTCGGTGGCGGAAGTCGTGCAGGCGGCGGGCTGGTGCGAGCAGGGAATCACGCTCGAGGCCCTGCTGCGCCTTCGCGAACTGCTCCTCGAACGGGGAACCACGGTGCAGGGTGGCATCAAGGGCCTCAGCGACGGGCGGGCGCCGGTGTTCGCCGGCGGCGTCGCCGTGCTGCTTGCGGTGTTCAAGGCGCTGGGCATCGAGCAGATGCGAGTTGCCGGCGGCGCCCTGCGGGAGGGTGCCCTGTACGACCTGCTCGGCCGTCTGCACCACGAAGACACCCGGCACGCGGCCGTCGAGTCGATGGCCAGGCGCTATCACGTGCAGCCGGAGCAGGCGGAGAGAGTTCGGGAAACCGCGCTGCAGCTCCTGGGGCAGTGTGCCGAATCGTGGAATCTCACCGGGAAACTCCCGTGGCTCATGCTCTCCTGGGGGGCCCAGTTGCACGAGGTCGGCCTTGACATCAACCACGCCGGCTATCACAAGCACGGCGCCTACATCGTCGAGAACGCGGAGATGCACGGGTTCTCGCTCCAGGAACAACTGCTGCTGGCTTCGCTCGTGCGCAGCCACCGCCGCAAGTTCCCGCGCCAGATCTTCGATCGCCTTCCCTCGGGATGGAGGCAACCGGCCCGGCGCGGCGCCGTCCTGCTGCGGCTCGCGGCAGTGCTCCACCGGAGCCGGCGGGACGAACCACTGGCGGTCAAGCTCGAAGTCGACGGTCGTGATCTGAGGCTCGTGCTGCCCGCGGCCTGGCTGGAGAAGTCGCCCCTGACCAGGGCCGACCTGCGTCAGGAGGCCAGGTACCTCGCCGCTGCGAAGTATCGGTTGACGGTGGAGGAGGACGGCTGAGGAATGGCGCCCGCGGTTCGGCCCTAGGCCCCGGTGCTCGCGCACGCCGCCACGGCCGCTGCCATCTCGCCCATCGAGAAGAACACGAAGTCGGTGGTCGGCATCGTCTCGACACGTTCGGTAGCACCCCAGCTTCCGCCCTCGGAGAGGCGTTGCCGGTCGATCCAGGCGTTGGCGAGCCCGAACCGGTTCGCCGGCACATGGTCGTGGTGGAGGCTCTGCGCGGTGTGCAGGATGTCGGACCGGTCGAGTCCGAAGTCGGACTGGAGGTGCGCGACCAGGTACTCGAAGTTCGCGTCTGCCGGCTTGTAGGAGCCAACGTCCTCGGCCGTGTAGATCGCGTCGAACTCGACTCCGAGCTTGCGGTTCGAGCCGACGATGCCGTCCTTGTGAACGTTGGAGAGAATGACGAGCCGGAAGTGGCGCTTGAGGACCCGCAAGGCGTCCGCGGTGTCGGCGAACGCCGGCCAGTCTGGAACCGAGGCGCCGAACGCTTCATCGAGTTCCGGGTCCGTTTGCATGCCCAAGCGGTCGGCGATGCGTCCATGCACGCGAGCTAGCAGGTCGGAGTAGAGCAGATCAGGCGTCTCCCGCTCCTGAAGGCTCTCGCACTGCCCGAACGCAAGCAGCGCGGCGTCGCGGGTGACCTCGGCGTCGGGGTTCCGCATGATCAGCGGCTGCAAGGCGTCCCAGATGCCGGTCTCCCAGTCGATCAGGGTGCCGTAGCAGTCGAAGGTCAGGACGCGGTAGTCGGTGAGTCGTCGCACGGTCGGCCCCTTCGGGCGCGCCAGCGTATCGGCTGTTCCGGCATGCAGGTAACGGGTTGTCTGCCGAGTTCGCTGACGTCAACTGCCGCAGCGGTCGACTACCATGGCCGGCCAAGCTGCTTCAGCGGGAAGTGCGACGTCTGGCGTAGTACGTGTCTTGTACTACAATCCGGCGGTGATTCGGTCCTTCGCTGACAGCAAGACCCGGCGGCTGTTCGAGGAGGATCGCCAACGAGGATTCCGTGGCTTGGACTATGACCGTGCGTTGCTCCTTCTGGACACACTCGATGCGGCCCCGTCGCTCGACTCGCTCCGCGCCCTCCGGTCGGTTCGACTGCACGCCCTCAGCGGCAAGCGGAAGGGTACGAGTTCCATGACGATCAACGCGCGTTGGCGACTGACTTTCCGGTTCGCCAGGGGGAATGCTCAGGACGTCGCGATTGAGGACTACCACAAGGGGTGACGATGACCAGAGTGAAAAACCACCCGGGCCAGATTCTCAAGGCAGAACTCGAAGCTCGAGGACTGACTGCCAACCAACTGGCACTCGCGCTCCGAGTTCCAGCGAATCGAATCACGGCAATTCTCCGCGGGGAGCGTTCCGTTAGCGCGGAGACGGCAGTTCGCCTTGGGCGCTACATGGGCACGGGCGCGGTTCTGTGGATGAACCTCCAGGCTGCGTACGACGTGTCCGTTGTCGAGGCTAGGCAAGGTGCGGCGATCGATCGGGAAGTGCTGCCTGCTTCAGCGGCCTCCTCCGAGAGCAGATTGGCCGGGGCCAATCGCTAGCAGGCCCGCACGCCTGTCGAAGTCCAGCATCTTCAGGCGGCTTGGCGGAGCTCGATGGCGCTGCGGCGAAGCGCGCGGACTCGTTCAGCCAGCCTGCCGATCTCGCTTCTCAGGCTCTCGATGCTGCCTGACAGGTCGAGTGTGGCGATTTCGAGCTGCTTCCCGGCGTGGCGAACTCGATGCTCGACGTCGTCGGCCTCTCCTTCGGCGTAGACCAGCAGGCCTCCGGGCAGGTCGAGGGCGGTGGTGTAGGCGAGGAGCTGGTAGAGATCGGCGTTGGGCACATGGGCGTGCTTGACGCGCTTGTACTTTGCGTCGCCGACGAAGGTGCAGGTCAGGCCGTTCCACCAGGAGAGGTCCGGCTTGAGTCGCACCCGTCCTGCTGTATCGAGGTGGATTGGCGGCAATCGACGGTCTGACCGGAACGCGCGTTCGGATAGGCGGAGCTCCTCGCGTAGCGCCCGCGTCACGAACTCCTGGAAGACGTCGTTCATGTCCATCAGGAAGCCGTTCGCCCGCACGGCGCCGCGCGCGGCTTCAAAGGACGCGTGGCGAAGGATGAGCCGCGCGAGGGTGACCGCCTCCCGGTAGTGCTCATTCAGGCGGTCGAACTTGACCTCGGGGACGGCATTCGCCGGGAAGTCGACCAAGCTCACGTTGTCCAGTGTCGCGGCGACCCAGGCGAGATCGAGGCGCGACTGTGCTGAACGGATGCGAAGCTTGCCGAGACGGTCGGCCGCGGCCTTGACGAGTCGATTGGCGAGCACGTCGTCGGTGAAGTCGTCGTAGCGGACCTCGACCGGCAGGGGAACGCCGAACCGGCGGCGGATCTGGTCGGCGACGCGGATGCGTCCGCGGACCGTGTGCAGCGCTTCTTCTTGCGTGCGGTAGCCGTGGAGGAGTCCGCGAGCGAAGGCCCGGCGCGCGGCGCGTGTGAGCGCGGGCACGAGAGCTTCGATGAGCGTCTGTCGCCGAACGAAGTCGAAACGCTCTTCCCGGAAGTCGACGCCCATGGCGTAGGACGCCAGGTAGAGCACACGGCCGATGGGCAGCTTGGGTTCGATGGCGACGGAAAGGTCGCCGATCTCGAGCGCGCCGATCGTGGAACCGGGCCTGAGGTAGTACGCGTCGCTAGTCCCGGGCGCGGGTTCGATGCTCGCGAGGTGGGGCTTCAACCGGTCGCGTTCCCTGACCGAGAGCGCCACCGGCTCTTCGGTGGGGGTCCACTCGCGGAGGTCAAGATTCCGCATCGTCAGTCGCCCCGTCCTCTTCGTTGCCTCCCGGGTCGCCGGAGGGCGCCTCGGCGTTCGAGTTCGGGTCGCTGTCGGCAGCGTGGTCAGTGCCGTCGCCGCCAGCCACTTGGCGCAGCTTGTCGAGATCGAACTCGGCAAGCCGGTCCGTCTCACCGTATAGGTGCTCCTCGACGTACGGCAGGACGTTGTGTTCCCAGATGAGCCGGACCTTCTCCTCGTCGAGGTCCTCCTTCATGAAGTAGCTGGGTCCGATGGCCGCCTGCCGGTCGTTCAATCTGCTGTTCGCTCGCTTCATGACATCCGCCACCCAGGCCATGTCGGGCGACGAGTTCTTCTCCAGCCAGCGACCGAGTAGTCCCTCGACCGGCGGCTTGTCGGGATGGAACTCGACGAAGTGGAACCGTCGGCGCAGCGCCAGGTCGACCAGCGCGATCGAGCGGTCGGCCGTGTTCATCGTGCCGATGATGTAGAGATTCTCTGGCAGACTGAACGGCTCGTCCTCGGCCGAGGCGTACTGGAGCCTCATGTCTTCGTCGCGGTACTCGAGCAGGAAGTACAACTCGCCGAAGACCTTGGCCAGGTTGCCTCGGTTGATTTCGTCGATGATCAGGAAGTGTGGCGTGCCCGGCTCAGCACGGGCCCTTCTAGCGGCGTTGACCAGCGGGCCCTCGCGCAGCGCGAAGCCAGCTTGGCCCTCATCGGACAGCGTCGGCCGGTAGCCTTGAACGAAGTCCTCGTAGGCGTACGAAGGGTGGAACTGGACCAGAGTGACGCGCTCTTCGGAGTCGGCAAGGAAGCTCGCTAGTTCGCGGGCGGCGTAGGTCTTGCCCGTGCCGGGCGGCCCCTGGAAGATGACCTGACGTTTGTCGTCGAGGAGCGACGCTATCTTCCGGAGGTCTGCCTCGTTGTAAAGCAGATCGCGCGCGAGGTCCGAGAAATCGGCGTCCGCCAGCGTCTCACGGGACGCATCTGGAACCGGTTGAGGCTCGTCGTTGTCCGGATCGCCGTACCGTGCAAGGAACCGGTCGTAGTCCTGCTCCTTTCCGTGGAACGTGAAGTCGATCAAGGCGCTGGCCTCCCACGGACGATCTCCCGAATCGCGCGTGACCTTCCAGATTGTGCGAAGACCAGCGTAGAAGTACCACTCGTGGGGTGGTTCCACGGGCGTCCAGGTCACCCGGAGGTTGCGACCGTCTCCCTTGTTCTCGGTAACGACGCCGATCGCCTTGATCGCCATCGTGGAGATGTTCTTGCCTCGGTTCTCGAACGGGAGCCCCCGCTTCTTGACGAAGGTGGCCTTGATCGCGATTCGGTCTCCAGGCTCTATCGACTTGACAAGGTCCAGATACTTGTCCTCAAAGCCGTGCTGCCAGATGCCCTCCTGTACGAACCGGTTCGTCTGATCGCCTGCCTCCCAGAAAGCTCCCACGAACCAGCACGGCCGCTCTTCCGATCCTCGGCCACCGGCCATCGCGAACAGGACTGATTGAGCTTCGAGGCGATCCTTCGGTCGTTCTAGGCCTGCTCCGCGAGCGCGGTGTACGAGCTCATCGAGTAGTCCGAGCCCGTGTTCGTAGTGCGTCGCCTCGTCGCCTCCGGGAGCGGGCATCGGATGCCCGGTGCGTTCGTACGTCGCGTTGAACTCGGTGACTTTGTAGGGCGGGTACTGACGAGCGCCGCATGCCATCAGGAGAAGGGCGATCCATCTCAGGCGGGTACCAGTGCCGCGGGTGGGCGCCTGCCGGCCGCTGGGCAAGCTCTCGGGAACCAGGGGCGTGAACGCCCGGATTCGATCGGCTATCGACAGCCCCGCGTCCTCGGCCCAGATGACTCGCAGAGCTTCGCGAGCTCCCTCCGGCTGCTCCTGGAACCAGTTGCGCAGGCCGGTCTTATCGTAGGTGGAGGTGAGGTTGTTTCCTATCGCTCTCGCGACGATGTCGAGGCAGTTCTCGTCGCCCTCCAGAACGGCTCGGCGGGCCTCCTGAAGCTGTCGCTCGATAGCGAGCTTGTACTCGACCTCTTGGCTATCCAGAAGGCCGCTCTCGAGGTAGCGGCGGACCTCCTCCAGGTACGGCTTCCATTTCTTCGTTGCCGCTGCCTTCTTCCCCATCCTCTTGTAGGCGTCAGGCCCATGACGTTCCCGGATCGTCTCGACCGCTTTGTTGGCCGCCTTCCTCCCGGCGTCCGGATCTTCCGCCCTTCGCGTCGCCCACGCCTTGTCCGCAGGGCCTTGCGGTCCGTTCGTATCGTCTCGGCCTGCCATCGTCGCTCCCAGTTGTGCGCCGTCTGTGCCTTCCAGGTCGTCGCGGTTCGCGGCTTCGGCGTTCGGAGCCGCCTTGAGCGACGCGGGATGCTACTAGCTGGCGAGACCCTCAGGACCGCGCCGTTTCGTCAGTGCAATCGCGCTGCGGCTTCCGCTTGTGGAACTCCGCTGCTGAGGGACGAGCGCCCGCGGCCGGAGCTAGGCGATAGCGCTGGCGCTGGTAGGTTCGCGGTCATGTTGGAAGTGCTGGTTGCCTTGCTGGCCTTCATCGCGCTGCTGGTTGCAGGCGCCTGGATCGTAGGCGACCTTGTCGCGCGGTACCTCGTTCGGGCCACTGCCGACTCTCTCGACGCCGTCGAATCGGCGCGTCGGCTCTGACGGTCCTCACGGGCGGTGCCGACCCGAGGCGGCCGGCGCGTTTCCCTGGCCGCCTTCGGCGGCAGCGGGTCGGGAGACCCGCGCACCCAGAGCTACACCGTCACGTGATGGGTGTCTTTACTACGACCGGTGAAGCTCACCGCGGGCGGATGCTGGCCAGAAGGCCGGCGCACCGACACCCGGCACTTGGCGGGCTGCAGCGCGGAGCTGATGTCCTCCAGCCTGAACCGGGCCGAGGGGAGGGTCCCAGGGGGCTGGAGGCGAGCGACTGCCGATGGCCTCTCAGTAACTGACGTCCTACCGGAGCGAAGCCGACCGAAGCGAACCCTCATCCCTCCAGTTATCAAGAAGGGGTGAGCGGCTCCTGGGACCCTCCCCTCGGCCCGGTCCAGGCGGGTGCGACCGGCGCCGCCGCTGTCAGGGCCGGAACTGCGTCGCCCGCGGCTTGAGCCGCGCCGGCTGCGAGACGATGTTCCACGCCATGTCGAGCCACTCGCAGATGAGGGCGCGGGTGTCGCGGGGGTCGATCATCTCTTCGACCTGGAACCGGGAGAGGGGGCCGACGGGGCCGCGGGCGCTTTCGATGCGGGCCATCAGTTCTTCCCGGAAGGCCTTCGGGTCTTCGGCCTGGGCGAGCTGCCGCTTGTAGGCGGCCTCGATGCCACCCTCGGGCGGGATGCCGCCGGTGTCGGCGGCCGGCCAGACGACGCGCATCGAGGGCTGGGCCCGTGGGGTCGCGTAGTTGTTGCCGGCGACGCCGAAGCTGCGGCGCATGATGACGGTGAAGACGGGGACGGTGGCCTGGGCGAAGGCGATCATCCACTGGCCGCCCCAGCGGATCGTGCCGGTGATCTCGTGTTCGAGGCCCACGGCGAAACCGGGGTTGTCGACGAGGTTGAGGACCGGCAGGTGGAAGAGGTCGCAGAGGTCGAGGTGGCGGATCAGCTTGCGGCAGCCGTCGGCGGTGAGCGCGCCGCCGTTGGCATGCTGGCTGTCCGAGGCGATGACGCCCATGGGACGGCCGGCGAATCTCACGAAGCCGGTGACCTGGTCGGTGCCCCATAGCGGACCGATCTCGAAGAACGAGTCCCGGTCCGCCATCAGCCGGATCGCGCGGCGGACGTCGAAGGTCGCCGTGCGCTTGCGGGGGATCAGGCTGAACAGCTCTTCGTCGCGCCGGTCGGGCGGGTCGTTCGGGTCCGGCGTCGCGGTCGAAGGCGTCTCGAAGACGGAGGAAGGCAGGTAGGAGAGGAAGCGCCGGGTGAGGACCATCGCCTCCTCCTCGGTTTCCGCCAGGTTGTCCACCGAGCCGTTGCGGCAGTGGATGTGCCAGCCGCCCAGGTCCTCCTTGGTGATGTCGTAGCCCATCGCGGGGCGCACCACCGGCGGTCCCGCGACGAACAGTTGCGCGATGTCGCGCACCATGACCGAGAAGTGGCCGAGCACCGCTTTGGCGGCGCCGATGCCGACGACGCTGCCGAGCAGGACGTTGACGACCGGCACGGTGCCCAGTTGCTCGGTGTACATGGTGCTGCCGAGGTGGCCGGGCAGGAAGGAGCCGCCGCCGCCCGCGACCCGGGGCCGCCCCGCCTTGATCGCGCCCCGGCTCTCCTTCGCCTTGCTCTCGCCGTCCTTCTGCTGTTGCGGCACCATCGCGGCGACGCTGCCGCCGCCCGACGAGCCGTCGAGCAGGCGGATCGAAGGCGCGCGCATCTCGAGGGCCAGGCGGTCTAGGTAGCTGCTCTTCGCGCCGATCGCGCCGTCCGCGTGGCCGCCCCGTGAGGTGAAGTCGTCGGCGCAGACGACCGCGGTGCGGCCCCCGATCCGGCCCCATCCGCCGACGTGGTTGGCCGGCGTGAAGGCCGTGATCGCGCCGGCCTCGTCGTAGGACGCGAAACCGGCGATGCTGCCGATCTCGTGGAAGGAGTCTTTGTCGAGCAGGAGGTCGATTCGTTCCCTGCAGGTCAGCTTGCCGCGGCTGCGCTGGCGGACGACCCCGGGATCGCCGGAGCCCGGGGCGAGGCGTTCGAGGGCCAGGGCCTGCATCGTGGCCACGTCCTCGAGCATCGGCGCCCAGGTGTCGTCCCGATGCGCGGTGACCGCTTCGCAGGTCGCGTCCCCGGCCGGCGCGACGACCGCGACGACCTGGCCCGCCTCCACCGTGTCGCCGGGTTGCAGCGGCTGCAGGGCGGCCACCCGGCCGTCGCAGGGCGAGGTGACGGCGGACTCCATCTTCATCGCGCTGACGACGAGCAGCGTCTCGCCGGCGGCCACCTGCTCGCCGTCCGTCGCGCGCACCTCGAGGATCGAGCCGGCCATCGGGCAGGCGACGGCCTGCTGGCCGGGTTCGACGTCGAGTTCCGCGGAGGTCGTCCTCGCCGCGGGCTGCGTGCCCGCGCCGCTCGCGACGGAGAGCCCCATCACGGTCGCCTGTTGCCGCAACAGGGTCATGGCGCCGTTGGCGGTCGCGATGCCGACGTCGGCCGAAAGTAGCTCCGGGTTCTCCTCCAGGAGGGTGGTCCGGGCGTCGCCGGCGCGGACGGAGGGATGGGCGAGGATCGCCTTGAGCTGGTCGAGGTTGGTGGCGAGTCCGCCGACGTGGAACTCCGAGACCGCGCGCCGTACGCGCTCGACGGCGGCGGTGAAGGACGCGGCGCCGGGACCGAACGAGGAAGAGCTGGTGGCCGTCACCTTGGCGAGCAGGGGGTCGAACTGGGGCGGTGGCGAGTAGCCGACGTAGCCGCAGCCGTCGACCCGCACGCCGGGGCCGGCGGGTTCCTTGTACGCGCTCAGCGTTCCGGCGCCGCGGGCGACCACGCGGGCCTGGACGGCGAAACCCCGCGGTTCACCGACCGCAGTCTGGTCGCCGAGACCCAGGGAGTCGAGGCTGGCGCCGGCGGCGAGTCGAAACTGAGCCTCGACGAGATCGAACCCGGTGACCTGCTCGGTGACCGTGTGCTCGACCTGGATGCGGGCATTGCACTCGATGAAGAAGTGCTCGCTGGTCTCGGGGACGATCAGGAACTCGACGGTGCCGGCGTTGACGTAGGCGGCGGCCTCCATCAGCCTGACCGCGTCGGCGAGGAGGCGGTCGCGCAGATCGCCGTCCAGGCCGGGCGCGGGGGCCGTCTCGATCACTTTCTGGTTGCGCAACTGAACGGAGCAGTCCCGCTCGTGCAGGTGGACGGCGTTGCCGTTCGCGTCGGCGAGGACCTGGACCTCGATGTGCCGTGGGCGCTCGATCAGCTTCTCGACGAACAGCGCGCCGTCACCGAACGCGGCCGCCGCTTCGCTTCGGCACCGCTCGAAAGCGTCGGCCATCGCGCCGCCGGACCGCACCGTGCGCATGCCGCGGCCGCCCCCTCCGGCGGCCGCCTTGAGCATCACGGGATAGCCGAGCAGATCCGCGAGCGCGGCCGCCTCGTTCGCGGAGTCCACCGGTCCGTCGCTGCCGGGAACGACCGGGATATCGAGGGAAGCCGCAAGCTGGCGCGCGCGCACTTTGTCGCCGAACAGGGACAGGACGGTGGGCGGCGGGCCGACGAAGACGAGGCCGGCCGCGGCGCACCGCTCGGCGAAGGTCGCGTTCTCGGCCAGGAATCCGTAGCCCGGGTGGACGCAGTCGCAGCCGCTG
The DNA here is from genome assembly GCA_028875725.1 of Acidobacteriota bacterium. Classification (NCBI taxonomy): domain Bacteria; kingdom Pseudomonadati; phylum Acidobacteriota; species Acidobacteriota bacterium. Next base: position 422,142 of record JAPPCR010000006.1, read on the forward strand.
GCGAGGGCGGTGGCGACCAGATCCTCGGCGTCGAGATAGGCGGCGACGGGATCGTCGGGGGCGCCGTTGCCTATCTGCAGCGCCTCCGTCGTCAGCCGCGTGTGGAGCGACAGGGAGTCGGCGGCCGGATAGACGCCGACCGACTCGATGCCCAGCGCCTCCGCCGCCTTGGCGATGCGGATGGCGATCTCGCCGCGGTTGCTGATCAGGACCCTCTGGAGCATGAATGTACTGCCGAGGTTGGGCATTCTGCGCTGATCCCTATGGTGGTGAAGAGGGACAGGAGGATACAGGCGGGGCGCTAGCATCCCGCGCCATGGTCTTCACCTGGCGCTACGCCACCGCCGCCGACGCCCCGGCGATCGTGGCGCTCGTCAACGACGCGTTCGAAGTGGAGGCGGACGTGCTGACCGGCGAACGGATCGCGCTGCCGGACGTACTGGGCCGCCTTGAGCGCGGTTCATTCCTCGTGTGCGACGGGAGCGCCGGCGGTCTGGCGGGTTGCGTCTATGTCGAGTTGCGCGGCGAGACTGGCTACCTCGGCCTGGTGTCCGTCGCATCGGCACGGCAGAGCCTGGGGCTGGGCCGCGACCTGATGGCCGCGGCCGAGGGCTGGTTGCACGAAGCGGGCTGCAGCGTTTGCCAGCTCTGGGTGCTCAGCAGCCGGCCGGAGCTGCTGGCCTGGTACGGCCGGCGCGGGTACCGGGTGGTCCGGAAGGAGCCGTTCGAAGCCGTCAACCCGCCTCCGACGAGAAAGCCCCTTCGGCCCGTCCACTTCGAGATCATGGAGCGCGAGCTGACGCCCCTGGGAGGGAGCGGCTAGGGCTCCCTGAGGGCGTCGTAGAGATCGAGCAACTGGCGCCGGAATCGCCGTTCCTGGATCTGCTCCTCGAGCAGCCGCCTGAAGTCGTCCCTCGAAGGCAGGTAGCGGCCCATCTGCGAGACGAGCGAGAACTTCTCGGTGTCGGCGAAACGGGCGTCGAGTTCGAGCAGGGCGTCGTAGTAGTCGAAGTCGTTCTTGATCAGGTCCGTTTCCCCGGCTTCGGCCATGACCAGGGCGACCCGGTGGTAGGGCGCCACCAGCGAGCGCGTCGATCCAGGCGTTTCGTGGGCGACGATCTTCACTTCGTCGCCGACGGCGAAACGATCGCGCAGTTCTCGCGCGCTGAGGGGCTGCTTCGTGCAGTTCTCGTCCGTCGTCTCGACGGTCACCGCGTAGCGCGAACGGGGCCGCGGAAGGTGAACGGCGTCTTCGACCTGGACCTCGAGCTGGAAGGCGCCGCCATCTTCCAGCGGCAACGCGGCCGCTTCGGTCACGAAGCCGCGGAAGACGTAGATGTCCTGGGGGAAGAGGCCGTGGAGTTCAGGGCCGGGGCAGTCCTGGGCGGTCGCGGCGCCGGCGGTCAGGGCCACGCACAGGATGGCGATGCCGAACAGGGCTCGACTCATGCAGGCTCGGGCGCCTCGGCCGCACTATCTACCGACAGTTCTCCGCTGCCGGCGGGGGTACCGAGCGGAGACTCGCCGCGGCCGACCCTGGCGATCGCCTCGCGCAGGCCGGCCGCGAGCCAGGCGAGCGCTATCGAGGCCGAGATGACCGTGCCGATCAGGGACGAGTACCAGACCCATTGCACCGGCCCGCGCAGCCAGAACGTCGCCGCCCAGGCCAGGGGAGCGCTGATCAGGATGACCCGCAGCAGGGACAGCCAGAGCTCCGGGGAGCCGCGGCCCAGGCCCTGCAGGCTGCGGCCGGTGAGGATGGAAACGCCGATGAAGGGATAGGCGAAGACGACCACCCGCAGGTAGTCGACGCCCAGTGTGTGGATCCCGGGACTGTCGGTGAAGAAGGCGACGAGGGCGGGTGCAAGGACATAGAACGCCGCGGCGATCGCGATGCTGAGCAGGATCGTCCGCACCATCGCGTAGCGGACGATCTCCCGCAGCAGATCGCCGCGGCGGGCGCCGTAGAACATGCCGACCAGGGTCACCAGGCCGGAGGCGATCGCGACCTGGGGCAGGATGACCACGTGGTCGAGACGGCTGCCGATCTGAAGCGCGGCCACCGCGTCCGGCGTGTGCTCGACCAGGATGCGGTTCAGTACGCCGCCGCCGAGCGACATGACCAGGAACGACAGCGAGGCGGGCAGGCCGATGACGCAGATGCTGCGGATGATCGCGCTGTCGTAGCGGAAGTTCGCGAGGTCGAAGCGGACGTAGGAGAGCTTGGCCACGAACAGCAGGTAGACGAAGACCAGGGCGGCCGCCGCCTGGCTGACGATCGTCGCCAGGGCGGCGCCGGCCACGCCCATGCCGAAGGTGAAGATGAACAGCGGGTCGAGGGCGATGTTCAGCACGGTGGCGGCGCCCTGGACGATCACCGGCGTCTTCACGTTGCCTTCGCCCGAGAGGATTGAACGGAAGAAGACGGCCAGAATCATGAATGGGTAGCCGCAGGCCAGCACGCGGAAGTAGCTCCAGGCCTGGGGCACGAGTTCGGCCGGCACACCGAGCGCGTGGAGCAGGGGAATGCCGAAAACGAGCGCCGAACCCGTCGTCAGTGCGGCGACCAGGGCGCCGATCAGCACCGAGTGCTCGGCGGCGCGGTCGGCGCGCACGCGGTCGCGGGCGCCGATCGCCTGAGCGATCACCGCCGTGATGCCGGTGCCCAGGCCGAAGGTCACGCCCATCGCCAGGAACACGAGCGGCATGTTGAAGGCGAGAGCGGTCAGGGCCTCCGGGCTCACGCGGCCGACGAAGAACATGTCGACGATCATGTAGAGCGTCTGGATCGACATGCCGATCAGGATCGGCATCGCCAATAGCCACAGCGCTCGCCGCGGATTCTCGGCGAAGCGGTCGAGACGGTCGGCCCCCGGACGCTCCTGCATCGGCGGAGACTACATCGGGGTCCCGGCACTGCCGCCTCGAGGATCCGGATGGGGTTTCTTCTTGTATAGTCCGGCCCAACTGCACCCCAAGCCACCCAAGAAGGCACAGGAGGTCCCATGTTCCGACCCGCTCCGTCCCTGGTCGCAATGACCAGCTTCGCAGTCCTCGCGCTCGTCGCGTCCGCGACCGTCGCGGCGGCCCCGAACGCGAACAACCTCGACGCACCGCTGACCGTCTACACGGGCTCGATCGTCGGCAACGACGGCGAGCCGATTCGCGGCGCCACCGTGTCGCTGTTCTCGACCGACGAACAGCGCAGCATCTCGGTGTACAGCCAGCCGGACGGCACGTACAAGCTGCCCGCCGTTCCCTCTGGCAAGTACAAGCTCCGCGTCCGCCTGACCGGCTGGCTCGACGAGTGGAAGGACCTCAAGGAAACGACCGAGCCGACACCGATTCAGGTCCGCCTGCGCCAGGCCGAGGGTTGGGCCCTGCAGTCGCAGCGCCCGGCGCACGACCTGATGAACATGATGGAGTGGGAGGACGAGGCGGACGCGCTGAACTTCAAGATGATGTGCGCCTACTGCCACCAGGTCGGCACCGTCGGCTTCCGTTCACCCGAAGAGCCCGTCGACTGGGAAGTCATGCTGACCCGGATGGACGGCTTCCAAGGTCTGTACAAGCACACCCAGGACATCCTGGTCGACAAGATTGTGGACGTCTACGGCCGCGACGCGGAAGAGAACTGGACGAACTTCGAGCCGCCTGAGGCGCCGTCCGGCGAGTCGCTCAAGGGCGAGGTTCGCGAGTGGCTGATGGGTGACCAGGCCGGCGCCGTGATCCACGACCTCGAGCTGGGCGACGACGGTCTCGTCTACACCGTCGACATGGCCCAGGACGTGATCGAGACCCTCGACCCGGTCACCGGCGAGCGGGCCTTCTACACGGTTCCCGGCGGCAAGGACTACCTCTCGCCGTCCAGTCCGACGACCGGCATCCACTCCATCGAGAAGGCCGAGGACGGCAACATGTGGGTCACCCTCGCCTACTCGGGCCAGATGGGTGAGTTCGACGTCGAGACCAAGGAATGGCGGCTTGGCTCCGGCCGCACGGCTCCGCGTCCGCGCGGCGGCTACCCGCACACCCTGCGCTTCGCGCCTGACGGGATCCTCTGGTGGACCGACGCCGGAAGCCCGAACGGCGTCGGCGTCATGTCGCTCGATCCCGAGACCTGGGACGGCAAGCGGTGGGAAGTCACCGAGTACAAGCTGCCGACCAAGGACCAGGTCCGCGGCGGCGGCGCCCGCGGTGAGTCCCGCGGCGTGACACCGTACGGCATCGACGTGGCGCCGAACGGCCACGTCTTCTACAGCAAGCTGAATGGCCAGCGCGTCGGCCGGATCCGCCCGCAGCTCGATGCCGGCGATCCGGAGCGGATCGTCGAGTGGCGGCCGCCGGTGCACGGTCCGCGCCGTCTGCACGTGGCCCCCGACGGCATCGTCTGGGTGCCGGGCTGGGCTTCGGGTGACGTCGCGTCGTTCAACGAGGAGACGGAAGAGTGGAAGGTCTATGACCTGCCGCACGGCCCGAACTCGCTGCCCTACGCGCTGAACATCAATCCGACGAACGGTGAGGTGTGGATCACCGGTACCGGCACCGACTCGATGCTCCGCTTCGATCCGAAGACGGAGAAGTTCGTCGAGTACCGGATGCCGATGATGGTCACCTACACCCGCGAGATCGAGTTCGACGAGGAAGGCAACGCCTGGACCACGAACTCGAACGCTCCGTCCCGTCACGCCGAGCACCGTCAGGGCTCGGTGCTGATGATCTCGTCGGGCGGCGGCGAGTAGGCGGCTCGGCCAGACGCAGTTCGACGGCCGGTCCTTCGGGGCCGGCCGTTTGCGTTTCGGTGCCTCCCTACGTGTAAACTAGTTGAATGAACTGGTTGACTGAGTCGGGAGAGACTGTGAGTGTAGGCGCGTTCGAGGCGAAGACCCACCTCTCAGCCCTGCTCGACAGGGTTTCGCAAGGCAAGGAAGTGGTCATCACGCGCAGGGGCCAACCTGTGGCACGGCTGATTCCCGCGCGTCAGGCGAAGCGGAGCGAGACGGAGAGTGTGATCGCGGAGCTCCGCCGCCGGCGGGCGGGTCTGACCTTGGACGGTCTGAATTGGAAGGACCTTCGCGATGAAGGTCGCCGATGAGCTTCGTTCTCGACTGCTCGGTAACGGTAGCCTGGTTGTTCGAGGACGAGGCGACTCCGGCGATTGATGCGCTGCAGGACCAGTTGAAGGAGGAAGTGGCACTGGTTCCGGGACACTGGCGTCTGGAAGTCGGCAACGTTCTGGCGCAGGCAGAACGGCGGAAACGGCTCACACCGGCCCAGACCTCGGCGCATCTTGAACTCCTGGACCGTCTGCCGGTCGCAACCGACAACGAGACGGACAGTCGAGCGTTCCGTGAGATCCTCTCGGTCGCCCGGACCGAGCGTCTGACCACTCATGATGCGGCCTACTTGGAGCTGGCCGCCCGGCGCGGCGTACCGTTGGCTACTCTGGACCGCGCGCTCGCGCGGGCGGCGCGAAGGGTGGGTGTAGCGACGCTGCCCGCCTGAGGTCATCAGGCTCGAAGGCGCTCTCGAGGGGTGGGCGTCGGGTGCTACCGTAGCTGTCGTGACTCGGGAGAACACCGGAGCGCTTTCGGAGCGCCATGATCGGAGATTCACGCTACGCGTGACGGAGAAGGCGCTTCCTAGGCTGGCCTTATGGCGTCTGGCCCGGCAGAGGTCACGCGAGATGTCGCCGGCCAAGCAGAGGGCGATGGTCGTTCTCATGCTCTTCGGGACGGCCGTGTGGACCGTGAACTCGGCGATGTCGCTAGGTGACTGGCGCCCGCCGTTCCTTGGCTTGGTCGCCGTCGGCATCCTGTTCGTCGGCGCCGCGGTTCTGGCCCGTGTGAACCGGCAACCTGAACAGCAGCGATCGAGCGGCCTCGCGGCGTGGCTCGACGGTTGCCCGGGATGGTTCCAGGGAGCCGTTCTTGGCCTGATCGCCGTGGCCCTGGCGACCGCTCTCTACCGGTTTCTCGGGACCCTTGATGAAACGGCAGCAGCCGCGCGTGGCTGGGGCTTTGACCCGTTGTTCGTCTTCCTGTTCGGTGGCATTACCCTCGTGTTTCTGCTTCAGATGCGGCGGTTGGGCCCAGAAGACGTACCGTGACGGGGTTGGGGGGAGCGGCGGGTCGAGGGCGCGCGGATCCGAGCATGCGATGGTGCGCGTTCTGGCTCTTCACGGCCTGCTATGGCTCGTCGGTTGCTCTCGCTGTTAGGGGATCGACCGAGCCCCGTTTGGCTGCCTATCTTCCGCTCGCAGTACTGACGCTTGTGGTCGCCGGCGTAGCGGCCATGGCTTGGAGCGCGCGCCGCGCGCTTCTTCAAAAGCCCTCGGGACTGCTGGCCTGGCTCGATTCGATCCCTGACTGGCAAGTGCGGTGCTTGCACTTGACTGGTTTGGTCGTTCTGGTCGGCTCGTTGGTTGCTGCCTGGCCCGGGGGAACGGGGATGACGCAGCTTGAGGCGACCGGGATGCTCGTCGGCGGAGGCCTCCTGATACTGGCCGTGTGGTGTGGACCACGGCCACTCCGGTTTCGTCGGCGTCGCTGAGCTTCGGACGGCGGCTCCCAGCCGGGCGCGGTTGCCTTACGTTTGGTCGTTTCGGTGGTTGATAGCCTGCGCGCGTCCGACGAGCAGCGGCCGAATACGGGGCCGCTGCGACGAGGCGAATCAAACGATGCAGGTCGTTCGACAGCCGAAAGCCGAGATTACTCGCGGAAGTGCGCCACCCGACTTGAGGTGGGTCATGTTCTGGTTGTTCTGGACCTACTACGTTCTCGCGGGACTTGAGGTGACATTGGCGCTTCGACGGTCGAGCGAGGGGTTGGGACTGTCGATAGCGACGTTCTCGGCACTGACCTTTCTCGCAGGCGTACTCGCGACGGCTGGCTTGAGTGCGCGGACCGAAGGCGTCGGGCTCCTGGTCTGGGTGGAGCGGTTTCCCGACAAGCTGATTCAGTCGGCACAGTTGACCGGTTTGGCTCTGGTCCTCTTGGCCGTTTACTCAGGCACTCCCTGGGGGGCGGGCTTAGAGGTGTTGCACGAGTCGGCCTTCATGTTGGGATTCGCCCTGGCGGCTCTTGCGATCTTCTGCAACGTCAGACCTCTCTTCGGGCGTCGCTGGACCTGGAAGATCGGCGCCAGGAAGAGCGGAGATCCCGCGGGCGATTCGAAGTGAAGGACGCGCCCGCTTGGAGGAGAGAACCTGAGCTCTGGCGTGCGGTGGGGCTTGTTCTGGCTGTGCAGCGTCTGCGCCGCGCTTATGGCGGCCATCTCTTGGGAGTCCGACGAACGGCGGTGGCTTGCTCTCGCCATTGCCGTCGTGCTGGGCGCCTACCTCGGCGTGTTGGCGGCGGCCCGGTGGACTGAAGGCGAGGCGCTTTCGCGATCAAGGACCCTGATGGAACGGTTCCAGGCGGCGCCTGATTGGGTAGTCCGGCTGGCTGCACTGACTGGTGCAGCCGCCCTGCTCACGGCGTCGTTTCTCCCATGGGGACGGCAGGAGATCTTCGCTCCGGCCGCAGTCGTGGGTTGGTCCTTGATCGGCCTGATCTGGCTGGCGCGCCCCCGGCCCTTCCGCTTCCGCCGTCGCTAGCTCGGACAGGCCAGAACGACCGCGAGAGGCGACTCCTGGACTGGTTGGATGGGAGCCGGAGATAGCAGAACGACTCGGAAGTGCGCCAGTCGGCCGCAGACACAGGGGCCAACGTGGATCAGGCTGTGGTGCGTCGCCGTGTGGGGTCTGCTTTGCGTCGAGTTCATTTGGGTGGTTGTCAGATCGATGTCGTGAAAAGGCTGGGCTGGCGTAGATCCCTAGAACGAGTACCGGAGCGAGTTCGACAGCACGACATCCGTCTCCTTGACGCCCGTGGGCGGCTCGCTGTCGTGGGCGACGTTCAGGTTGATCGCCAGGGCGAGGCCGCGAAGAAGCTGGATTTCGAAAGAGGTCTCGGAGAGCACGCGGTAGTCCTCGGCGCGGTCGAACCGGGTCTGGAAGTAGAGAGTCTCGACCAGACGGAGGCGTTCGTCCCTGCTGTTGTAGCGGACGGTCAGGTAGTTGGTGGAGCGGTGGTGTTCGCTGCGTCGCGCGTCGGCGAGTTCCGCGGGCAGATCCAGGGTCTCCCGCTCGAGCATGTAGCCGGTGCCGAGGAAGACCTCGGCGCGGGGCGACTCCAGCACCTGGAAGCGGCCCCCGCCGCCGAACAGGAGCCGCTGTTCGAGCCGGGTGAACTCGTTGAACTGGTGCTGGCCGAACACCTCGTACGAGAACCGGCCACTGTGTTCGCGGATGAATCGCAGGTGGCTCAGCGCGTTGTTGACGAAACGGCTCTCGTTCAGCCGGGTGAAGGAGTAGTTCGACGTCAGGAAGATGACGTTGGTGGGACGTTTCGGGGCGTCCTCGCCGTCCGTCGACTCCTCCTCGGCCGGGTCGGATACCCCGTTGGGATGCATCCAGGCGTACTGGACGCGAGCGCCGGCGCCGAGAATGTCGCGCTCCGTGTTGCCTCGCTGGAGGGAGGAGCTGAGGTCGATCGTGCTGGCCCACCCCGGCGCCTCGGCGCCGACGCGCATGCTCTCCGTGTTGACTTGGGCCGCGGCGGGCAGCGTCAGTGCGGTTGTCGCCGCCAGGGCGGCGAGCAGGCGCACGGCGAGGGCGCATTGGCCTTCCAGTCTCATGCAGCGCGACGTTACTCTGGAAACGCCGACGTATCGGCGAGGCCGCAGAAAGAGCGGCTCGGATTCGTATAGGTGCGTGCGGCGTCGCCCGCCTTGTCCTTCACGGTCAGCCGGTAGTCGACGTCGGTGAGGCCGGCGGCGAAGACCCAGAAGGCGTCGTTGTGCGTCCGGCCATCCAGCACCTTCACCGCAAGTTCGATGTTGCCGGGCGAGAAGAAGGACATGTAGCCCGTGGTGCCGGCGCCGGGGAACGGCGAGGCCGGGCCGGTCTCGCCGTCGGCCTTCGTCCAGACGGCCGTGATCTCGAACCGGCCGTCGAGCAGGCAGAACGCGCCGGGCGCGCAGTCGACGCCCGCTTCTTCGGACGAGGAGGGGAGGGCGGCGGTAACGGGCAATACCGACGCGGCGCTGGCGCCCGCCGGCTCGGCGAAGGCCATCGTGTCGCCTCGGCCGCACACCTCACCGGGCGGATTCCGGTAGACGACGACCTGGTCGCGCAGCGTGTCGGTGACGGCCAACCAGTACTCGACATCGGTGAGGGCGCCGTAGAACACCCAGTGGTGACGGTTGACGCCGCTGCCGTCGAGGATCTTCACGACCAGTTCGACGTTGTCCGGGGAGAAGAAGGTGGCGATGCCGCTCTCGTCACTCAGTCGGCTGAGCGAGCCCGTGCCGCGCTCACCGTCGTGCTGGGACTCCCACTCGACCTCGACCCGGAAGCGGCCCCCGCCGAGGCAGAGAGCGCCGTCGTTCTCCGTGCAGCCCGCGGCTGCGGTCATGTCCTGGATGACCCCCACGGCACGGACCTCCGGCAGGTCGGCGCCTCCCTGGACGTGGCTCAACGTGAAATCGAACAGTTCGCTTCGCTCGATCTGGTCGTCCGCCATCAGGGGCACCGTGACCTCCCGCGGCCCCGACTCGCCGTGCCGCCAGGTCAGACGGCCGGAGACGGCGCCGAAGTCCGCTTCTTCGGCCGAACGGGGCGCCGTGCGGTAGTCGACGGCGACATCACCCTCCGTCCCGCCTCGCCGCTCGACCGACACCGTGGCCAGGCCGCCCTCCTGGCCGACGAAGGCCGGCGCGGTGAACTCGATCGAACCTGCGGGGTTCGCGGGCTCGCCGCCGGGGCCGATCCAGATTCTCATGCGTCGGGGAGCGTCGATGCCGCCGCTCATCGCTTCGAACTCGAAGCGGAGGTCGCGCGGGTCGATACTGGTGGCGTTCGGGAGCAGCGGCACGCGGACGGTGCGGGGCGAGGCGTCGCCGTGCTCCCAGCGGAGTTCGCCTTCGGTACGGCGGAAGTCGCGGCCGGCGCGGGCGCTGCCGTTGCGGGCGCGGTAGGCGAGAGTCGCCGCTCCGTCGCTGCCGCCCTCTCGGCTGATCTCGATCGTGATCGCTCTCGGACCGCTGTCCCCGGTCGAGGACAAGGTCGCAGCGGTCCACCGGCCCCGCCGTTCCGGCCTGATCGCAGCCCGGGCCAGGTCCTGCAGTTCCTCAAAGTAGCTTCGGAACGTCTCCTGAGGGCGAGGCGAGCGTTCGGAGAGGGTGATCATCGTCATCACGATGTCGGCTTCCGGATCGACGCCGATGTACTGGCCGTTGTAGCCGTGGGCGAGGTAGCGCCCCCGTGGCCTGATCCACCACTGGTAGCCGTAGCTCGGCGCGCCGGCGATGCCGCCGGTCTGGCTGCGTGTGGACTCCGCGATCCACTCGCGGGAGACGAGGCGCCGGCCCTCCCAGAGGCCTTCCTGCAGGGCGAGCTGCCCGATCTTCGCCATGTCGCGGGGCCGGATGCGGAGGCCGGTGCCGCCCCAGTGCCGGCCGCTGAGGTCCGGGTCCCAGGTTGCAGTGTGGATGCCCAGCGGTTCGAACAGGTGTTTCCGGACGAAGGCGAGATGGCTCTGCCCGGAGGCGCGGTTGTTCGCCTCGGCGATCACGTGCGACAGCCCGCTCGAGTAGGAGAACTCGGCGCCGGGCTGCGCCACCACCTCCCGGGTCAACACGTAGTCGACGCTATCCGGGTTGTTCCAGAACGCCTGGTCGGTGTCGTTCCATGCCATGCCGGCGGTCATCGTCAGGGCATGGCGCAGCGTCAGCCGGTTCTTCGGCGCCTCCGCGAGGCGGTGGGCGTAGTGCGGAATGAGGTCCGCCAGCCGGGCGTCGACGGAGGGGATGAGGCCGCGGTCGAGCGCGATGCCGGTCGCCAGCGAGGTGACACTCTTGCTGACCGAATGGACGTTCTTGAGGGTCGTGTTCGTGAAGCCGCCGAAGTAGGTCTCGGCGACCAGGGTCCCGTGGCGGACGATGACGATCCCGCGCACGGTCTGGAACTCGGGGCGGGAGCCGACCCGGTCGAAAATGTCCTGGACGGCTCCCCGGTCCAGACCCTGGTGCGCCGGGACGGAGCGGGCCCAACCGTCGCCGATGTCCGGCGGCTGGGCCAGACCGGGTTGGGCCGCGAGGGCGAGCAGGACGACGAAGGCCGCGGCCGCTCCTCCACCTGGATCAGGATTCGACATGGGGTTCGGAATGGGCGCTATTCTTGGGCATTGAGCATAGTCACAGGTGGAGCCACAGAGTCCGTGTCGCCGGCGGGCGCGGAATCGGCTGGAAGGAGTTCATGATGAACCGACGAGTTTCCCTGATCGCAGCCCTCCTCGCAGTTCCGATCGTCTGGCTGGCGGCAGCGGGCTGCGCCGTCAGCGGCGGTTCGGAGGCGGAAGCCGCGACCGACGTGTCCGACTTCGACGCCTCGGTCGATGTCGGATCGATCGACTTTCCGACCTCAGCGGGCGAGGAGGCGCAGAGGCACTTCATCCGCGGCGTCGCGATTCTCCACAGCTTCGGCTACGAGCAGGCACGCGAGCAATTCCACGCCGCCCAGGAGATCGAGCCCGATTTCGCGCTCGCGTACTGGGGCGAGACGCTGACCTACAACCATCCGTTGATGCCGGAACGGGATCTCGAGTCGCCGCGCGAAGCCCTGGCGCGGCTCGGCGAGACTCGCGACGAACGGGCGGCCAAGGCCGGCGACGAGCGCGAACGGGGCTTCCTGACCGCGGTCGAGGAGTTGTTCGGCGAAGGCGAACTGGTCGAGCGGCGCATCGCCTACATGGAGGCGATGGAGCGGCTCTACGAGGGCTACCCGGACGACGACGAGGTCGCCGCTTTCTACGCGCTGTCGCTGCTGCAGGCGGTCGGGCCGCTCGACGACGACACCTTCCGGCTGAACGTCCTGGCAGGGTCGATCGGTCTCGGCGTCTTCGAGCGCAACCCGAACCACCCCGGGGCGGCCCACTACATCATCCACGCCTTCGACGATCCGGTCCACGCGCCGCTGGCGCTGCCGGCGGCCTATCGTTTCGCCGACATCGCGGCCGCCGTCTCCCACGCCCGCCACATGCCGTCGCACATCTTCATCCAGCGCGGCATGTGGGACCGGGTGTCGCAGTCGAACGACTCCGCGTATGAGGCCGCGGTGGCGCTCTGGGACCCGGGCGAGCGCGTCAGTGACATGGTCCACTCGCTCGACTGGGGGCAGTACGGCGACCTGCAGCGCGGCGACTACGCCAAGGCGCGGGAGTGGATCGCCGAACTCGACGACTTGGTCGAGCGCACCGAAAGCGACTGGGCCGAGAACACCGTGCCGCTCGTGCGCGCCCGCTACATCGTGGAGACGGAGGAGTGGGAGACCCGCGAGATCACGGACGACACATCCACTTCGGAGTTGCTGGCGACCGGGATCTCGGCGGTCCACTCCGGCGAGCTCGACCTGGCCCGTGAGGCCGCCGCGCGGCTCAGGAAGGCGGGCGAGCGGCAGAGCGGCGACAGCTCGACGTTCCAGCGCGGCCCCAAGCCCGCCCAGGTCATGCACCACGAGGTGGCCGGCCTGATCCGGCTCGCCGAGGGCGACGCCGACGGCGCCGTCGAACTGTTCGACAAGGGGCTGGCGATCGCTTCGACGATGGGGCCGCCGCGCGGCGCCGCGTCGCCGATCAAGCCGATCCGGGAGCTCTACGGCGAGGTGCTGCTGAAGCTCGAACGCCCGGAGGACGCGATCGCGCAGTTCGAGGATCAGTTGCTCTACACGCCGAACCGGCCACGCACCCTGCTCGGGCTGGCGCGCGCACAGGCCGTGGCGGGTGACAGGGCCGCGGCCTCCGAGTCGTACCAGCGACTGCTCGAGACCTGGGCAGGCGCGACCGAGCCGAAGGAGCTTGCCGAGGCGCGGGAGTTCGTCTCGGCCTCCGCGTGAGGCCGCTGGGGTGACGTGACCTTCGAGACCGAGTTCGAGACCAGACACAGCGACTGCTTCGCCGCCACCGGCTTCGTCCACGCAGGCGTGCTGCTGGCGCTGACCGAGATGGCGTACGCGCGGTTCGAACAGCACTGCGGAATCGATGCGGACCTGAAGCCCGCCCGCGTCTACGCGGTGCAGCGGTCGACGACGGCGACCTACTTCTCGCCGCTGCGCTGGCAGGAGGGAGCGCGGATCCGGGTACACACGACGGAGGCGACGGAGCGTGGATTCTCCCAGGACTTCGAGGTCCTTTCCGCCGCCGCCGGCCGCGAGGTCGCCCGCTTCACCCACCGCTGGGTATGGCTGGACACGGAAGCCGGGCGGCCGGTCATCCTGTCCGGGGAAGTCCAACGACTGCTGCTACGAGGCTGACCCCGGGAACACGGAAGGAGGACGCACATGAGGCGTCGAAGTCACTCTCTACTCACCCTGTGCCTATGTCCGATAGCCGCCGTCTGGGCGTGTGATGCGGTCGATGAGCCCGAGGCCGGCGGTCCTGGCGTGGTGATCGAAACCTCCTACGGCGCGGTCGAAGGCGCGCCAGTGGATGACGGCCGCGGTCCGGCCGGCGACGTGCTCGTCTTCCGCGGCGTTCCCTACGCGGCGCCGCCCGCAGGCGATCTGCGCTGGCGGCCGCCGCAGCCGCCGTCCTCGTGGGAAGGTGTACGGCCGGCCCTTCAGTCGGGCGCGCCGTGCTGGCAGGCGATCAGTCCGGACACTTCCATCTGGAGCCGGGGGGAGATCGACCGGAGCGAGGACTGCCTGTACCTCGACTTGTGGACCGCCGCCGACGGTGGCGGTCCGCGGCCGGTCATGGTCTGGTTCCACGGCGGCAGCCACGAAGTGGGGCACGGGTCGTCCCTCATCTTCGACGGCGCGGCCCTTGCTCGCAAGGGCGTCGTCCTGGTGTCGATCAACTACCGGCTCGGCCCCTTCGGCTTCTTCGCCCACGAAGCGCTGACCGCCGAGTCGGAGCATGGGTCTTCCGGCAACTACGGCCTTCTCGACAAGATCGCCGCGCTGCGGTGGGTGCGGGACAACGCGCAGGCGTTCGGCGGCGACCCCGAGCGAGTGACCATCTTCGGGCAATCGGCGGGTTCGATGAGCGTCTGCAGCCTGGTCGCGTCGCCGCTCGCGGCCGGCCTGTTTCACCGTGCGATCGGCCAGTCCGCCGGTTGCTTCACTCCGCTCGAGAGCCTGGAACAGGCGGAGCGGCGCGGCATGCTGCTCGCCGACGGGTTGGGAGTCGCGGAGGATGCCGCCGCGGCTGAGACCGCCGCCGCGATGCGGGCCGCTTCGCCCGAGGACGTGCTGGCCGGGGCCGGCAGTTCCGGTTGGTCGGCGGGCGCGAAGACGGTGGTCGACGGCTGGTACCTTCCGGATCAGCCGTCGACGATCTACGCTCGCGGGGAGCACAACCGGGTGCCGATGATGGTCGGCTTCATGGGAGACGAGTCGCGGGCACTGTTCGCGCCCGGCCCGGTGCTTGAACGCCCGGCACTCCGACGGCAGTTGAAAGAGCAGTACGGCGAGGCGGCCACCGGGCTCCTGGCTGCCTACGCCGTCGAGGCGGAGCAGGCGCCTGCCGCGGTGCCGAGCCTGATCTTCTCCGACACGATCTTCGGCTGGGGCAGCCGCTCCTGGGTCCGCTACGCCGCGGCGGCCGGCGGCGACGCCTACCTCTACTACATTCCCCACGCACCGCCGGTGTTCCGGCTGTACTTGCCGGACCGGCCGGACCTGGGCGGTGAAGGCGGTCCGCGACGGATGGGCGCCTACCATTCCGGCGATCTGGCCTACGTCTTCGGCAACACCGACCTGGTGGGGATCAACTGGGAGGACTGGGACCACGAGATCGCCGACCTGCTGTCGAGCTACTGGACCAACTTCGCGAAGACCGGCGATCCGAACGGCGAGGGGTTGCCCGAGTGGCCGCGCTACCAGCCCGAAACCGACCAGGCGCTCGTCGTCGGCGACGCGGTGAGTGTCGAGTCGGGTGTGCTGAAAGAGAAGCTCGACGCCCTGGACGTGGCCCTGGGCGGCGGATGAGCGCCATCGCCGAGCCGCTGCCCGCGGCCATCGAGGACTTCCGCGATCAGGTGCTGGAGTTCGCGGAGCGCGAGGTGCTGCCGCGGCACCAGAGCCGCCCCGAAATCCTCGACGATCCCCGCGGTCGCTACGACCCAACCGGCCGGCTCCGGCCCGAGGCCGTCGAGCTGATACGCGAAGTCCGCATGGCCTCGGCCCGCGAGGGACTCTTCACCGCGTGCGTGCCCGAGGAGCTCGGCGGCGGCGGCCATGGCCATCTCGCCTACTACGCTGGCTGGCAGGCCCTCTTTCACCGCCTGGGGCCGCGTCCATGGCTCCTGCTGCACGTCATGGCGCACTGGGCGTTCGGCCCGAGCCGGCTCCTGTCGCAGCTATCGGAGCAGGCGTGCGAGCGCTTCCTGCCGGGGTTGATGGACGGTTCGAAGATCATGTGCTTCGGTCTCTCCGAACCGGGCGCCGGCTCCGACCTGTCGGCCCTTGCGACGAGAGCGGAGCGGGACGGTGACGGCTGGCGGATCATCGGCCGAAAGATCTGGACGACGCACGGGCCGATCGCCGACTACTGCGTGCTGTTCGCGCGCACCGGCGAGGGCGGGATCACCGCCTTCATCGTGCCGACTGAAGCGGAGGGCTTCAGGCGCGTACGGGTCGTGGAGCTCTTCGGCGACATCGGCGGCGACGAGGCGGAGATCGCTCTCGAAGGCCTCTACGTCGAGCCGTGGCAGGTCATCGGCGAAGTCGACCGCGGTCTGGCCGCGGCGCTCTACGGAGTTTCGCTGGGCCGTGTCTACAACTCGGCCCGCGCCGTCGGGACCGGTCGCTGGGCGATCGAGACGGCGCTCGCTTACGCCCGGACGCGTGAAGCCTTCGGTTCCCCCATCGCCGAGTACCAGGGAGTGAGCTTTCCCCTGGCCGAGTCCGCAACGGAGCTCCATGCCGCGCACCTGATGGGCCGAAACGCCTCCCGACTGCTCGATGGCGGCAGCCGCGCGATCAAGGAACTCAGCATGACGAAGACCTACTCGGTCCAGGTGGGGCTGCGCGCGGTCGACCGCGCGATGCAGACGCACGGCGCCCTCGGCTTCACGAACGAACTCGGCCTCACCGAGGCCTGGAAGGCGCTGCGGGTTGTCAACGTCGCCGACGGCTCGAACGAGATCATGAACCGGATGATCGCCCGCCAGTTGCTGAGGGGCGACACCGATCTCTGAGGCTTGACCTCTTCAGTACTTGCCCATCTCCAGCGTGCCGGACGCCAGTTCATGGGTCTCGTCGCCCATGCGGTGGACCGCCTTGACGGTCAGGTAGTAGCTGTTTCCGCGGCCGCCGGAGCAGGGCGGCAGGTAGGCGCCGGCCTTGTCCCACGTCGGTGCCTTGTGCTCCTCGACGACGAAGAAGCCGGCCGGCAGGTCGGTCGTGTGGCCGGGTACAGAGCCGACGTCTGTGCTGCCCGTCCCGGGCTCGATCTCCAGGCCGAACTTGCCGTGGCCGCCGTTGTCCATGGGCGGGAAGTCACGGTCGCTGAACTCGATAATCAGCGCGTTCGCCTGCTCGGGAATGCCCGCGACGTGGATGGTGGGAGATCCCGCCTCTCCTCCGAACTTCTGGCACTGGCTGCCCTCGGGCACGGTCTCGCCGTTCCAGGCTTCATCGAGGAATCGGAGTTCAAGGTCCGCCGCGGTGCCCGCGGCGGCCGTGCCGATGGCGATGAGAATTGCGGCCGTCAGACGGCGTGCGGTGGTTGGGCGATGCGGCATAGACTGCTCCTGCTTTGACGTTGAACTGAGCCCGAATCTGGGAGTCGACATGAGCCTACCCGCAGAGGCGACGCAGTACGCCGCCTCCACGTCAGATCGCGACCACCTGTCTGTCCTCCATCCGACGACGGACCTTCCCGCTCTCCGCCGTGACGGCCCGCTGGTGATCGAACGGGGGCAGGGCATCCGGGTTTGGGACGAGGACGGTAAGGAGTACATCGAGGGGTTGGCCGGCCTTTGGTGCACGGCGCTGGGCTACGGCGTGGAAGAACTCGCGGAAGCCGCCGCAGAGCAGATCCGGAAGCTCTCCTTCTCCCACCTCTTCGCGGGCCGCAGCCACGAACCGGCGGTTGCGTTGGCCGAGAGACTGCGCGAGATCGGGCCGGTCGAGAACGCGAAGGCGTTCTTCGGTACCTCCGGCTCGGACGCGAACGACACCCAGGTCAAGCTCATCTGGTACTACAACAACGCGCTCGGCCGGCCGGAGAAGAAGAAGATCATCAGCCGCCGCCGCGGCTACCACGGGGTTTCGCTGGCCGCCGGCAGCATGACCGGGCTGCCGCCGTTCCACAAGAGCTTCGACCTGCCGTTGCCGCAGTTCCGCCACGTGACCTGCCCGCACTACTACCGCGAGGGCGAGCCTGGCGAGACGGAAGCGGAGTTCACGGCCCGGCTGGCGGCCGAACTCGACGAGCTGATCCGTGCCGAGGGGCCTGAGACCGTTGCGGCCTTCATAGCCGAACCGGTGCTGGGCGCCGGGGGCGTCGTCGTGCCGCCCGAGGGCTATTACCCGGCGATCCAGGCGGTCCTGGACGAGCACGATGTACTGCTGATCGACGACGAGGTGATCTGCGGTTTCGGCCGGCTCGGCACGCCGTTCGGCGCCGAGGCGATGGAGATGCGGCCGGACACGGCCTCGGTCGCGAAGGCCCTGTCATCCGCCTATCTACCGATCAGTGCGGTGCTCGTGCCGGACAAGATGGTCGATGTCTTCGTCGAGGCCGGGGAGCGCTGGGGCCTGTTCGGTCACGGCTTCACCTACACGGGCCATCCCGTCTGCGCGGCCGTAGCGCTCAAGGCGCTGGAACTGATGGAGGAGCGGGACCTCTTCGCTCACGCCGCCCGCGTGGGGCACTACTTTCAGGCCGGGCTGCGGCGTTTTGCCGATCATCCGCTCGTGGGGGAAACGCGGGGCAAGGGACTGCTCGGCGCCTGCGAGCTCGTGGCGGACAAGCAGAGTCGCGAGGCCTTTCCGATCCAGCGCGGAGTGGGGGCGTACTGCATGCAACGCTGCCTTGACCACGGTCTGATCGTGCGGGCGCTGGGCGACACGGTGGCGTTCTGCCCGCCGTTGATCGTCACTGAGTCGGACGTCGACGAGATCCTGGAGCGCTTCGGCCGTGGCCTTGACGAGACCCTGGCCTGGGTCGAGGCTGGAGGCGCGGCGTCATGACGGAACTGACCACCTTGAGCCGGTCAGTAGCGGGAAAGACCGCGCTGATCACGGGCTGCGCTTCGGGCATGGGCAGGGCGACGGCGATGCTGTTTGCCGCGGAAGGCGCGAATGTCGCCGCGACCGACATCAACGGTCCGGGCGTTGAGGCGGTGGTCGCCGAGATTCGCGCGGCGGGCCGGGAAGCGACCGCGTGGGCCCTCGACGTGGGCGACGCCGATGCGATCGAGAGTGTCGTGGGCGAGGTGGCCGGCCGCTACGGCGGCCTGGACATCCTCGTGAACAACGCCGGCATCTCGCGCGGTGGACCGATCGACGCGGACGAGTACGAGCAGCGCTGGCAGGAGACCGTGAACGTGCTCCTGACCGCCCACCAGCGGACAATCCGCGCGGCGCTGCCCCATCTCCGCAAGTCGGACTCGCCGCGGATCGTCAACATCGCCTCGACCGAAGGGCTGGGAGCGACGGCCATGAACAGCGCCTACTCGGCGGCCAAGACCGGGGTCATCGGCCTGACCCGGGGACTCGCGGTGGAACTCGGCAAGGAGGGCATCACGGTGAACTGCATCTGCCCCGGCCCGATCCGCACCGGGATGACGGAGCGGATTCCCGAGGAGCACAAGCAGATCTATGCGCGTCGGCGCACCGCGCTACGTCGCTACGGCGACCCGGAGGAGGTGGCGCACGGCACGCTGCATCTCTGCCTGCCTGCCTCGTCCTTCATCACCGGCGTCGCCTTGCCGGTCGATGGCGGTTTGACCGTTCGCCGCGCTTGACGACAACGCGCCGCGCAGCCGCGACGCTTCAGTCCAGGTAGCCGAGCGCCTCGAGCGCTCTCCGCTGCTCGGGCGGCATGTCCGGTTCCAGACCGGGTTCGAGTTGCTCCCGCGACCCACGGCGCATGAGTCTGCCGATCGCCCGGAGGTAGCCGGCCCAATGGGGCTCCCTCGCGCCCAGATTGCGCAGTTCGGCCGGGTCGCTGGTCGTGTCGAAGAGCTGGTGCGTCTCTCCGAACGAGGCGCTCCAGTAGTCGATCAGCTTGCGACGGGGCTCGTCGTCCTGCTCGAGCAGTAGCGCGTCGACGGCCTCTCCGTCGTTGCGGAGGTCGGACATGGCGATCCGGTGCTCTGCAGGGCTGCGTCGGGAGTTCATGAGAGGCAGCAGCGACCGGCCGTCAGTTTCGATCAGACCGGGGCGGTCGATCGCTTCGAGAATCGTCGGCACGATGTCGATCTGCTGCACCTGTTCCTCGACCACCGAGCGTTCAACCGCCGCGCGCAGCCGGGCCGGGAGCTGAAGGATCAGGGGTACGTGGATCTGTTCACGGTAGAGGTTCGAGCCGTGGCCGTGGTTACCGTGGTCCAGGAACTCCTCGCCGTGGTCAGAAACGAACACGACCAGGGTGTCGTCGAGGAATCCTCGCCTGTCGAGTTCTTCGAGCAGGCGGCCGAAGTGCTCGTCCACGGCGGCGATCTCGGCGTCGTAGACATCGCTCAGGTGAGGGATCTCGAAGGGTTGCAGCTTGCCCATGTTCTTCCCGAGGGCGCCGGCGGGAGCGTCAGGCGCAAAGCGCGACCGGTGCGGCTCCGGGGGGTAGTAAGGCGCGTGCGGATCCATCGCGTGCATGAACACGAAGAAGGAGTCTTCGGGACCTATCCGCTCAAGCCACTCCAGCGTCTCATTTACGACCCGCCACACCGGAATGTGGATGCCGGGGCTCGAGAGGTTCTCCGGCAGTTGCTTGAAGTGGCTAAAGCCGCGGCGGAACCCGAAGGTCGGTCCGGCGATGCTGTTGCTGGACACGCCGAGCGCCCGATAGCCGATCGAGCGGAGGACTTCGGGCAGGTAGGCGACGTCGCCGGCCAGAACGTGGTTTCTGCTGCGGGCGCCGTGGTTGTGCGGATAGAGGCCAGTGAGGATGCTGGCCGTCGACGGCCGAGTCCATGAGGACTGGGCCACCGCGTGCTCGAACCGAACGGCGCCGGCCGCGAACCGGTCGATGTTCGGCGAGGTCGGTCGGTCGTAGCCGTAGCAGCCGAGTCGATCCGCCCGGAGGGTATCGACGAGGAAGATGAGCACGTGAGGGAGCTTCGCTGCGGGCCCGCTGGCGGCGCTTTCCGGTTCGGGACCGGCTGCCGGCGCCGCGGCGGTTGGGAGGGCGGCGTGCGGCCACGGGTTGCCCGCGCTGTTCAGTACGCCGGAGAAGCGGAACCCGGCCTCTGCCTGGGGTAATCGCGCGCCGGCGACCGGCTCGATGCGGATCCTGATCGGGAGGTGGTGTGGCCGCAGACGGACGCGCCCGCGCCTTTCCGTGATCGTCTCGCTGACCACGGCCGGCGCAGCCGGATAGCGATGGACGGAGACCAGAAGCGCGGAGGCAGGCTCGGCGTTCCGCCAGGCGCCCTGGGGACCGTAGAGCGCGATGTCGTCCAGTTCGAGGGAACCGCCGTCGGGCAGCATGACGTAGAAGTCGAGCGCCGTTCGGAAGGGCAGTTGCAAAGATCCGTCGGAGCCCGCCGCCGGCTTGACGCCGACACCGGCCCCCTCGACCCGGATGCGACTCCAGGCGACCTCTGGCGGTGTCGCCGAGGACGCGTCGACCGCGGAGTAGTTGAGGCCAATGGTGTTGGCTCCGATCCGCTGCAGGTCAGGCGGCACTTCCAGTCGGTAGTCCTGCATGCCGGCACTCGCGGTGAGTTGGAGATCGCCCAGCGATTGGTCGTTCCAGGAGACCGCCACCGTCGTCGGCGCGTCGTCGGCGGTGGTCATCGGTCGGCCAGTGAGCACCAGGTCGAGCGGCCGGGTCCAGGCGAGACGCCAGGCGATCTCCGAACGCGGCCCCTCGTTCGTGGCAAAGGCGCCCTCCGCATCCTGCCGGGGCGGGGACCACCCGGCCATCAGTTCCCGTCGCTGGTCGTAGTCGCTTGGAGCGACTTCGCTCGATTCGGCCGTCACATCGGCAAGATCCAGGTGTGAGGCGAGATCGGTGGTGACCGGCGGCAAGTCGTCGCCTCCGCAGGCGAGGAGCGCCAGGGCGACCGCACCGAGGGCGCGGTGGGGCTCGCGTAACGCCATCGTCACCGACTGCCGCCGTCGATCCGCAGGATCGCCCCCGTCGTGTAGCTCGAAGCGTCGGAGGCGAGGTAGAGCGCCGCACCGACGATCTCGTCGGGCTCCCCGCCGCGGCCGAGCGCGATGGAGGTCTTCGCTCGCCGGTTGAACGCTTCCAGATCCCACGCCTTCGAGATGTCGGTCAGGAACGGCCCGGGCATGATCGCGTTGACCCGGACCTTGGGGCCGTAGGCGTGAGCGAGCGATTCGGTCAGGGCGTTCAGTCCCGCCTTGGCCGCGCCGTAGGGTTCGGCGTTGGCGCTCGGGTGGATCGCGGCCGTGCTCGTCACGTTGATGATACTGCCGCCGTCGCCTTCGGCCATCCTCGCGCCGATCACGGCGGCGAGTCGGAAGGGCCCCTTCAGGTTGACGCCAACGACCTTGTCGAACAGCTCTTCGCTCACTTCGGCGAGGCTTGGGTAGAGCGGCGACATGCCGGCGTTGTTCACCAGTACGTCGACCTTGCCGAAGCGCTCGTAGGCGGCGTCGATCAGGGCGTCGACTTCGTTCCAGCGGCCGACGTGGCAGGCATGGGCGAGGCCTTGCCCGCCCGCCGACTCGATCTCGGTCACGACCTCGCGGCAGGAGTCGATCTTCCGGCTGGTGACGACGACGTTCGCCCCGGCGGCGGCGAAGGCGAGCGACATCTCGCGGCCGAGGCCCCGGCTGCCGCCGGTGACGAGGGCGGTGCGTCCGGACAGGTCGAAGATACGGTGCGCGTCTCGGGTCGTCATGGCGGGGGAGATTACAACCGCGGCCCGCGGCGGGGTAGATTCCGCGGACGATGAGCGACGCTCCCCCTGCCGGAGAACCACGTCTGATCCAGGTCCAGGCCGGACCGATGGCGAACTTCGTCTATGTCCTGGCCGACCCGTCGACCAGCCGCGCCTGGGCGGTCGATCCGGCATGGGAGCCGATCCGCGTGGTCGAGATCGCGCAGGAGCAGGGCTACGACGTTGTCGGCGTGCTGGCGACGCACTTCCACCAGGATCACATCGGCGGCGACATCTACGGTCAGCACGTCCCGGGGGTGCGCGAGCTGCGCGCCGAGTTCGACGTGCCGATGCTGATTCACGAGGCCGAGGCGGAGCGTGGCGCCGAGATGGTCGGTTGCCCGCCCCACCGCGTGGAGTCGTTCCGGGACGGTGATGTCCTCGAACTGGGCGACCTGGAGGTCGAGGTGCTGCACACCCCGGGCCACTCGCCGGGCAGTTGCTGCTTCCGCGCCGGCGGCCACGTACTGACCGCGGACACGCTCTTCGTGCAGGGAATCGGCCGGATCGACCTGCCGCACAGCGACGCCGACGCGATGTACCGCTCGCTGCAGCGGCTGAAGAACCTGCCGCCGGACCTCGCGATCTATCCGGGCCACGACTATGGCCCCGAGTCCAGTTCGACGATCGGCCGTGAACTCATGTGGAACGCCTATCTCCGACCGGACAGTCTCGAGCAGTGGCGGGCGATGCTGGGCTTCCTTTGAGTCCCGGGGAGGCTTCCGGGATGGCGGCGCTCGCGTCGCAGGGGGCTCCGGCCCGCCTCGAGACCCGGGGACTGCGTCGCGAACTGCGTTCGGGGGAACGCACCCTGGTCGTGGTCGACGATGTCGATCTCGAAGTGGCCGCCGGCGAGTGCGTTTCCGTCCGGGGCCCCTCCGGGGCCGGCAAGTCGACGTTGCTCGCGCTGCTTGCCGGACTCGACCGGCCTACCGCGGGCAGCGTCCTGATCGACGGCCAGCCGATCGAGCAGCTGAGCGAGGACGAACTGGCCCTGCTGCGGCGGGAGAAGATCGGCTTTGTCTTCCAGGCGTTTCAGTTGCTTCCCAACCTGACCGCGCGCGAGAACGTGCAGTTTCCGCTCGACCTCCTGGGACGCAGGCGGTCCGGCCGGCGGGCGGAAGCACTGCTGGCGGAGGTCGGTCTGGCGGAGCGCGTCCACCACTATCCGTCGCAACTCTCGGGCGGAGAGCAGCAGCGCGTGGCTCTGGCCAGGGCGTTCGCCGCCGAGCCCCGGATCCTCCTGGGGGACGAGCCGACGGGCAACCTGGACTCGGTGACCGGCGCGGCGGTCCTCGACGTGATGATGGCGCTGCGGGATCGATTCGGATCGACCCTGGTACTGGTGACCCATGATCCGGCGGTGGCTGCGCGCGCCGATCGCGAGCTGGTCATGGTCGACGGTCGACTAGGAGCTTGCGCCGTAGACGCGCAAGGGTCTGAGCGGTGAGGCGCAAGCTCCTGGTGAGGTGGGGGATGGGGCCAAACATGGAGCTTGCGACAGGTTTGGCGGCGATCGCGGAAGCAAGTGGCCGGTGAGTCCGCGGGTCGCGCTCCGGTACTCGCTGCGGGAGCTCCGGGGCTCCCTGGGGCGGGTCTGGGTCTGGGTGGCGTGCCTCTCGGTCGGGGTCGGCGCCGTGGTCTCGGTGGCAGGACTCGCCTCGAGTGTCGACGGCGCGATCCGGGGAGAGGCACGGAAGCTGCTGGCAGCGGACCTGGCGGTTCGCTCGCGGGGCCCGATTCCGGAGGACATCCTGGAGACGATCGATCGCGTCCCCGGCGCCGCTCGCGCCCAGGTGCGCGAGCTGGCGGCGATGGTGGGCCGCGCTTCGCCCCGCGAACAGGGCGGCGGAGGCCCATCGAGCCTGCTGGCCGAACTGAAGGCGGTGTCTGGCGGCTATCCGTTCTATGGCGAACTCGTGACGGAGCCGCCGCTGCCTCCCGGAACGAAGCCGGCGGACGTTCTGGGCGACCACTCCGCGCTCGTGTCGCCGGAAGCGCTCTCCCGACTCGGCCTGACCGTCGGCGACGACCTTCGTCTCGGCCGGCGGACGCTCCGGATCATCGGTTCGCTTGAAGCGGAGCCGGACCGGTTGCCGACGGCGTTCGCGTTCGGGCCGCGGGTCGTCGTGGGCGTGGCCGCGCAGGAAGCGGCGGGGCTCTTTCCCTTCGCTGGCTTCGGCGGCTATCGGGTGCTGGTGCGGCTCACCGGAGAGCACTCGCTCGAAGAGCTTGAACTGCGGGCGGACGCCCTGCGCGACGAGATCGACGACGGCGCGGTGCGGGTCGAAACCTACGCCGATGCCCAGCCCGGCATTCGTGAGGACCTCGAACGGCTCTCACGCTACCTGGGCCTGGTGGCGCTGCTGTCGCTCCTGGTCGGCGGCGTCGGCGTGGCCCAGGGTATTCGCGCCTGGCTGACCCAGCGTCTCGACGCGCTCGCGGTGCTCAAGTGCCTGGGGGCCCGGCCGCGCGACCTGATGCGCACCTACGTCGTCCAGGCGGTCCTGCTGGGCCTGGTGGCCGGGGTGATCGGCGGCGTGGCCGGGCTGTTCTCCATCCTCCTCGTGCCGGCGATCCTGGGTGGCGCGCTGCCGGTCGAGGCGGTTTCGATCTGGCAACCCTGGGCTTTCCTCCGGGGAGTGGCGCTCGGCGTTGGCGTTTCGACCGCGTTCTCGGCTCCGGCCCTGCTCGTCGTGCTGCGGGCGCCGCCCGTGCGCGTGTTCCGCAGCGGCGCCGAACCATTGCCGGGTTCACGACTCGCGAGCGCTTTCTCCGTGTTCGCGGTGGGTGCCGGCGTGGCGGGTTCGACGGCGCTCCAGGCCGGGTCGCTGTGGCTGGCGCTCCGGTTCGTGGGCGCGGTGGCGGCGGCTGTCGTCGCGTTGATGCTGGCGGCGCTGGTGCTACGGAGGCTGGCCCGGTTCCTGGCGCCCAGGTGCCGCTCTTCCTGGCTCCGCTATGGCGTCGCGGCGCTGGCGCGGCCCGAATCGGGCACGCTGGCGGCCTCGGTCGCACTGGGAATGGGCCTGATGGTGTTGCTCGCCATGTTCGTCGTCCAGGGCCACCTTCACGACGAACTGGCGGCCGGGCTTCCGGAGGAGGCTCCGAGCGCGTTCCTCCTGAACGTGCCGGCGGCGGGTTGGGATGACCTTGCCGGCCTTCTGGAGCGCCAGGGGGCCCGGAGGGTGCAGTCGGCGCCGGTGGTGATGGCCCGCGTCAGGGCGATCGACGGGGATCCGGTGGCGGAGCGGCTGAACGACCGCAACCGCTGGGCGCTGAGGCGGCAACTGCGGTTGACCTTCCTCGATGAGCTGCCCGAGGACAACGTGATTCTCGAGACCCGGAACAGGGGTGCCGCCGGGCCGGCAACGGCGCCGCAGCCCTGGGTCGATCCGAAGCTCGGCGAGGTCAGTGTCGAACAGGACTTCGCGGAGACGATCGGAGTGAGCGTCGGCTCGACGATCGACCTCGAGGTTGGCGGCCGCGAGACCAGGATCACCGTGACCAGCCTGCGACGGGTGGACTGGGAGGGTTTCGGCATCAACTTCTTCCTCGTGGTCGAACCGGCCGTGCTGGACTGGGCGCCGCACACCCGGCTCGCGGCGGCCTGGTTGCCGCCGGAGCGGGAACAACGGATCCAGGACGAGATCTACGTCGCCTTTCCCGGTGTCGCCGTGGTCCGGATCCGGGAAGTGCTCCAGAAGGTGGTCGACCTGGTCGGCGAGCTTCAGGTCGGCGTGCGGGTTCTCGGCAGCTTCACGGTGGCCGCGGCGCTGCTGACGCTGGCCGGTGCGGTCGCCGCGAGCTCGGCGCGACGCGGCCGTGAGGCGGCCCTGCTCAAGACGATCGGCTCGACTCGCTTCGACGTGCTGCGCGCCTTCGCGGCTGAGTACGTACTGGTCGGCCTGTCGGCGGCGGTCGTGGCGGCCGTGCTCGGCTCGGCGGCAGCCTGGTGGCTGGTGACGCGGGAGCTGGAGCTTGCCTGGTCGTTCAGGCCCTGGGCGGTGTTCGGGGCGCTCGCGGCGGGCAGCCTGCTGTCGCTCGCGACGGGGCTTCTGGCCAGCGTTGGCGCGCTGCAAAGGCCTCCGATCGACTCCCTGCGCGAGGTGCGTTGATGCCGCGTATCTCCACCCGCTGGCAGATAGTCGGGGCACTGTTCGCGATGATGATGTTCTCGTCCGGCCTCGGCTTCTACAACCAGTCGGTTCTGCTCGAGGCGCTGACGCGTGAACGCGGTCTGACCGTCTTCGCGGCCTCGCTCGCCCCGACGATCTTCTTCGCCGTGAGCGGTTTCGCCGGGCTCGGCGTCGCCAGCGTGATCGAATGGGTCGATGCCCGCTGGTCGGTCGCGGCGGGCGTGGCGATCTGCGCCGCGTCCCTCGTGCTGATCGGTCGTGTCGAGACGCTCCTTCAGGTCTACCTGGCCTTCGCTCTCTTCGGCTTCGGATTCTCCGCCACGAACATGCTGACGGCGAGCACGGTCGTCACGCGGTGGTTCGCGCGCCGACGGGCACTTGCCCTGTCGGTCGTGTTCACGGGGCTGTCGGTCGGCGGCATCGCGGTCGCGCCCTTCGCCGCCTGGGTGATGGGTGAGTACGGTCTGCGGCGCGGCACCGAGATCGTGGCCGCCGTGTACGTCGTGGGCATCCTGCCCCTGTCGCTTTGGCGGCTGATTCCGCGGCCGCGCGGAGAGATGGACCGGGTGGGGGAGTTCGAGGGCGCCGAGGAGCCGGGCGTCACCGCCCGGGAGGCGTTCCGCTCACGCTACTTCCTGGGCATCGCCGGCACGTTCTTCTTCGGTCTGATGGCGCAGGTCGGCGCCATCGCCCACCAGTTTCGCCTGGTCAGCGTCCACGAGCCCGGCGTGGCGGGCCTCGCGGTCTCGGTGCTGGCCGCCTCGAGCGTGGTGGGACGGTTGGCCTCCGGCGCGTTGCTGGAGCGGATTCCCTACCGTGGGTTCGCGCTGGTCCTGCTGGTTCTCCAGGGCTTCACGCTGGTCGTCCTGGGATCGAGCACCAGCGTGGCGGGCCTGCTGATCGCGTCGAGCGCCTTCGGGCTCACCATCGGCAGCTTCCTCATGATGCAGCCGCTCCTGATCGCCGAGGCCTTCGGCACCCGGAGCTACGCACGGATCTACTCGGTGAGCACGCTGCTGGCCTCGATCGGCGTCGCGCTGGGACCCTTCCTGCTGGGATGGGCTCACGACCTGGCAGGCGGCTATCGGAACGCCTACGCGTTGGGAGCGGTGATGTCCTGGCTCGGCTGCGTGGCGCTCTGGGCAGCGGGGAGGGACTTTGTGCGCCGGCCGGCGTGAACCGGACGCGGCCTGACTTCAGTGACACCAACAAAGTTGGAACGATTGTCGGATCGACTGTAGACTCTGCGCCCATTTCGGACGCGCGGGCTCCCGGGAGAGGAGGTTTCTTGGCGGGTCGAAGAGAACTGAACATGCGTCGCCGCAAGCGGCGGATCCTGGAGGCGGCAACGAAGCTGATCTCCAATGGAGGCATCGAGGCGTGCACGATGCGCGAGCTGGCCCGCAGGGCGCGGCTCGATGTCACTACCCTGTACAACTACTACGGGTCGAAGGAGGAAATCCTCGAGGCTCTGCGCCGATCCGGAGCTCGAAAACTGGAGCGCCGGATCGAGGAACTCGAGGAAACGGAGCCCATCGACCGCATTCGTGCGATTGTCGACCTGATGCTGGGTGTAAAGGAGTCACCACCCGCCCTGGCGAGGCCCATCAATCAACCTGGACCACGGCGTCGCCCGGGAGATGGTCCGATCGAAGGGGTCGCGAGGGTGCACCTCGACCATGAACTGCGCGAAGCAGTTGCCGATGGCGACCTGGTTCCTTCGGTCGACATCGAGCTGTTGGCCCTGGTCATTCTCGGTCACGCCCATGTGTGGTTGCCGCTGTGGGCGCGTCGAGTCGTCGACGCCGAGGAGACGGCGGCGCGGGTCGGTTACTTCGTGAGCCTGTGCCTGCTGGCGGCCGCAACGGACGCGGCGCGTCCCCGACTCGAACGGGAGATGCTGGAGAGCCAGAGTCGGCTCGCCGCCATCGATGCGGCGGTTGAACCTGCTGCTGTCTGATCGTTCACGGGCCGGGGCTGTCGGGCATCACGGCCGCGCCGGGATCCCTCAAGGGAGGGCAGCCTTCCAGCCGGCCTCGAGGGCACGTGCGAGATCGTCTCTCAAGGCGGCGTGGGCGGGATCCTTGCTGAGGTTCTCGAACTCCCTCGGATCCGTCTCCAGATCATAGAGTTCGATCTCCGCGTCGCCGCCTTCGACCGGGGCCCACTCGGTGTAGCGGTAGCGGGCGGTTCGAACGCTGAGCCCGGCGGTGAGATGCTGCCGGTCGGGCCGCGTGAAACGATCCGAGCGCGAGAAGATCGCGCTCTTCCAGTCCCGGGCCGGGTTCTCGAGTAGCGGTCGGAAGCTCGTGCCCTCGAGACCAACGGGCGCGGGAAGGCCACAAAGATCGGCCAGCGTCGGGTAGAGATCGACCAGTTCGACCAGCCCTGCGGTCGTCGCGCCGCCGGCGAATCCGGGCGCGCGCACGATCAGGGGCACGCGGGTCGACTCCTCGAACTGCGACTGCTTGCGCCACATGCCGCCGTGCTCACCGAGGTGGAAGCCGTGGTCGCTGACGAAGACGACGATCGTCGATTCCCCGAGCCCGAGTTCGCTGAGCGCGTCGAGCAGCAGGCCGACCTGGTGGTCGACCAGGGTCACGGTGGCGTGGTAGGCCGCGATCGCCTGACGCTGCTGGTCGTCGGTGTGCAGGGCGTCGTCCGGGTAGCCGACGATCGCCGGAGCCGGAATGTCGTCGCGGTCGTCGGTGGGCTCGTTCGGCAACGCGGTCTCCGAAAGCGGGTGCTGTTCGAAGAAGCTGGCGGGCGCCACCCAGGGCTGGTGCGGTTTGTGGAAACCGGCGGCGACGAAGAACGGCTCGTCGCCGGCGTGCTCCCGCAGGATCTCGATGACTCTGCGCGTCGTGCGGCCGTCGGGCGTGTCCTCTTCGCGCTCGTCGGTTGCTCGCCAGGTGAGCGGCAGACCGCCGGTGCGGCCGTGGGGCGCGAAGACGTCGGCGCGCGACATGCCGTCTTCCGAGCCTTCGGTCCAGGAGTTGTCGCGGACCTCCGAGTGGTCGACAGCGGGAACGCCACCGAGTCCTCGTAGCGGCCATGCGCCACCTTGCCGACCCGGGCGGTGAAGTAGCCGTGATCCCGGAAGTACTCGGGCAACATCACGGCATCGCCTACCGCGTGCCGCAGCGCCAGGAAGTTGTGAAGGACCTGGGTCGTCTCGGGCCGCAGGCCGCTCAGGAAAGACGCTCGCGAGGGGTTGCAGACCGGATGCTGTGCGTAGGCGCGGTCGAAGCGAACGCCCTCGGCCGCCAGGCGGTCGAGGTTCGGTGTCCTCGCGGTCGGGTAGGCGCCGTAGCTGCCGAGCGCGACGTTCAGGTCGTCGGCGACGATGAACAGGACGTTGTGCCGGACGGGCGGATCGGTAGAGGGCGCGCAGGAGAGGAAGACGAGCAGCAGGACCGAGGCCACGGTTGTTCTCATGCGCGTCTCCTAGATCAGTCCCTGGTAGGCGCCGCCGTCGAGCAGAATGCTGGTGCCCGTGATGAACCGCGCCGGCTCTGAGCACAGGAAGGCGACCGCCTTGCCGAAGTCCTCGGCGGTGCCGAGCGTCCCGGTGGGCACGCGCTGGGCCACGACGTCCGTGTTGCCGAGCGACTTGATCCGGTCCGTGGCGTGGATGCCGGGCTGGGCCGAGTTGACCGTCACGCCGTCCCGGGCGACCTCCGCCGACAGGGTCTTGAGGAAGCTGCTGACTCCGGCGCGGGCCACGGAGGAGGCGGCGAGGTTGCCGATCGGCTGGCGGGCGCCGATCGAGGTGATCGCCACGATCCGCCCCCAGCCGCGCTCGCGCATGCCGGGGAGAGCCGCCTGGCACATCACGATCGTGGACAGCAGGTTCAGGTCGATCGCCTCGCGGTAGCCGTCGATCGAAGTGGTGGCTGGGGAACCGGGCGGCGGGCCGCCGGCGTTGGCGACCAGGATGTCGACGTGGCCCAGCTTCTCGCTCGCCTGCTCGATGAAGGAACGCGCGCCTTCCTCGGTGGACATGTCGGCGACGACGGGCACGGCGCCGGCGCCCAGTTCCGCGGCGGCTTCCCTGATCCGCTCCTCGCTGCGGCTGCAGATCGCGACTTCAACGCCGTCCTCGAGCAGCGCCCTGGCGCAGCCGAAGCCGAGTCCCGTCGATGCCGCGGCGACGGCGGCCTTCTTTCCCTGGATTCCCAGATCCATCGTTGGCTCTCTCCTCTGTTGTCGGTCCCTGGTTGGGTTTGGCGGCGCTAGCGCCTGCGAGCCTCTGCCAGTTCGGCCATGCGGGTGAACAGCTCCTGCATGTGGGTGCGTTCGCCGGCGCCGCCGCCGAACTCCCGGTACAGCGAGTCCACGTTGATCGCGATCCGTTCGCTGTCGCCCCACGACTCGAAGTCGCCGAGCGCGATGTCGAAAGCGGCGTCACGCGCGGACAACCCCGCGTCGTACCGTTTCCTCGCCTCATCTCGTATGTAGACGAGGTAGGCGCGCATGGCTTTCACGCCACGGTTGTCGGTGATCGGGCCGTGCCCCGGCACGATCGTCAGCAAATCCCAGCTCAGCAGCAGGTCGCAGGCGTCGATCCAGTTCTGGATCGGTCCCGCCCAAATGATCGGCGCACCCTCGATGAACAGGATGTCGCCCGTGAACGCGGTCCGGTCCTCCGGGACGTGGACCATCGTGTCGCCAGCGGTGTGAGCCGGCCCGACCTCCGTCAACTCGACGCGCTTGTCCCCCACCGTCAGCGTCAACTGGCCGTCGAAGGTCCGGTTCGGCAGCGTGTGGGTGATCCCCTCGAAGTCGAAGCTGCCGAAGCACTCGACCAGAAAGTCGCCGACCAGACCGCCGTCGGCGCGAGCCCCTCGCATCAGCGCCGCGAGTGCCTCCGGCGTCGTCGCCTCCATCTCGGCGACCGCGGTCGTCGATGCGACGATCTCGGCGCCGGCGACGAGTTCGTTGCCGTGGGTGTGGTCGCCGTTGGAGTGCGTGTTGACGAGCCGGTCGATGTCGGCGGCCGCCGTGTGCGCGTTCTTCATCGCGTCGAGCATCTCGCGCGTGTTCGGGAGGTCGAACAGCGTGTCGACGAGCAGCGACTCGTCGCCGCTCACGATCAGGCCGGCGTTGCTCCAGCCCCAGCCGCCGTCCGGCTGCAGCCAGGCGAAGGAGCCGTTGCCGAGGTCGTGGAGGCCGCGTTCGAAGGCGAAGCGCGGCGTACCGAGTCCGGTCCAGGCTGATCCGTTTGTCATGAGGCGCACTCTAGCGCCGCTTGGATACGATGGCGCGATGACCGCCCCGACCGCGGTCGAGCGATCCCGGGTCACGCTCGATCTCGACACCTTCTGGAACTGGCTCGTTCTCCATCCGAACTGCGTCATCCGGGCCGGATCGGTTGATGCCTTGCTCTGCGACGACGAGGACTTCCACTGGCACTTCGTTGCGGAGGAGAACTCTCTCCTGATCGCACAGCTCGTCTACGGCAAGCGTCTGGTGGGAGAGATCCTGATCGACCGCGAGCGGGTCGTCTACGTCCAGTCGTTCCAGGGCGAGCACGGAAACGAGTACGTCTTCGAGCTGATCTCGGAGACGGAGAGTGAGTGCCTGGCCGCATGGGTCTTCGTCATGTCCCACGGCCTGGACGACGAACCTCAGGAGTCGGCCCACGCGACTCCTTCCCTGGTTCACTGACGGCCGAACGGCCGGGGGACCGACCTTGACGCTGCGCATCCTCGGCGTCGTCGATCTACGCCGGCGGCGGAGTGGAGTTCGACCTTGACTCTCCGGATTCTCGGCGTCGTCGATCTGCACTGGTCCGGCAAGAGGCCGCCGCGCCTGCCGGACCCGTCCGGCTTCGACCTGGTGCTCCTGGCCGGGGATCTGACGAACTTCCTGGGTCCGGACCATGCCCGCCGGATCGTCGAACCGCTTCAGGACTCGGGCGTGCCGGTGCTGGCGGTGTGCGGCAACTGCGACCAGCCGCCGGTCGAGGACTACTTCCGCGAGATCGACATTGACCTCGATCGTCGGGCTCGCGTGATCGAGGGCGTCCGGTTCCTCGGCCTTTCCGGCGGCCTTCCCTTCGGTGAGCTTCCGTACGAACGGACCGAGGAGGACTACGAACGAGTAGCCGCCGAGGCCTTCGAGCGGGCCGCCGCAGTCGAGGGAAGGCCCACCATCCTCGTTTCCCACCAGCCGCCCCACGGCACCGCCTGCGACCTCGCCCGCGGCCAGCACGTCGGCTCGAAGTCGCTCCGTGCCGCAGTCGAGCGCCACCAGCCCGACCTTGTCTTCTCCGGCCACATCCACGAAGCGATAGGCGAAGACACGATCGGCTCAACCCGCCTCGTCAACCCCGGCCCCTGGTTCCAGGGCCGCTCCGTGGTCATCGAAGCCGACCCGGACGCTGGGACCGTCGACTTCGAGATTCGCGCGCCGGATTAGCGGCGCGCGCGGCGCCGTTCGGTTTGGGCCGCCTGCCGGCGGGGCCGGAGGGGAGGTTCCCATCGGACGCTCACGCTTGTTCGGTGGATTGGGGGGGTCAGCGCTCGCTTCGGTCGGCTGCGCTGCGGTAGGTCGTCGGTCGAGGTGACGGTCTGGGGAGGCGCTTGCCTCCAGCCCGCTGGGAACCTCCCCTCCGGCCCCGCCGACAGGCTGGACCGCGCTGAGCCGCGTGGCGTCGGTTAGTCGTAGCTGTTAGTAGCCGTTCGCAGCGTCGAGGGTCGACGGTTACGAGTCGGCTCTCTAGCGGAACCAGTAGCCGAAGTCCCTGCGGAAGAGTTCCTTGCGCAATTGGGGGTTCTTTATGTCCGGGAACCAGTCGGGGTGTCTTCGGCGCGATGCGACGTGAGCGTCCCAGCCGCCCCGAGAGTCGGAGAAGACCTTGGAACAGCCCGGGATCGGGCACCGGTATGTGACCTTCTCGCCGGGGGTGCTCTGTCGTGGTTCTGGCGGGCGCAGTTCTTCCTTGGGAGCGGCAGCGAGCGGCAGTTGGGCCTTGTCCTGAGGAGCCTTGTCGGGCTTGGGGATGGTTCTTGATCTGCGGGCCGGATCGACGGGACCGGCCAGGAGCATCGAGCCTTCGGCGATGTGATCCATCCAGTCGGGCGTCGTCAGCGAAGTGTGTTCAAGGGCGCAGCGCAGAACGGCGGCGGCGGTGAACAGCGCGTCGAAGTCGTCTTCGTCGTTTCGCGCGCTGTCGAGATCGCCGAGCTTCACGCCGTAGGTCGTCACCCATTTGGCGGCGGCGAGCAGGTTGCAGGCGTCGTTTCGCGGTTGCTGCCGGGTCTTGGCGACAACGAACCGTCTGGTTGGTAACTCCTCGGCAGGAGCTGCGGCATAGGCGAGGCCGGGGTACGTCTCCGCCAGCACGATCCTGTTCGCGGAGAGAAGCTCAGCGAGTTCGCCTTCGAAAGGCCAGACCACGAACTTGCGGTTCGTTCTCAGGTTCGGAGCCAGCTCTCGCCAGAAGTCACGGGTCCCGGAACCCACGGTTCCAGGGATGCCACTCACGGCGAACAGAGGCTTGGCGCCGGTGGATCGGTCGATCAGACGGAGGAAACCGTCGTCGGCTTTCTTCGTGAAACCGGTCAGAGCGCCCTTGCCCTTTGGCACGTGGAACCAGGGCCGATCGACGCGCCACTGTTCGTGCTTTCGGGCCGTGTTGGCCGGGTTGAAGAACTGCTGATTGCCGCCGAGTCGGCCGAGCCAGTCCAGGAAGTTGGTGGGTTGGCCATACCGAGAATCGGCGAGAACCAGCTTCCAGTAGCTCGTGGGGACTCCCAGAACCACGTCGACTCCCACCAGCACACTTCCTTCCGTAGAGAGTTCTTCCGCGAGAGTCATCAGGCTCTTGAGCCGCCAGTCCGACCGTTCCTCCCTGCGGATCTCACGTTCCCTCAGATCGGCGACGTAGACCGCGCGCTTTCTTGGCTCCTTGCTCCAATCCGCAGAGACAAAGAAACGGAGGTACCGGTGCTTCTCTAGCTTCGGGGGCATGTCGCGTGTCGTGCTCGGGAGTCTCAGTGCTTGAGATCTACACAACCGATCGTTGTTCTCGTTGTCCGAGCAGCGGCAAAGGGCAGCCGACAGGCGGCTGTCACCGAACCCGTCGCAGCCGCGCCACCAACTCGTCGATCGCGGGCAGATCGACGTTGGCGAAGGCGAGGCGGAGGTAGCGGTCCTGGCCGGGACCGAACATGGAGCCGGCGAGGCAGAGGATGCCGTGGTCCTCGGCGAGGCTGCGGCCGACTTCGACGGAGGAGCGGTCGGTGAACGGGTGGCGGAGGTAGACGAAGTAGCCGCCGGAGGAGACGACTTCGAAGCCGGTGTCGGCTTCGCGGAGGCGGCGGGCGGCGTAGGCGACGCGGTCGCGGACGGTGCGGCGGTACTCGCGCTTCCAGGCGTCGAGATGCTCAAGGCAGAAGGTGGCCGCCAACTGGCCGATGTGCGACGGGCAGAGGGCTACGCAGTCGGCGATCTTGAGCGTCTCCCGGAGCAGGGCGGGATTCGTGGCCATGCAGCCGATCCGGTAGCCCGCCATGCAGTAGGCCTTGGACAAGCTGTAGAGGTGGATCAGCGTCTCACTCCAGTCGGGACGGGCGAAGAGCGTGTGCGGCGGCTCGGAGTGTTCGCGGAACTCGCGGTAGGTCTCGTCGATCACCAGGACCAGTCCGCGTTCGCGGGCGAGTTCGAAGAAGCTCTCGATGAGGGCCGGCGGGTAGACGGCGCCGGTCGGGTTGTTCGGCGTCACCAGGACGATCGCGCGTGTTCGGTCGGTGATGGACGCCGCCGCCCCTTGCGGGTCGGGGAGCATGTCCGGACCGGGCTCCAGGTAGACCGGCTCGACATCCTGGGAACGCAGCCACATGTCGTGGTTGAAGTAGGAGGGCAGGGGCAGCAGGACCTCGTCACCTGGTTCGGTCAGCGCCATCATCGCCAGGCAGAAGGCTTGGTTGCAGCCGGCGGTGACAGCCATGTGTTCGACGGCCACCGGGGCGTCGTAATCCGCGGTCAGAGCACGGGCCAGCGCTACGCGCAGCTCCGGGACTCCCTGCTGGTCGGTGTAGGTCGCGGTGGCCGGGCTCTGGGCCTGGGCCGCGATGTGGTTGCGCAGTTCCCGGGCAGGCGGGTAGGTGGGCGCTGCCTGGGAGACGTCGATGAGGGGCAGGTCCGGGGAGGCGTCGTTCTTCCACCGCCCGACCTGGGTGATCGGCGAATCGATCACCCGATGCACTACCTCCCTGATACGCATTGAGGGCGTAAGCTACCGGATCGATTCGGCGGCTGCGGGGTTGACCGGGATGGAGGAAGACGAAGGATGAAGTACCTGCACACGATGGTCCGGGTCCACAGCCTGGAGAAGGCGCTCGACTTCTACTGCGGCAAACTGGGCATGGTCGAGCTGCGGCGGTTCGACAGTGAGCAGGGGCGGTTCACGCTTGTCTTCCTGGCCGCTCCCTCGGATGTCGAACTCGCTCGGGAGCGGACGGCGCCGTTGCTCGAGCTGACGCACAACTGGGATCCGGAGGACTACACCGGGGGGCGCAACTTCGGCCATCTCGCCTTCGAGGTCGAGGACATCTACGGCACCTGCCGCTCGCTGCAGGAACAGGGCGTCGTCATCAACCGCCCGCCGCGGGACGGTCGCATGGCGTTCATCCGCTCGCCGGACGGGATCTCGATCGAGCTCCTGCAGGCCGGCGGCTCCCTGCCGGTCGAGGAGCCGTGGGCCTCGATGCCGAACGAGGGCACCTGGTAGGAGGCCCGACCTCGGGACCAACCGATCAGTAGTCGGCGTAGTCCTTCTCTTCGACCAGTTCGGAGCCCAGCAGCTCGTTGATGCTCCGTTTGGCTGCGGCGCGCCGGTCGTTCGTGCGGTAGACCGCGCGCGCGAGCTCGATGAAGCGCTCGCCGAAGTCGCGCTTCCGTTCGCAGTCGCGGATGTCGTCCTCGATCTTCCACAGCCGCTCGTTGATCTGGCGCAGTTCCGCGGTCAGTTCGTCCAGTTCCGGGGAGCTCGGCAGCGCCTCGCTGCGCGCGGCGGCCAGACTCCGGAGTTCGCGCTGTACGTTGGCGACCTTGTCCGGGTCGGCGATCCTCTCGGCCTTGATCTCGAGGATCGTGATCTTGTCGATCAGTTCGCCGGCCGATACCTCGACCTGCAGCACGGTGCCCACGACGGCGCAGACACTACAGCAGTTCGGGCCTTCGGACTCGGCCCCTCAGCTTCGCTCCCGCCGGACCAGCGCGCTCCCGGTTTCGACGACCTGGGCGGCCACTTGCCGCCAGTCGTAGCCGGCCGCGCGCTCGACCGCCGAGCTCGAAGCGGCGGCGAGTTGGGCGGGCGCATCGAGCAGCCGTTCCAGCAGGGCGGCGAGTTCGCCGGCGTCGGGGTCGACCGCCCATCCTTCCCGGCCGTCGCGCACGAGTTCCGACACGGCGCTGTTCGGGGACCGGCAGTGGACCACCGGCACGCCTGCGGCCAGCGCTTCGAGCGGGAAGAGCCCGAAGCCCTCCCGGGCGGAGGGTTGTACCGCGAGCTGGGCGCCGGCTACGGCACGCCACACGTCCTCGTTCTCGGGCAGGCGTCCGGCGAAGTCGACGACGCTGCCGAGCCCCAGGCGCTCGATCTGCGCGCGTAGGGCGGACTCCGCCGGGCCGCCACCGATGATCCGGAGCAAGGCGCCCCGTTCTGCCGTGAGCCGACGGCCAGCGTCGGAGACTTGAAGCTTCGCGGTGGCCTCGACCAGAAGGTCGACCCGCTTCTCGGGGATGAGACGTCCGGCGTAGACCAGAGGCGGAGCGGTCGTGTCCGGTTCCGCCGCGAGGGCGCGGATTCTCTCGAACGGAATGCCGTTCGGGATCACGTCGACGGCCTCGCCGCGCACCTTCGCCACGCGGCCGGACGTGAGGCGGCTGACCGCCACCGCCTGCGTGCCGAAGCGAAGCGACAACCGTTCGCAGAGGGCGTAGAACCGCCACATTCCCGGGCCGAACCGGCCTGGAGGCCGGTGCCGACGCCAGTAGCGGCCCCAGTGCTCGTGCCAGGTGACGAGCAGCGGAATCCGCCGCCGCCGGCAGCGCCTGGCGAGCAGCGGCAAGTGCAGATAGGGGATGTTCGCGGTCTCGACGATGTCGATGCCGTCCAGCGGAATGCGGCGCACCTGGGAGGCAAGCGTCAGCGCTTCGATGCCCGACCTGCGGCCGCGCGCCAGGTAGCGGCGGCTTGCTTTGGCCACCGGTTCGACGCGGACGTTGGGGTGGGGTTCGGTCGGTGTCTCAGCCCAGCCCGACAGCACCACGTCGTGACCGAGGCACCCAAGCTCCCGCGCCAACTCGAAGTTCCGGTGCTCGACGCCGCCGAGGGATTCCGGATAGATGCAGTCGTAGAAGAACAGCCAGCGCAGTGGGCGTTCGGTCATTGCCGAGAGCGTACCCGTCGCCCGCTGCTGCTAGCGTCTCGGCTGCATGGCGCCGCGGTCGGAACGGGGAAGAGTCTCGCGGGAACGCGGGATGCGGATCGCACTGCTCGTGGCTCTTGGCTGGGCGCTGGTGGCGACCGTCGTGGCGATCGGGCCGGAACGGATCGTGGGATGGTTGGGGACGCTTGGAGAAGCCGAACCGCCGGTGCCGACCGACGCTGCGCCGACTGGCGCCTACGGGCCTCCGGTCGAGGTCGCTTCGCTGCCGGGTTGGAGCGCTGACGATGTGTCGGAGGTGCTGCCTGCTTTGCTCAGGAGTTGCGATCGCTTACTGGCGCAGCCTGCGGACCGGCCGTTGAAGCCGGTCGTGCTGGGCGGCACGCCTGGTGACTGGTGGCGGTTCTGCGGCGCGATGCGCGGCCTGGGAGACGGAGCCGGCCGGGCGGAAGTCAGCGCGGTCATCGAGCGCGAGATGGTCGCGGTGCCGCTTGCTCGGCCCGACGAGGAGGCGGCCGGCGCCCGTCCGGGCGAAGGCTCGGGCTGGTCGCGCCGGATCGGCCTCTTCACCGGCTACTTCGAGCCCCTGCTCCATGGCAGCCGCCGTCGGAGCGAGCGGTACAGCGTGCCGCTGTACACGCAGCCGTCAGACCTGGTCATGGTGGACCTGGGCCGGTTCCGCGACGATTTGCGGGGCCGTCGGGTGGCGGGCCGCGTTCAGGGCGGGAGCCTCCAGCCGTACGACGACCGCGAGGCGATCGCGTCCGGTTCGCTCGCGGGCCGCGGCCTGGAGTTGATCTGGGTGGACGATGCGATCGACGCCTTCTTCCTCCACATCCAGGGATCGGGGCGGGTCGCGCTCGACGACGGATCCGTCTTCCGGGTCGGCTACGCCGCGCAGAACGGCCACCCGTACCACGCGATCGGCCGCACACTGGTCGACTGGGGCGAGCTGACGCTGGAGGAGGTGTCACTGCAGTCGATCGATGCCTGGCTGCGAGAGCAGCCCGACCGCGCGGACGAGGTCATGGCGACGAACGACTCCTACGTCTTCTTTCGCGAGATCCGCGGTGAGGGTCCGATCGGTGCGCAGGGCGTCGCCCTGACCCCGGAGCGCTCCCTGGCGGTCGACCGCCAGCACGTTCCTCTCGGCGTTCCCGTCTGGCTCGATGCGATGGTCCCGGCCGCGGTCGCCGACGCCCCCGACGAGCGCCGCCAGTGGCTGCTGGTGGCTCAGGACACGGGCGGGGCGATCCGGGGAGCGGTGCGCGGTGACGTCTTCTGGGGTGCGGGAGACCGGGCGCGGGCGATCGCCGGCCGCATGGCGCACCGGGGCCGCTACTGGGCGCTGGTGCCGCGGGCGGTGGCGCTGGTGCCGTAACTCTCTGGCTGATCGCCCCTTACGCGCGCCGTGCGGTGGAGTATTGTCGGTCCATGGAGTCGGTCCGTAACCTGCAGCCGGCGGATGCCGCCGACGGCCTCGGCGTCGTAGAAACCCGGTTCGAGCACTTCGACGAACCGCTCGAACTCCGCTGCGGCGACATCCTGTCCGGGTTCACCCTGGCCTGGGAGCAGTATGGCGAGTTGAACGCCGAGCGCGACAACGTCGTGCTCCTGTTCCATGCCCTGACCGGCAGCCACCACGCGGCGGGTACGAACCACGGCGTCCCCGGCCTCGGAGACGCCTGGACCGACGAGATGGTGGTCGGCTGGTGGCACGAGTTCATCGGACCGGGACGGGCGATCGACACGGACCACTTCTGCGTCATCTGCGTCAACTACATCGGCGGCTGCTACGGATCGACGGGCCCGCTGTCGATCGACCCGGCCACCGGCGAGCGGTGGGGCCCGTCCTTCCCCCGGGTACGGTTCTCCGACTCGGTACGCGCCGCGATGCGCCTGGTCGACCGGCTGGGAATCGACGTGCTGCACGCGGGCATCGGACCCTCGACCGGCGGCATGGCGGTGCTGGATCTCGCGGTCATGTTCCCGGAGCGGGTGCGCAACGTCGTCGTGATCGCGGCCGGCATGGAGGTGACGCCTCTCCAGCGGATCCACAACTTCGAGCAGATCCAGGCCGTCGCCAACGATCCGCGCTTCGACGGCGGGAGCTATCCGCCGGGTACGGAGCTCGAGGGGATGAAGATCGCGCGCCAGATCAACCACAAGACGTTCGTGTCGCTGCGTACCCTGCGGCGGCGGGCGCGGAACACGGTGGCTGAGGCCTCCGGCGTGCCGTGGTACGGCGTGAACCACCCGATCGAGTCCTACATGCGGCATCAGGGCCGGAAGTTCGCGGCCCGCTTCGACGCGAATTCCTACCTGCGAATTCTCGACGCCTGGAGCCAGTTCGATCTGGCCGCGGCCGCTGGCGCCGGTTCCCTTCGGGAGGCCTTCGAGTGCTGCCGGGACCAGCGCTTCCTCATCTTCTCGATCAACTCCGACGTCTGCTACTACCCGGAAGAGCAGGGTGAGCTGATGGCGACGCTCGAGGAGGCCGGCGTGAGTTGCATGAGGATCATCGTGCACTCCGACAAGGGGCACGACTCGTTCCTGCTGGAACCGGCGCTGTACCACCCGCACCTGACCTTCCTGCTGGAAGGTCGCGGTTCCTGGCCGGAGTCGTAGCCGCGACACGAATCGGCGGCGCGCCGGGCATTCGTGCCATGATCCGGCCTCCCGTCCGAACCGAAGCACCCAAGGAGATTCGTCATGTGGTTGCGCCTGCGGCAGATCTGTCTGATAGCCGAACAACTCGCTCCGGTCGTCGACGACCTGGAGGCGGTGTTCGACATCGAGGTCTGCTACAACGATCCCGGCATCGTTCGGTTCGGGCTCGAGAACGCCCTGCTGCCGATCGGCAACCAGTTGCTCGAGGTCGTGGCCCCGATCGAGGAGAACACCGCCGGCGGCCGCTACCTGGAGAAGCGCGGCGGCGACGGCGGCTACATGTTCATCACCCAGTGCGACGACCATGCTCCGCGGCGTCGGCGGGTCGAGGAACTGGGTATCCGCCTGGTCAACGACTTCGAGCGGGGCGGCTTCCAGAACATGCAACTCCATCCGAAGGACACCGGCGGCACCTTCTTCGAGATCGACTGCCAGACGAACGGCCTGGAGCCGGACGGACCGTGGACGCCGGCGGGAGAGAACTGGCAGCGTTGCAGACGGACGGATGTGATCGATGCGATCGTCGCGGGGGAGATTCAGACCCCGGCCCCGGACCGCCTCGCGGCCCGCTGGAGCGAGATCGCGGAGATCCCGCTGCGCGATGTCGACGGCGTGCCGACGATTCCCTTCGAGAACGCCGACTTGCGCTTCGTGCTGCCGACCGACGGCCGCCCCGAGGGGCTTGGCGGCATCGATCTGCGCGCAGTCGACGCGGACCGGGCCCGTTCAGCCGCGAGCGAGCGGGGCTGCCTCGGCGCCGACGGCGTGATCCACATCTGCGGCACCCGTATTCGACTCGTCGACTGACGATGAGAAACGGCACGGCGTCGGGCGGCTGCGCATCGCTGGCGGTCGCTGCGGCTCTGGCGTTCTTCGCGGCTGTCGCTGGCGCCGGCTCCGCTACGGCCCAGGATCGCGGCGAGGCAGGCGGCGGACCGGGTGCCTATGTCGGCGTGTTCGCCGGCTGGGGTGCTCTGGACGTCCGGCTCCTCGACGAGGACGGCTTCACGGCGGCGGACAGCCGCCCGGGCCGGACCTTCGACTACGACGACGCCGCATACCCGGTCGGCGTGGTCGCGGGTTGGGAGTTCGTGCCGCGACGCACGGCGATCCGCGTCGAACTGGACGGTCTCTTCGGTGGCCTGCCCGCGGCGGCCCGCCAGGTGGATCCGGTGGGTCAGGACGAAACGGCGGCCTCAGAGTTGCGTTGGGCCGCGACGGCGCGGGTCGGCGTGCGGCGGTCCCTCGGACGCGTCGCCGGCTTCCTCAGTGGCGGTGTGGCGGTGGCCGGGATCTCCGCTTCGTTCACGGACCTCGACCTGGGCCCGGACGGGCGCATGTACGTGGATCGGGACGACTCCTTCGCCGGGCGGTCGACGCGGGTCGGCTGGGTCGCCGGCGCCGGTTTGGAGATGCCGCTCGGCGATGTCTGGATGCTCCGGTTCGAAGCGATGCGGATGGACTTCGGCGAGGCGGTCGACGAGGCGGAGAACGTGACGGGCGTCAACGCCGGCGTCTGCGGGCCGAGCGGGCTACCGAGTCCCTGCGAGTACCGGATCGACCATCGGTTCGACCTTGCCCGGCTGGTCGTGGTCCGGCGTCTCGGTCGCTGATCCGCTCCCGGCGCCGTTGCCGGCGTCGAGGCTGGTTGACTTGTCCAGAAAGGCGGACCTCCGCCGGCTGCCGTCCCAACGGATGTCGGGGAGCAGCACGTCGCGTTTGGCCGCGATCCGGTCGTGGTGCGGCAGGAGGTCTTCGAGCATCGCCCGGATTTCCGAGTCCATGTCGCGGGTCGGCTGGTATCCCAGCGCCAGCAGATGGTCGTGGTCCGGGTTGTAGTGGTGCTCTTCCATTTCCTTGCGGGGATTCTCGATGCGCCGGATTCGCGGATCGAGGCCCATGTCGGATGCGACGGCGGCCACCTTGGAGGCGAGTTCCGAGATGGTGTAGGTCTCCTCGAACTGGTTGAACACCCGGTAGTCGCCCGCCTTGGGCGGGTTGTCGACCGCCAGGGTCAGGCACTGCATCGAGTCGCAGAGGGGCAGGAAGCCGCGGCGCTGGTTGCCGATGCCGAACAGGGTCAGCGGTTCGCCGATCACGGACTGGCAGCAGAACCGGTTGAGCGCGGTGCCGAAGGCCTGGTCGAAATCGAGCCGGGTATGGAGCGCGGGGTCGGCGGGGTGGTCGGCGGCGCTGCCGAAGAAGCGCGTGCCGTAGACGACGCCCTGCATCACGTCGGTGGCCCGGAGACCGAAGATGCGGCAGGCGAACATCACGTTGTTGCTGTCGTGGACCTTGCTCCAGTGGTACCAGGAGCCGGCCTGGCGGGGGAAGGGCAGGCGGTCGCGGCGGCCGCGGTACTCGACCTCGAAGAAGCCTTCGGGGATGTCCAGGTTCGGCGTGCCGTATTCGCCCATCGTGCCGAGCTTGACCAGGTGCGCCTCGGGCGCCAGGTCGCGCATCGCGTAGAGCACGTTCATCGTGCCCTCGATGTTGTTGCGCTGCACCCAGATCGCGTGGTCCGCGTCGATCATCGAGTAGGGCGCCGAGGGGCATTCGCCCAGGTGGACGATCGCCTCCGGCCGGACGTCTTCGAACAGCCGGTACACCACGTCCCTGTCGGTCAGGTCGCCCTGAACCAGGTGCGGACGCCGGTCGTAGGCGGACTCGAAGGCGTCGAGACGCGCCTCGACGGACGCGACCGGAAGAGCCGAGCGGCCGCCCATCTCGGCGACCCACTCGCGACGGAAGCCGGCATCGATGCCGGAAACCTCGTGACCGCGGGCAGTCAGATACTGCGCCAACGGCCAGCCGAGGTAGCCGTCGATGCCTGCTATGAGAACGCGCGTGACTTCACCCCCTGTTGCACTGTGCGGGGATCAGACCGCGTTCTCGGGTGCGAACCGGGAAGATTCCGTGAGGTAGTCGATTCTACCAGCGAGAGGGCGGGAGGCTGGCTGTTGCGGCTTCGACTGGGCGGGTGCTACCTTCCGTCCGCGTGCTCTGGTCCGGATCAAGACCGTCCGCGGCTCCAGCATGAGGATTCTCTACGGAGTTCAGGGCACGGGCCACGGCCACCTCGTGCGGTCGGCGGCGATGGTGGCCGGTCTGCGGAGCCGGGGCCACGAGGTCCACTGCCTGCTCACCGGAAGATCCTCCGCGGCGTTCGCCGACCCGGAGATCCGGGCCAG
The DNA here is from genome assembly GCA_028875725.1 of Acidobacteriota bacterium. Taxonomy (NCBI): domain Bacteria; kingdom Pseudomonadati; phylum Acidobacteriota; species Acidobacteriota bacterium. The sequence continues at coordinate 465,660 of JAPPCR010000006.1, forward strand.
TCACACGCTGCTCGAGGGGTTCACGGGTCAGGCGGCCGGTGGGCGGGTGCGGCTGCTTCAGACCATTCGGCAGTTACGGCTGGCTCGCTTCCTGCGCGACGTGCGCAGCTTCGATGCGTCAGGTTTCGATCTCGTGTTAACGGACTACGAGCCGGTTTCCGCGTGGATTGCGCGTCGATGCCGACGGCCCAGCATCGGCGTCGGCCACCTCTACGCATTCCACCGGCGCCTGCGACTGCCGGGCCGGACCGGGCCGGCACGGTGGATGCTGCGGATGTTCGCACCGGTCTACACGCCGGTCCGGACCGCGGTCGGTCTCCACTGGCATCGCTTCGGCGGCGCGAATCTGCCGCCAACGATCAGTCCCGACCTGGTCGCGGCGGCCAGTGCCGGCCGGCCGCCGGACGCCGACGAGCGGTTCCTCGTCTACCTGCCCGCGGAGAGCGAAGAGAGCATCACGGCGTTGCTCGGGCAGTTGCCGGGGCGCCGGTTCGTCGCCTACCGGCCGGTGCCCGAGCCGGTCGAGCGCGGCAACGTCTCGATCCGGCCCTACGACCGAGTGGCGTTCCTGGCCGACCTGGTCGCCTGCTCCGGTGTGATCACGAACGCGGGCTTCTCGCTGATCAGTGAGGCGCTGCATCTGGGCCGCCGCCTCCTCGTGCAACCCATCGGCCGTCACCCGGAGCAGTTTCTCAACGGCCGGGCGCTGGTGGCGCTTGGCCTGGGCACCGTCGTCGAGCGGCTGACCGTCAACGCTGTCGAGTCCTGGCTCGACACTGCGGAGCCGGCGCCCATGAACTACCCTGACGTGACCGGCCGCCTGATCGACTGGGTCGACGAAGGGGGCGTGCGTCCGGTCGACGACCTGGCGACCGAGGTCTGGAGAGAAGTCTCGTGGCAGCCGACATGAACCCACGCTCCCGGGTTCGTCCCTCCGATCCGGACCTCGACTTCACTCTGGACCACTACCGGGAGATCCTGGCGCGGATCACCTCGACCCACCGCACCTTCTCGTTCGGCGAGGCGGCGCCACTGGGCGAGGCGCTGCTCGAAGTGGAGCGCTTCGTCCTGATGCGGCACGACGTCGAGTTCAGTCTCGACGCCGCGCTGACCCTGGCGCGGGCCGACCACGACGCCGGCGTCCGTTCGACCTTCTTCGTGCAGATCGGTTCCGACTACAACCTGTTCGAGGCCGACGGGGCGGAGGCGGTCGAGTCGATCCTCGATCTCGGCCATGACCTGGGCTTCCACTACGATCTGAGCCTGCTGGAGCGTTCCGGCGGCGACCCCGTCGCGCTGGCGAGCCGCGCGATCGAGCTGATCGAGAGCTTCTTCGGCACCCGCATCCGGGCGGCGAGTCCCCACATGCCGATGCGGTCGGGGCGGACCCTGCCAATCCCGGGCGTCGTCGACGCCTACGATCCGCTCTACTTCGAGCGGATCAAGTACCTCTCCGACAGCACCCAGGTCTGGCGCGAGGGCGTGGTGACGTCGCTGCTCGAACGCTACGACCGGATTCAGCTCCTCACCCATGAGTACCACTGGACGGAGGAAGGTCTGGGATGGGACGAGCTGCTGCTGCTCGAGGCCGAGTTCAAGTACCGCCGGCTGAGGCGCCGCGCGGAGGCGAACATCGAGCGCTTCCGGGAGGGGTTGCGCCTGCGGGCCGAGCGCGACGAGGCGTTTCGGGCAGGGCGCGGCGGGTCGAAGTAGCCTTCGGGTCGATGGATCGGGTGCGTACGGTTCGGGACGTCCTGCTGCGCCCGAGTACCGAGAGCGAACTCGCTCGTCTCTCCGAACTGACCGGGGTCGTCTACGGCGTCCGGCGCGAGCCGGAGGTCCTGCGCTGGCTTCTCTTCCATCCCGGTCCGGGGCCGGAGGTCGAGTCTTCCGTCGCCGAACGGCATGGCCGAATCGTCGGCCACGTGGCTTCGTTGCACTGCCGCTACCGGGTCCATGGCGAAACGGTGACGGGTGCTCACCGGATGCTGTGGATGGTTGAACACGCTGCGAGGGGCAGAGCCGGCGTCCCCCTTGCCGGCCGCACGCCCGACACGGACTTCGAGGTCGTGCTCGGCGGCACCGCCGCAACCAAGGCCATGCTGGTCATGCGCGGCTTTCACGAGGTCGGTGAGGCGCTCGAAGTGCGTCTGAGCACCGCGGCGGCAGGTGTCGCCGCGGCCAGGCAGACCGGCCTGATGCTGGCCGACTTTGATCCCGCCGCTGCCGGTCCTGCGGCTCCTCGAGACACGCTGGTCAATCTCGCGGAGCCGGACCACCTGGCATGGCTGGCAGCCTGTCCGGAGCACGACGGGCTGCTGTTCACCCTGGAACGGTCGGGAGAGCCGCTCGGTCCGGTCCTGCTCTACGTCAACCAGGCGAACGATCCGCCCACCGGCCGGATCGTCCACATGCCGTGGCTTGAAGAGGATGCGGATCTGGCGCTTCTCGCCATCCTCGACCGGCTGGGCCGGGAGGGGTGCGCCGAGGCGACCGTCCTGGCCACGGAAGATGGCCTGTTGCGGGCCGCGGAGTCGCTGCGGGGCGCGGTCTTCTACCGGCGTCCGCTCTGGTTCCGCAACCCGAACGGGGAGATCGATCCGGCCGGCTTCTACCTGACCTACATGGAGGGCGATCTCGCGTACCGGCGGGTGTAGCGGCGCCTACGCGTGTGGCGTGACCAGGTACTTCTCGCCGGTCGCCTGCTTCGCGTAGACCGCTATGGACGCCGGATCGAGAGCCTGCCGCAGGGTGACTGTCTTCGCGTAGCTCGACGCAAAGGTCGTCCTGATCTCCGCGGCGACCCGCTGCCGGAGGCGTTCCGAGGCCTCGTAGCCAATGCGGCGCAGGAAGTGGGGCAGCAGCCAGCCGCCCAGCCCCCAGGCCATGCCGAAGTTGCGGGTCAGGACGGTCTGGCTGCGGTCGAGCCCGCCGTAGATGTAAACCTGCTTGAGGGTCGCCGAGCCGTAGCGGCTGTACTCGGGGGCGCTGGCGGAGAGTGCCGCCTCCATCGCGGTCAGGATCTGGCCGGCCAGCTTGCCGCCGCCGGTGGCGTCGAAGCCGAGCGTCGCGCCGGTGTCGGTGATCGCGGCGACGAGGTCGGCCATGAAGGTCTCGGTACTCAGGTTGACGACGTGGCGGGCGCCGATGCCGCGCAGGAGTTCCTCGTGTTCCGGCCGGCGGACGACGTTGACCAGCGGCACGCCGTCCGCGGTGCAGATCTTCTGCAGCATCTGGCCGAGGTTGGAGGCGGCGGCGGTGTGGACCAGGGCCGTGTGGCCCTCGAGTCGCATCGTCTCGACCATGCCCAGGGCCGTCAGAGGATTGACGAAGCAGGAGGCGCCTTCGGCGGGTGTCGTGCCTTCGGGCAGCGCCAGGCACTGCCGGACCTCGGCCAGCCGGTACTCCGCGTACATCGAGCCGCCGAGGACGGCGACCGTGCGGCCGATCAGGGCCTGGGCGGCCGGCGACGAACCGGCGGCGACGACCACGCCGGCGCCCTCATTGCCGGTCGGTATCGCCTGACCGAGGCGACCGGCCACCAGCCGCGCCAGCCCCTTGGGGAGGTCGGCGACTACCAGGGGGCCGTGTTCTCCGTCCGACGCGCGTACCGTGGAGACGTCGGCCGGCCCGAACAGCACGCCCAGGTCGGACGGGTTGATCGGCGACGCCTCGACCCGGATGACGACCTGGTCCGGTCCGGGTTCCGGCACCGGGACCCTGACCAGCGCCAGTTCGACGGTGCCGCCGCCGCTGTCATCGGTACGGATCGTGGAGTGGAGGGCCAGGCCGTCGGGGGGGAGTTCGGTCATGGTCGGTTTCCGGTTGGTTGAGGTGTGAGCGGCGGCGAGGCTATCGCGGCCGGGCCGTGCCGGACGACTATGCTCCCGCCCTGGATGCCGCACGTCGTCTGCTCGTTCGAAGCGCCCTGCCGGCGGCCGTTCGATGTCCGGGGCCTGCTTGAGTTCTTCGCGGCCCGCGCCTTGCCTGGCGTGGAGGTCGTCGACACGGAGCGCCTGCACTACCGCCGGACAGTCGACCTCGCGCGACTGTCGCCAGGGGCGCCGGAAGGCGATCCACGGTTCGGCATCCTTCGGGTCGACTTGGGCGGCCGCCGCGTGCGTGCGGAAGTACATGCCAGCGCGGACGGAGGCCTTGAAGCGCTGCTGGAGGAACAGGTCGGACGCCGACTGCGGCGACTGTTCGACCTCGACGCAAATCCGGACGCCATTCGCTCCGGCCTGAGCGATGCACGCGAACTGGTCTCGGGCGGCCGGAGCCCGGCAGGCGTACGGATTCCCGGCGCCTGGTGCCGCTTCGAAACCGCGGTGCGGGCGATGCTGGGACAGCAGATCTCGGTGGCCGGCGCGCGCACCCTGGCCGGCCGCCTCGTCGCGGCTACGGGCCGGGAACTTCCCGCGGGGCTGGGAGAGCCCGGGCTCGTGCGGCCGTTTCCGAGCCCGGCGCAAGTCGCGTCCTGCGACTTGCGGGCGCTCGGTTTGCCGGGATCCCGTGCGCGGGCGCTTGGTGAGATGTCGTCGGTGGTCGCGACCGGTGCCTTGAGGCTGGACGCCGACCCGCTCGAGGTCCGCCGCCGACTGCTTGGCATCAAGGGCATCGGCCCCTGGACGGTCGAGTACATCGCGATGCGGGCTCTGGGCGACGGCGATGCGTTTCCCGCCAGCGATCTGGGTTTGCGGAAGGCGATCGACCGCGAGCGGCCGCCCAGCGCCGCAGAGCTGGAGGCGATGGCTGAACCCTGGCGTCCGGTGCGCGCCTACGCGGCGATCCTGTTGTGGCGCCGCGGCGGCGGCGGGTAGGCTGAACCCGAAAGGAACCCGGCCGATGACCGCGATCTACCACGCCTTCGACACCCCGATCGGCACCCTCCGGCTGGTGGGTGGAGAGGACTCGATCGACTGCATCGACCTGCCGAACCGGGCGGTGAAACCACCGGACCCGGCCTGGACGGCTTCCGCCGACAGACTGCCCGCGGCGCTGGCGGAGGCCAAGAGGCAGATCGAGGAGTACTTCGCGGGCGAGCGGCAGGACTTCGACCTGCCGCTCTCTCCCCACGGCACCGCGTTCCAGCGCCGCGTATGGACCGAACTGCGGCGCATCCCGTTCGGCGAGACGATCTCCTACGGCGAACTCGCCGCGCGGATCGGCAAGCCGACGGCTTCGAGGGCCGTGGGCGCCGCGAATGGCCGCAACCCGCTGCCGGTCGTTGTGCCCTGCCATCGGGTGATCGGCAGCGACGGCCGACTGACGGGCTTTGGCGGCGGCCTGCCGACGAAGCAGGCGTTGCTGGACCTGGAACGGCGGGTAGCCGGAAGGCAGCTACTGCTTTCGCCGGTGCTAAGCTCGCGCGCGACTTCGTAGGCAGTTCCCAGCCAGAGCGACCTCCACCTGGAGATTCCGGATGCGCACATCTCGACTCGTGTTCACTGCGGCCACGGCCGTCCTTCTATTCGCGGGTTCGGCACTGGCTGCACCGCCGGCTACCGAAAACTGGCCGGCCTTCCGCGGTCCGGACGCCATGAGCGTCGCCGACGACGATCCCCGCCTGCCGGAGACCTGGAGCACCACGGAGAACGTGGCCTGGGTCGTCGATGTGCCGGGCCTGGGATGGTCTTCGCCCATTGTGCAGGGCGATCGCGTGTACCTGACCACGGTGTGGAGCGAAGGCGAGGTCGAGGAGCCGAAGAAGGGTCTCTACCTCGGCGGCAACCGGATGCAGCCGTCCGCCGACGACCACCACTGGTCGGTCTACTGCATCGAGGTGGAGACCGGCGAGAAGTGCTGGGAGCGCGAGGTGCTGACGGGCGCCCCGGACTTCCCGAGGCACCTGAAGAACACGTACGCGTCGGAAACTCCGGTCACGGACGGCGAGCGCATCTATGCCTACTTCGGCAACGTCGGTGTCTTCGCCTTCACGATGGAGGGCGAGCCAGTCTGGGAGCAGCGCTTCGAGGTCGTGCGGACGCGCTTCGGTTGGGGGACGGCGGCGTCGCCGGTCGTACACAACGGGCAGCTCTACGTCGTGAATGACAACGAGGACCAGTCCTTCCTGATGGCCCTCGACGCCGCGACCGGCGAGGAGCTGTGGCGCGACGCCCGCGAGGAGGGCAGCAACTGGGCGACCCCCTTCGTGTGGGAGAACGAACTGCGCACGGAGGTGATCACGCCGGGCACCGACCAGGTGCGTTCTTACGACGAGCAAGGGAACCTGCTGTGGCACTTCGGCGGCATGTCGTCCATCGCGATTCCGCAGCCATTCTCGAAGTACGGCCTGCTCTACGTGTCGTCGGGTTACATCGGCGACCAGGTTCGCCCGGTCTACGCGATCAAGCCGGGCGCCGAAGGCGACATCACGCTGGAAAAGGACCAGCAGAGCAATCGCTGGGTGGTCTGGTACCAGCCCCAGGCCGGCGCCTACAACCCGACGCCGTTGATCTACCGTGACCGCTTCTACACGCTGCTCGACCGGGGCTTCTTCACCGCGCACGATCCGAAGACCGGCGCGGAGGTCTACGGCAAGCAACGGATCGAACGCGGCTCGGGCGCCTTCACGGCTTCTCCGTGGGCGTACAACGGCAAGGTCTTCGTGCTGAGCGAGGACGGCGACACGTTCGTGATCGAGGCCGGCGACGAGTTCGAGGTCGTCGGCAAGAACTCGCTCGACGAGATGAGCATGTCGACGCCGGCGATCGCCGACGGCAGCCTCTACATCCGCACCCGGAGCAAGCTGTACCGGATCACGAATCAGGCGGGCGCCGCGAGCGGCCCCTGAACGCCGGGCCCGGTTCGGCCGCGTTCTGGTTGGGCCTGACGGCGCTCGTCCAGCCGGCGGCCGCCGTCGACTTCGACGCGGTAGCGGAGGTGTTCCGGAGCCGCTGTGCCGGTTGTCACACGGAGGGCGGCCCGGCGCCGTTCGCGCTGCGGACGTTCGAGCAGGCGCGCGCCTGGTCTTCCTCGATCCGCCGTGCGGTCGCCTCGGGAGCGATGCCGCCATGGCACGCCGACGCGCGTTACGGCGAGTTTCTGAACGACCGGCGTCTGCCGGCGCCGGAGAAGGCGAAGCTGCTGGCCTGGATCGACGGCGGCAGCCGTCCCGGGTCGGCGCCGGGGGAGGCGGCGGCGGTGGAACGGCCCGCATCGTCCGGGAGAGTCGACTGGAGCATCGGCGTGCCCGATCTCGTCTTCGAACTGCCGGAAGAGGTGACGGTACCTGCGGCCGGTGACGTTCCGTACCACGGCTACCGCGTGGAGACGGGTCTGGCCCAGGACGTGTGGATCCAGGCGGCGGAGACGCGGCCCGGCAACCCGGCCGTGGTCCATCACATCATCGTGCAGGCGTTCCCGGGTGCCGGCGCCGCCCGGGAAAGCCCCGGCGGCGATCCGCGCACGGCGGGGGATCTCGGCGGGTACGCGCCGGGCACCGGGCCCCTCGTCATGCCGCCGGGGGTCGGCCGCCGGCTTCCCGCCGGCGCCGTGCTCGACTTCCAGATGCACTACACGCCGACCGGAAAGGAAGAGACCGACCGGAGCCGGATCGGCCTGATCCTGGCGGCTGATCCGCCTCGCCACGAATCCCTCACGGCGCTCTGCTCGACGCCCTTCCTGTGGATTCCGGCGGGCGAGCCGGACGTCCGCTTCGAGGCCGACCTGACCTTCCCGCGCGCCACCCGCCTGCTGTCGCTCAGGCCGCACATGCACCTGCGCGGCGACACGTTCGAGTTCCGGGCGGAGTACCCGGACGGACGCTCCGAGATTCTGCTCCTGGTCACCGGCTACGACTTCAACTGGCAGACGACCTACCGGTTCGCCGAGCCCAGGCCGCTTCCCGCCGGGACCCGGCTTCGCTGCATGGCGACCTACGACAACAGCGGCGGCAATCCGCTGAACCCCGATCCAACCCGGGACGTCTCCTGGGGGCGCGAGACGACGGACGAGATGATGATCGGCTTCGTGGACTACTACGAGGTGGGGGAGTAGGAGCGCCGTCTACGCGGGGTTCCACTCGCCGCGGGCGACCGCGGGGACGAACTCGTCGAGGCCTTCGGGCGGATAGTCGACGGCCCGGCCGAGCTCGGCGCTCATGTAGGCGGCCATCAACAGGCGGGTGACCTCAAGACCGTCCTCGAAGGTCTCCCGCGGCCGTTCCCCGCGCCGGAAGCTCTCCACCATGTGCCGGTTCTCCGCGTCGTAGCCGTAGGCAGCCGGTTCGTTCGGGAGCACCGGCATGAGGCCCATCTCGGCGTTCTGCTTCTCGACCAGATCCTCGCCGGTGTGCTGCTCGAGGTCACGGCTGAAGAAGAGCTCGAGCTCCGTGTCGAGGCTGTTCGCCCGCATCGAGTACTCCGGTCCGAGCAGCTCCATCGACAGACGCAGGCCGGCCCCCACGTAACTCCACGAGGTCGTCGCCTCGACCACGAGAGGCGTCCCGTTCTCGTCTTCGTACTCGACCATCGCGCGGGCGAAGTCCTCGGCCGGCCGGCGCGCGTAGTCGACGGCGTCTCCGTACTGATCGCGCAGCTTGCGGGCGTACTCCGGACGCTGCCACTTGAGGCAGTGGATCTGGGCGTGGACGCGCTTCGGGGTCAGGCTGTTGCGCGGCTCGCCGGGCTCGGTCAGCAGGAAGCGCGCCGCCTCGACCGAGTGGCACATCATGTCGTTCAGCACCCCGCCGCCCTGGAGTTCGCCCTGCCAGAACCAGGCGTTGTGCGGGCCGGAGTGTTCTTCGGCCGCGCGCGCCAGGTACGGGCGGCCCGCTGCCCGGGCGCCGCGCTCCCAGGCCAGTTCGCGGCCGCGAACCACGGAGGGGCTGAACACCTGGTTCTCGAGGTAGCCGTCGAGAACGCCGATCTCCTTCACGAGTTGGACCATCCGAAGCGCTTCGCCCGCGTTGCGGGCGAGCGGCTTCTCGCAGGCGATGCCGACCAGGCGGCCGTTGCCGCTGGCGACGGTCCCGGCGATCTCCTCCATGTTGGCGATCCGGTGGTCGTTGCGGCCGCAGATCCAGATCGCGTCGATGGCTTCATCCGCGACCATCGCCGCGATCGACCCGTAGGCCCTGGCATCCCCGACGTCGAGCTCGGTCGCGAGTGCCGCCGCGGATTCGGCGCTCTCGCGATTCGGGCTCCACACGCCCCGTACGTCGGCGCCCCGGACGGCGGTCCAGGAACGAATGTGGAAGCGGGCGATGAAGCCGCTGCCGACGAAACCGATACCGAGAGGTGGCTGAGCGGGCACCGTGGCCGCGGCCTTAGTCGGCCTCCTCCTTCAACTCCTTCGCCTTCGCGATCCAGCGTTCGACCGTTGCGGCGGGACTACTCATCCTTCAGTTTCCTGGCTTGCGCGATCCAGCTGTTGACCATCGACGCCGACGGCGCACGGCGGCTGAGCTTCTTTTCCGCCTTGACGGCGCTCATCTTGAGCGCGAGATTCAGGGGCCGGCGGCGGCTCAGGTCGCGCACGGTGCGGACGCCCGAGGCGACGAGCAGTTCCGCGAAGTCTCCGCCGACGCCGCGAATGCGCATCAGGTCGGCCCGGTTGACGAACTTCTGGATCTGGCGCTCCGGCATTCCGGTTCGTTCCGACAGGAGCCGTCGCTCGCGACGGTCGCGGCAGGCCGCGAGGAGACCGTCCGTGGTCCGAATACCGGCCTTCGCCAGTTTGGCGGCTACTGCGGGACCGACGCCTCCGATCTTCCGGACGCCGTAGGGCATCAACCCACGGAGTGGAAGGTCTTCGCCACTTACTCGCTGCCTTCGAAGGTGAGGTTCAGGCCCTCGACGTCGGCGGTGACTTCCACCTCAACGATCTGTTCGCCGAGCTTCTCGTGCCAGAACACGAGTTCGTAGGAGCCGGCGGGAAGTGCGTCGATCCGGTACTTGCCGTCACTGCCGGTCGTGGAGTGGAAGGAGTGCTCCATGACGAAGACATAGGCGGACATCCAGGGATGGACGTCGCACTTCACCTGAATCGGCTTCTCGGGCGCGCGGAAGGACTTCGTCCTCGTGCCGCGCGAAGGCTGGCCGATGTTGAACGGTCGGTTCGCCTTGGCGAGGGCGCGGACGTTGTGGAGAGTGGGGTCATCGTTGACGATCTCGATGTCCTGCTGGACGCGGACGCCGATGATCCGGGGCGTGTAGAGACAGCCGCGCTGTTCCAGCCGGACGGCCTCCTCCGGCCGGTCGCCGGCTGCGCCCTCGGGCGCCTCCCGGAGGTAGACGAAGACGTTCTCGACCGCGCCGTCGTCGGCGACCAGGCTGTCGCGCGAGAGGACGCGCTTCCCGTCGTACATCGCCGCGCAGTTCGGGTCGGCGTCCATGCGCAACGGGTAGCGCTTGAGCGGTTCACCTTCGTAGGTGACCGTACCGCTGATGCTGAAGTCCGCGGCAGCCGCGGAGGCGCTGCCGGAGACCAGGGCGACGGCGGCCAGAGCCCAGGCGGCGACGACGGGGCCCGAGCGGCGGGCGCGCAGGTGGAGCATCGATCGTCGTCTCTTCGCCGTCAGCGGGAGTAGAACTCGATGACCAGCGGCACTTCGCAGACGATCGGGACCTCGTCCCGAACCGGCGTGCTGCGCAGGGTCGCCTGATAGCCGGTTTCGTCCGTCTCCACGTAGGTGGGGACCGTCACGCCGCGCGGCTCGTTGAAGCAGCGGAGCTTCCGGCTCTTTTCCCGCACCTCGACGACGTCGCCTTCCTTCACGCCGTAGGACGGGATGTTGACCCGCCGGCCGTTGACCAGGATGTGGCCGTGGCCGACGAACTGGCGCGCGGCGAACACGCTGGGCGCGAAGGCCCGATGGACGACGGAATCGAGACGGGTCTCGAGCAGGCCGACCAGATTGTCGCCGGTCACGCCCTTCATCCGCGTCGCCCGCTTGTAGTAGTTGCGGAGCTGGCGCTCACTGACGTTGTACTGATAGCGCAGCCGCTGCTTCTCGAGCAACTGCCGCCCGTAGTTGCTCTGGCGCCGCCGCCGCTTGAGGCCGTGCATCCCCGGAGGGTGGCCCTTCTTTTCCATGTACCGCGCGGCCTTGGGGGTCAGTGGAATGCCCAGCTTGCGAGAGAGCTTGACCTTGGGCCCGTTGAACTTCACCTTCTGTATCTCCGAGTGTCCTGTGCCGAGTTCCTGGGGTTCTGCGCCGCTCGATCCGTGCGCGGGCACCAGGCCGATCTCTTGTCCCGATATGTCGGTTTGACCGGCGTCGTGGCCCCTGGTTGCTTCGCCGGGGCTGGCTGGCGCCTGCAGCGGAGCGCGGATTGTAGCAGCGAGTCGTCGCCGGCCCAAGCCCCTGGGCGGTCCAGTTTCGTTTCAGGGATGCGTCTCCGGCTCGGCCGCTTCGTCGAAGAGACTCCGCTGGTCCGTGCGACGCCGGAACGCCGCTGTCGACGGGCCGCTGCTGCGCCCGTTTCGACCGCCGGCGAGCCCGACGCGGCGGCGCACTGTCTCGAACAGCCTGCCGATCTGTTCCGCGTACTCCCCGCCGCCTTTCATGCGGTGGTGGAAGCGGGGATCGTTCAGGTTCCCGTCGCGCGCTTCCCGCAGCCGGTTCAGCACCCGATCGCGGCGATCCGGGAAGTGGGTCGCAAGCCAATCGGAGAAGAGCTCCCGAAGGCCGTGCGGCAGGCGCAGGAGGATGTAGCCTGCTCGGCTGGCGCCGGCTTCGGCTGCCGCTTCCAGAATCGCGGGGATCTGTTCGTCGTTCAGGCCTGGGATGATCGGCGCGGCCATCACCCCGCAGGGAATGCCGGCGGCGCTCAGTTCACGCAGGGCCTCGAACCGCCGCCGCGGGGTCGAGGCCCGTGGCTCCATTCGCGCCGACAGCGAGGCGGAGACCGAGGTGATCGAGAGGTAGACGCCGCAGGCCTGGAATCGGTTGAGCTTCACGAGCAGATCGAGGTCGCGGGTGACCAGGTGGTTCTTCGTGATGATCGCCACCGGGTTGCGGAACTCGGCCAGGACCTCCAGACAGCGCCGTGTGATCCGGAGCTTTCGTTCGATCGGCTGGTACGGGTCGGTGACGCCGGAGAGGACGACGACCTGGGGTTTCCAGCGGGGGCTCAGGAGCGCCTTGCGCAGCAACTCCGGCGCACGGTCCTTGACGAGTATCCGGCTCTCGAAGTCCAGTCCAGCGGAGAAGCCGAGGTACTCGTGCGTGGGACGGGCATAGCAGTAGATGCAGCCGTGCTCGCAGCCGCGGTAGGGGTTCAGGCTGTATTCGAAGCCGATGTCCGGGGAGTCGTTGCGAGACAGGACGGTCTTCGAGTGATCCCGAAACAACTCCGTCACCGGAAACGTGCCGCGCTCGGCGACGCTCTCGCCCGGTTCGAAGTCGATGTCTAGCCGTTCGAAGCGGTTGCGGGGGTTGGCGGCCGCGCCTCGACCGCGCACTGTGCCCGGGGGAGTCTTCCGGGGGTTCGACCGGCGGTCGGAGGCACTGTCGAGGACCTTCACGAGGAGGGCAGCCTAGCACGACTTACGCCCTGTTTGCGGTCTCTGGCGGCCTCGGAGCCGGGACGGGTCGCGGGCCGGGGGAGTCAGCGCAGAACAAGCCGCGGGCCGCCGGAACCTGCCGCCCGGGCGCGAGCGATCACCGAGGCCGCGTCGAGGTTCCGGGCGTTGAGCGCGCGGATCAGGCCGTCGGCCTGCCTCGGAGCAACCGCGAGCACCAGCCCGCCGGCGGTCTGGGGATCGAAAGTCAACTCCAGGTGCGGCCCCGGCGCGGCAAGCAGCTCGATCTCGACCGGCAGCCGTGTGTTCTGATCGTGGCTCGTGCTGCGCTCGCCGCGGTCCAGGAGCTCGAGCGCGCCCGGTAGCGAGGGCAGGGCGCCGACGAAGATCTCGAGATCCACGCCGCTCGCCTGTGCCATTTCACCCAGGTGACCGGCCAGACCGAAACCGCTGACGTCGGTCGCGGCGGCCACGCCGGCTCGTCTGGCTACCTCCATCGCGGCCCGGTTGCTCGTCTGCATCGAGGCGAGGCATGTCCGCAACCAGCGGCCGGGACAGAGGCCCATCCGGTCGGCGGCCAGCAGCACGCCGCTGCCGAGCGGCTTGGTCAGAACGAGCGCGTCGCCGGAGCGGACCCGGCTCTTGAGCAGCAGGTCGCAGCCGTTCTCGGAAACGCCCTCCACGTGGAAGCCGACGACCAGTTCGGGGCCGGTGTTCGTGTGGCCGCCCAGGAGCAGAACGCCTTCCGTGTCGAGCGCCGCACGGGCGCCTGCCAGTACCTGGATCAGAAGCTCCTCCGCCGTTGCGCCGTCGGCCGCCTGGGGCAGGGTGACCAGAGCCTGGGCGAAACGGGGCGTTACGCCGGTGGCGTGGAGATCGGAACAGGCGTTGACGGCGGCTACACGGCCCACGAGCCAGGGGTCGTCGGTGAAGGCGGGGAAGGCGTCCAGCGAGGCGACGACCCGGTCGCCGGCCGGCGTCCGGTAGGCGACCGCGTCGTCCGGCGTCGCCGTGTCCAGGATCACCTGCTCGCCGGTTTCCGGGCGAGCGTCCAGACCTGCCCGCGCCAGAGCTCTGGCCAGCCGGTCGGGACCGACCTTTGCCGCGCAGCCGCCGCAGAACATGGGAGTCGACTCCGGCTCTCCGTCCGCACCATGGGCCTTTGGGCCGGCCCCCATGGTTCCGAACGCGGGCATCGGCCCGCCGTCCGGGTCGAGCGCCTGGAAGCGCTCCATGAACCTGCGATCGATCCGGTCCTTGAGCCGCATGACCCAACGACCTTCGAAGGCGGCGCCCCACTTGGCGCCGGCGGCGCTGCCGTCGCCGAGGTTGAGCAGAGCCAGGAAGTCGCCTTGCGGCCGGTACCGCCGGAGTCGCTGCCCCGTGTTCAGGCGCTCCAGATTCTCGATCAGGTAGGGCCCCATGCGCACCGCGTAGACGCCGGCGCGAGGCCGGTTCGGCTCGTCGATCAGGGTCGCGCAGTCGCCGACGGCGAAGATGTGGTCGTGGCCCTCCACCTGCAGAGTGGAACGGGTGCGTGCGAAACCGCGGTCGCAGAGGGGCAGGTCGGAGCCCCGGAAGATTGGCAGCGCGGCGGCGCCGGTCACCCAGAAGGTCAGGTCCGAGTCGAGCCTTCTGCCGTCCTCGAGCTGCACGCCGCCCGCCTCGACCGCGGCGACCGGCACCTCGATCAGCGTCAGGAGCCCGCGCTCGCGGGCCGCGGCCTCGACTCGCCGGGCCAGCGCCGGATGGTAGCCGGGCAGGATGCGGTCGCCCGCCTCTACGATCGTTACATAGGGTTCGAGTCCCTGGCGACGCAGCCGGGCGTCTATGCAGAAGGCCAGTTCGATGCCGCCGGCGCCGCTTCCGACGATGACAACGCTCGGCTGCTGGGTGGTCAGAGCCTCGACGCGGCCGGAGATCGCCGCCGCCAGCCGGTTGATCGGCCGGGTGGGGACCGCGTGCTCGCGTACGCCGGGCAGCTCGAGGCCGGCCACGGTCGATCCAACGTCGAAGGAGGCGACGTCGAACGAGATGGGCTCGCGGCCCTCGACCAGCAAACGCCGGTTCGCCGCTTCGACGCCGATGCAGGGTGCGAGGACGACCCGGACGCCCGCCCGGCGCGCCAGCGGCACCGCGTCGATCTCCAGTTCATGCCGTTCGTACTGGCCGGCCACCAGTCCGGGCGCCATGCCGGAGTAGACGGCGATCGGCGTGTCGACGACGAGGGTCGCCTCGACGGTCGGGTCCGGGTGCATCATCCAGTGGCGGAGGACCTGGATGTGGGTGTGCCCGGCCCCGACCAGGACGACCTGCGGCATCAGGGCCCGTCTGCTGTGTCCGCGGCCCGCACCGCCCCGGACGCTTCGAGACCGGTGATCCGCTCCGTGCCGTAGCCCAGCTCCGCGAGCACTTCGCCCGTGTGCTCGCCGAGACGCGGGGCGGGCCTTCGGATGGACCCCGGCGTTTGCGAGAAACGCCAGGGCACGCCGGCCATGCGCAGGTTGCCGAGTTGGGGGTGCCTGACGACCTGGCTCATCGCCATCGCCTCGACCTGGGGATCGTCGAAGAACTCCTCGGCCGAGCGGACGGCGGCGCAGGGAACGCCGACCGCAACCAGCTCGGCCTCCAGTTCGCGTGCAGGTCTTCGTGCCACGATCGGATCGATCTCGTCGCTCAGCGCGGCGGCGTTGCTGGCCCGCTGGGGGTTCGTCTCGTAGCGCGGGTCACAGGCGAGGTCGTCGCGGCCGATGGCTTCGCAGAAGAGCCGCCAGAACTTGTCCGTGCCGGCTGCGATGAAGATCGGCCCGTCCGCGGCGGCGAACATCCGGTAGGGGAAGATGCCGGGCGGTCCGGTGATCTCGGCGTCCAACGGCTGAAGGTAGGACTGCGCCTGGGCGCTCATGATCGCCTGAAGCAGCGAGGTCTCGATCCGCTGGCCTTCGCCGGTGCGTTCGCGGTGGAGGAGGGCGGCATTGATCGAGCAGACCGTGAGCACGGCGGCCATGTAGTCGGAAACCGCCACCGGGCAGATGGCGGCGACGCCGTTCATGAGTTGCTGCAGGTGGGCGGCGCCGGCCATCGACTGGAGCACCGGGTCGTAGCCGGGTCGCTGGGCGTACGGCCCGCTGCCGCCGAAGGCGCTGGACGAGGCATAGACCAGTCCCGGGTTGTGGCGGCTCAGGGCGTCGTAGTCGATGCCGAGCCTGGTCGCGACGCCGGGGCGGAAGTTCTCCATTGCGACGTCGGCGGTCCGGGCGAGGTCGTAGACCACCTGCCGGCCCTGCTCCGTCTTGAGGTTGACGGAGATACCTCGCTTGTTCCGGTTCCACGCCTGAAACATCCGGCTCTCGCCTTCGATGAAAGGTCCCCAGTGCCGGGCGTTGTCGCCGCCGGGCGATTCGATCTTCAGGACATCGGCACCCATGTCGCCGAGCAGCATGGCGCCGTAGGAGCCGGCGATGAAGCTCGTGAAGTCGAGGACCCGGATGCCGTTGAGCGGGCCGCCCGAGCCGGACCCGTGCGAAGGCGTCTCAGACATTCGGCGATTGTAGCCCCGCGGGACCTGCCCGCGGCTACTCCACCAGCTCGACGTTGTCGATCTCCAGCCAGAAGCCGCCGAGATCGGTGGGGCCTCCGATGAAGAAGGCCCAGGCGCCCGAGGGATCGAGACCGCGGAACGAGGAGAGCGGGATCTCGACCCGGCTCCAGTCCTCTCCGGCCTCGAAGGAGGCGGCCGCCGGCTGCATACCGAGGTTCTCGGCGAACGCCATCGCCTGGTATGTCGCGCCCTCGCCGCGGGCGTCGAAGGCGAGAGCACGGATGCCGCCGACGTCGACCGGATCGCCCATCCGGGAGCCGAGCAGGACCGTGACCCCGGACCAGGGGAAGGCGAAGCCTTCCTTGATCTCGCCCTCGATGCGCAGGGCGCTGCCGCCCTCGTCGCGAGGCGCCGCGGCGCTCGTCACGGTCGACTTGCCGCCGGCGAAGGCGTCGGTCGAATGCGACCACTTGGGAGGCAAAGTACTTCCGCTCAGGCCCTCGAAGTCGCCGAGCAGCGTGGATTGGAGGAGGGGCCGGCCGGGAGCGGTCTCGGCGCTCCAGCGCTCGAAGCGCCTCCCGTCCTTCCAGATCGCCGCGATGTCGCGGGTGGCCAGCACGTCCGCGGTCGCATCGCCGCGAACCAGGACCAGGTCGGCCTTGAGGCCGGCCGCGATCCGGCCGCGGTCACCGAGGTCGAAGGCGTCGACGGCCGCGGTGGTGGCCGCTCGCAGGGCCTCGACCGGGGTCAGACCCGCGCGGACCAGCAGTTCGAGTTCCCGGTGGATGCTCGCGCCGTGGGTCGTTCCAGGATTCGGTGCGTCGGACCCGGCCAGAATCGGCACCCCGGCGGTGTGCAGGGCGCCGACGCCGGCGAGTATCTGCGCCATCAACTCGGGATCCGGCGCCCGTCCGAAGTCCTGCCCGAGACCGCCTCGTTGCTCGGGCGTGAGGAAGGGAGCGATTCGCGGATCGGCAGCGAGTTCCACGCCGCCTCCGGTCCCGGCGATCGTCTCGAGCACGGCGAGGGTCGGGACGATGAAGATCCTCGCCTCGTGGGCCGCTTCGACGAACTCCGGGCCTCCCGTGCCGTCGAAGTACATGTGGACCAGGCCGTCGGCGCCCGCGGCGATGACCTCCCGCGCCGCTTCCGCGGTGCTGATGTGGAAGACGGCGAGCCGGTCGTGATCGTGCGCGGCGGTGACGATCCGCGGCAGGGTCGAGGCAGCGAACGTGGGAAGTGGACGCCCGGCCGATCCGGCTTCGTAGATCACCTTGATGAAGTCGGCGCCGGCGGCCACGCGGTCGGCGATGAAGGCGTCCGTCTGCTCCGGGTCGTCCAGCGTAGCGAGCGCGACGCCGAACTGCGTGCCGTGTCCGCCCGCGACGGTGACGGGGCCGCCTGCGAAGACGTCGGCCCGGCTCGGAACCGCTCCCGCTGCCTGCTCCCGTCGCCACTGCGCCGCCATGGCCTCCGCGGTGAGCATGTCCAGCACGGTCGTGACGCCGAAGTTCAGCGCCTGCTCCAGCGCCGGCCCGAAGTTGTGCGTATGGCTGTCGATCAGCCCCGGCAGCAGGGTCATGCCGGCGCCGTCGACGACCGTCGCCTCGGCTCTGGCGGCCGCCGGAATGTCGTCGCCGGGCGTGACCGACTCGATTGTCGGGCCGCGGATCACGACGGTGGTGTTCGGGAGCACTTCGTCGCCCGTGAACACGCGCGCTCCCTGGATGACCGTGGGCTGCGCGAGGGCTGAGCCGGCGAAAGCGGGCAGACCGCAGACCGCCATGATCGTGACCCGGAACAAGCCGAACGGCAGTCGTTTCATCGTCGCCTCCCTGTGCGTTGGAACCGGCTGTGACGGTGTCTTCGACCCGCGTATGCTACGAGTTTGCGCCGTAGAACGCCGCGACGAAGGGAGCACCCGTGAAGATCAAGCTCGACATCGACTGCACGCCCGAAGAGGCGCGCGCCTTTCTCGGCCTCCCCGACCTGGCGGGGATTCAGAACGAGATGCTGGAGAAGTTCCGGGATCGCATGGCCGCCAACCTGAAGTACGCCGACCCGCAAGAGATGTTCAAGCTCTGGTTCGGCGGTCTGGGGACCGGCTTGCGGCCTCCAGCCAGAGCGAACAAAGCGAACCGCGACGCCGACTGATCCGTCAGCGTCCTGGCTGTTCGCCAGCGCCAGGGACCTGCCGCTACGCTCCGGCTCCCGCTTCCAGCCCGGTCACGTCGTACGACATGAGGATTAGGTCGTGCGTGGCGTCGTTCGGGTCGATGACCCAGTCGGCCAGCAAGGCCTCCACCGAGAAGCCCAGGTTCTGGAACATCTGGCGGGCGCCGCGCTGCTCGCGGGCCATCTGGGCGACAATCTTGGTCAGCCCGATCTGCTGGGCCAGGTGAAACACGTCGTGCGCCAGGTGGCCGCCGAGACCCGCCTGGCGGACCTCGGGCAGCACCATGATCCGGATCTCGCCCAGGTGCCGCATCCAGGACGACTCACGCCGGTTCAGGCTGCCGTAGCCCACGAGGCGGTCGCCCAGGTGGGCGAGCACGGCGACGCGCGTTCCGGACACCGTACCGTCGACCCAGTTGTCCACGACCTTCGGATCCGTCATGTCGACCCGCAGGAAACGGAGGTCCTCTTCGGGCAGTGCGCGCGCAAAGGCGAGCACATCATCGCGATCTTCCTGCCTCAGAAGACTGAACCTGAAGGACTGGTTCTTGAGGCGGATCGTCCGCGGGTACTGGGTCGCCATGTCGTTCACTCAACTGCCTCCTCTTGGGCTTCGTGCGTGGATGGGGGCTGGGCGGTCGCTTCGTTGTCGTCGCTACCGCCGGCCAGCCGATCGAGATAGGCCGTTACGGCATCGAACGAGCCGTCGACCGTACTCTTGAACTGACGCTGGCCGTCCTCGGCGGCGCCCCGCCAGGTCCGGATCAGTTCGCGCGCCTCGTCCGGAAGGTTGGGTACCTGGTTCATCATCCGGTCGGCGAGTTCGAGTTGACGCTCCTGGAGAGCGACGATCGCATCGTAGCCGTTCTCGAAGGCGGCTCGCTGGAACTCAAGGATCTGCTTCTGGAAGTCGAGCACCTGTCTCGGAATGTTGGTACGGGTCATGGTGTCTCCGGGGTTATGGAACTGCCGTCGGTTGGGCCTGGAACGGAGTCTTGCGGCGACGCCGGGGAACGCTTCCGGCCGCCTCGTGGAGTTCGGCGAACGACTCCGCGAGCAGGTCCGGCAGCGTCTCGGCGTCGGGGCAGCCTCGCTCGTCCACGGTGAGACCGACGTGCAGTGACTGGTTGTAGGCGAAGAACGCGCAGGAGAGGCCCTGGCCGAAGCCGAGGGGCCAGGAAGGCGTGTAGCCGGAGAGAGGTCGGCCGGCCAGGAACTGCGGGATCTGGGGGCCGTTGGCGTTGGCTACCGTGAGGTGGAACGGCGGCCGAACGGAGGAAGTCATCGCGAGCGCGGCGGCCGCCAGGGGACCCGCGGCCTGTTGCATGCCGGTGAAACGGGACAGCACGTCCGCTACCCGGGCAGCTCGCAGCAGCCGCGCGAGCTGATGCACCGAGCGCAGCCGGGCGGCGGCGCCGACCTCGAGGGGAACCTCGATGGGCAGCAGGCTTCGCCGCTTCCGTTCGTGCTCCGGAATGTCGGTGGCCAGCGCGACCCGGAGGCTGCGCCCGTGGATGGAGACCCCTCTGGCGGTGAGGTAGCGCTGCAGTGCGCCACCGGCCAGGGCGACGACCAGATCCGAAAGCGTGCCTCCCAGCCGGGCGCGTATCGCACGGATGTCGCCGTAGGGGAACGCGGTCCGGATCAGGCGTCGCCGCCCACTCAACTGTCCGTTGAACGGCAGTGGCAGCGGCGGGAGACCCAGGTCGGGCATCGTCTCGCTCAAGGTCAGAAAGGCGGTTCGTGTCTCCTCCGAGGAGAGTTCCTGGAGGCCCGCCATCAGGTCCTGGCTGGTCCGTGTCCAGTTCTCGAACCACTCGGTCGGTCGGGCTTCGGAGCGGACGCCATTGGTGGCCGGACCGGCGGCCTTCTTCTCGTCGACTTCCGTGCCGCTCGCGAAGAGCGCGTGGAAGAAGTCGCCCGTCGCCAGACCGTCCGCCGCGACCAGGTGCGACTTGACCAGGAGGGCGTCGCCGGCGTCGTGGTAGCCGGGCGCCAGATGAAGCTCCCACAATGGCCGGCCCGGGTCGAGCGGCTTGCTGAGGGCCTCATCGAGCGCGGACACGGGGTTGCCGTTCGAGACGACGTGAAGGTGTTCCCCGAGCTCGAAGGGCGCCGAGCGCCAGCGCTGCGGGCCGTAGCGTGACCCTTCGACGCGGAGGCAGAAGCGGGGGAGTCTGCGCAGCCGGGTCATCCAGTGGAGAAGCTCCTGCCGGTCGATCTCGCCGGAGACCAGCGCGAGACCCGCGACGTGTAGCCCGGGGCTGCGGCGCTCCAGGTTCCAGAGGACGGCCTGGTCAGGCGTCAGGAGGGCGTCGGCGACGCTCACGGGCTGGTCTCCCGATCCAGTGCGGGGCTCGGATGGCGCTTCAGGAAGCGGGCGAGGTGGTAGTAGGCGAGGGGATTGGCGGCCAGGCCGGAGTGGGTGCCGGGGACTTCGCGGTTCTGTGCCGGGTCGTGAAGCCGGGTGTAGCGCCAGGCGACGACGCCGTCCCGCCGCGTGAAGATGGCGAGTTGCGGCACCTCGTCCGGGAACGTGCTCTGAACCGCGCGAACGAGGTCGCAGCGGCAGTCGCCGGAGAAGCAGGCGGGCTCCCGGGCGTCGTCCTGGTCGACGACGCGGCGGCGAACGGCTTCCGCCATGCGCATCACCAGGGGATGTGAGCGGACGCCGCGGATCGGCGAGCCCATTGTCGTGACGGACGCGATCAGGTCCGGACGCAGGCACGCCACGCCGCGCGACAGCATGCCCCCCAGGCTGTGGCCGACCAGGTGAACCCGGCGGCCCGTCTTGCCGGCGGTCTCCTCGAGCGTTTCGACCAGCCGGCCGCCCAGGCGCTCGAGGCAGTCGGCGTTGTGCCCGATGCCGGAGGGATGGGCGCGATAGCCGATGCGGCGGAGCCAACCGCGCATCGGCGCCAGGTAACCGTCGGTGCCGGTGAAGCCGGGAACGACGATGACCGCGGCGCCGTCGCCGCGCGGCGCGCCGATGCCGTGGAAGATCGGCGTGAACGGCAGGAAGGAGAACTCTACGGCCGCGAACGCCTCGCGCCACAGCGGCAGGGCCGCCGGCACCGAGTCCCGCAGGAGACGCGGGTTCACGTTCCAGATCGGACTGGTCCGTGGGCGTCGGGCCGATGCCGTCACTAGGCGACGCCTCGGAGGGGATCGTCCGGGTCGGACGTCGCGTCCGGGTCGGAGGCGGTAACGAGTTCGGGCGTGGCAGGCGGCTCGGGAGCCTCCGCCTCGGGCGCCGCGGAGGCGAAGCAACGTGCCCCCAGCGGCTCCTCGTCCTCCACGCCGGCCGCCTCGCGGAGTTCGGCGTAGGACTCTTCCAGACACTCGGCGAGTCGCCAGGCGTCGGGGATCAGCTTCGCGTCTACCGTCATTCCCAGGGTAATCCGCTGGTTGTAGCTCAGGATGGCCACGAACAGACCGATGTTGTTCGAGACGATGCCCAGCGGCAGCCAGTCGACCAGCTTGTGGCGGCCGAAGTAGAGCGGGATCATCGGCCCGGGCACGTTCGTCGACACGGTGTTGAACAGGGTCTGGGAGAAGGGCATCGTCGCGCCGATCGCGGCCATGAGCGGCGGCACCCGTTCGCCGAACTGGGTCATCTGGTAGAAGGCCTTCGCCTGTCCGGCTTCCTTCAGCCTGTTCATCGCCTCCCGTTCCTTGCCGAGGCGTTCGACGGGATCGTCGACGCCGACGAAGAGCGGTGCGATCATGTTCGAGACGAGATTGCCGAGCTGGCCTCGTTCGTCCTTCTGGCGCATGCTGACGGGACACATGGCGCGCAGTTCGAGTCCCTTCGGGTCCTGGCCGCGGGCCCGCAGGTACCGGCCGATGCCGCCGGCGAGCACGGTGAGCACGACGTCGTTCACGGTGCCGCCGAGGGCCGACTTCACGGCGCGCATCGCCGGGAAGGAGAACTGGGCCCAGGCGAAGCCGCGCTCCTTGCTCACCGGCCGGTTGAAGATGGTGCGCGGGGCCGGGGCGGCGGCCGGCAGGGTCGCGGTGCTGGCAGCCACCATCTCGCGCATGCGATCGGCCACCAGGTTGGGCCGCATGGCGTCGAAGGCGGCGTCGCTCCACGACCGGCTCAGCTCGCCGAGACGATGCTGCATGGCCTCCTGGAGCAGGCTCAGGGAGTCGGGCAGCGGCTTCGGCGCCCAGGTCTCGGCCGTAGGCTCCGGCAACTCGTCCGTGGGCGAGAGGTCGCTCAGCACCATCGACAGATCGACTCCCGAGACGCCGTCGACCATCGCGTGGTGGATCTTCCAGACCACCGCGGTGTGGCCGGGAATGCCCCGCAGCAGAATCCCCTTCCAGAGCGGCCGGTTCCGGTCGAGCATTCCGCTGTACGCCTCGGCGGCGGCGCTGGCGAGCACCTGGTGGTCGGCGTCCTCCGGGATCCAGACTTCCTCGACGTGATTCTCCAGGTTGAACGACGGGTCGTCCACCCACGCCGGGTGGGAGACGAGGAAGGGCGGGAACAGCACGCGCTGGCGGTAGCGCGGCAGCAGGTGCATGCGGGCCGCAATCTGCTCGACCATGTACTCGCGCGAGAATTCGCCTTCGTAGACCATGCAGCCGCCGATGTGCATCGTCTCGTTGGGGCGTTCGACATAGAGGAAGGTGGCGTCGAGAGGGGTCAGGAATCGGTTCAATTCCGTGGCCATTTTGTGGTCTCCAGAACGGGCGGATCACATGTGGGGAGGGGCTTTGCTGCGCTGCTTGCTGCAACGCAGCAGAAGCCTCGCACAGAAGCGTGCGATTGGCAAGGGTTGGCCCCTAGCCAGGCCGCCGCCAGTAGAACCTGGTGACGTCGATGACCTCGCGCGTCGGCTCGACCAGGATTCGGACCGGTGACCGCGGCGGTTCAAAGCGCGGCGTCAGGCAGCGGCGTCGTTCCCTGCCTCTCTGGGTGTGCCGGCAGGGCATTGAATCGCCGGCGACTTCGATCGAGATCCGTACGTCGTCCCGGGTGGGTGTGCGCACAGCGATCTCCAGCGATACGAGGTGTCGGGCTGCTTCGGCGGTGCCGGCTTGCGGGTGGAGAGCGGCCGGGTCGATGTCGTAGAGCCCTTCGCCCGCTGCGGAGAAGCCAGCGGCTGCGGGCGGTTCGACCGCAGCGAAGGAATGGCGGACAAGGACTACGGGCTCTCCGCGCAGCCGGAACAGACTCGGTTCGAAGCGCTGGACGGTGGCGCCGGGCCGTTCCGCGGTCAGTTCCCGGTAGACGGAGTCCTGGCCGGGCGCGAGGCGCGAAGCCGGGAACAGCAGGACGTCCGCGGCTTGCCACTCGTACGCGGACTCGGCCGCGATGTTCTCCGTGCGGATCAGCGTGGAGACGTAGTTCCCGTCCCAGATCCGGGGGTCGAAATCCTGGATCCCGAGCGGCAGTTCGGAGATGAAGGTCCTTCCCCTGAGCGGTTTGGGCCTGCCCGCCGTGCGGGCCGCTTCCGCGGACGTCAGGGGGACGTTCACGTCGTACACCGTGGCATGGACGAACCGGGCCTTGTCGAGGCCGGCGAGTCCGGCGACGGTCGCGAGGATGGCGAGGCCGGCGACCGTGAACCGGGTCTCGGGCAGGGCGCGTGCGGCGCTTGCCAGCCGGCCGATGAACCAGGCGCCGGCCAGGGCCACGACGGGGGCCACGATCAACCAGTTCGGCGGCTTCGGATAGCGGGTGACGATCCACAGCGAGCCGACGTAGCCGCCGAAGAGGACGGCCAGGATCCAGGCGTCTCCGGCGGTTGCGTCTCCGGCCGCGCCCGGCAGGGGTCGACTGAACCCGCGCCGGGAGCGGACTGCGAGAACGAACATCCAGCCCAGGCCGAGGAGCCCGCATGCACCCAGTACGGGGCTGAAGTAGACGCTGCCGGCGAGGCTGGTCACCGCGTTCAGCGGTTGGTCGAAGAGGCCCGCGCCGACTTCGGCGAGCCGTTCCCGGTAGTGACTCACAGTGTTGCCGAGATGGCGCCGGTACATCTCGGGCGCCAGGACCAGCCAGGGATTGAGCAGGAGCAGCAAGCCCGCACCGCCGGCGGCCGCGACCGCGGTGCGGCGGAACAGCAGGCCGATGTCGCGGACGCCGCCCAGGGCGATGGCGAGGAGCAGCGGCAACGCGAGCGCCGCGCCGTTCCACTTGGCGGCGGCCGTGGCGCCGACCATGGCGCCGGCGATCGCGTACGCCCGGAGACCCTCGCTTCGCCGCGCGGCGAGGATCGCGTAGAGGGTCAGCGCGGCGGTCAGGACCAGCATGATGTCGGGCTTGAACACCCCCGATTGCCGCAGGTGCCAGGGGGCGACGGCGAGCAGGGAGGCCGCGCCCAGGCCCACCCAGGGACCGAACAGCCGCCGTCCGATCAGGAACACGACGAACAGCGAGGCGGTGCCCAGAAGGGTCTGAATGATCCGGGAGTACCGCACGGCGATCCGGGTGAGATATGGCCGCCCATCCGGCGCGATCCTGAACGTGGTAGGCCAGGAGGAGAGCGATGGCAGCGAGCGAGCCGTCTCGTACACCTTGAGGGTCGCCGCGTGGGGCAGGTAGGAGAGCGTCGGATAGTGGGTGCGTACCGGCCGCCACTGGTCGTGAGCCACGATCGCGGCGACGTTGCCGGCGTTGTAGCGCTCGTCCCAGAGCCGGTTCATCGTGGGGTCCGGCCAACTGAAGAGCACGCGGACGGCGAGTGCCCACAGGAGCAGCAGGCCGAGGAGCCACTTCTGCAGCCTGGTCGTGGAGGGCGAGATCCCTTCCGGGTCCCGGTGGCTCGCCGCCTCTGCCGCGTTCATCGCGTCAACGCAGGATGGGGTAACCGCTCACGGCGGTCAGCTCGCGGAACAGGCCCTGCAGCCGTTCTAGCACCGGCCGCTCGCTACCGCCGATCGGACGGCCATCGACGTCCGTGACCGCCACGAGTTCGCCCATCGTGCCGGTGCAGAACGCCTCGTCGGCGCGGTAGAGCTCGGCCTGTGTGTAGTCGGTCACCTCATGGGGGATGCCGTTCTCCCGGCAGAGGTCGAGTACCGTCGACCGGGTCACTCCCTCCGGGCAGGCGTGGCAGCGGCTGGTCACCACGACGCCGCCGCGCACCAGGAAGACGTGGGTCGCGTTCGTTTCCGCGACGAATCCCTGGCGGTCGAGCATCAGGGCGTCGTCGGCGCCGGCGGCGTTCGCCTCGATCTTGGCCATGATGGACTGGATCAGGTTGTTGTGGTGGATCTTCGGATCCATGCAGTCGGGCGGAAAGCGGCGGATCGACGAGGTCATCAGCCGGATCGGCTGCGAGCCGTACACCGGCGCCTTGTGCTCGGCGAGGACGATCAGGGTGGGGCCGGCGGTGTTGAGCCGCGGGTCCATGCCGGAAGTGATCTTGACGCCGCGGGTCAGGGTCAGGCGGATGTGGACGTTGTCCCGCATCCCGTTCGCCTCCAGGGTGCGGCGGATCTCGTCGATGATCTCCTGGTGTGACGGGATCTCCGCGAAGGCCAGAGCCAGCGCCGAGTGGCGGAGGCGGTCCAGGTGCTGCTCGAGCTTGAAGATGCGGCCGTCGTACAGGCGAAGCCCCTCCCAGACGGCGTCGCCGCCCTGGACGGCGGAATCGAACGGGCTGATGCCCGCCTGGTCACGGTGGATCAGCTCGCCGTTGATGTTGACGAGCAGGTCCCGGTTCCTGGGGTCGGCCTTCTGCAGCATGGGGAGTTCGCTGGCGGTTGGGGACGGGATCAGAAGACGAGGCTCAGAAGCGGAGACGATGCGCGGCGAGGTGATCGTAGTGGTTTTGGCACTCTGCGAGCACGTCGTCCAGGAACTCCGGGACCGGCTCGTTCTTGGGCCGGTAGGGCGCGAAGCCCGTGCTCTTCTCGACCGCACCGTACCAGTGCGGCGCCCAGATGCCGTCCGTCTCACGGCGGCCGGCCGGCCAGCTCATCATCTCCTCGTCGAACTCCGCGCCGACCGCGCTGCACAGGCTCTGGAGGCCCGCGCGGGGGTTCCGCAGCACGTCGGCCGAGTCGACCACCGCCGGGGCCCGGCCGAGCCGCCCGCATTCCAGGTCGAAGAGCTCCCGCTGCTGGGGCAAGCCGGTATCGGGCAGCTTCGGCCGCGGGAGAATGTGGATCAGCGACGTCAGCATCTCCGCCGGGTCGCGGATCAGGAAGACGTTGGTGAGCTTCGCCACCCAGGACCGGTCCGTTTCCGGCAGAAGGTGATGCGCCATGTGCTTTTGGTAGAAGACCGGCCGGCCTTCCGGCGCGTCCGCGGTCAGCCACTTCGTGACCCGGTCCAGGTCGCTGTCGTGGTGGGCCAGGATCTCCTCCCGGCCGGGATGATCGAGACCGTGCTCCAGCAAGTAGTTCGCGTAGAGGGGCTCGTCGCATACGAAGGTGTCGTCGCGGTTTCCCCAGGCGCGCAGCATCGCGGTGGAGATGTTCCGGGGGCCGGACCACATCGCGATCCTCAGCACCTGTTGTTTGCCCGACATGGGTGTCGCCCTCCGGCTCAGGGTGCCGCTGCGGCGGCGGTCGCTCCGTAGCGCGACCGCATCTGTGCGAACACGGCGGTCATGTCGTTGTGGGTCGCTTCGGTCAGGAACCGCTGGGTCCACATGATCCGCGGTCGGGCGGAGACGTTTGGCGCCGCTGCGTGCAACAGGCGCATGTCCATCAGGTACACGTCGCCTCGCTCCCCGGTCATTTCGACGACCCGCAGGTCGGTGCCGTCGTACCGGACGGTCTCGCGCAGGAATCGACGGCGGTCGCCGGCCTGCTTCGACAGGAGTTCGCGGAAGTAAGGCTCGCGCCGCAGGCGGTCCGCGATCTGCCGGGAACCAAGCCACGGAATGTCGTACAGGAGCCGGTGACCGCCCTGGACGGCGACCGTGCCGCCGCCGCCCGCCTCGACCGTGTCGAGCAGGACGAATGTCTGCACGCCGGGGACGGTCCGGCGGTTCGGCAGTTTGGGCAGGTCGACATGCCAGATGTCGTGCGGAAGGGACCAGGCGCCCTGTTCCGGCAAGGTAAAGAGAAGCTGCGGCCACTTCATCATCGGTCTGGTCGCTCCCCCGGCCGCCGACTCGACTTCGGCCTCCAGCTCCGGCGTGGCCAGGTCGGCCAGCAGGTGCTCGTGCCTCAGCTCCTCCAGCAGCTTCTTGCTCTGGCGGCGGGAAGGAATGTGGGCCATGCTCTCGATGCACCAGGCGTCCTTGCGGCGCATGCCTGCCTGTTCCAGCTTCCGATAGACCAGCCTCAGCACGGGAGCGGTCATCTGGTCTGGGAGCAACCCGGGCAGCTTGACCAACCCCGTGGCCTCGAATCGTTCGCGATCGGTCCGGTTCATGGCGTCCTCGGATCAAGCATATGGCGTTCCCCCCGGTGATAGCTTGCGCCGATGAGCCGGCGGGCCGAGTTCGAGGCTGAGCACCCGGAAGTTCACGTCCTGTCGGCCGACCAGGCGGGGCGTGTGGACCTGGTGATGGGCGCGGTCGGCTGGTTGGGCGACGAGGAACAGGTCACGACCTGCGCCTCCCTGGGCGGCGAATCGAGCACCGTGATGCGGGTCGAACTCCAGGAACTGCGCGGGGGCTGGCGCACTGCGGTGCTGAAGCAGTCGCTGCCGTGGCTGCGGCGAGACGAGTCGGTCGCCATGCCGGCCGACCGCTGGCGCGGCGAGCACGCGTTCTATTCAGCGGTAGCGCGAGTACCCGAGGCCGCCGCCCGCATGCCGCGGCTGATGGCCGCCAACGAAGCGAGGTCCTTGTTGCTGCTCGAGGACTTCCGCGGCGCTTCGAACCTCACGTCGCTCTACGGTGGCGGTTCGCTCGCCAGGGGAGCCGCGGAGGTTCTTGGGGCGTTCCTTCGGGCGCTGCGCTGCGGCACGCGCGGAGAGCGGGATGCGGAGTTCGCGCACGGCGGCATGAAGGCGCTGAGCCACCGCCTGCTGTTCAAGGCGCCGTTCGACTCGCCCGGGCAAGGCGGCAACGGCTTTGGCCCTGACGGTCCCGCGCCGGCCGGCGACGCCCTTGACGCGTTCGAACCCGGGCTGGGCGAGGCGGCGGCGACCCTGCGGTCGGATCGCACCTTCAGAGAGGCCCTCGCCGAGTTGGGAAGCCGCTTCCTCGACTCTGGCGCCTGCCTGGTTCATGGCGCGTTTCATCCCGCCAATTGGCTGCTGTTGCCGAACGGCGACGTCCGTGTGGTGGACCCGCAGTACAGCAGCCCGGGCGACCCGGAGTTCGATCTCGGCACCGCGCTCGCCCACCTGCTGCTCGCCCGGCAGCCTGTGGAAGTCGTCGCGACGTTCCTGTCGGCGGCCACCGGTGCTGAGGAGGCAGGCCGGGAAGGCCCGGCGGACACCGAAGAGGTCGAAGCCGGCGTCGACCGGCCCC
Source organism: Acidobacteriota bacterium (assembly GCA_028875725.1). NCBI lineage: Bacteria > Pseudomonadati > Acidobacteriota > Acidobacteriota bacterium. The sequence goes on from JAPPCR010000006.1 coordinate 494,238, forward strand.
TCGTGGCCCGCTACGCGGGAGCGGAGATCGTCCGCCGATTGCTCGGGGGCGCCCAACTGCCGCTCGAGGGGGAAGGCGGCTTTCGCCGTGGTCTGCTGGAGACGGCTCGAACGGCGGTCCTCTCGGGCCACCTGGAGGTACTGGAGACATGAAGCGATCTCACGTGCGCCGGCTGATCGCGGCGCTCGGTCTGGTCACACTCGTTGCAGCGCCCGTCGCTGCCCAAGGCACGGACTTCGAACAGGGCCGCGTGCTCCACGGTCCGGGCCACGTGCTTCCGTACCGGGACCGGGCGGAGCCCTTCAACCGCATGCTCGAGGAACGGCTCGACACGCTGCTGCCGCGGCTGATGCGGGAAACCGGGATCGACATGTGGCTCGTCATCAACCGGGAGTACAACGAAGATCCGGTGTTCTTCAGCCTGGTGCCGCGGCCGGTGTTCGCGGCCCGCCGCACGACGATGCTCGTGTTCTACGACCGCGGGCCGGACAACGGCGGCGTCGAGCGCCTGACGGTCAACCGCTATCCGTACGACGCGTTGTACGAGTCGGCCTGGGAGGGTGGCGACCTCGAGGAACAGTGGCGGGGACTGGGCGAAGTCATCGCGGCGCGCGACCCGAAGCGGATCGGCGTCAACGTCTCGCGCCACTGGCCGGTCGCCGACGGTCTCTCGGCCGCGCTCCACGAACGGCTGATGGAGGTGCTGACGCCCGGACTCAAGGAACGGGTGACCAGCGCCGAGGAACTTGTCGTGCGCTGGATCGAGACCCGCAGCCCGCTGCAGATGGAGGCATATCCGCAGATCGTCTCAATCGCCCGCGGCGTGATCGCGGAGGCGTTCTCGGAGCGCGTGATCACTCCCGGTGCCACGACGACGGACGATGTTGTCTGGCACATGGCCCAGCGCTTCGAGGATCTCGGGCTGGACATCTGGTTTCTGCCCTCCGTCAACGCGCAACGCCGGGCTGCGGGCGAAGACAGCGGCTGCGGCGTCGACGAGCCCTTCTGCGGTGGCAGCGGCGATTTCGTCATCCAGCGCGGCGACGTGCTGCACACGGACGTGGGCATCTGCTACCTCGGTCTCTGCACCGACACCCAGGAGATGGGCTACGTGCTGCGCCTGGGCGAGCGCGAGGCGCCGGCTGAACTTCAGAGAGCGCTGGCGGCGGGCAACCGCTGGCAGGACATCCTGACCGGCGAGTTCAGAACCGGCCGCAGCGGCAACGAGATCCTGGCTGCCACGATCTCGCTGGCCACGGACGAGGGCCTGCGTTCCAGCACCTACACGCACCCGCTCGGCGTGTTCGGCCACGCTCCGGGGCCGACGATCGGCATGTGGGACAACCAGGGACCGACGCCGATTCGCGGGGACTGGCCGCTCTACCCGGACACCGCCTACGCGATCGAGGGCAACGTGAAGGTCGAACTCGGGATGTGGGGCGGCCAGGATGTCCAGATCAAGTTGGAACAGAGCGCGGTCTACGACGGCGAGCAGGTCCTCTACCTGGCGGGCCGCCAGACCGCGTGGCACCTGGTCCGCTGACTAGCGCCCCGAAACTCCTCGCAGACTCGGGGTTTCGGTCCAGCCCGTCCGCACGGCGGAGCCTGACGCCGCAGAACTTGCTTCGCTGCGTTCTGCAGCGCAGGCTCCTAGAAGATCGCCCCCAGCAGGCCGAAGCCGGCGCAGACCGCCGCCACCAGGCCGCCGACGACCAGCAGCACCACGCCAACGGCGAGCGCTACCGGCAGCGCGATGACCGCGACCGGAATCAGGATGGCGGCCAGCAGGGTCGCGGCGATGAAGCCGATGATCTTGAACGGCAGAAGCACGAGTTTGAACGCGATCTTCGCGACGAAGGCCACGACGGCGAAAACGGCCAGCAGGCCGAGGGCGATCGCCCCGAGAGTCAGGATGGTCAGGACTTCCATGTCGAGTTGTACTCCTCCTGTTGACTACTACGCGATCCGGTTCGCCGAGGTTTCGCGGGCGCTACACTCCCGGCATCATGAAGACACCGAAGATCGACCGTAGACGTTTCCTTGAAGCTGGCGCCGTGCTGGGCGCCGCGGCCGTGACAGGCTGCATGGACGGCGACCCGGCCCCCGAAGGCGACGACGTTGCCGCCGCGGCAACGGCCGAGCCGCTCTACCGCATCTCCCTGGCGGAGTGGTCCTATTTCCGCGAGCTGTTCGGGCCGGGCCTGAGCGCGTTGGGCGACGGCTCCTTCCGGGACGACCCGAGCGTGCTCTACCAGGGTGAGCTCGACCACCTGGACTTCCCGGCGCGCGCCCGCAGTCACGGGATCGAGGCGGTCGAGTACGTCAACACGTTCTTCTTCGACCGCGCGCGCGACGAGGAGTACCTGGCGGAACTCAGGACGAGGTGCGACGGCGAAGGGGTGACCAGCCTGCTCATCATGTGCGACGCGGAGGGTGACATCGGCGCTCCGGATACGGCGGCACGCGCGCAGTCGGTGGAGAACCACCACAAGTGGGTCGAGGCGGCGGCCTTCCTCGGCTGCCATTCGGTGCGGGTCAACGCCGCCAGCGCGGGTTCCTTCGAGGAGCAGCAGAAACTGGCCGCGGACGGACTCCGTCAGTTGTGCGAGTACGCCGACGGCTACGACATTGACGTCCTGGTCGAGAACCACGGCTATCTCTCCAGCAACGGCCAATGGCTGGCCGGTACGATCGCGATGGTCGACCATTCGCGGGTCGGCACGTTGCCCGATTTCGGCAACTTCCGGACTTCTTACGAGCCGGAGGAGTGGTACGACCGCTACCAGGGCGTCGCCGAACTGATGCCCTACGCCCGTGCGGTCAGCGCCAAGAGCTACGACTTCGACGAGGACGGCAATGAGACCGCGACCGACTACGAGCGGATGATGCGGATCGTTCTCGACGCGGGCTACCGCGGCTGGGTCGGCATCGAGTTCGAGGGCCGGATGGCCGCCGACGAAGGGATCGTCAAGACGAAGGAGCTGCTCGAGCGCCTGCGCGACGATCTCGCGCCCGAGTACGGCTGATTCCTGGCTAGGCGGGCAGCCGCACGCTGGCGTCCGCGTGCGATCCCGTCGGCGGGGCCCCCTCCGCCTCAAACACCCGCCCGGGGTTGAGGATGCCCTTCGGGTCGAGGGTTCGCTTGAGCGTCTTCATGAGAGCGATCTCCTCCGGGGTCCGGCTGCGCCCCAGGTGGGCCCGCTTCTCGAAGCCGATACCGTGCTCGGCCGACACCGAACCGCCGATCGGCTCGAGGCGTCCATAGACGATGTCCTCGACCGTGCTCCGAGCCTCCGGCGAGCCGTCCCTCACGCCGACGACCACGTGCAGGTTACCGTCGCCGAGGTGGCCGAAGACGACGCAGTCGCTTCCGGGCCAGCGTTCGTTCAGGGCGGTCTTGACTTCGCCCACGTAGACCTCCATGTCGGCGATCCGCAGGCTGACATCGAACGTGAAGATGGGCGCCAGGTGGTTGAGCTGCTCGACGTCGTCGCGCAAGGCCCAGATCTCGTCCCGCTCCGCCTTCGACTTGCCGAGCACGGCGTCGGCGATCAGGCCGGCCTCCATGCAGTCGCCGAGCGCTTCCTCGAACTGGGCGGCGTCCTCCTCCTGACGGGCGCCGAACGCCTCGACCAGCACGTAGTAGGGGTCGCCGTGCGGAATCGGGGGCGCCGTCCTCGCCCGCGGGCCGGTGACCAGCTCGTAGAACTCGCGCCACATGACCTCGAACGCGCTCATCGAGCCGCCGAGCTCCTCCTCCAGCTTTCGCAGCAGTGAGGTCACCTCCGTGAAGCCGGGCACGGCCAGCAGCGCGCAGTTGTGGCTGCGGGGGCGCCGCTCCAGCCGCAGCACGACGCGGGTGACGATGCCGAGGGTGCCCTCAGAGCCCACGAACAGGTGTTTCAGGTCGTAGCCGGCGTTGTTCTTGACCATCTTGTTCAGGCTGGAGAGCACCGTGCCGTCGGCCAGCACGGCCTCCAGGCCGAGCACCGAGTCGCGGGTCATGCCGTAGCGGATCGTCCGGTTGCCGCCGGCGTTGGTTGCCACGTTGCCGCCGATCGTGCAGGAGCCGCGGGCGCCGAGGTCGAGCGGGAAGAGCAGTCCCTCGGCTTCGGCCGCTTCCTGGATGCTCTGCAGCGCGGCGCCGGCCTGAACCGTCATCGTCCGGCCCACTGGATCGATCTCCTCGATGTCGGTCATTCGCTCCAGGGTGATGGCGACTTCGAGATCACCGGCGACGCCGCCGCCGACGAGACCGGTCAGTCCGCCCTGCGGCACCACCGGCTGGTTTGCGTCGTGGCAAGCCGCGAGCGCCGCCGAGAGCTGCCCTGTGGTGCGTGGCCGGAGAACCGCCCGGGCCGCGCAGGGAACGGTGCCCGAACCATCGCCGGCCCTCGCCGTCACCTCGTCGCCAACGAGGACGCCATCGTCCCCGAGAGCGTCGCGGAGTGCGGCGACCAGGCCTGCGTTGCTGTTGGGTTCGGAGTCGTTCATGAAAGCCGGATGGGACGTGGGTGGGAGCGCGCTGCTGGCGACGGCGGATCATACCGCTCTGGCCGCTCCTCGGATTCAACAGACGGTGTCTGCGGAATCCCATCCCTGCCGTGTCGTTCGGACTCGCAGGCGCTCTGCTGGTTGGCTCGGGCGGTTAGCGCAGAGTGTCGACTAGTGCGGCCTCGACGATTCTCCGGTCCTGCGTCAGCAATGTTGCGCCGAGCACTCTTGCCGTCGCGACCAGAATCCGGTCGCCGGGGTCGCGGTGGAATGAGTCGGGGAGCGCGGCGACCTGTTCAGCGACCGCTGGCGAGATTCCCTGTCGACGCACCAGCGGTGGAGCTACGGCCTTGTCCAGCCACTCGCGCAGCGGTAGGGACAGGCGTACTCGACCCAGGCTGTGGAGCGTCGCGATCTCCCACAAGGAGATGTCGGATACGAGGAGTGGGGACTGGGGGTCGACGGTCGCGACTGCCTCCTGTTGTGCTGGGGAAAGCCGGCCGGAATCATCGAGCCACCAGATGAGGACGTGGGTATCGAGCAGGAGGGTCAACTGCGCGTACTCTCCCAGTGGTCTGCGGGCAGTGGCGGCTCCACGATGTCGCCGACCTCGGTGACTGTGCCCTTCAGTTCGTACTGCGGGTACGCGACGCCGGACCGAACCGCGGGAGAAAGCTCGGCGACCGGTTTCCCGCGCTTCAGAATCACGACCGGCTCACCGGTGGCCGCTACGCGATCGAGGATGGCCAGACAGCGGGCCTTGAAGTCGGTGGCGTTGATCGTTTCCATCTGACCAGTCTTCAAGACTGGTCAGATAATGTCAACCCGCTTGACCCTCACCCCGCCACGCTGTGCTCCCGCTCCCGCAGCCGGATCAGGCACTCCTGGTTCGCCGAGGCGACCAGCTCGCCCTTCCGGTTGAAGACGTGCCCCCGGACGAAGCCACGGGCGCGGGCAGCGGTCGGGCTCTCCTTGCTGAAGAGGAGCCACTCGTCGGCGCGGAAGGGGCGGTGGAACCAGAGCGCGTGGTCCAGGCTGGCGCCCTGGATTCGGTAGCCCTTCATCGACGGGCCGTGCGGTTGCATGGACACGGCCATGAAGTCCAGGTCGGACATGTAGGCGAGGAAGGAGAGGTGGACGATGCGGTTCTCGGGCAGGGATTCGCGGCAGCGCAGCCAGGTGTTCTTGCGCGGCTCGGTGGCCGGGCGGTCGCCGCGCGGGAGCATCTGGATGCCCTCGACCTGGCGGCTGTCGATCACCTCGAAGCGGTGCGCGAAGCGCTCGTACGAGGGGTCGTCTTTCGCCATCTTCCGGTAGAGGTCGCCGTCGGAGGGCAGCTCGTCGGGCGGCGGCACCTCCGGCATGTCGGACTGGTGCTCCAGGCCGCCTTCCTCGACCTGGAAGGACGAGGACATGTTGAAGATGGCCCGGCCGTGCTGGATGCCAACGACGCGGCGCGTGGTGAAGCTCCTGCCGTCGCGGATGCGGTCGACGTCGAAGAGGATCGGACGCTTCGGGTCCCCGCGGCGCAGGAAGTAGGCGTGGATCGAGTGCAGGTGGCGGTTGTCGACCGTCTTCGAGGCGGCGACGATGGCCTGGCCCAGCACCTGGCCGCCGAAGACGTGGTTGCCCGGCCCGTTCTGTGCCCGGAACAGGTTCTCCTCGATCTGCTCCATCTGCAGCAGGTCGATCATCTCCTGGACGGCGCCGTTCATCGGAGCGGCATGGTACCTGTTGCCCGCCGTCAACGCCGGGGGTGGTCTCAGAGCGTCCGGCGCAGCCAGTCGAGCAGTTCTTCGAGGTTCGTGACGACGAGAGCGCCGGCAGCGGCGGCCCGGGTCGACTGGTCGCCGTCGCCCGGCGGCCGATCGAAGACCGCCAGCGGCCGGCCGTAGCGCAGAGCCAGCTCGATCTCGCTCCAGGTGCCGGCACTGCCGGGGAGAGCGACCACGGCGTCGGCGGAGAGAACGTTGATGTGGTTGCGCGAGAAGGGACCGGTGCCTGCCGCGCCGGACAGCGGCAGGTGGGTGCGGATCACGACCTCGACCCACGGGTTCGGGTAGCCGTCGGGCGAGCGGTCGCCGTTCTGCTCGCTCGGAACGACTCCCAGGCACAGTCCCTCCCGGTCATTGGTCTGGGCGAAGGCGCGGCTTGCGGCCGTCATCGTGCCGCGGCCGCCGCCGGTCAGCAGATGCCAGCCGTTCAGGGCGATCGCGCGTCCCAGGGGCGCGGCCAGTTCCTCGTGGCTTTCGGCGCCCGAACCCATCACGCCGACGATGGGGCGCCGTTCGACTACTGGGACTTGCCCCGGGCGCTGATCGGCCACAGTTCCTCCACCCGGCCGTCCCGCACCGGGTAGTAGACGTCGTAGAGGTTGACCGTCGGGTCGCAGTGCGGCGTGATGCAGCGAATCCGGTCGCCCAGCCGGACCGGTCTGGAGGCATCGGCAATGCGGAGCATGCCGTGCTCGTCGCCGCCCCAGCCGTAGACGACGCCGCCGATGTCGGCGAGTTGGGGCCGGTCGGCGTCCGACGCGAACGCCTTGTAGCCACCGTCGGTCGTGATCAGGTCCGGCACCGGCTGGCTGATCGCCGTTACCTGGACGAAGAGCGAGGTCTCGAAGTCGTCGAAGATCTCGCCGTCGCGGCCGCCGATCCGCAGGTACTGCTCGTCCATGAACAGGTAGGAGCCGACCTGCAGGTCGGTCATCCCGTCGACCTCCGAGTCGATGTCCCAGGTGCCCGTGCCGCCGCCGCTCAACACGCTGACCGCGATGTCGTCCGCCTCGATCAGTCGCCGCGTCTCGACCGCGGCCTCGAGCGCCTCGAGCGACCGGGCCTGCCGCTCGGCGTGGCCGTGGACGTGCATGAGGTGTCCGGCGTACGCCTGAAGGCCCCGCAGGTCGAGATGGGGCAGACCGTCGATCGTCCGCGCCAGTTCGAGCGCCGGTTCGCCGGTGGCGATGCCGGTGCGCCGGGTGCCGACATCCAGATCGACCAGTACCCGCTGCGTGACGCCTTCGGCCATGGCCGCCTGGTGCAGCCGTTCGGCCGCGGCCCGGTGATCGACCACCAGGGTGACTTCCGGGCTTTGCTTCGAGAGAGCGACGACCCGCCCGATCTTGTCGTCGGTGACGACCGGCGACGTGATCAGGACCTCGTCGATGCCCGCCTGGACCATGACCTCCGCCTCGCTGACCTTGGCGCAGCAGACGCCGACCGCGCCGAGTTCCATCTGGCGCTTCGCCAGGAGCGGGCACTTGTGGGTCTTCGTGTGGGGGCGCAGCGAGATGCCGTGTTCCTCGGCGTGGGCAGCCATCTTCGCCAGGTTCAGCTCCATCCGGGCGACGTCGATCAGCAGTGCCGGCGTCGGCACATCCTCCACGGAGAGTGGTGTGTCGAGGGGAATCGCTTCGTGACTCAACGCGGGCTCCGCGGTACGGACGGTTACACCGGAACTGCAGGCGACGGTTGCGCCGCCGGCCGCTCCGACCGCGCCCAGGAACGCGCGTCGCGTGGTGTGGTGCGCCATTCGAAGCTGCGACTATAGCCTCAGGGTCCATGCCCAGAACCGCCGCAGTCGTGCTGTTCGTCGCCGCGGCAACTGGTCTGCCTGCCCAGCCGCCGCCGGATCGGACGTTCACCGACGCGGTCGAGGTGACGGAGTCGTCGGTCGTCATCGAACTGCCGCGGCTGCGGAACGCAAGGCCGTCCGACTTCGAGTCCGGCGACTTCGTCGTGGAGGTCGCGGGCGAGCGGCGCCGCGTGACCGGTGTGTCGGCGCTGGACCAGAAGACGAATCCGCGGCCTGTCCTCGTCTACGTCGACGCGGTGCTGGCGAAGCCGGAGACGGTTCGCCTCGGTACGGAGGCGCTGGCGCGGCACGCGAGGCAGTTGGTGGCGTTGGGTCCGGTCGAGATCGTCCTGCACGATGGTGCGGTCAGCGGTTCGGAACAGCGGCTCACGGCGACGACGGCGCCCCGAGCCGTCGAGGCGGCGCTGGAGCAGATCGCCGGCGAGCACCTTGGCCGCGACGCCTACTTCGAGTCCCGGAATCGTCCGGTGGACCTGCCGACCTACGTCGACGTGGTGCGTGAATCGGCGGCGCGCCTTCTGGCCGAGACGACTCCGCGCTGCGGCGATCCGCCGTGCTTCCTGTTCTGGCTGAGCGACGGATTTCCCGCTCTGGACGATGCCGGCGTTCGAGCCGCCGGCGACCTGGAGGCGGGGCTGGCCGCCCACGGCTGGATCGTGATCGCGATGGCGCTTCATGTGCCGACGCCCGATCCGGACTACGGAGCGCCGCGGCCGATCAGCTATGAACAGTGGAAGGCGCTGACGCCGGGAGTCAAGATGGCGCCGTCGGCGGGCGAGATCAGCCGGCTGCAAGGGCTCTCGGCCAACAGCTTCGACCTCTACGTCGAGCCGCGCTACGAACCGCTGCGGCGCGCGGCGAGCGCTTCCTGTGGAGCGGCGCTTCGAGTCGAGCACCAGCTCACGGCGGAGTTCGAGCGGCTGGAGCGAAGGTTGCTGCTGCGCTTCGCCACCGCGGCTGCCGGGACGGACCAGGAGGCAGGGGAGGCGGTGCGGTTTCTGCCCGTTGAGGTCCGTCTGGCGGAGGTGTCTCGGTTCGCGGATCGACGGAAGTTCAAGCGCTGGCTGGGATTGGTGCCGAGGGAGGAGCGGCTGCACTTCGCGCGGTGGGTGCGGCCTAGAAGCTGAGCAGGGTCACCAGATCGCCGGCGACGAAGAACAGCGCCAGCGACAGCAGCGCCGTGAGCACGAGCGGCGCGACGCAGAGAAACGGCGCCTCGGCGATCGGCTTGCGGTCGCCGCCGGCGCTGCCGCTGGGGCCGGCCGAGGGCGATGCCGCGAAGAAGCCCCGAACAACCACCGGCATCAGGTAGAAGACGGCGAGCAGGGAGCTCAACATCAGCACGCCCAGAAACGCGGCCTGCCAGGCGAATCCGGTCTCGAGCGCGCCGACCATCAGGTACCACTTGGCCCACGAGCCGCCCAGGGGCGGGATGCCGATGATCGAGAGCGAGGCGAGGGAGAAGGCCGCGAAGGTCCAGGGCATCGTGCGGCCGAGACCGTCGAGCTCGCTCACCTTCTTCTTGTGGGTGGCGACCAGGATGGCGCCGGCGCAGAAGAAGAGGGTGATCTTGCCCGCCGCGTGCATCGCGATCTGCATGCCGCCGGCGAGGACGCCCGTAGCCGTGGCCATCGCCGCGCCGAGGACGATGTAGGCGAGCTGGCTGATCGTCGAGTAGGCGAGCCGCGCCTTCAGGTTGTCCTGGCGGATCGCGATGACGGCCGCCATCAGCATCGTGAACGAGGCGATCGTCATCAGCGAGAGTGACGCGTTGCTGCCGCCGAGCAGGTCGAGGCCGAAGACGTAGACGACGACCTTGAGGATCGCGAACACGCCGGCCTTGACCACCGCCACCGCGTGCAGCAGCGCGCTGACCGGGGTCGGCGCCACCATCGCGTTCGGCAACCAGCGGTGGAAGGGCATGAGCGCCGCCTTGCCGGCGCCGAAGGCGTAGAGCAGCAGCAGCACCGTGACCATCCCGGAGCTCGTCTCGGCGCCGAGAATGCCGCCGGGCGTGAACTCGATCGTGCCGGTCAGCCGCCAGGTGAAGAGGATGGCGAACAGCAGGAAGGAGATCGAGGTGAAGAGCAGGATGCCGAGGTAGACGCGCCCCGCGCGCCGCGCCTCGTCCGTGCCGTGGTGGGTGACGAGCGGGAAGGTGAGAAGCGTCAACGCCTCGTAGAACAGGAACAGCGTGAACAGGTTGCTGGCGAAGGCGATGCCCAGCGCGGCGAAGATGGAGAGAGCGAAGAAGGTGAAGAACCGGGTCTGGTTCTGCTCGTGGTGGCCGCGCATGTAGCCGACGGCGTAGATCGAGGTGACGATCCACAGGCCGCTCGCCACCAGGCCGTAAAGCAGTCCGAGCGGCTCGACCTGGAACGCGAGTTCCACTCCCGGCAGCACCTCGAACAGGACGAGTTCCGGCCGGCCGCCGGCCAGAACGTCGCCGGCGAGGCGCCAGACCGTGGCGAAGGTGCAGGCGCCGATCAGGGGTGTGGCGATGTCCCGCAGGTTGGGGCGGCCCAGGCCGCCGCCCAGCAGCAGGCAGGAAACCGCCGCCAGAACCGGCAGCAGAAGGGCGACCAGAATCGTCGTCTCGGGGCTCATCGTCGACTCAGATCCCGCCCGCGAGCAGCAGTTCGGCGGCTTCCCTGGCGACGCCGTAGGTCCAGTCCGTGGTCAGGCCGAAGAAGACCGCGGCCACCGCTAGCACCCAGGCCGGCGCCAGCATCCCGAGCGGGGCTTCGCGCACGTGGTCGACCGGCTGGGTTTCGGCCGGCTTGCGGAAGTAGAGGACCTCGACCACCTTGCCGACGTAGACGAGAGCCAGCAGTGAGCTCAGCAGGATGAGCACGGCCGCCGCCGTCCAGCCGCGCTCCAGCACTCCGGACACCAGGTACCACTTGCTGACGAAGCCGACCGTGCCCGGCACCCCGATCAGGCTCAGGCCCCCGATGACCAGCGCGGCGGAAGTCAGCGGCATGCGGCGACCGATGCCGGCAAGTGCGTCGATGTGGACGGAGCCGACCCGGTAGAGCAGGCAGGCGACGACGAGGAACAATCCCCCCTTCATCACCGCGTGATTGAACAGGTGGACCAGGCCGCCGGCGAGCCCGGTCGCGTTCGCGGTCGAGAGGCCGAGGGTCATGTAGCCGATCTGGGCGACGCTCGAGTAGGCCAGCAACCGCCGCAGGTCGGTCTGGAAGATCGCGGCGCCCGAGGCCAGGAACATCGCCAGGATGGACAGTGGCAGCAGCACCGCCTGCAGGCGCAGTTCCTCGAACACGAAGGGCGCACCGAAGATCGTGAACAGGACCATCGCCAGCAGGTAGAAGGAGACCTTCGTGGCCGTCGCGGCCAGGAAGGCGCTGACCTTGGGCGGCGCGAACGAGTAGGCGTTGGGCAGCCAGTGGTGCAGCGGAAAGACCGCCAGCTTGATCGAGATGCCGACGACCAGGAGCGCCAGCGCGAGCACGGTGCCGCGATCGTCGAGCGAGGGCTCGAGCCGCGCCGCGATGTCGCGCAGGTTCAGCGTGCCCGTCGCCTGGTAGAGCAGGCCGACGCCCAGCATGAAGAAGACGCCGCCGATCGTGCCCATGACCAGGTAGTAGAAGGCGGACATCACGGCGCGCCGGTGGCCGCCGAGGCTGACCAGGATGTAGGACGACAGCGACGAGATCTCGAGGAACACGAAGATGTTGAAGGCGTCCCCGGTGATCGCGATGCCGAGCAGGCCGGAGATGCAGAGCAGGAACACCGCGTAGTAGAGGTGCCGGCGCTGCTCCGGCACGCGCGGCGGGCCGCCCCGGGAGTCGAAGCTGAAGACCACCAGGGCCATCGCGGTGACCAGGGCGAGGAGGTAGGCGTTGATGGTCGAGACCCGGTACTCGATCCCCAGCGGCGGCGGCCAGCCGCCGAGCTGGTAGGAGATGACGCCGCCGCCTCGTACCTCGACCAGCAGGGCGACCGCGATCGCGAAGCAGGCCGCGATGACGCCGAGACTGAAGAGGCGGCAGAACCGCGGATGGCGCACCAGTACGCAGACCGGAGCCGCGAGCAGCGGCAGGACGACTTCCAGGACGAGGATCTTCTCGATCACGACGATCTTCCCGATTCCGGAGGGGGCCTCAGCCGTGCTCCATGTCGTAGACCACCGCCTCGTCCTCCTCGGACGTGCCGTAGTCGCCGTGGATGCGCACGGCCAGCGCCAGCGCCAGCGCGGTGGTGGCGACGCCGACCACGATCGCGGTCAGCATCAGTACGTGCGGCAGCGGGTTCGAGTAGACGATTTCGTGGCCGCCGTGACCTCCGGCGTGATCCGCTCCGGCGGGAACGATCGGCGCCGTGCCGCCCTCCACCTTGGCCATCGTCACGTAGAAGAGGATCGCTGCTGCCTGGAAAATGTTGAGCCCCATCACCTTCTTGATCAGGTTGTCGCGGGCGATGACGATGTAGAGGCCGACCATCATCAGGGCGATGAGCAGCCAGTAGGCCCAGAGGCCCCAACCAACCGAAGACACGAGCGCTTCCGGCAGGTTCACGAGGCCTCTCCGCCGGCGCCGGCGTCCAGGGCCGGGTCCGCGCCCGTCCTGTCCTCGTCCGTGCGGCGGCCCACGAACGCGTAGTAGACGCGCATGATGGTCGCCGCGACGGCGATGCCGACGCCCAGTTCGATGACGATGATGCCGAGGTGCTGGCCGTAGTGGCCGGTGGTCAGCGGGTCGAGCGCCGAGTAGTTCAGGAACTCTCCGCCCAGGAACATCGCCACGACGCCGACCGCGCCGTAGAGCAGCACTCCCGCCGCCATCAGGCGCTCCGTCAGCACGACGGGAACGACCTGCCGCAGCGTCTCCGCGCCGAAGGTCAGGGCGAAGATGATGAGCCCCGCGGCGAAGATGACGCCGGCCTGGAAGCCGCCGCCGGGGCCGAAGTCGCCGTGGAACTGCACGTAGAGGCCGAACAGGAGGATGACCGGCACCAGAGCCCGGGCGATGACCCGCAGGATCGGCATCTGGCGGACGCGGGACGGCGGCTTCACGATTCCTCCTCGCCGTGTCCAGCCCGGCGTCGCAGGCCGAGTCCGCCCAGCAGCAGCGCGACCCCGACGCCGGCGGTGAAGATGACCACCACTTCACCGAACGTGTCGTAGCCGCGGAAGCTGGCCAGGATGGCGGTGACGATGTTCGGGATGTGGATCTTCTCTTCCGTCTCGGCGATCAGCTCCGGCGCCAGGTGGTGGTGGATGACGGCGTCCGGATCGCCGTAGGCCGGCATGTCCCAGGTGCCGTAGATCAGCGCCGCGCCGGTGGCGACGACGATCAGGATCGGCAGGATTCGCGTTCTTTCCTGTTGCTTCTCGCGCCGCGAGGTCAGGCTGAGCGCTCCGAGAAAGAGCACGGTGCTGACGCCGGCGCCCACCGCGGCCTCGGTGAAGGCGACGTCCACGGCGTCCATCAGGACGAACAGCCCGGCCGCCAGCAGGCTCGCGATCCCGGTCAGCATGGCGGCGGCGAACAGGTCCTTGAGTCTCGCCACGACGATCACGGTGGCGAGCAGCAGCAGCATGAGGAGGAGTTCAACCGGCGGCATCGCCGTCCCCTCCCCGCTCGTCCTCAATCTCAAGCTCGAGAGCCAGCCCGTGGCCGTGAGCCGCCTTGACCAGTGCGTGCGCGATCGCCGGGCTGCTGAACAGGAGAAAGGCGAGCACCAGGAGCAGCTTCAGGGTCACCATGGACAGGCCGCCCTGGAGCATCAGGCCCAGGAGCATCAACCCGGCGCCGGCGGTGTCCGTGACGCTCGCCGCGTGGGTGCGCTGGTAGAACTCGGAGAAGCGGTGCAGACCGACGCCGCCGACGATGCAGAAGAAGCCGCCGGCAACCAGCAGGACCGCGGTCGCGATGTCCAGCGCGCCGCTCAACGGTCGGGCTTCCGGTCGTCGCGTGCGAGGTTGCCGAAACGCGCGAAGCGCAGCACCGCCAGGGTGCCGGTGAAGTTGACCAGGGTGTAGACGATCGCGAGATCGAGCCACTCGGGCCGTCCGGTGAGGAAACCGGCGACCGCGATCAGCAGCACCGTCTTCGTCCCGAACATGTTGACGGCCAGGATGCGGTCGAACACGGTGGGGCCGATCGCGGCGCGGGCGAGCGCCAGGAACATCGTCACGATGATCGCCGCCATCCCCGCCACGTACATCAGTTCGAGCCTCCCTCGATCCGCAGCACGTCGCGGTCCATCGAGCCGTCCATCACGTCCGCCTCGCTCTCCGCGTCGAGGGCGTAGACCAGGAGTTCGTCGTCCCGGAGGTCCAGCGTGATCGTCCCGGGTGTGAGAGTGATGAAGTTCGCGTACAGCACCTGGCCGAACGACGTCTTCTGGCTCGCCGTCACGCGCCGGAGCCGGGGGTGGAGTTCGATCCTCGGCGACAGGATCAGCTTCGTCACGTGGACGTTCGCCGCCGCGACCTTGACCGCGAAGGAGACCAGGAACCGCGGCAGCCGAAGCCAGGCGGCGGCGCGGAAGAACTCGAAACCGCCTCCCGCGGCCCGTTCGAGGGCCAGGTAGAGGCGCCAGACGAAGGCGACCGAAACCAGGCCGAAGACCGGGATCAGCCACCCGTCCAGCGTGTACGGCCCGGAGAGGGCGAGCCAGACGGCGGCCAGCAGCAGGAGAACGCCCAGCCTCACGGCGGCATCAGCCTCTAGCCGTCCGCATAGGACTGCTTGCCTTTCAGGATGGTCAGGCTCCACTTGCCGGTGGCCCGGATTCGCAGCGTCTTGACGCCCGCTTCAGGGACGAAGAAGGTCGTGATCCCCGACCACTCCTCCGCGTTCCGCGAGATGTCGACGGGCGGCCCCACGGCGAACACGCCCCGGTTGCCCTCGACGCTGGCGGTGGCGGTGTGGTCGCCGCCGGCCATCTGGAACCGTACCGTGGCGTTGCCCTCGCCCTCGATGCAGCCGACACCGCAGGGCTTCGGCGGCGGCGCCGGCGCCGGCGGCTTCCACGTCGGGCGTTCGACGACGGGCGGGGCGGGTTCGACAGCGTCCTCGGCGCATCCGGCGAAGCCGAGCGTCAGGCATCCGGCGAGCATCCAGGTGCTCGCCGCGTCGAGCGGGAACGGTCGCTTCACTCCCCGCCGCCCGTTGCCTCGGTTTCCGGTGCTTCGCCTCCCTCGTCCGCGTCATCATCGGCCTCAGCCCAGGGCAGCCAGGCGGCGTAGTCGATCTCATGCGGCGGCGGCTCGCCGCCGGGGCCCTTGAGGTAGTGCTCCATCCAGCGCAGGGTGCGGAGCATGTAGTCGAGGCGCGCCGCCGAACGCCGGTTGCCGTGGCCCTCGCCAGGGTAAAGGACCAGCCGCACCGGCGCCTGGCCGAGGGTCTTCAGGTGCCGGTGCAGCTCGAGCGACTGGCTGGGATGGACCCTGGGGTCCTCCTTGCCATGCAGGATCAGGGTCGGCGTGCGGTTGCGCTTGACGTAGTAGATCGGGCTGCTCTTCTCGAAGTAGTCCCAGTCGTCCCAGAGCGTGGTGAGGTGATGGACCAGCTTCATCTCCATCGGGATATCCGTCGTCCCCAGCTTGGAGATGTTGTTCGAGATGCCGACGAAGGGAATCGCGGCGGCGAAACGGTCGGAATAGTAGGTCGCGCCCCAGGCCGACGCGTAGCCGCCGTAGGAGCCGCCCGTGATGCCGACCCGGTCCCGGTCGACGAGTCCGATCTCGATCAGATGGTCGACCGCGACGATCAGGTCGTCGAACTCGGGGCCGGCGGCGGCGTGCTGACCGAGCTTCGAGAAATCGACGCCGCGCCCCGTGCTGCCGCGGTAGTTCGGGTAGAAGGACGCGAAGCCTCGCGCCGCGGCGACCTGCGCGAAGTTCGAGTAGCTGGTCAGCCAGCCGTTGCTGTGGTGGCTCTCCGGGCCGCCGTGGACGAACAGGATCAGCGGATAGCGCCGGCCCTCCTCGTAGTCGAGCGGATAGATCAGCAGCCCCTCGAGCGCCAGACCGTCTGGCGCCTTGTGCCGGACGACCTCCTGGCGGGCCAGGTCGATGTCGTCCAGCCAGGGGTTCGAGTTCGTCATCCGCACCGGCGGCGCCCGCGGCTCCGCCGGGTCGTAGCGGTAGATCTCCCTCGGGTGATCGGGGCTGTCCGCGACCAGCGCCGCGGCGCCGCCATCGCGCGGCAGGCTGAAGCCGAGGCTGATCGGACCGCCCGGTTCTACCAGCGTCTCGGCTTCTCCCGAGGTCGACACCCTGCCCAGGGTGCTCCAGACGCCGACGGAGGCCGCGTACAGGAGGTGCTCGTCGTCCTCCCAGGTGAACGAGGCGACGTGGCCCTCGAGCGCCGGCAGCAGGTCGCTGAAGCCGCCTTCGCTGCCCACGAGCATCAGCCTGCCGGCCGCCGGGTCGTGCTGATCGACGGCCGATACGGCGGCAACCTGTTCGCCGTTCGGGCTGAACTCGACCTGGCCGAGCTTGCCGAGTGCCTCGACCTTCGAGACCACGGGGAAGTCGTCCATCGACGCGTCCACGATCACGACGGACTTGCTCGTGTAGGAGTCGTCGATCAGGGCGGTCGGCGTGGTCACCGCGGCGAGGCGTTCGCCGCCCGGGCTCCAGACGGCGGAGATGACGTGCCCGTCGACCGACTCGACCAGGACGGGCTTCGACTCGTCGTTGCTACGGTCCCCTTCGAGCGCGGGAACGTCCGCGATCCACAGCCGCGTCGGGGGCCGGTCCTCTTCGTAGATCTCCTGGTTGAACCCCTTGTCGCGGAGTGTCTTCAGTTCCTTCGCGGTTTCCCGGCGGGCCAGGAACGCGACCCGGCTGCCGTCCGGCGACAGGACGTAAGAGCCGACGCCGTTCGGGTGTTCGACCAGCTTGCGGCTCTCTCCACCCCCGACCGGGATGCCGTAGAGGGCGGACGCCTTGTCCGAGCCGCGGCGGGAGGTGAAGAGAATCTCGTCGTTGCCGCGGAAGCTGGGCCGACCGACGTTCACCGAGCCGGCGATGAAGGGCCGGGAGGATCCGGGCTCGGCCATGTCGAGCACGTGCAGCTCGGTCCACGAGCCGCCGCTGTCCTCGTCCAGCGGCCGCCGCGGGACGCTCAACAGGTAGGCCGCGAGACGGCCGTCGGGCGACACCTCGACGGTGCCGACGCTGCGCAGCGTGGCGATGTGATGCGGTTCGATCGGGTTCGTCTCCTGGGCCGTGACCGCGGCCGGCAGGACCAGCGCGACGATGATGCAAGCGATGCTCCGGTTCATGGCTTCTCTCCTGTCAGTGGACCGCCGCGGCCTGCCGCTGTTCGATCGCCGTCAGCCGTTCCCGGATGTCGGGGGACAGCTTGACGCCCAGGTGCGTGATCGTATCCGCCGCCATGGCGATTCCGACCTCGCAGCAGGTGCGGATCGGCAGGCCCCGCAGCAGGCCGTAGAGGAAACCGGCGGCGAAGCAGTCGCCGGCGCCGGTCGTGTCGACGACCTCGACCCGGTGTGCGGGAACCCGGTGTACTTCGTCGCCCCGGCGCACCCAGGCGCCGCGGACACCGTCCTTGATCGCCACGACTTCGATCGTCCTGGCCAGCTCGCGGGCCGCGGCCTCCGGCCCCAGGCCGGTCATCATCCGCGCCTCTTCGGCGTTGGCGAACAGGATGTCGAAGCCGTGCTCCTTGTGCCGCATGAGGTGGTCGCGCGAGCGGCCGACCGCGAACGGATCGGCGAGATCGATGGCCAGCCTGGCGCCGGCGCGGCGGGCGACCGCGATCGCGTGTTCGATCGCGTCGATCTGGTTCGGGGTGTCCCAGATGTAACCGGTCGTGAAGAAGATCCGGGACCTCCGGATGTCCTCTTCGGGCACGTGCTCCGGGCGGTACTGCCGGCACACGCCCAGGTGCGTGTTCATCGTCCGTTCGCCGTCGGGAGTCACCAGGACGACCGACGTGCCGGTGACGCCGTCGATGTGGGCCAGCCGGTTCCGGACCCGGCTCGCGTTCAGACCACGCTCGAACAGGCGGCCGGTGTCGTCGGCGGCGACCGCCGAGCTGTAGCTGGTGGCCACGCCGAGCAGGGACGCCGCACGCAGCACGTTGGCGCAGGAGCCGCCGGCCTCGATCTCCGGCTGCAGGACTTCGCCGTCGCGGTTCAGCACGTGATCGAGGATCGCCTCCTGCTCTTCGGCGGTGACGAGCTTCATGATCCCCTTGTCGAGGCCCATCTCGTCCAGGTGCCGGTCCTCTACCCGCACCAGCAGGTCGAGGATCGCGTTTTCGATTCCGACCAGTTCCGGGTCGGCTGCCCGCGGCGGCTCCGCCACGGCGGGCTACTGGTCTCCCCAGCGGTCCTTGACCGCGGCGCGGTCGACGTGGTCGCCGCTCCGCGGCAACTCGCTGGTGAAGATGACGTCGCGGGGCCGCTTGAACCGGGCGATCCGGGAACCGACGTGCTCGCGGACCGACTCCTGGTCCAGGCCGGCTTCCGGATCGGCCTCGACGACGGCGCGGATCGCCTCGCCCCAGCGGTCGTCGGTGACACCGAACACGCAGGCGGCACGCACGGCGTCGAGTTCGAGGATCGCGGCCTCGACCTCGGCGGGATAGACGTTCTCGCCGCCGGGCTTGATCAGCTCCTTCTCCGGCTTCCGGGCGACGTAGAACAGGTTGCCTTCCTCGTCAAAGCGGCCGATATCGCCGGTGTGGTGCCAGCCGCCCCGGAATGTGTGGGCGGTCACGTCGGGCTGCCCGTCGTAGCCCAGGAAGACCAGCGGTCCGCGGACGACGATCTCGCCGTCCTCGCCGGCGGGCACCTCGCGTTCGTCGTCGTCGACCAGACGGACGCTGCAGAGTTCGGCCGCCTTGCCGGCGCAGCCGAGCCGCTCGCGGGCGTTCTGGATCGTGACGAAACCGCTCGTCTCGCACTGCCCGAAACCGGCCCAGAAGGTGGCGTCCGTCTCGTCGTGCAGCCGCTGCATCGTGTCGGGCGAGTCGAGGCCGGTGACGTGGCGGAGGCTGGCGAGGCGGCTGCCGGCCTCGGCTGCCGCGTCGAGCAGGGTGGTGAGCACCGGCGGGAAGTCGCTGATCATCGTGATCGCGTAACGATCGATCAGATCGACCGCCTGGGCCGGGTCGTACTTCGCGGTGACCACGTTGGCGCCGCCCGCGTGGAAGACGCTCAGCAGGTGGCCGAGTGCCGCGATGTGGAAGAGCGGCAGCGCGACCAGGTTGCGGTCCGAGCCGCCGAGGCCGAGCGACGCGATCTCCTGCAGGTTGGCCCAGACCAGGTTCGAGTGGCTGAGCAGGGCGCCACGCGGGATGACGTCGACGGCGGCGGTCGCGATGACGGCGAAGGGGTCGCCGGCGGAGACGTCTGGCCGTGGCAGGTCCGCCGCCGCGCCGTTGTAGAGCGAGTCGAGCGAGGCGTAGCCGTCCGCCGCATCGTCGCCGAACTGGAACCAGTGGGGGATCGCCTCGTCGCCGGGGCCGCCCGGCACCGCGTCGAGGAAGTCCGCGCCCACGACGAACGCCCGCGGCCTCGCCCGCTCGCGAACGAGCATCTCGATCTCGCCCGGCTGCAGCCGCCAGTTGATCGGGTAGACGACGATGCCCTGACGGGCGCAGGCGAAGTAGAGCTCCACGTAGGCCGCCGAGTTCTGCGCCAGGACGGCGAGCCGGTCCCCGGCCGCGAGGCCGAGTCCGTCGAGCCCGGCCGCCAGCGCGTCGACGCGGTCGCGGAGTTCCGCGAAGCTCCGCTCTTCGCCACCCTCCGTGACGAGCGCGAGCCGGTCGCCGAACGCCGTCGCGTTGCGGACGAGAACGTCGTAGAGCGTGAAGTTCTGAACGTGGGACACGTGTCGCCTGACTTCCGAGACGGGCGCGGACTCTATCAACGCCGGCTGGCGTAGCGGCGTCGATGTTGACTCGCTCGCGCGGAGCCGGGGGAGGGGGTCCCGGACGGACGCTCGCGCTTTCCAGGTGGAGGATGAGTTGGCGCTCGCTTCGGTCGCCTGCGCTGCGCTTCGATCTGGGTTGAGGGGGCGGTCTGGGCAGTCGCTTGGCTCCAGCCCGCCGGGACCCCCTCCCCCGGCTCCACGCGGGCTGGACGCTCCGAGGCTAGGCTACGAAGTCTGAGTTGCGGGAAGGAGGGGCGCCGATGCAGAGGTTCGGTCGTGGGATAGCCGCAGGGTGTGTTGTTCTGTTGGTTGGTGGGGTGCCGGCTGCCCATGCCTGGAACGACTTTGGCCATGAACTCATTGCCCGGATCGCCTGGCAGGAACTGGAGCCGGAGGTTCGCAACCGGGTTCTCGCCTTGTTCCGGCAGGCGCCCAGGGACAGTCTGATGCACTGCCTCGATCTGAACCAGGATCGCCGTCGGGGCTGCGGTCGGTTCGCGTATCGCCTTGAGGATGCAGAGAGCAGCGAAGACGCGGACCGGATCCTGTTCGAGCGGGCCGCCTACTGGCCCGACCTGGCACGTCAGCTCGAGAAGTACAACCGCCCGACCTGGCACTACATCGGATGGACTTGGCGCCAGGCCGCCGACGGGACCGCCCACGACACGGATCTGCCGGTGGCGGAACCGAATGCGGTGAGCCAGTTGGTCGAACTTGCGCGCTCGGTCGCCGATGCTTCCGCCCGGCCGGGCAAGCGCGCCATCCATCTGGCCTGGATCTTCCACCTCGTAGGGGACGTCCACCAGCCCCTTCACGCCGCGTCCCGGGTCACGGAGCGGCGCGACGAACGGGAAGGCGATCGTGGCGGCAACGGTTTCGGTCTTGACCAGTGGAACCGCAACCTCCACGCCTTCTGGGATGGCGCCCTCGACGGCCGGTTCAGGGCTGAATACAGGGATCGGGCCCTGGCTCGACTCGACGCGCCTACCGACGGGCCGCCGCCCGAGCAGTTCTGGAGGTTCTTCGGAGAGGCCCGCGACCGAGAGTACGAGGCTCACAAGGACCGGGTCGCAGCCGAGGCTCGCGCGCGCCACCCACTCGACGACGCCGTCCGGGCGAACCTCAAGTCAGGCGATTTCGAAGCCTGGGCAGCGGAGTCCAACCGGATCGTCCGGAACGCCCTCTATCCTCCCGACCTCAAGCGGGGCGAAGCACCGTCCGGCGCCTACGCCGACCGCGCCTATGACATCTCCCTGCAGCGGGCCGCCCTCGCCGGCTATCGCCTGGCCGACCTGCTTACCACCCTCCTGGCGCCGTAGGCGCATCCCACGATCGCTTCCGTGCGCTGCCGTGCTACTACGGGCTGCGGGGAGTAGACGCGCGTTGCCCCGTCTGTTCGTTGCCCTCGACCTGCCTCCTGAGTTGAAGGCGGCTGCCCGCAGCCTGCAGTCCGGCCTGCGCAATGCCCGCTGGCTGGACGACGCCGGTCTGCATCTCACGCTGGCGTTCATCGGCGAGGTCGACGGTTCGGCTGTGGAGCGGGTCGAAGATGCTCTGGCCGAGGTCGAGGCCGAGCCGATCCATGTCGAGCTTCACGGCCTTGGTTGCTTTCCCGGGCGCGGCGCCCCACGGGTGCTCTGGACGGGCGCGGCGCCGAAGGCCGAGCTTGCAGACCTTGCCAGTGCCGTTACGCGGGGCCTACGGCGCGCCGGCGTGACTCTGAAGCGCCGGAGGTTCGCTCCCCACGTCAGCCTGGTACGATTCCGCTGGCCGCCTCCGCCCATTGACCTGGAGAGGTACCTGGCCGCCCACTCCCTGTTCCGGAGCCCGGTCTGCGAAGTCGCGTCGTTTCATCTTTACTCCAGCATCCTGCACCCGTCGGGGGCGCGCCACACGATCGAGGCGACCTTTCCTCTCGAGCGAAACGGCTGGTGAACCGCGCTACGCGGCCGGCAGTCGATTCAGGAAGCGGCGGATCGACCCGACGAGGCGGTCCGGAGCGTCGTAGTGGACCATGTGGCCGGCGCCCTCGATCTCTTCGTGCCGGCCGCGGCGAAAGAGGGCGACGCGGCGGGCGATCTCTTCGGGTTCGGGGGTGGCGTGCTGTTCGTCGATGCCGCGGCGGCTGCTCCAGAACTCGTTGGCGAGGGCCGCGGTGAGGATGAGGGTGGGGCAGGTGACCCAGCTCCAGCGTTCCTCGGAGGCTTCCGGCACGTTCGACATCCAGGTCGTCACGACCTGGGGATCCCACTTCCACTCCAGGCCGCCGGAAGCCAGAGGGCGGGTGCCCAGGTCCACGAACTCGTGCGCGCGGTCCGGGTCGAGGCGGGGATGCACGCGCTTCAGCAGGTCCCAGGCGTGGTCCTTGGAGGAAACCATCCGGTGCTTGCGCGGGTGGGTCAGCGACTCGACTCCCATCCTGGCCCGTTTCTGCTTGACCTCTTCGGGGAAGCGGTTCAGGGCGTAGGGCGGACCGAGACCCTCGATCAACACGATGGCCCGTGGCAGCTCGGAGAAGATCCCCGCCCACTGGGCCACGACCTGGCCTCCGAGGCTGTGGCCGATGACGATCGGTCGCTCGAGTTCGCAGTCGAGGAACACGGCGTGCAGGTCCGCGATGTGGTGCGCCATCGTGTAGATGCCGGGATGCGCGCTCTCGCCGTGGCCGCGCAGGTCGTAGGCGATGACCCGGTGGTCGGCGGCCAGGGCCTCGGCGACCGGCGCGAGCGTGAGCGCGAAGTCCTGGATGCCGTGCGCCAGCAGGATCGGGGGGCCAGAGGCCTGACCCCACTCGTAGATCTCGAGTTCGGTGCCGCTGGCCTCGATGCGTCGCTGCCGGTGGGTCGCCGGCTCGAACCGGTGCGGCGGTTGGGATGCGGTCAGGGTCAAGGAGGGGCCACCAGCAGGAAACCGCTGTCGGCGAGCGTCCGGTTCAGCTCCGCCAGCGGGCCGGCAAGAGTAGCGTTGAAACGGTCCTCCTGCGCGGCCAGTTCGTCGCTGAGCATCCGCCACACCGCGGCCTGCTGATCCGTGGGCCGGGCGTCGGCCTGGCCGACCGAGCGCGCCAGGTAGGTGAGTCGGGCGTAGAGCCGGCGCGGCCAGCGCAGGGCGTCCTGGCCGGTGCCGGTCATCCGGAGGTCGAAGAACTCCCCCTCGGTCGCCCGGAGCTCCTCGCGCAGCGAGCCGGCCTGGTTGGTGGCTCTGAAGACGTCGATGTCGCCCCCGCTCTCCGACAGGCGATCTTCGAGTTGTCGCAGGTCGCGGCGAAGGCGCTCGGCTTCGTTGATGAGGTGGACGGCTCGCTCGATGCCGTCGTGGATCTGGGCGAGCAGGGCGTGCTGCGCCTCCAGGTCGCTGGGCGACGCGGTGGAGTCCGGGTCGAGCAGGAGGTCCATGTCGACCGTTGACGCCGGCTCGCTGTCGTCCGGCTCGCCGTCGTCGGTCGGGAGGACCAGTTCGAGCAGGTAGTTGCCCGGAGCGGCCAGCATCGAGAATCGGCCGCCGTCGGGCAGCGGCCGCCAGCCTCGGTCAGGCATCTCCCAGTCGGGCCGCTCGTCGGGCTTCGAGCGCAGCCGGACCTCGGCCGTCGGGGCGTGGCGCAGGTCCCAGGTCACGCGGTGAAGACCCGCCGCCGCGGGCAGGTCTTCCAGGGTGCGGACGAGGTCGCCGCCGGCGTCGCGGACGCGGATCGTGGCGATGTCACCGGCGTCGGTTGACGTCGGGATCCAGTAGTGGAGCAGGGCGCCGTACGGCGGGTTCGTTCCGGTCGCCGGCACGTCGGGTTGGGCCATCGGCGCGCCGCGGGTGCGGAAACGGTAGGTAACACGTGGCGCCAGCAGCGTCGGCCCGCGGCTCGCCAGACCGCGCGCGACCTCGCGCAGTGCCGTCAGGTCGTCGAGGACCCAGATGCCGCGGCCGTAGGTGGCGACCACCAGGTCGTCGAAGTGCTCCTGCACCTCGATCCAGTGGACGGGCGCCGGCGGCAGGTTCGGCTCACCGTTGCTGCGCCGCGAGAGGCTCCGCCAGTTCGTTCCATCGTCGAAGGAAACGTGGAGCGCGTTCTCGGTGCCCAGGAACAGGAGCCCGGCCTGCTCCGGATCCTCGCGGACGGCGTGGACGTTCGCGAGCGGTCCGCGCGGCAGGCCGGCCGCGAGGTCGGTCCACGTCGCGCCGTAGTCGTTCGTCCGGAACACGTAGGGCGTCGTGTCGCCCTCCTGGTGACGGTCGACCGCCACATAGGCGGCGCCGGCGGCGAAGTCCGACGGGTCGATGTTGCGCACGGTGCCGAGGGGCGGCAGGCCGGGGAGGTTCGCGGTCACGTTGGTCCAGGTCGCACCGCCGTTCCGGGTCAACTGGACCTGGCCGTCGTTCGTGCCGGCCCAGAGCAGCCCGGGCTCGAGCGGGCTCTCGGCGATCGCGAACACGACCGGCGCGATCGTCGGTCCGGCGTCGTCGAGGGTCAGGCCGCCCGTGCGGCGCATGAGAGCCGGGTCGGCGGTGGTGAGATCGGGCGAGATCCGCTCCCAGCTCTGGCCGCGGTCGCGGCTCCGGTGGACGTACTGGCTTCCGGCGTAGACGGCCTCCGGATCGTGCGGCGAGGTGGCAAAGGGGGCAGTCCACTGGAAGCGGTACTCGAGTTCCGAGGCCGGCGAGCTCTCGATGGCCAACGGCCAGACGCTGACGTCGCGGGACTGGCCCGAGCGCAGGTCGTAGAGCTCGAGCTGTCCGTCGTAGCAGCCGGTCCAGACCAGGTTCGGGTCGGCGCGGTGGACCATCGAGAAGCCGACCTCGCAGCCGCCGACGGAGTGCCACTCGCCGACCGGGATGCCCTGGGTGCGTCCTCCGTAGAGGACGCGGCTCGGCCCGCGCATCGAGGGTCCGTCCTGGCGGTTGCCGTAGACGAAGTAGGGCCGGCGGTCGTCGGTCGATACGTGGTACATCTGCGCGATCGGCAACTGGGGCCGGTACCAGGAGCGCCCGCGGTCGTTCGTGACGCTCACGCCGCCGTCGTGACCGACGATCCGCCGGTCGGGATCGAGCGGGTCGATCCAGATATCGTGGTGGTCCCAACCGGGCTGTTCAAAGCCCTCGCTTTCGACCGTGCGGCCGCCGTCGAGCGAGATGGACTGCCGGGTGGCGACGAACGTGACCTCGTCCGCGCGGTCGGGCGCCGCGGCCATGCGCGTGTAGTAGAGCGGCCGGGTGATCAGGTTCAGGTCGCGGCTGATCAATCGCCACGAGTCGCCGCGGTCGTCCGAGCGCCAGAGGACGCCGGCGAAGGGATCGGAAGGAGCGAAGTCGCGGTTCGAACTCGTCTCGATCAGGGCGTAGACGCGGTCCGGATCGTCGGCCGACGTGGCGAGTCCGATCTTCCCGAGCGGCGGCTCGGGCAGGCCCGCTCCCTCGAGGCGCGTCCAGGTGTCGCCGCCGTCCTTCGAGCGGTAGATGCCGCTGCCCGGGCCGCCGCTGGTGCGGCCGGAGGTCCGGATCTCGATCTGCCAGGCCGCGGCATAGACGAACCGCGGGTTGTCGGGCGCGAAGGCGAGATCGACGACGCCGGTGTCCGCGTCGATGAACAGGACGTGCTCCCAGGTGACGCCGCCGTCGGTGGTGCGGAAGACGCCCCGGGCCTCCTCGTCCTGCTCCTGCGGGCCGTAGGCGTGGCCGAGCGCGGCGACCAGGGCGGTGTCGGGATCGTCCGGGTGGACCAGGATGCGGCCGATCCTGCCGCTGGCGTCGAGCCCCAGGTGTTCAAAGCTGTCGCCGCGGTCGGTCGAGCGGTAGACACCGTTGCCGATCGAGATGTTGCTGCGGATGAAGCTCTCGCCGGTCCCCACCCAGATCACGTTGGGGTCGGACGGGGCGACGGTGACCGAGCCGATCGAAGCCGCCTCCTGGCGGTCGAAGATGGGTTCCCAGCCGACGCCGCCATCGTTGCTGCGCCAGAGCCCGCCCGAAGCGGCGCCGGCGTAGTAGACGTTGCTCTCGCCGGGCACTCCGGCGACGGCCGAAACCCGGTTGCCGATCGGCCCGACGTGGCGGAACGCGAACGGATCGAGAAGCTGCGGCAGAGCGTCCGCAGCCGGTTGGGCGGCCGCGGCGGCGGCGCCGAGCAGGAGGGCGAGAAACGCCCTGTGACGGATAGGCGTCTTAGTAGCCGACCTGCTTGTTGACCACGTTGCGCAGCGGCCTGCCGGTCGCGAAGCGCGTGATGTTGTCGCGCAGGAGCTGCGTTCGACGCTCTTCCAGCCGGTCGGAGATCGTCGCCAGGTGCGGGGTGATCGTCACGTTCGACATCGTCCACAGCGGGTGACCGGTCGGCAGCGGCTCGGGATCGGTCACGTCGAGGCCGGCGGCGCGGACCTTGCCGCTTTCAAGCGCCGCGACCAGGGCGTCCGTGTCGACGATCTTGCCGCGCGAGATGTTGATGAAGTAGACGTCCTGCTTCATCAGCTCGAACTGGCGGGCGCCGATCATGCCCTCCGTGGCGGGCGTGTGCGGCACGGAGGAGAAGACGACGTCGGCCCGCGGCAGCAGGTCGTCGAGTTCGTCGGGCTTGCCGACGTAGGCGACATCGCGGTGGATCGGGATGTCCTTCGGATCGACGCCGATCACGGTCATGCCGAAGGCCGCGGCCCGCTGCGCGATCTGGGTGCCGATGCCGCCGAGGCCGATGACCAGGGCAGTCTTGCCCCGGAGCTCGATCATCGGCAGCGCGCGGTCCGTGTTCCAGCCTTCCGGCATCTGGGCGTTGAACGCCTTGATGTTGCGGGTGAAGTTCAGGAGCAGGGCAAAGGCGTGGTCGGCGATCTCCGGGCCCTGGATGATCTTCGCGTTGGTCAGGGTGATGTCGCTGTCGCGCAGGTCGGGAATCTCGAGGAAGCCCTCGACACCGGCGGAGTTGCTCTGGATCCAGCGCAGCTTGCTGTCGGCCGTCAGGAAGTTCTCGATGCCGCGGTAGCCCGCGATCAGGCCGTTGCAGACGTTCGGGTCGAGGCCCTCTTCCAGGGCGACCAGGTCGAGGTTGTCGTGCTCGTCCTCCAGGTCTCCGAGCGCATCGGTAAAGAACGCCGGCATGCACACCGTGACGGTCTGCCCGAACGCGCCGGAGGCCGCGAACAGGAGGAGAAGAACGGTGAGCAGAACCGGTCTGAGATCCAGCGCTGGACGGTGGAGCATGGGCGTGTCTCCTGAGCGATAGGCGGTTGTAAACGGGCGAAGTGTGGAGCGTAGCAGTGCCTGCCGCGGGCGGTTCCTCAGGTGTTACCATGCCGCCGCTCTCGGCCCCGAGAACCGACGCCCCAAACCGACAGGAAGCGAGCCAGATGACGACCGACGCCCTCCGCGAACGCGGCGATTCACTGGAGGATGCCTTCTTCCGCAACATGGACAGGGAGCTGATCGACGAGCTCCGCGCGAAGAAAGAGCGTGAGCAGCAACTTGATGAACTGGCTGCGGCTTCGGGCATCGCGCACCGTGACGTTCTCGGCGCCCTGCTCGATGCGGGCATGCACGGCGAGGCGCTGGTGGCGGCGGGTCTGGTGCCGCTGATCGAGGTTGCGTGGTCGGACCACGCGATGGACGCCGCGGAGCGGGACGCGATCATGCAGGCCGCCAGGGACGCCGGGGTGACTCGCGGGTCGACTGCTGCCGAACTCCTCTCCGCCTGGCTGGAGCGGCGTCCGGGAGCGGAACTGCTCGAGGCCTGGAAGGGCTATGCGGCCGCGCTGGTCGCCGAGCTCGACGAAGCGGACGCCGCGAGGGTGCGCGGCGACATCATGAGCCGGGCGCAGGCCGTCGCTGAAGCCGCGGGCGGCTTCCTCGGTCTCGGCAGCGTGTCCCGCGAGGAGCGGCGGATGCTCGCCGAGCTGGCCGCGGCGCTCGGCGGCTGAGGCGCTACCAGCTCGCCTTGATCACGCCCGGACGGGGTTGCTGCCGCCGCGGAGCGCCGCGCGTAGGTTCCCGACGAGCGCTTGCGCTTCGCCGGTCCGCTACCAGCTCGCCTTGATCACGCCCGGGAGCTCGCCGCGGAGCGCGAGGTCGCGCAGGGCGATCCGCGACAGGCCGAACTTCCGGTAGTAGCCGCGGGGCCGGCCGCTGACGGCGCAGCGGTTGCGGACACGAACCGGGCTGGAGTCGCGGGGGAGCTTGTTCAGCAGGCGTTGGGCCTCGAAGCGCTGGTCGGGCGGCAGACGCTCGTCCTTCGCCAGCGCCCGCAACTCGTCGCGGCGCTCCTTGTATCTCTCGACGATCTGCTTGCGGCGGTCGTTCTTGGCGACTGATGCCTTGGTGGCCATCTGTTCCGTGTTCCCTTGGCTGATTTCGATGCCGACGTGGCCTGCCCGGCGCGTCCGCTGCCGCGGCGCGCAGGGAGCGCGTACCTTAGCAGGTTTCCCCGGGAGCGTCTGCGCTGGCACCTGGCGAGCCGGCTCGTCCCGTTCGCGCAAACATTCGCTCAGGTTCGCTAACAAAAGCCCCTTGACCGTCAGAGCGGACTCGGACAACGTGACGCTGACCATCTACAGGTGTGACGGTCATGTCGGAATCGGTACGTTAGAGGGCGGGCGTTGGTCCGATGAGTCTTCGACGGCAAGCCCTGAGGCAACTGAGACGGGAGGTTTGTGTCATGGGTGGAGCGTGCGAATCGGGACGTCTCGCAGCGAGTTGGGCACCGGCTCCAGGGATCAGTAGATGGGTGGTCGCGGCGCTCGTGCTCGGTGCCCTGACCGTACCTTCAGCCGCCCAGGGCTCCGACTGGCCGCAGTGGCGCGGGCCGAATCGCGACGGTCAGGCGGTCGGCGCCGAACTTCCAGCAGAGCTGCCCTCGGCACTCCACCAACTCTGGAAAGTGCGGGTCGGCGGTGGTCAGTCCTCTCCCATCGTGGTCGGCGATCGCGTTTTCGTGCACGCGCGGCAGGGCGAGGAGGAGGTTGTGCTCGCCCTGTCGGCGGCGACCGGCGAGGAGCTCTGGCGGCACAGCTACGTTGCCTCCTACGCGCCCAGAACCGCGGCAATCCAGTACGGCCCGGGTCCGAAGTCGACCATGCTCGCTGAAGGCGATTCGGTCTACAGCTTCGGTATCAGGGAGCGTCTTCTGGCCGTGGACGCCGGTTCGGGCAATGTGCGCTGGGAGAAGACCTTCGACGATCTCTACGAGGAGCCGTACCCGGTTTGGGGGACCGCCTCGTCGCCGCTGGTCGAGGGCAACCTGCTGATCGTTCCGATCGGCACCACGGGCAACGAGCAGCAGGGAGATGAGGGCGCGCTGGTCGCCTACGACAAGACGACCGGCGAGGAAGTGTGGCGCGTCGACGGACCGCCGGCATACGCCTCGCCCGTGGCGTTCGACCACGGCGGTGTGCGACAGATCGTGACGATGGACGACGTGTCCTTTTTCGGAGTCGGCGCCACCGATGGCGATCCGCTGTGGTCGCTCGACTTCACGACTGCCTTCCAGCAGAACACGCCGACCGCGGTTCGTTACGACGGCAAGTTCATCCTCTCGGGTTACCAGTGGGGGACTGCCGCGATCAGGGTCGAACCGCCGGCCAAGGCGAAGGGCGACTGGTCGGTGAGCGAGGTCTGGAAGACGACGGACGCGGAGCTCTACATGGACTCCGCGGTGCTCGTCGGCGACCACCTGTACTTCCGTTCGAACAAGAGAGCCGGCACCTTCGTCTGTCTCGATCCCGCCACCGGAGAGATCGTCTGGCAGGGGCCCGGCCGGTGGGCCGCCTATGCGTCGGTGATCGCCGTCGGCGACCGCCTCCTCGTGCTGACGGACGAAGCGGAACTCAAGGTGATCGCGGCGGATCCGTCGGCGTACCGGGAACTGGCCTCCTGGGAGGTGGCCGACAGCACGACCTGGGCCCACCTGGCGCTCTCCGGGTCACGGGTCTACGTGAAGGACGAGGAACACCTGGCCGCCTTCGATCTGGCTTCGACCCGGGTCACGGAGGCCGGTGAGCGGTCCACCGCTACGACGTCCGCGACGGCTGATGCCGCCGGAGGCTCCAAGGAGGACACCGAGGCCGTCAAGGTCGCGGTGCGGGCCATGCTGAAGGCCATGGCGGACGGCGACATGGACCTCATGTGGACCTATCTGGGCGAGGACTTCAGGTCCTACAGCGGCGCCGACAAGGATGTCTTCCGCGACTATCTCGGGTCGACCGCCGGCAGCAGGACTCCAAGCGACGAGATGGTGGTCGAGTGGGACGGCGCCACGGCCAAGGTCACCGGAACCCGGTGGATCACATCCGCCGGGCTGGACTTCGGACTCGAGATGCTCGTGAACAAGCGTGGCGGCAAATGGCTTGTCACCTGGATGGACTTCGACTCCAGGCGTATCCATGGTCAGGAGTAGCGATGGGCGGGCCGGGGCGCCCACCGTCCGCAGGTCTCCTACTGGCACCGGCGGACGACCATCGCCACTTCGGCAAGCGCGTCGAGAGTGAGGCCCTCGTCGCAGAGCTGCCGCAGCGCAACGGCGACGCCGTCACCGTGCTCCCCGGCGAGAACGTTGGGGAGCCGGTCGCGGAGATCGCGGTCGCACCAGCGGGCGGCGACCTCGAAGCCGTGATCCTCATAGACCGAAGCCGGGTGGCCGCCCATGAGTACGGCCAGCGCGCGGTAGGGCGGCAGCGCCTTGGCGACGGTCGCCTCGACGCCCGTGGCGTCGGCCCAGCGTACGAACTGCTCGAGAAGCGCAACGCCGATGCCCCTCCCCTGGTATCGGGGATCGCGGGCACTGCCGCTGGTCAACTGGCCGACGTGGTAGCAGAACAGGTTCAGCGTCCCCGGTGGCAGGGTGGGGGCGTTCGCCTGACCGAAGTCGCCCCAGTAGGACGGATCCATGATGCCGGCGGGGGAGCGTAGTGCCGGGTCGTAGCGGCGGAACTGGAGTTGGCCTACGTGCTGTTCGCCATCGAAGGCGAGGATCGCGCTCGCCCCAAGGTCGGCGATTCGGCTACGGATCACGGCCTCCGGCCCCTGGCAGTCGATGGGGACGCTGCCGAGATCGGACATCGTCATCGGGCGGTAGTGAATCACTGCGGCCGAAGTTATCGTGCCGGCGGCGCTGCACGCGGCTGCCGGCATCACGACCAATCTGAGACCTGGCAATCAGAGAAGGGAGCGCAGCGATGGATATCATGCAGGCAACCGAGGCTCACGCTCAGAAGTGGGCGGACGAGGTCGCGGACCTCGTCTACGAGACCGGACCGACCACCTACGAGTACCAGTTCGGCGGCCGGGAGTTCTACGACGAGATCGTCAAGGCCTCGTGGTCCAGGGCAGGCACGCTGTTCGGCTACGACTGCACGACGATCGCGGTCGAGAGCGACGAACTCCTGGCGATCGAGATCGGCTTCCGCGGTCCGGAATTCGCCGCGCGCAAGAAGACGCTGGGCGCGCTGTGGGCGCCGCTGATCGAGTCGGGCCGAGTCACGAGGGAGCAGCTCGGCGAGATCGGACGGGCCGCCTATCTGGCCAGCTACCTGAACGTCGCGATTCCGTCGGCGGTCTACTACGTTCACGCGCTCGCCGTCGTCGAGTCCCGGCGGGGTGAGGGGATCGGCAAGAAGCTGATGCAGCGGGCGATCGACGACTCGAAGAGCGAAGGTCTTCGCGGTCTGCACCTCGATGTGCTCTCGGGTACTCCAGCGGTCCACTTCTACAACTCCCTCGGGATGGAGTGCCTGACCGAAACGGTCGCGCCGATCCCGCACCGGAACGGCATCCCGATGGAAATGCGGATGGCGCTGGACTACTAGGAGTCGCCTAAGGGGAGTTGGGCCTGCTGTCCGGCGGGAAGAAGAGAGTCCCCAGCCCCTTCTCCAGTTCCGCGCAGGCCGCGGCTTCGCCCATGTTGCAGGCGGTGGAGAGGAGGTCCTGGGCCAGGGGGATGTCCTTTGGCACGCCGTGGCCGTGCACGTGGGCGTAGCCGAGCAGGAAGCAGCTCATGCTCTCGCCGTCCTCGCAGCCGGCGGGGAGCTGTTCGATCGCGTCGGACACGCCGGCGGAGGTCATCGACACGTTGCCGTCGAAGACCGCCTGGATGACGACGTTCTGGCAGCCCTTTTGGAAGCCGCCGCGACATGCCTGGTCGAAGTAGGAGACGCCCTCCAGCGGATCGAACGGCATGATCTCACCCCGGTTGTAGAGCACTCCCAGCATGTTGCACTCCTCGCCGCCGCCGTTGTTGCACGTGAGTTCGAGCTTCGTGACCAGGTTCTCGCAGGCGAACCGCTTGCCCTCGTCGCAGGCTTGCTGCCAGTACTTGAAGTCGTCGCCCTCGTGCGCGCGGCCGACGAAGTTCGAAGCCAGCATCCAGCCGAAGAGGCCGATCCAGACGGCCATGAAGGCGTAGTTCACCCGCCGCGGCTTCGTTGCCTGGAGCAACGCCGAGAGGCGGAAGCTCTCCACGCGGCGCGACTTTCCGAGCCGGTCGAGCAGCGGCACGCAGAGGTTGAGCACCGGGACGAACAGCAGCTTGTCGTAGAAGAGGGGGACATCGACCTGGCGCAGGAACTCGAACAGGCCGAAGACGCTCAAGCCGTAGAGGGCCCCGAACACCGCGCTGCCCAGCCTGCTGCGGGGCGACGTCGACGGATCAGTGACGAGGAGGTGAAGGCCCAGGAACACCGCGATCGGAATGCTGGCGTCGACGAAGAAGTGGACGCCCGTGACGCTCGAGTAGACGAGGTTGGCCACGACCAGGGCGGCCGCCGCGAACAGGGTCACGATCGTCACTGAGAAGAAGAACTGGACGACCAGTCCGGCCATAAAGATCGCGACGTACATGTGGGGCGCGTTGGCCAGGGTCGTCGCGATCTCGGCGCCCCAGGTGAGGTCCGTCGTCCCGGAGAGGATCAGGCCGAGCGAGAAGACGGAGAGGGCGAAGCCCGACGGGTTGAAGATGTGCCGCTTGCGGCCGTCCCGGTTCCAGCGGAAGAACTCCTTGCCGAGGATGCCGACGGCGATCATCGCGAACTGCAGGTAGAACCACTCCTCCTTGAAGCAGAGGAAGAAGTTCGTGCTCAGAATGATCGGAAACTGCCCGAAGCCCAGGTGCCAGGTCTTTCGTCTCGACCAGCCCACGAGCATGTCGAAGGCGTAGGCGAAGACGATCTGCGCCAGGATGAGCGCTGCCTGGTGCCGCATCTGCTCCCAGTAGAAGGCCCAGTAGACGTAGATGCAGGTCTGCACGAAGGCCTGCACGTAGTGCGAGGGGATCAGGGAGACCTTCAGTTTCAGCTCGCGCCCGCCCTGGCCTGAGTCGGCCAGCAACCGGCCCTGCAGAAGAGCGAGCACGCCGCAGGCGCCCCAGAGCGCCCAGGTCAACTCGTTGCTTGCGCGAAACTGCGGATGCAGCGAGAACGCAAGCAGCAGGAGAGTGAAGGACGCGGGCAGCCACCAGACGGGCGGCAGCCGCTGAGCTTCCCTGACGTTGGCCATTCGGGACCTCTTTCCCTTTGACACTATAGTCACGACCGGACCTCCGGCCTGGGTGTGTCCGAAGGAGAACGATGCGATCGAAGGCGAGACTGCGCCGGCGTCGTCCATGGGCCCGAAGCATGGCCCTCCTGCTGGTGGTGCTCGTGGCCGGCGCGTTTCTGGCAAGCCGCCTGGTCCGCGACAGCTCCGCGGAGGCGGCTCTCGACGACGCCCTCGTGACAAGCCGGATCCCTGGCCGAACCGAAGAAACGAGACGGCGCTTTGAACGCCTGATCGAGGACTATCGCGGCAGCCGGGCGGCGTGGGCCGCGCACGGTTACCTGGCTGCGCTGGAAGCTGCGAGCCACCGGGTGGCGGAAGCCCGTGCGCTTTGGGAGAGGCTGGCCGAAGGCGGCCCGGGCGATCTGGCGGCGGACGCCGAGATGAGCCTGATCCACCTGGATCGCGAGGAGGGTCGACTCGAGGACCTGGCGGACAGGCTGGAGAACCTGATCGAGGACGGAGACAGCAGCCTGCCGGAGGATGTCCTCCTGTTCGAGCTTGCCCAGACGCTCGAGCAACTCGGGCGGCACGAGGAGGCTCGCCGGATCAAGCGCTTCGAAGAGGTGGTCCCCGAGCGACCTCGGGTTCAGCGCTGATGCGTGAGGAGCGCGGGCGGGACTAGGCGACGGCGCCAGGTGACGCGACCTTGGGATCGTTGACGCCCATGCCGTCGAGAAGCTCGTGGAAGCGCGACTCCGAACGGAGCTCGTCGAACGCCGGATGGACCTTCGCCCACATGGCCACTCCGCGCTTGACCCTGATCGCTTCTTCCAGCCAGCGCAAGGCCGCGTCTTTTTCGCCGAGCCAGGCGTGCAGTATGGCCAGCGAGTCGTAGTGAGCATCCTCGTTGCGGGCCCGCTTCAGCAATCGGGCCGTGCTCCAGCGGAGCACTCCCCGCTCGCCTTCCTTCTCGAGGATTCTCCCGATCGTTTCGGCGTCGTTCGGACGACCGGCGTTTCGCAGGTGGACCTGTCGCTCGCGGACCGCCTCGTCCGGGCGGTCCATGGCGCTGTAGCAGGCAGCGGCCAGTGATCGCGTCGCCGGGTACGTGCTGTCGATGGCGAGCGTCCGGCGCGCCTCGGAGAGCGCCTCCTCGTAGCGACGCGACAGGTAGTAGACGAAGCACAGGCTTCGGCCCAGCATCGGCGCGAGCGGATCCAGGTGCGTGGCGGTCTTCAGCTCCTGCTCCGCTTCCTCCAGGCGGCCGACCGGTGCCAGGAAGTATTGCCCGTAGGAGAACCGGGCGTTGGGGTTCCCGGGATCGAGTCGCAGCGCGCGCAGGTAGGCGCGCTGCGCCGCGGGCCAGTCCCACTGCAGGGCGGCCCGCAGGAGGCCGCAGGCCCGGTACGCGGTGGCGGTCGTGTCGCTCAGTGCCAGCGCCGTTTGCACCGCTTCTTCCGCTCTTGACGCCGCTTCGCCGACGCGCAGGAAGCCGTCGACCGCGAGCGTTCCGTAGCACAGAGCGAGGACGGCATGACCTTGCGCGAAGTCCGGCTGCATTTCGAGCGCCCGGTCCAGCAGTTCGATGGCCTGCTTGACCCGATCGCCCTTCTGTGTGCCGAGGTGATAGCGGGCCTCCAGGTAGAGCTGGTACACCTCCTGGCTCTGCGTCGGACGCTTGACGATCGGGCCGGGATGCGGCGCCAGGAGCTTCCTTCGCAGACGGTTGACGATTGCCCGCGCGATGTCCTCCTGGATCTCGAAGACGTCTCCGAGTTCCCGGTCGTAGCGCTCGGACCAGAGTTGGGTGCCGTCCGACGTACGGATCAGGTGCGCCGAGATCCGGAGGCGCTCGCCCGCTTTTCGCACACTGCCTTCCAGGATGGCCGAGACGCCCAGTTTTTCGCCGACCTCCGGGCTGCTCAGGTCTCTCAGCCGGCGATCGAAGGAGGAGGTTCTACCGACGACCCGCAAGCCGTCGACGCTCGCCAGGGCATCGATGAGTTCCTCCGCCACCCCATCGCAGAAGAACTGCTGTTCGGGATCCGGGCTCAGGTTGAAGAAGGGCCGGACCGCGACGGACCCCTCCAGAGGAGCTTCCACCGGCGCAATGAAACGGTAACCGCGACCCGGAAGCGTGACGACGTACTGCGCCTTGTCGTTCTTTCCCAGGCTCTTGCGCAGTACCGAGAGGTTGTGTGTGAGGTTGCTCTCATCGACCGCGGTGTCCGGCCAGACCATCGCCATCAACTCCTCCTTGTGGAGGAGGCGGCCGTGGTTCTCGACCAGCGCTCTCAGGGTGTCGAAGACCTTCGGCCGGAGGGGAACCAGCTTCCCCTCGCGGAGCAGGCGGCGCTGCCCGAGGTCGAGCAGGTACGGGCCGAAGAGGTAGGTGCGACGATCTGGAGGAAAAGACACGGCCGGTAAAGGAGTCGGCAGAGCCTAGCAGCGCGGCCGACGGCTTCGGCCGGTCGCGGTGTCCTGACGAGTGAGCCGCCGGGCGGCTCTAGTCGTCCTGAGGTTGCTCGGAAAGCTCGGCGATGATCCGTCGCCGCACCTCGGTCGGGTTGGTGACGGGCTGGCTGCGCAGCCGTCCGACCTCCGCGGCCTCGTAGGGCTTCAGGTCCTTCGCGTTCTCGGGATCGAAGCGGCGGACGATCCAGGTCATCAACCGGGCCAGGGCCTCGTCGTCGATCAGAGCCTGGGAGGCGCCGGGCACCTGGACCAGATAGTCCCGCCATTCGGGGCTGGCGATGTACTTGCCCACCTCGCCGGGCAGGGGAGGGACCGTGCCCTCCACGCCGGCCCCGTCGGCCATGTGGCAGCCCTGGCAGTGCAGCATGTAGTCGAGGTGGGCGAGACGGTAGATGTCCGCGTCGTCCGCCTCGGCCCCGGCGACGGCCGCGCTCGCGCACACGACGAGGATCGTGAGCAGAACGAGAGGGCGATGCAGGTCGCGCTGTACCTCGGAATGCACGGGTGGTGGAGTCCTACTCGGCGACCGAGAGTATCCGCGACATCGTGCAGTGGTAGCCGAAGGGCGCGCCGCCGTTGCCGCACCACAGCACCGAGTTCGAACGCTGGGGGTGATAGCGCATCGTGTCGCCTTCGTTCGTGTTGCAGTAGCAGCGCTGGCAGGGGAAGGCGCCGCAGCAGTCGTGGTAGGCGACGACGTAGCTCTTGCCGTCCGCCGGATTCAGGCAGGTGCCGGTCCAGGTGATGGGCGCGGCTTTGGACCCTGGCGGACAGGAACTCGTCGAACCGCCGCAGCATCCGCAGAGCCAGCCGTCGACCGAGCAGTACGCCCAGTAGTCGCACTGCATGGGATCCTGCATGGGTTCGGCAGCGTCGTCCCCGGCTTCCTGCGCGAACGTCCGGTCCACCGGCAGCAGCGGCAACAGAACGCCGCCGGCGATGGCGCTACCGATGGAGCCCAGCACCGATCGCCGGGAGGTCTTGTCGGCCAGACGAGTGGCCGCGCGAACCGAGATGTTGTCGAACCAGTTCATGGCAAACCTCACGATGGTTGTTGTGAACCCTCCGCGATGAGCACCCGGCCTTCTTCCTGGTGCTCGAGAAACTCCTGTATCGAACTGACGCCCAGCCTCTTCGCCTCGAACAGGCTCTCCACGTGCTCCCGGCTGTTCGTGAGCCCCTGAGCCGCGACGATCCCGTTCTCGTCGAGCAGGACGCCATACGGGAGCTTGCCGATCTCATAGGTCATGCCGAGTTCCGGCGAGAGCACGTAGGCGAAGTCGTCGAGCCGGCTCCTGGTTCGAAACTCGGCGTGCTGCGCCGGGTCGCCGTCGCTCGCGAAGACGAGTCGCAGCCAGTCCGACTCTTTCCGGGCGATGGATCGGAGGGCCGGAAGGAGCTGCGCACACACCGGACACTTGGGTGTCAGGAACGTGATCAACGTGCTCTTGCCATCCGGATCGGGAGCGCCCAGGACGATCGCTTCGCCGTCCAGGGCGTCGAGCCGGAACTCCGGCGACTTCTCGCCGACGCGCACCGTCTTGCTCAGCGCCAACGCGCCGACGGGGCCGATCCGCTGGTGGATCACGCCGACCTGACGGGCGAGCGCGAAACTCACCACCGCCAGACAGAGAATCGCGACTCCCATGATCGCGAACAGGATGCCGACGGAGGTCGTCAAGACGTCCCTTCCCGGAGCAAACCGTGGTTCGCGATGAGCACGTCCGCAGTAGCGTACATGGCGATGGCGAACAGGCCGAGCGAGAAGGCGCCGGCATGGTCGGCGAACTCGAGGGGTCGCGCGGCAGCCTGCGGGACCAGCAGCAGGGCCACGGCGATCAGCACGAGATTCCTCAGCACCAGGGCCCATCCCGCTGGCTGCCCGGCCGTCCCGGCCCAGGAGCAGCCGCAGTCCTCGGGTGCGATGCCGCGCGCGATGCTCACGGACATGCCGAGCGCGTACACGCCGAGCAGCGCGGCAACCAGACCCGCAGCCGCCGCTCCCGAGGGATAGGTCGCACAAAGCCCGGCGGCGACGAACTCCGCGGCGATCAGGACCGCGGTCACGAACGCGGCGAGCACGGGCGAACGGGGCAAGCCGAAGCCCTGCAGGTAGCGGGACGTGATCGCCGCGGTCGTCCGCAGGTCGCGCAGCTTGTGCACGGCGGTGCCGAGGAACAGCAGCGTGAGCAGAACTCGCGCGGCGATCTGGACGACCGGGTCGATCCCGAGGCTCATGGATGAGTCAGTCCCAGGGTTGCATCATGACGAGGACGCCCCTGACCTCCACGTCGGGGTTCAGGGTGCGCGTCACCTCGCCCGTGTTCGCGTCGTAGATGTCGACGTGGCTGTAGGTCGACGCGTAGAGGAGCGGCGCGTCGTCCTGGCTCACCGCGACCGCGGCCGCGGCCTTGTCCATCTTGTAGCGCGCCAGTCGTTCACGGCTCTCGATGTCGAACACCCAGGTTTCGAAGCCGAAGCCGCGGTGGAAGTCGTAGCCGCCGGGCTTGCGCTCGAGATCCGGGACGACGGACATCAGCAGGAAGATGCGGCCGGAGGCTTCGTGGATCGCCATGTGCTGGTTCGGCGCGGCGGGCACCCAGACGCCCGCTTCGTCCTCGTCGCGGAACGTCCAGGGTTCCTGGAAGCTGATCCCGCCGCCGCTCGTGTCGACGGCGTGCATCACGCCGCGCACCGAGGCGAAGTACCAGACGTCCCCCGATCTCGCGCCAGTGGGGTGCAGGGGGTCCCCCTCTGCGTCGAAGAAGCCGGGGTGGGTTTCTCTTCCGCTCTCTGCGCCGTTCTCGTCCAGGTCGACGGTCAGCACGGATCCGTCGCCGCACAGCGAGAGGAACCGGCGCGGGCCGGCCGCCATCGTGTGTGCGCAGCCGCCCGTCTCGATCTCGCCGACGTACTTCCGCTCCTGCAGGTCGACGACTCCGAAGCTGAGGGCGGGCGTGAAGAACGACTGGATGAGGAAGCGATCGTTGTCCGTCAGGGTCGTCAGGTTGGCGCTCGCCAGCCCCCGCATCGCCTTGGGCGGGTCGATCGGGATCTCGCCCTTGATCTCGAGCGTGTTGGCATCGAAGATCTCGACCACCTCGACGAGGTCGCCGTGGTAGCCGCGCGACATGTAGACGGCATGGTTGTAGATCTCCTCGCCCGAGCCGGGGATCTGGGGCAGGATGCCCTGGTAGCCGAGTTCGATCGTGCCGAGAAGGGTGCCGCTGTCGGCATCGATGAGATCCGCGTGCGCGTAGTTCGCGAAGGATGCGATCCAGACCCAGTGCGCTCCGTCCGGTTTCTCTGGAAGGGTCGCGGTGGTCAGCGGTTCCGGAAGGGAGGCCGGATCGATCTGTGCCGAAGATGGGTTTCCGGCCAGTCCGGTCGAGACGACGAGCGCCAGCGCGAAGAACGTCCTCTTCATACCTACTCCTTTCGGGTCCAGAACAGCTCGTACTCGGTTTCCCACGTGTCGCCGCCGTCGGTGGAGAGCACGGAGAGTTCGCGGAGGCGGCCGTCGGGCAGCGTGAAGAAGCTGAAGCGGCCGATCGTTCCTTCGTCCAGGTCAGCCGTCTCGAAGCGGAACTCGTCGTCCATCATGTTCCCGTTCTCGAACCGCATCCTCTGGCCGCCCGGCTTGCCGGAAGCGGAGAGGTAGCTCCAGTTGTCCCGCGTGTCGCTGTAGACCAGTACGCAGAAGAAGTCCCGTATGCCCTCCATGCGGGTCATCCACTCTTCGACGAGATAGCAACCCTCCGGCCCCAGCTCCCAGACGACCTCGGCCATCAGTGCGCCGTCGCCGGTGTGGACTTCCCACTCGCCTACCAGGTGGTGAGCGGCCTTGCAGGCTGGATTCGCCGCCTCCTGGGAGTCGGCGGCCGCGGCCGGGGTGGCAAGGAGCGTGACCGTTGCGGCTCCGCATGCGAGTAGTCGCGTGAGACCCATGTCGTCCTCCTCCCGAAGGCGCGTTCCGACGGTGCCGGTGACCACCTTCTCGACTGTGTTCAGGTCGAATCACTGTGACGGAGAAGGTGCTGCAAGTCAAGGCAGATACGAGCATTTCAGGTTCGCTCAGATTCGCTAAGAAAAGTTCCTTGACTCGGGTGGGGAAGGCCGTAAACCTTACGGTGTTTGAAACTGCGCCAAGGGAGGTCCGTATGCCGTCTTCTCCTCGTCTAGCCGCGAGGCTCGTCTTCGCTCTGGTTCTTCTGGCGCTCCTCGTGTCGACTGCGGCCTACGCCCAGAACGTCGGTTCAGTGCGCGGAACGGTCCGCTCCGCGGACGGCGAAGCCCTGCCGGGAGTCCTGGTGCAGGCCACCGGCGACATCGTGCGCGGTGAACGCACGTCCGTCTCAGGTGTCAATGGCGACTGGCTGATCCCCGGACTCCCGCCTGGCTTCGTGACCCTGACCGCGACGCTCGAGGGAATGGAGACCGAGACGGTGGAAGGCGTCCGCGTCTCGATCTCCGGCGTGGCGGTCGTGGACTTCTCGATGCGGGTCGCTGGAGTGGAGGAGGCGATCACCGTGACCTCCGAGGCGCCGATCCTCGACGTGACGAGCTCGTCGGCCAGCAGCAGCTTCCAGGCCGACCTGATCGACGCCAAGCCGACGACCCAGCGCAACTTCCAGGAACTCGCCCTGATGGCACCCGGCGTGTCGGCGAACGGCAACGTCGGGTCGGTCGGCGTCTACTCGGGGTTCGTTTCCGCCTACGGCCGGGACGAGGGGTCCGTGGCCTGGAACGTCGACGGCCTGGACATCAGCTTCCCGGATACCGGCAACATCTTTGGAGCCTGGGCGGATCCAGACACGATCGCCGAGGTGCAGGTGCTCGGCGTCGGAGCGCCCGCCGAGTACGGGAACATGACCGGCGCCGCAGTCAACGTGGTTACGAAGTCGGGGACCAACACACTCCAGGGGCGCGTGGCCTACACCGGCGAGTTCGATGAGCTGACCTCCTCGGGGCCCCAGGTGGAGGACGCAGCGGGAGTCGAACGCGGTTTCGTGAGGGACACCTACAACAGTTGGACTTTGTCGGCGGGCGGCCCGGTCAAGAAGGACAAGCTGTTCTTCTTCGCCGCGGTCGGACTCAAGGAGGAGCTGTTGCTTGAGCCGGGAGCGACGCCGAGCATCGACATCCCGGTCAGCACCTTCGACCACTACAACCTGAAGCTCGACTGGTCGGTCAATCCTTCGCATACGCTGACGGGGGCCTTCCAGTTCGAGGACTACGCGCGCTCGTACGGCAGCAGCAGCCGCGTGATCACGAATCCGGCCGCGGTGGGCACGGAGTACCTCCTGGTCCCCTACACGCGCCTCGGCTACCAGGGGATACTCGGCGGCAACACGATCCTCGAAGTGAACTGGAACGACATCCACAACAAGGACCGCAACGTCTCGGCGACCGGCAGCCTGGAGTCGCCCTTCATCGACTTCAACACGAGTCCGCAGACCCTGAGCGGCGGCAAGACGTATCCCTACATGTACCCCGTGTGGTGGAACCGCGGCCATGCCAAGGTGACCCACTTCGCCGAGGATCTCGCAGGCAGCCACGAGTTCAAGTTCGGATTCCAGTACAGCAGCAGCGGCGAGAAGGCGGCGGCCGTCTATCCCGGCTTCGGTGGCAAGTACTACTACAAGTACGGAGCGAACTACTACGTGTACTCGCGCAAGGAGCACTACTACGGCGCGGACACGGAGGCGTTGGGGTTCTACGTGGACGACTCCTGGCGCGTCAACGATCGCCTGACCCTGAACCTCGGCGTCCGGACCGACTCGGACAAAGGCGAGATTCCGCCCTATCCGATCCTGGAGTCCTACCTCTGCGACAAGCTGAACTGCGGCGTGACGACAGGGGAGTTCTCGCCGAAGTACTCGGACGTCGTCGACTACTCGAGCGTGGACCCGCGGTTGGGACTGGCCTATCGGATCGGCGACGGTGACCGGCAGGCCGTGCTTCGGCTGTCCGCCGGCCGCTACCACGAGATGAACGTCGTCTCGAACTGGCAACAGCCCCATCCGGACCGGCCCGTCGCGCGGTTCGGCTACAGCGCGAACCGGCATGGTCCCTTCGTCTACTTCTCTGAGGTAGGCAATGGCACCTTCAGACTGCCGAGGAAGGACCTGAAACGGCCCCAGACCGATCAGTACGCGGTGGGGTACGAGAAGCAGCTCGGCGAGTACGTCGTCGGTCTCCAGCTCATCACGCACGAGACGACGGACATGATCGGCTGGCAGATCGGGGACGACGGCGAGTACGAGGACATGCCCTACGTCAACCCGCTGACGGGGGAGACGATCATGCTGAAGAACATGATCGTTCAGCCGACACTTCAGAAGGGCAACCGCCCCGGGAACGCGGCGAACGCCCCGCCGGGGACCAAGTACCACCAGAAGTACAAGGGCGCCTTCCTCACCTTCGCCAAGCGGCACACCGGCCGCTGGTCGCTGGACGGGTCGCTCGGCTGGGCGGAATCGAAGGGGTTCCAGCCCGACGCGCTCCAGGAGAGCCAGAACAACGCCTTCTACATCGGCAACCAGGGATCGGACCCGAACCATCACCTGTTCGGAGGCGAGTTGGGTCAGAGCGATCGGCCGTGGACGTTCCGGACCCAGGCGACCTTCGATCTCCCCTGGGACCTGCGGCTGGTCACGATCCTGAACTACGAGGATGGCCGCCCGTACCGCCACATGGCACGGGTACGCCTGAACCAGGGAAACGTCACGGTGCCGCTGGAGGCGATGACCGGCGCCCGCCGGATGCCGCCGCGCAAGCAGATCGACATCGGTCTGGCGCGCCGGTTCACGCTGGGCGACGACGTTGGCCTGAAGGTTGACCTGCAGGCGCTGAACCTCCTGGACGACGACGGCCACTACTACTGGGGCAGCTACGGTCGCTATCCGGCTGAACTCGTGCCGTCGAGGTACTTCCTGCCGCGACGGGTGGCGATACGCGTGGGCTTCGACTTCTAGGAGGTTCTGACATGAAGAAGGCTGAAACGCCGTTCCCTTTGGATCGCCGCACTCTTCTGGCCGCGGCCCCGCTCGGAATTCTCGCGGCGGCCTGTGCTCCGGCGGAGGAAGCCGGGGCCGCAGGGGAGGAAGCCGCTGCCGCGGCGGATCAGACCGCCCCGGCGGGTGACGATGCCGGTCTGACGGAGGCGGAGATCGCACACCGACAGACGGCCCGCGACTTCGTGAAGGCCCTCGAAACGAGTGACTGGGAGCGGTTCGCAAGCGTCATGGCCGATGACGCCCGGTTCATCACCCACGCGGCCGAAGGGCCCTGGGCGCGGTCGATGACCGAGGGTGGCGAGGTGATCCTCGAGAACATGAAGCAGTTGATGGGCGGCCTGACCGATCCCAACCTGATGATCACCAGGGAGCGGGTGCTCGGGAACCTCGTGATCCACGAGCGGGATGAGAGCTTCACGACCGAGAGCGGTCCCACGACCTCGAACATCACGGCCATGTACCTCGTCCACGACGGCAAGGTGCAGGTCTGGTTCGAGCTGGTGGGCGACCTGCCGGCCTAGCGCCGCCAGGCCTGTCTCCGACTAGCCGCGGGCCTGTAGGCGCCGCCCGTTCTCTACCGCTTCCCTCGCTTCGGGCAGGCGTCCCTTCCGGTTGAGGATGTCGGCGAGGACGAAGTAGCCGAACGGTCCGAAGCCGCCGTCCGGATCGCGGCGCAACCCCTCCCGGACCAGCAGTTCGGCGCGATCCAGGTCGTCGCCGCGATCCATGTGGAGCTTGGCCAGGTGGTAGTAGCCGAGAACGAACTCCGGGTTCGAGCGGATTGCCGCGCGCCACATCTCCAGTTGGTCCTCCGGCCGGCCGAGCCGGCCGAACAGGTGTCCGAGGTTGAACTGGGCGCGGAAGTGGTAGGGCGCGTGTTCGAGCGCCTGCTCGTAGGCCGCGACCGCTTGTTCCGGCCGGCCGGCCTCCTCGTGAGTCAGTGCGAGGTTGAACCAGGGCTGGCCGATCTCCGGGTTCTTGGCGATCGCTCTCTCGAAGTGAGCGGCCGATTCCCGGCTCCGCCCCAGGAGCGCCAGGAGTTCGCCGTGCTGATTGTGGATCCACGCGGGCGCCACTTCTTCTGCCGCTGCCGCCTCAACGACGCGCAGCGCCTCGGGAAGGCGGTCCAGGTCGGCGTAGATGTCGCTCATCGCGATCGCCGCGTTCGACTCGTAGGGCGCGAGTTCCACCAGCCGGTGAAAGCCCACGAGAGCCTCCTCGAGCCGGCCGAGCCGCCAGTAGCTCGTGGCGAGTCCGAGCAGGGAGGCCTGGTGTTCCGGGTTCAGGGCGAGTGCCTGCTGGTAGAGTTCCAGGGCCTGACGGTTGAGGTCCGCTGACACTGCTTCGTCTCCGCGCCGCGAGGCCTCGTCGGCGCGGCGACCGACGATGCCGCCCAGCATCTGATTCGCGTCGACGATGCTGGCGTCCAGTTCCAGGGCGGCACGCAGGTACTCCTCGGCCCCCTCCTCGTCGCCGCGTCCGATGAAGCTCTGCGCCTCCATGATCGCCCGGTGAACGGCGATTCGCTCCTTGGGGTCCGTTCGCTCGACTCCGTCGTCCTCGTCGACCCCACCGCTGGCACGGCCGGCCAGGTAGCCCAGGGCGCGCAGTTGGGCCAGCGTCTCGGTATCGAGGTCGGGGCGCCCGCCGGGCCGCTCACCCGATGACTTCAGGTCGCGGTAGTAGGCGAGCAGGCGGTCGCGCAGGGAGCGCGCCAGCTCCCGCTCCTGGAGC
The DNA here is from genome assembly GCA_028875725.1 of Acidobacteriota bacterium. Classification (NCBI taxonomy): domain Bacteria; kingdom Pseudomonadati; phylum Acidobacteriota; species Acidobacteriota bacterium. Next base: position 538,875 of record JAPPCR010000006.1, read on the forward strand.
AGCACGTTGTTCTCTTCGTGGGCGTCCTCCCGCAGGAGGTAGAGCTCGGGGTTCGTCGTCTCGATGAACTTCTCGGACTCGGTCCGGATCGAGCGCAGGGGCGCCCAGTTGTAGTGGTAAAGGGAGTAGTACGACTCCGTGTAGACCTCGCGCGCCGATGCCGGTTCCCGTCCCAGGATCAGCGGCAGCAGGTCGACGCCCTGCGCCTCGGCCGGCACCTCCTGGCCGACGATCGAGAGGACGGTCGGCAGGATGTCGACGTGGCTGACGGCTTCGTCGACGACCCGCCCCTCGAACTCCCCGAAGGGCAGGCGCAGAACGAGGGGAACGTGGACGGTCGAGTCGTAGATGAAGTAGCCGTGGAAGCCTTCGCCGTGCTGGCCCAGGCCCTCGCCGTGGTCGGAGGTCAGGACGAACACCGAGTCGTCCATCACCCCTCGGCTCTCCAGGCCTTCGCGGAGCAGGCCGACGAGCGCGTCGGCGTAGGCCACCTCGGCATCATAGGGGCGGTCGGGATACTGCGACCGGTAGGGCTCGGGCGGCGTGTAGGGATCGTGCGGCTCGAACAGATGGACCCAGAGGAAGAACGGCTGGTCGCGGGGCTCGTCGAGCCAGGCCAGTGCATGCTCGATCGTGTCCGGCCCCTCGTGCTGTACGTGGCCGACGTTGACGGAGGGCTTGTTCGGGTCGAGCTGGAAGTCGTCGCGGTAGCGGTCGAAGCCGCGGCCGATTCCCCAGCGCGAGTCGAGGACGAAGGCGCTGACGAACCCCGCCGTGTCCCATCCGCCGCGGGAAAGCACCTCGGCGAGAGTGGGCAGCGTTTCGTCCAGCGAGTAGCCGACGTTCTCCCGGACGCCGTGGAACGGCGGGTAGGTGCCGGTCATGATCGAGCAGTGCGCCGGCAGCGTGAACGGCACCGCGGTGGCGGCGTTCGAGAAACGCACGCCTTCCCGGGCGAGCCGGTCCATGTGGGGGGTGGAAACCAGTTCCGAGCCGTAGCTGGAGAGCCGGTCGGCACGCAGCGTGTCGATCGTGACCAGGATGACGTTCAACCGGTCGGCGGCGACGTCGCCGGCGGTTTCTTCCCAGGTGGGTAGCGGTTCCCGTGCGACCTCAGGGACCGGTTCCGAAGCATCCCGGGGGGCGTCTCCAGGCGCGCAGCCGACCAGCACGGCCACGCAGATGGCAAGGAATCGTGAGCCGAGCGCCCAGTGAGATGAGCGTAAGCGCCGAAGCGTTCCTTTGGAAATGACCATCTGGCTGACCTGAGGATTCCATCGTACTAAGCTGCTGCAGTTCAGGCGTTACAGGCCCTCAGGGAAAGGAGCAGACTCGATGGAGATCGTTCAAGCAGCGGAGGAACATCTGGACCGCTACGCGGATCAGTTCACCAACCTGATCTGGGAAACCGGCCCCTCGTCCTACGGCTACCAGTTCGACGGCCGGGAGCTGTTCGACCTGATGGTCAAGGCCGCCTGGCGGGTGCCGGGCACGCTGTATTCGTACGACCGCACGACGATCGCGCTGGACGGCGACGAACTGCTGGGGCTCGAACTCGGTTACAACGGTCCCGAGTTCGCGCCGCGCAAGAAAGCGCTGGGCGGTCTTTGGGGTCCGATGATCGAGTCGGGCGAGGTCACGATGGACAGGCTGAACCTGCTCGCTGAGCGCGCCTACCAGTGCAAGTACCTGAACGCGGTGATCCCGTCGAGCGTCTACTACATCTGCGCTCTGGCCGTGGAGGAGCCGCTACGGGGGAAGGGCATCGGCAGGAAGCTCGTCGACCATGCGATCGAGCGGAGCAAGCGCGCCGGCATGCGAGGCCTCCATCTCGACGTCCTGTCGGACGCGGATGCCGTCGGCTTCTACCGATACCTGGGGATGCACTGCCTCGCCCAAGTCGTCGCGCCGATTCCGCACCAGCACGGCGTGCCGATGGAAATGCGGATGGCGCTGAACTTCAGCTAGGAGCTTTGCGGCGCCGGACTCTGGCGGTCACGGGCTGATCAGATCCTCCAGCTCCCGGACACCGCCGTCGAAGCGGTCGAAGGCTCGCTGCGCGCGAGCCCGGTCGGCCAGGTCGCCGCTGCGGTCGAGTTCCGCGGCGCTCTGCATCACGCGTCCGATCGCCTGGCGCGCCTGTCCCCGCTCGCGCGCGCTCAGCCCGTCCAGCCGGTCGAGCAGCGCTTCGGCCAGGTCCCTCGCGTCGAAGGCGGGCACGTAGAGCGTGAGCCACTCGCCGTTCTCGATCTGGCTGCGGACACGGTCCCGCTTCAGCGCCATCAGGGCGGTGATCGCGACCGGATACTCGGGGATCGTCATCGGCGGCCGCTCGTGGCTGTGCGGCCCGGCGCGGATCGCGCCGCCGCCGCGGGAGGCGCCGCCGGCCGGCTCGACCGTGGTCTCCTCGAAGTAGAAGTCGTAGCGCTGCTGTTCGCCGGCGAGCCAGACGTGGGCGAAGAACTCGGCGGGAAGTTCGCCGGGAATCTCCGAGATGAGGTAGTCGCTGCCGATCGCCGGCGCCATCGGGTAGCGGGTCTCATCCCAGTTCTCCGTCTCCTCGTTCCAGGCCTCGAACACGACGTCGCCGCCGAAGTTCCGCGGATCGACCGGCTGCTTGAAGTCGTCGTAGATGTAGAGGCGGAACTCGCCGTTGTTCGGCAGCGCTCCCTCCAGGTGGTGGTAGTTGTTCGCCGCCATGAAGAACTGACCGCCGTGGAGCGGGTTGTGGTCCATGTGGGCGGCGGCGTTCGGGTCGGCCGGATTGGCCGCGAGCCCCGGCACGCCACCTTCGCCGCCGGCCGGCAGGTCGGTGCCGCCGAGGCCGGCAGCCAGCATGCCGCCGCGGGACTGGGGCTCGTCGCGCGGCACGAAGATCTCCGGCAACACGAGGTGGTCGTCGAGCTCGTAGTCGACGTGGAGCGCGAAGGGCTGGACGAGGGGGTTCTTCGCCCTGCCGACATCGAACGATCCGATCAGCTCGACCCGGGTGCCGGGCGGGGCGTGGATCGCCTCCTCGAACAGGTAGCTGGCCGGAAACTCGGGGTCGTACTCGGGAACGTAGAGGACGGTCTGCGCGCGCTGGTCCGGGAAGTGGACGCGGACCTCCATCGCCTCGAGCCGGTCGCCGACGTGCGGGTGGAGCCCGATCAGACGGGCGCGTTCGGTCAGGGAGATGCTCACGGTCTGCGGCCGTGCGGCCCGGCGGCCCTTCAACGCGACCTCGCCGCCGGCCCGCGCGCTCTCCACCCAGAGCTCGACCTCGTCCTCGGTCCGGGCCAGGAACAGACCGAGACTCGAGCGGTCGCGGACTTCGATCCGCGAGTCGTCGTTCGGACGGCGCCGGTACTCGATGACGAGTTCGATCTTCGAGCCCGTTCTGAGCCGCTTGCCGGCGCCGTCCGGCAGCAGCACCGGGTCGTCGCCGCGGAGCCACTGGCCGAGGAACTGCGGGCCGGCAGTCGCGGTGCGCATCCGGGTCGGCTCGGGTTCGTCCTCGTCGCGGAACGGGTCGTACGGCACCTGGACCTCGACTTCGAGTTGCTCGGGCTCCGCGTCGTCGGGCTGGTGGACCCAGGCCGCCATCCGGTAGACGACGCCAGGGTTCTGCGGCCGGAACTCGTAGCCCGTGATCCAGGCGTCCTCCTCGAGCTCGACGGCGAGCACCTCGCGGTGCGAGGCGGTCTGCTCCCCGGACGCGACGACCGTCCCAGCCGAAGGCTCGAGCACCACGTCCGGGTAGCCGAGCACCCACTCCTCCTCCGTGAACTCCAGCGGCGGCGGCAAGTTGCGCCGGGGCCCCTGGGGTCCGCCGCCCTGCACCCAGGCGACGACGATGTCGATCTCCTGCTGGCTCATCCGTCGGGAGTTCCGGAAGTGGTCGTAGCGGGCGTCCGCGGTCCACGGCGGCATGCGGCCGGTCATCAGTTCTTCTTCGATCGCCACCGCCCAGGCGCGGGCGCCGGGCTTCGCGTCGTTGCCGTAGGTGGTCAGGTCGATGTAGTCCGGCGCCGAGCCCTTCGGGTTGTGGCAGGGCATGCAGTAGCGGCGGAGGATCGGCCGCACGTCGTTGGCGAAGTTGATGTCGGTCGTGATCCGCACGTGGGCGGGCGCCGGGTCGGTGGCGATCCCGGTCAGCGTCAGGGCGGCCAGCGCGACGGTGGCCGCGGCGGCGAGGCGCCGGCCGCGGCGCGTCGTTCCGCGGCGCCTCATCGTCCGTCCCCGGCGTAGAGCGTCAGGTCGCCCTCGTTGTCGGCGAGGAACAGCGGCCGGAAGTCGTAGCCGAGGCTCCGCAGGCGGTCGCCGCCGCCTTCCTGCCGGTCGACGACCGCGGACACCGCCGCGACTTCACAGCCTTCGGCCTCGACCGCTTCGATCGCGCGGATGATCGAGCCGGCGGACGTCACGACATCGTCGACCACGGCCACCCGGCGTCCCTTGACGATCAACTTGCGTCCGTCCGGGTGGTACGAGGCGTCGATTCGGGCGCTGGTGCCGTGGCCCTTCGCCTTGTTGCGGACGAGGAAGCCGAAGAGCGGAGTGCCGTCGAGGTCGCTGGCCACCGAGGCCGCCGTCGCCAGGTAGGCGCCGCCCACTTCGGGTCCGCCCACGGCGTCGACGCCGAAGGACCGGAGCTGCTCGCAGAGGGCTTCGCCGATCAGCCGCGAGCCCCGCGGCGACAGCACCGTCGCCTTCGTGTCGCAGTAGTAGTGCGAGCGCGCGCCGGAGGTCAGGACGAAGTCTCCCTTGGCGATGCTCCGCTCCTGGAGCAAGGCCTGCAGTTCGTGCAATCGCGGGTCGTTCTTTGGGTCCGGCACGGCCGGAGAGGGTATCAACGAGCTGCAGGGATAGGCTCTCGCGCGTGGTGGATCGAGGCACTTCAGGCGCTCCCGCTCGTATCGGGGTCGTCACCGTGTCGGACCGCGCGTCGCGCGGGGTCTACGAGGACCGCGGCGGTCCCGCGATCCGCGACTATCTCGCGGAGGTTCTGACTTCGCCCTGGGAGCCTTGTGCGCGGGTTGTCGAGGACGAGGTGGACCAGATCGCGGCGTCGCTCCGCGCACTCTGTGACGACGAAGGGTGCTGCCTGGTCGTGACCACCGGCGGCACCGGACCGGCTGCGCGCGACGTGACCCCGGAGGCGACTTTGGCCGTGTGCGAGAAGGAGATGCCGGGCTTCGGCGAGCTGATGCGGCAGGTGTCGCTCCTGGCGGTGCCGACGGCGATCCTCTCGCGGCAGACGGCCGGTATTCGCGGGTCGTCGCTCATCGTCAACCTGCCGGGGCAGCCGAAGGCGATCGGCGAGTGCCTGGACGCCGTGTTCCCGGCGATCCCGTACTGCGTCGACCTGATCGGCGGGCCGTACCTGACGACGAAGGAGGAGCGGATCAAGGCGTTCCGGCCGAAGTCGGCGAAGAAGCCGGCGGGCTGAGAAGGATCGACATGGAGAAGCAAGGCATCTGGCCGGTGCTCTGGACGACTCTGACCGTGCTGCTCTTCGCGCTGACCGCGGCCTGCGGAGCGCCCGGCGGAGGCGGCGAGGAGGCGACGGTCTACCGGGACACCTGGGGCGTCCCCCACATCTACGCCGAGTCCGCCGAGGCCGGGCTCTACGCCTCCGGCTGGGCGATGGCCGAGGACCGGCTGTCGCAACTGCTTGAGAACTACCTCTTCGGCCTCGGCGAGTACGCCGCCGCCTTCGGACCCGGCAACAACGACGCCTGGGTGCGGTCCGATCTCGAGTCGCGGATGTGGGACCACTACGGCACGGCGAAGCGCCACTACGAGGCGAAGCTGAACCCGGAACTCCGACGGCACCTGGCCGCGTTCATCGCGGGCATCAACGACTACCTCGACGCGCATCCCGACGACGTGCCGGACTGGTGGGGCGACCGCCCGGTCGACGTCTACATGCCGGTGGCCTTCAGCCGCCAGTTCATCTGGAGCTGGCCTGCGGGGCAGGCGCGCTCCGACCTGCGGGCGGTCGGCATCGACTCGAGCTTCGACGTCGATTTGCGGGCCTCCAACGAGATCGCGCTGGCGCCCGACCAGACGACCTTCGGCGCCGCGGCGCTGATCATCGACCCGCACCTTTCCTGGCTCGGCCGGCACCGCTACTGGGAACTGCGGCTCCACGCCGGCGACATCCACATCAGCGGCTTCGCCACCTCCGGCTTCCCCTATGTGAACCTGGGCCACAACGAGCGCGTCGCCTGGGCCCACACGACCGGCGGCCCGGACACGGCCGACGTCTACGAACTGACTCTCGATCCGGACGATCCGGGCCGCTACCTCTACGACGGCGAGTGGCGGCAGATGACGAGCCGGACGGTCAAGGTCGCCGTGGCGGGCGAGGCAGCGCCGCGCGAGGCAACGTTCTGGTACTCCCACCACGGCCCGATCGTCGCCCGCCGCGGCGACCGCGCCTACGCCGCGGCCCTCGCCTACGAAGAGGAGATCGGCTACCTCGAGTCCAAGTACTGGTTCATGGTCGCCGAGGACTACAAGGGCGCTGCCGCGGCACTGGACGTGCGCCAGATCATGCCGCAGAACGTGATGATCGCGGACACCGGCGGCAACATCTACTACCAGCGCACCGGCCGGGTGCCGATCCGGCCGGACGGCCACGACTGGAGCCGTCCCGTCGACGGCTCGACCTCCGAGACCGAGTGGCTCGGCATCCACCCCGCGTCCGAGCTGATGTCCCTGCTCAACCCCGAGCGCGGCTACATGCAGAACAACAACATCGGCCCGGACACGATGCTCGTCGGGTCGCCGCTCGTGCCGGAGCGCTATCCGGCCTACCTCTACAACCAGCCCGCCCTCTACACCCACCAGCGGGGCGCCGTCGCGGTCGCGCTGCTCGAGGCGAAACGGGAGGCCGGCGAAAAGTGGAGCGAGGAGGAGATCGTCGAGCTGGCGCTCAACCGGTCGGTCTACCAGTTCGAGCGCTGGGTCGAGGAGCTGAGACGTGCGCAGCCCGCGGTTTCGGGCCGGCGCACGCCGAAGCATGGGGTCGTGATGAGCCCGATCCTGCGGTGGGACGGCGTCGTCGAGCCCGACTCTCGGGGCGCGCTCACCTACTTCCGGTGGCGCGAGGCGCTCCGCGGCCTGGCCGGCGATGAACGAATGAACGAGATGACATCGAGGGTCAACGACTACCTGGAGCTGTTCCGCGAGGCGCCGGAACCACCCGGCCTGCGGGACGAAGACCTGCCGTTGCTGGTTGAGGCGGTCGACATCGCGGCGGAGGCCTACCTGTCAGGCCCGGGCGGTCAGCGTCCGGTCTTTGGCGACGTCTTTAGGGTCGGCCGCCAGGACTCGAACGACGAAGTCTCCTGGCCGGTCGGCGGCGGCTCGCTCGGCGAAGCGGGAATGGCGACCATGCGCTCCGTCGGATTCAGCCCGCCACGCGCCGACGGCCGGCGCTGGGGCAACCGCGGCCAGACCTCGACCCAGGTCGTCATCCTCAGCAACCCGATCCGCAGCTATACCCAGCCCCCGATCGGCCAGAGCGACCGCCCCGACTCGCCGCACTACCGCGATCAGGCCGAGAAGCTGTTCTCGGTCGGCGCGATGAAGCCGAGCTGGTTCGCCCGAGAAGAACTGCTCACCGACGGCGGCAAGAATGTTGTTTCCGAAGAGCGGCTGGTCTACCGGCCGGAGGAGTAGGAGCCTCGATGCGTCATCGTCAAAGGGCCTGGTGCACAGCCGCGGTCGCTGTCGCCGCGATGGTGACCCCGGCAGCCGCGTCGGCCCAGTCAGGCCACAACCTGGAGCGTCCAGAACACTGGAAGGTCCGGTACGACGGCTCCGACGAAGCGGCCGAGAGGAACTTCGTTGTCATGCGCCCCGGCTGGCACGTCTACGCCGGCTCCGGCAGCCTGCTCTGGGATCCCGGCCGCTTCGCCTCAGGCAACTATGCCGTCAAGAGCACGATCTACCTGTTCCCGAAAGGCGACCCCGACCGGTCCGGGTCAACCCGCGTCGACACGCCCTTCGGTCTCTTCCTCGGCGGCCGCGACCTCGAAGGGGACAAGCCAACCTACGTCTCGTTCCAGATCGACAACGCCGGCCGGTTCCGCGTAGCCCGACACACCGGCGACGAGATCCAGGAACTCGCGCCCTGGACAGCTCACGACGGCGTATCCGTCCTCGACGACTCGGCCACCTCGCCCGCGGAGAACGTCCTGGAAGTGGACGTCCGAGGCGAACAGACGATCTTCTACATCGGCGGCGAGGCCGTCGCCGACTTTCCGTCCGACGAACTCGATTACAACGGCCTGATCGGCCTAAGTGCCGGCGAAGGCCTCAGCCTCCACATCACCGAGATCGCGATCGGCCCGAATCGGCGAGACGAATAGCCCGACCAAGTCCAGCCAGTTCGGACGTCTGCGGGGGAGGCTCCCAGCGGACTCGAAGCGAGCGACGCCCGGCGCCCTTGCATCAAACGACGACCTACCGGAGCGAGCGGAGTGGAGTGAGCGCCGGCCTCTCATTCTCTTTTGAGCGCGCACCCATGTGGCGCGTTTCTGCGCCGCATGCGTCGCAGTCCGTGCGTCCGCTGGCGGACGCACGGATGCCACGGCCGCTGGGACCATCCCCCGGACTCCCGGACTGGCGGGTGCTACTCGCCGCTACTCGCCGCCGGTGCTGGACGCCTTGCCGGCGCGCCAGTCGTCTTCGAGGATGCGCGCGCCGCGTAGCGTGCCGCCCATCGAGTAGTTGCCCTCGTGGCAGGCGTACTCGTAGACCCGTTCTGCATCACGCTTCCAGATGTACTCGCCGGACCAGGGGGCTTCCCAGGTGGCCGGATCGTTCATCGTGAAGTGATAGAGGATGTTGCCGTCCGGCTGGAGCGTCAGGCGCTCGGTGACGTGGAGGTCCTTGGTCGCGCCGCGCAGGAAGCCGTCGGGCCGGAAGTGGACCGAGTCGATGACCAGGGTGTCGCCTTCCCACCAGCCGACCGAATCGCCCAGCCACCGCCGCTCCTCGGGGCTCGGGTGCTCGTCGTTCAGGCGGATGATCCGGGCGTCGTGGACCATCTCGATCAGGATCATGATGTGGTCCTCGGTCTGGACCACCCGCTTGTAGTTGTTGTAGCCGCTCGGGAAGGTCGGCGTGGCGCCGGTGAAGCCGAGGATGCAGCGCTCGCTGATCGGCAGCGACTCGGGGCCGTCGTAGGGGCCGGCGATGTCGAGTTCGAGCCACCATGCGGTGCCGGTGTTCGGACGCCGTAGCTTGGCGCGCTCGGCGAATCTCGCCTTCGCTGCCTCCGTCGTTTCCGGCATGCGGCCGTTCGGCGGGTCGATGATGATCGAGGTCCGGAACTTGCCGTCCACCGCGAACGTGTCCGTGCCGCGGTCGAGCCAGAAGCTGTTGTAGCCGCCGACGTTGCCAGCGGCCCCGGGTGAGCCGTCTCCGCCTTCCGGCGGCGCCTCGCGGTTCGGATCGGAGACCTGGTGGCGTTCGGCGCGCCCCTTGGCCGCGTCGACGGCGATCTTCTCGGCCTCTTCCGGCGTCAGGTACAGGTTCTCGCCGTACTCCTCCGGCCGCTGGAGCGGCGTCAGCGTGGCGGCGTCATAGGTGCCGGTCAGATCGGGCTTGCCGTTGGCCGCCCGCTTGATCTCGCCTTCGGCTGCCAGGGCGGGCGTGGCGAGCAACAGCGCGAGGATGGCGGCCATCGCCGCCGAGAACTGGACTCTCATTCTGCGTCCTCCTGTTTCGACTGGAAGCCGAAAGTGTAGCGGAGGATGCGGGATTCAGTCCCCGCTGCCGCCGCCGGTACTCCCGGCCTTCGCGGCCGCCGCGTCAGCCTCGAGGACCCGCGCGCCGCGCAGGGTGTTGCCCATCGCGTAGTTGCCCTCGTGGCAGGCGTACTCGTAAACGAGCTCCGGGCGGTTTCTCCAGATGTACTCGCCGGACCAGGGCGTCTCCCAGGTGGCGGGGTCGTCCATCGTGAACCGGTAGAGGATGTCGCCGTTCGGCTGCAGGGTCAGACGTTCCGTGACGTGAAGCTCTTGCGTCGATCCGCGCAGGAACGTCCTGGGGTGGAAGTTGACCGAGTCGATGACGAGGGTGTCTCCCTCCCACCAGCCAACCGAGTCGCCGAGCCACTTGCGCTCTTCGGGGCTGGGGTGCTCGTCGTTCAGGCGGATGATCCTGGCGTCGTGGTTCATCTCGATCAGGATCATGACGTGGTCTTCGGTCTGCACCACGCGTTTGTAGTTGTTGTAGGCGCTCGGAAGCGTCGGCGTGGCGCCGGTGAAGCCGACGATGCAGCGTTCGGTGATCGGCAGCGACTCGGGGCCGTCGTAGGGGCCGGGGCCGTCGATGTCGAGCCACCAGGCGGAGCCGTCGTTCGGCTTGCGGAGCTTGTCGCGTGCGGCCCTTCTCGCTTGGGCCGCGGGGGTCGTCTCCGGCATGCGGCCGTTCGGTGGGTCGACGATGATCGACGTGCGGAACTTGCCGTCCACCGAGAACGCTTCGGTGCCGATGTCCAGCCAGAAGAAGTTGTAGCCGCCGACGTTGCCGGCGCCGCCGCCTGAGCCGTCGCCGCCGGCCGGCGGAGGCTCGCGGTCCGGGTCGCTGACCTGGTGGCGGTCGGCCCGGCGCTTGGCCGCGTCGGTCTCGATCTTCTCGGCCTCTTCCCTGCTCAGGAACAGGTTGTCACCGTACTTCTCGGGCCGCTGCAGCGGAGTCAGCGTGGCCGCGTCGTAGTTGCCGTGCAGGTCGGGCCGGCCGTTGGGCATGCGCTTGATGTCGTCCTGGGCTCCGGCCACGGGCGCCGTGATCAGCAGCAGGGCGATGGCGGTCAGGGCCGCGAGGATTCTCATTCTCTGTCCTCCAGGGTTCCTCAGTCGCCGCTGCCGGCGCCGGTGCTAGCGGCCTTGGCGGCCAGCGCGTCGGCTTCGAGCACGCGGGCGCCGCGCAGCGTGCCGCCCATCGAGTAGTTCCCTTCGTGGCAGGCGTACTCGTAGACGTCCACGGGGCTGCGCTTCCAGATGTACTCGCCGGACCAGGGGACGTCCCAGGTGGCCGGATCGTCGATCGTGAACCGGTAGAGGATGTTGCCGTCCGGCTGCAGCGTGAGCCGTTCCGTGACGTGGGACTCCTGGGTGGCGCCGCGCAGGACGGCCTTCGGGTGGAAGTTCCGCGAGTCGATGACGAGCGTGTCGCCTTCCCACCAGCCAACCGAGTGGCCGAGCCACTTCCGCTCCTCGGGGCTGGGGTGCTCGGCGTTCAGGCGCACGATCCGGGCGTCATGGACCATCTCGATGAGGATCATGATGTGGTCCTCGGTCTGCACGACGCGCTTGAAGTTGTTGTAGAGGCTCGGGAAGGTCGGCGTGGCGCCGGTGAAGCCGACGATGCATCGCTCCGTGACCGGAAGCGTCTCCGGGCCGTCGTACGGGCCGTGGCCCTCGATGTCGAGCCACCAGGCGGAGCCGTCGTTCGGCCGGCGCAGCCGGCGACGCTCGGCGGACCTCGCCTTGCCGGCCTCGGTCATCTCCGGCATGCGGCCGTTGGGCGGATCGAAGATGATCGAGGTGCGGAACTTGCCGTCGACCGCGAATGCCTCCGTCCCGGTCTCGACCCAGAACCGGTTGTAGCCGCCCACGTTGCCGGCGCCGCCCGAGGTCCCGTCGCCGCCTACTGGCGGGGGCTTGCGGTTCGGATCAGAGACCTGGTGCCGGTCGGCGGCGTACTGGGCCGCATCCGCCTCGATCTTCGCCGCGTCCTCGGGGCTCAGGAAGAGGTTCTCGCCGTACTTCTCGGGCCGCTGAAGCGGCGTCAGGGTGCCGGCGTCGAAGGTGCCGGTCAGGTCGGGTTTGCCGTTGGCGGCGCGCTTGACGTCGCCCTGGGCGGTCAGCGCAGGGGCCGCGATCAGCAGCGCGAGGATGGCGATCAGCGCCGCGGGGACTCGGACTCTCATGTTGGGTCCTCCGGATGAGGGTGGGGTAGGCGGAGTGTAGCGGAGCAGGAGCCTCGCAGTGACTGACGGTCCATCACAGGATGATGCTCACGGCACCGTGCCAGGAGAGGTCTTCCATATCCAGCACCGCGCGCCGGTAGGCGATTCTGAGATCCTCGCCATCTCTCCTCAGGATGTACTCGACGCTGCCGACGTAAGGCGCTCCTTCGCCGCTCCGGAACCGGTAGACCAGAATGTTCGCGGAGACCGACAGTTGTCTGTCGTCGGTTTCTTCAACCCGCACGTTGGAAACAAACCGGCGGGTCCGCGACCGCGGATTCTCGCGGTGGGAATGGCGGCTGTTCAATCGCGCCACCCGAGCGCGTAAGCGCATGATGTCGTCGTCGATGAACACCAGGTCGCGCCCGGGATCCCCTTCCGGCAGATCCGTGGAGGGAACCATGTACCGAGCGTCGTGCGTGAACAGATCGACCCATTCATCCAGCCTCCAGTCATCCAGAAGTGCCGCTTCCCTGAACAGGAACTCCTCCACCATTCCTCGCAGCGCGGGGGTGCTGGTGGCGGTCATCGCGCGCCGGCCCGGTGCCCAGGGTCGTCAGCTTCCGAATCAGCCGTTGCGGCCTGCGATTCCGTGGGCTGCCCGTCCTGTACGTTGGTCGTACTCCGGCCCAGCATGTTCGCGTGCCACTGTCGCCAGAATCCCCGCATCTGGAGTTCATCCGACGTTCCGGGGCTGGACTTCAGCATGCCCCTTGAGATGTCGGACCACTCGTTCTCGGTAGCGCGGAAACCGGTCTGACACGACTCCAGGGCTTCGACGTCATCGGGTGTGGCGAAGCCACCCGGTCCGAGAAAGGTCAGGTAACTGTCGAGTCGGGTGGCCAGCGCCGCACCTGATTCCTCCCTGGGCACGAGATGCCAGGCTGTGACGTCCATTCTGTCCGGTGCGACGGGTTCGATGTAGCGGATGCTGATCGCCACGAAGTCCATGATCAGCAGGTTCGGATAGATGAGGAGATTCCGCGAGGTGTCGGCCATCCGGAATGCGCGTTCCTCTCCGTACTTCCGTACCAGCCGGCGCCGTGCTCGCGCTATCCGCTTCTTTGCCGCTTCGCCGAACACCGGGTGCCAGCGGGCGATGGGACGGCCGTTCCGGGAGATGTTCTCGGACACGCAGTGACCGTTGCCCAAAGCCCGCCCGGCGCCGGGCGGGCGGGCCGCCAGGGTGTCTCCGCTGTCGTCCGTCCCAAGACCAGCCATGTAGTCCACGTAGGTCCGATGGGTAGGGATCAGGTGGTATCCATCGAGGCTGTTCTCGGCCAGCAGCTTCCAGTTGGCCTTGATGGCGTACTTGTTGGAACCGGGAACCACCCGCATCCCTTCCTGGGTCTGGTCGACGACCAGGTCCAGATAGTCCCTGGCTCCCGCCAGGTAGGTGCTGAGTTCTTCGACATGCGGGTTGAAGCTCACAAAGAAAAAGCCCCGGTAGCTGTCGACTCGTGCCGGCTCCTTCAATCCGAATTCGTCTGGGTCGAAGTTGGGACCGTAGGCGTCCCTGCCGGGGACGCCGATCAACTCGCCCTCGGTGTTGAAAGACCAGGCGTGGTAGAAGCACCGCAGGATCTTGGCGTTTCCCGCGTCGCGGCGGCAGATCATGGCACCTCGGTGCGGGCAGGAGTTGAGGAACACGCGTACCTGACCGTCCTTGCCGCGCACAAAGAACAGCGGGCGACCGGCTACCGTGCGGCGACGGTAGTCCCCGGGGCGCTCCACTTCCGATTCGTGTCCCAGGTAGATCCAGCACCGCTCGAAGATCAGTTCCCGCTCCCGCTGGAACAGATCCCGGGAAGCCATGCACGACCGATGGACCCTGAAGACTCCGCGCTTCCGGTCGTCGATGACCAAGTCACGGATGTCCATTGGCTCGGCCGCGTTCTTCATGTTGGTCCTCTGGATGACGGTGGGATGGGCGGAGGGCAGCGGAGTCAGGAGCCTTCGATTCGTCGCCGCGGCAACGGCCGTTCCGGCACGTCCTCCAGGAGACCGCCGTGGCCGAGCGACGTGATGTCGCGGCGCGTCAGCCGGTCGCCGACGAGCAGGCGGGGCAGCACCAGGTCGACGATGTTCCGCTTCGGGCTGCGGGCGCAGCCGGGGGCGCCGAGGACCGGAGTGTCGCCGAGTTCGGCGAGCAGCAGCAGGTTGCCGGGGTCGACCGGGGCGCCGTAGCAGATGACCGAGCCGCCGGCGGTTTCGATGGCGCTCGGAGCGAGGTCGTGGCGGTCCTGGATCGCCGTTTCGCCGGCCAGGATCAGGAGGTCGACGTCCGGGGCGAGTTCGGCCGCCGCGGCCGCGAGCTCCTCGGTCTCCTGCTCCCGGTCGATCGGCACGAAGCGCACGTGGGTGAGTTCGGCAGCGAGGCTGTCGAGCCGCTGTCGGAAGGCCTTCTCGAAGCCGGCGACCAGCCGTTCGCGGCCGGCGGAGCGGCCGGCTGCGACGGTCCCGGAGACGATCAGCCCCGCGGTGCTCGGCGGCAACGGGTCGAGCCGGATCACGGGGCTCGTGGCCACGCTCTCGGCGGCGGCAACCGTCCCCTCGGGCAGGGCGTAGGGGAGGATCTTCGTCGTCCCGACCATCTTGCCCTCCCTCGCGACGCTGTGGTTGGGCAGGGTGGCGAGGGTGACGCCGTCGCAGTCGTTGATGCGGTCGAGAGCCGCACCGTCGACGCGGAGCACGCCGAGGGTCTGCGCGTGCAGATTGACCCGGCCGGTCGTCGGTCCCCGCAGGTCGAGACCCTTTCCGGCAACTGCTTCACTGACCCGGCTGGCGGCGTCGTTCTCGTCGACGTCACCGGGTTCCAGCCGTGCCGCGAAGACCCGGTCGCGGCCGAGTCCGGCCAGCAGCACCAGTTCCTCGTCGCCGAGCGCGCGGCCCTTCCGCAGCACGCGGCGACCGTCGTTGTCGTAGACGTTGTGGCCGAGGATTGCGCCGTGGGCTTCGGTGAGCGGCGTCGCGTCGAACTTCATCGCTGGCGTGAAACTACACCGCGACCACCGAGTACGCCGGCCGTCCCGGCGCGACGATAAACTGCACCGCCCATGGCCTCCGACAACTACGGCCGCATCGACGGCTGGCGCGACGAGTTGACCGAATGGCGGCGTGACTTTCACCGCCATCCGGAACTCGCCTTCGAGGAGGAGCGGACGGCGCAGATCGTGACGGAACGGCTGCGGTCGTTCGGCATCGAAGAGGTCCATCACGGCATCGCAAAGACCGGAGTCGTCGCCACGATCCGTGCCGGCAGCTCGGATCGCGCCGTGGCGCTGCGGGCCGACATGGACGCGCTGCCGATCCATGAGCAGAACCAGTTCGGGCACTGCTCGACCTCGCCCGGAAAGATGCATGCCTGCGGGCACGACGGTCACACCGCGATGCTGCTGGGCGCCGCCCGCTACCTCGCGGAGACCCGGAGCTTCGACGGCACGGTCCAGCTCATCTTCCAGCCGGCGGAAGAGAAGGACGGGGGCGCCGGAGTCATGGTGCGGGAAGGGCTGTTCGAGCGTTTCCCGGCCGACAAGGTCTTCGGCCTGCACAACTTTCCGGGCGTGCCGACGGGCGCCTTCGCGACGAACAGTGGTCCCTTCATGGCCGCGATCGACCAGTTCGAGATCGAGATCCGGGGCCGCGGCACGCATGGCGCGTGGCCGCACAGCGGCATCGACCCGATCGTCGCCGCGTCCCAGGTCGTGCTGGGACTCCAGACGCTGGTGTCCCGCAACGTCGATCCCCGGCGGCGGGCCGTGGTGTCCGTGACGATGAGCCATGCCGGCGAGGCCTTCAACGTGATTCCCGAGACCGCGTACCTCGCCGGCGGCGTGCGTTCCTTCCTGCGCGAAGTGCAGGACACGCTCGAACTGGGGCTGGAGCGGGTCGTCCACGGCGTCTGCGCCGCCCACGGCGCCTCGGCCAAGGTGGACTACGAGCGCTACTACCCGGCGACGGTCAACGCGCCGCGCGAGACGGAGGAGATGACGGCCGCGGCGCGCAGCATGGGCTGGCGGGTCGACACGGAGATGGAGCCGCTGATGGGCTCCGACGACTTCGCGTTCCTGGCCGAGGAGCGGCCGGGCTCGTTCATGATGATCGGCAACGGCGACAGCGAGATGCTGCACACGCCGCGCTACGACTTCAACGACGAGCTGCTGACGATCGGCGCCAAGTACTGGGCGCGGCTGGCCGAGAGTCAACTTTCCTAGCGGCGCGCGGAAACAAAGCCGGCAGCCGGGGCGTATTCCTTGTTGAAGGCGGGCGGCGGCCGGCAGTCAGTTCGGCCCCCCGGGTCAGTTCGGTTCCCGTTCAACGGGTACTCCCTCCAAGAGTGACGAGCATTCCCTCGAAGTACGCCGACCGCCGCCTGCCGTGCCCCACAACGGCCCCACTGACGACTAGCGGATTCCAACCGATGAACATGAGTTCGATTAACCATACGAAGGCTCCCCTGGCGGCGTCTGCGTCTTTCCTTCTTCTTGCCTGCGTCCTGCCGCTCCTGGCGGGTTGCGCCGTGGGCAGCGGCATGGCGGGCGAACCGCCCGCCGCCGGCGATGCGACCCTGGCCGCCGACGATGCGATTCCCGTCGCGGCGCTGCCCCTCTTCCGCGGCCGGATCGAGTCCGTGCTCCGGTTCTCGACCAACCTCGAAGCCGAGAACGTCGTCGACGTGCTGGCCGAGGCCGAGCGGCACGTGACGAACCTCCTCGTCGAGGAGGGCGATACCGTTCGCGCCGGCCAGACCATGCTGCTGCTCGAGGACGAGGCGCAGCGCACGGCGCTCAGGCGGGTCGAGAGCCAGCTCGAACGCTCCCGCCTGGAGTACGAGCGCCAGAGGCGTCTCTTCGAGCAGGACCTGATCAGCGAGCAGGCCTACAACCAGGCGCGCTACGACATGGAGCAGCTCGAGCTCGCGCTC
This sequence comes from Acidobacteriota bacterium, assembly GCA_028875725.1. NCBI lineage: Bacteria > Pseudomonadati > Acidobacteriota > Acidobacteriota bacterium. The sequence goes on from JAPPCR010000006.1 coordinate 555,773, forward strand.
GAGGACGCCGAGCGGGAACTGGGCTACGCGACGGTCCAGGCGCCGATCTCCGGCGTCGTCACCGAGCGGCTCGTCAACGTGGGCGACCACGTCGAGACCCACGCCAGGCTGTTCCAGATCGTCGACTTCGACTCGATCGTCGCCCGGGTGTTCGTGCCCGAGCGGCAGTTGGCGGGCCTGTTCGTCGGCCAGCCGGCTCGCGTGCTGGCCCAGTCGCTCACGGGTTCGCGCGAGGCGGCGATCGAGCGCATCTCGCCCGTGGTCGATCCCCAGAGCGGCACGGTCAAGGTGACGCTCGGCATCCCGGCCAACCAGGGCCTGCTGCCTGGCATGTACGTCGAGGTCGACCTGGTGGCCGCCGCTTTGGAGGACACGTTGCTGGCGCCGAAGCGGGCGCTGGTCTATGACCAGGAGCAGGTCTTCGTGTTCCGGGTCGCGCAGGACGACGACGGTCCACGCGCCGAGCGGCTGCTGGTCCGGGTGCTCATCGAGAGCGAGGACGTCGTCCACCTGGAAGGCGACCTGACGGACGGCGAGCGTCTGATCGTGGCCGGGCAGGCGGGACTGAAGGACGGCGCCCGGATCCGTCTGCTCGACCCGACGGAAGCCCTCGGCTCGGTGGCGGACCTGGGTGCGGCCTCGGCCCCGTCCTACCAGCCCGCGAGCTGACCGCTAACACGCAGAGAGACGGGAGCGCCGCATGAAGGCTGCGAAGTCGTTCCTTACCCATCGCCCGGTCGCGGTGTCGATGGTCTTCCTGGCGGCGGTCGTGTTCGGCCTGCTGTCCTACCAGGGACTGCCGGTGACCCTGATGCCCGAGCTGTCCTACCCGACGCTCACGGTGCGCACCGAGTATCCGGGCGCGGCGCCGGAAGAGGTCGAGAACGACGTCTCGAGACGTATCGAAGAGCAGCTCGGGGTGGTCGGCGGCCTGCGCCGGATGAGCAGCATCAGCCGCGCCGGCGTTTCCGACGTCGTGCTCGAGTTCGCCTGGGACACGCCGATGTCCGACGCGGTGCAGGAGACGCTGGAGAAGCTCGATCTCGTCCTCCTGCCCGACTCGGCGGAGCGTCCGCTCATCCTGCGCTTCGACCCGGGTCTCGACCCGGTCCTCGAGCTCTCCCTGTCGGGCGAGGACGAGCGCTTCGAGGGCGAGGAGGGCCTGCGCCGCCTGCGCCGGCTGGCGGAACTCCAGGTCAAGCGGGCGCTCGAGCCGATCGACGGCGTCGCCGCGGTTCGGGTCCGCGGCGGCCTGGAAGAAGAGATTCACGTGCTCCTCGACGCTCAGGCGCTGCAGCGCTCGAGGCTGTCCGTCCAGCAGGTGATCGACCGCCTCGGGCAGGAGAACATCAACGTCGCCGGCGGCACGCTCAAGGAGGGGCGCACCGAGTACATGGTGCGCACGGTCAACGAATACGTGAACCTGGACCAGATCCGGGCCACGGTCGTGGCCAGCGTGGAGGGGCGCGAGGTCCGTATCGGCGATCTGGCCGAAGTCCGCAGATCGCACCGGGACCGCGAGATCCTGACTCGCACCGACGGCGCCGAGAGCGTCCAGCTCGACGTCTACAAGGAGGCGGACGCGAACATGGTCGCACTGGCCGACCGCGTGCGGGCGCGGGTCGGCGAGCTGGACCTCGAACTGGAACGGGCCAGGGCGCGCGGCGAGACGGTGGAGCAACCCCGGAACCTGCTGCAACGGCTGACGGGCGGGGGCGGCGGCAGCGGCCGGCGTGGTCCCTCGCTTGGCGGTGCGACCCTCTCGGCCGATCTCTACCGTTCGGAGGGAGCCGTGCTGACGGTCGTCTCCGACCGCTCCGAGTTCATCGAGGGCAGCATCGCCGAGGTTCGCAACACGGCGATCCTGGGCGGCATCCTGGCCGTCATCGTCCTCTACCTGTTCCTGCGCAACCTGGTCACGACGCTGTTCGTCGCCGTGTCCATCCCCATTTCGCTGCTGATCACCTTCGCGCCGCTCTCGGCCGCCTCTGTGTCGCTCAACATCATGTCCCTGGGCGGCCTGGCTCTAGGCATCGGCATGCTCGTCGACTCCTCGATCGTCGTGCTGGAGTCCATCTTCCGGTGCCGGGAGGAGGGGGACGACCTGGTCGCGTCGGCGATCCGCGGCGCGAAGGAGGTCCGTTCGGCGGTGATCGCCTCGATCCTGACCTCGATCGCCGTCTTCCTGCCGATGGTGTTCGTCGAGGGAATCGCCGGCCAGGCGTTCGGCGACCTGGGCCTTGCCGTCGTCATCTCGCTGCTGGCGTCAATGGCCGTTGCCCTGGCCTTCATCCCGATGCTCGCCAGCCGCCGCGGCTGGACGCTGCCGGAGCGTGGTGGCACAGCCTCCCGGTTGCGACGCTACGCGGCGTGGGAGGCGTTCCGGCGGGATGCGGCGGCGCTTCTTGATTGGGCGCGATCGCGGAGTCCTCTGATCGGCTGGCCCGGTCTGGCGCTCGCGATCCTGTTCGTCAGCGTCAGGCTGGTCGTCGGCAGCGTGCTCGAACTCATCGCCAAGGCGATTCTGCTGCTGCTGGCCGGGCTGGCGTTCCTGGTCGTGCGCCTGGTCGGGCCGGTCCTGGTCAAGGCGTTCACCTGGCTGAGCCGGGGGCCGCTGGTCGTCGTGCGGCGCCTGCTCGACTGGCTCAGCGGCGTCTATCCGACCCTCCTCGATCGCTCCCTGCGGTTCCCCGTCGCGGTCGTGGCGGTGGTGGCGGTCACCCTGTGGAGTTCCTGGTGGCTTCTGGGCCGCCTCGACAGCGAGCTGCTCCCCGAGGTGCGCCAGGGCGAGTTCACGATCGAGGTTTCGCTGCCGGTGGGCACGCCCCTGGCCGAGACCGAGCGCACGCTGGCCGCGGTCGAGAGCGCGATCCTCGAGGAGGAGCGCCACATCGAGCGGCTGCTCGTGACCTACGGCTACGACGTGACGAACACCCAGCGTTCCGACGAGGGCGAGCACAGCGCGCGCTTCAAGGTGTTGCTCGGACCGGTTCAGGCGGGGGTGGAGGACGAGATCGTGGAGCGGTTGCGGCGGCGCTTCGAGTCGGTTCCGGATGCTTCCTCGCGCGTCTCGCGGCCGGTCCTGTTCAGTTTCAAGACGCCGATCGAGGTCGAGGTCCACGGTGAGGATCTCGACCGCCTCCAGGAGTACGGCGACCGCGTGCGCGACCTGATGGCGGCGATGCCCGAGCTCGCCGACGTCGAAACGACGTTGAAGCGCGGCGCGCCCGAAGTGCAGATCGTCTACGACCGGGCGATCCTCAACCGCTACGAGCTCCAGACCTCGGTCGTCGCCCAGATGGTGCGCAACCAGATCGAGGGCTTCGAGGCGACCCTCTACAACCTGAGGGACCGGCGGATTCCGATCGTGGTCCGCCTGGCCGAGGAGGACCGCCGCTCGACCGACCAGTTGAACGGCCTGGTCGTGAACCCGGGCGGCGAGCGCCCGATTCCGCTCCACGCGGTCGCCGACGTCGCCGTGGGCGAAGGGCCGTCCGAGGTGCGAAGGATCGACGGCAAGCGGGTGGCCGTCGTCGAGGCCAACCTGGGCGCCGCTTCGCTGGGGCATGCGGTGGAGCGGATCGAGGAGGTTCTGGCCAACGGAATCGAGTGGCCGGCGGACATGGGCTTTCTGGTCGGCGGCCAGAGCCAGGAGTGGCAGCGCTCGAGCGCCAGTCTCTGGCTGGCCCTCGGGCTGTCCGTGTTCCTGGTCTACGTGATCATGGCGGCCCAGTTCGAGTCCCTGCTGCATCCCCTGGTCATCATGTTCTCGATTCCGCTGGCGTTCTTCGGCACCCTGGCCACCCTCTACGTGATGGACGTCAACCTCTCTATCGTCGTTTTCCTCGGCATGATCATGCTCGCCGGGATCGTGGTGAACAACGCGATCGTCCTCGTCGACTACATCAACCGGCTGCGCGCGCGCGGCCTGCCCCGCCGCCGGGCGATCGTCGGCGCCGGCCTGGTGCGGCTGCGGCCGATTCTGATGACCACGGCGACGACCACGCTCGGCCTGCTGCCGATGGCGCTCGGCCTCGGCCAGGGCGCCGAGATCCGTACGCCCATGGCGCTGGCCGTGATCGGCGGCCTGGTCGCCTCGACGGTGCTGACCCTGATCGTCGTGCCGACGATCTACGAGATCTTCGAGCGGCTGCGAGAGGCGCTGTCGTTTTCGCGTACTCGCGTCGCCCGCCCGGCGCCCGCCCCGGCCGAAGCCGCCGGGCCGGCCGGAGCGGTGGCGCCCCAGGTGAGTCGCCCATGATCCCCGGCGGAATGACCCCAGGGGGATTGGGCAGGTCCCTGCCCCGGCTTTCCCTGGAGCGCCGCATCGGCGTCCTCGTGGTCGTCGGCGCGGTCCTGGTCATGGGGCTGGTCGCGGCCCTGTCGCTGCCCATCGAGCTGATCCCATCGGGCTACAGCTCGCCCTTCCTGCGGGTGACCGTCCCGTGGCGCGACGCGCCGCCTCAGGAGGTCCTGGACAAGGTCACGATCCCGCTGGAAGAGGAGCTGGCGACGATCCGCGGCCTCGAAAACCAGTACTCGTTCTGCGCCGTCGGCTTCAGCCAGGTCTTCCTGAGCTTCGCGCACGGGACGGACATGGACGTCGCCTACCGCGAGGTCAGGGATCGGATCGAACGCGCCCGGGCACGTCTGCCGGAGGATGTCCAGCAGGTCTTCATCCGCAAGGACGACGACACGCAGATGCCGGTGGCGATGGTCGGCGTCCTCGTCGACGAGGGGACGGCCGACACCTACAACCTGATCCAGAACGAGGTCATCCTGAAGCTGGAGCGGCTGCCCGGCGTGGCCTCGGTCGACGCCCAGGGCCTGCTGGAGCGGGAAGTGCTGATCGAACTCGACCGGCAGCGGGTCGAGGCGGCGGGCCTCAACATCTTCGAGATCGCCCAGGATCTGCAGTCGGACTACTTCACCCTGGCGTCGGGCAACGTCCGCGCCGGCGACCGCAAGCTGCTCCTGCGGTCAGTGGCGAGGTATCCGGCGCCCCAGAACGTCAGGGACATGTTGATCACCGACACGGTGCGACTGGGCGACATTGCCTCCGTTAGCTACGACGTGCCCGACGACGAGTTCCGGGTGCGGGTGAACGGCCTGCCCGCGTACGCGATCAGGGTGCAGAAGGAAGGCGAGGCGAACGCGCTGGACGTGGCCCGCGAGGTCGAACGCGTGGTCGAGGAACTGGCGGCGAATCCGCGCCTTGGGGCAATCGAGGCGGACGTGATCATGAGTTCGGGCGAGATCATCCGCGACTCCATGGGAGTGCTCCTGTCGAGCGGCCGGATCGGGGCGATCTTCGCGGTGATCGTGCTCTTCTTCTTCCTCCGCCGGCTGCGGATGAGCCTGATCATCGCCTTCTCGATCCCGCTCTCCATGGTCGTGGCGGTGGTCGCGATGTACTTCTTCGGCGAGACCTTCAACGTGATCTCGCTGCTCGGGCTCATGATCTCGGTCGGGCTCCTGGTCGACAACTCGGTCGTGGTGGCCGAGAACATTCATCGCCTGCACCAGAGCGGCGTGGCGCGCCGTCAGGCGGCGCTTCAGGGGGCCGGGGAGATCGCGCTGGCGATCACCACCGCCACCCTGACCACCGTGATCGTCTTCCTGCCGGTTTCGCTTGTGGACGGCCAGGGCCAGTTCATGCTGCTTCGGCTCGTGATCCCGATCACGGTCTCTCTGCTCGCTTCCCTGGTGGTGGCGCTGGTCGTCGTTCCGCTGGCGGTCTACGTCACGTTGCCGTCGCGGTCGCCCGGAGAGACGGGACCGTTGCGCCATGCCCGGAACGCGTCGAACGTCGTCCTGCGAGGGGCCTACGAGGCGAGCTTCGGCTTCCTGAATCGCCTCTATCGCGGCATGCTGGCCTACGGGCTGCGACGGCGACTCGACGTCGTCCTCCTCCTCGTGGCGGCGATGGCGCTCACCCAGGTCGCCGCCAGCGGCCGGCTCGAGGTCGTTCCCATGTCGGAGGACGACCAGGCGTTCTTCAACGTCGAGGTCCGGCTGCCGCGCAACATGTCGTTCGACGAGACGATCGAGTACTTCGCGCGCGCCGAGGAGAAGATCGACGGCTTGCGCGAGGAACTCGATCTCGAGTACCTCGTCTTCTTCCATGAGCGCACCTGGGGCCAGATCCAGGGGATCATGGGGACCGGCGCCGACCTGAAGATGCGCGAGGTCACCGAGCGGGTGATCGACCTGATGCCCGAGATGCCGGGCGTGCGCTTCCACACCGGTTTCGCCTCGGAGCAGGAGACGACCGACAAAGCGCTCGAGACGCTGACCCTGTTCGGCGAGGACGCCGAGGTCCTGGAAGACGTGGCGACCGGCGTCGAGGACCGGCTGGCCCGCGTCCCGGGTGTGCTGGCGGTCAAGAAGTCGGCCGACGAGGCCCCGAACGAACTCGCGCTGGTTCTGGACAGGGACCTGGCCATGCGCCAGCAGGTCAACCCGAGGACACTGGCGGTGATGGTCGGCTATGCGCTGCGCGGCCAGGCGCTGCCGCGGATCTACTACGGCGGCCGCGACATCCCGGTACGCATCCGCTTCGAGGAGGAGGACCGCCAGAGTCTCGCCGAACTCCGTGACTTCTCGGTGCCGGCCGAGAGCGGCGAGGCGCTCGCCATCGGCACCCTCGTCGACGTGCGTCAGCAGCCATCGGCTACCCGGATTTCGCGCCGCGACAAACAGACCGCGCGCCGGATCACGGTGGAGCTCGAAGAGGGCCGGGAGAGCGAGGCGCGGCGGGCGGTGCGCGCCGTCGCCGCGCAGACCGATCTGCCCGAAGGCGTGGCCTGGGCACGGCTGGTGCGCAACGTGGCCGCCGAAGAGACCCGGAACCTGATGATCGCGGCGCTCATGTCGATCGCCTTCGTCTACCTGCTGATGGGCTTCCTTTTTGAGAGCTTCGTGCTGCCCGTTGCGATCCTGGTCACGATTCCGCTTGCCAGCATGGGAGTCACCTGGATCCACCTGCTCGCCGGCCGCGACCTCGACTTCCTGGGCCTCGTGGGGCTGATCATCCTGATCGGGGTCGTCGTCAACAACGGGATCGTGCTCCTCGACTCGGTCAACCGGCTACGGGCCGCGGGCATGGAACGCACCGAGGCCCTGCTGGAAGCCGCCAACCGTCGCTTCCGGCCGATCATGATGACCGCGCTGACGACGATTGGCGGCATGGTGCCGCTGCTCTTCGGCCAGCCGACCCAGATGGGCCTGAGCTACAAGAGCTTCGCGCTGACCCTGATCGGCGGCATGGCCGCCGCGACCCTGCTGACCCTGCTCGCCGTGCCGGTCTTCTACACACTGATCGAGGACGGCCGGGCGTGGCTGGGGCGGACGCTTGCCGGCGCGCTCGCGCCGAGGCGGGGAGCGCATCCGGTGTCGTGAAGATCCATTCGATTGGATGATTTGGCGAGATTCTGGCAAGAAATCCGTGAGAACTTCGGCATAGCTGCAACGCTGTTATAGTCCCGCTCCACATAGCGACAGGTAGCTCTCTCCGGTCAGGGCAGCCGTGGGTTCGGATGGTCCCGAAGGGCCTCCGAGGCTCTTCGTTCCTTCCGATTCCTCCGGCTTGACCGCCCCGGGGAGTCGGATGAACCCTCACCCTTAGTGGCTGGCCAGCCACTAAGGACAAGGAGGATCGGCTCATGAAACGTACCCTGGCTCTGGTCGCAATTCTCGTTCTCTTCGGCCTGGCGCCGCCTTCTGTTGCGGACAGTCCCGAAACGGGGATCGTCCTTGGACGGGCGGTGGACACGAACGGGGCTCCGATGCCCGGCGTAGCAGTGACCATCGCTGGCGACCGCGGTGAGAAAGTGGCGATTACCGGCACCGAGGGCGGCTATCGCTTCGCTCTACTGACTCCGGGGTCGTACACGGTGAGGGGGAGCCTGGACGGCTATCGCGATGCGGAGGCGGCGGTCAACGTGACGCCGGGCGCTCGCTCCGAGATCAACCTCATCATGGGTCTTGAGGCAGCCGGAGAGATCACCGTTACGGCGGAAGCCCCCGTGATCAATCGCTTCGAGTCGACGTCAGCGGGCACCGTGACGTCCGACGTCGCGACGAACGTCATGTCCGTCAACACGAACTACTACAGCTCTTTGGCCCTGTTGCCTGGCGTGACATCGGACGGCGACTTGGCCGATGAGTATCCCGGGTCAAACGGTGCGCGCTGGATGGAAGGGGCCGTCTTCGTGGACGGAGTTGACACTACTTACACCCGTCGCGGTGGCTCGCGGATGTACCTGCCACACATCGCAGTCTCTTCGACCACGCTGCAATCGACGACCGGCGGCGCGGAGTACGGCCGTGCGGTCGGCGGCATCACCAACGTCGTGACCAAGTCGGGAACCAACCGGTTCCACGGCGACTACTTCGTTCATCGCCAGCAGGGCGACTGGGTTTCCGAGTACAAGTCCCATCCGGAGTTGGCAGAACGATGGAATTGCAGGCGTCGCGCTGTCGTGCAACCCCAGAACGACTGGCTCCGGCCGTCGTGTCAGCCGGACTTCTTCCATCGGAACGAACGGGAGAAGGACTACTCGGACCTCACATTGCAGGGCTCGATCGGTGGCCCGATTGCCCGTAACAAGGCCTGGTTCTTCGCAGCCGCGGCCGATACCAACACGTTCAGCAGCCAGGAGACCTTCAGCGGCGATATCGTGGACAACAGCGCCTACGTGGGCAGCCGGATCGCGAAGCTGAACTTCCAGCCGAGTCCGTCGCACGCGCTAGCTGCGTACTACACGACCTCGCCGCTCGATGTCACCTTTGTTCTCGGCGACGTTCCTTCCGACCGCTACACGGCTACGCCGCACGAGTTTGGCGGCGAACTGGTGACGGGAAGCTGGAACTGGAGTGCGCGCTCCGACCTGTTCCTCGAGTTCAAGCTCGCTCTCCACGACTCCAGCGAGCACAAGGCTCTCAACGCCGGCGAAGGCTATGACCTGGAGTCCGCGCTCGCGGAGAAACAGCAGGATCCGCGCTACCCCGCCAACAACCAGGGACCCCACAGCCCCGGCAACAACTTCCACGGCTACGTCGGATATCGGGGAGGCGAACAGCATTGGTGGAACGGTTGGATTCTGGACAACGGTTTCGGCCGCAACGACTATCCACGTGATCAGGCGAACGCTCGTGTGACCTGGTTTGCGAGTGATGCGCACGAAGCCCTCTTCGGCTTCGACTGGCAGGATGTCGCCTGGGAACAGAACCTGCAGCGAAACAACCTCTACGTGGGGAACGTGTTCGACGCCTCGAGCCCGTCCGGTTTCGATAGCTGCAGCATTATCCGCATCGGCTACCGCCTCTGCTATCTGGAGGACTACAGCCCGGCCGACCTCGAGGGAGAGCCGATACTCCACGGCACGAAGTCGTCCAACACGGCCTTCTTCGCTCAGGACCGGTTCTCAGCCGGGGATCATTGGACGTTCAACCTCGGACTCCGGTACGAAGACCAGGTCCACCTGAACGACGTCAGGCGCACCGTCATCGATTCCCAGGACCTCTCGCCGAGGATCTTCGCCGCGTACGACTTCCGAGCCGACGGTCGGACTCTGCTAAGCCTGAGTCTCGGCCGGGCGTACCAGCACCTGCCGCAGGATCTCTCCAACAACCATCTCCTGGAAGGTTGGAACGGTACGAATGCCTTCGACCGATTCATCTACTGCGACGATCTTGCGGCTTTCTTTCTCAGGCATGTGTGCAGGGGAGTTGGTTACACCGGGCTGATCGGCAAGCTGCGCCCCGGCACGATGTGGCGCCAGATTGACGCGGGTGTCATTCCTCAAGTGGATATCGACCCCTACTTCAAGGATGAGATCGATCTGAGTCTGCGGTGGGCGTTGAACCCCAGGTGGTACTTCCAGGCCAGCGCAATCTACTGGACTTTCGAGAACTCCATCGGCACAACCGAGCAGAGACTTCCCGACGGGAACTACTTCCGGTTCACGGAAAACTACAAGGACTACGAGAAGGTCCTCGGTCCACTCGGCGTCGTAGATCCGGAGGTGCTGGCTAACTTCGATGAAGGAAGGCGGACCTACAGGTCGCTGCAGCTTCAACTGAACCGGAATTTCAGGAACAACTGGGCGCTTTTCAACAACCTGACGTACGCCGACGCCAAGGGCCACTTCTGGGGCGGTCTGTTCAACAACACGAACTCGGACTACGGGCGGAACCTCGATGTAGTCCTGACCCAAGGGCACATCGATGGTTGCGCGGCGGACCAGCTCGTGCTGGAGGGCGGCCAGCCGGTCATTGACGCGAACGGCAACCAGATCGTGAAGCCGTACCCGGTAGATTGCCAGGCGATCCTGGAGCCGTTCCTCGGTCAGGCAGTGTCCACGATCTACCGCTACGGTACGGCACGGGAGAACAACGAGTACGTGTGGAACAGCTTCGGCTGGAAGACCTGGAACCTCGGCAACACAGGCCACTCGTTCACTTTGGGCGGTTCCTTCTCCTGGCGTTCCGGCAAACCCTGGCAGCGCCAGGGCGGGGCATTTCTAGGAGGCTGCGACAACGCGTTTGAAGGCTGCGACCCGGAGCAGGCGATCGTGGGTCGAGGCACAGCACTCTTCCTGGAGCCGCGTGGGACCCGAGACCCGTTCAATCCGATCTGGAATCTCAACCTCACCGGAATATGGAGCTTCCGTATCCGGGGGGACTTCACCGGGAATCTCCGTGTCGATGCCACCAATGTGACGAACAACCAGGACGGCCAGCGAGTCAACGCTCAGGGTGAGTTCGGTTCGTCGCGTTACATTGACTGGCAGCGTCCCCGACGGTTCTCGCTGTCTGCGACGTTTAACTTCTAGACGGCTGAATGTGGTTACGAAGTGGTCGAAAAGTCGTAGCTTGGGTTAGGTGTGCAGGAACACGAGATAGGGAGAAAGGAGAATGAAGAATGAGTCTTCTGGACACTAGAATGGTTGTGTTGGTAAGCTGCGCCGTACTCTCGGCTGGGTTTGCGGTTCCCCAGGGGAGTGGGGAAACCGAAGTAGGCACTGAAGCAACTGAGCCACGTAGAGTTAGTGACAAGACGAATGTTGAAGCTCGAGGTGGCGGCAGGGGTGAGCCAACAGCAGTCTTGGAGTTCTTGAGCTTTCCAACGCCTGGTGGCCCAGCTCCAGCTGACAACTGCACAGTCGGTATTGACCAGGAGGGACTTCCCGGAAACTGCTTCACACACATGTCGCTGATTTGGGTAGCGGAGCATCAACTCAATCTCTGCCTGAGCGCTTTGCAGAATGTTGACGTGGCGGCGGGTTCTTGCGATCAGTATCTTGGTGCGATGGAGTCGGCACGTGAGGCCTACAATCAGTGTCGAAGCGTGAGTAGTGGCCCGACGTACGAGTGGGTGTGTCCGGTCACAGATTCGGGTTAGCGGTTGGGGTAGCCCGGGTTTCTTGGACGTTCGTGTTTAGGAGTGATGCAGCTTCGCGGTAGCTGTTCTCGAAGTTGACGGGTGAGCGGTAGCCGATCGCGGAGTGACGTCGATGCGTGTGTACCAGCCTTCGACGTACCGGGCGAGCTCGGCCCTGGTTTCGGCGTAGTTTCCGGAAGCTGGCCTGGTCGAGCAGCTCGCATTCGAGGCTGGCGAAGAAGCTTTCGACCATCGCGTTGTCGTAGCAGTCGCCGACGGAGTCCGTCGAGAGGGCGACGCCGGCGGCGCGGCAGCGCTTTCCGAAGGCTAGCCCGCATGTTTCACCGATGCGGCCTGCGGGCTGGTTTCGGGGCAGCGGAGACGCTTGGGCGTTCGGCGGTGGGCTGGCGGTGGTCGGCTGAGCTTGCCCCGGTTTCGTGGACACTTCATCCTTGGAGTAGGAGGTATCCGCGATGCCGAGAGCGCCCCTGCTAGGCTCTCTCCGTTGCGCGGGTCGTGGAGTGCTGGCAGGAGCGGTGAGTGCCGTCGCGGATAGGCAGCTACGTTTCGTAGGCGAAGGTCTCCCCCGGTGGCTGCGCTTCCGAGACGAATCGGGATCCCGGTGCCGAGATTCTTCGAGCGCTCACCGTAGTTGTCGGCCGCCCAAGTGCGAGAATCCAGGTGGTTCGTCCACCGGCCGTCGCGGGGCAGTAGCGTCAGGTCGCCGACGGGAATCGTGGGCTAGAGGTCGGCACGAGGAGCTTCCGGAGCCTGGCTTTCCCCGGCGTGCCGCAGTGCACTTCCAGAACGTCCTTGCCGGGCAGGCCCGAACATCAAGTGAGCCGTGGGCCAGCATCCGGTGCCCCCTGTTTGGGCCGGTTCGGCGCTACCTCGGCCCGACGGTGCCTCTCGTCGACAGCAGCTCGCCGGTCAGCGGGTCGTAGACCGCCGCGACGAAACGATGTTCGCGCTTGCGGATCTTGAGGTCCATCTCGAAGATGAAGAAGTCGCCGCGCGCGGGTTCCTTCGGGATGACCACCGGGATCTTCACCGCGGGCGGCGCCGCCTGGTCGCCCCACTTGTTCATCAGGCGGATCCTGAACTCCAGTTCGTTCATCCACTGGCCGTTCACGGGCAGCAGTTCCACGTCTTCAAGGGGAAACGCAATCGTCATCGGTACGTCGAGCTGCCGGAATCCCGCCTTCTTCGGCTCGCCGAAGCTGACTTCGAGCGATTCGGCGCCGGGGGAACCGCCGAGCAGCAGGGCGCCCTCGACCAGCATCCCCACCTCGGTCGCCCTGGACATGTCCAGATAGTGCTCCCGTGTTCTCACCCGGAGGTCGGGGTGGCCGGGTAGCCGCACGGCGATGTCGTGAAGCCGGTCGTCTTCGTTGCGGGGAGGTTCGAAGCCGAGCCAGTAGTAGGAGCGGGTGTCCGCCGCCGTCTCCGCGAGGGCCTTCTTGCTGAAGGAGTTGATCATCGGCAGGCCACCCGTCTCTTCGGCCAGAAACTGGAGGACGTTGTGGAATCGCCGCTCGGGTACCGCCCACCAGCTTGCGTACCCTCCGATGGCGCCGGTGAAGACTGGCGCCACGCCTGCCGCACCGAAGCCGGCGATCGGAGGACCTGGCGAGCCCTGGAAGCCGGGAGTATCGATCGGGTAGAGGCTGTAGCCGACCAGGTTCGCGGCGTTCACGAGAGGCCCGTAGAGCCGGTCGAGTGTTACCCCGCCGGACGCCGCCGCGTAGGCCGACCTGAAGTTCCAGGTGTCGGACACGGTGGTCCACCCCTCGATCAGCAACAGCATGACCTTGCGGCCCGGCGCGTTGGCAAAGCTGCGCACGGCGCCGGCGGCGGCCATCACCGATCGCCGGGTTTTGTCGCCTCGCTCCGAGCCCATGCCGTGCCGGTACAGCAGACCGTACGGCCTTCGTTTCCTTGCCTCCAGCAGCGCGGTCTCGATGTCGGCGCGGTCGCCGGTCCAGTCCGTGATCAACACGAGTTCCCGGCCGTCGTGGGCCACGACGGCGACGCGGTCGGCGGGGTCGAGCTGGACGAGGTCCTGTTCGAGGCGGTTCAGCACGCGGTTCCTGCGCTGCTTGATGGCGAACAGGTCGTCGATGAAGACGAGGTAGCTCGTGCCGACCGGCTCGTCCGGAGTCAGGGCGGGAACGTTGCCGACGCCTTCGTCGGACGCTTCCAGCGCCCGGCCCTCGTCGACCTCCGTGAAGTAGTCGACCGCCACGGGCCGGCGGTCTACGCGGAGTTCGAAGTCTCCCGGCTGGAGTCCCCGGATGCGGTTTCCGCTCCTGTCCGTCACGACGACTTCGACGTTGACCACGCGGACGTCAATCACGTCGGAGAACAGGTCCGGCAGCGGACTGTCCTGCGCGGCCGCCGGTAGCGCGGTCAGCAGGCATGTGACAGTCGCCGCGGCGCGGAGTCCTGGCAGGTTCGGCTTCATGCTCATCAGGTTACTCTCGTCTTTCGGCCGGGAGATCATGGTCGGCCCGGTCTGGGGTTGACAACCCCGCGGGCCGACACCAGCGTCCTGTCCGTGAGCGGATCGTAGACGGCCGCGACGTATCGGTACTCGCGCTTTCGCAGGCGGAGGTCCGTCTCATACACAAAGGTCTCGCCCGGCGCCGGCGCCTCGGACCTGACCACAGGGACCTTCTGAACCAGCTTCCTGGAATGGATGTCCCATTTATCCACCGCCGAGATCCGGAACTCGAACTCGTTCATCCACTTCCCATCCATGGGCAGCAGGGTCAGCTCATCGAGCGGGACGACTACTTCCACCGGGACGGAGACCCTGAGGAATCCGGCCTTTCGGGGCGTCCCCAGGCGCACCGCCAGGGGGTCGGCGCCGGGAGCGTTGCCGAAGAGCATCGACGCCTCGAGGCGCATGTCGATCTCTGTGCTCTTCGACATGTCCAGGTAGTGCTCGCGGGACCGCACGCGGAGTTTCCTTTGTCCGACCAGCCGCACCCTGATGTCGTGCAGCTCGTCGTCCCGGCTCTGCGGAGCGTCGAAGCCGAGCCAGTAGTACGAGCGTGTGTCCGCCACGGTCTCGCTGAGCGCCTTGCTGCGGAAGGCGTTGAGCATTGGCCGCCCTCCCGTTTCGTCGGCGAGGAAGCGAAGAACGTCGTGTTGCCGCTCCTCGTACGAGCCGATCATGAGCGCCTGCATCGACGGCCATGGCGGCGGGTACATTGTGCTGCCGCGCGTGTCGCCCCCTGAGTAGGCGTAGTAACCGCCCGGGGGAATCGGTGGGAGTCGCCCGTAGGAACGTTGCCTGTACTGCAGACCCGCAACGTCGACGGGGTAGAGGCTGTAGCCGACCCGGTTGGCGGCATGGACCAGCGGGCTGTACAGGCTGTCGATGTTCGGTCTGGCGAGTCCCGAACCCAGGACATCCCAAACCGCGCTCGGGGCGCTCCAGCTATCCGCCAGCAGGAGCATCACCTTGCGGCCCGGTCCACGGGTGACGCTTCGTATGGTTGCCGTGGCCGCCATGACGGCGCGCCTGGTGGCTTCGGCGCTCTGGCGGCCGAACGTCGGCCGCATCTGCGCTTCCAGGAGCGCGGTGCGGAGCTGGTAGTGGGAGTTCGTCCAGTCCGTCAGCCGGGAGACGCCCGTTCCGTCGAACGCGACGATCGCCGCGCGGTCCGCCGGGTTCAGCAGGCGGAGATCCTGGTCCAGGCGGCTCAGCACCCGGTTGCGGCGTCCGCGGATGGCCGACAGGTCGTCCACGAAGATCAGGTAGTTCGTACCGACCGGCGCGTTGTGCGCCAGAGACGGTACGTCCGCGACGCCGTCGCCGCCGGCGGTCCTCGCGTAACCCTCGTCGACCTCGGTGAAGTACGCGATGCGCACCGGCTGGCGGTCCACGAGGAGCTCAAAGTCGTCTGGCTCGAGTCCGCGAATCCGGTTCCCCTTCCTGTCCGTGACAACGACCTCGACGTTGACGACGCGAACGTCGACCGAGTCGGAGAACAGATCCGGCAGCGACGATTCCTGGGCAGTTGCGGGGAGCGCGGCCAGGACCAGTGCGGTCGTGAAAGCCGTGCCGAATCTGAATGGGGACAATGGCCTGATCATGCCTACCTCGGCCTGATCGTTTCGCTGGCAGACAGGATCGTGCCGCTCACCGGGTCGTGGACGGCCACCACGATGCGGTGTTCCCGCTTTCGGAGCACCAGTTCCGTCGTGTACCACCAGTGCTGGCCAGGCTCCGGTTCCGCCGGGCCTGAGATGCGGACCGTCTCGACCGGCGTCTCGGAGCGGTCGCCGGACTCGTTGATCACGCTGACGCGCAACTCGACCTCGTTCATCCACAGGTCGCCCATCGGGAGGAGGGTGATGTCGTCGAGCGGAATGAACACCTTCATCGGCACCAGGATCTTCCGGCCCCGGGCGGGTTGCGAGGCGCCGAACTCGACCGTCAGTGTTTCCTTCCCCGCTACGCCGCCGAAAAGCAGGGATCCCTCGACCATCATGGTCACTTCAGTGCTCTTCGACAGATCGAGATAGCTTCGCCGCGACCTGACCCGAAGATCGGGACGGCCAACCAGTTGCACTTCGATGTCGTGGAGCGTGTCGTCCTCATTGCGAGGCGGCTCGAATCCGAGCCAGTAGTAGGAGCGGGTGTCGGTCGCGGTCGCGGCCAGGGCGACGTCGCGAGAGGCGTTGATCATCGCAAGCCCGCCGGTCTCGCGGGCGAGATAGCCGAGGGCAGCTTCCTGGGACCACTCGCTGTAGAGATCGGTCGGGAGGGCGGAGAGGTTCGGTTCCAGCGCCAGGCTCGGACTTGGAGTGTAGGTCGCGGTCGGGTCGCTGGTTCCGGCGGGGGCGTTCGTGAAGGCCGGATCGAGCCCTGGAAGGTCGACGGGGTAGAGCGTGTAGCCGACCAGGTTGGCGGCGTGGACGAGGGGGCCGTAGATGCTCTCGATGCTCGGAGGCCGCCAGTCGACCTGATCGAAGTTGTCCCTGTTCCACTCGGGTACGCCCCAGCCGTCCGTCAGCACGAGCATCACCTTGCGCCCCGGCGGATCGGCGTAGCTCCGGAGGGTGGCCGTGGCGGCGAGGACGGACTGTTGGATCTCACGCTCCCGCTTGTTCAGATGCAGCGTCGACATTGCTCGCCGGATACCTTCGCGGGAGCGGACGAGAGCCTGCGATGTCCGGTCCGCCAGTGCCGGTTCGACAACGGCCGGTTCGATGTCCACGATTCGCATGATGCCCAGCGCGTCGCGCTCGCGCGCCTCGCTGAGAGCGTCGCGGAGTACGTCCCGCGAGTCGGTCCAGTCCGTCAGTTCGGTGACGTTCTGGCCGTCGAACGCGACCAGGGCGACGCGATCGTGGGCGCGGAGCTTCCCCAGGTCCTGCTCCAGTCGGTCAAGTACCCGGTCGCGGTCCCGCCTGACCGCGAAGTACTCGTCGATGAAGACGAGGTAGTTCGTGCGCACCGGTTCGCCGGGGACGAGGGAAGACACCGTCCCCGCCGCATCCCCCGGGGCACTCGTCCGGGCGATTCCCCCGTCGACCTCCGTGAAGTACTCGATAGGCACGCTCTCGCCGTCCACGCGAAGCTCGAAGTCCGCCGCGTCCAGGCCTTGTACCCGATTGCCCCTCCTGTCCGTGACGACCACCTCGACGTTGACCACGCGGACATCGATCGTGTCGGAGAACAGCTCCGGCAGCGGCGACTCCTGCGCGGCGGCCGGCAGTGCGGCCAGGACCAGGGCGATCAGGGATGGGGCTTGGAGTCTCACCACGTCGCCTACTTGCGTTCGCTCACTGTATCCGCGGGATCTATCGCCCCCTGCGCCGAGAGGATCGCACCAGAGAGCGGGTCGTAGACGGCAGCGACGTACCGGTGCTCACGCCGGCGCATCACGAGTTCCGTCTCGTAGACGAAGGTGTCCCCGGGCGATGGCGCCCGCGCCCCGTGGATCGGGATCTTGTCAATCGGCGTCTCGGAGCGGTCGCCGTGTTCGTCGATCAGCGTGACCCGGAACTCCAGTTCGTTCATCCAGCGACCGTCCATCGGCAGGAGCTGAACGTCGTCGAGAGGAATCGACACCTCTATCGGTACCGAGATCTTCCTGAACCCGGCCTTGCGAGGCCTGCCGAAGCGCGCTTCAAGGACGTCCTTGCCCGGCGAATCGTCGAACACCAGAGCGCCTTCGACGAGCATCGTGACTTCGGTGCTTCGGGAAACGTCCAGGTAGTGCTTCCGGGTGCGAACGCGCAGGTCCCGGCGCCCGGGCAACCGCACCTTGATGTCGTGCAGCTCGTCGTCCTGGTCGCGGGGCGCTTCGAAGCCGAGCCAGTAGTAGCTGCGGGTGTCCTCGGCGGTCTCTCCGAGCGCTCGGTCGCGGGACGCGTCGAGCATCGGCAGTCCGCCCGTCTGTCTGGCCAGGAACCGGAGGACCTCGTGTCCGTTCTCTCTCCGGCACCACCCCTGGAGCGACGGGCTCGGGATTGGGCGTGGCCGGGTGGACGTGCCCAGGGTCCAGCCGCGGTCGTCGTTGTAACGGGTGTCAACGCCGGCTTGGCGCTGCACGTAGACCGAGTCGCGAGTTGAGGAGATGGTCCGGGGCGAGCCCCACCAGAGTGGGGCCGACGAACAGGCGACCATGTCCCTGAATCCGGGGAGATCGATCGGATACAGGCTGAAGCCGACCTGATTCGCGGCGTGAACCAGGGGGTTGTACAGGCTTTCCGTGTCGCCCCAGGGTGGAGCGGCCTCCATGATCGTCAGCCCGCGGGCAGGCTGGCTCCAGCCGTCCGCCAGGAGCAGCGCCACCTTGCGGCCGGGAGCGACGGCAAGAGCCCGTACCGTTGCGGTAGCGGCCATCACGGCTTTCCGCACCCGATTCTCCTGGGCTCCCCAGTCGCGCAGCCTCGCGCGGCCACCTGCTCGGCGCTGCCGCGCCAGCACCAGGGCCTCGCTGATCTCCTGGCGGGAGTTGGTCCAGTCGGTCAGCCGGGAGACGTTCCTGCCATCGAAGGCGACGACGGCAACGCGATCCGCGGGGTTCAGCAGAACGAGATCCTGCTCCAGCCGGCTCAGCACTCGATCGCGGTGCTGCCGGACCGCGTGCAGGTCGTCGATGAAGATGAGGTAACTCGTGCCCACCGGTTCGTCCGTTACCACCGACGGCACTCTCGCGACATCGTCGTCCAGCGAGCCTCGCGCCACGCCCTCGTCGACTTCCGTGAAGTAGCTGATCGGTATCGGCTCCCGATCGACCAGGAGTTCGAAGTCCGAGGCCGCGAGACCGCGGATGCGGTTGCCTCTCCTGTCGGTGACGACGACTTCGACGTTCACGACCCGAACGTCAAGTACTTCGGAGAACAGATCAGGCCAGTGTTCTTGCTGTCCCCAAACGGGGACGGCTGCGATACAGAAGGTGACAGCGGCAGCGAAGCCGCGGCGCATCGAGAACGTCCCTTGTCTCTCGCCGGTCAGAACAGAGTCCTGTCGCAGCAACAGGCGTGCCAGAACTTTCGTCTAGCCGGGCGCCTCAATGCGGATCTGGGATCCGAACGGGGCGAAGTCGCGGACATTCCACGTGAGGATCGTCTCCGCTCTTGCCTTGAGCGCCGTTCGAGCGATGAGCGTGTCGTAGGTCCGGCCGCCGACGGTTTCGAGCCTTACGGCTTCGGTCAGGGCAGCCCAGGTCTCGGTTCCGGTCAGTTGGACGACCGGCGCGGAACTCCAGTTGGCCTCGATCGCCGCGAGGGCGTCGCTTGCTCGCAACCTGTGGGGAGCTGGCAGTCGCGTCAGCACGGAGTAGGTCTCCACGAGTGAGTGGCCTGCCAACACGAGCGTGTCGCCCCGGTTCGATCGCCGATCGAGTTCCGCGCGGGTGCGTTCGTGGTGCTCGTGCCAGGAACTGATCGCTGCGACCAGGCAGGACGTGTCGCAGAGGTACCGGGTCAATCGCCAGGACGCTCGCGGTCCTGCCGCGTGCGGATTTCATCGATCACAGTGGCAACTTCCGATGCGGTCAGCGGAGCCGGTGTCTCCCCGGTTGGAACGGCGACGACCACCGAGCCGCGGCGTTCGAGTTTCACCTCGAGGGGCTCCGGCTCGATCTGAACGCAACCGCCGGTCAGGCGAAAGCGAACCTGGGTGCCTGGATGAAGATGCGCGGCGTCCCGGATGGCCTTGGGTACGACCAGGCGGCCTGCTTTGTCGATCATCGTCATGGCAGAGAAGCTACCATTCTCTCTGCCAGGAAGCGACCCATAGGACGAGCTTAGCGGCGAACCTGCGCGAGCCTCCTGCGAAGTCCGGCCGCCTCGGGACTTCCCGCTTCCTCGGCCAGGTCGAGCGCCTTCCGGAACTGCCCGGCGGCGGCGTCCGGCAGCCCGCTGCTCACCATTGCTTCTCCGACGTTCGTTAGCAACTGGATGAGGCCGTCGCGGGTGGGCGGATCCTGGGGCCGCTCCCGGTAGGCGCGATCCAATACGTCGACGGTGCGGACGACGTCGCCACGCTCGGCGCTGACCAGGGCGACGAGCAGCATCATGCTGACGTCGCTCGCGTCGAGTCGCAGAGCCTCTTCGGCCTTGGCGAGCGCCCCGCTCAGGTCGCCGGTCTGAAAGAGCGCCCGCGCCAGAAAAGGCGCCACGCCTTCGAGTTCCGGGTGCAGTTCGGACGCGCGGTGCGCGGCGGCGAGCGAGCCCGCCGGATCGCCAGCGGCGGCGAGCACTTCGGCAAGTGCGAAGTGGAGTTCGGGCCTCGAGGCGTCGACATCGATGCCGGCACGGAGCTCACGCCGCGCGAGGTCGAGTTCGCCGTGGACGCGGTGAGCGTTGGCGCGCCGCAGATAGCTGCGGGCGTCCAGCGCCAGGTCGTGGACGCTCGAGCGGATCGGGTCGTCGCGGTAGTTGATGCGTCCCAGCGAGCGTGCGGCGGTGGCGATCTGCTGCCCGCGCTCGCGGTCTCCTGCCCGCGCGTACGCCTGGGCCAGGGTGACCGCGAAGGAGCGATTCTCGGCCGCGAGGTCGCGGGCTCGGGACAGATGCCGAATGGCGGCGTCCGAATCGCCGGCGGCGAGGGCGAGGCGGCCCAGCCCGGCGTGGGCGTGGGCGTTGGCCGGGTCGAGTCGGGCCGCTTGCGCGTACTCGCGGTTGGCGGCGTCGAACTGCCCGGTCCGCTCGAGCGCCTCGGCGAAGCGGACCCGGGCGGGTGCGTAGTCCGCGTCGAGGGCGAGGGCCGCGCGGTAGAACTGCAGGCTGTCCGCGGCGGAGCGTTCGTCGATCAGGGCGGCGAGCAGGTAGGGCCAGCGGAACGTCCCCGGCGAGAGCTCGTGGCCTCGGCCGTAGGCGGCGATGGCCTCGTCGGTGAAGGTGTGAGCCTCGAGGACCATGCCGTATCGGCCCCAGGCGTCGCCGTTTCCCGGGTCGGCGCGGAGGTCCGCCTGAAGCGAGGCGAGGCGCTGGCGAACGGCGGGCTCGGCGCCGTCGAGCCGGGGTGCGGGGATCTGCTGGGCGGTGAGGGGGGCAGTGGTGAGGAGTACGAGGAGGATCGCCGCGACGATGTCGCTTAGGGCGAGTGCCGGCCAGAAGGCAGGCGCACCGGCAGTCAGCCTGGCCGACATTGCGCGAGTCATCGTCAGTGGCCCTCGCCGCGGACTAGCGTTACGACCTGGTCGGCGGCAGCGCCGTCGAAGCTCTCCACCAGACCGTCGGGCCAGACGACATCGAAGCTCTCCACCGATTCGGCCGCGCCCAGGCCGAGGTGGGCCGTGGCGGGTCCGGCGGAGAGGTAGCTGCCGGGCGGCAGCGCGTGCAGGAGCCGCGGACCGTCCGGCGTACGGACCGTGATCCGGGCGCCGATCGCCTCGCGGTCGAGGCGGGGGTCGAACGCGCGGACCCGCAGCCAGTTCGCAACGGTCGGTTCGTCGCTGGCGGCGCCCGCGTCAATCGTCAGGTTGCGGAGAATCCGTGGCGCTCCGTCGAGGTTGGCGATCACGAGGTCGAGGTCGCCGTCCCGGTCCAGGTCGGCGGGTACGAGCGCCCGGCTGAGCCCGAGTTCGGTCCACGGCCGCTGGGCCGAAGCGTCGGCGAAGCGGCCTTCGTCGTTGACCAGGAGAAGGTTCGGTTCGGCGTACTCGGACCAGAACGCGGGAGGAGCGTCGACGCCACCGGGCGTAGCTAGCGCCGACGGCCGCCGCTTGACCGCTCCGTTCGCCACCGCGAGGTCGAGGTCGCCGTCGTTGTCGGCGTCGAAGAAGGCGGTGCCGAAGCCGGTCAGATCGAGGCTCGCCGCGCCGAGTTCGGTGTCGATCGTCGCGTCCTCGAAGCCGGGCAGCATGAGGTTGCGGTAGTAGGTGTTCGTCTCGGTGATCAGGTGGGTCACGAACAGGTCGAGGTCCAGGTCGAGGTCGGCGTCGCCGGTGGCGATGCCCATTCCCGCCTCGCTGTTGCCCCAGCGGTTGAACGCGGAGCCTTGCAGGACGCCGTCGTCCAGGAAACGCCCACCGCCCTGGTGGGTCCAGAGGTTGTTCGGGTCGGCGTCGTTCGCGACGTAGATGTCCACTTCGCCGTCGTGATCGAAGTCCGCGGCGACGACACCGAGGCCGGCGTCTGCCACCGCGGTGATGCCGGCGGCGGCGCTGACGTCTTCGAACCCGTTACCGCCCAGGTTGTGGAGCAGGACGTCGCTCAGGCCCTCGAACTCGGTGGGGCCACAGAAGTCCCGCCTTCCGCCGTGCTGCGAGCAGACGCGCGCCGGGTCGAACGCAACGTAGCGGGCGACGTAGAGGTCGAGGTAGCCGTCGCGGTCGTAGTCGAGCAGGGCGGCGGACGAGGACCAGCCGGGAACAGCCGCGTTCCAGGCCGCGGAGCGGTCAGCGAACACGCCCTTGCCGTCGTTGAGGAAGAGGCGGTCCGGCCCGACCCGGGTCACGTAGAGGTCGAGGTCGCCGTCGTTGTCCAGATCGCCGACGGCGCAGCCCATGCCGTCGCCCTCCAGTCCGGCGGCCGTCGTGGCGTCTGTGAAGTGGCCGGCGTCGTGCTGGACGTAGAAGCGGTTGCCGCCGGCCGCCGGGGCGACGACGTACAGGTCGAGGTCGCCATCGCCGTCGGCGTCGAACACCGCCAGGCCGCCACCCATCACCGCCGGCATGGGGTAGGTCGAGTCCGTGCCGCTCGGCAGGACGTGGTCGATGCCGCTCTCGGCTGTCACGTCGACGAAGCGGACGGCGGGCGTGGCCTCCGGGCCGGCTCCCGGCGCTTCCGCCGGCGCCACACCGGAGTCGGGCGGCGCCGAACAGGCAGACGCGCTAGCCAGAACCAGGCCCGCAACCCGGGCCGCGCGGTTCCGCGCCACTCGCGAACCGGGCCGAGCCCCCGCGGTTGGACGCCTGGATGACACGGTGCCGGGATGCGAGCGAGACGCCCGCTCTCCCACAGGTGTTACTGCCAGGCCCCCTGGATCGCACCGACCATCGCAAGGCCGATCGTCATGTGTCCGGCATTGATCAGCCACAGCTTGAGGGACCGCTGCTCGAACAGGTACTGGACCCCCATCAGCATCGACGCGATGCCGAGGCCGAGCAGGAGACCGACGTGGATTCCGACCATGTAGCCCCCGCCCATGTCCATCATCACCATGCCGACGACGATGGCCGCGATCAACTCCAGAACGAACGAGCCGCCCATCGTCTTGACCATGTTCGATTCCGGCGGGTTCTCCATGTCGATGCCCATCTCGGCGGCCCACGCCTTGCCGAACAGGAAGGAGTACCAGACGGCGCCGAAGGCGAAGAAGGCAACGGCGGAGACGACGACGGCAAGCCAGTTCAGGTCGGCAAAGTGCATGCGGAGGCTCCTTCTCGTTGGTAAGGGGGCGAGGTCAGTGTAGCGCCCAGGTGGGTAGCGACATGGCCTGGGTTACTCCTCAGGCGCGCCGAAATGCTCGATCATGTAGTCGTCGTAGGGCCCGGCCAGGAAGTTCAGGAAGATCTCGTTGACCAGCTTGACCGCCTTGCCGGCGGCGTACTCGACGTCTCCGTCCAGGCTGCGGACCTCGATCGACACCTTCCCGCCCCGGTTCCGGCAGCGGCAGCTCACTTTCGACGCGTCGATCCGGCGGTGGGCAGGCAGGTCGTCGCTCGCGCGCTCGGCAACGAACCTGCGGAGTTCCCGATCCATCTCCGACGGATAGGGCACTCCGGGCAAGAGATCGACGAACACCACCGCCCTGCGTCGCGGTTCGAACCGGAGCCGATGAGGTTCGGGAGCGTGCCAGAGGAAACGGCATTCGAGGTTCCCTTTGCGGTCCTCGCTTGTTCCGAACCCCCGGAAGATCCCCTTGTCGGCGTAGTTCCGCAGGCGCTTCAACACAGTTTCTCGCAACGGGGTCATGTCAATTCACTAGTCCCCACGACGACCGGTCGTACGCAGTGCGGTCGCCGCTTCGCGGCGCGATTTCCCGGCGGCCTCCGGCCGCAGCGGGTCGGAAGACCCGCGCACGCAGAGCACCGCTTCCGGCTCTCGGCGACGTCCAGCTGGCTCGGGGACGGGTGTGGAGGGTCCCAGCGGGCTAGAGCCAAGCGACTGCCCGAGACCTTGCATGAACCACGGACAAGCCGGAGCGCAGGCGACCGAAGCGAACGCCCAACCTCACATCCACCAAGCGGGCGTGAGCGTCCGCTGGGACCCTCCACACCCGTCCACGAGCCAGCGGGTGCCCGCCACCGTCAGTGGTAGTAGGCCATGCAGCCGGGTTCGACCTTGCGGGGCAGGCCGGGCGGATACTCGTTGGTCCAGAACTCCTTGATGGCTTGGCAGTTGATGAGAGTGGAGACGCCGTCGTTGGCGGCCATCTCGTAGCTGCGGGGCAGCGCTTCGCGGAGCTGTTCGGGGGAGGTGACGTACTCGCCGCGAGCGCCGAGGCCTTCGGCGATCTTGTCGTAGCGCAGGTTCTCCTGGAAGAGGTACATGTGCATCGACCGCGTGGCGCGGCGAGCCGATCCGTAGACGCCCCAGGCGTTGTTGTTGTAGACGATCATGACCGCCGGGATCCGGTACTTCGCCAGGGTCTCGAACTCCATGCCGGAGTAGGCGATGCCGCCGTCGCCGGTGATCCCGAACACGGGCGCCCCGCGGTACGGCTCCTGGGGACCGACGCCGTTCATCACCGCGGCGCCGGCGCCGACCGTGTAGCCGACGTCGGGTCCGATCGCGCCGTACTGGTAGGCGCCGTTCAGGATCTGGCCCGGCCGGTGGGCGCGCAGCCAGCGCCGGGTGTAGCGGGCGATGCCGTAGCCGCCCGAGACCACCGTCGTCTGTTCCTTCGGCAGGTCGCCGGAGTACAGGAAGTTCGAGAGTTCCTGCGCGATGACGGCCGGGTGAATCGTGTCGGTGGCCGCGCTGTGCTTCAGCCCGAGCTCGTACCACTCCGCGTTCTGCTTTTCGAACGCGTCGCGGGCGGTGGCGAGCTCGTCGCGCCAGGCCGGACGCGACGCCGCCGGCAGTGCCTCTGCGAGAGCCTCCAGGCCGCCACGGGCGCTGGCAACGAGTCCCAGATCGACCGGCAGGTTGCGGCCGATGTCCGCCGCGTCGGGGTCGATCCGGATCACCTTGGCGTCCGGGTCGAAGGCGACTTCACCGACGCCGGGCATCGAGTACTGACCGACGAAGATGACGAGGTCGGCCGAGAGCAGGGCATCCGGTCCGGTGCTCACCGACAGCGGATGGCTGTCCGGGAAGTGGCCGCGCATCGGCCCGGATTCGACGACTGCGATGTCCGCCCGCTCCGCCACCGTGCGCAGGACATCCCAGGCCCGGTCGTAGAACACGCCGGTCGAGGCGACGATGATCGGCCGCTCGGCCTTCCCGATCATCTCGACGACCTTCCCGGTGTCCGCCCTGGACGGGTGGGGCAGGGCCTCGGTGCGGTAGGCGTTCTTGTCGTGGTAGTAGAGCAGGTCGTCCGGCGACTCGAACTGGGCCCGCGCGACCTCACCGGTGAAGTCGAGGTGGACCGGCCGCGGCACGCCGGTGCGCAGGTGCCGGAAGGCGTAGGCGGCGTACTCGTAGACCCGGTTCGGGGTGATCAGCCGCTTGCCGTACTTTTTCAACCCCACGGTGGTCGGTTGCTGGTAGCCGCGCTGGATGCCGCGTTCCGTGTCGTCACCGCCGACCGTCATGTTGCTCGCCAGCACGAGCAGCGGCGTGCGTGCGGCGTTCGCGGCGCCGATGTTCATGATCATGTTCGTGAACCCCGGGCCCTCGGTGCCCGAGCAGGCGGCGGCCTCGCCGGTGACCCGGATGAAGCCGTCGGCGGCGGCGCACATGCTGCCCTCGGTGCGGCCGCCGTAGGTGGGGATGCCCTCGGCGGCGATCGCGTTGATCACCTGGTAGTTGCCCGGCGCGCAGAAGAGCGCCTTGAGGCCCTCGTTGGCGCAGGCGCGGGCGAACACCTGGGCGCCGTTCATCGGGAACTCGGCCGGGTCGGGGGCCTCGTTTCTGGTGCGGGGAATCTCCTCCGGAACGCTGATTGGCCGATCCTCGCGGTCGGCGGCGGCAGCCCGGGCCTGCTGTGCGAACAGGGCGGCGGCGCCGACGCCGGCAGCGCTCGTGGCGACGAAGCTGCGGCGGGAGACGCCGGAATCTGCCTTGGCGGCGGCAGGGTCTGCGGCGTCTTGCGCCGGAGAGAGCGTACGGGGCGGGCGTTGCGGTTCGTTCATGGTGGATTCTCCGGTTCAGCCGCCGCGCGGTACTCCTCGGGGCCGAGGCTGCGCAGGTAGTGGACGAGTTCCCAGATCTCCGTGTCGTCGAGTTCGGCCTCGAAGGGCGGCATGTCGAGGCCGGCGCCGAACTTCGTGGAGCGGAAGAGATCGCCGTCCGTGGTCCCGAACCGCCAGCGTTCGGGGTCGGTGAGGTCGGTGGCCTCGAAGTCGATGTTCTCGAGCGCGCGGCCGTCGAAGCCGTGGCAGATCTGGCAGTGGCGCAGGTAGTGGGTGCGACCTCTCTTCTCGGCGGCCTCGGTGTACGGCGTCGGGTTGACGGCCGGTACCGCCGGATCGTCCGCCGCGCCGGCGCCCTGGGACGCCTCGGACTGGCCGGCCGCGGCCGCGGCCAGGCCGAGCGACAGGAACGTCGCCAGGCGGAGCGCTCTTGTGGCAACTGTCATCGGGATGGCCCGGGCAGTGTACCCGTGCCGCATGCCGGCGGGAACCCGTGTGGCGCGATCCCGCGCCACACGCGTCACAGTCCGTGCGCCCGTCATCGGGCGCACGGATGACACGCCGGCGTACCCAGTTTCCGGCGTGCCGGCTTCGGCTATTGCGCGGGAGCGGGAAGCAATTCGATTCTGGCTTCCGCCGCCTCGAGGATGGCGGGGCGGGTGTAGAGCAGGGGAAACGCCTGGTCGTTGGCCCAGGGCTGGAACAGGTCCCGGTAGTGCGGGCTCCTGGGGTCCCCGGACTGGCCTGGATTGTTCATCACCACCGAGGCGTCCCAGTTGCCGACGTCGATGACCATGCGGAAGGAGGCGCCGGAGCGCTGGTTGAAGCCGTCGCCGTAGCTGGTGTTGCCGACCGTGTCGCCGGAGCCGCCGCGCTCGGCGGGGCCGACGTCGGCGAGCCGGCGGATGTCGTCCGGAAGGTGCGCCGACAGTGGATGCCGCAGTTCGATCTGGTGCAGGTCGCCCCAGCGCCAGGCGACGGGGTCGGGGCCCAGGCGCTCGCTGACGTCGACGTACGCGGCCCGCAGGCTGTCGAGGAGCGCTTCGTCGCGCGCCCGCCGCGGCCGGTCGCCGAGCCTCGGATCCATCTCTTCGAGCATCCGGAGCAGGTGCTCGTCCTGGACCGGGAGCGGGTCCTCGCCCGCCCCGAGGGCCGCCGCCATCCGCCGGCCGACCTCGGCTTCGAGGTGCCGTCGCCACCAGACTTCGAAGAGGGCGGCCGCGGCGCTGTCCGCGGCGAGCTCCGCGTTCCAGCCGCCCAGGAGCTCGAGCGCCGGCCCGGCCTCCGGTGTCGGACTCGCTCGTCCCAGCAGCGCGTGAAGACGGCGCGCGGGTATCGAGACGTAGTCGGTCTGGAGCCGGACGGCGCCCTCGACCGTCATTGCGTCCTCGGCGTCCAGCACTTCGCCGATCCGCTGCCGCCGGTACGGCCCGGCCCACTCCCAGCCCAGCGGCACGTCGTAGCCGGCGGGCAGGTTCATCTCGTTGGCGGTCGCCACCCAGCCGCGCTCCGGATTGAACTCGACCGGCAGTTCGTCCATGTCCCGGTAACCGCTCCACTCGTAGCGGCCGTCGCCCGGCACCGGCAGCAGACCGTCCCAGTTCGGCCGGACCGGCGCCAGGCCGCCCGGTTTCCAGCCGATGTTGCCGCTCGTGTCGGCGTAGACCTGGTTCTCGGACGGCGTTCCCCAGCGGTTCATCGCCGCCAGGAACTGATCCCAGTTGCGCGCCCGGATGTACTCGATCGACCCGAGGTAGGGCGCCATGCCGGGCTCCAGCCAGGCCGCGCGCAGACCGATCGCCAGGTCGCGGTCGGGGTCCCGGTAGAGCACGGGGCCATGGTGGGTGAAGCGAAGGTCCACGGTGCGGGCGTCTTCGCCGCGAACCGGAATCGTCTCCTCGATCGTCTCCATCGGCAGCCAGTTGCCCCGGTGCTCGTAGAAGTCTGGTTCGCCGGGTTTCGTCCGGTAAATGTAGAGGTCTTCCTGGTCGATGCTGAAAATTGTCAGCCCGAAGGCGATCGTGCCGTTGTGTCCGATCGAAATGCCGGGCAGCGCGGGCTCGCCGGCACCGATCAGGTCGAGGTCCGGTGAACTGAGGTGGACGATGTAGCGGAGCGAGGGCACGGCCTGTGTGCGGTGCGGGTCGTTGGCGAGCAGTGGCCGGCCTGTGGCGGTACGTCGCGGCGAGATCGCCCAGTTGTTGCTGCCCTGGGATGCCGGGCCGACCTCGTCCTGAAAGCCTGGTTCGAGGTCACCGAAGCGAACGCCGCGGGTGCCCAGCCGGTACAGGTCGAGTGCCTTGGGGGCCGCCCGGAAGGCGTCGAGATCGAGGCCTGCGGGTACGGCGAGCCGATGGTCTGGCTGGTACCGGTCACGGAGGGCCAGCGCCGCGGCTCCGTGCTCCGCCAGAAACCTCGCGCGGGAGAACTCGCTGGCGGCGTTTCGCAGCAGGCCATGGCTGCGGATCCGCGTCACCGCCTCAGGGGTCCAGTGCGACGGCTCGTAGCCCAGCGCCTCGAACTCCGGCGGCAGCAGCTCGCGACGCTCCAGCACCAGGTCGACGTAGGCGTTGACGCCTCGCGTCCAGGCGCTGACGATGCGCTTCGTGTCCGAGGCGTAGGCGAGCCACTCGGCGTGCATGTCGCCGCGGTAGAGCAGCAGCCGGGCGGCCCGGTCCTGCTCGACGAAGTGGGGCCCGAAGACCTCGGAGAGCGTCCCCTCGCCGCGCCGGCGCCAGAGGTCGATCTGCCACAGCCGGTCGCGGGCCGCGTTCCAGCCCTGGGCGAAGAACAGGTCGTCCTGGCCGCCGGCGAAGACGTGGGCGACGCCCCAGCGGTCGACCAGGATCTCGACCGACGCGTCGAGCCCCGGGACCTCGAAGCGGGTTGTCTCGATCTCCTGGGCAACCGTCGTCGAGGCGAGGAACAGGGCGAGCGCGGGGGCCGTCTGGCGGAGCTTGCGCATCTGCGAAAGCGCACGATACCAATGGGCCGCTCGGCTAAGCTCTTCGCCCGTGATGACTCAGACCTCTTGGTCGAAGGCGTGTGGTGCGATTGCTGTCGCGGCGCTCATGATGCCGGCCGCGCCAGCTCTCGTCGCGCAGGACGAGGCGGCGGACGCGGCGGGTGCCGGAGATCAGGACGGTTCGGCTCCGGAGACCGTGTTCTACGAAACGGCCACGGTGCGGGCCCGCGCTCTGGAAGGCGCGACCGCCTCGGTCCAGGTCGTCGACGCGGACGAGTTGCGGCACCTTGCGGTGCGCGACGCGGCCGAGGCGCTGCGGCTGGTGCCCGGCGCCTGGGTGCTCGGCAACGACTCCAGCGCCTCTCTCGCGGGCGTATCGCTGCGAGGCGGCGACGCGAACTTCTCCCTCGTTTTGATCGACGGCGTGCCGATGGCCGACAGCACGGACCAGTACGGCGGCGCCTTCCCGCTCGGCAGCGTGGGAGGGGCCGAGATCGAGCGCCTGGAGGTCGTGCGCGGGCCGCTGTCGTCGTTCTACGGGTCGAGTTCCCTGGCCGGGGCGGTGCAGTTGATCACCGCGGCGCCGCGCGACGAGGCGCCCTTTCTGGGCTGGAGCGCGCAAGCGGGAGATCACGACCACCTGAGCAGCCGGCTTTCCTGGGGACGCGCGGGCGAGTCGTCGCACGGTTCGATCAACGCGGCGGTTCGCGAGGAACAGGGCCGGGTCGGCGAGGATGCGCTGGAGCAGCAGACGCTCAGCGCGCGCTGGGGCCGGAACCTGGGCGAGGCGTCCGCGCTTCGCCTCTCGGGGCGCTTCTCCGACTGGCAGGCGGACGACTACTCGGACGGCTCCGGCGGCCCTGTCTTCGGCAGCGGAGACCTGCGGGAGTCAGATCACAGCGATCTCGGCCTCGCGGCGACGGTCGACTTCGGTGCCGGGGAGGCCTGGAGCCACACGCTGCGGTCGACCTTCTACAAACACACCCTCGACCGGACCAGTCCTCCGATCGTTCCCGTCGTGCCGCCGATCACCGAGTCCACGGAGTTCGACGACCTGCGGGTTGCCTGGACCGGCGCCTTCTCTCCGGCGGGCGGAGCGCCGTATGACCTCAGCCTGGGCGTCGAAGGCCTCGCCGAGGAGGGCCGCAACCAGAGTCTTCTTCTTCTGCCGCCTTACTTCGGCGGCCCTCTGGCCGGCGACTATCTGATCGAGCGGGAGCGAGTGGGCGCGTTCGCGGAGTGGCGGTGGAGCCGCGGCGGCTTCGTGGCCGAACTCGGTGCGCGAGCCGACTTCTTCGAAGGTGAAGGCGAGGAAGTGAGTCCACGGGTCGGCTTTCGCTACACGCCCGAGGGTGACGCCTGGTCGGTGCGGGCGTCGGCGGGCGAGGCGTTCAAGCTGCCGAGCCTCTACGCGCTGGCGACTCCACGCGCGATCGGAGGCAATCCGAACTTGCTGGCGGAGACGAGCGCCGGGGCGGATTTGGGAGTCGAGTTCCGGGCCTCTGACGCTTCGGTGAGGGGCGGCATCACCCTGTTCTCGAACCGATTCGAGAACCTGATCGACTTCGACTTCGACACCTTTCAGATCGTGAACCGGAGCAAGGTGGACGCCGAAGGCGTGGAGGCGTTTCTCGTCTGGAACCCGTCGGCGCGCGTCGGAGTCGATGTCCGCCTCACCTCGCAGGACACCGAGGACCTGGCCACCGGGCGGACACTGCGCCGCAGGCCGGATCTCTACGGCGGCGTCGGCCTGCGGGTTGACCTGAGCGAGTCGGTCCGGCTCGGCCTCGAGGCCCGGCACACCGGCTCCTATCTCGACGAGCAGGTTCCGGCGCCGTTCCGGACCTCGGTCGCCGGCCGGGACCTGGTTGGCTTGTCGCTCTCCTGGCAGGCCGCGGACCGGTGGCGGATGAGCCTGCGCGCCGACAATGCCTTCGATGAGTCGTACGAGACGCAGGTTGGTTTCCCGGGCCCTGAACGGTCCGTGAGGATCGGAGTTCGTTATGGGCACTAGGAGGATGAACGGATGAAGACGATGTTGACGGTTGTCGCCGCAATGCTGTTGGTGATGGGAACGGTCGCCTGCGTCGAGATCCGGGTAGGCGCCCCGGATGACGCCGAGACCGAAGAGGCCGCGGTCGAACCGGCCGCGACCCTGAACGAGCTCAGTGCCGAGGAAGTCGAGGCAGGCTTCCAGTCGCTCTTCGACGGCGAGTCGCTGGAGCACTGGCGCGGCTTCAAGCTGGACCAGGTGCCGGCGGGCTGGTCGGCAGCCGACGGCGTGGTCCACTTCCTGCCGCCTACCGGCGACGACGCCGGACCGCGAGCCGACCTGCTGACCCGGGAGCAGTACCGGTCATTCGAGTTCCGCTTCGACTGGGCCGTAACGGCGGGAGGCAACAGCGGCGTCATGTTCCACGTCTCCGAGGACGCCCCGGCCTCCTACTCGACCGGCCCGGAGTTTCAGATTCTGGATGATGACGGCCACCGGGACGGTCAGCGCATGGAGACTTCCGCGGCCTCTAACTACGCCCTTCACGCTCGGCAGGGCGGTGAGCTGGTACCGGTGGGCGAGTTCAACACTTCCGCCCTGCGGGTGGAAGGAAACCGGGTCACGCACTGGTTGAACGGCGAGAAGGTGGTCGAGTACATGCTCTGGGACGACGACTGGAAGGCGCTGGTTGAGGCCAGCAAGTTCGCTTCGATGCCCGGCTACGGGATGATGGAGACGGGCCACATCGCGCTCCAGGACCACGGCAACGAGATCTGGTTCCGCAACCTCCGCATCCTCGTGCTGCCTGATTGATGGACGACCCCGCCTCCGGCCTGGCCTGGTTCAAGGTCGCCGACCTCGACGAGCTGGCCGAGAACCGGGTCAAGACGGTGGTGGCGGGCCGCCGCTCCATTTGCCTGACGCACCACGACGGGCAGTACGGCGCGCTGGACAACCGCTGTCCGCACCAGGGTGGCCCGTTGGGGGAGGGATCGATCGAGAACGGCTGGTTGCGTTGCCCGTGGCATGGCTGGGACTACTGCCCGCTCACGGGCAAGTCGCCGGCGGGCTACGACGAGCGGGTGCCGACCTACGCAGTCGAGGTCCGCGGCGACGGCATCTATGTCGGTCTGGAGAAAGAGGTCGAGCGACCGCGCACGGTGAGCGACGCGATGGTCGAGACCTTTGTCAACTGGGGGATGACCCACGTCTTCGGAATGGTCGGCCATTCGAACCTCGGACTGGCCGACGCGATCCGGGCGCAGTGCGAGGCCGGCGCCCTCCAGTACGTCGGTGTCCGCCATGAGGGCGCGGCGGCGTTTGCCGCCTCGGCCTATGGCAAGTTGACCGGCCGGCCCGCTGCCTGTTTGACGATCGCCGGACCGGGCGCCACGAACCTGCTCACCGGGATGTGGGACGCGCGGATGGACCGTGCTCCGATCCTGGCGCTGACCGGCCAGGTGGACACCCAGGTCCTGGGCCCCGGGGCGTTCCAGGAGGTCGACCTCTCGGCTGCCTTTGCCGGCGTCGCCGCGATGAGTCACGCCGTCTACCGGGACAGCCGGCACGTGGAACTGGCGAATCTGGCCTGCAAGAACGCGATCCTCAAGCGCGACGTGGCGCACCTCATCTTCCCGGACGAGGTTCAGACGCTGCCTTCGGAAGCTTCTGCCGGGTCGCCCGAGGGTCGGCTGACGCCACCCGGGATCACCCCACCGCCCGAGGCCACGGAACGCGCCCTGGAGTTGATTCGCGGCGCTCGCCGACCGGTCATCATCGTCGGCCACGGCGCCCGCTTCGAGATGGGCGGCGTCACGGCTCTCGCGGAGCGGTTGAACGCGCCGGTGGTCACGACGTTCAAGGCGAAGGGGCTGATCTCCGACGACCACCCGCTCGGCTGCGGCGTCCTCGGCCGCAGTGGCACGCCGGTCGCGAGCTGGTTCATGAACGAGAGCGACCTGCTCATCGTGTTCGGCGCCTCGTTCTCGAACCACACCGGGATCACGACCTTCAAGCCGGTCATCCAGGTCGACTTCGAGGCGATGGCCCTCGGCAAGTTCCACGCCGTCGACGTGCCCGTCTGGGGCGAGATCGGGGTCACCGCGCGGCTGTTCGCGGAGGCGCTCGGCGACGGCGCCACCGACACCATGGACCAGCGGCCGGAGGTCGCTGAGCGCTGGCGGATCTGGCGGCTGGAGAAGGAACGCCGTCTCGCGGATGTCGGCGAGGCCGGCGTGAGTTCCGCGGCCGTGTTCGCGTCGCTGAACCGCTGCCTGCCCGAGGACGCGATCATCGCCGTCGACGTCGGCAACAACACGTACTCCTTCGGCCGCTACTTCGAGTGCCGGCGGCAGGCCGTGCTGATGTCGGGATATCTCGGTTCGATCGGGTTCGGCTACCCGGCGGCGATGGGCGCCTGGGCGGCGACGCAGACGGCCGACGAGCGGTTCGCCGGCCGGCCGGTGGTGGCGATCACCGGCGACGGCGGCTTCGGCCAGTACCTTGGAGAGGTGATGACCGCCGTCCACCACCGGATGAACATCACCCACGTTCTGCTGAACAACAGCGAGCTCGGCAAGATCTCGAAGGAGCAGCGGGCGATCGAACTGCCCGTCTGGATGACCGACCTGACGAACCCGAACTTCGCCGAGTTCGTGACGAACTGCGGTGGCCTCGGCATCCGGGTCGAGGACGCGGGCGAACTCGACAGTGCGCTCGAGCGTGCGCTGGACCACGATGGGCCGGCCACGGTCGAGGTCGTCGCGGACCCGCTCCTGGTGTAGAGTCCGCGACGTTTCTGCGCCCGCAGTCCGGCAGGGTGATGCCGAGTGCTCGCAAAGGCCAGGTGAGCCAAAGCAGCCGGATGGCGATTCCCACACATGGCCCATCGTGCCGGACTTGGACTTATCCGACGGCTTGCTGGGAATGCGGAAAAGCCATCCAAATCCTGCAGTGCACCTGTGGCAGCGTCGTGCTGTTGGAGGCCATGGGCTGGCCATGGCCACGGCACGACTGCCGTTCCCATAGTTCCGCATCCGGGGGTGTCGGCGGTAGCGGTCTGAGCGGCTGGACGGCAGTTAACAAACTGCGGCGCCTGGGGATCCCCATCACCGATGCTGCCATGGAGAAGATCTTCCCGGAAGAGAGATCAGGACCGCAAGTTACTCGTCCAGTTGAGGACACGAAGAAGGTCGACCCCTCGGGCCATGGGACGAAGGACCTTCTGGCCGTCTTGCGGGAGTTGCAAGAGAGGACACGTCGCACGGCGCTCATAGAGAGCCTCCCGGTGATGGGGAAGAAGCTGCTTGGCCTTGAAGCTCACGTCCGCTACTGGCAGGTGACGCTGGTTCGAAACGACGTGCAGCCGAATGAGAGCTACACAGCTTTCATTCCAGCGCCACTCGTGCGGACTCTACGGAGGGGCGTGATGGTCGCAGCGAAGATCGTGGCCCGTGGGCACGGCGAACAGGCGTGCTGGCTCGTCTCGGCCATCCGGGGTTGTGTGATCCCGGTGAAGTCTAGGAGCGATCCGTGAGAGCGACCAAGGCTTCTTGATCCAGTCCGTGATGCGTGACTTCAAGCGTGGTGCAGGCTTCAAGCTCTCTCGTGGACGGAAGGGACACATCGAACGGGAACATGTGGGGACCGTGTAGCAGTGCCCTGGCTTGCTGCGGTCGATCTCCCGTGGCTGCAAGCACCGCCTGGATGGCCCAGGCGGCGAGTTGATCCCGGTTCCCTACGACGCGCTTCGATGTCGCGCTGTAGACGCCCTTTGAACCGCTTTCCTGAAGGACATCCCAGTCGATGAATGTCCGCAGAATCCGCCTCGTGGCGCGGGCCACCGTTTCGCGTTCACCGAACTGCTCACGGACGCGGCGCTGCACTTGGGCGGCACCAGCCGTTCCCTGTAGGCGCAAGAGCCGACCGGTCTGGTGTGCGACTTGCCAGAAGAACGGGTAGGCCGCCATGCACATGCACCAGTGGACGAAAGTGCGTTCCGCTGCCGACGGACGTTGAAGCAAGTGGATCCCCTGGTCTCTCAGCCCCACGCGGTTTCTTGGGACGTTGGCCCACACCTTTGTCAGGATCGTGATCGCCTTGTGCCGGTTACCGCGCTTCGGTTCGTTGCCGACGGACAGCTTCTCCCGCAGGCGTTCGTTGAGTTCCGAAGCGATCTCGGCCGTCGTGTTGTCCGCGAGAACGAGGTTTGCCGTGTACTCCAGCCAGTCGAGCTGAATGCGCTGGCTGAAACCGATCTGACCGGCTCGGTTCATTCTGCTTTTCGCCTGATCTCGATCAAGGGGACGACGAGCTCTTCAAGAGAGACGCCGCCGTGCCCGACGATCCGGTCGCCTTTGTGCGCAAAGGCGGATCTGCCAGGCGCCAAGAGAGCGTGACAGTCGGTTGGAAGACCGGGCCCCGGCCACGCGACGGCGTCTGGGAACTGCTCAAGCACGCGGTTTCGCAGAGTCGTATCTGAGTAGACGCGCGCACGCTTCCCCCGCGTGCTGACAAGCGCTCCCTCAGAGGGCCGGCCGTAGCCTCGCGCCTCGACGTTGCCATGGTCCGACGTCAGAAACACGGCGAAACCAGCCTCGAGGAGCGACTCCACGATGGCCACGGGCTGGCCTTCCTCGGCCCACTGCCGGACCTGGTTGTGCATGCCGGCGACGCCCAGTTCCATGCCGTGCATGATGTCGTCTACCTTGTTGAGGACGACGCCGAGTACTCGCAGTCCACGCACGGAAGCGCGATCCCGCAACTCGTCGACGCTGTCGCAGGTGCCGCCCTTCAGATACTCGACTTCGTGCTCGCTCAGGCCATGTTCGGCCCAGAACCCATGCCACAGCGAAGGTTCCTTCTCGGTCGTGTGGATGCTCGACTCGAAGTAGAACGGCGGTGTGCCGGCAAAGATGGACTGGCGTGACACCGACGTGATGGTAGGCGCCCAGGCGAAGAGTGCATCTGACCGGAAACCGAGTGTTGGGCGTTGGTCACCAAGAACGTCGCGGAGCACGAGCCATTGGTCCAACGCCAGGCCGTCGACCACGACCAGGGCGATCCTCCGTTCGGTCGCGTCTTCGAGCCGCCGGGCGAGATAGCGTGGCAGGTGATGGACCATCACCGGAGGGTCGGGCGGTAGGTTGTGCAGCCCAGCGTAGCGGCTCTCGACCCAGCCGCGAAATGCCTCATCCACCCGGCGACGGAGGCTGGTCAGGCGACCGCTCAACTGCTGGCGAGCCGGGGCTAGGGTGGACCACCACAGGACGCCCAGTTCCGCCCACAGCCAAGCGAACGACAGCCATTCCGGGTGTCTTACACCGGACTGAGGCACGACGCGATCGACGTGCCCCAGCAGCTTCTCAAGCCGGCGCAAGCGATCTACTTCGAGGTCGCTGCGGATTCCAACGGAGACCCAATCGCCGTGCCGGCCCAGTTCCGGCGCGTGGGGAACAGGGACGAGTTTCCCTTCAAGGAACAGGTTGTCGATGTACACCCGGACATCGGCGTGATCGAACGGCAGGTGGAGTGGTCCGTTCAGGATCAGCGGACGCTCCGCCTTGATCTGCCCATCTTCACCCGCGCTGCCGTCTAGGAAGACAGGCCAGCGCTCTTGCAAGAAGGCGAAGAAGGCCTCTCGCTCCGGGACGATGGTCTCAAGTGGCCACGACGCGAACGCTTCGTTCCGTCGGAGCACCGCGACTAGTCGTTCATCCAGTGGCCGCGGCAGCCGGATCTCGCGGTAGTGCCGCCGCAACAGAATCTGCAGGAGGTCGGCCGGGCTCTTGATCTCAGTAGCCCGAACGCCGAAGACGTGCTGGAGTACAAAGTCCTTCGTAGCCTTCTCGCCAAGTGCCTTAGGCCTGCGTTCCCTTTGTGCGTCATCAACCGCGTTCAGGTCGGCTGTGTCCAGTGTTGCGAGTACCGCACAACTGAGTTCGGGGAACAGCTCGGAGAGGCCGAAGCGCAAGGGTCTTCCAACCTGCAAGAGATCGTAGGGGATGGAGGCGAGATCGTCGTGGTCGAAACGTAGGAGTAGTTCCGCGTTCGCGCCTTCGGCATTGCCCGAGACGCGGGGGTGGCGGGATCGCATCTCGTGGGCAAGGCGGAACGCCACCGGATCCTCGAAAGTGAAGAACTGAAAGCCCCTGCGCCGGACCTCTTCGAGCACCTCTTCGTCGAGCAACAAGTCGTCCGGGTCGGCGGCCAGCGTTACCGACGCGACTCCCGGCGCTAGGTCCTCCAGGATCCTCTCACGCCAACTAGCCATCGGGACCACCGTTTCCTCGTGCAGCCGCGAGGTCACGGAACGTGCCAAGCGTCCTTGAAGCCTCAGAACGGGATGTCGTCATCGGCTGGCTGCGTAGCTGCCGGCTGTTTCTCCGGCGCCTTCCGAGCGGTGCTACTCCCTTCCGTCATCCGTCTTGTGCCGGCCCACTCTTCGGCGATTGGCTTCCAATCGACGTCTCTTTGATCGCGTCCTGTCCACACTCCCCAGAACGCTGGGTCGGCCGAATCTGGGCGCTGGGTCTCGTGCAGTTCGTCAACCTCGACCAGTACTGGCGCCGATGCCGCCCAGCCAAGCAGAATCGCACGACGCGTCGGAAGGCTAGGGAGTTCCCGAAGCAATGTGCTCATTCCGTCGGGGACCATTCGGCGCACCAAGTCTTGGTCCTGCCTGTTCACGATCCGGTGCAGCAGGAAAGTGCTGCACTGGGACAAAACTGTGGGAGACAGTTCGGATGGGCGCTGCGAACAAAGCACAAGCCCAAGACCGAGTTTCCTGCCTTCTCTGGCGATTCGGTCGAACACGCGCCCACAGGCGCGCTCGGCGCCGGTGGCCTCTTGGCCAGCCATAGCCCGATGCACGAATCTGTGAGCCTCCTCGAGGACGAGGACTGTTGGCAGGTCCCGTCGGTGATGGTGTCTGTATCTCTGATGGGCCTCAAACGTGAGGCGAGCGAGAACTGCTACGACTATCTGGACGACATCGGATGGCACTAGAGAAAGGTCGATGATCGAGAGCTGGCCGTTGGCCCCGTCGTCTCCTACTACATCGGCCAACCAATCGGAGAGTGCAATCTCCTCTCCGTCTGGTGGAAGTGCGATTGACGCCAGACGTCGTCGCCTTGTGAGGTCTCGAATACGGAGGTTCAGTGTGTCCACGAACTGGGCTATGTCTCGGCCTTGTGACTGCGCCGCCAATCCGTCGACGTAGTCAGGTAGCCTCTCAACTGGAAAGGGGCGCGGTTGGTCGTGGTCCCAAGCGGCTTTGTCGGTCGGTGGCTCAACCAAGTCGAGCACGTCGGCCAAGCGTTCCTCCACGTCTGCGATTCTGTTTGGCGCTAGGCTGCGGTGCCATTGCTTCCCCTTGGAGGGCAGCCCTTCACGCGCCTCCTGTTCGAGACGTGTCGCGGCTACTTGTACGGACTTCAGCGGTTCCCCCAGAGGCGAATGGCAACTCGTGGCTTCTCGGGAGAGTGCGCCGAATTCGTCTGCTGTGCTGGAGAGAAGATCTGCGACGTCCTCTTTTCCGCCTCCCTTTTCGTTCGGGCCTACCGCGACTGCGAGACGGAAGTCGCGCTCGTAGCGCCGTGCCACCCTGGCGACTCTTCTCGCCAAGGAGTTGGGAGGCTCAGCACCGGCTCGCAAGTGTCGGAGGGCTTTGAACAGCGTCGGGCGCTGGACACCAGGTGCCGCGGTCGTGAACGCGGCCCACTCTTCACCGTTCCAGAGCCAGGCAGGGACCTTGAGCTGTTGCGCTGCGTTGGTTGCTTTCTCAACCTGGAAGAGCCTCACGTCCAGGTCTGAGAAGGCGTGAGCGTACTCTCCGTGTGGGTCGAGGAGGATGAAGCGGGCGTTGGGAGGGCCTGCCCTTTCGTGTTGCTCCCGCGCGTTCGTCGCTTCGTTGATCGACTGTCGCAGCAGGCCGGCCACGGTACAGGACTTGCCGGAGCCCGTGTTTCCAAGCACTGCTAGGTGGCGTCCGAACAAACGGTCGGGGTCTACGTGCACGGGCGCATTGCCGGCGAGAGGTGCTTGGCCCAGAAGGACACGGCCCCGTGTCGCCGAGCGGTCGCCTTCAACGATTGCCTGAAGCTGTTCCCGGGTGGGCAAGAGGACTTGATCGCCGAGAACCGGGGCCGCGTCGACACCACGGCGAAAGACGAGCGCGCAGCGGCCGTCCTGAAGTGTGCTTACGAGCGTTCCCAAGGGTACGAGTGATGCGATGCGTCGGGGAAAGGGAAGATCCACGAATCCATGCGCTCGCGACTCGCCGGCCGGTGGGAATGGCGCAGGGCGGGCACGCACCGACGTGATCCAACCGACCGTTGAACCCACCTCGCTCGGAATCGTCAGGTAGGTGCTAATGCGAGGAAACGCAGTCGGCCGGCCGTTCGTGATCGCGGTCGCCAGCGGCGCCTCGGAGCTGATTGCTACCTCGATCTGGTTCGCCGACACCTCGTCGACGGTGCCAATTGCTCGGTCGCTTGGGTGTGAGCCGGAAGTCGTCACACGTTTGCTACCTTGCCGTCGGGCTCCTCGTTCTGCCCGCCTCCTCCGACATGCGGGTCTGGTCGTGTACGCTTCAGGATTTCGGTCATGGTTCCGAGGTTGAAGTCGATGTAGGGCTTCGGCAAGTAGTGCTCGACCAGCTCGAACAGGCTGCCAAAGTGCTCGCCGACCAGGATTGTGATCTGCTGCTCGCGCATGCTGGCCTTCACGAATCGCTCGGCCCGCCTGCCGGTGTCCTCGTAGGACAGGATCACGAGATGTGTCGACGGGATCGTGAGCATATCCCGGATCACCCGGTTCACGTGATCGTCACCGAAGCCGTAGCCGTAGGTGACCAACACGGTGTCGGGTCGGCAGACCGCGGCTGCGAAGTCACGAAACAGGTCTGCGTAGGGATACTCCAACGTCTCCGTGTCCTTAGCGGCATTCGGGTAGATCATCAAGCTGTTGGTTGCCCGTGAAGATACTTCGGAGTCAGTAGGTTCCGCGCCGAACGGAAGAGTGTGTTGGACGATCTCGGGGCCTCCTAGGTGAGTCTTGCGACTGTGCCAGTCGAGCGAGCCATGCAGCTTCGTGAGCCTCACGACGCCGTCGAGGTAGCGGGGCTCGCCGCGCAGCCCAGGGGGGTTGTAGTGCAGGTCGACAGCAGGGCGGGACGAGCGGAAGACTGGAGACAACCGTCCAACGAATCGATCGAGAACTCGGAGTCCCAGGAACTCGCAGCCGTACTCGATCAGTCTGTCGTAGTTCGTTGTAAAGATGTGCAGCCTTTCGCGAGAACCAGGGCGGTTACTGAAGGTCTGGAAGAAAGAGGATAGTAACCGTAGACCTTCTACGTGGCCGTCCGCGAAGGCGTCCCGGATCTGACGCTCCGAGAGGAGTAGTGCATGCCAAAAGTCCTGCAGTGCGGTTTCGTACTCCCGCTCCCATGTGCGGAGCTGGGCCGAGGCGTCCTTGTCCCCGTGGAGTCCAAGAATGCGGAGCCCACTGACGAGCTCTGCAACGGCACGCATCTGGTCTTCAAAATTCGGTTTACCGCGTGCCGAACGCTCGGCGGCATCTTCAGCGGCTTGCTGAATCGCACCCGCCATCTCGTGTCGAAACTCAACCATCCCCATATCCAGTGCTGCGACGTCCACTGCTGCGCCGACGGCCGTGGTCAGGCCACTACCTACGAGGAGGTTGACATGCTCGCCTTGGATCAGAGCAGAGAGCCAAGGCCGGATGTGGAGCTTCTGTTCTTCCGGATCAGGTGCCTCGTTCTTTGACCAGACATGGGTCCCGGCTCGAGCGTAGTGGGTGGGCCAGGCTGGAAGGCATGTGGCGTCGGCACTGCCGGTCATGAGGCGGTCCGGGTCACGGCCTGGTCATACCAGAGTAGGAGCTTTTGGTCCTCCTGCAGGACTGTCGGAGGAAGTCTGTCAGCGACTCGGATGATGGTGTCGTAGTCACCGTCTTGGTACGCGCGGAAGAAGCCAGCGCGGACGGCCTCAAGGCGGAAGAGCTTCAGGCGGCGCTGGGGTGCAGCGACGTACTCCTTGAACTCG
Source organism: Acidobacteriota bacterium (assembly GCA_028875725.1). Taxonomy (NCBI): domain Bacteria; kingdom Pseudomonadati; phylum Acidobacteriota; species Acidobacteriota bacterium. Next base: position 596,898 of record JAPPCR010000006.1, read on the forward strand.
CGGAGGAGGAGACCGTTGCGGCGCTTCTCTACGTCAGCAGCTTTCTTCGGGTCGGGTACGTACCAGCGACCGGCGCCCTTCGCTTTCAGAGCAGGGTGGTCTTTAGGGAGTTTGCGAAGGTCCTTGTAGTTCGTCGAGAGATAGGAGTGGATCTGGCTGGGGACATCACCCGAGCCGCCGTAGAGGAGGAAGTTCTGGTCTAGCATGTCAGATAGTTCGGGTAGCTTCTCGTGCTTCAGTTGACTCCGCAGTTCGCGCAGGAAGGCTGGGTGGAGATCCTGAAAACTCTGAGGTTTGTGGAGCAGTTGCTGTCTCAGCCATTGGATCGTCGTCGCCTCGTCGCGGACGAAGATCTCCAACTGGGCCACCTCGCTGGCTGCCATTCTCTTCCGGTCGTACTCCGTGACCTGGTCGGGAAGGAAGACCATGCCGTCGCGTTCGGGGTAGCGCTGGCTGACGCCGACCAGGAACTCGCCCACGGACAGGGGCACGGCGACCTCGCGAAGGACATGGAAGGCGACCATGCGGTCGAAGAGGATATGAGGCTGCCGCTCGTGGACAATCTCGGTCCGGCCGTCCTTGGCCACGAAAACTGGAAGTTGCTTCAAGTGTGTGCGTAGGAAGTCCCAGGCGGCGTCCTCAGTGCCTTTGGTCAGCTCGAAGCGCCCTTCCAGGCCGTCGTTTGGCTTGTAGGCTGAGATGATGAGGTCCTGTTTGACGGCTGTGCTCGTTACCTGTTTGAACGATCCCTGGCTCTTGTCCATAGTCCGCACGTCGGCGACGACAAAACCTGCCGCGAGCAGCCCTTCCTGAATCGCCGTCCAGACCGCGTTGCTGGAGTTATGGAAGACTACAGTAATCCAGCGACCTGGCTTGAGGACACGTCTGTACTCCTCGAACGCTCGTTGCATCAGGCGCTGGTACGTGGGTAGGCCCTTAGCTCTGACGCGATCGACAATTGCCTCTGGCGCCGCATTTGTCAGCACACCGTGCCAGGATTCGATTAGGAAGTTCAGGTCAGCGTAGTAGATGTTCTCGCCGAAAGGGGGGTCGGTGAAGATGTAGTCTACGGAACCGTCGGGGACGCTAAGGGCCGCCGCCGTTCCCGCCGTCACGATACATGGGGCTCGTCCTTTGTCGTTGGCAGAAAACGCCTTGGCAAGCCGGGACAGCTTGTTGCCGAGGTTGTATCTGGGTGACACTTCTGCGATCTGGGAGCCTACGTAGTACACGCCGGACAACTGCCGATTGACTTGCGAACCGCCGAGCCGGCCGTGTTGGACCGGCTGGTAGCGATTGAGAAGGGACATCCCCCAGACGGCCTGCTCGACGAAGTAGAGCAGCATGTGTCGGACTCGTGGGTCCGAGTAGGAGCTGGCACGTCGCCAAAGAGCGGTCAAAGCGTGTGCGGCCCTTGGGAGGTAGAGGTGGTGTATGGCGGTTGTCTTCGTTGTTGCCATCCGCCCGACCCGAGTCATCTGGCATTCGGGAAGCGAATTGACTGGGAAGGCAGCCGGCAGCGGCATGGATGCGATCCGCTCGAGCAGGGCGGTGTCCGCTGATGTCGGGGTCTTTTCGTACCGTTCTCCGCCCACTCGATAGTGAATCAGGGCAGGTACACGTTTCGGACGTTGTCGCACCTCCCCGGTCGCAGGATCGACGTAGTTGTCCAGGCGGAGTTCCATGTTCTCCTTGCGGGCGACGGCACTGCACTGGGGACAGGCGATGGTCGGGTCGGTACGGCCTGTGGTCCTGTCTAGAGCTTCCAGCACGAAGACGAGTTCGGCGCCGCAGTTCAAGCAGCCGAAGACCTCGCTCCAGACCGTGTAGCTGATTCGCCCCTTCGTCCGCTCGTCCGTGTGCAGTGTCTCGTACATCCAGCCCAGTTCCGCATCGACCTCGTCGAGCAGTTTGCGACCAGCCTCGGCGAATTCGTCCACCTCGATGGGCAGCGTGTAGTTCGCCGCGATGAAGCCTGCGAGCGGGGATAGGTCGTTCAGGATGGCCCGGCGAGCGCCCCATTTTGGCTTCCCCAGGCCCTGCTCCGCCCACGTCGCTTCGAGACGCTGGCGGTAGCTCTTCGGTGCCGACTCGCACCATTGAGCCGCGACGCCGGTCATCCCGGAGCCGGAGAAGCCGTCGAGAACGAGATCGCCTGGTTCGGTGTAGTGGAGCAGGGAAGGGAGGATCGCTAGATGGGGCACCTTCGTGTGGTAGCCATGCGCTCGGTAGACGGCGTGTGTCTTCCCTTCCTTGACGTCGACGGCGAAGGGTGTGCGGCGGTATGGCTCGTCAGGGTCGTAGGGCTTACCGTACGTTGCTACGAACTCGTCCAGAAAGGGATTCGGGCAGGCGGTGTGCAAGGGCGGGTCGGACAGATTCAGGATGTCCTCGATTTCGCCTTCGGGGAAGCCGACCTCGTCCTTCCAGCGCTGGAGCAGGCCCTTGGTGCGATCCGCCGAGCGCATCCGTTCGACGAGCGTGCGGAGTTGCGCTTGGCTGCCCATGGGCCAATGCCGAATGGCCGAGAGCCGAGCCACGGCGTGCTCGGCACCGTCCCAGGGAACACCGTCGAGCCGAGTGTGGAGTTCCTCCAGCCCCTTTCTCAGCCTGCCCAGAAAGTGCTCCCGGCGTTCGTCGTCGCTCTCGAAGGTCAGCCCCAGGCATTCGACCGGGCCGTCGTTGGAGCCGTTCGTTGAGGAGGCCTTGTACAGCTTGTCTTGTGTGGGCGGCTCGGCGCGGCCACCGCGCACAGCGCCCGTCCACATGTCATTGGGCATCGGGGCGCTCTCCTTGGGTCGTTGCTGCGCTCTTGGCAGAGGCGCTCAGACGACGGGCCTTGATCGCGATGCCAGCCGGAGTGAGCACATAGGCTTGACGCGGATGGTGAGGCTGATCCGGATGAGTCATCTGGAGAACCCCCGTGTGCAGCAGGGGGTCCAGATGCTGCGCCTTGAAGTAGCCCCGGTTCTTCATTCTCACTGCCGACATCAGCTCGGCCAGACGGCGGGGCGTATCGCAGAGCCGGATGATCCGATCCTGAACGGCCGTTAGCTCCGCCAAACCTGGACCTTGTGCAGTGGACAAGTTCGCCGTTGGCTGGCCGGGTTGTGCAGTGGACAAGTCTCCGGGCGGTGGTGCGGAGGGAGCGTCCGAGGACCGGAAAGCTCCGGCACGACCTAGTTCGCCAAGCTGCTCCTCAAGGTGAGCGGCCGGGACGAACAAGGGAGCCTCGGAGCCTTCAAGCGGCGAGATCAGCGCCTGAGCCGTCAGCCTGTTGAGGACGGCCATGACGTCGCCACCGGAGAGACCCGTCACGGCCCGAACATCGCCAAGTCGCAGACGTCCTTCGCGGCAGGCGAACGCGAACGCCCTGGATTCCGGGTCGCTCAAGCGAACCCCCAAGCTCGCTTGAAGGAGGAGTTGCCGTTCAGAGACGAGCTCCTCCTTGAGGAGAGTGATCTCGAAGGTCTTCTCGACCCTGTCGCTGGCGATGACAGGCGGCACGTGACCGAGCTGCCGCTGGTGGCCGAAGATGGCGCGAAGCCCTGAACCTGCCTGCTCACTCAGACCGATGCGACGGAAGGCCGTGACTATCCTCGGGTTGCGGACTGCCGTCCCTTGCGGTTCCAGGAGGGCCTCCGCCGAGACGAAAGCGTCTCCGGGGTTCCACAGCGACGTGCGGTCGTCATACGAGTGGATCTCCGCCTTGCGCGAGTGGTCGGCATAGTCCTGATGTATCAGCAGGTTGATCGCCGCCTCGCGGAACGCCGCGTAGTCCGGGGGACGATCGGCTCGTTGCAGCGTCTCCGGGTGGAGAGCGAAGGGGACCTCTGCGCGTTGCAGATAGCGATTGTGAAGTACCTTCCACGCTTCTATGAGGTTCGACTCGATGACGAGTCGGTCCGTCCATCGCTGGTCGTCGAAGCCGTCGGGCCAGTCACCGCGGTGCCACTGCCAGTCGACAACCGGTCGCGGCAGGAGTTGGTGGAAGGCCGACGGGCTACCGAACAACAGGACCGCCGCACGGGTTGGTAGGAGGCGGTCGCCCTTCTCGACTATGAGGCCCCATTCAAGAAGGAAGTCCGTGTCTGACCATTCCGGGTCATGGCTCAGGTTCCGATCTTCAAGGAGACGTCGGTACCAGCGGACGGACGAGGCGTCGAAGCACCGTTCGGGGTCGAGGTCCACCGCGACGCTGTCATAGGTGACGTCTGCGGCGTCGCGGAGCAACCGTTCGATCTCGGCTGGTGTACACCTTTCGTCGGCCGCCCCGCGGCGGAGAAACGAGAGCTTGATGTCTCCATTCAGATAGACAGGTTTGTCCTGTCTCTGGGCTTCTGGAATGTAGAAGACGATCAGCGCCTTGCCTTCATCCTCTAGGAGCTGACCTTCGGCTTCGATGGCTCGGTTGAACTTCTGACCGGAGCGCAGAACTGTGAGGAAGTCGTTCTGCACTCTGTCGACTTCGATGACACCGACGACCTCAAGGTCGCCGTCTTTGTCGCGGACGCCGAACACGAGCCGGCCGCCTTGCGTGTTCGCAAACGCGGAGACGGTTGTGTAGGCCTCTCCTGGAACGCCACGTTGGGCGGCCTTGAACTCCAGATCTTCCCACTCGTAGCCCTTGATACGCCGGATGAGTTCTTCCCTGTTCATGAGAAGCTACTCGAGCACGATCCGGACCCTCGCCGGATCCTCTCCCTTGGTGAGACTGTCCACGTACTTCGCGAACCGCTGCTTCATCTCAGTGGGAGCTGCGGGCGACCCGCCGTCGAGCAGGGCAGTGCGGACCTCCCCGATGTTTGCCTCTACTTTGACAAGCCCCGATAGGACGGCGCGGACTCCGTCGATGAGCTCAGATGTCAGCGACTCGGGTAGCTCTCCGGACCGTAGGAAAGCCTCGACGGGCGTGCGGCGCTCAGGATCGAGCAGGGCGATGTTCTCGCTAGTCGAGGGATCGTCCAGGTTCGCGAGCAGTGTCTCGGACCACGCCTTCAGTATCCCGTCGAGGCGGTCGTCAATGCTCGCCAAAGCCGTGGCTACGCCTGGAGAGGAGTCCTCCATTGAAGGCCTGAACTCGCAGTGGGAGCAGGTCGGCCTTGCATCGAGGTCTTCCTTGGTCAGCGCGAAACAGGTCGTTAGCCGCTCAAGTCCCTTTCGCAGGTCCTCCAATTGCCGAGTCGGTAGCAAGTCGATGGCCGAGAGGGTGTCGAGTCGCGCGAATCGTACGTCCCGAAGCAGGGCCGTCTTCCGGCGATCGTCGTTGACACCGAGCCGAGCCTTGGTGTGGAGGGTGAGGTACCGTTCAATGTAGTCCCGCTTGAGATCGTCGAGTGCGCTTAGCACTCGCCGGCGGACCGTAGCGGTGTCCTGGGGCGAGCGGTTCGCCAGTTCCGCGAGGACCGCTTTCCTTGTCGTCTGCAGCTGACGCGTCCATTCTTCGGAGGATGGGCCCGAGTTGGAGAGTGCGGCCTCGGCCGCGGCGAAGTAGGTCTCCGCGGGCGCAAGTTCCACTGCCAGACGTTGGGCGCTCTCGGCCTCGTCAAGAGCACGGATCGCCGCCTTGTGGCTCCTGACGTCACGGGCGTCCGGCCTGAAGTTCTTGAGCTTTCCGGGTGTGTTGAAGGCCTGGACCGTCTCCAGGAAGTTCTTGGTCCGTGCCAGGTTGAACACCGGATGCGCGGTCTCTTCCTCGCGGACGAGCGTTTGCCCCCAGAACTGAAGGCCGCCCCGAACCGCGTCTTCGGCGCGGACCAGACGGTCGATCATCTGCTGGACGCCGACTTGAAGTTCGCGAACCGGCGCCTCCTTGCCTTGGGTGACGAGCGCGGCGACGCCCGGGCTCTGGCCTAGCAGCTCGAACAGGGCGCGGAGGCCCGGGACGTTCCATTCCTTAGGTGGCTCGACATGCTTGAAGCGGGCCAGTTCATCGACCGAGATGGCGGCGATGGTCGAGAGGTCCGAGGCATCGAACTTCCTGCCTGACACTAGGAGGACGAGGGCCCCAGCGTGCACCAGCGCCGCAAGCAGCACGACCACCCACTCGGGCTCCAAGCGGAGGGTTTGCGGGGCCATGTACTCGACGCCGAGTAACTCCTGGATCAACTCTGATCGGTTGACGACCTGGCCCTGGCCCTTTCGGCCCAAGGCATCCAGAATGTGTCGTGCGTACCGCGAGTTGTCGGGGTCCAGGCGTTCACCGTCGAGAAGCTCGAGCGCATCCAGCACGGCGGCAGCCTGCCTGGTCCTGGATGCTCCGGCTATGCGCCGTAACGCGTCCTGTGCTGCCTGCGGACGGCTCTCCGCGGTGATCAGCACCGAGAAGCTGGGATACTCCGGTGCCCGGTCTGCGAAGTGGGCCTCCAGACAGATGCCGGCAACTGCGTTCATCAGGTCGCGCAGGTTGATCCGTGAGGGAGTCGTCGCCGCGGAGAGCCCCGGAACAGCTTGACCTTCTGTCCATGCGAGCAGCGGCTTGCGCCGACCCCGATGGACCACTTCAAAGGCCGAGTCCATGTGCTCTTGAAGCCAGACGACCAGGCTGCGAAGAAAGCCGGAGGCCTTCGACTCGTAGGTAGCTTTCGCGTGGCCGGAGGAGGTCGAGGCAAGTTCGGCCGCAGCCGCGTAGCTGCGCAGGATGTTCCGAAACTCGTCGTCCGCGCCCGTCAGATGGACCAAGACCTCGTCCTGTGCCCTCTCGTCCTTGAAAGAGGGGGGCTCGTTGGGCTGAAGGAAGTAGATGTAGAAGTCTCGCGGCGGTACGGCCGTGGATCGTTCGTTCGGAGCGCCGAAGAACAGGTAACCCTGACGTGCCGCCTTGCGGCTGCGCCATTCGAGATCGTGCTCCCAGATGCGGTAGCCCGTGACATAGGTTTCGTCCGTGCACTCCATCGCCTGGCGAAGCGCCTGGTAGTAGTACCGGTCGAGCCGTGCCGGGTCGAGGCTCTCCGCCCGCCGCTCGATCAGGGCGTCGAAATCGTCCGTCTTCTTCAGGTCGAGGTAGTACTGGCCGTTCTCCGGGTTGGACGAGATGAACTGGCCGCTGACCGTCCGGTGGATCTCCCGGAGGACGGTCGCTACTTGAGAAACCAGGTCGTCGGTGGGGTCGCCCCCGAGGTCTTCGATGCCCTCCTGGTAGAGGCAGAGGCTGTCCCGCAGTTCAGCCGGTGTGGCGCCGAGAGGAGTGTCCAGACCTCCGGTGGTCAGTCGGTGGACCGAGAGCGCATGGATGATGCGAAGCGCCATCGGCTTGTAGTTCGGTCTGCCAAACGCCTGCTCCACTCGGGACTCGAGTACCTGACTGCAGTCGATGACAGCCTTGATGTCGGGAATGGTGCGGAAGGACGGGTTGCCTCGCAGCGTGGACCAGTAGTCGTCGTAGGCGATCAGGCCCGGGTGTTCCGAGGGCAGTTCGCACGCCAGAAGTCCCTTGATCGACAGTGAGAGGGTCTTCAGCACCTCCCGCTTCTCGGCTGCGGTTACGCGCTCGAACGTATCCACATAGTCGGGGTGAACAGGAAACAGGTCGACAAACTCGTCCAGCCGTTCGTTCATCCGTTCGTAGAAGCGGGTGAAGGGCGAGAGGTACTCGCGGATGCGGGCGTGTTGCTCGCCTGACTTCCGCAGCAGGCGCTGCGCGACGACGTACTTCACGTCCTGTCGGGCGATGTGGACCTGTTCGAAACGGTCGCGAACGCGCCGGACGCTTTCGCCGATGAAGGCGAAGCGGTGGTGGTCGAAGACAGCCTCTTGAACGCCGGCCACAAACCGGAATCGGAGGTCCTTGCAGACTTCGCCAACCTCGCGCAGGAAGTTCAGGTCGAGGATGATCTGCTGATCGTCGCGGCTGCGGAGATAGTCCAGCAGTTCGTCGACCACCAACAACAGACCGTGATCGGGATGCTCTGCAAGGAAGGCCGTGAGCATCTCCTCGAAGGCCCGTTTGCTGCTCGAGACCTCGGCGACGCTCGGGAAGGAGTACGCGACCCCGAGGGCGCGGAGACCTTCCTCGAGGGTGTCGACCACGATGTCGCGCAGAGGCATCGTCGTGGCCCCGATCTCCGTTCGAACGACCTTGAACTTGCCGGCTATTGCGACGGCCTGCTCGGAGACACCGGAGTGGGTGAGGACCTTCGCCAGGTCCTCATGCTCGGCAACACCGGAGATGACGGACATAAGGTGTGACTTGCCGGTGCCGTAGTTGCCGACGATGAGGATGCCCTTGTTGTCGGCCGGCGTGTCGTACTGAAGCTGCGGAAAGACCACGGACGTGAGCTTCTCGGCCATCTCGTCGGAGATCACATAGGTGCTCACGAGGCGGCGGGCCGCTTCGGTTTCGTCCGCGTCGCGAAGCTGAACGACGGTCTCGATCGGGTCGAACTGGACGAGGTCTTCGTACTTCATCCTGCGGCGGGTTCGACGTTGACGATCTGAACGTCGTCGATCGGGTAGTGGCGATACTCGGGATGGCCGGGTTCGGCGTAACGGAGGTGGTTGCCGTGAGTAGCTCCGCTCCAGGCAGCGACCACGGTCCACTGGCGCGAGAGGTCCTTCAGGAGGCGGAACGGGTTCTGACGGAGTGCGGTGTCGAACAGCAACTCCAGCCTGTCGAGCAGAACGACTTTGCTGTCCAGTTCGGCGAGTACTGCTTCAAGGAGCCGCCGGACTTGGCGGGGACGCTGAGACGAGGTCAAGTGGAGGAGACGGCGAGAGAGTTCCAAGTTCACGTTGACGAGAGGAGCGCCCGCCGCTTCTGCGACTTCCTCCAACACTGCGGCCTTGCCTCGGCCGTTGGAACCGACGAGAAGGACGAGGCGCTCGCTTCGTTGCTCGGCGTGGTGGATCGCCACTGTCACTTTCCGGGCGAGATCGGTGGTCATCAAGCGCTGCCGGTTATCGGGTCTTGGGGGCGACGACGATCATCGCGGGACTCTACACGCCGATACGCTTGGTTGGCTGCGGTAGCCTGACGTCGATGACGATCGGCGGCCGTGAAGAGCTGGAGGCCCTGCGCCGGGCGGGTCGGGTAGCGGCCCGATGTCTGGCGCGTATGGGCGAGGCGCTCGAGCCGGGCATGACGACCGCCGAACTCGATCTGATCGGTCGGGAGTACATGGAAGCGCGCGGCGCGCGTTCGGCGCCCGAGTTCTGCTACGACTTCCCGGCCGCGACCTGCATCAGCGTCAATGAGGAAGTCGCGCACGGCATCGCGGGCGACCGGCGGATCGAGGCGGGCGATCTGGTCCACGTTGACGTGTCGCTCGAACTCGACGGCTACTTCAGCGATACGGGCGCGGCGTACCCGGTGCCGCCGGTGAACGAGGTGCGGCGGCGGATGATCTCGGCCACCCGGCGGGCGCTGCGGGAGGCAATGCGGCAGGCGCGCCACGGTCGCCGCCTGCGCCACATCGGCCGCGCGATCGAGGAGACGGCGACCAGGGCTGGTTTCGGCCTGATCCGCAACCTGGGCTCGCACGGCATCGGCCGCTCGCTCCACGAGGAGCCGAAGTTCGTGCCTGGCTTCGACGACCCGAACGACGACCGCTTCCTGCATGACGGCATGGTGCTGACGATCGAGCCATTTCTTACCAACGGCCGCGAGCAGGCGAAGACCGCGAAGGACGGCTGGACGCTGCTCAACAGGCCCGGAACGACGACGGTCCAGTTCGAGCACACGATCATCGTCACCCGCAAGAAACCGCTAGTGATGACCTTGCCGTAGGTGGTTCGTACGTGAGTACTCCTCGTCACTGGCAAGAAGCCTCTGGTGATGACGCTGCCGTAGCGGGTGGAGCGGGGAGGAGCGAACGGCGACGGGGCGTGATCGGCACGGTTCTCGGCCTGAGCCTTGTCCTGGGGGCCGCCGCTTCCCATGCCCAGGAAACGGACGGACCCGCCGGCCGGACGGCGGACGAAGTGGCTCCCGTCGTGCTGAAGGCGGTCGCCTACCGGACCGTCTCGGCCGAAGTGACGCTCGTGGCCAGGAACGCGGACGGCGCCGAGCAGGAGCTGCCGGTGGTCAGTGGTCAGCCGTTCCAGGTGTTTCTGTTCGAGCCCGGACCCTGGAACGTCCGGCCGGCGTCCGGCAGCGGGTTCTGGGGTCGTGAGGTCTACATCGACCCCGACCTGGAGCCGGACGATCCAGGCGAGCCGGGGCCGGAGGCCGACGGCAGCGATGAGCCGGCCCCCTCGGTCGTGCCGGTCTTCGAGGTGCCGGTTTTCCCGGCGGTTTCCGGTTCGGGACGGGTGGTCGGTCCGCGGCGCCCGGTTTCGGAAATCCTGATCCTTCTCGGCGACGTCGACTCCGAGCGGATGGACCCGCGCTTCAGCCTGAAGGGAGCGAGGATCCGGTGCCCGGTGGCGGACGACGGCCGCTGGTCCTGCGACTTGCCGGGCACCCTGGTTCACATCGTGTTCTGGCTGCCCGGACACTCGCCGGAGTACCGCTGGGAGACGCCGTTGTTCGGCCGGCGGCAGCTTCGCATGGGCGACCAGAGGCTCGTCCCCGGCGCCAGTCTGGCCGGTTTCGTCGCCGCGGGGCCGGGCTTCAGGGAGTTGATCGAACGTTGCGTCGTCCACGTGGCGAAGGCGGATCCCGCGTTCTGGACGACCGGTCTCGAGGACGTCGTGACGACGGTGGAAGTGGCCAGGGACGGTTTCTTCCAGGCGCCGGGACTGGGTCCCGGCCACCATTGGATCCAGGTGGACTGCGACAGCCGGGTGGCCGCGCGCGCGGGTCCCTACACTCTCCAGAGGAACGCCGAGATGTTCCCCCGGAAGCGGATTCCGCTCATGCGAAGTCACCTCCTGGAACTCTCGGTGCTCCCGGCCGATTCGCCTTACGACAGCCACTGGGTGGCACGCTTGAAGCAGGTCGAGCCGGAGAACCCGGTCGAGTTCTGGCGCCAGTATCGGCCCGGGGACTATCCGCAGCAGAGGGCGGTGGTCGAGAACGGCCGCGTCCAGTTCTACGTGCCGGGCAACGGCGCGTTCAGTGTGGAGATCACGGACGAGGCGGGCGGGCGGTTCGGCGGACTGGACTACCTCGAGGTCGTGAACGATCTGACCGCGGCGGTCGAACTCGACCTCGTGCCGGTCGTGGGACGCCTCATGCTGGACGAGGTTCCGGTGCCCGGGCTCGTGTTCTTCGGCGGTCGCCAGACTTCGCCCGAACTGACCTTCCGGAGCGACAACGAAGGCTGGTTCCGGGGGGCTCTGCCGGGACGGGAGGGCTGGCGGGTCGACGCGGTGGCGCCGGAGTACGAGTTGATGCAGTTCTTCCACGATGTCGACATCCCAGTGGACGAGCCGCTGGTTCTGGAACTCGCCGACATCGTTGTCCAGGGCCGGGTGCGCAGCGCGTCCACGGGTCAGCCGGCGGAGCGCGCCATCATCCGCTTCGAGTCCGCGGAGGGGCAGCTCGTTCACCAGGCGACCGCTGGCGAAGACGGCTCCTACTCCGCTCGCGGCGTCCCGCCGGGCTGGGTCCGAATCTCGGTTCGGCGCTTGACTCCGGACAGTTGGGAGGTAAGTGATCCCTTCGAGACGATTCTGAATCCGCGCCAGTCCCTGACCGTGGATTTCGTGTTGCGGGAGCGCGTGCAGTAGCTGGTACCCTGCGCCGCCATGGGTCCGCTCGACGGCTTGCGGGTGATTGAACTGGCGACGATGGTCTCTGGGCCGATCGCCACCATGCTGCTGGCGGATCAGGGCGCCGAAGTGATCAAGGTCGAGGCGCCCCCGGGCGGCGACATCATGCGCCGGCTGGGACCCCAGCGGGGCGGCGTCACGGCCGGGTTCGCGACGATCAACCGGGGCAAGCGGTCCCTGGTCCTCGACCTGAAGCACGAGCGCGGCATCGGGATCCTGCTCGACCTGATCGGCACCGCCGACGTCTTCGTCCAGAACTTCCGGCCCGGCGTGGTCGACAAGCTGGGACTGGGCGCCGAGCGCCTGCGCGAGCTGAACCCTCGTCTCGTCTACGTTTCGATCAGCGGCTTCGGGCAGGAAGGACCGTACGCTCAGAAGCGCGTGTACGACCCGATCATCCAGGCCCTGTCGGGATTCGCCGACATCCAGGCCGATCGCGTCACGGGTGAGCCGAAGATGGTGCGGACGATCATCCCGGACAAGGTGACCGGCCTGACCGCGGCCCAGGCGATCACGGCGGCGCTGCTGGCCCGCGAACGGACGGGCGAGGGCCAGCACCTGGAACTCGCGATGCTCGACGCGACGATCTCCTTCACCTGGCCCGAGGGCTTCGTGCGCCAGATTCTGGTCGGCGGCGAGGTCGCGCACGGCCGTCCCGGCTCGACCAGCGACCTGATCTACCAGACCGCCGACGGCTACATCACGGCGTCCACGATCTCGGACGCGGAGTGGGAGGGCATGGCGCGGGCCACCGGGCACCTCGAGTGGCTGGAGGACGAGCGCTACAACACAGCGGCGGGGCGGATCTCGAACGCGGACTCGCGCCTGGGCATGGTCGGCGACGTCATGCGGCAGCGCACCTCCGCGGCGTGGATCGCCGCGCTCGAAGCGGAGGACGTGCCCTGTGCGCCGATCCTGACCCGCAACGAGGTGCTGACCGACCCGCAGGTGACCGAGAACGAGCTGCTGCGGGAAGTCGATCATCCGCAGGTCGGCCGCATGAGGGTGCCTCGTCCGGCGGCGAAGTTCTCGGGCACGCCGCCGGCGCCGGTCGCGCCGTCGCCGGCCCTGGGCGAGGGCGCCGACGACCTGCTGGGGGCGTTGGGCATGACCGCCGCGGAAATCGACGAATTGCGCCGGCAGAAGGTCGTCGGCTGAGTCGGCTCGGGCGGCGTATTGTGGCCGGTCGGAAGGGTCTGGAAGGGGCCGGCCGGCGGGGATAGAGTGCCTCGGTCGTGCGCTGGCTGCACTACTACCTCCGGCTGCTGGCCGCGGCGTCCCTGCTGCTGATCGCGGCCGGCGGCCTGGTCACGAGCACCGACTCGGGGCTTGCCGTTCCGGACTGGCCCAACACCTACGGCTACTTCATGTTCGCCTTCCCGTTCTCGAAGATGGTGGGCGGCATCCTCTACGAGCACGGTCACCGCCTGATCGCGAGCGTGGTGGGTCTGATGACGATCGGTCTGGCGGTGTGGGCCTCCCGCGTCGAGACCCGTGCCTGGGTGCGTCGACTGGCCTGGACGGCGCTCGCCGCGGTCATCGCTCAGGGACTGCTCGGCGGCATCACGGTGATCTACCTGCTGCCGAAACCGATCTCGATCAGCCATGCCGGTCTGGCCCAGCTCTTCTTTGCTCTGGTCGTGAGCCTGGGCATCTTCACGTCGCCGGGCTGGCGAAGGGGCTTCGGGCGGTCGGAACCGCTGGGCGACCCGCTGCTGGCCCGGCTCGCACTGGCCGTTCCGGTGCTCGTGTACGTCCAGATCCTCCTTGGCGCGACGATGCGTCACAACGACGCCGGGCTCGCCATCCCGGACTTCCCGCTGGCCTTCGGCCGGTTGCTGCCGCCCGAGTGGAGCCTGGGCATCTCACTTCACTTCGTGCACCGGCTGGGCGCTGTCGCCGTGACCGTCGCGGCGGTGGCCCTGATCGTGCGCGTTCTCAGGGTTCATCGGCACCGGCCGGAGCTAGCCCGCGCGGCGCTGCTGCTGGGGACGGTGCTGCTGGCTCAGGTCGGCCTCGGCGCATGGACCGTCTGGAGCGGCCTGCAACCGCACATCAACACGGCGCACGTGGCGACCGGCGGCCTGCTCTGGGTCGTCTCGGTGGCGCTGGCGTTGCGGGTGCACCGCGCCTGGTTCGGCGACGCTTCGTCCATCCGGGCTACCCGCTTTGCGACGAGCACCGGTGACGCCCCCGGGCGGGTCCCGGCGTGACGCTCCTCGCCGCGGAAGCGACACGGCCGAACCGTGCCGCCCTGTGGCTGGCATTGGCCAAGCCGCGACTCAACGCCCTGGCCGTCGCCACGGTCGGCATCGGCTACTACCTCGGGGCCGGCGCGCTCGACCTGGGAGTTCTTCTCTCCGTCCTGGCTGGCTCCGGTCTAGTCGCCGCCGGCGGAGCCGCCTTCAACCAGGTCGCCGAGCGAGACCTCGACGCCCTGATGATCCGGACCCGCTCCCGGCCCCTGCCCCTGGGCGGCATCTCGCCGCCGGCCGGCCAGCTCTTCGCCACCGTTCTGAGCATCGCGGGTCTCATCGTCCTTGCCCTCGGCGCCAACCCGCTCTCCGCCGTTGTGGCGTTGGCGACCCTCGTCAGCTACGCCTGGATCTACACGCCGCTCAAGCGCAGGACGTCGCTTGCCGTCCTCGTCGGAGCCGTTCCCGGCGCCTTGCCGCCGGTCATCGGCTGGACCGCCGCGACCGGCACTCTGACCGTCGAAGCCTGGCTCCTCTTCGGCATCGTCTTCGCCTGGCAACTCCCGCACTTCCACTCGCTGGCCTGGCTCCACCGCGACGACTACGCCCGAGCGGGCTTCAAGGTGCTGGCAGTCGCCGACTCGAGCGGTCGCCGCACGGCCCTGGAGTCCCTGTCCTGGGCTTTGCTGCTGGTCGTCCTGAGCACACTTGCCGCCGCGGTCGGCCTGACCCCTCTGAGTTTCGCCATTGCGGCTGCCGCTTTCGGCGGTGTCTTCGTTCTGTTCGCCATGCGGTTTGCATCCGACCGCAGCCGCGCACGCGCCCGGACCCTTTTTCTGGGTTCGCTGGTCGTTCTGCCTCTGATCTGGATCACCTTGGTCGCGGGCCACGCCACCCTATAAGGAGCGAGGCTTCGCCTCGCCGTTTCTCCCGGCCGGCGAGGACGCCGGCGCACCCAGTGTGAACCGGCGTCGAGTAGCGGCGGCCACGTTCACGGCAGGGCGTCGAGCCTGCGGCGGTCCGGGGGGAAGGGTGCCAGCGGGCTGGAGGCAAGCGACGCCCGACGCCCGCACGCTTACCTCCGACCTGACGGAGCGCAGCCGACCGAAGCGAGCGCTCACCTCCCATCCACCAAGAAAGCGTGAGCGTCCGCTGGCACCCTTCCCCCCGGACCGCCGCAGGCGGCATGCACCACCGCGCTATGCGGTTCCGGGAGCGGTCCCGAACTCGGCGCGGATCGCGGCGCCGTGCTCGTCGAGTTCGGGAACCGGCGGCAGGCGTTTTCCCGGTTCGTTGGGGGCGGTAGCGGGTGCGACCATGTCGATCTCGGTACCGTCGGGGAGAGGCTGTCTGGCCCGGCGGAGTTGTGGATGCCGTGACAGGGCGGCGACGTCGTTCAGGAAGCCGTAGGCGATACGCGCCTGGTTCAGGGCGGTCTGGATCGAGGCCCGGTCGTGTCGCAGGAAGACCGCGCCGATCACGGCTTCGACCTTGTCGCGGGCATTGGCGCGGTCCACGTTCCGCGGGTAGGCGTCGGCCAGTTCCGGCTGGTCGAGAACCTCGTTGCACAGCCGCACGAACTCGCGGTCGTTCTGGACACCGATCAGGACGGAGTCGCCGTCCCCGAGCCGGAACAGTCCGTAGGGCACGATCGTCGGATGGCCGAGCCCGACGCGCGGCCAGTCGAGCCCCTGCTGCTCGAAGCTCAGCAGGGGCACGGCCATCCAGTCCGCCATCGTGTGGAAGAGGGTGGCCTCGACGTTGCGGCCGGCGCCCGTGCTCTCGCGCTCGATCAGGGCTTCGAGGATGGCGGAGTAGGCGTAGATGCCGGTTGCGAAGTCGCAGATCGACACGCCGACCCGGCCGGGCTCTGCCGGCGAACCGGTGATCGATGCGACGCCGCTCTCGGCCTGGACCAGGAGGTCGTAGGCGCGCATCGACCGGTACGGACCCTCCTCGCCGTACCCCGAGATGTCGCAGGTGATCAGCCGCGGGTGACGCTTGCCGAGGTCCTTCGACCCGAAGCCCGCGCGCGCGGCGGCGCCCGGAGCGAGGTTCTGGATGAACACATCCGCGCGCTCGACCATCCGTTCGAGCAGGGTCCGGTCCCGCGCGTCCTTGATGTCGAGAACGATGGACTCCTTGCCGCGGTTCAGCCAGGCGAAGTAGGCCGAGACGCCGCCGCTGCCGTCGTAGCCGCGGGCAAAGTCGCCGCCTTCGCGCTCGATCTTGATCACCCGGGCCCCGGCGTCGGCGAGCCGGCAGGTAGCCAGCGGCGCCGCAACCGCTTGCTCGATGGCCACCACGAGGACGCCGTCGAGAGGCCGGCGCGGGGTCATCGAGTCAACGCCAGGCGAAGACCGGCTGCTCGTAGTGGGCCACGCGGACATCGTTGCCGCGAAGCACGACCTCGAGCATCTGGTAGACGATCGCCGCCGTCGGCGAATGGACGAGGCCGCCGCGGATCGGCATGGAGAGCACGGGGTTCTCGCTCTCCGGTATCTCGCGAAGCACGGGCACGTCCGGGCGGTCCAGGTCGATCAGCGGAATGCGGTAGGCCCTGTAGACCTCGGCCGGATTCGGCTCCAGCTTGCGGTAGCCGTCGCACCAGAAGACGACCGGCGTGATGACGAAGCCGGAGCGCGTGCCGAAGTCGTCGAGTCGCCCGAGGACGGCGGACGAGTCGAGGTCGAGGCCCACCTCTTCGTGGAGCTCGCGGAGCGCCGCCTGCTCGGGTGTCTCCGCCTCGTCGATCCGGCCGCCCGGGAGAGCCCACTGGCCGCGGTGGCGGCGCAGCCGGAGCGACCGCCGCGTGAGCAGGAAGCAGCCGCGGCCGCCCTTGTCGGGTAGCAGCGTCACGGCGACCGCGGCGTGCGCGTTCGCCGGCGTCGCGCCGGTGTGGCCGGAAGCCTCCGCTGCCCGCGCCGCGGCGGCTTCCGGGTCGAGCGCGCGCTGCTCGAAGCGTCCCAGGTTCCGCTCGGCGTGCGCGAGAAGTTCCGTGCCGTGCCGTGCCGGAAAGCTCATTCTCCGGCGGGAGCCTCCTCGCGGACCAGCTCCAGGAACCGGCCCAGGGTGTCGAGCCGCTCGCGGACCGTGGCTCCGGCCGGGTTGAGGCGCAGGGTCGTCACGCCGGCGTCGCGGTAGGCGCGAATGCGCTCCCGCACGCGGGCTTCGTCGCCGATCAGGGTGTTGCCGAGCACCATCTCGTCCGGCACCCGCGCCGCGGCCTCTTCCCGCTTGCCGGAGATCCAGAGAGCCTGCACCTCACGGGCGGTTTCGATGAAGCCGGCACGGCGGTAGGCGTCGTTGTAGAAGTTGGTCTGCGCCGAGCCCATCGCGCCAAGGGTGAAGGCCATCGCCGGCTTGCGGCGGGCGGCCATCCGCTCCAGGTCGTCGCCGAACTCGACGTCGCCGCCGACCTGGATGTCGATGTCGCCGAACGACCTGCCGGTGCGCTCGGCGCCGGCGCGCATCGCAGGAAAGAAGGCGTCGGTGTGCTCCGGGATGAAGGACGTGCCGAGCCAGCCATCGGCAACCTCGCCGGTGTACTCCAGGGATTTCGGACCGAGGGTCGCAAGATAGATCGGCATCTCGGGTCGCGCGGGCTGCGACATGCGGATCGCCTTGCCCTCGCCGCCCGGTCGGGGCAGGGTGTAGTGCCTGCCGTCGTAGGCGATCTTTTCGCCCGACAGGGCGATCTTCAGGATGTCGACGTACTCGCGGAGGCGGCCCAGCGGCATGGCGAAGGGCACGCCGTGAAGACCCTCGACCACCTGAGGGCCACTGACGCCGAGACCGAGCACGAAGCGGTCCTTCGAGATCGACGCCAGCGACATCGCTGTCATGGCGGTCATCGATGGCGCTCGCGCCGAGATCTGCATGATGCCGGTGCCGAGGCGGACCCGCTCGGTCCGCCCGGCGAGAAAGGCGAGCGGCGTCACCGCGTCGGTGCCCCAGGCCTCGGCCGACCAGACGTCGTCGATTCCCATGCGGTCCGCCTCGACGACGTACTCCGCCAGGGCATCCCAGTTCGTTCCGGAGGCGTACGCGCTCCCTATCCCGATCGCTGTGCGCATTTCTGGTTACTCCTACCTCGCGGCCCGCGCCGCGAGCTCGACACCGGACCGCTTCGTTACTCGTTGGTTGGCGTGGGCGAGATCCGGCTACTGGACGGCGGAGGCGCGGACGAAGTAGTTCTTGCGGATGTCGGGACGGCCCTCGGCGCCTCGTCCGGCGATGGTCTGCAACAGGTCGCCCTGCTTGGTTATCTCCCAGATCTGCTGTACGTCCGCCTCGAAGCCCGGCAGGCTGACCGTGAACGAGACGGTGAGTTTCTTCTTCCGCCATCGGGCCCGCACTTCCTGCATCCTGCCGCTGCCCAGGTCGGGCGCTGCGTGGCGCTTGTTGTCCGTGACGTAGGTCACGTTGACGTGCTGCGGGGTGGGCCAGTCCCGCCGTCGGCTGGTCTGAGTCAACTCGACGTCGTCGCCGACCAGGCGGAACTCGATCTCGATGTCGGCCGCGTTCGGTTGCGGTCGATCGTGACGCCCGGGCCAGGGCGCGTCGCTGCGTGAGATGTCCTTCTGCCAGATGCCGACGAAGCGTTCGTCCTGGGCGGCTGCCGGCGCGCCGGCGAACCAGACGACGGCGAGCGCGGCGCCGAGGATAGTGGTGAATAGGCCTCTGCGGCTTGGAGCAATCGGGTTCATGGACATTTCCTCATGGCTGGTTCTGTCCATTGGGACGGCTGTGCGGATCGACTGATCCTACAGGTCCGGTCTCACTGGTCGCCCAACAGGTCCGCGAAGTACCGGATCGTCTTCTCGAGGCCGGCCTCCAGGTCGATCCGGGGCTCCCAGCCGAGCAGGTCGGTGGCCCGGCCGATGTCGGGCTGGCGCGTCTTCGGGTCGTCGACCGGCAGGGACTGGAACTCGATCTCGCTGCGGCTCCCGGTCAGGCTCCGAATCACCCGGGCGAACTCGAGCACGGTCATCTCGCGGGGGTTGCCGAGGTTGACCGGGTCGGTCTCCGAGGAGTTGAGGAGCCGCCAGACCCCTTGGACCAGGTCGTCGATGTAGCAGAACGAACGCGTCTGGCTGCCGTCGCCGTAGACGGTCATGGGTCTGCCGGAGAGAGCCTGGCGGATGAAGTTCGGCACGACGCGGCCGTCGCGGAGCCGCATCCGCGGTCCGTACGTGTTGAAGATGCGGACGATCCGGGTGTCCAGTCCGTGGATCCGGTGGTAGGCCATGACCATCGCTTCCGCGAAGCGCTTCGCCTCGTCGTAGACGCCTCGCGGACCGACCGGGTTCACGTTGCCCCAGTAGGACTCCGGCTGGGGGTGGACCAGGGGGTCGCCATAGACCTCCGAGGTCGAGGCGAGCAGGTAGCGGGCGCCGTGGTGCTTGGCCAGACCGAGCGAGTTGTGGGTTCCGAGCGATCCCACCTTGAGTGTCTGGATCGGAAGCTCCAGGTAGTCGACCGGGCTGGCGGGCGAGGCGAAGTGGAGGACGTTGTCGACGTCGGGTCCGACATAGACCGGCTTGCTGACGTCGTGCTCGATCAGGGTGAAGCGCTCGTTCTCGCGGAGGTGTTCGATGTTCGCCGGGCTACCGGTGATGAAGTTGTCCACGCAGTAGACCCGGTGGCCCTCGGCGAGCAGCCGTTCGCAGAGGTGGGAGCCGATGAACCCGGCGCCGCCGGTGACGACGGAAAGCGGTTGGCTCACGAGGCCTTCACTCCCGGAACTGCAGCGGCCGGGACGGCGTCGGCGCGCCCGAGCGAGGAGTATCTGAGGCCGGCGTCCGCCACGCGTCCAGGCTCGTAGAGATTGCGCAGATCGAGTATCTGAGGCTCGCGCAGCAACTGCCTCAGCCGCTCGAACTCGAGCGCCCGGAACTGGTTCCACTCGGTCAGGATGACCAGCAGGTCGGCGTCCTCGGCCGCTTCGTACGGGTCACTGCAGTAGACGGCTTCCGGGCGAATGCGGCGGGCGTTCTCCATCGCCGCTGGATCGTAGACCCGGACCGTCGCGCCCCGCGACAGGAGGTTCTCGAGCACGAACATCGCGGGAGATTCACGGATGTCGTCCGTGTTGGGCTTGAAGGACAGTCCCAGCAGCGCCACGTTCCGGCCTTCGGGACTACCGAGCACGGACTCGATCCTGGCGAGCATCCGTTCCTGGATTCGATGGTTGACGTGAAGGGTTGCTTCGACGATCTCGGCTCGGGCGCCGGCGTCGCGCGCCATGGAAACCATGGCCCGCGTGTCCTTGGGAAAGCATGACCCGCCGAAGCCCGGCCCCGGGCGCAGGAACAGCGGTCCGATCCGGCGATCCAGGCCCATGCCATGGGCAACGACCTGGACATCGGCCCCGGTTCGCTCGCACAACTCCGCCACTTCGTTGATGAAGGAGATGCGGGTGGCCAGGAAGCTGTTGGAGGCGTACTTGATCATCTCCGCGGTCTCGACGTCCGTGACCACGATCGGGACGCCGCGCGCGCGGAGCGGCGAGTAGATCTCGAGCATGATGTCGGTGGCGCGCTGGTCGCGGCTGCCGATGACCAGGCGGTCCGGCCGCATGAAGTCCTCGATGGCCGAGCCCTCGCGCAGGAACTCGGGGTTGCTGACAACGGAGAAGGTGCGGCCGCGACCGATGATGTCTTCGATCATTCGGCCGGTGCCGACCGGCACGGTGCTCTTGGTGACGATTGCCTTGTAGCTGTTGAGCCTTCCACGGATTGCCTGGGCCACCTCGCGGACGTAGCGGAGATCCGAAGAGCCGTCCTCGCGGGGCGGCGTGCCGACGGCGATGAAGACAGCCGTTGCGGCTTCAAGAGCCGGCCCCGGCTCGGTCGTGAAACCCAGGCGTCCGGCTTCCTCGTTCTTGGCAACCAGGGTCGCCAGGCCTGGCTCGTAGATCGGAATCCGGCCCGCCTGCAACTGGGCGATCTTCGTCCGATCCTGGTCGACGCAGACGACGTCCATACCGAAGTCGGCAAGGCATGCGCCCGTGACCAGGCCGACGTAGCCGGAGCCGACGACGCAGATTCTCATGTCAGCCTCGGCTTGCGTGTGGCGGTCATATCGTCCGGGCTGGGGATCGTCCGGGGCGGGTTGCCGGCCGGCCATTGCCGGCCTCGCCCGGGGACGGTACGGCTGCTATGTTACAGGGCTCGAAGCGCTTCGTTTGCCCGGCTGCGGCCGGCGGGCGAAACGAGAACATGCGAAGGACCGGCAGACGAAGGACCACGGTGAGTCGATGAAGGGCGGACGAAGGCTGAGCAACGCGATCTCGACCCGCAAATCGGTGGTTACCGCGCCGCGGCGCTTCAGCAAGGTGCAGCGCAACGAACCCTGCCCCTGCGGCAGCGGCAGGAAGTACAAGGACTGCTGCTTCAACAAGGGCGAGGCGTTCCTGCGGAAGCTGGAACGCCAGCGCTTCAAGGAGCAGCAGAAGGCCGACGGAACGCCCTGGTACGTCCGCTGGCTGACCTGATCCGGCGCCAGGAAGCGCGCTAGACCGGCGTCGGCTCCGCCTTCTCGTCGACCGCCGCGTCGTGGTCCTGCTTCGCCTTGAGAAGCTGCGGCATGATCAGGTCGATGTCGCGGTTGTCCCACATGCCGTCCTTGCTGAACTTCCGGATCACCTTGGGCTGCTGCATGATGCCGACCCAGCCGCGCATCACGTCGATGATCTGGGCGGTCATGTCCGCGCCCGCGTCGGATGCCAGCCAGGCGCAGACCGGCGCGATCTGATTCGGGCTCTGCTCCGGCGCGTCCTCGTCGATCTTCATGCCGCGGCCGGCTCGCAGTTCGGCCGTCATGCGCGTCGTCGCGCCCGGCGAGATCGTGTTCACGGTGCAGCGGTACTTGGCCAGCTCCAGCGCCAGCACCCGGGAAAGACCGGCGATGCCGGCCTTGGCGGCGGCGTAGTTGGACTGGCCGAAGTTGCCGTAGAGGCCGGACACGGAGGAGAAGTTGATGATCCGGCAGTCCGGGCGGTTCGTCTCGCGGATGTAGCGGGCGAACGGCCGGCTGCAGCAGTAGTGGCCCTTCAGGTGGACGTCAAGCACGGCGTCCCAGTCGGTCTCTTCCAGGTTGAAGATCGTCCGGTCACGCAGAATGCCGGCGTTGTTGACGAGGACGTCCAGACCACCGAACGAGTCGATCGCCGTCTGAAAGATGTTCTGACCGCCCTCGACCGTGGCGACCGAGTCGTAGTTCGGTACGGCCGAACCGCCGGCGCTCCGGATCTCCTCGACGACCTCGTCGGCGATCCGTGAACCGCCGGTGCCGTCGGTCGCGCCGCCCAGGTCGTTGATCACGACGTTGGCGCCCTCTTCCGCGAACTTGATCGCGATTCCCTTGCCGATGCCGCGGCCGGCGCCGGTGACGATTGCCGTCCTGCCTTCGAGGATTCCCATCTCTTCGTGTCTCCGTCGGTTGGTCCTGCTGTCGATCGCGGCCGGTACTCTACGCGACGACCGCGACGCCCTGGCTTACCGCCTCCTTGCCCCCCGCGTTGAGGACCCGGAAGGCGACCTGGAGCGCGCCGTCTTCGGCCTCGCCGGCGGGAGCGTGCTCGACCGCGACCGAGGTGCCCGGAATGACCATCGCGCTGAATCGGCCATGGAGACGCCTGAGCCGCCGGGGGTCGCCGCCGCCGTAGGCGCGCAGCACCTCGCGGCCGGCAAGAGCCCAAGTGGCCGTGCCGTGGAGGATGATGTCGGGCAGGCCCGCGGCCAGCGCCACCTCGCGCTCCGTGTGGATCGGATTCCAGATCCGGGCGCATTCCGTGTAGACGTGGGGCATCTCCCGCGGCACGAAGATCTCGCTCCGGCTCCGGCCGTTTCCAGCCAGGCTCAACCTGGGCGGCTCGGGGGAAGGTTCCGTTTCGGTGTTCGGGCCGGTGGTGTCGACGCCGCGGAAGATCGAACGCGACCAGGAGGTGGTGACCGGCCGGCCGGCCCCGTCGACGGTGTCGAGGCGGGTAGTCAGCAGCACCCCGGCGCGCGTGCTCCGGATGCCGACGTAGCGGCCGCGGGTGGTCAGCGAGTCGCCGGGGCGGATCGGACGGTGGAAGTGGGAGTCCTGGCTGGCGTGGACGCCGCGCCGCAACTCCTGCGGCTCGCCGCCCAGTAGCTCCGACCCTCGGCCGCGGCTGACGACGGGCCATTCGAGGGACACGCAGTACGGCGGCGGCGCCGCGACGCCGCCGTTTCGGGCGTCGTCGAACACGGCGTCGCAGGTGTCGCCGATGCCGGCCGCGTAAGCGAGCACGTCGCGGACGGTAATCTCGATCGTCGAGGGCGTGAGTTCGCTGCCGGCGGCGGCGGTCGACAGGGGCATCGCGTCGCGCGTCCGGGGCCGGTCAGTCGGAGGTGTCCGCGAGGCGGCGTTCGAGATCCTGGAGCCGACTCTTCAGGTCATCGAGTTCGGCGCGGGTGGCGCTGCCGCCGTCCTCGCGCGTGGATACGGCCGTTGGTGGAGGAGCCGGCGGCTCCTGAGCCTTGCCGCTTCGGTCGGCGCCGCCGCCTCTGCCGAACACTCCTTCCATCTGCCGCGTCATCTGCGTGTGCATCTCCTCGGCCATGGCGCGAGGGTCCCAGAGGCGCATCCAGGACGGGTCCGGCGCGAACGGGCTTCGCTGCATCGTTTCGCGGACCCGTTCGTAGACCTCGCCGGCGCTCTTCAGGTACCACTGGAAGAAGTCCCGGCCCGCCTGGTCCCGCGCCCGCACCAGGTCGCGGAGGAACTCGAGCGGCGGTCCGTGCTCGGGATCCTTCGCGCCGTCGACGATGATCTGGGTCAGGACGTGGCGGGTGACGTCCTCTCCCGTCTTCGAGTCGACGACCTGGATGTCCCGGCCGCCGCGGACGAGTTCGGCGACGCCGTCGAGGTTCACGTAGCGGCTGCTGTGCGTGTCGTACAGCCGACGGTTCTCGTACTTCTTGATGACGATCGGCGCGAGCGACTTGCGGGAAGTGTTCATGTCACGGGTGTGGGTCGAGCCGCTAGGAGTCGGTCATGCGGAGGGGGGTTGACACGGTGCAGCATATTGTGCAGCATTCTTGCTGCATTGCACAAGACGGGCGCTGTCGAATGAAGCGACCGTCACCGTTGCAACCGTCGAAACAGGCTTGTAAGCCAAGACCATGTGGGCCATCCGGGCAACGGATCGTACCACTCAGGAGACCCTAGATGACGACCAGCACAACCACCGCGACGAAGAGCCCGAGCCAGGCCTGGCGCGGCTCGTTGATCGATGCCAACCGGCAGGCGCTCGACTTCCAGAAGCGCGTGTTCGACACCAGCTTCGACATGGTGGCTTCCATGCAGGAGCGCCGCGAAGAGACGATCACCAAGTGGACCGAGAACTCCGAGCGGCTTCCGGCCGAGGCCAAGAGCCTGGTCCAGGAGTGGGTCCGGTTGTTCCAGGACGGTCGCAGTTCCTACCGCTCCGCGGTCGACGCGAGTTTCGGCCTGGCGAACAGCTACCTCGACTCGCTCACCGCGCAGGCGGAGGAGTCGGCGTAGGCTAGTCCGATGGCCGACGATCGCCCACCCCCGCAGCCGCCTCCCGACCCCTTCGCCGCCTGGCGTGAGTGGGTCACCCAGTCCGAACACCAGATGAACAAGGTGTTCAACGACATGATGGGCACGGAGCAGTTTGCCCGCGCTTCGGGCGGCTGGATCGAGGCGATGACCATGTTCCAGCAGACGATGAACGAGGGCGCGCAGCGCTACTTCCAGGCGGTCAACCTGCCCACGCGCAACGATCTCAGCGAACTCGCGGAGCGCCTGACCGCTGTCGAGGAGAGGCTGTTGCGCATCGAGGGGCTGCTCGCCCAGGCCATCGGCCGGAAAGGCGACGCGAGCCCGGCGCCCCGGCCGGCCCGCACCCGCCGCCCGCCGTCGGAGCAGAAGACCGAATGACGACGACGTCCGCCGGCCCTGCGGCCCGCAGCGCAACGCCCGTACTGGACGCGACCGCCGGGGTCGCGGAGAGTGTGCGGCGCGAAATGGAGCGCACATTCCGGCGGAGCGTCAAGGGCCTCGAGTACATCTCGACCGGCGACCCGGGGGTAGGCCTGACGCCGAAGGACACGGTCCACAGCCGGGGCACGCTCCGCCTGTACCACTACCGGGCGCGGGTGGACGAGGTGTACCGGACGCCGCTCCTGCTGGTCATGTCCCTGATCAGCAAGCCCTACATCCTCGACCTGGCGCCGGGCCACAGCCTGATCGAGTTTCTGCTCGACCGCGGCTTCGACGTCTACATGATCGACTGGGGCACGCCCCGGCCGGAGGACAGCCGCCTGCGGCTCGAGGACTACGTGCTCGACTTCATTCCCGAGTGCGTGGAGGTCGTCCACGAGCGGAGCGGCGAACCCGACGTGTCGATCGTCGCCTACTGCATGGGCGGGCTCCTGGGCGCGCTCTACGCGGCGCTTCATTCCGACGTGGCGTCCGGCGGGCGGCTGCGCAATCTGGCCTGCTTCACGACGCCGGTCAACTACGACGGAATGGGACTGTTCAGGACCTGGACGGACCCGGCCCACTTCGATGTCGACCGGATCGTCGACCGGCTGGGCAACGTCCCGCCGCAGATGCTCTACGCTTCCTTCAACGCCCTGCGGCCGGCGTCACAGGTCGCGGGCCGGGTGCGTCTCTGGGACAACATGTGGAACGACGAGTTCGTGACCTCGTACCGCCGACTCCAGCGCTGGGCCGCCGACCAGATCCCGTTCCCGGGTGAGTGCTTCCGTCAGACGACGAAAGAGCTCCAGCAGCAGAACCTGCTGATGAAGGGCGAGTTCCGGCTCGGCGGCAGGCTCGTTGACCTGTCGAACATCAAGGTCCCCTTCATCCACGTCGTCGCGGAGCACGACCACATCGTGCCGTACGAGGCGGCCCGAGACCTGGTCGGAATGGTCGGCTCCGAGGACAAGCAGGAGCTCATGCTGAAGGGCGGCCACGTCAGCCTCGTCGCCGGGGGGAACGCGGTGCGCCGCCTGTGGCCGCGCCTCGAGGAGTGGCTGGCCGAGCGTTCGGTCTGAGGGGGAAGAACGGGATATGGCAGACGAGAAGAACCGCGTCGAAGAGAACCGCCCGCTGTCGATGGCGCCCGTCGACCGTGTCGCCCGGCGGCTGAACGCCCGTGAGCTGACGGTACGGCCGATGGACGCGGACGATCGCACAGCCGTCCTCGCCTTCGCCGACGGTCTTCCGGACCACGATCTCCTGTTCCTGCGCCGCGACATCCGCGAGGCCGACGTGGTCGACCAGTGGATCGGCGAGATCGAGTCGGGCCAGATGACAACGTTGCTCGCCCTGGCGGACGCCGAGCTGATCGGCTACGCCTCGATCGACCGCAGCCAGTTGCAGTGGTCCTCCCACGTCGCCGAGATTCGGGTCGTGATCTCCGAGTCGGCGCGCGCCATGGGCCTCGGCCGGCTGCTCGTCGAGCAGGCGTTCCAGGCGGCTGTCGCGGCCGGCATCGAGAAGGTCGTGGCGCGGATGACGGCGGACCAGAAGGGCGCCGTCGCTGCCTTCGAGGGACTCGGCTTTCGCCCCGAGGGGCTGATGCGGAATCACGTCCGCGACCTGTCCGGCGAGAAGCACGACCTGCTCGTCATGGGGCTCGACATCGTCGCTCTGCACGGGACGCTGGAAGGCTACGGTCTCGACGAGGCAGTGGCCGCCACCGTCGATTAGACCGGTCGCGCTACGATCCGGCCGGATCGCTGAACGCCCGAGGAGAAGGAGCCCATGCGAGACAACGTCGGACTCATCCTGACCAAGCGCGCCTCCCTGTCGCCGGATATGGAGGGTTTCGTCGACGTCGAAACGGAGCGCCGTTTCACGTTCGCCGAGTGGAACCTGCGCTCGAACCGGACCGCCAACGCGCTCCGCGAACTCGGTGTCGGCAAAGGCGACCGCGTGGCGCTGTTGCTGATGAACAGCGTGGAGTACATGGAGACGTTCTTCGCGATCGCCAAGATCGGCGCCGTTTGCGTGCCGCTGAACTGGCGGCTGACGCCCGAGGAACTGTCCTTCATCATCCGCGACGCCGGCGCCGAGACGCTCATCTTCGGCGACGAGTTCCAGGCCCAGGTGCTGGACCTGATCGCGCGCGGCGGCGGCGAGAACGGCACGGACGTCACGAAGTGGGTCCACGTCGGTCCGGACGAGCAGCGGCCCGACGGCTGTGTCTCGTACCTGGACGCCACGTCGGCGGCGAGCGATGCCGAGCCCGAGATCGGGGCCCTGGACGACGACCTGCTCTACATCATGTACACCTCGGGAACGACCGGCCTGCCCAAAGGCGCCGTTCACACCCACGCGTCGGCGCTGTGGGCGGGCCTGACGATCATGGCCAGCGCCGACACCCGCTACGGCGACCGCTACCTCGTCTCGTTGCCCCTGTTCCACGTTGGCGCCCTGACCCCGGCCACCGGCAACGTCCACCGCGGCAGCACCAGCGTCGTGCTGCGCGCCTTCGACCCGGTGCGCACCTGGCAGTTGATCGACGAAGAGAAGATCGACGTGATGCTGAAGGTGCCTGCGATGCTCAACTTCATGCTCCAGGTCTACGATCCCGAGCGCTGCAGGCACGAGCGGCTCCGCTGGTGCATGAGCGGCGCGGCGCCGGTGCCGGTCAACCTGATCGAGGCCTACGACAAGCTGGGCATCGAGATCCACCAGGTCTACGGCCTGACCGAGACCTGCGGTCCGGCCTGCCTCATCTCGCCCGAGGACGCCATCCGCAAGGCCGGCTCGACCGGCAAGGCCTTCTTCCACACCTCCGTGCGCGTCGTCGATGGCGACGGCAACGACTGCGCTCCCGGCGATGCGGGAGAGGTCCTGGTCGCCGGCCGCCACCTGATGAAGGAGTACTGGAACCGCCCGGACGCCACCGCCGAGAGTCTCGTGGACGGCTGGTTCTACACCGGCGACGGCGCGGTGATGGACGAGGACGGTTTCGTCTACATCCAGGACCGGCTGAAGGACATGATCATCTCCGGCGGCGAGAACGTCTATCCCGCTGAGCTCGAAGAGGTCATCGGCCGCCACCCCAAGGTGCTCGAAGTCGGCGTCATCGGCCGCGAGAGCGAGAAGTGGGGCGAGTCCCCGGTCGCCATCGTCGTCCGCTCCGACGAGAACCTCGAAGGCGAAGAGATCCTCGAGTTCTGCCAGGACAAGCTGGCCCGCTTCAAGCAACCGGTCGCCGTCCACTTCATCGACCAGTTGCCGCGCAACCCGTCGGGGAAGATCCTGAAGCGCCTGCTGCGCGAACAGTTCAACTGAGTCGGCGCCGCCAGCTCCGCGTCGGGCAGGACAACATCACCCCGTTCGGGCTCGACATTCACCACCCGGTGTTCGTCGTCTCGGGTGCCGTGATCGTCCTGTTCGTTCTCGGCACGCTGGTCTTCCAGAACCAGGCCGCGCGGTTCTTCAGGTGGCTGCTCCCGGCGATCATCGGCGCCTTCGACTGGTTCTTCCTGTCGGCCGGCAACGTCTTCGTGTTCTTCGCCCTGCTGCTCGTGTTCCTGCCGGTCGGCAGGGTGCGGCTGGGTGGCCCGGACGCCAGGCCAGAGTTCTCGTACCCGGGCTGGTTCGGGATGCTGTTCGCCGCCGGCATGGGGATCGGCCTGATGTACTTCGGCGTTTCGGAACCGCTGTCCCACTTCGGCGCCGCCCTGGACGGGCCGGTGATGGACGGCGACGGCCTGCGCAGCGACGCCGCGCCGCTGGGAGGCGCCGCCGGTGACGCGCTGGCCGCGCGCGACCTCGCGATGGCGGCGACGATCTACCACTGGGGCCTGCATCCGTGGGCGATCTACGCCGTGGTCGCCCTGGCGCTGGCGTTCTTCGCCTACAACCACGGCCTGCCCCTGACCCTGCGCTCGGCGTTCTATCCGATTCTGGGCGACCGCGTGCGCGGCTGGTGGGGACATCTGATCGACGTCCTGGCTGTGTTTGCCACCCTGTTCGGCCTGGCGACGTCGCTTGGGCTGGGGACCACCCAGGCCCTGGCGGGGTTCAACCTGCTCTACGGCTGGGGTACGGGCGGTCTGGCCGCCGTGGTGCTGATCGGCGTCATCACGTTGCTCGCCGTCGTTTCGGTGGTACGCGGCCTGGACCGCGGCATCAAGGTGCTGTCGGGATTCAACATGACCCTTGCCCTTGCCCTGTTGCTCGCGGTCATCGTGATCGGCCCGACGGGTGAGATTCTGGTCACCGCCGCCAGGGGCGCGTTGGCCTATGGCGCGAACCTGGTGCCGCTGGCGGTGCCGTTCGGTCGTGAGGACACGGGCTTCTCGCATGACTGGACCACGTTCTACTGGGCCTGGTGGGTGTCCTGGTCGCCGTTCGTCGGCATGTTCATCGCCCGAGTGTCCCGCGGCCGGACCGTGCGCGAGTTCGTCGTGTGCGTGATTCTCATCCCGACCCTGCTGTCGATCGTCTGGATGGCGGCCTTCGGCGGCACGGCGATCTCCCAGACGATCGCGGACGGCACGGCGCCGGTGGCGTCGGCGGCCCAGGAGGTCATGCTCTTCCGGATGGTCGAGCAGTTCCCGCTCAGCGCGGTGCTGTCGCTCGCCGGCATCGTCCTCGTGCTCGTGTTCTTCGTCACTTCGTCCGACTCCGGCTCGCTCGTCGTCGACACGATCACCGCGGGCGGGAAGGAAGACGTGCCGACCAGCCAGCGTGTCTTCTGGGCCACGCTCGAAGGTGTCGTCGCCGCGGTCCTGCTCCTGGTCGGCGGCACCGGCGCGCTGGACGCCCTGCGGGCGATGACCGTCTCGACGGGCCTGCCGTTCACCCTGGTGCTGCTGGCCATGTGCTACAGCATCTGGGTCGGCCTGTGGGCCGCGGTGCGGGAGAGGAGCGGCGTCTGACGGCCGGCCCCAGCCCGTCTCAACGAACCCCTGAGACCGGGAACTCCTCCAGGAACCAGAACTCGCCTTCAAGTGCCCCGGCCTCTTCGCCGACCGCGGCGGCTTCAGGCGTTGCCATGTACGCCTCCGCCCTCGCCCGGTCCTCGACATCGAGGATGAAGAACACCTCGTCCGCCTTGTCGGCCGAACGCCACACTCGCTCGACGGACAGTCCGGCCGCCAGTCCGGCGGCCTCCTGCTCGTCGAAGACGCGCTTCCAGTGGTCGAAGTCCTTGACGCGGTTGCGCACCAGCAAGACCATCTCCTACTCCTCCCGCTCGACCCACCACGCCCGCGTACCGGGGACGAACGCGGTGACGCCCGCCGGCCCCAGTTCGACGCCGCGCATCCTCTTGCTGAAGCCCCAGGTGGTGCTGTAGTTCCACAGGAACAGGGCGGGCTGGTCGGCCTGGACGTGGGCCTGCAGTTCGCGCAGCAGTTCGGCGCGGCGGTCGCGGTCGAGTTCCATGCGGGAGCGGTCGAAGAGTTCGTCGACCTTGGGGTTGCTGTAGCTGTCGTAGTTGCGGCCGTTTTCGATCGCTTCGGTGTGGAAGAAGTTCCGCCAGATGTCCGGGTCGGCGAAGACCTGGTAGGTGTCGACGTGGGCGATCATCTCGTGCTGGATCAGCAGCGGCGAGCGGCTCGCGTTCTCCTGGATCTCGGTGTCGAAAGAGACGCCGATGCGGCGCAGGTCGTCGCGGTAGATGTCGACCATGCGGCGCGCGTCGACGAAGGACTGCGCCAGGTTCATCATGAAGTGGAAGCGGACCTGCTCGCCGTCGATCTCCTTGTAGCGCCAGCCATCGTCCGGGTTCGTCTTCCAGCCGGCCTCGTCCAACAGCGCGGCTGCCTTGTCGAGGTCGTACTCGAGCGGCTGGACGTCGGGGTTGTGGCTCCAGTGGGTGGGCGGGAACATGCCGTTGGAGCGGGTGTAGACGTTCCAGCTCACCTGCCGCAGCACGCGCTCGGCGTCGTAGGCGTGAGCCATCGCCCGCCGCACCCGGACATCGCCGAAGAAGTGGTTGTTGCCGCCCTGCTGCCAGCCGATGTACGCCTGCATCCAGCGCGGTCCCCAGGCCTTGACGCCGGCGGCGTGGAAGTCCTCGTCGTTGGTCTGGCTGCCGTGCTGCTGGACGGTCAGCCAGATGTCGTCGAGCTGTCCCTTGCGGAACTGGAGCAGGGCGGCGTTGCGGTCGCTGTGGGTAGTGATGGCCTGGCGGCGGATCGGCGGCTTGTCGTGGTGGTAGTCCTCCCAGCGTTCGACGACCACGCGGTCGGCGTGGATCCACTCGACGAAGCGGAACGGCCCGTTGCCGATGCCGAGTTCCCGCAGGTAGCGGTTGTAGTAGGGGCTGGTGCGCAGGGTCGGATCGGCCGCGCGCTCCTCGGGGTTGTTCAGGATGTGGGCGGGGACGATGGGGAAGTAGAGGTTGTCGATGCGGAGCGCCGAGACCTGGCGGTGGACGACGTCGAAGGTGATGTCGTCGATGATGCGGATCTCCTCGATCTCGGCCGCCTTGTACTTGTAGTCGACCGCCGGCACGTTGTCGTCGGCGATCGCCTCCAGGGAAAAGCGGACGTCTTCGGAGGTGACCGGCGCGCCGTCGTGCCAGCGCATGCCGGCGTGAAGCTTGATGCGGTGGACGAGGCCGCCCTCCAGCTCCTCGACCTCGTCCACCATCGCCGGGTTCCACTCCGCGGTCAGGTCCGGAGCGCGGTGAGCGATCGGATCGAACAGCAGGCGGTAGAGGAAGCCGTCGGTCCAGGCGCGGATGAACAGGGGATTGAGCGAGGTCGGCTGGTCGAGCGAGTAGCGGTTGATCGTCGCCTCGGTGTCGGCCCGCTCCGGGTCGAACGGCGCGAACAGCGAATCCGGGTTGGTGATCGGATCGGCGCCCGGGTCGTAGTCGAACATCGCGCTTCGGGCCGGTGCGGCGGGGTGGCCCAGGCAGCCCGTCACCAGCAGGGCGGCGAGGCCGGCCGTGGCGAGGCGAATGATCATCGGCATTCGGCGGCGCCGCCGCCGTCGAGTTGGACTGGTCGGCCGCAGAACTCCTGCGCGCACATGTCGCGCAGCGTGTCCCGATCTTCGACGTTGGCCCAGCTCCTCCGGCCGTCCGGCAGGCGGCAGGCCAGGTGGGCGACGGTGGGTTCGAAGCTCGGAGCTTCGCGCTCGCCGTAGGTCGAACGGTACGAGGTCGACTTCGCGCTGCCGCCGCCGAACATGACCGCGTAGGACTCGATCTCGGCGGGACCTGAGTAGTTGGCCACGGCCTCGCGCTTCGGCAGCGCGTGGACTTCCGCGGTCAGGTCCTCGTGGCGGTAGGGCGTGGCCGGCTCGTCCGTGGAGTAAACGCCGAAGGAGTGCTTGGTCAGCATGCCGCCGTTCGCGGTCACCAGGGCCCGGCCGCCGTCCGTCTCCCGCAGCAACTCCGCGGTCCGCGCGATCGAGTGCATCACGTAGCTGTTGAGCGGCCCGCCGCCGAACGTCAGGCCGCCGGTGACGGAGAGCGGACGCTCGAGGTCGAGGTCGAGTTCCCGGGCCGCGACCTGCACGGCGCTGGGGAAGCAACTGTAGAGATCGATGAAGTCGAGGTCCGCGACCTCGACCCCGCCGAGTTCCAGGGCCCGCTGTCCGGCCAGCTGGATCGCCGGCGAGGAATGGAGGTTGTCGCGCTCAGAGACGAAGTAGTGGTCGACGGCGTCCGTGCCGCTCAGGGGGAAGACCATCTTCGACTCCGGCACGCCGAGCGACCGCGCGAGATTGAGCGAACAGAGGACGACCGCCGCCGCCATGTCGACCCGCATGTTCGCGTTCATCAGCTTCGTGTAGGGGTAGGTCACGGCGCGGTTGGCCGGCGACACCGTGCCGATGTCGCCGGCGGTCAGTGGCTTCCTGATCCAGGCGTTCGGGTTGCCCTGCGCCACCCGGTTGAAGCCTGCCCAGAGCTCGGCGATGCGGGCGCGGTGCTTCTCCACGGTTTCGCCGTTCCGGCGCCGCAGCGCGATCTCGAACAGGGAGTAGTACTGAACCGCCTGCTGGATGCCGCGGTCCATCTCCATCTCGTGCCGGGTCCAGCGGGTGTCGCCGTAGCTGGCGTCCGGGAGCTTCACCGGATCGTCGTCCTCGAGCCAGTCGAGTTCCAGTCCCGCTTTCGCGGCCCGGCCCATCGTCCTGCCGCATTCGGCCGAACAGAGCACGATCGCTTCGCGTCGGCCGCTCTGGATGTCGAGTGCGCTCTCGTTGACCACCGCCTGCACCTGGTTGCCGCTGACCACCGACAGGCCGGTTTCGGCGCCGGGCATGTCCAGCGCTTCGGCAACCATGAGCGCGGGGTTTCGGTAGCCCCAGACGCCCTTCATCGCGCGCACCGAGTCGATCCGCTGTCGCAGGTCGCCCGCTCCCGCATCCTCGAGGGCGTTGTCCACGGCTTCGACCATCAACTTGATCGGTGGCCGGGCCTCGGCCGGATCGTCGACACGTTGGAGCACCTGGGAGAGGCCGATCAGTACGGGTGTGCGTTGGCTCATCGTGTGCTTGCCCTTGGGCTGGTCAGGCGCTGTCGAGTCGGGAACCGCGAGCGGCGAGTGTAGCTTGCCCGGCCTCACCGGAGGCCGCCGGGGGCTGCGCTAACGTAGCCGGGTCTCCTCACCGACCCGCCGCATGCTCAACAAGCTCACGATCCGCAACTTCAAGCGCTTCGAGGAGGTCGAGATCGAGCTGGCCAGCGCGGTGGTGCTGATCGGCCCGAACAACTCGGGCAAGACCTCGGCGATGCAGGCGCTGGCGCTGTGGGACATCGGCCTGCGGCGGTGGCTGGAGCGGCGGTCGGGCGGCAGCGCGCCGGAGAAGCGGCCGGGGGTGACGGTCAACCGCCGCGACCTGGTGGCGATACCCGTTCCCAACGCCAACCTCCTGTGGCGGGATCTGCACACGCGCCACGTCCACACCGTCGACGGCCGGCAGCGGACCGACAACGTCTGCATCGACGTGGTCGTCGAGGGCACGAGTTCCGGGCCGCCGGCCGACGGCGACCCGGAGCAGGACGCTGCCGAGGCCGGAGGGGCTGGTGTAGCCGGGCGTGCCTGGAAGTGCGGGCTCGAGTTCGACTACGCGAACCAGGAGTCCTTCTACTGCCGGCCGTTGCGGCTCGAACGGGGCCCGTCGCCGCCGCGGATGCCGGTGCCGGAGGAGGCCATGGCAGTGAAGGTCGCCTACCTGCCGCCGATGTCGGGCATGGCGTCGGCGGAAACGCGCCTCGACCCGGGGTCGATCAACGTCCGGATCGGCGAGGGCCGCACGGCCGAAGTGCTGCGCAACCTCTGCTTCCGGATCCATGGCGAGAGCCCGGACGTCTGGGCCGACCTGAAGGAACGGATCGACCGGCTGTTCGGCGTCGAACTGGACGAGCCGCTCTACGTCGAGGAGCGCGGCGAGATCACGATGCGTTACCGGGAACGGGGCATCTGGCTCGACCTCTCCTCCAGCGGCCGGGGGCTCCAGCAGACTCTGCTCATCCTCGCCTACCTGTACTCGAACCCCGGCGCGATCCTGCTTCTCGACGAGCCGGACGCCCACCTGGAGATTCTCCGCCAGCGGGAGATCTACGCGCTCGTCCGTGAACTCGCGACCGAGAACGGCAGCCAGATCGTGGCCGCCAGCCACTCCGAGGTGCTGCTCGCGGAAGCGGCCGGGACGGACACGGTGATCGCCTTCGTGGGCAAGCCGCACCGGATCGACGACGGCGGCAGCCAGGTCGCCAAGGCGCTGTCGCGGATCGGCTTCAACCAGTACCTCCAGGCGGAACTGGTCGGTTGGGTGCTCTATCTCGAGGGGTCGACGGACCTCTCGATCCTCAAGGCCTTCGCCCGGCGTCTTGGTCACGAAGCCGCCGCGACGGCGCTCGAGCGACCCTTCGTGCAGTACGTCGGCGACCGGCTCTCGAGCGCCGAACTCCACTTCCACGGTCTGCGCGAAGCCTGCCCGGGCCTTCGCGGCATCGCGCTGCTCGACAAGCTGCCGGAGAAGGTGGGCGCGGATGACGGGCTGGAGCGGCAGGCCTGGCGCAAGCGGGAGATCGAGAACTACCTGTGCTCGCGGACGGCCCTCGAGGGTTGGGCCGCCGACAGCGCCCGGCGAGAGGCGTCCGGCCCGCTGTTCGAGGAGGCCGAGGCCGAGCGCCGCGTCGAGGCGATGCGGGCTTCGATCGCGGAGGTCGAGGGAGCCTCGGCGGAGAGCGGTGGGCCGTCGCCGTGGGACGACGGAGCGAAGGCCAGCGCGGACCTCATGGCGCCGCTGTTCGAGGTCTACGCCCGCCGGCTCGGTCAGGCGAACCTGATGTCGAAGGCGAACTTCCACCGGCTGGCCGAGTTCGTGCCGGAAGACGAGATCGATCCGGAAGTCGTGGAGAAGCTGGACGCCATCGCGCGCGTCGCGGCGGCCGGCTCGTGAAGGTCTCTGCCATGTTGGCGCCCGTCGCGCTTCTGGCCCTGCTCGGCTGTGCGCCGCCAGCGGCCGACGAAACCGGCGCCGATGCCGAGCCCCAGGCGCCGCGGCCGAACATCCTGTTCCTCTTCGCCGACGACCAGCGCGCCGACACGATCGGCGCCTGGGGCAACGACCTGATCGACACCCCGAACCTGGATCGCCTGGTGGCCGAGGGCTGGAGCTTCCGGCGCAACTACGTCTTCGGCTCGAACAGCGGCGCCGTCTGCGTGCCGAGCCGGGCGATGGTGCTGACCGGACGAAGCTGGATGCGCTCGCCGAACAGGATGGAGGGCGTGCCGACCCTGCCCCGGTTGCTCGAGTCCGCGGGCTACCGCACGTTCATCACGGGCAAGTGGCACAACGGCGAAGAGGCGCTGCTGCGCGCCTTCGATCGCGGCACGGCGATCTACCTGGGCGGCATGGCGGATCACACGCAGACCGAGGTCCAGGACATCGAGAACGGCGGCATGGTGCGCCGGCGGGTGGGGGAGGGGTTCTCCAGCGAGCTCTTCGCCGACGCCGTGATCGA
Organism: Acidobacteriota bacterium; assembly: GCA_028875725.1. NCBI lineage: Bacteria > Pseudomonadati > Acidobacteriota > Acidobacteriota bacterium. The sequence continues at coordinate 632,709 of JAPPCR010000006.1, forward strand.
GTTTCTTGACGAGCAGGCCGCGGCGGAGGCGAGCGGCGAACCGGGGCATCCGTTCTTTGCCTACGTGCCCTTCACGGCGCCTCACGATCCCCGCCAACCGCCGCCCGAGTACCGGGAGCGCTACTACCAGCGCAACCTGCCGCTGCCCGCCAACTACATGCCGCAGCACCCGTTCGACAACGGCGCCCTGATCCTCCGCGACGAGAACCTGGCCGCCTGGCCACGCACGGAGGACGTGATCCGCGACCAGCTCGCCGAGTACTACGGCCTGATCACCCACCTCGACGACCAGGTGGGCCGCATCCTCGCCAGGCTCGACGAGAACGGCCAGGCCGGGAACACGATCGTCGTCTACGCCGCCGATCATGGGCTGTCGGTCGGCAGCCACGGGTTGCTGGGCAAGCAGAACCTGTACGAACACTCCATGCGCTGCCCGCTGATCATTCGCGGCCCGGGCATCCCCCACGGAACGACCGACGCCTTCACCTACCTCTACGACCTCTTCCCGACCCTGCTCGCACGGGGCGCCGTCGCGGAACCGCCGGGAATCGACGGCCGCGACCTGACTCCCCTCTGGTCCGGCGGGGACCCGACCTGGCGAAAGAGCCTCTTCCTGCCTTACCGGGACGTGATGCGCGCGGTGCGCGACGACCGCTACAAGCTGATCGTGTACCCCAACGTGAACCACCGCCAGTTATTCGATCTCTCCGAAGACCCCGACGAACTGACGAACCTCATCGCCGATCGCGACCACGTGGAAACCGCGGCCCTCCTCGAAGCCCTCCTCGAAGGCTGGCAAACCGCCATGGGCGACACCGTGCCGCTTTCCGTTCCCGACCCGGTGCCCCTACGCCGCGATCTCACCGGCACCGAACGCGAACCCGACCGCTGGCAGCCGGAGTGGATCGTGGAGAAGTACTTCGACGACTAGGTCAGCGGGCGTCTTCGGCCTGCGCGCGGCCGCGGGCGCGGATGCCGGCGAGTCGTTCGCCGACTTCTTCGGGCTTTGGCCCCCGGTACATGCGGTTGACCTCGACTTCGTAGTCCATCGCGTCGCCGAGGGTCAGGTCGAAGCCGCGGTCGATCATCCGCTTGTACTGGAACATCACGTCTCGCTGGCAGGTCAGCATGTCGGTCGCGAGCTCGCGGCAGGTGGGCAGGAGGTCCTCCCGCGGCACGATCCGGTTGACCAGGCCCCACTCGCAGGCACGCTCGGCTGAAAGGTAGTTGCCGGTGAGCGAGAGTTCCTTGGCCCGGCCCGGGCCGATGGCTCGCGACAGCCGCGCGGAGAGGCCCCAGCCGGAGAGCAGGCCGACGCGGGCGTGGGTGTCGGCGAAGCGGGCCTCCGGGGCCGCGATCAACAGGTCGCAGGAGAGGGCGATCTCGAAGCCGCCGGTCACCGCGATGCCGTTGATCGCGCCGATCACGGGCTGATGGAGCGAGCGGAGCAGCTTCGGCGGATCGGCGATGGCCCGGCGTTTCCGGTTCGGATCGCTCATCTCCTTCAGGTCCAGGCCGGCGCAGAAGGCGCGGCCGGCGCCGGTCAGGATGACCACGCCGACTTCCTCGTCGTGATGGAGGTCTTCGATCGCCTCGGCGAGGTCGTTGCGTAGCTCCTCGGAAAGGGCGTTCAGCACGCCTGGGCGGTTCAACGTGAGGGTGGCGATGCCGTCGGACTTGGCGACGAGAAGAACCGGCTCGGTCATTACTCGAACTCTCCTTGTTCGTGGGACGGGTGGGGCATCTTACGCGGTAACCTGTTCCCCCTACTTGCGCGAGGGAGGCTGCGATGGGAAGAGGACTCGTTGAGGGGCCGGACCTGACTCTGAATCGGCGGACCCTGCTCGCCGCCGCGGCCGGTGGCGCGGCGATGGCGATGGGTTGCGGACCGGGATCGGAAACCGCGAGCTCCGCCCCGGTTGCCGTGAACGGCTGGACGCCGCCCGACGATGAGCGGCGGCAGGCTCTCGTGTCGACGGCGCGCTTCGGACCCAAGCAGGCGGTCCGGAGCGCAAACGGCATCGCGATCTGCACACATCCGCTGGCGTCCGCCGCCGCGGCCGACATGCTCGCCCTGGGCGGCAACGCCTGCGACGGTGTGATGGCCGCCAGCATCGCCCAGGCCGTCGTCGAGCCGCACATGACGACCCTGTCGGGCTGCCTGTCGATGCTCTACTACGAGGCCGCCTCCGGGGAGTACACCTACGTCAACGGGATGATGGCGGCGCCTCAGGCGGTGCCGGACGTGCGGAACATGGACGTGGCCGAGTTCGGGGCCTTGATGACGAAGACGGACGGCACCCTCTGCTTCGTGCCGGGCTTCTGGGGCGGCTTCGAGGCCGGGCTCGACCGCCACGGCCGGCTGCCGCGGCCCACCGTGATGGCGCCGGCGATCCACTACGCCCGCCACGGCTTCGAGATTCACCCCTTCCTCTGGGGCGAGATGTTCGTCGAGTCGGCGGTGCTGGGCCGGGAGCCCTTCAGCCGGGAGATCTACTTCAACGGCAGCACGCTGCGCGACATCGGCGACAAGCTGGTGCAGAGCGCCCTCGCTGACACGCTCGAGCGGCTCGCCGAAGAAGGCGGCGACCACTTCTACAGGGGCGAGTTCGGCCGCCGCTACGCCGAAACGGTACAGGCGAAGGGCGGCCTGATCACCGCCGACGACATGGCGGCCTACGAGGCGTTCTGGGACGAGCCGGTGATGGGCACGTACCGCGACTATGGTGTGGTCGGCTCGCCGGCGCCGGACTTCGGCGGCCAGGCCCTGGTCGAGATCATGAACATGGTCGAGCTGCTCGACCTCCAGCGGACGGGCCCGGCCTTCGAGTCCGGCGAGACGACGCTCAGGATGATGCAGATCATCGGCCGGGTGTACGCCGACGCGGTAGGCGGGCGTTTCGACGGCACCCTGCCCGGCGTGGAGCGGGCGATCTCGAAGGAGTACGCGGCTGAGCGGTTCGCCGCTCTCGAGGGCAAGCCGGCCAGCCCCAGCGACCGGTACGAGGCATTGGGCGTGGTGCCGCCTCCTCCGCCGGGCTCGAACCACGTCACGGTGGTCGACGCCGCGGGCAACGTCGCCACCGTGCTGCACTCGGTCATGTCGATGCCGTTCAGGACCGGCATCTACGTCGACGGCGTCTACGCCTGCGCCTCAGGCGTCCACCTCGGCTCCGGTCCGGTCGAGCCGGGAGGGCGGGCGCACGCGCGCATCTGCCCGAACATCTTCACCAGGGACGGCAAGCCGGTGCTCGCCTCCGGATCACCGAGCGTGTCGCTGACCGAGAACATTGTCCAGAACTCGGTCAACCTGCTGGACTTCGGCCTCGACCTCGAGAGTTCGGTCCACAAGCCGCGGTTCGGCGGTTCATCGATGGGCGTGCCCGGTGCGCTGATCGTCGAAGCCGACCTGCCGGGCGATCCGGTGCGGCTGCTCGAGGAAGCCGGCCAGACGGTCGAGGTCGTGAATCCCTGGAACTGGCTGTGCGGTTCGTTCGAGGGCGTTCTGATCGAGGAGGATGGCGCCATCGCCTGCGGCGACCCGAGGCGGACGGCGCAGGCGGTCGCCGTTTGAGGGCTCTCCCCAGGGTCATCCCGGCGCTGGTCCTGGCCGCCGGGAGCGCCTTCGCTGGAGAAACGACGGTGGCGGTGGCGGCCAACGTCGCGGAGGTCGTCGAGACGCTCGCAGCCGACTTCGAGCAGCAGACCGGTCATCGGGTGACGGTTACCGTCGGCTCGACCGGCAAGCTCTACGCGCAGATCCTCCACGGTGCGCCTTTCGACTTGTTCCTGGCGGCGGACCAGGAGCGCCCGCGGCTGCTGGTGGAACAGGGGCTGGCTGTCGAGGACTCCCAGCGGACCTATGCGATCGGCCGGTTGGTGTTGTGGAGTTCCGATGCGGCGGAGCCGGTCGACGAAGGCGTGTTGAAGGGCGGCTCGTTCCGAAGGCTCGCGATCGCGAACCCGGACCTGGCGCCCTACGGCGCAGCGGCCCGGGAGACGCTCCGTGAGCTCGGCCTGTGGGAGAGCCTGCGGCCGAAGATCGTCCTCGGCGAGAACGTGGGGCAAGCCTTCGCCATGGCGGCTTCGGGAAACGCGAAACTGGGCTTCGTGTCGCTGGCCTCGGTGCTCAGTCCGCGCAACGGACATGAGGGAAGCTACTGGGAGGTTCCAGAGCATCTCCACACGCCGATCCGTCAGGACTCGGTTCTGCTCGACCGCGCCAGGGACAACCCGGCCGCCCGCGACTTCCACGAGTTCCTCAACACGCCGGTGGCGCTGGAGACCCTCGAGTCGTTCGGCTTCGTGCATAACGACCTGCCGCGCGTCCGGATGGCACGGGCGCTCGGGATCGAACGGCGCTGACCTGAGATGTCCCTGCCCGAACTCGGCCCGCTGTGGCTCAGCCTCCAGCTCGCGGCGGCGGCGACCGCTGTGCTCCTGGTTCTCGGAACGCCGCTTGCCTGGTGGCTGTCCGGTACCCGATCGCCCCTGAAGCCGGTGATCGAGGCGGTGACGGCGTTGCCGCTCGTTCTGCCGCCCACGGTGCTGGGCTTCTACCTGCTGCTGCTGATGAGCCCGCGGTCCTGGCTTGGCGGTCTCTGGGTGGAAGTCACGGACACGACCCTCACCTTCTCGTTCACAGGCCTCTTGATCGCCTCCGTCGTCTACTCGCTGCCGTTCATGGTGCAGCCGCTCCAGGCCGCCTTCGAGTCGCTGGGGCGGGGGCCGTTGGAGGCGGCGGCTGCGCTCCGCGCGTCGCCGCTTGATGCCTTCCTGACGGTAGCCGCGCCGCTTTCGCTGCGCGGGTTCCTGACCGCGGCGGTCCTGACCTTCGCGCACACGATCGGCGAGTTCGGTGTCGTCCTGATGGTGGGCGGGAACATCCCGGGCAAGACACGGGTCATCTCGATCGCCATTTACGAGCACGTGGAGACGCTGCGTTACGGGGAGGCGCACACGCTCGCGGCCGGCCTGCTGCTGTTCGCGTTTGTCGTGCTCGTCTTCGTCTACGTCTTCAACCGGAGGCTGCCGGTTCATGTCGCCTGAACCTCACGCAATGGGCATCACGGGGCCTGTCGGTAGCGGTTCCGCGGCTCCACCGGCGCTGGCAGCCCGGCTCGAAGTCGACGTTCAGGTCGCATTCGACGGCTTCGATCTCCAGGTCGAGCAGGCGATCCCGGCGGCAGGCGTGACGGCACTCTTCGGTCCTTCGGGGAGTGGCAAGACGACCCTCCTGAGGTCGCTGCTCGGGTTCGAGACGCGAAGCTCGGGCCGAATCGCTCTGAACGGCGACGTCTGGCTCGACAGCGAAGCCGGGGTCGCGGTGCCGCCGCACCATCGACCCGTCGGCTGCACCTTCCAGGACGGTCGCCTGTTTCCGCACCTCGATGTCGAGGGAAACCTCCGCTACGCGGATCGGAGGAGCACGCCGGCGCCCGGCGTCGCGGCGCCGATCACCTGCGACGACGTCGTCGACGCACTGGACCTCGGACCCCTGCTCGACCGGCGGCCCGGGACCCTGTCGGGCGGTGAGCGCCAGCGGGCCGCGCTGGGACGGGCGCTGCTCAGCCGGCCGCGACTGCTGCTCCTCGACGAGCCCCTGTCGGCGCTCGACCGCCGGCGCAAGGCCGAGATCATGCCGTACCTGCTGGCGCTGCATCCGCGTTTCGGCATCCCGACCCTCTACGTCAGCCACGCGGTCGACGAAGTGGCGCTGCTGGCGGATCGCGTCCTGGTGCTGGCCGAGGGTCGTGTACAGGCGTTCGGCGGTACGGTCGAGGTGCTGGAGCAGCTCGACCTGGCGCCGCTCACCGAGCGTTTCCAGGCCGCGGCAGTGCTGGAGGCGCGGGTCAGCGCACACGACGACGAGTACCGGTTGACCTGGCTCGACCTCGACGGCCAGCGGCTTAGCGTGCCGCGGATCGAGCACCTCGCGGTCGGTGAATCGGCGCGGTTGCTGGTGCGCTCCCGGGACGTCTCGCTTGCCACGGAACACCCGTCGCCGACCAGCATCCGCAACGTGCTGTCCGGGGTCCTCGTGTCGCTGCAGCAGGACGAGTCGACCGCGTTCGCGGAAGCGACGGTCGATCTCGGCTCGCACCGGCTGCGGGCACGGATCACTCGGGCGTCGTCGGCCGAGCTCGGTCTCGCGGTCGGATCGCCGGTGTTCGCGCTGCTCAAGAGCGTTAGCCTGGACACCCGGGCCGGACGGTAGAGGGAACCCGAGTGGCGCGTCTCGGGCGCATCGACGGAACAATCGGGGCACCCTTACGTTTCTACGGTAGGTAATCTCCCTCGCCTGAACGTTCAACGCGCGGAGCAAGCCGCTCCTGCCCCTGGAGACACATCGATGAAGTGGACGCACAAACACGCTCCCAAGGTGCTCGCCGGCCTTTTCGTCTGGCTGCTCTCGGCACTGCCCGTACTGGCCCAGGACCTGCCGGACGGCGTCACGAAGGTCGCCTCGGTGGAGGGGATCACGGAGTACCAACTGGAGAACGGGCTCCGGTTCCTGCTCTTCCCCGACCAGAGCAAGCAGCAGGTGACCGTCAACATCACCTACCTCGTCGGTTCCCGCCACGAGGGCTACGGCGAGACCGGGATGGCGCACCTGCTGGAGCACCTGGTCTTCAAGGGCACGCCGAACCACCCGGACATTCCCGCCGAACTGACGGAGCACGGCGCGTTTCCGAACGGAACGACCTGGTTCGACCGGACGAACTACTTCGAGACCTTCCCGGCGACCGACGAGAACCTCGAGTGGGCGCTCGACCTGGAGGCCGACCGGATGGTCAACTCTTTCATCTCGGCCGAGGACCTCGAGTCCGAGATGACCGTGGTGCGGAACGAGTGGGAGAGCGGCGAGAACCAGCCGATGGGCGTGCTGCGCAAGCGGGTCATGTCGGCCGCCTTCGACTGGCACAACTACGGCAACTCGACGATCGGCGCGCGGTCCGACGTGGAGAACGTGCCGATCGAGCGCCTGCAGGCCTTCTACCGGAAGTACTACCAGCCGGACAATGCGATCCTGGTCGTGGCCGGGCGGTTCGAGGTCGAGCGGGCTCTTGAACTCGTAGCGGAGAAGTTTGGTCCCATTCCGCGCCCCGACCGCACCGGCGCGAACACGCTTTTCAAGACGTACACGGCGGAGCCGGCGCAGGATGGCGAGCGCACGGTGACCCTTCGGCGGGTCGGCGACACGCAGCTCGCGATGGTCGTTTACCACGTGCCGCCGGGCGCCCATGAGCAGTACGCCGCCGTGGAGGTGCTCACTCACATCCTGGGCGTCGAGCCGGCGGGGCGCCTGTACAGGAACCTGGTCGAGCCGGGGCTTGCAGCCTCCGCCTTCGCCTCGAGCTTCCAACTGAACGAGCCGGGCGTACTGACGGCCGCGGTCGAGGTCCGGGAGCAGGACTCGCTGGAGGAGGCGGCCGAGGCGTTGTTCGCGACCCTCAGCGAGATCGCGGCCGAGCCGCCCACTGAAGAGGAGGTGGAGCGAGCCAAGACCGACTACCTGTCGCGGATCGAACTCTCGTTCAACAATCCGCAGGGGATCGCGCTTCAGCTCAGTGAGTGGGCCTCGATGGGCGACTGGAGGCTGTTCTTCCTCCACCGCGACCGGCTCGAGCAGGTGACGACGGAAGGCGTCCACGAAGTCGCGCAGACCTACCTGCGCGATTCGAACCGAACGGTCGGGTACTTCCATCCGACGGACACGACACCTGAACGGGCCGAGATCCCCAAGGCGCCCGACATCGCGGCGCTGGTCGCGGACTACACCGGACGCGAGGCGGTGGCGGAGGGCGAGGCCTTCGACCCGACGCCGGCGAACATCGACCGGCGCACGCGGCTCGTGACCCTGTCCAAGGGCATCAAGGTCGCGTTGCTGCCCAAGCAGACCCGGGGCGAGTCGGTGACCCTGCAGATCGCCTTCCGCCACGGCACCGAAGAGGCGCTGATGGGACGCGCGACCGCTGGCGATCTGGCCGGTTCGATGCTCATGCGCGGTACGAAGAACCGTTCGCGCCAGGACATCAGCGACGAACTGGACCGCCTCAAGGCCCAGGGAGGCCTCAGCGGCGGTGCCCTGATCGTGAGCGGCTCCTTTACCACGGTGCGAGAAAACCTCACCCCGGTCCTGCGGCTCGCCGCCGAGATTCTGCGCGAGCCGGCGTTCGATGCGAAGGAGTTCGACCTGCTGCGCGAGGAGCGCTTGGCGGGAATCGAATCCCAGCGCTCCGAGCCGATGGCTCTGGTACCGACGGCGATGGGCAGGCACTTCAGTCCGTGGCCGGCCGATCATCCCCACTACTCGCCGACCTTCGACGAGCAGATCGAGCGCCTGGAGGCGGCGACAGTCGAGGAGGCGCGGGAGTTCTGGGCCTCTTTCTACGGCGCCGAGGGCGGCACGATCGCGGTGGTCGGCGACTTCGACCCGGACGAAGTCGCGGGCTTGCTCGAGGAGTTGTTCGGCGACTGGCAGGCGCGCGAGCCGTACGAGCGCGTCGCCAATCCGCATCGCGCCGTCGAGACGGTGGCGGTCGACATCGAGACGCCGGACAAGACGAACGCGATGATGATGGCCGTTTCGAGCTTCTCGATGCGGAACGACGATCCGGACTATCCCGCGCTGGTCATGGCGAACTACATGCTGGGCGGCGGATTCCTCAGTTCGCGCCTGGCAACCCGGATCCGCCAGGAGGAGGGTCTGTCCTACGGCGTCGGCTCTCAGGTCGGGGTGCCGCCGATCGACGACAGTGCGTTGTTCCTGACCTTCGCGATCTTTGCGCCGGAGAACGCCGACAAGGTGGTCGACGCCTTCCGCGACGAGATCAGGAAGGCGCTCGAAGACGGGTTCACCGAAGAGGAGTTCGAACCGGCAAGGCGCGGCTATCTCGACAGCCAGCAGAACGGCCGGTCGCAGGACCGCTCGTTGGCGGGACTTCTGAGCAACAACCTCTTCACCGGCCGTACGATGGAGTTCACCGCCGCCCAGGAGCGGGCGATCGAGGAGATGACGCTCGACGAAGTCAACGCGGCGCTGCGGAAGGTCATCTCGCTGGACGACATCTCGATCTTCCGCGGCGGGGACTTTGCGAACAAGCTGAGTCAGTAGGCGACTACAGCGTCGCCACGAGTGCGGCGATCGATTCCGGGTTCTTCAGTGTCCCGACGTTCACGGCACTCTCCACCGGCTCACCGGCGAGGATCCGCTTGATCGGCACTTCGAGCTTCTTGCCGGAGAGGGTCGTCGGTACTTCGGGGATCGCCCGGATCTCGTCCGGTCCGTGACGGGGCGAGAGCCGGGTGCGCAGATGACGCCGGATGCGGCCGGCGAGCGCCGCGTCGAGGGCGATGCCCTCTGCCAGCACGACGAACAGCCAGAGTTTGCCCTCGCGATCCAGGCTGCCCGTGTCGACGATCACGCAGTCCTCGACTTCGGGGAGCTCCCCCGCGGCGCGGTAGAACTCGGATGTGCCCATCCGCACGCCGCCCCGGTTCAGCGTCGAGTCGGAGCGGCCGTAGATGACGGAGCTGCCGTCCTCGTCGAACTCGATCCAGTCGCCGTGGCGCCAGACGCCCGGCCAGTGGTCGAAGTAGCTCTCGCGGTACCGCTCGCCGGAGTCGTCGTTCCAGAAGAAGACGGGCATTGAAGGCAGCGGCTCGGTGATCACGAGTTCGCCGACCTGGCCGGTGACCGCGTGGCCGTCCTCGTCGAACGCCTCTACCCTGGCGCCCAGGGAGCGGCACTGGATGCGGCCCCGCCGGACAGGTTGCAACGGATTCGGGCCGACGAAGCCGGTGCAGACGTCCGTGCCGCCCGACAGCGACCCGAGCCAGACGTCCGACTTGACCTGCTCGTAGACCCAGTCGAAGCCCTCCGCCGGCAACGGCGCACCGGTCGAACCGATCGCGCGCAGGGCTTCGAATCCGAACTGCCTGCCCGGTTCGAGACCGGCCGCACGGCAGGCCATCAGGAAGGGCGCGCTGACGCCGAGGCAGGTCACCGCCTCTTCGTCAGCCAGGCGGTAGAGCGCCATCAGGTCTGGCCAGCCGGGCGAGCCATCGTAGAGCACGACGGTCGTCCCCAACAGCAGGCCCGAGACGAGGTAGTTCCACATCATCCAGCCGGTCGTCGTGTACCAGAAGAAGCGGTCGCCAGCTCCGAGATCCGTGTGCAGCGCCAACTGCTTCAGGTGTTCGACGAGGATGCCGCCGTGGCCCTGGACGATCGCTTTCGGCAGCCCTGTCGTGCCCGACGAGTAGAGGATCCAGAGAGGGTGCTCGAAGGGGACCGGCTCGAAGGCGAGTTCGTCGCGGTGGGCGGTCAGCTGCTCCCAGGACAGGCGACGCGGGGCGCCGTTCGGGTCGGCGGATGGGTCGCTGGCCGGCTGCACAACGACCGCCGCGCCGAGCGTCGGTAGCGAACCGACGATCCGGTCCAGGTCGGAGCTGCGGTCGTACACGCGGCCGTTGTACGTGTAGCCATCGACACCGATCAGCACCTTCGGCTCGATCTGCCGGAAGCGGTCGAGCACGCTGTCGACCCCGAACTCAGGCGGACAACTCGACCAAATCGCGCCCAGACTGGCGGTGGCGAGGAAGGCGATCACCGCTTCGGCGTCGTTCGGGAGATAGGCGACCACCCGGTCGCCGCGCTCGACCCCGAGGCGGACCAGACCGGCCCTGGCGGCGGCGACTTCGCGGCGCACGTCGTCACGGCTGAACTCGCGCCGCCCACGAGTCTCGCCACGGCAGATCAAAGCCGGCTGGCCGCCGCCGCCTGCGAGTGCATGTTCGGCGTAGTTCAGTCTGGCGCCGGGGAACCAGCTTGCACCGGGCATCGCACGGTTCGCGATCACACGTTCGGGCGGTGTAGGGAACCTGACGGCGAAGTAGCCGGCGATCGAGCCCCAGAACGCCTCCAGATCCGTGACGGACCAGCGCCAGAGTTCGTCGTAGCCGGCGAAGCGCAGGTTTCGCTTGTTCTCCAGCCAGCGCAGATAGCGCGCCAGGTTGCTGGCCTCGACCTGTTCTGCGCTGGGGCGCCAGAGCATGTCGTGGCCCGTCACGTTGTTTTCCTCACAGTCTGAAGCGCGACGCTACGCTGTTGTGGCACCCACAGAACACAAGGAGGCTAGACGATGAAGCATCTTCCGACGATTGCGCGCATTCTGCTGGGGCTGCTGTTCGTGTTCGGCGGCGTGACGGGCCTGTTCGAACTGGTGGAGCAGCCCGAGGTCGGGGAGGAGGCGGCGGCCTTCATGGGCGCGATCATGGACACGGGCTACCTGTGGCCGGTAATCAAGGTGACCGAGATCGTCTGCGGCGTTCTGCTGATCCTCGGCATGTTCGTACCGCTGGCCCTGGTCGTGCTGGCGCCGGTCGCGCTCAACATTCTGCTGTTCCACGTCTTCCTGGAGCCTTCCGGTCTGGTCTTCGGTCTCGTCCTGCTGGTGTTGGGTCTCTACACCGCCCACCAGCACCGGGAGAGCTTCAGCGGCGTGCTGAAGCGTAGAGCCTGAACGAAGTGATTCGGCGCCCGGTGGGCGCTATGAACCCGCGCCGACCGCGACCAGGTGTCGGCGCGCCCGGAAGTAGATGACGCCGCCCGAGATGGCCGGCGTTGCCATCAGGGTTTCGCCCAGTTCGTTGACGGCGATCTCGTTGAGCTCAGGACCCGGCTCGATGACGTAGACGTCACCGACTTCGCTGTTGAAGTAGATGCGCCCGCCGGCGGCGACGGCCGAGGCGCTGAAGCCCGACGCGCCGCGTCCCAGACGCTTCTGGTTCAGGCGTTCGCCGGTCGTCCAGTCGACGACCGTGACGACCCCGTTGTCGTAGCAGAAGTAGGCGAGGTCGCCGACCACGATCGGCGTCTGCATGTAGTTCCCCAGCCGTTCGTGGAACCAGACCATCGCGTCGTGGTCGGGATCGAGCGTGCCCTCGGCATCCGGGTCGATCGCATAGATCGGCTTCAGCCGGCCATGAGCGTTGGTGATCAGGATCGGACCGTCGCCAGCCCGGACCGGCGTGGGCACGGGGATGTCGCCGCCGCCCTCGAGGCGCCAGAGTTCTTCGCCCGTGTCGAAGTCGTAGCCGCCGATGTGGTGGTAGCCGTTGAGAACTACCTGACGGCCACCGCCTTGGCGCGGAAAGACGGCCGGCGTGCTCCAGGTGGCGACCTCCTCGCGCGTCTTCCGCCAGACGTCCTCTCCGGTTGCCGCATCCAGAACGGCGACGAAGGACTGACTCAGGATGTCGACCTGGATGACGACCCTGCCATCGTGAACGATCGGCGAGCTGGCGAAGCCCCACTCGTAGGTGGGGAAGTCGTAGGGACCCGAGTCGAGGACGCCGAACTGACGGTTCCACAACGGGGTTCCGTCCAGGTCGTAGGCGTGGAGTCCCTCCGAGCCGAAGAAGGCCACGAGGACCTTGCCATCGGTCGCGGGCGTTGAGTTCGTGTGGGACGCCTTCGTGTGCCGCTTGATCGCGGGCGTACCCTGGAAGGCCGTTCGTTCCCACAGGAGTTCGCCGGTCCGCTTGTCGAGGGCCAGCACCTGGAAGCGCTGGGGCGGTTCGCCCTCGACCGGCGTACCGTCACCGTAGAGCCCGACCTTGAGCGACGCCTCGGCGCCGTCGGGAACCGCCGACGTGAGAAAGAGGCGGTCCTCCCAGATGACCGGACTCGAGTGTCCGAGGCCGGGAACCGGGACCCTGAAGAGGATGTTCTCGCCGGTCTCCACGTTCCAGGTCGCGGGCGGCGAACCGGTGCCGGTGCCGTCCGCGCCGTTGCCGCGGAAGGAAGGCCAGTTTTCCGAGGCGGCCAAAGGCAGGGCCGTCGCCGCGACGAGGGCCGCCAACGTGGCCGTGCCGACTGCCAGTCTCCTGGAGGAAGTGGCCATCGTCGGCTACGAACCGCCACCGACAGCGATCAGGTGACGCCGCGCCCGGAAGTAGATGACGCCGTCCGAGATCGCCGGCGTTGCCATCAGGGTCTCGCCGATCTCGTTGACGGCCACTTCGTTGAGTTCTTCACCGGCCTCCAGGACGTAGACGTCGCCGTCCTCGCTGTTCATGTAGATGCGGCCGCCGGCCGCGACCGGCGAGGCAGTGAAACCGGAGGCGCCGCGGCCGAGACGCTGCTGCGCCACTCGCTCGCCGCTCTTCCAGTCGAACACGGTGACGACGCCGTTGTCGAAGCCGAAGTACGCGAAGTCCCCGACCACGATCGGCGTCTGCATGTAGTTCCCGAGCCGCTCGTGGAACCAGAGCATCGCCTCGTGCCCGGGATCGATCCCGCCGGCGGCGTCCGGATCGACCGCGTAGACCGGACGCATCGGGCCGTGGGCGCTGGTGATGAGGATCGGACCGTCGGCGCCGGCGCGGATGGGCGTCGGCACCGGGATGTCGCCGCCGCCTTCGAGCCGCCAGAGTTCCTTCCCCGTGTCGAAGTCGTAGCCGCCGATGTGCTGGTAGCCGTTGACGACAATCTGGCGGCTGCCGTCGCTACGCGGGAACACGGCGGGCGTGCTCCATGTGGGAATCTCTTCGCGCCCGGTGCGCCAGACGTCCTCGCCGGTGGCCGCGTCGAGCGCCGCGAGGAAGGAGTCGCCCTGTACGTCGACCTGGATGATCACGCGGCCGTCGTGGACCAGGGGTGAACTCGCGAACCCCCACTGCGCGGTCTTGACCACGAAGTAGCCCGAGTCGAGCACGCCGAACTGCCGGTTCCAGAGCGGCTTGCCGTCCAGGTCATAGGCGTGGAGCCCTTCGGAGCCGAAGAAGACCACCAGCACCTCGCCGTCGGTGGCCGGCGTCGAGTTCGTGTGGGATGCCTTCGTGTGACGCTTGATCGCCGGCGTGCCTTCGAAGGCCGTTTGCTGCCAGAGAAGCTCGCCGCTCCGCTTGTCGTAGGCGAGGACCACGTAGCGTTGGGGAGGCTCGCCCACGACGGGCGCGATGTCGCCGTAGAGGCCGACCTTGAGCGAGGCCTCTTCACCCTCGGGTACGGACGAGGTCAGAAACAGGCGGTCGCCCCAGATCACCGGGCTCGAGTGGCCGAGGCCCGGCACGGCGACGCGGAAGAGGACGTTCTCGCCGCTCTCGACGTTCCAGGTGGCCGGTGGCGTTCCGGTGCCGTTGCCGTCGGCGGCGTTGCCGCGGAAAGACGGCCAGTTGTCGGAGGCTGCGGCGAGGGAGGGCGCTGTTGCGGTGACGAGTACGGCGGCAACGAGCAGGCGTCGAACCGGGGGAACGTTGGCTGGCGTCTTCATCACTGGAGTATCTTGGATCATCACCTGAGGTTACGTCGAGACGGAACGGGAGGTTTGAGATAGCACATGAGTTCACCGATGAGCGTCTTCTGGGACCCACGTTGTGAGGTGCACACTGTACCGAGGGGGTTTCCGGAGCGGCCGGAACGCCTGCAGCTTGCTCTGCCCTACCTGAGGGAGCGGGGCTGGGACCTGGTCGAAGCGGGCTCGGCAGGGTCGGTCGGCGGAATGGTCGGGCAGAGCCGCCGGCTGGCCGGTCTTGTCCACGATCCCGAGTACATCGAGCGGATGGAGGCGGCGGTCGCCGACGTCGCCGAGTTGGCGGCGAAGGGCGACTTCCCGCGTCGACCGACGCCGATGCTCGACACGAACGACAATCCGCTGTCGCCGGGGACGGCGGACGCCGCCTGGGCCGCCGTCGATGCCGCGCTTGCGGCGGGCGACCACGTCATGCTGGGCGCGGGCCACCGGGCGATGAGCGTGACCCGGCCACCCGGACATCACTGCGAACGGGACCGGGCGATGGGCTTCTGCTATCTGAACCAGATCGCCATCCTTGCCCAGGGCCTGATCGACGTGCACGGCGTCGAGCGTGTGGCAATCCTGGACTTCGACGTCCACCATGGCAACGGGACCCAGCACCTCTTCGATCACCGGGCCGACGTGGCCTACCTGAGCGTCCACCAGTACCCCTTCTACCCCGGTACCGGGGCCGCCAGCGAGCGGGGGATTGGCGAAGGCGAGGGCACGACGGTGAACGCGCCGCTGCCGGCCGGCAGCGGCGACGACGTCTACAGCGAGGTCATGGCCGATCTGCTGCTCCCGGCGGTGCGCTCGTTCGACCCGGACGTGCTGCTGGTGTCGGCCGGCTTCGACGCCTGGCGCAACGACCCGATCGCCGGCATGGAGCTGACCGAGGAGAGCTTCCACCGCTTCGGCGTCGACCTGGCCGAGCTGGCCGAGGACGTCTGCGACGGTCGGCTCGTGTCCGTGCTCGAAGGCGGCTACGACCTGAACGCGCTGCCCAGGCTGATCGACGTTTACCTGCGGGGCACGGTGGGCGCTTCGCTGGACGCCTGAGGAATCTTCCGTCTCCCGGCGCGTTGTACGATGTGAGACAAGAACGGAGGGGCCCCAAGCGTTGAGAACCAAGCCGAGCTTCCCGATCAGGATACGCTCCCGGAACGTCCAGCTGAGCGATGACCTGAAGCAGTCGATCGAGTCCGAGGCGGCGGCGCTGAAGCGCTTCAACTCCCGGATCGTCGACTGCGAAGTGACGATCGCCGGTCCCGGCCGGAATCACCGGGGCGGCCTCGCGTTCGACGTCGTGGTCAAGGTCGCCCTGCCCGGACCGGACGTGGTGGTCCATCGCTCGGCCGCGGCCTCCATCCCGGTCGCGATCAACCAGTCGTTCGCCACCGCCCGCCGCCGCGTCAAGCGACAGGCCCACCTCCGCCGCCGCCGCGTGCCGTTCAACCGCACCTCCGGCGTCGGCCGCCGCGGCCGGCCGCGCCGCGGCAACGGCCGCCGGCTCGCGCGGGCGTAGCCGGGTACCCGTCGTCAGCGGCTCCGAGGGGGAGGGTCCCAGCGGACGCTTGCGCTCTCTGGTTGAAGGGGGTGCCGGCGCTCGCTTCGGTCGGCTGCGTTCCGCTACGGCGTCAGTGACGGGAGCGGCCTGGGGAGTCACTTGCCTCCAGCCCGCTGGGACCCTCCCCCTCGGAGCCGCTGACGACTGGACGGCGTAGCCGGACGGCGCCAGCAGCGTACGGAGCCGCGTGTCAAAGGAACTTGCTAAGGTCCGACAGGATCGTCAGGAAGCTCCAGGAGGATGCCCCGAGCGCGGACGCTTGAAGATGGGAATCAACCTCGTCGTGGCCGTCACGGACGGCCAGTGGTTTGAGCGGCTGCGCCGAAAGCCGGAACTGCCGGAGGTGAACTTCTGGGCTCCGAACCCCAGGGGCTTCCGGGCGCTTGAACGCGGCGAGCTGTTTCTGTTCAAGCTGCATGCGCCGCACGATGTGATCGTGGGAGGCGGCGTCTTCGCGTACGCGAACGTCCTCCCTTGCTCGCTTGCCTGGCAAGCGTTTGGCGAAGCAAACGGTGCGGAATCGGCCGAGGAGATGCGCCAGAGGATTGTCCGCTATCGCGGTCACGCCGGTGGTAACCGGCGCGACTTCGAGATCGGTTGCCGGATCCTGACCCAGCCCTTCTTCTTCGAAGAATCGGACTGGATGGCCGCTCCCAACTGGTCGCGGAACATCGTGTCGCTCAAGACGTACAGCACCGACAACGCGGACGGGCTCCACCTGTGGGAATCAGTCCAGGACCGTTTGGGCCGCGTGAGCGTCCCGCACTTCGCGGAGGAGTCCGCCCGGTTTGGTGCGCCACAACTGATTCGTCCGCGCCTCGGGCAGGGGACGTTCCGCGTTCTCGTGACGGACATCTATGAACGCCGCTGCGCGGTCACGAGGGAGCGGACGCTGCCGGCCCTTGAAGCCGCGCACATCCGCCCCTATAGGCACGGTGGAACGCATGAGGAACGGAACGGTCTGCTGCTCAGGCGGGACATCCACAGTCTGTTCGATGCTGGCTACGTGACCGTCACGCCGAACCTGGACTTCGAAGTCAGCGGCCGCATCAAGGAAGAGTTCGAGAACGGCCGGGACTACTACGCGTTGCACGGACGAAGAATCCACGCTCCGGCCGCTGCCAGGCAGAGACCCGATCCTGTCGCGCTGACGTGGCACAACGAGAACTGCTTCGTGGGGTAGGCGTTTTCGCGTGAGGTCCGAAGTCGACACGGCGATGCGTCTGGCCGCGTTCGAGCGCGTGCGGCTGCTGACCGACTTGCAAGGCACCCTCACGGCCAAGGAGCTGAGTCCCGGCTTCAGGTTTGAGGGAGAGCGGATACCGCTGGTCAATCCGCAGCGTGGGATCTTCAAGCCGCGGCAAATGCTGCATCTGCTCTCGATCAAGACGGTCGTTCCGCGTCCAGGAGGGCGGGTCTGGTACGACGATCAGCTCACGGCCCACAGCCAGATCTTCGAGAACGAGGAGTCCGTGGACTACGCGTTCATGGGGACGAACCCGAACGCAGCGGACAATCAATGGCTCCGTGAGGCATTTCAGAACCACGTCCCGGTCATCTACTTCCTTGGAGTGGCTCCGGGTCGTTACCAGGCGCTGATGCCGACGTTCATTGCGGGCTGGAACAGTGGTGCGCTAACGGCGAAGTTGGTCTTCGGGCTTCCCGGTCAGCAGGAGGTTGCGACCCCTCAGGGTGCCGTAGAGCGCCGCTATGCGCTTCGCCTTGTGAAGCAGCGGCTCCACCAGACCTCGTTCCGCGAAGTGGTGATAGCGGCATACAGCGGGCGGTGCGCTGTATCCAAGCTGGCTGAACCGGATCTTCTCGACGCCGCGCACATCATCTCGGACAGGGATGAGTTACTTGGGCAGCCTGTGGTTCAGAACGGAATGCCGCTTTCGAAGCTCCACCATGCCGCCTTCGACCGTCACCTGATCGGTATCGATCCGGACTACGGTTTGCACGTCGCGGAACGACTGCTGGTGCAGAAGGATGGTCCGATGTTGGAGGCGTTGAAGAGGTTGGATGGGAGCAGGATTCGCTTGCCTCGTCGGAGCGAGGACTTTCCCGACCGTGACCGGCTCGCTCAGCGTTTCGAGCTGTTCAAGGCTGCTGCCTGAAGCCACGGCGGACGCCGACCGCCTCTTCGCGCTTGCCGGTCATGAAGAGGTCCTGGATGCGCAGGGGCTCTTCCTCCCAGCGGCGAGCACGGCTCCGGGCCGGAGACCGAGTCGCTGCCGTTGCTGGAGACGGCCCTGCCGGACGTCGGAGCTCAGTTCGCGAGTTGCCAGGTTCCCCACTCAGTAATGGAGATTTGCGCCAAAATCGGGTATCCGGCCGGCTGCAGCCAGCACGCCCCACTTGTCCAATGTGTCCTTCGCCCGGTCTGAGTCCCAGAATCTTGAGCAGAGCTTGAAGTACTCCAGGACGACCTCTCGTTCACCGATCTCGAGAAGCTCTTTGGCGAGTGACATGTTCGGCCCGAAGGAATTGAGCTGGGGTGAACCCGTTGTGTTCCCGGCGGCAATCAACCGAGATCTCGCTTCTTCGATGTTGCCCGCTCGTAATGCAATTCGACCCAGAACGAGGTTGCCGTGGTGCACACGGTTGCCAGAGTTCCATCCTGCCTCAGTGTTCTGCAGCATGAGCTCGGCATAATGATGGGCCTGGTCAAGCTGATCCGCCGAGAACGCTGCCTTCGCCAAGTAGTCTAGAAGTGAATCCCGAAGCGAGTCGTCTGCAAGCCCGTACGCCCTTTGAAAGTGCTCCAGCGCCTTCTCAGAAGTCCCCGAATCGCCTCCCTCCGGTCCCAGCGCTCCCAAGCTACTAAGGTGGCCGAGTTTCATCGGCCATTCCGGATTGGTCGGATCGAGCGACTGAGCCCGCTCCAACATTTCGATCGAGGTCCTACGGTCTCCAAACGTAAGGAAAGCGGCCGCGTGTCCCAACAGCCTGGCGTTCTCGGGTTCACGGTCGATCTGACTCATCCAGGCATTCTTGGCCTCCGAATAGCCCTCTGAGTCAAGGATGTGGTTTGTCTGTGAAGAAGGCGTTCCCAGGATTTCCGACTCGGGTGAGTTGCGGATGAACCACAGCGCGTGTTCGCGTTTCGCTTCCTTCGCTGACTGATCCCGAAGCGAACGCGAGCCGCCGTAGAAAGCGAGAAGCTGCGTCCGCACAGCCAAATCAGTCGGATTCACGGCCAGTTTCGCTTCGAGCGATGCGACCTGTTCAGGCGTGAGGTTCCGGCTTGCCAGGATGGCTTCGTGGACACTCGTTTCGCTGGATGACCTCTCGGGACTTTCTTCCGGCAGGTGAGTGGACTGAGCGGCAAGGCTCACCGGATAGAGACCAATGACAAGATTGGCGACCATCAGAGGCGTTGAGGTCTTCATCATGATTCCTCCCATCTCGTTAGAGTTCGTGGCATTCCCCGCGTCGTTGAATCTCGTCTCTTAGCCCAGCACGATCTCCGCGGCCTGCCGCAGTTCGTGCTTGCTCGCGGCGCCGACCATCAGTGTCGTTACGTCGCAGTCTTCGAAGGCCTGGAGGCGGTCCCTGATTCGCTCGGGCGGGCCGACAAGGGAGATCTCGTCGGCGAAGTCGTCGGGGACGGCGGCGACGGCTTCCTCGCGCTTGCCGGTCATGAAGAGTTCCTGGATGCGGAAGGACTCTTCTTCCCAGCCCATGCGCGCCATCAGTTCGCGGTGGAAGTTGCGTTTCTTGGCGCCCATGCCGCCGACGTAGAGGGCGAGGGACTGCTTGATCGGCAGCAGGGCCTCGGTGAGGTCGTCATGGACGCGGAGGCGGGCGCCGTAGGGGACTTCGAAGCCGTCGCGCTTGCCGGCCAGGGACTCGGCATAGACCTCGGGTCGGTAAGGCGAGTAGTAGAGGGGCAGCCAGCCGCTGCAGAGTTCGGCGGCGAGAGCCACGTTCTTCGGACCCTCGGCGCCGAGGAAGACGGGTAAGTCGGAGCGGAGGGGGTGGACGATCGAGCGGAGCGGCTTGCCGAGTCCCCAGGAGCCTTCGCCGGTGTAGGGGAGCTGGTAGTGCTCGCTGTGCTGGGTCACGGGTTCCTCGCGCGCGAGAATCTTCTGGATGATCTCTATGTAGGCACGGGTGCGCGACAACGGTTTGCCGAAGGGCTGTCCGTACCAGCCCTCGACGACCTGGGGACCTGAGACACCGAGGCCGAGGATGACCCGGCCGTTGGAGAGGTGGTCGAGCGTCATCGCGTGCATCGCGGTGGCAGCCGGCGTGCGTGCGGAGATCTGCGCGATGCCGGTGCCGAGGCGGATCTTCGAGGTGTGGGCGCCGATCCAGGCCAGGGGCGTGAACACATCGGAGCCCCACGCCTCCGCGGTGAAGACGCAGTCGTAGCCGAGCGCCTCTGCTTCGATGGCGATGTCGAGGAAATCAGGACGGGGCCCCGCGCCCCAGTAGCCGAGTTGAAGTCCGAGTTTGAGTGCCATGCGGCGGAAGCTAGCAGGTGTGGAACTGGCCGCGACCGGGTTGATAGCTTGCGTCCGTGTCGCTGAAGGAGCAGTTCGACAGCCTGCGGCTCGAGGATCTGGAGGCCCGCACCGGGTTCAAGTGGAGTCGCTACACCGGGAACGGCAGCGGCATCCTGCCGGCGTGGGTCGCGGATATGGACTTTCCCGTGGCCGAGCCGATCCTGGATGTCGTTCGCGGACTCGTCGAGCGCTCCGATTTCGGCTACTGCGAGCCGCCGGAGATCGGCGATCTGCCGGAGATCTTCGGCCGTCGAATGCAGGAGCAGCTCGGCTGGACGGTGGAGCCGGAGCGGATCCGCTTTCTGGTCAACGCGCTCCAGGGCCTCGATCTCGCGGTCATGCTGGGCGCCGGTAAGGGTGAGGGGGTGGTGATTCAAACGCCGATCTACCCGCCCTTCCTCGAGGCGGTCTCCGGCACCGGCCGACGGCTGGTGGAGTCGCCGCTCCGGCGGGGGCCGGAACGGTTCGAGATGGACCTCGATCAGTTGCGGGCGACGATCGACAGGGACACCCGCCTGTTCATGCTTTGCAACCCGCACAACCCCAGCGGCCGCTCGTGGACGCGGAGCGAACTGGAGGCCGTGGCCGAACTGGCGATCGAACACGACCTGATCGTCCTGGCGGACGAGATCCACAACGAACTCGTGTTCCCCGGGCACGAGCACACGGTGTTCGAGACGCTCGGTCCCGAAGTCCAGGAGCGGACCGTCACGATTACGTCAGCGACGAAGTCGTTCAACCTCGCCGGGCTTGAGCTCGCTCTTCTCGTGTTCGGCAGCGAGAAGCTCAGGCAGCGCTTCGACGAACTGCCGCACTTCGTTCTCGCCCATCCCGGCATCCTCGGCGTCGAGGCGGCCCGGGCGGCCTGGAAGCACGGCGGTCCCTGGCTCGAGGAGACAGTCGCCTATCTCGACGCGAACCGCGCCTTTCTGACGGACTTCCTCGACCGGCGCCTGCCGGGCATCGTGCATGGTCCGCAGGAGGCGACCTACCTCTACTGGCTCGATTGCCGCGGGCTCGATCTGCCGATGGCGGCGTCCCGGTTCTTCCTGAAGCGGGCGAAGGTGGCGCTAAACGACGGTGCCGAGTTCGGCCCGCCGGGCTCGCCGCTCGGATTCGAGCGCTGTACGCGGCTCAACTTCGCCACCTCGCGGGCCCTCCTCGAGGAGATCGTGGAGCGGATGGCGGCCGCGGTGGAGAACGCCTGAGCGGGAGGCTTCTCGCCGCTGGTCTGCTCGCCGGGCTTCTGGCTCTGGGCGCGCCGGCGCCGGCTGCCGCGCAGTCCTCGGCGGAGGCGGGTGGGGCACTCCCGGACCTCGAGTGCCTGCGCCTGATGCGCCGGGCCCGAATCGCGGAGCTGACCTCGAGACCGGCTTCCGAGGTCGAGTGGCTCAGGCGAGCTCGAGCGGAGTGTAATGAGCCGACGGCCGCGCTGGTCGGCCTGCTTCGTGCCGACCGGCGGAGTCCGCTGCCCGAAGGAGAGGCGCAGGAGTACCGGCGGGAACTGGTCGCCGCCATCGACGACCCGGTCTCCGCGCCGCCGCCGGGCGTCCTGGAGTTCATCGCTCGCAGCGAGGAGGCGGACGAGACGGTGCTTCGGGCCGCTTTCGGCCTGGTCGAGCGCCGCCTTACGGACGGCGGTACGGACCGGGTGCGGTTGCTGCGCCTCAAGGCGCTGCTCGACCAGCGCCTGGGCCGGCCCGCGGCCGCGACGACGGCCCTCGTCGAGTTGCGAAGCCTCGAACCGGCAAGCGAGGAGATCTCCTGGGCGCTGTTGCGCCTGTTGATCCTCCAGCAGCGGTGGGACGCGGTCGCCGACCTGTTGGGCGAGATGGCGGAAGAGGGCGGCGCGTCCATTCGTTCGCTCTACGCGCGGGCCCTGGCCAGGGCCGGCCGCGTGGACGAGGCGAACAGACAGCTCGAACTGCTGGCGGAAGAGATCGATCCGAACGACGGTCTGGCGCTCAGCGACTACGCGGCCGACGTGCTGGCGGCAGCGTGGAATCTCCGGGATTCCGGCCGCTTCGCGGACGCGGGAGCGTTGTTCCGGCTAGCGGAGACGAGCGCCCCGGCACGGAGCTGGGCCAGGGTCGAGGCCCGGGCAGCGCTTGTCCACCTGTACGGCACGGCCGAGGAGCGGGCCGCCCACGAGCAGGTCGCGGCGAATCGCTGGCAGTACGTCACGGATCCCCAGTCGCTACTGAACGAAGGCGCCAACCAGTTGAGCGCCGGCAACTTCGACCAGGCCATCGAGCTGTTGAAGCGCGCCTCGGAGGAGTTGGGGCACTTCGAGGCAGTCTGGTACAACCTCGGCTTCGCGGCCTATCGGGCCGAGCGCTGGGAAGAAGCGTTTCAGGCTCTCGACCGGGCCGCCGAGCTGAACGATCAGCGTGCGGACAACTTCTTCTTCAGCGGTCTGGCGTTGATCGAACTCGAGCGCTGGGACGAGGCGCTTCCGCGGCTCCTGCGGACGGTCGAACTCGATCCGGAGCGGCGGCTCGCCCACTACAACCTGTGGGTGTGCTACCGCGTGCTCGGCCGTGCGGCGGAGGCGGCTCGCCACCAGGCCGCGTACGACGCGCTGGGCGGGCGGTAGCGGATTTACAGCCCTCGGACGTAGCGCTCGAACTCGGCCTGGATCTCCGCCGGCGTGGTTTGGAACACCGCTTCGAGGGCGTCCCGGCTGGGGTAGCCCTCGGCCAGGTAGAGCAGCATCCTGGCGAAGGACTGCGCGTCTTCCCAGTCTTCCCGGCCATGCTGCAGGAAGTGAGTCAGGAGCCATGAGAAGCCGTAGTAGTGCTGCGCTCGCTCGCCGTAGAACGTGTCGGCGGTGGCTTCCATCAGCTCGGCGATCCCCGGCGCCTCCCCTTTCCGCAGCGCGGCTTGGGCTTCTCCGAGGTTCCAGGTCGTCAGGCTCTGCAACCGCATGGGCCCCCCGCCGGCGTGCGAGATCACGTACCGTCCGCGATCGACCGCGCCCGGAATGAGCGTGCCCCGCTCGATCTTCGAGTTTCCGAAGTACTCGGCCATGCCCTCCTCGGCCCATCGCGGCAGGTCCGACCCGGGCCCCGTCAGGTAGGTGTCGCTGAAGGCGTGAAACGCCTCGTGGAGCATCGTGTGCAGCAGTTCGTCGAAGTACCGGACTTCCTGGTGAAAGGCCAGCAGGCCCGGCGAATGGTAGAAGCCGGCGCCGGGAAGCCGGCCGCCGAGTTCCTCCTGGAGTCGGTGGAGGCTGTTGCGGCTGCGGAACAGGTAGACGACGACCTTGAAGCGGGCCGGCAGCGGCTCGATGTGCGGATCGAACAGTTCGTGGAGGATTCCGAACACGGCCTCCATGTTCCCGGCCAGGATGTCGACCGTCGACTCGTCGTCCGCGTCGCTGATCAGGATGAAGCGTTCCGTTTCCCGGCGTCTTCTGTGCTCGCGGTCGATGTACTTCTCGGCGACTTCGATCGTCCGGTTCAGGATCCGGGCCCGTTCGGCGAGGGTCGCTTGTGGCATGGGACTCGGGAGGGCCCCGGCCGACACCAGGACGTCGAGTTGCGGATCGAAAGACCTGCGGGTCGGCGCGTTCCGCTCTTCCTCGGGGCTCTGGAACTTCATCCTCCACGACAGGGTGGAGGCGACGGCGTTGCCCTCGTCGTCGCGGGCCGGGCCGTAGCGCCAGCCGCCGACACTGCGCTCGACCTGGAACCGGAGGAGGTCGTCGAAGTCGGACGAGGGCTCGATGGCGAGGACCTCAACCCGCGACACCGCCCCTGCGGCGTCGATCTCCACCCGGACTTCCACCTCGGGGTCGATCCCGCTCCCGGCCAGCTCGTGGGGCACCAGCAACTGGTAGCTGCGGATCGCTACCGGACCGGTGGCGATCCGCGTGGCCGCGTCCTGGGCAGCGGCTCCGCCGGCTGTCAGGAATCCAAGGGCGGCAATCGAGGCGAGCCTTCCGAAGCGTCGGAGACGGGCCACTCCAGGATCTGGCGTGTGCCGGATGCGCCGCCGCCGTCCACGAGGGCCTGGGGCCCGCGTGTCGCCGCAGCGGGCAGGAAGGCGCGCAGCCAGGCAGTGGCCACGACCTCGGCGATGCCGAGAATCTCGCCCTGGTTGCCGCGGGAGTGCGCCGCCGCGGTCTCCACCAGGTCGATGAGATCGCGCTCGGCGTCTCCGGTGGGAAAGCCGAAGACGCCGCACAGACGGCCGGCCTTCTCGCCCTCCAGGGCGACGACGCGCGCGCCGACCAGGTCCCCCTCTTCCAGCGGTTCCATCGCGGGATGAGGCTCGACGCAGACGCGTTCGCGGCTGGTCACCTCGTCCAGAGGGATCAGGTCGCCCTCCAGCCGGCCGATCCGGTAGAGCTGCAAGGTGCTTCCGACCAGCGCTTCGAGCCACTGGCGCTCGGTGACCTCCAGCAGCAGGCCGCCCTGGCCGAGCAGCTTGTCGGCGAAGCTGAAGGAGCGGCAGTCGCCTTCCTCGGCATCGGGCTCGAAGCGCCCCTGGGCGAGGATGCAGCTCATCGCGTTGGCGAAGAAGGTGGACTGGTCGCGGCTGCTTCGAGCCTGGAGCTGCTCTTCCAGATCGATCCGTTCCTGGTCGTCGAGGCCGATCAGGAACTGGTCCTCGATCGCCCATTCGACTTCCTCGCCGTAGCGTTCCAGCAGCCAGCCGCTAGCGCGTTCCACCGCGCGGTCGAGCGCGGAGACGCCTACGGAGAGGGGAGCAACTTGCTGCTGTTCCATGCCGGGATGCTAACTGCGTTTCTTTGTAAATACCACAAAATGCGGAACTTAGCGAAATCGCCACGTTTTCCCCGAGCCCTGCCGCCTCATGCGGAGTCGGCGTTTTTCGGGTCTCCGTGGGCACCCATCCTGCTGTACGCCGTCTGGACGCAGTGAATCTTCAGGGCATCCGGCGCGGTCGCCAGGAACCCCTGCCACTCGATTTCGGCGATCGCTTCCTCGGGACTCAGACCCTGCTCGTGGGCGGCGGACGCCTGGTTCCAGAAGTCGCTCAGGAACTGTCTGAGGGCATCGACCTGGGCCGGGTCGCTGAAAGTCGGGCCGTGGCCGGGAAGGATGAGGTCGAAGTCGAGCTCCTCGAAGCGGTCGAGGGTGTCGAGCCACTCGTCGACGTAGCCGTCGCCGATGTACGCGGCGCCGGCCAGAACGAGGTCGCCCGTGAAGACGACCCGCTCGTTCGGCAGCAGGACGACGACATCGCCGCCGGTGTGGCCGCGGCCGAGATGGAGCAGCTCGATCGGCCGGTCCCGGCCCTCGAAGGTGCGGTGGATCGTCATCCGGCTCGTCAGGGTGACGTTGGGCGGCGTCGGCTCCGTCTCGCCGACCGCCACGTAGTGGGCCTCCTGGATCCGGATCGCGTTGAGCGCCTGGTCCTTCTCCTCTCCGTCCTCCATCGCCTCCGCCGCCTCCTTCATCGCGGCGATCTGGTTCGGGATGTTCCCGGTGAAGATGGCTGCCGTCGGCTGGCTCATCACGTCCGTCATCAGCATCGCGCGCGTGAACTCGTGGCCGACGATCGCCACGTCCTCGGGAAACGACTGGTTCCCGTGGGCATGGTCGAAGTGGTAGTGCGTGTTGACGAGGTGCGTGACCGGCTTGTCAGTGACTTCGGCGATCGAGGCGAGCAGGGCGCGGGCGGCTGCCGGCGTGACGTGCGAGTCGACGACCAGGGCGTCCTCGTCCGTCACGACGAGCATCGCGTTGCTCTGGACGAAGATCACGTCGTCTCGGCCGAGGATGAAGTAGACGCCGGGCGCGACCTCCTCGAAGCTGTGGGTGTCGGTGAGGATCGTGCCGTCGGGCGGCGCCTCGCTGCAGCCGGTGAGGCCGAAGACGACGGCGGTGACGGCGAGGCAGGTCGTTGCGAGTCGGTGGGTCGGGCGCATGGGAGTCGCTCCTCTCCGTTTCGGTTCACCCGTCGGTTCACAGGGAATCATAGATCCCCGGGTGGCGCGGGATCACAGCTCCAGCCGGCGCATCTGCCGCACCGCGTAGTCGCAGGCGCGCGCGGTGAGCGCCATGTAGGTCAGGCTCGGGTTCTGGCAGGCGGACGACGCCATCGCGGCGCCGTCGGTGACGAACAGGTTCGGCACGTCCCAGGACTGGCACCAGCCGTTGAGAACGGACGTCGCGGGATCCCGGCCCATCCGGGCCGTGCCCATCTCGTGGATTGCGAAGCCGGGCAGCGAGTTCCGATTGAAGGTGCGGATGTTCTTCGCGCCGAGCGCTTCCAGCATCTCGGCGGCGCGGGTCTGGATACTCTCCCGCATCGCCTCCTCGTTCTCGCCGTAGCTCATCGTGATCCGGGCCGCCGGGATGCCCCAGCGGTCCTCGAGCCCAGGGTCGATGGTCACGCGGTTGTCGGGGTTCGGCAGGTTCTCGCCGAAGCCGCTGAAGCTGAGGCGCCAGGGGGCAAGCCCGCGCAGGCTCGCCTTGTAGTCGGCGCCGAATCCGGGCTGGCCGATGCCGCCCTGCCACAGGGTTCCGCGGCGGGCGCCGCACTGGTATCCGAAGCCGCGCAGGAAATCCTTCTCGCGGGTCGCTTCGGCGCGGTCGCCGTCGAGGTTGACGAAGCGCGGCAGGTAGCAGGAGTTGGGTCGCCTGCCGAAGGTCGTCTTGTCCTCCAGGCCGTCCAGGTTCCCGTTCGCGCCGACCTGGAAGATGTGGTCCATCAGATTGCGGCCGACCTGGCCGCTCGAGTTCGCGAGCCCTTCGGCGAAACGAGGCGTGGGTGAGTTCAGCAGGATACGCGCCGACTCGATCGTCGACGCGCACAGGAAGACGATGCGGCCCCGTACCTCGATCGACTCCATCGTTTCGGCGTCGATCAGGTGAACGCCGCTCACGCGATCCGTCTGTTCGTCGTAGATCAGGTTGCGGACGACGCTGTTGGGGCGCACGGTCAGCCGCCCGGTCTCCTCGGCCGCCGGCAGGGTCGCGTTCAGGCTGGAGAAGTAGGACCGACTGATGCAGCCGCGGCGGCAGATGCCGCAGTAGTGGCAGGCGCGGCGGCCGAGGTGGTGTTTGGTGAGTACCGCGACCCGGGCCGGTGTGAACCGGCGCGTGCCGCCGAAGGCGCGGTCGAGGCCCTCGCGGACCTGCTCCTCCATGCAGCTCTGGGCGATCGGCGGCAGGAACTTCCCGTCCGGTAGCTGCGGCATGTTCTCGGGCTGGCCGGCGATGCCGACGAAGGACTCAACATGGTCGTACCACGGCGCGAGATCGCGGTAGCGGATCGGCCAGTCCGTGCCGTAGCCGTCGCGGGCGTTCGCCTCGAAGTCGAGGTCGCTCCAGCGATAGCTCTGGCGTCCCCACAGCAGGGACCGTCCGCCGACGATACGGGCCCGGATCCATAGAAAGTCCTGGCCGCCATCGCCGATCGAGTACGGGTTGTCGATGTCGTCGACGAAGAACTTGCCCGACCACTCGTCGCAGGCGGCGGCGCGGCTCTGGACCGGTTGCCGCTCGGCCTGGTGCTTGCGGTCCCTCAGTCCCCGGTAGGGCATCTGCCAGGGCGGCGTGTGCTCGTTGTAGTCGCGCTCGGGAATGACCGGCGGTCCGGCCTCGAGCACCAGCGTTTCCAGGCCCTTCTCGGTCAGCTCCTTCGCCGCCCAGCCGCCGGTGATGCCGGAACCGATGACGATTGCGTCCCACGTCTTCCGTTCGATGATCTGGACCATGGTTGCAGCAGGCCTCAGGCGTCCTCGATGTCGACGCAGGGATCCCAGCGCCCGGGAACGATCCGGTAGCCGAGTTCGGACTTCATGCCGGCCTCGGAGGTGTAATAGCCGAACAGGGTGAGCCATTTGACCAGGTCGAAGAAAGGCTGCTCGTGGAGCCGATTCACATTGCGTGAGAAGGCGCGTTCGCCGCGCTGGGCGCGGGCTTCGTCCTGGGCTTCGGTGAGGAGTTCGTCCTTCTCGGTATCGGAAAGATCGACGAACGGACCGCCCTTCTCCCGGGCCCGTGCATCGAAGGAGTCGAGTTGGGCCAGCAGGTGATCCCGCGCCGCGTCCGGCAGCCAGCCCGCGAGCAGACGGTCGACGAAACCGGGGATCTCCGCGTCGCCGGCGCCGGGGGTGTCCGTGGTCGGCAGGATGCGCTCGGCGATCGCGCTGAGGGTCCTGGCCTGGTGTTCCGTCAGGACAGTGAGCGGGGCGGGCTCACCGGCGGGCTTCTGCTGGTGCAGGTGGACATGGGCGAGATGCGGGTTCGCGAACAGTTCCTCTGGCAGCAGCGGCAGCGCGACGGCGCCGCCGATCACCCGAAGGGCCTGTCGGCGAGGGATCCGGTCTGCGGGCTTCTCGCCTGGTGGCAGCGTCATGACGCGGCATGTTAGCCGTCGGCGACGGCGTTCTCAGGAACCGGCGCGGCATCAGCCGCTTTCAGCCGCTTCTCGAAGCAGAGGCTGTGCGGGTCGTAGGCGTACTCGTTGTAGCAGGGGATCTGGACGTAGCCGAACGAGTGGTACAGGCCGATCGCGGCCGGTTGGCGCTCGCCCGTCTCAAGGCGCAGCGACTTGTATCCGAAGGCGGCCGCCCGCGCCTCGAGGCCCTCCAGGATACGCCGGCCCAGCGCCTGGCCGCGGTACTTCGGGACCACGTACATCCGTTTGATCTCCGCCTGGTCGTCGCTCAGGCGACGGAGCGCACCGCAGGCGACGGCCTCGCCCTCGGAGGTGCGGCCGAGGAGCAGGCAGCAGCCGGGGGCGTCCAGCTTGTCCGGCTCGACGCTATAGATGCTGTCCGCGGGATAGAGCTCGCCGAGTTCGCGGTCGAGTGCTTCGTGCAGACGTGCGAAGGCCGGGTCGCCGGGATCGCCGGGTTCGATCCGGATGATGTCCGCGGTCACTGAAGTTCCGGGGCTTCCCTGAGCATCTGGTCGCGCAGCGTGCGCTTGTGGATCTTCTCGGTGGCGCCGCGCGGCAACTGCTCGTCCTGCAGCCAGACGTAGCGCGGCACCTTGAAGCGGGCGAGATGCTCGCCGACGTGGGTCCGCACATCGGAGGCGTCGAGGTCGGCGCCGTCCCTCGGCACCACGACCACTGCCAACTCCTCGCCCAAGCGGTCGTCCGGGACGCCGAAGGCGGCGGCCTCGTAGACCGCGGGATGCTGGTAGACGACGCGTTCGATCTCGGCGCAGTAGATGTTCTCGCCGCCGCGGAGCACCATGTCCTTCTTGCGGTTGCGAATGTAGAGGAAGCCGTCCTCGTCGATCTCGGCGATGTCGCCGGTGCGCAGCCAGCCGTCCTGGATCGTCTCCGCGGTTGCCTCGGGGCGGTTCCAGTAGCCGCGAATGTTCATCGACGACTTCATGATCAGCTCGCCCTGCTCGCCGGACGGCAGTTCGTTGCCGTCGTCGTCGATGATCTTCAGCTCGACGATCGGGCACGGCTTGCCGCAACTGTCCGGCTTCTCGACCAGGCCCTCGTCCGTGTTGCCGGCGCCGCCGGCGTTCGTCTCCGTCATCCCCCAGCCGAAGGACCAGTGCTTGTCCGGCATCAGGACCTGCAGGCGGTCGACCATGCCGCCGGGGATCGGCGCGCCGCCGCCCGACACGGCGATCAGACTCCGCAGGTCACGCTGCTTGAGCGCCGGCGACTGCAGCATCTCCCAGGTCATCGTCGGCACGCCGTTGAAGGAAGTGACGCGCTCGCGCTCGATCAGTTCCAGGCCGAGCTCCGGGTTCCACTTGTACATCATCACGATCTTGCGGCCGACCCCGAAGGAGGCCAGGAGGCCGGCGTGGCTGCCGCTGACGTGAAACAGGGGCAGGGGCATCAGGATCGAGGGCTGGAACTCCGGGTTCTCCTCCGGTTCCTCGAGCAGGCCCATCGCGATCCGCTGGGCGCCGTAGAAGCCCCAACTGCCGATGCCGCTGAGTACGCCCCGATGGGTGGAGACGGCGCCCTTAGGGAACCCGGTGGTTCCCGAAGTGAAGAGGATCGTCACGTCGTCGTGGGGGCCCAGGTCGGCGTCGGGCATCGGCTGGCCAGCGGCTTCACGCCAGACTTCCTCGAAGTCGTCGACGCCCTCGGGGAGCTCGTCTTCCCAGCGTACGCCGATGCTCTTGACGCCGAGGCCCTGGAGCTTGCTCGCCACCCGCTCGTACCGTTGCTGGTCGAAGAAGGCGAGCCTGGCCCCGGAGTCCTTGAAGCCGTACTCCAGCTCTTCGCCCGACCACCAGCCGTTCAGCGAGACCGAGATCGCGCCGGACGACGTGATCGCCATGAAGGCGATCACCCACTCCGGGTAGTTCCGCATGCCGATCGCCACCCGGTCGCCCTTCTTGACGCCGTAGCGGTGGATCAACTGGTGGGCGATGGCAGCCGCCCGTTCGTAGGCCTCGTTGTAGGTCAGGCGCGTGTCCTGGAAGACCAGGAAGTCCTTGTCTCCGTGGTCCTCGCGCGCCTGGTCGTAGACCTGGCGGAGCGTCGGCGGCAGGTTCTTGAACACCTGGTAGTCGACCCCACGCACCGTTTCCGTCACCAGCTCCCAGTCCGCGCCCGGCGCGGTCAGGTGGGCGACCGACTCGTCGTAGGTCATCTGGCCGTGGATCGGCTCGGTCTTCATGTCACGCATGTCGTTCATGCCATCGCCGCCCGTTCTTCCTCGTACGCCGCCCGTTCCTTCTCGTAGCCCTCGAAGGAGTGCTTGAGCGTCGCGTTGTTCAGGATCATCTCGGCCCGCGGCTCTTTCGACTCGGCGTCCAGGAAGGTCGTCCTGACCCAGTTCGATTCCGTGCGCCGGCTCTCGCTCAGGGCAACGATCTCGCGCTCCAGGAGGTAGTCCTGGCCGACGAAGAGAGGACCGTCGATCATCCGGATCTGCTGGCCGGCGAACAGGCCCAGGGCCGGTCCGCGGGTCGGGAAGCCGGCCTGACGGTTGGAGTAACCCGCGAGGACGCTGACCATCTCCAGTGGGATGATCGCGCGGCCCCAGGGCGATGAGGCGCCCTCGTCCGCCGTGTACCACGGCGAGGGCTCGGTGATCCTGTCGAGCTTTTGATTCAGAGAGAAGGGATAGAGCTTGCCCATGTTCTGGTCGAAGTCCATCCGGACCTCCTCGAGTCCCTTGCCCTTCATTCCCACCTCGAGGTCACGCAGGACGACCAGGGGCCCGGGCGGCCGCAGACGGGACATCCGGGTGGCGAGCTCGGAGGACTCGATGTCGCCGCGGATCGAGGCGGTTCCGATCAACACCTCCGTGCCGTCTTCCTTCTCGGCACGGATGCGGACCTGGGTCTTCCCGTTGGCGGGCTGTTCGACGAGGGCCCGCACCTGCTCGCCCTCGACCACCATGTTCCGGTAGTGCGCGCTCAGGCAGCCGGTTTCGAACCACTCCTGCCCCCACAGGTCGTGAAGCAGGGGCACGAACTGGCTGAAGTGAGTCGGACCTTCGATCGGGCCGCCGGCCTGGAAGCCCATCTTCTCGGCCGTGGAGTCGTCGTGAATGGACAGGTGACCGCCGTACTCCTGCTCGGCGAGCATCTGTCTGGGGGTGCGCAGCGGTCCGCGGATGTAGGTCGGCGTGTCGAATGCCTCGGCCATTCGGTTCTCCTCGGTTGGGAAGAGCGGAGTTTAGCCCGCGATTCCCTGGGCGATCGCGGCGCGCACGGCGGCGCCGGCGCGCTTGCCGGAGACGGCGTCGACGGCGTGGAAGTCGACGGTGCGGCTGCGCGCGAGATACTCGACCCAGTAGGGGTAGCCGCACGGTTCGGAACGAAGCACCCTGCCGCGTTCACGAGGGCGCTTGCCGCGGGCGGCCATCAGCAGTACGCGACCGGCGAAACCGGCCGCCCGCTCTTCCGCTTCGGCCGGGTCGAGGGCCGGCGGCAGGGACTCGCGTCCCGGCGCAAGGTTGACTTCCTGCAGCCGAATGTGTGCCGCTTGTCCGCTCAGCCGACAGACGAGCACGGCGAGCTGTGCGTCCTGCGACTGGCGGCCTCCGGACGGCTCCCGCGTTTCGTAGACGACGAGCCAGTGGGGCAGGTAGAGCAGCTCCAGGGCCAGAGGCCGGCGGCTACGGAGTCGACGCCATCGTCCGCCCCCAAGCAGCCGGTGCGCCTCGTCCTCGGCGATCTTCGGTGTGATCGCAGGCGTGGGCTGCTGCGGCGCGGTCAGGGTTTCCCCGTTTGGTTCGGGGTGCCGCGGCTACCGAAGATCATCAGGATCGCCGCGGCCAGTAAGAGGGCGGCCCCGGCGGCGGTGCTGAGCGCGAGATCGATCGTCTCGGCAGCGGAGAAGCCCCCGATGAAAACCGGTATCGAGAGCACCGCCAGAAACACGCCGAGGATGCGTGCGGTGGAGCGGTCGCGGCTGGTGTGTTCAGAGGTCATGGCGTGCAGTACGGCTGGTCAGGCCAACAGGAGGTAGATCACGAGGTAGGGCACGATGAACAGCGCCGCCCAGATTCGCAGGTCCCGCCACTTCGCGCGATCGGGTGCGCCGCGGAGCACCCAGTCGGAGCTGAGCCGCCACACGGCGACCGCCGGCAGGATGAGGAGCAGGGCCACGGCGACGCGAGCGCTCCAGAGGGGCAACGCACCCATCGCGGCGTTCATCGGCCCGAGGGCGAACTCGAGGATCGCTCTCATCGCGGATCGCCCTCGTCCTGGAGGCGTGCGACCCGGTTTCGCAGCGCCGCCTGGACAGCCTCGTCGTTTCTTACTTCGCCCCAGACGAGGCCGCGCAGGCGTTCCGGGGGCTCGGGCGGCGTCAGCCGGCTGACGATCCAGGTCACGGCGAGAGTGAACACGAAGGACCACCAGGCGACGAACAGGAACGGTTCCTCGGACGGGAACAGCCCGTCCATGGCCGGGCTGTTCAGCAGCAGACAGAGTCCCACGCCCGAGACCAGACCGGCAGCGCCGCCGTAGCGGTTCGCACCGCGCCAGAGGATGCCGAGCAGGAGCACGGCCAGCGTCGGCCCCTGGATCAGGGAGAAGACGGTCTGGATCGCGTTGTAGATGTTGCTGAAGCGTTGCTCGATTTCGGGCGCAATGAAGGCGGCGACGAGCAGCAGCACGGCGGACAGGATGCGTCCGAAGCGGAGTTCCGCGGCCGTGCCGAGCTCGGCGCGGCCCAGGCGGCGGCGAAGTCGCCCGAGCAGGTCCCGGCTCCAGAGGGTCGCCGCCGAGTTCAGGTTGGAGTCGACGCTCGACATGAGCGCCGCCAGGAAGGCGGCGAACATCAGGCCCCGCAGGCCCGGCGGCAGCAACTGGGCGATCAGGCTGGGCACCGCTTCGTCGGCATTCTGGAGGTCAGGGACGATCAGGATCGCGGCCAGCCCCGGCAGGGCGACGAGCAGCGGAATGAACAGCTTGAGGAAGCCGGCGAGAAGCACGCCCGCCTTCGCGTCCCACTCGCTGCGCGCGCCGAGCGCCCTCTGAACGATCGTCTGGTTGCCGGTGTAGTAGGCGACCGAGAGCACGATCCCGAGCCCCAGAACGATGCCGGTCCAGGGGAAGGGAGTCGTCGTGTCGTGGGGCAGGTAGAGCGAGAAGTGGTCCGCGTACTGGGCGCCCTGGTTGAGCACGCCGTCCCGGAGCGCCGCCAGCCCGCCGACCTCGTAGAGAGCTCGCGCGACCAGGGCGGCGCCGCCCACGAACATGATGATGAGCTGCAGCACGTCGGTCATCACGACCGCTGCCAGGCCGCCGCTGATCGTGTAGATGCCGACGATGGCCGTCGTGATCCAGATCGAAAGCTGTGGATCCCAGCCAAGCACCGTCCGCATGAGCAGCGCCGTGGCGTGGATCATGATCCCGAGGTTCAGCACCAGGATGACTCCCCAGGCCAGAGCGAGGAAGCTGCGCACGCCGTCGCCGTAGCGCCGGCCCAGGAACTCGGGCACGGTGTAGACGCCGCTTCGCCAGTAGAAGGGGACGATCAGAAACGCAGCGATCAGGAGCGCCGGCATCGAGCCGAGCCAGTCGAAGTTCGCTTGGGCGAGCCCGTAGCGGTAGGTGCCGCCGGCGACGGCGATGAAGTCGGTGGCGCCGATGTCGCTGACGACGATCGACATGCCGATCGCCCAAAAGGGCAGGGCGCGGCCTGCCAGCAGGAAGTCGCCGCTGGTCTTGACGTAGCGGCTGAAGGTCGTGCCGATGACCAGGATCCCCGCCAGGTAGACGAGGACGATCGCGGTGTCCAGGCCGGAGAGACCCCAGGTCATGGCGTGTCGCCTTCCGCCGTCGCCGCGCCGATTGCAGTCGCCGTTTGAAGGTGCCTGAGACTCACCTCGATGTCGCGCTCGGGCGCTCCGCCGGCTTCCGCGGTCTCGTCCTGCTCGACGACGAACAGGCTGACGCCGGCTTCGAGCGCGGCCTCTACGCAGCCGGCGATGTCCACGTCTCCTTCGCCCAGCGGCCGGAACCAGCGCTCGGAAGTAGCCTGCCCGGCCGCCCGTTCCTCGGCCGGTCCGGGGAGCAGACCGTCCTTCAGGTGGAGGAGTTGCACCCGGTCGCCGAGTTCCCTGATCAGAGCCACGGGATCCGAGCCGGCGAAGGCGGCCCAGTAGGTGTCCAGCTCCAGACCCCAGCCGTCCTGGGAGCGGCAGGAGACGAGCGCGTGCAGGCCGTCGCGGCCCAGGCGTTCCGGTTGGCCGTCGTCGAACGGGAGCAACTCGAACTCGTGGTTGTGGTACGCGAAACGGAAGCCGCCGGCCCGGAACCGGTAGCTCAGCAGGTCGAGGCGCCGGCCGAGGTCCATGTAGTGCGCGCGGCTGCCGTCTCCGCGCTGTTCGTCGTCGAGCCAGGGGCAGACGAGCACCTGGCAGTGGAGGGCGCGGTAGGTGTCCATGACACCGGCCGGATCCGCCTCCAGTTCGGAGAGCGGCACGTGGGCCGCGAGGAGGCCGAGGCCGCGTTCCGACAGTAGCCCTCGGAGGTCCTCGACCGTGCGCCCCCAGAGACCGCCGAACCACTCGATCTCGCGGTAGCCGGCCTCCGCCGCCTGATCGAGGGCGGCTTCGAGATTCTGCTCTGCCTGCCGCCGGAGGGTGTAGAGCTGGAGCGCCACTCGCGGAGCGCCGACCGCGCCCTCCGTCAACGGGACGGCTCCGCTGGCGCGTCGCCCGATGTTTCCTCGATCAGCTCGTGGTAGAGGCCGAGGTAGTAGGGCAAGAGGAAGCTGGCGCCGTCGGCCAGGTAGCGGCCCTGGCCGCCGTGGTCGAGTCGCCAGGGGTCGTGATTCCAGTGGTTGACGAAGCGCTCGTCGATCGGCAAAACGCGGCCGTCCAGCAGGCGACCGCGAACGCCACGGCGCTCCTCCTGGTCTCGCAGCAGCACGATGTCGAGCCGGTGGCTGTTCGAGAGGGCCCAGTCGAAGCGGTCGAGAGGATAGAGGACCAGGCTCTCGACGGCGTCGTCCAGAGGAAAGTCGTCGCGACGGTAGGTCTCGTCGTCGAAGGCGTCACGGTAGCCGTTGCCGTCGATGGCGGTGGCGTGGATGAAGTCGAACAGCGGATTCCGTTCCGGTTGCAGGACCTTCCAGTACTGGCGCAGCGAGTGGGCGACGACACCGCGCACCGCCTCGTCCCGCTCGTACGTCAGGAGGTGGTAGAAGTTCATGAACGCCATCTCGTCGTCCGACTGGTTGCCGGTGCCGGGGCCACTCTGGACCTTGGGATTGCGCAGGTTCGCCAGGTAGGCGTTGTCGTCCAGCAGGCTCCGCGCGGCTTCGGCGTAGCGCTGCCCGCGGCGGGCGTCGGCTTCGGACCCGGTGTCGCTCATGTGCTCGGCGATCCGCAGGTAGGTCAGGTAGGAGAGCGAGTTGAGACCCCGCTCCTCCCACCAGTCCTGGTCGTAGTTCAGTTGTTCGGGACCGAAGACGGCCCAGCGGGTGCGCTGCCCGTCGTGGTCGACGAGAGCGCCGCCGCCGTCGATCAGGTGGTCGACGATCGCGAGCACGGTCTCGCGGACCTCGGCACGCTCGGCGTCGCTGTCCGCGACCAGGTCGTAGTACAGGCCGTAGAAGAAGAAGTGGCCGTCCAGCTCGTCGGAGCTCGTGTCGCTCTTCCAGTACCACTTGCCGTCGGCGCTGGTGGGCCAGCGGGGATCGATGACCTTCCACAGCCCGTCGCGTTCCTCGCGGAACCGGCGGTCGCTCTCGACCCGGCCGGCGTTGGGGTTCGGGCCGTCAGCCGGCAGGATGGTGCGGGCGACGAAACCGGGCCTGGCCGGCGGCGTGCCGCCCTGGGTCACGAGTTGGAGGAAGCGCAGCGCCTCGAACGCCCGGCGTGCGTTCTCGCGCGCTTCCGGCTCGCCGGTGACGACCCAGCGAAAGCACTCGGCGGCCCCGTACATCGAGGTCCACAGGCCGTCGTTGTCGCTGTCGGACTGGCGGAACGCCGAGGTGTCGCCGGGGCGCTCGAGCGCGACGCCCAGCACGTAGCCGTAGGGCGTCCGCCGGTGGAAGCGGTCGATCGCCTGGTGAAAGAGCTCCGCCTTCCCGCGGAGGGTCGTCGGCCGCGAGTGAATCGTCCCGGGGCCCGCGGCGGTCTCGACTTGCACCGTGCCGTCCCGGTCGACCTCGACCGACAGCACATGGTCGTGGGCCAGCCAGCGCCGTCCCTGCCGGTACTGCCAGCGGGGCGGGTCGTCCGGCGAGGCGCCCGGGATCAGATGAACGAGGCCGCGGGTCGTGCCCGCCCAGATCGACCCGTCCGGCGCGGCGGCGAGGCTGGTGAAGTCGTTCCAGGGCAAGCCGTCGTGCCGGTCGTAGAGCCGCCACTCACTTGTGACTTCGTCGAGAGCGCCCAGGCCCTGAGGCGAGGCGAACCACAGCCTGCCGTCGTAGTCGAACTCCACTGCCCGCACGTCGACGGGCGCCCAACTCCGGTCACCGTCGCGCGGGAACAGGCGTCGCCAGACCGTCTCGGAGCCGTCCTTGAGGTAGAGCCCCGTGGACGAGGCGGCGGCAATCCGGATCGCGGCATCCGTGACGACCTCGCGGACGTCGCCGGGGGCGTCCTCGGTGGGGACGGGAGCCCGCGTCGCAGGAGGCGAGGCGCCGTCGCCGTCGGCCGGCGGTTCGTACTCGGCGACCTGCTGCAGGAACGGCTCGACGCGGACCGGCAGTTCGGTCTGGGCCGCCAGGGCGAGTGGCAGGAGGAAAGGTCCGAGCGGCGTCAGGATGCGTTGGTTCACCCGGGCAAGCCTACTTGCCGGGGTGTCACGCGCGCAGGACTTGGATGCCGTACAGCGGAAAGTGCGTTCGGGCTCCCTGTCGCATGGCAGAGTCGCCGGCATGGCCGGCACCCGACTTCGCGTCCTCCGCGTCGACGAGATCGAGGCTTTGCTCGGCCTGCTCGACGGCTGGCCGTTCCCCGACGACCAGAGTGGCCGGAGCTTCTTCCGCCGCTACATTGAGCTCGATCCGTCGTTCGAGCCGCGGAACGTCTGGGTGGCGCAACGGGGCGGCGAACTGGTCTCGTGTGTGCAGATCTTCCCGCGCCGGGTGCGGATCGGCGGCGAAGTGTTGCCCATGGGCGGCATCGGCAGTGTATTCACCCGGCCCGATGCCCGGCGCCAGGGAGTGGCGGGGGCGTTGCTCGAACGGGCGATCGCCGCGATGGGTGAGAGAGGGATGCTGCTCTCGTACCTCCTCGCCGAGCGGCTGCGGTGGTACGGACAGTACGGCTACCGGCCCTGGTCGCGGGGCTGGCGTACGCTGCATTGGCCGGACGGCGCCCGAGCCGAAGCCGCGAACGCCCGCCAGTACGATGCCGAGCGCGATCGAGGCGATGTCGAGAGGCTCTGGCGCGTCTACGCCGAAGGCGCCGGCGGGGCGCCGCTCGACGGCATCGTCGACCGCGGTTCCCCGGAGGACTGGCGGGGCAGCTACCAGCTTGCCGGTACGCCGGAGGAGAACATCTGGATGGCGGACGGTGGACCTCCCGCAGCGGCCTACCTGCGCGTTGCCGACTTCAGCGGCCTGCCGCGGGTGCTGGAGTGGGGCAGGGAGGGTGACGGGGCTCCTGCCTTGTGCGAACTGCTGGCCGCGGCCATGAGCGGGCGGAACGTCGAATCGATCCGGCTGCCCCTGATCCGCGACGAAGCGCTTGAACGCTTGCTGGCGGTTGCCGGCGCACGGATCGACACCCGGCCGGCATGGGACGAAGTGCCGCCCGACGCGAGGCCTCCCGCGACCTGGATGGCTCGGAGCCTGGACGACGAGGCCCTCGCCGTCCGGCTCGGAATGGCCAACGAAGGTGACGTCCTCGCTCGCTGCCTGCCGCCAGAGCGGTTCGCGTTCTGGGAGGCGGACCGGTTCTAGGGCCGCTTCACGGAGTAGACCAGGCCGACCGTGCCGGTCTCCTTGTAGATGTCCTGTGCTTCGAGTTCGAGCTTGATCCGCGGCGCCGGTGCGGCGATCAGCGGAACACCGCCGCCAAGGACCACCGGAATCACGGCCACTTCGACCGTGTCGACCAGGCCCGCCTCGGCAAGGCTGCCGAACAGCGATCCGCCGCCGAACAGCCAGATGTTCTTCTTACCGGTTTCCCCGCGAAGCGCCTGGACCACTTCTTTCCAGTCGTCGCCGACGATCGTGATGTTCTTGTAGTCGGCCTGCCGGAGCGTGCGCGAGAACACGAAGGTCCTCACGCCCGGCATGGAGCCCTGGTCCTGACCGCCGGTGCTCTCGAAGGTCTTGCGGCCGACGAGATAAGTGTCGAACTCTCCGTACAGTTCGGCGAAGTCGTAGTCGGGATCCATGACGATCCAGTCCGCTTCGCCGTTCGGTCCGGCGATGTAGCCGTCCAGGCTCATGGCGACGCAGTAGCGGACTCTTCTCATGGCTGTTCAACCTCCCGGGCGCCGATGTTGACGGTGATACGGGTCGAGCATTACCGACGAGAACAGTGGCAAGGCTACTCCGTCGCCTTGACCTGCATCGGGCTACACTCCCTGCCGTGCAGGTGCTCGATCCGTCCTGGGAGGGTACGCCCCCGCCGCTCACGCCGGCGCCGCGGCTCGCCGCTTTCCGAGGCATCGATGTGGCCCTGCTCTCGAACGGCAAGGCCGGTGTGGCTCCGCTGTTCGACCACCTGGAGTCCCTGCTGCGGGAACGCTGGGGCGTGGCTTCGGTCGAGCGGGCGACGAAGGGGAACTACAGCGCTCCGGCGGAACCGGATCTGGTCCGCCGTTTGGCCCGGCGGCGACTGGTCATTACCGGCGTCGGCGACTGAGGGAGTTGCTCGTCGTGCAGTCTGCACGACGCCGTCACGTTCGAGCGCGAAGGTGTGCCCGCGGTCGGCGTGATGACGTCCGCGTTCGTCGACGGCGCGGAACTGATGGCCAACGCCTGCGGCGCGCCGGACTATCCGTTCGCCGTGATCGAGCATCCGATCAGCAGCGCGACCGACGCGGAGCTCCTGGAACGGGCCGGAGAGATCGTGCGGCAGGCGGAGGAACTGGTTCTTGCCGACGCGCCACGGGACTCGTCGTGACGAGTTCGTGGCTACGGGCCGGCACCATGACCGCGGTGTTCGTGCTGTTGGCGGCACCGGCGGCGGGACAAGACGGCGTGGTGCTGGCCGAGTTCATCTTCAACGACGCGCCGCATCCCGAGTGCCATGCCTCGACGATCGCCGAGACGGCTTCCGGCGCTCTGGTCGCTGCCTGGTTCAGCGGGACCGCCGAGCGGAACGCGGACGTCGGCATCTGGTTCAGCCGGCAGGGCGTCGACGGCTGGACGGCCCCGGTCGAAGTGGCAAACGGCGTTCAGCCGGACGGCGGCCGCTACCCGACCTGGAACCCGGTTCTCTACCAGCCGCCTCGGGACGGCGCGGCCCTGCTCCTCTTCTTCAAGGTGGGGCCGAGCCCGCCGGAGTGGTGGGGGATGGTCATGGAGTCCGGCGACGACGGCCGCACCTGGAGCGAGCCCCGGCGGCTTCCGGACGGCATCCTGGGGCCGATCAAGAACAAGCCGATCACGCTGCCCGACGGCAGTCTGCTCGCCGGCTCGAGCATCGAGGACGCGCCCGAGCCCCCGGCCTGGCGAGCGCACTTCGAGCGTTCGTCCGATCTCGGGCGAACCTGGACGCGCAGCGAGCGGCTGGCCGGCAAGACGACGGACGGCGAGGACTTCTGGATCATCCAGCCGACCATCTTCACGCTCGGCGGCGGCGAACTCCTGGCGATGTTCCGGTCCAAGCAGAGCCGCATCGCCGCTTCCCGTTCCGTTGACGAAGGCCGCACCTGGGGGCCGATCCACGCCACCGGCCTGCTCAACCCCGACGCCGGCGTCGACGGCCTGACTCTCGCCGACGGCCGCCACCTCCTCGTGTACAACCACAAGGTGCGCATCGACGGCGCCTGGGCCGGCTCCCGGTCGCGCCTGAACGTCGCGCTCTCGGACGACGGCGACACCTGGGACGCCGCGCTGATGCTGGAGGACCAGGACGGCGAGTACTCCTACCCGGCGGTGATCCAGGCCGGTGACGGGCTGGTCCACGTGACGTACACGCACCGGCGGACCCGCATCCGGCACGTGGTCCTCGATCCCGCGGCGCTGCCGCGGTACCCGATGCCAGGCGTCGAGTGGCCGCACGAGGCGCCGGTTCTGCCTCCGGAGTGACCGCCGGCGTCGATCTCGTCGTCTTCGCCGCCTACCTGGTCGGCGTCGT
Organism: Acidobacteriota bacterium; assembly: GCA_028875725.1. Taxonomy (NCBI): domain Bacteria; kingdom Pseudomonadati; phylum Acidobacteriota; species Acidobacteriota bacterium. The sequence goes on from JAPPCR010000006.1 coordinate 673,734, forward strand.
CGCGCTGGGCCTCTCGCTCGCCAAACGGAGCGGAACGGCGCGAGGGTTCATGGTCGCGGGCGGAGCGTTGCCCGGCTGGGTCGTCGGCATGTCGATGTTCGGCACGTTCCTGTCGAGCAACACGTTCATCGGGGTGCCCGGGCAGGCGTACGGCGGCAACTGGAACGCCTTTGTCTTCTCGCTTTCCCTGCCGGTGGCGGCGTTCCTCGCGGCGCGCTGGTGGATCCCGTTCTATCGCCGCGGCGACGCGGTGTCGGCCTACCACCACCTGGAGGCGCGTTTCGGCCGCTGGGCGCGGACCTACGCCGTTGCCTGCTACCTGCTGACGCAGTTCGCGCGGGTCGGCTCGATCCTGTTTGGCGTGGCCCTGGCGATGAACGCCCTGACCGGCTGGCCGGTGGCCTGGATCATCCTCTGCACCGGCATCGTCGTCACGGTCTACACCCTCGTCGGCGGAATCGAGGCGGTCATCTGGACCGACGTGATCCAGAGTGTCGTGCTGACGGTCGGCGCCCTGGTGGTCGTCGGGCTCCTGGTCGGGGACGCGCAGGGTGGGTTCGGTGGACTGCTCGAGACGGCTCAGGCGGCGGAGAAGTTCTCTCTCGGCAGCTTCTCCTTCGAGTTCACGACCTCGACGTTCTGGGTCGTCCTGGTCTACGGCCTGTTCATCAACTTCACCAACTTCGGCATCGACCAGAGCTACGTCCAGCGCTACCACGCCGCGAACAGCGACCGGGCCGCGTCTCGCTCCGTGTGGCTGGCGGCCGGCCTTTACCTGCCGGTTTCGGCCGTCTTCTTCTTCATCGGCACCGGGCTGTTCGTCGTTCTTCAGGGACAGCCCGAGGCGGCCGGGCTCGCCGCCGATCAGGCCTTCCCGCACTACATCTCGACCCGGCTGCCGTCCGGCGCGGCGGGGCTGCTCATCGCGGCCCTGTTCGCGGCCGCGATGAGCAGCATCGACACGTCGTTCAACAGTTCGGCCACGGTGTTCCTGTCCGACATCTACCGGACCTGGATCCGGCCCGAGCGGGGGCCGGACGGCGGCGAGACGGAGGATCTGCGCGTGCTGCGGCGAGCTACGGTCGTCATCGGCGTTATCGGCACGGGCGCGGCGCTACTGATGATCGGCGCGGGGAGTCTTCTGGATGTGTGGTGGACGGTTTCCGGCATCTTCGCCGGCGGCCTGCTCGGACTGTTCGCGCTCGACCGGCTGGCACCCCAAGCGGGCCGCGGCGCCGCCCAGGCCGGAGTGGCCGTGGGCGTGCTGGTCATCGTGTGGATGACGGTGTCGCCGCAACTCGAGGGCGGCCTCGCGATGCTGCGCATTCCGCTGCACAGCTACATGATCACCGTCATCGGCACGCTCACCATCTTCGGCGTCGGTTTGCTGCTGGCGGGGCGGCGGCGGGCCGCGGCGCTGCGATAGTGTGACCTCGTTCGCCCGGTCACCCGATGCTCGCTTCAGATTCTCCGCCGACCCCGCGCTCCGACCGTCCGCGCCGTCTGGCCATCCTCCTGACCGCCTCGCTGCTACTCCTGCCGCTCGGCGGCTGCGACAAGCGGGGCGATCTCCTGGGCGTCGAACTCGTCGTCTTCACTCTTGGCGAATGGGCCGGCACCGGGCCGCAGGATGAGGAGTTCCGATTCATCCTGGAACGCGACGATGACGACGTGCGGCTCGCCGCTTTCCTCGTTCATCTGCCGGGACTCGCGGACGCGGCCGTGGGCGAGCCCGAGGCTTGCGCCACGCTGATCAATGCCTTCACGAGGTTCGGGAACTCCAACGCGAACATACGAATCCGCGACGCCGGCTTCCGGTTCCGCACGCCGAACGATGTCCGGGTAGACCAGGACGGCCTGATCGAGGCGGTGATCACCGGCACCTTCGATTCCTCGGAGAGCGCGGTGGTGGACGCCGAGATAGAGATCGACGCCACCCGCTTCCTGGCTTGCCGCATCGAGACGATGGTCAGTTGGCAGGTCGAACCGGTCGGTTCCTGAGCCGCGGACGGGAAGAGCGCGAGGCGGAGGCGGAGGATGTATCCCGGCAGGTACGCGCGCGAGACCCCGGACAAGCCGGCGGTCATCATGGCCGGGACCGGCGAGACGGTCACCTACCTGGAGCTCGACCGGCGGTCGAACAGGCTGGCGCAACTCTGGTACGTCCAGGGCCTGCGGCCGGAAGACCACGTGGCGATCTTCATGGAGAACCACTCCCGGTACTTCGAGGTCTACTGGGCGGCGATCCGGTCGGGCCTTTACCTGACGACGGTGAACCGCTACCTGACGGCCGAGGAGGCGGCGTACATCGTCAAGGACTGCGGCGCGAAGAACATCGTTGCGTCGGCGAAGCTGGCCGAAGCGTGCGCAGGACTGACGGACCTGATCCCGACCTGCCCCGGCCGGCTCATCGTCGACGACGACGGCCTGGGCATCCCTCCCGGCTGGGACGACTACGGCGAGGCGACGGCCGCGTTCCCGGGCGAGCCGCTTGCCGACCAGCCGCGCGGTAGCACGATGCTCTACAGCTCCGGCACGACGGGCAGGCCGAAGGGCATTCTGCGGCCGCTGACGGGGCTGTCGGTGGAGGAGATGCCGGACCAGCGCTTCGAGGTGCTGACGAGCATCTACGGCATCGACGCCGATTCGATCTACCTGTCGCCGGCGCCGCTTTATCACGCGGCGCCGATCGGCTTCACCGCCGGTACGCAGACGCTCGGCGGCACGGTGGTCGTGATGGAGCGCTTCGATCCGGAACTCTCGCTCAAGGCGATCGAGGACTACGGAATCACCGTCAGCCAGTGGGTGCCGACGATGTTCAACCGCATGCTCAAGCTCCCCGAGGAGGCGCGCAACCGCTACGACCTCTCGAGCCATGCGCGGGCGATCCACGCCGCAGCTCCCTGCCCGGTCGACGTCAAGCGCCGGATGATCGAGTGGTGGGGTCCGATCATCCTGGAGTACTACGCCGGCTCCGAGGGCAACGGCATGTGCGCGGTCGAAACGGACGAGTGGCTGAGGAAACCGGGCACGGTCGGCAAGTGCCTGACGGCGACGGTCCACATCTGCGACGACGACGGCGAGGAGCTGCCGGCGGGGGAGCCGGGCACGATCTTCTTCGAGCCGCCCGAGGACGCGGACCTCTTCGAGTACCACGGTGACCGGGAGAAGACGCTCGGCTCGCGGCACCCGCGCCACGCCCGCTGGAGCACCCTCGGCGATGTCGGCTACCTGGATGAGGACGGCTACGTCTTCCTCACCGACCGGAAGGCGTTCATGATCATCTCGGGCGGCGTCAACATCTATCCCCAGGAGATCGAGGACGCTCTCATCCTCCATCCGAAGGTGGCCGACGTGGCGGTGATCGGCGTTCCGAACGAGGACCTGGGCGAAGAGGTCAAGGCGGTCGTGCAGTTGATGCCCGGTTTCGAGGAGAGTCCGCATCTAGCGGAGGAGCTTCTGGCCTATGCGCGGGAGCGCGTCGCGCACTACAAGGCGCCGAAGTCGATCGACTTCGAGGAGCAACTCCCGCGGCTTCCCACCGGGAAGCTCTACAAGCGCCTGCTGCGCGACCGCTACTGGACCGGCCGCACGTCGCGGATCGTCTAGCTGCGGGACGGCGACTGGCTTTGCTGACCAGCATCGCGGACGAACTGGCGCGGGAGGTCGACCGGCTCGAGTTCGGGCCGCCGGTCGTCCACGTCTACAACCCGCTCGTCTACGCCCGTGCGGCCCACCACGCCTACCTGAATCTGGCCGGCGACCAGCCTGGCAGGGTGGTCCTCCTGGGCATGAACCCGGGTCCCTGGGGCATGACCCAGACCGGTGTGCCGTTCGGCGAGGTGGCCTACGCGCGGGACTGGCTTGGCATCGACGCTCCCGTGGAGCCGCCGGCTATTCAACATCCGAAGCGGCCGATCCTCGGCTTCGACTGCCGCCGGAGCGAGGTCAGCGGCCGGCGGGTCTGGGGCTGGGCGAAGCGGCGCTTCGGCAGCCCCGGGGCCTTCTTCGAGCGCTTCCTGGTCTGGAACTACTGCCCGCTGGCGTTCCTCCTGGAGAGTGGCGCGAACCTGACCCCGGACCGCTTGGCCGCGCCCGAGAAGACGCCTCTCTTCGAGGCCTGTGACCGCGCCTTGCTGCGGGCGGCCCAGGTGCTGGAGCCGCAGCTCGTGGTCGGTGTCGGCGCCTTCGCCGAGGGGAGGGCACAGCGGGCGCTGGCCGCCGCCGACGTGCCGATCGGCAGGATGCTGCACCCGAGTCCGGCCAGCCCCGCCGCCAACCGCGGCTGGGAGGCGCAGGCGGAACGGGATCTGCGCGCCCTGAGCGTTGACCTTTAGCGCGGCGCAACCGTCCTGTCGTCGATGGCCTCCCCGACCGCGTCGTGGATCGCCGGTCGGAGCCTGCGGATGGCGATGTTCTCGCGGGTCGGGTGGACCCGGTTGGTCAGCAGGACGACGATCAGCTCGAGTTCCGGGTCGATCCAGAGCGAGGTCCCCGTGAAGCCGGTGTGCCCGAAGGAGCGCGCGGAGAAGTACCTGCCGGCGGAACTCGGTTGGGAGGGTGTGTCCCAGCCCAGTGCGCGGCTGCTGGCGGGGACCAGGTCGGCCCGTTGGGTGAAGAGGGCGACCGTTTCGGCGCGGGCGATGCGCCGTTCGCCGTAGACGCCGCCGTTCAGCATCGCCTGCGCAAACGTCGCGACGTCGCGTACGGTGCCGAACAGTCCGGCATGGGGCGCCACGCCCCCCAAAGCATGCGTGTTCTCGTCGTGGACTTCACCGTGGGGGAGCCGCCCGCGCCAGTCGTCGGGCTCGGTTGGAGCGATCCGCTCGCGGAGAGCGGGATCGGGGAGGTAGCCGGTGTCCCGGAGCCCCAAAGGGCCGAGGACCTCCTCCCGGACCAGGGTGTCGAGAGGCCGGCCGGACCCGCGTTCGAGGATCTCGCCCAGGAGCAGGACGCCGAGGTCGGAGTAGATGGCCCGCTCGCGCGGTCCGGCCTCGAGCTCGGTGGCGGCGATGTGCTCGAGGTACCGGCGGCGGGCCTCGTCCCGGCCGAAACCTTCCCCCAGCTCCCGGAACAGCTCGGTGCAGCAGGGCAGGCCGCTCGAGTGGGCGAGCAGGTCCCTCAGGGTCGCGTCTCCGACCGGCCGCCCTTTGAGTTCCGGAAGGTAGGACGCGGCGGCGGTGTCGAGGTCGAGCGCGCCGGACTCGACCCGACGCATCATCAGGGTCGTCGTCGCGATGACCTTGGTCAGGGAAGCCAGGTCGTAGATGGTCGACGGAGTGACGGCGGGAGCGTCGTCCTCCCAGGTCAGCCGGCCGGCAGCCCGTTCGAGCGCGATGGCGCCGCGGCGCGCGACCAGCAGGACGCCGCCCGGAGTGACACCCTCGGCCACGGCCTTCTCCAGCAGGGCGGCGGCCTGCTGGAGTCGCTCCGGGTCGAAGCCGGCCGATTCGGGCACCGCGTCATGGAGCGTGGCGGCGGTCGCAGCCGGCCCTGCCGATCCAGGTGAAGACACGTTTGACGCGGGTCTTGTCGATTGGCAGGCGAAGGAGGCGGCGAAGAGCGGTACAGCCGCCAGGAGCCAAACCGCCGGCGCCTTGGTGAGTCCTCGCTCGGCATCCATGGCGGGCGAAGAAGGCAACGCCGCGAGAATACCTGTTGCTATCCTCACGCCTTCGCGGAAGAAGTGAGCAGACTTCAGTAGGAGACTCGACGATGAGGAGTTCCCGGGCCGGATGGGCGATCCTGGGCGCGGTGCTGGTCGCAGGTTGCGGCTATGGCGGCGACAGCGAGGAAGCCGAGACGATGATGGAGGAGGCAACGGAGGAGATGGAGAGCGACGGCACGGTGTTGCGGAACGACCCGGCAATGGACGACCTGGTGCCCGTGGATGCCGTGGTCGAGAAGGTGGCGGACGGCTTCACGTTCACAGAGGGTCCGGTGTGGGTGCCGGGTGAGCCCGACCGGCTCTACTTCAGCGACATCCCGGCCAACACGGTCTATCGCTGGTCGGAGAGTGAGGGGACGGTGGTCTTCCTGCAGCCCGTGTTGCCCGAGGACGCCGTCACCGGCGGCACCGGCGGATCTAACGGGCTGGCCCTGCACCCGGACGGCCGCCTCGTTCTCTGCGAGCATGGCAACCGAGTGGTGTCGGCGATGGAGCTCGGCGGCGAGCGGACGACGCTGGCCGGGAGCTACGACGGCAAGCGGCTGAACAGCCCGAACGACATCGTGTTCCACTCGAGCGGCGCCGCCTTCTTCACCGATCCGCCCTACGGTCTGCCGAACCAGTCGGAGAACAAGGAGCAGGACCACAACGGCATCTACCGCCTGGACCCGGACGGCACGGTGACCCTGCTCGAGACCGGCCAGACCCGCCCCAACGGTCTCGGCCTGTCGCCGGACGAGAGGACGCTCTACGTGGCGAACTCCGACGCGCCGCCGAACCGCTACTGGAAGAAGTACGCGGTGAACGACGACCTCACCCTGGACGAGGGCGAGATGTTCTTCGACGCCAGCGACATGGAGGCGCCCGGCGCGCCGGACGGACTGGCCGTCGACGTGGACGGCAACGTGTTCGCGACCGGCCCGGGCGGCGTGATGGTGTTCGCGCCGGACGGCCGCCACCTGGGGACGGTCGCGCCGGCCGAGCTGCCCGCGAACACCGCTTTCGGCGGCGACGGCAGCACGCTGTACATGACGGCGCGCACGGGGCTCTACCGCGTCACCACGAGTACCCGGGGTCTCGTATACCGGGGCGAGTGATTCACTCGTAGGCCTGCATGGGCCTCGGCGGCAGCTTCGGCCTTGCCGACTGGCTGATTCTTCTGGCGCTGTTCGCCGCCATCACGGTGATGGCGCGCTCGCTGTCGCGGCGCCAGAAGACCGAGCGCGACTACTTCGGCGGGGCCCGGAACCTGCCCTGGTACGCGGTTGCGGCCTCCCTGGTCGCGACCGAGATCAGCGCGGTCACCTACATCAGCCTCCCCTCCATCGTCCACCGGCCGGGGGGCGACCTGACGTACCTGCAGATCGGGTTGTTCGGCTATCTCGCCGCGCGGCTGCTGGTGGCGTGGCTTCTCGTTCCCGCCTACTACCGCTACGACGTGATGAGTCCGTACGACCTGATCGAGCGGCGGCTGGGCGCCGCGGGCGCCTCGGTGCGACGGACGGCGACCGGCATGTTCTGGCTCGGCGGCGTCCTGGCGCAGTCCGCCCGGGTCTACCTGTCCGCCGTCGTCCTGGGCGTCCTGCTCCACCGGGAACTGGGATGGCTGGAACGGACGACGGGCGTGCCGCCTCACGTGGCGGCCGTGGCGGCGGTCGTCGTCGTCGCCGTGGTCTGGACCTGGCTCGGCGGCATCGCCGCCGTGGTCTGGACCGACGTCGTCCTCTTCGTGCTGTTCGTGGCTGGCGTCGCGGTCAGCCTGGGCGTCGTGGCGTGGGAACTCGAGGCGGGCTTGGCGCCGGCGCTTGGCGCGGCATGGAGCGCGGGGAAGTTCACGCTATTCGACCTGTCGGCGTCCCTCACCGCGCCGTACACGCTCTGGGCGGCGCTGATCGGCGCCACGATCGGCGGCGTTGCCGCCTTCGGCACGGACCAGTTGATGGCGCAACGCCTCTTCTGCTGCCGCAGCGCGCGGGACGCTCAACTGGCGGTAACCGCCAGCGGTGTCTCGGTGCTCGTCTCCCTCTCCTTCGCCTTCGTCGGGATCGGCTTGTGGGCCTACTACGAGCAGGCGCCGCTTACGGGCGTCGCAGCCGAGATCGTGGCCGAGCAGCCGGACCGGGTCTTCGCCGTCTTCGCGGTCGAGGCCGTGGCCGTTGGCCTGAAGGCGCTCGTCGTCGCCGGCGCGCTGGCGGCGGCGGTTTCCAGCCTGGACTCGATCCTCGCGGCGCTCGCGCAGACGACGTCCGCTCTCCTGCGTTCCCGCGCACGCCCGGGCAACGGCGTGCGCCTGCCGCGGCTGCTCGTGCTCGGCTGGGGTTTCGTGCTCGGACTGACCTCGCTCGCGATGGACACGGTGGCGGCACGCTACGACGCGCTGCTCGACCTGGCGCTGGCGATGGCCGGATACACCGGAGGCGCGCTGCTTGCGGCGGTGGCGCTGGCGCTCGCTCCACTTGGCCGGGACGGGCGGGGCTTCCTCTGGTCCGGCCCGCTCTCGGCGCTCGCCGTGTTCGCCGCGGTCTGGCATCAGCCGGCGGCGGGTTGGGTCTGCCTGCTCGGCGTCATCGTGCTGCTCTGGACCTGGTGGCGCCGGGATGGGCGGGGGCGTCGCGGGGCGAGCCTTCTGCTCTTGGTCGGCGCGACGCTGGTGATGGCTCTGTGGCGCTGGGCGGAGGGGCCCGGCGGCGAGGTTCTTGCCTGGCCGTGGTACGTGCCGCTTGGCGCGGCGCTGGCCTGGCTGTGGGGGCTGGGGCTGAGTGGGCCGGCGGGGACGCCGCCGCACCCAGTGGGGGGGACGCATGCAGGGTCTTGCTAGCGTGACGCCATGAGCGATAAGGAGGGCGCTACCCGGAGGCAGGTGATGGCGGCGGCGGGCGCTCTCGGCGCTGCGGCCGTGGCGGGCTCGGCCTGCGCTCCTCCGGGCCGCGACCGGGACGCGGAGCCGGGAGCCGCGCCGACGCAGGAGGTGGGCAGCTTCGAACTCGAAGAGGCCACCATCGCCGAACTCAGTCGTCAGATGGCGGACGGCGAGCGGACGAGCCGGGAGATCACGGAGCTTTACCTCGGCCGCATCGAGGCCCTCGACGTTCAGGGGCCGACGCTGCGCTCCGTCATCGAGACGAATCCGGACGTCCTCGAGATCGCGGAAGAACTCGATCGCGAGCGCGCCGCCGGAAACGTGCGCGGCCCGCTGCACGGCGTTCCGATCCTGCTCAAGGACAACGTCGCCACCGCCGACCGGAACACGACGACTGCCGGCTCCCTGGCGCTCGAGGGCTCGATCCCCGGGCAGGACGCCTTCGTTGCGGCGCGGCTCCGGCGCGCCGGAGCGGTGCTGCTCGGCAAGGCCAACCTGAGCGAGTGGGCCAACTTCCGCTCCAGCCGGTCCAGTTCAGGCTGGAGCGCGCGAGGCGGGCAGTGCCGCAACCCGTACGTCCTTTCCCGCAACCCCTGCGGCTCCAGCTCCGGTTCGGGCGCCGCCGCGTCGGCGAACCTCTGCGCCGCGGCGGTGGGCACGGAGACCGACGGCTCCATCATCTGTCCGTCGTCCGCGAACGGCCTGGTCGGAATCAAGCCGACCGTCGGCCTGGTCAGCCGGAGCGGCATCATCCCGATCTCCGCGATCCAGGACACCGCTGGGCCGATGGCCCGCACGGTCGCCGACGCCGCGGCATTGCTCGGCGGCATGACGGGAGAGGACCCACAGGATCAGGCGACCGCCGGATCGCCGGTTCCCACCGACCTGACACGACACCTAAGCGAGCTTCGCTCGGCAGACCTCGGTGAGCCGCGTGCTGCCGACCTGGGCAGCCTGCGGATCGGCATCGGCCGCCAGTTCTTCGATCGCGACGGCCGGGTCGACGCGGTGATGGAGGAGGCGGTCGAGACGCTCCGGAGCCTGGGCGCCGAGATCGTCGACCCGGTCGAGATCGCCCATCGCCAGGAGGTGGGACGGCACGAGTACGAAGCGATGCTCTACGAGTTCAAGGCCGGTCTGAACGAGTACCTTGCGGGACTGGGGAACGACGCTCCGGTGAAGACGCTGGCCGACGTGATCGCCTTCAACGAGGCCAACGCGCAGCGCGAGATGCCGTACTTCGGCCAGGAGATCCTGATCGAGGCGGAAGCCAGGGGGCCGCTGACCGAAGCCGCCTACCGCACGGCTCGCGACACGGCGAATCGGCTTTCACGCGAAGAGGGTCTGGACGCGACGCTCGCCGGGCATCGACTCGACGCCATTCTGGGGCCGAGCGGCGGCCCGGCCTGGGTGACCGACCTGGTCCATGGCGACACGTTCTCGGTGGGCAGCTCCGGCGCGGCGGCTGTCGCCGGCTACCCGAACGTCACCGTCCCGGCCGGCCATGTCCACGGTCTGCCGGTGGGCGTCTCGTTCTTCGGCGCGGCCTGGAGCGAGCCGACGCTGATTCGCATCGCCTGGGCGTTCGAGCAGGCCGCCCCGCATCGCCGGCCGCCGCGGTTCCGCGTCGGCGTCGACGACGCCTGATCGCTCTCCCGCAGCCTACGCCCGCATCGCACGGAAGCACTTCCGCAGCTCGTCGACGAAGACGTCCGGCAGCTCGAAGGCGGCGAAGTGGCCTCCCTTTTCGAGCCGATTCCAGTAGACGAGCTGGCGGTACCGCCGCTCCGCCCAGCGCCGGGACGAGCGGAAGATCTCCTTGGGGAAGATGCTGCAGCCGACCGGGATCTCGACCGGATCGCCGCCGCCCTTGCCGAAGCTCTCCCAGTAGAGCCGTCCGGAGGAGGCGCCGCACGCCGGCAACCAGTACATCATCACGTTGTCGAGTAACTGATCGCGCGTCAGCACGTTCTCCGGGTGGCCGTCACAGTCCATCCAGGACCAGAACTTCTCGATGATCCAGGCTGCCTGCCCGGCCGGAGAATCGACCAGGCCGTAGCCCAGGGTTTGCGGCCGGGTCGACTGCTGCTTGGAGTAGCCGGAGTCCCAGTCCTGGTAGTACTGGAGCCCGGCGAGCGCGTCCTTCTCGATGTCCGTCAGGTCGTCCATCGTGCTCCGGTCCACGCCCGACGTCGGCATGTTCAGGTGGATGCCGTGGCAGTGCTCGTGATCCTGGATCGCGATTGCCGTGCTCACCGCCGCACCCCAGTCGCCGCCCTGGGCGAAGTACCACTCGTAGCCGAGCCGCGACATGAGTTCCGCCCAGGCGTCGGCGATCTTCTCTACGCTCCAGCCTGCCTGGGTCGGTTTGTCCGAGAATCCGAACCCCGGCAGGGCGGGAACGACCAGGTGGAAGGCGTCCTCCTCGGAGCCGCCGTGAGCGGTCGGATCGAGCAGCGGCTCGAGCACTTCGAGGAACTCGACGATCGAGCCCGGCCAGCCGTGGGTCATGACCAGTGGCGCGGCGCCCCGGTGCTTCGAGCGCAGGTGGAGGAAGTGGACGCCCAGCCCGTCGATCTCGGTCCTGAACTGGTCGAGGTCGTTCAGGCGCTTCTCCAGGCGGCGCCAGTCGTAGGAGGAGGCCCAGTACTCGCAGACCTCCTTCGTGTAGGCGAGCGGGATGCCCTGGGTCCAGTCGTCGACCGTCTCGCCCTCGGGCCAGCGGGTGGCGGCGAGCCGGCGGCGAAGGTCGGTCAGTTCCTCTTCGTCGATCTCGATGCGGTAGGGCGTGATGTCGGTCATGCGGCGGACGCTAGCACTAGCGCCGCGACGCTCCTAGCGCCGTTCTAGAAGCCGATGCGGGCGCCGACCGAGACGGTCTCGATGTCGCCGCCGATGGACTCGAATCGCCCGACGAGACTGAGACGGCCAAGGAGCTGGAACTCGGCGCCGACGCCGTACACGAGGTCTTCCTCGTCCAGATCCTCGAGCGCGACGTCGAAATCGTCCAGCGCGTCCTCCAGGTCGGCGCCCCACGACACGATGCCGACCTTCGCGAAGATGGAGATGCGGCCGGTGATCGCGTACCGGGGGACGATGGCGACCGACAGGACATTGATCTGGCCACGGATCGGAATGTCGGGGCAGGCCACGCCCTCGGCGCAAGGTCGGATCGCGCCGTCGACTTCCGACAGGTCGTGAAAGCCGGCCTCCACGGCGAAGTAGTCGCTGAACCTGAAGCCGATTTCGTAGACCCGGGAGTTGCCGTCGCCGTCGAGGACCTGGTCGAACGCGTCGTCTGCTTTCACCTCGACGTCCGACCGGCCGAGGTGAAAGCCGACGTAGAACTCGCGTTCGGCGGTTGCCGGCGACGCGGTCAGTAGCAGGACGAGCGCGAGAGCGCCGGGCGCCGCCGCAGGCAGGAAACGTGGCATCGAAGAGCGGCTCTCCATCATCGTGGCCTCCCGGGAAGACGGCACCGGAGTCAACTCGAAGATCATACAGGAATGGCTATAGGCCTGTTGATCGGGATCGGGCGCTCTTCCGCTGGAGGGATGAAGTAGCGTCGGCGGCCGATGAGCGATCCGGTGTGCCTGATCTCCGGCGTCGGTCCCGGCACCGGGGCGGCGCTCGCCCGGCGGTTCGCCTCCGGTGGCTATCGGGTGGCGATGATGGCCCGCAACGAAGACCGGCTGTGCACTCTGGCGTCCGAGATCGAGGGTTCGCGCGCTTACGTCTGCGACGTCTCGAACTCCGAAGCCGTGAGCGCGACCGTAGCCCGGGTGCGCGGCGAGCTCGGGGCGCCGACGGTCCTCGTACACAACGCCGTGGGCGGCGCCTTCGGCGACTTCCTGGAAGTCGAGCCCGAGCAGTTGCGCGCGAACTTCGAAGTCAACGTGATGGGGCTCCTGTACCTGGCCCGCGCGCTGGCGCCGGCGATGATCGAGGCGGGCCGCGGAGCGATCATGGTCACCGGGAACACGTCCGCTCGCCGCGGCATGCCGCGCTTCGCCGGCTTCGCGCCGACCAAGGCGGGACAGCGCATCCTTGCGGAGTCGATGGCGCGGAGCCTGGGGCCCCAGGGCGTTCACGTCGCGTACTTCGTGATCGACGCGGTGATCGATCTGGAGTGGACGCGGCGTCGGATGCCCGATCGGCCGGACGACTTCTTCATCAGGCCGGAAGCGATCGCGGAGAACGTCTGGTACGTGGCCCACCAGGATCCGTCGGCGTGGAGTTTCGAGGTCGAGCTCAGGCCCTACGGAGAGCGCTGGTAGCGGGCGGTCCGGTCGGATCGCCGTGGTAACTTGGATCGGCACACCCCCGGCGGAGTACAGATGACACGTCCCCTCCTTGCTCTTCTGAGCGCACTCCTGGTCGTCCTCGGCGCCGCGGCCTGCGGCGGCGAGAGCACGGCGCCGGCGCCGGACGAGGTTCCGGAAGCTGATGCCGCGGTCTCCGCGGAGGGCGAGGACGACGGTTGGGGACTCCGGAACGACCCCGTGGCGCAGCGGGTCGAGCCGTTCCAGATCTTTGACAACCTCTACTACGTAGGCATCGACTGGGTGTCGTCCTATCTCCTGGTGACGACGGACGGCCTGATCCTGATCGGCTCGTTGTACGGCGACTTCATCGACAACCCGATCGACGGCATCCGCGCCGTCGGATTCGAGCCTTCCGATCTGAAGTACGTCCTGGTGACTCACGGCCACTTCGACCATGTTGGCGGGGCGGCGAGGTTTCAGGAGGCCTACGGCGCACGGGTCGGCATGACCGAGGCCGACTGGGAGCTGGCTGAACAGCCGCCCGGCGACCCGCGCTACGAGATCGACGTTCCGGTGCGCGACATGGTGATCGCGGATGGCGACACGTTGCAGTTGGGCGACACGGAGATCCGCTTCTACGTCACCCCCGGCCATACCGAAGGCGTCCTCTCGATGGAGTTCCCGGTGCGGGACGGAGGAGAGGAGCACCGCGCGTTCGTCTTCGGCGGCGTAGGTCTCAACTTCGAGGGAGTCCATCGGACGAACCTCTACCTGGACAGCGTGGCCCGGATCCGGAGACTCGCCGAGGAGGGCAATCCGATCGAGGTCAACATCACGAACCACGCCGAGATGGGGCGGATCTTCGAGCGCGCGGAGCAGTTGGCGTCACGGGAGGCCTCGGATCCCCACCCCTTCGTTGATCCGCAGGGCTTTCTCGACTGGCTGGCGGAGTTGCAGCGCAACGCCGAGCACAAGCTGGTCGTCGAACGCGAGTTGGCCGGCGAGTAGGTGAAGAGCTTCGAGTTGATGCCGCGTTTCCAGAACGCGGTGGCGGGGTTCGATCTGTTCCACCGGGAGGACCCGGCGACGGCGACGGTGGACGGCGAAGAGGTGCCCAGGGAGCTGGCCTACTCGCGCCGGATGGCGGCCTGGGTCGAGCGGCTCGATCCGGAGGCCGGCGAGCTTCTGCTGCTCGCGGCCCACTGCCAGCACCTGCGCCGCTTCAGCCTGCCGCGGACGGACTATCCCGAAGGACGCAAGGGCTACCTCGCCTGGCGGCGCGCGGCCGCGCTGGAACACGCCCGTCTGGCGGGCGCCGTGCTACGCGATGCCGGCTACCGGCGGGAGAAGATCGAGCGGGTCCAGAACCTGGTGCTCAAGCGGGCGGGGCGGAGCGCGCCGGAGGCAGCGCAGACCCTGGAGGACGCGGCCTGCCTGGTGTTCCTGGAGCACGATCTGGAGGCGCTGGCCGGCCGTTTGGGACCGGACAAGACGGCGGAAGTGCTCGCCAGGACCTGGCCCAAGATGTCGGTCGCCGGCCGCGACGCCGCGGCGGCCCTGGAACTGAAGCCGGAACTGCGGGCGCTCGTCGAGCGCGCACTGCATGCGCCGGCGTCCCCGCCGGCATCCGGAGCGTAGCGCCGGCCTCTTGACCTCTGCCGTTCCTAGGCAGTCCTGAGGGTCAGCCGCTCTCGGGGCTCCCCGATCCGCTTCACCTCGACCGGTGCATCGCCATCGCGGATGCCGGCTTCGGCCAGCGCCCGCCGGAAGGCGCCGGAGAGCGTCACGGCCGTCTCCTCGTCGGAAGGAACCAGCCGGTCGTTGACCCGCAACTCGAGCCTGTGGCGGTCGAAGGCGACCCGGCCGTCGAGCTGAGGCTCGGCCTCGATCAGGTCGCAGGCGCGGAAGGCGCAGTCGAGCAACGACCGAAGCCGGTGGTCGAGGCTGCCGATACTCTCGAGCTCCGCTCCGGATTCGTGGCGTCGGCTGTAGAGCAGGCCCGGCTCGCCCCGGCTCAGATCGTACGCGTAGATCGCGTCGTGGCCCACGAGCAGCACGCCCGGTCCCTCGTGGACGTGGCTGTAGTCGGCGACGTCGATCAGGAGTTCGGGCAGAACCCGCTCCGTGATCCAGCGGTGAAAGACCGGGATGAACTCCTCCGGCTCCGCCGGCGACGTGCCCCTGGCGAGAACCTTCAGGTCCAGCTTGACCAGATGGTCCAGGGTGTGGCCCTGCGCGCCTTCCATGTCCATCAAGCGACCTTTGCGGCCTGGATCTCGGAGATCCGCTGGTTGCAGGCGTGGGCCGCCTCGATGAACAACTGGGCCTCCTCGATCCGGCGATGCGCCTCCTCGCCGGAGTCCGTCTCGGCGTCGCCATGGATGCGGAACAGGTAGTTCGCGAACTTGGCCCCGGCGTACGGGTCGAAGAACAGTTCGGTGTCGCAGAAGCGGGTACGGAACTCGCCGACGATCTCGTCCGGCTCGTTGCCGATGTCGATGTTCTCCGTCGTGATCAGCGCGCGCGCCGCCTGCAGCATCGCGGCGTGGGCCCTTTCCGCTGCTCCTTCGGCTTCGCCGCGGTCGAGTTCAAGCAGACCCTGGAAGACCTCGCGCTCGGCGGCCGAGAGACCGAACTCGACCGCGGTGACGACCTCGCCGGCGCACTCGCCGACGCCCAGGTCGCCTAGCGTGTACTCCCGTGGGTCGCCCCAGTCCGAGTAGAGGGTGCGGTCCTCGAGGTATGTCGGCAGCTTCGTCAGGTCGTCGAGCAGTTGCCGGATCCGCGCCTTGCCGACCCGGGCGATGAACTGCTGGAAGCTCTCCCCCTTCTCCCGCTCGGCGACGAACAGGCCGGCGATCCGTTCCACGACTTCCGGGATCCGCTTGGACGGCACGGCGACGACCGCCAGCCCGTAGGAACCGGCGTTCTCGGTCCACTGGCCTCCGAGGATGACCTGGAAATGGGGCATGGTGCGGCCGTCGCTCTTGCGGCTCACGCCGTAGAAGCCGATGTCCGCGACGTGGTGCTGGCCGCAGGAGTTGAAGCAGCCGGAGACCTTGATCCGCAGGTCCTTGACGGCTTCGTCGGCGAGCACGCCCGCCGTCCTGATCGAGTCAGCGATCCGCTTGCGGAGTTCGCCGGCGAGTCCTCGCGACGAGGAGATGCCGAGCTTGCACGTGTCGGTGCCGGGGCAGGAGGTGACGTCCACCAGGGACGAGGCGCCGGGGGCGCCCAGACCGGCCGCGCGCAGGTCCGCGTAGAGGGCGGGAAGGTCGGGCTCGCCGACGTTGCGGAGGACGATGTTCTGTTCGACCGTGTTGCGGACCAGGCCGCCGTTGAACCGGCGGGCGGTATCGGCGAGCGCCCGCAACTGGGCCGAGGTCAGGTCGCCGAGCGGCAGGTTCACCGCGGCGGTGACGTAGCCCGGCTGCCGCTGGCGCTGGACGTTCGTGCCGAGCCACTCGGCGAAACCCTCCGGGCGCGGGCCGGGTTCGAGCGCCGCACCCGGCCGGGTGGGGTGCTCGTCGGCCACGTCGAGATGGTCGAGGTAGGCGGTCCAGCGTTCGTCGACGGGGAGGATGGCGAGTTCGTCGTCGACCAGGCGCGTGAACTCCTCGATCCCTAGCTTGGCGACCAGGAACTTGATCCGCGCTCGGGCGCGGTTCCGCTTCTCGCCCAGCCGTCCGAAGACGCGGCAGACCGCCTGCGCCAGGGGCAGGAGTTCGTCTTCGCGGACGAACTCGCGCAGCACCTTGGCCTGGTGCGGCACCGGTCCGAGACCGCCGCCGACGAAGACCTTGAATCCCCGCTCGGTGCTCTTCGTGCCGTTGCCGGTCGTGCGAACCTGGGCCAGGACCCCGAGGTCGTGCATGTTGGCGAGACCGCAGGCGTGCTGCTCGCAGCCTGAGAAGGCGATCTTGAACTTGCGGCCGAAATCCTGCGCGTCCTTGTGGCCGAGCAGGAAATGGGTCATCGCGTGGGCGTAGGGCGAGACGTCGAACGGCTCGTCGCGGCAGACGCCGGCCATCGGGCAGGCGGTGACGTTGCGCACCGAGTTGCCGCACGCCTCCTGGGTCGTAATGCCGGCGGCCGCCAGACGCCGCATGATGTCCGGCGTGTCGTCGATGTGGATGAAGTGGAGCTGGATGTCCTGGCGCGTGGTGACGTGGGCGATGCCATCCGAGTACTCCTCGGCGAGGTCGGCGAGAACCTCCATCTGCTCCCCGTTCATCGCGCCGAACGGGATCTTGATCCGCAGCATGCCGGGGGCGTCCCAGACCGTGTTCGGGCCCTTCGTCAGGTCGCCGCAGGGGTACTCGAGGGCTCGGCTTGCTGTCCCGTCGTGGCGCTGGCCGTTGTCGTAGCGCTGGCCGTAGACGCCGCGGCGCAGGCGCGTCTCGGCGAAGACCTTGTCGTCGATCCTGCCCTGGCGCTTCTGCGCGATCTGGGTCTCGAAGATCTCGATCTCTTCCCTGAGGTGAGGCGGGATGCGGCCTTCGAGTTCGGCCTCCCAGGTTGCGGTGGAGTCCACGGTTAGCTGGTTCATGGAATCGGTTCTCGCTTGCTCTTTCAGGAGTCGGCCGTCAGCTCCAGGGCGCCCTGTGGGCGAGGCCGGCGTTATTCGTGACCATAATGGTCACATTGGTCATCATTCTACGTGCATCCGCGCGGTTCGTTGCAACCGCGCTGGACGGGTGGAGGCGACGCCGGTGCGCCCGGCGGGCTACATCAGGTCGGAGAAGTGGACCGGCTTCGGGAAGTCGGCCGAAGCGGCGCGGATCCTCTCGCCGATCGCGGCCACGTCCCACGGTCCCTGGTCGTTCGGTCGGCTGGCGATCTCGAGCGACTGCCAGGCCAGCAGCGACACCTTGTTGCCGCCGACGGCGAAGATGCGGCCGGTGATGTCGGCGGCGTCGTCGCTGCAGAGCCAGACGACGGCCGGCGACACTTTCTCGGGCGCCAGCGGTTCGGCCGTCGTCTCCGGCATGATGTCTTCCGTCAGACGCGACCAGGCGGCGGGAGCGAGGAGGTTCACCGTCACGCCGTACTTCGCGCCTTCCAGCGCGAGGCAGCGCATGAAGCCGGCCATCCCGGCCTTCGCGGCGCCGTAGTTCGTCTGGCCGAAGTTGCCGAGCAGGCCGGAGGTCGAACTCGTCATGATGATCCGGCCGCCGGACTCCTGCTCGATCATCCGGTCGTAGGCGGCCTTGGTCACGAGGTAGGTGCCGCGCAGGTGCACGTCGAGGACGATGTCCCACAGCTCGTCCGTCATGTTCTTGAACGACTTGTCGCGCAGGATGCCGGCGTTGTTGATCGCGATGTCGAGCTTTCCGAACGCGTCCACGGCGCGCTGAACCATCGCCCGGGCGGCGTCGCCGTCGGACACCGAGCCGTAGTCGGCGACCGCCTGTCCGCCGGCGTCGCGGATCTCCTGGGCTACCTGGTCGGCCATGGCGGTGCCCGCGCCGGTGCCGTCGCGCGCTCCGCCCAGGTCGTTGACCACGACCGCGGCGCCTTCCTGCGCCAGCAGTAACGCGTGAGTGCGGCCGAGGCCGCCCCCAGCGCCCGTAACGAGTGCAACCTTGCCGTCGAGCAGACCCATGATGCGTATCCCTTCCTTCGTCTCTTCGTGTTTCGCTGTGCCGAAGCGCGCGAAGTGTACCCGGATTCGGCGTTGGCTACTGCCGCCTCCAGTGTCGTCGCGGAGGAGGGTCCCTGCGGCCGCTTGCGCTCTCTTGGTGGATGGGAAGTCAGCGCTCGCTTCGGTCGGCTGCGCTGCGTTGTGTTGTCGGTCAAGGTGACGATCTCGGGAGACGCTTGCCTCCAGCCCGGAGGGACCCTCCTCCGCGACGACACTGGAGGCTGGACGTCGCCGGGTTTCCGGGCGGTCTTCCCTACTGGGCCCCGGATCGCGGGTTCGTCTGTTGGGCAGGACCTGGTCAGTAGAGTGCCGCAGAGTGAGGGGTGCGAACCACAGGGGTTTTCTTCTTGCAACCAGCGGTCTGCTGACGTTTACGTTGGTGGGCGATGTCTCGACCCAGGAGCGCGACGAACTCAGCGCGGCGATGCTGCTCCGTCAGGCGAGCCTCCACGAGTCTCGTGGCGACTATGAGGCGGCGATCTCCGGCTATGACCGGGCGATCGAAGTCGAGCCGCGGAACTGGCAGCTGTACATGCTGCGGGGATCGGCGCGGTTCAAGGCCGGGCAGATCGAAGCCTCTATCGAGGACTTCGACCAGGTCGTGCTTCTGGAGCCCTCACAGGACCCGTACCTGTGGCAGCGCGGCATCTCGTACTACTACGCCGGGAGGTTCGCTGACTGCCGGGGCCAGTTCGAGCGTCACCGGCTGGTCAATCCGAACGACGTGGAGAACGCGGTGTGGCACCTGCTCTGCGTCGCCGCCGAGGAAGGGCTGGAGGTGGCGCGGGAGATGATGCTGCCGGTCGGTCCGGATGCTCGCCGGCCGATGAAGGAGATCGACGCGCTGTTTCGAGGGGACGGCTCGGTCGAGGAGGTCGAAGCCGCGGTGGCGGCGGAAAGCCCCGGCGCGCGCTTCTACGCCGATCTGTACCTGGGCCTGTACTACGAGCTCATCGGCGAGATGGAGAGGGCAGCAGCGGCCATCGAGCGTGCGGCTTCGCTACCGAACCGCGGCTACATGGTCGAGGTGGCGCGGATTCACCGCGATCTGACTCCCTAACCGGTTTCCTCACCTATCGCCCACAGGTGGCCGTCGGTGCGGATGTACCAGACGCCGCCGACGAGGGCGGGCGAGGCGATGGTTCGTTCGCCGATCCGGTTGACGTGGAGGAGCTCGAAGTCCGGCCCCTCCTTGATGACGAAGGTCTCGCCGTTGTCGTTGGTGAAGAAGATTCTGCCGTCGAAGGCGACCGGCGCGGCGGAGAAGCCTTCGCGCATCCGTTCGCCGAGGCGTTCCTGCCAGAGGACCTCGCCGGTCTTCGCTTCGTAGACGGTGATCACGCTCGCCATGTCGTTGACCATGTAGAGGTAATCGCCGACCAGCATCGGCGCGACGACGAAGGGCGAACCCTTCGCCGCGGTCCAGACGATGCGGCTGTCCGTCACGTCGCCGTCGCCGCCGGGGCGAATCGCCAGGGTCGGTCCCGCGCGGCCCGAGGTGCTGAACAGCAGGTCGTGGCCGACGACGGGGCTCGGGATGACCTCGAAGGTCGTGCCGCTGGCCCGCCACAGCTCCCGGCCGTCCTCGGGAGCGTAGGCGATCACGTGGTGCTGGCTGTTGACCACGATCTCGTCGCGTTCCTCGCCGTCGTCGGTGGTCACCGAGACGGCGGCCGGCGAGCTCCAGCCGACCTGGGTGTCCCGTTCCGTGCGCCACAGTTCCTCGCCGGTATGGCGGTCGAACGCGGCGATGAAGGACGTGGAACGCTGCTGTTCCTGGACGATGATGAGGCGGTCTCCAAGCAGCAGCGGTGACGAGGCCGTGCCGTGAAAGGCGTTCAACTCGCCGAACGACTTGTGCCAGACGATTTCGCCTTCCATGTCGAGCGCCATCAGGCCGTGGTTGCCGAGGTAGGCGTAGACGCGCTCCCCGTCAGTGGTAGGGGTCGAAGAGGCGTGGCCGTTCTTCGGGTAGGCGCGCTCCGGGTTCGCGGCGGGCGCGGCGGTGGTCCAGAGACGTTCTCCGGTCGCCCGGTCGAAGGCGAGCACGGAGCGCCTGGCGCCGGCCGCCTCGGCGGTAGTCAGGAACAGCGCATCGCCCCAGACGATCGGCGAGGAGTTGCCGTTGCCTGGGACAGCGACCTTCCAGCGCACGTTCTCCTCCGGGCCCCAACGGTCGACGTAGCCGCTGCCCGCAACTTCGCCCTGGCCGCTGGGACCGCGCCACTGCGGCCAGGTGGTGGCTGGGTCGGCGTCCGCCGGCGTCATCCGCGCCAGTTCATTGGCGGCGGCGGGGTCAGCGGCAAGTGCCGTGAGGAGGGAGGCGGCGGCGAACAGGTGCATCGGCGTCATGCGAAGCATGCTTGAAGAAGTCGTGTGGCTCATACCGGAATGATAGAACCTGCCGCGAGTCGGAACCCACTGGAGCAGCATGGAAATGAGCAACACCTTTCGAGCGGTCGTCGTCGACAGGGTCGACGATCAGCACACCGCCGGCCTGCGGGACCTGACGCTGGGCGATCTGCCCGAGCGCGACGTGCTGGTCGATGTCGAGTACTCCACCCTGAACTACAAGGACGGCCTGGCGATCACCGGCGCCGCGCCGATCTGCCGTTCGGTGCCGATGGTCTGCGGCGTCGATCTGGCCGGGACGGTGGCGGAATCCGGCTCCGATTCGTTCTCTCCGGGCGACCGCGTGCTGGTCAACGGTTACGGGCTGAGCGAGAGCCACTGGGGCGGCTACTCCCAGAAGGCGAGGTTGAAGTCCGACTGGCTTGTGCCGGTGCCGGAGGCCTTCACCAACCAGCAGGCGATGGCGATCGGCACCGCCGGCTACACGGCGATGCTGTGCGTGATGGCGCTGCAGGACCATGGTGTGACGCCGGAGAGCGGCGACGTCGTCGTGACCGGCGCGGCCGGTGGCGTGGGTTCGGTCGCGGTGGCACTGCTGGCGCGGGCCGGCTACCGGGTGATCGCCTCCACCGGGCGCGAGGCGGAGCATGGCTACCTGAGCAGTCTGGGCGCCGCCGACTTCATCGCCCGCGAAACGCTGTCGGCGAAGCCGCGGCCGATCGGCCGGGAGAGTTGGGCCGGTGCGGTCGACGTCGTCGGCTCGACGACGCTGGCGAACCTGATCGCCCAGACGCGCTACGGCGGCTGCGTGGCCGCCTGCGGGCTGGCCGGCGGCATGGACCTGCCGTCGAGCGTGTACCCCTTCATTCTGCGCGGCGTGGTTCTGGCGGGCGTCGACTCCGTCATGGCGCCCATGGATCTGCGCCAGGAGGCCTGGCGCCGGCTGGCAGCCGAGCTTCCCGCCGACCTGCTGTCCGAGATGACGACGGTCGAGCCGATGAGCCGGATCGAGGAGCTGGCAGCGTCGATCCTGGCGGGCCAGACGCGCGGCAGGGTGGTCATCAACGTCAACGCCTGAGCAGGTCTACGTCAACGCGTGAGCGACCGGACGGGAGGAGTCGAATGAACCCGGGAACGCAGCTGGGAGTCCTGGCGGCGACCCTCTGCCTCGTTGTCGCCCCCGTTTCGATCTCCGCTCAGGACAGCGAGTGGCCGGTGACCACCGGCGACAAGGGCGGTCAGCGCTACTCGCCGATCGACCAGATCGATGCGGGCAACGTCGGCGAGCTCGAGATCGCCTGGCGCTGGTCGTCGCCGGACAACGATCGCGGCGCGGAGGATCGCCGGTTGCGCAGCCGCCGGATGCAGCCCGGCGGCCACCAGGTGACGCCGATCAAGATCGGCGACCGCCTCTTCGCGACCACCGGCCTGAGCCAGATCGCCGCGCTCGATCCGGCGACCGGCGAGACGGAGTGGGTGTACGACCCGGAGGCCTATGACGCCGGGCGCCCCACGAACCTCGGTTTCGTCCACCGGGGCGCCAGCCACTGGCCCGGGAGGCCAGCCGGCGACGGGGCCGAGGCGGTGCCCGCACGGCTCTTCTACGGCACCGGCGACGCCCGGCTCCTGGCGGTCGACCCGTTCACCGGCGAACCGGTCGGCAGCTTCGGCGACGGCGGAGCGGTCGACCTGACCCAGGGTCTGCGCCGCGAGGTCCGGCGGCGCCGCGCCTACGCCGTCAGCTCGCCGGTCATGGTCTGCCGCGACACGGTGATCGTGGGCGCGTCGATATCGGATGCTCCGAACCACCCCGACGCACCGCCTGGAGACGTCCGCGGCTTCGATCCGGTGACCGGCGAGCTGCGCTGGACCTTCCACTCGATTCCGCAACCGGGGGAGGTCGGGCACGAGACCTGGGAGAACGACTCCTGGCAGTACACGGGCAACGCGAACGTCTGGACGCTGATCACCGCGGACGAGGAACTCGGGCTCGTCTACCTGCCCTTCGGCACGCCGACCAACGACTGGTATGGCGGCCACCGGCTGGGCGACAACCTGTTCGCGGAGAGTCTGGTGGCGCTCGACTGCGGGACCGGCGAGCGCAAGTGGCACTTCCAGGCGATCCGTCACGGCCTCTGGGACTACGACCTGGTGACACCGCCCATCCTCGGCGAGATCGAGGTCGACGGCCGGGAACTCAAGGTCGCCGCGCAGCTCAGCAAGCAGGGCTTCGTCTACGTCTTCGATGCCGACAGCGGCAAGCCGGTGTGGCCGATCGAGCAAAGGCCGGTGCCGCGGAGCACCGTTCCGGGCGAGCGGTCGGCGCCGACCCAGCCGTTTCCGACCAAGCCGCCCGCGTACGAGCGCCAGGGCATGCACGAGGGCCAGTTGCTCGATCTCACGCCGGAGATCCTGGCGCGCGCGAAGGAGATCCTGGAGCAGTACGACTACGGTCCGCTCTACACGCCTCCCTCGCTGCGGGGTACCTGGCAGGTGCCCGGCTGGGGCGGGGGAGCGAGCTGGCCCGGCGGCGCCTTCGATCCGGAGACCGGCTGGCTCTATGTGCCGTCGTTCACCGTGCCGGTCGTGCTGACGATGAAGAAGCCGGACCCGAACCGGTCATCCTTCGACTACATCGGTTCGATCCAGACGCGCCCGCCGGGTCCCTTCGGCCTGCCCATCGTCAAGCCGCCGTACAGCCGGATGACGGCCTACGATCTGAACCGCGGTGAGATCGAGTGGGTGCGGCCGCTGGGACGGGGGCCGACCGGACATCCGGCAATCCGCGATCTGAAACTGGAGCCGATGGGCTCGGGCTCGCGCGCCCACGTGCTGCTGACGCCGGAGCTGCTGTTCGTGGGGTTGGAAGCGACCGTCCATCCGGACGCGGAAATGGAAGCCGAATCCATGGACCTCGAGTCGTCGGCGCTCGAGGAACTAGCCGTGGCGGACGAGGAGCAGGCGGCGATACTCGCCGAGATCGCGGCGAGCCGCGACTGGCGTTTCGAGCCGTCGACCTTCGCGGCCCTGGACAAGACGACCGGCGAGACGGTCTGGTCGGTGGAGATCGAAGCCGGCGTCGGCGGGTCGCCGATGACCTACCTGCACGGGGGCCGCCAGTACGTGGTTCTCGCCGTGGGCGGCAGCGGTGTGCCGTCGGAGTTGATCGCGTTTGCGCTGCCGGGAGAAACAGGCTGAGCTTCCGCGCGTACAATCCCTCGGGCACCTTTCCCGCACCGAGCAACGAAGGAGAACGAAGATGTGGCGAGCTGGCGAACGGACGAACCGACGGCGTTTGGCGGCTGTTGCCGCCTCCGCTTTCCTGCTGGTATCGGTAGGGGGAGCGGCGATGGGCAGTGATCTGATGGATCGCGTGGAGCACGGCTACGCCGACTCGAACGGCGTCAAGATCCACTACGCCTCGATCGGCGAGGGTCCCCTGGTCGTGATGATCCACGGCTTCCCGGACTTCTGGTACTCGTGGCGGCACCAGATGGAGGTTCTGTCGAGCGACTTCCAGGTTGTCGCGATCGACCAGCGCGGCTACAACAAGAGCGACCAGCCCGACGGGGACGAGAACTACGACATGCGCTACCTGGTCGGCGACGTGGCGGCCGTGATCCGGCACCTCGGTCGGGACAAGGCGACGATCGTCGGGCACGACTGGGGCGGCGCGGTCGCCTGGCAGTTCGCGTTCCATGTGCCTCAGATGACCGAGCGGCTGATCATCCTCAACCTGCCGCATCCGAACGGCATGGGCCGGGAACTGGCGAACAACGCCGAGCAGCAGCAGAACAGCGGCTACGCCCGCAAGTTCCAGGAAGGCAGCCCCAGCGACCCGGACATCTTCTTCGGCATGCCGATGACGCCCCAGACGCTCTCCGGCTGGGTGCGGGATCCGGAGGCGAAGAAGCACTACGAGGCGGCGTTCGAACGCTCCGACTTCGACGCGATGCTGGCCTACTACAAGCGGAACTACCCGCGCGAAGGCGGTGGCGGCATCGGCCAGGCGGAGGGCCAGGAAACGCCCCGCCTCGGCATGCCGGTGCTCCAGTTCCACGGCCTGGACGACACGGCGCTGCATTCGGACGGCCTGAACAACACGTGGGACTGGCTCGACAGCGACCTGACCCTCGTCACCGTGCCGGGCGCGAACCACTTCGTGCAGGAGGACGCGGCCGACCTCGTCTCGACGACGATGAAGTGGTGGCTGCTGTCGCGGGTGGAGTAGGGCTGCCGGCAGGCGCCGGACCTACCAGCGCGGGCGCGTGCTGACGTAGGCCGGGTCGTCCGTCAGTTGGACGACCTGGCCGGTCTCGATGTCGATCTTCCAGATCTCCCAGTTGCCGGAACGGTCCGACTCGAAGACGATCCAGCGGCCGTCGCGGGAGAACCAGGGGTGGCCGTCGTTGGCGTCGGACTGGGTGAGACGGCGCTGGTTGGAGCCGTCGATCTCGGCGAGGAAAATGTCGTCCGTCGGTCCGGTCTGGTTCGTCTGCCAGGCGATGGTCTGGCCGTCGGGGGAGACGGCCGGGCGGCGGTGGCGGTGTTCGCGGTCGGTGAGCGCGGTGTAGGTGCCCTGGCCGTAGCCGTCGAAGCGGATGATCGCGATCTCCATCCGCCGTTCGCCGTTCTCGGGCTCGTCTTCGGCCTGGAACAGGACGGCCCGTCCGAGGCCAACACCGTTGCCAACCGCGAGCGTCGTCGTGTTCGAGGCGTCGATCTGGCGGCGGTCGTTCAGCTCGAGGATCAGTCCCTTGTTGAAGCCATCGCCCTCAGGACAGTTCCGGGCGTAGACGAGCTGCCGGGTGATCGGCGAGATGCTGGCGTGGTGGACGGCGCAGCTCTCGACCTCGCGCAGCACTTCCCGCTCGCCGGTCGCAAGATCCTCGCGGAAGATGCGGGCGCCGGCCGTAACACCTGCTTCGGCGTCGGTGAACTCGGCGTAGACGACGTTCTTGAGGTCGGAGGTGAGGGAGGGATGATCCAGGTGCTGGGGAACACCCTTCCGCACCAGACGCACGCTGCTGCCGTCGCCCTCCATGATCCAGATGTCGGCCCCGCCGTAGAAGCCGGGGATGGTCGGCGTGGCGCCGGTGTTTTCGAAACGCTGGAAGACGATCGGCGCCGTGAACTCGGGCTCCGTCGCCGGCGGCGAAGCGGCGGCAGCTTCACCCGATGGCGACTCCCCGTTGGCGCCGCAGCCGAGCGCCGTCGCCGCGAGAGTGAGAAGCGCGACGATGGCGGCCGGCGAGCGGTGAGTCCGACCGCCCGCGGACGGGCGCTTGGACCGTGACGCTGGTGACGGGCGGACGCGGCACCAGGGTTCACTGGCCGGCGGGACCCGCCGGGGTCGCGGCCTTCGCGGCGGCGCTGTCGGCGGCGACGTAGTCGATGAAGCCGATCAGCATTTCGTCGGTCGACTCGGCGCCCCAGGTCACGTCGACCGTCGGGTCCGGGTTGTGCGGATTGTCGGCCGAGTTGTCGAAGGAGGCCGAGACCTCGATCCGGGTACCGGCCGGTAAGCGGAGCGGCTCGGCCAGGTCGTAGGACATCTGCCAGTTGAAGTCGTAGCGGCTGACGCTCAGCAACTCCCTCTGCTCGCCGTTGGGCAGGAAGGCGGTGTAGGTCATCGACTTGCCGCGGTAGTGCATGTGAGGGATCAACGAGCGGACCACGACGTCCTCGTTGAAGACGTGGGTCGCCTCGGCGCGATAGTCCGCTTCACCGGCGGGGATGTGGAACGTGGTGTTCACGATCCAGAGGTTGACCAGCTCCTTCTCGACTTCCTCCGGCTTCGCGAACCAGAGGCCGACACGGGTCCTGTCGGTCGCCGCCGTGCCGGTCGGGTGATAGTGGAAGTCGCCGATCAGATCGCGGCCCTTCGGCAGCAGGCGGCCGGTGCCGGGCGGAAAGTGCTGGGGCGCGAAGCCGGCGGCCCAGGCGCCGACCCAGCCTTCCTGGACCCGGCTGTTCTCGCTTGCCCGCCAGAGGATGAAGTGGTGAAGCACCGTGCGGTCGCCGGCCTGGACCTCGACCGCGCGAATCCAGCGATCCTCCTCGAAGCCGGTCTTGATCGGTATGTCGAGGAACTCGTCCGGTCCGTCGGCGGCGACCTCGTGGGGATCGAACTCGAACACCCAGTCCGGCTCGCCGAACGTCCACTCGCTGGCCTTCTCCGGCTTCTCGTAGACAGGCTCGTCACCGTCGCCCCGGGGCGCGCCGTTCGCGGCCCACCGGGTGATCGCCGCGATCTCGTCGTCGCTCAGGCTGATGTCGTTGGCCCAGGGGCCGTAGCCGGGGTCGGCGTCCCAGGGCGGCATGTCCTTGTTCTCCACCGCCCTCGCGATCGAGCGCGCCCAGGGCCGGACCTCGCGGTACGTGCGCAGCGACATTGGCGCGATCTCCTCCGGCTGGTGGCAGGAGGCGCAGTTCTCATGGAGGATCGGCGCGATGTCGTCGACGAAGGTGGGCTGGTCGACGTTCCCGCCGGCGGCGATGGCCGGCGCCAGCAGGAGCGTCGAGGCGGCTACGAGGCAAGTCAGGCGGGAGGCTCGGTTCATCGGGTGCTCTCCGGAGCTGTTCGAAGTGTGGCCCGGATTGTAGCCGGGACGCCCCCGCCCTGTTCCTGGCTGTTCAGCCGGTCGGCAAAGTGGCCGGGGTCTCGTTCTCGGCCGGCGTGCCGACCATCTCGCCGGGACCCATGTCCATCCGCAGCGTGCCGTCGTCCTGGATGGAACCCTTGAGCTGCATCGTGTTGCCGGGCGTCTCCGCGGTGGCGGTCACGTTGTTGCCGTCCCAGACAATGTCGACGATCGGCGCCGGTAGCACGAGGGTGCCGAACTGGACGAACCAGCCGCCCGGGACGCCGCCGCGGGGAAGGAGCATGGCGGTCGGCTCGGGACCCTTGCCGGGCTCGCGCTGGACGTCGAAGCGCCACGCCTGGCCGGGATGGGTCTGGGCCAGTTCCGCCAGCTTGGCGATGACGGGGCTTGCCGGCTTCGGACTGACGCCCTCTGCGGCCACGAAGTCGACGAAGCCGATCAGCATCTCGTCGGTCGAGTCGGTGCCCCAGGTGACGTCGATCGTCGGATCGGGGTTGTGGGGGTTGTCGGCCGAGTTGTCCCAGTGGGCGGTGACCTCGACCCGCGTGCCGGCCGGCAGGGCGACCGGCTCGACGAAGTTGTAGCCGGTCTGCCAGTTGAAGTCGTAGCGGCTGACGCTGAGCAAATCCAGCTCGTCGCCGTTGGGCAGGAACGCGGTGTACTTCATGTCCTTGCCGCGGTAGTGCATATGCGGTGCAAGCGAGCGGATGACGACGTCCTCGGCGAACACGTGGTTCGCGCGGGCCTCGTGGTTCGGGTCGCCGGCGGGGATCTTGAACGTGGAGTTCATGACCCAGAGGTTGATCAGTTCCTTCTCGACCTCGTCCGGCTCGGCGAACCAGATGCCGATGCGCGTCTTGTCGGTCGAGGCCGTGCCGTTCGGGTGGTAGTGGAAGTCGCCGAGCAGGTTCTGGCCTGCAGGCAACAGGCGGGCGGTTCCGGGCGGGAACTCGTTGGGCCTGGCGCCGGCAGCCCAGGCGTCGATCCAGGCGTCCTGGACCTCGCTGTCCGGGGCCGCGCGCCAGAGGATGAAGTGGTGGACGACCTCCCGGTCGCCGGGCTGAACCTCGACGGCCCGGATCCAGCGATCTTCCTTGAAGCCGGTCTCGACCGGAAACACGGCGAACTCGTCGGGCCCGTCCGCCGCGACCTCGAACGGATCGAACTCGTAGACCCAGTCCGGTTCGCCGAAGGCCCACTCACCGGCGCTTGCCGGAGGCTCGTAGACGGGTTCGTCTCCGTCGCCGCGAGGAGCGCCGCTGCCGGCCCAGCGGGTGATCGCCTCGATCTCCGCGTCGCTCAGGGAGATGTCGTTCGAGAAGGGCCCGAAGCCCGGGTCGGCGTCCCAAGGCGGCATGTCGCGGTTCTCGACCGCCCGGGCGATCGAGCGCGCCCACGGGCGCACCTCGCGGTAGGTGCGGAGCGCCATTGGCGCGATCTCGTCCGGCTGATGGCAGGAAGCGCAATTCTCGTGGAGGATCGGCGCGATGTCGTCGACGAACGTGGGCTGGTCCAGGTTCAGGGCCTGGCTCGCCGCGGGAGCGGCGAGCAACGCGACGGCGGTGACCATGGCTGCGCTGCGGAGCGGGGGGATCCGGTTCATATCCAAGTCCTTGAGAGCGGGTTGAAGCGTGTTCGTG
Organism: Acidobacteriota bacterium; assembly: GCA_028875725.1. Lineage (NCBI taxonomy): Bacteria > Pseudomonadati > Acidobacteriota > Acidobacteriota bacterium. The sequence continues at coordinate 702,768 of JAPPCR010000006.1, forward strand.
GAAACACGGCGGCCACCGGATGCGTTTACAACTGAGGGCGTTGCACTCGGTGACCGTGACGGTTTCGACAGTACCCGACTATACGGCTGCCGGGGCCTCGGGTTTCGGCCTCCGGGCAGAGCGGAGTGTTACGCTCGATGGCATGTTTCCGGTCGAATCGACACGCAGACAGGGCTTCCTTCCGGCGGCGCTTCTCCTGGCCTCGAGCCTCTTGTGGGCCGACGGCCTGGCCGCCCAGAACGTGCTCTCGAAGGCGCTCCAGGACCGTGTCCAGGAGAATCCCCACACCACCGAGGCCGACGTCGAGGCCGGCGCCAAGGTGTTCCGCCGCAGTTGCTCCCTCTGCCATGGCGCCGACGGCACCGGCGGCGACGGTCCCGACCTGACCCGCGGCGTGTTCCGTCACGGCAGCAGCGATGCCGCGCTGTTCCGGAACGTCCTGACCGGCATCCCGAACAGCGGTATGGGCGGTATCTACCAGCCGGACAAGTCGATCTGGCAGGTCGTGTCCTATGTGCGCTCGCTCAGCCGGGGCGGCGGCGAGGAAGAGGTGCCGGGCGACCCGAGACGTGGCCGGCTGCTGTACATGAGCCGCGGCTCCTGCTCCGATTGCCACCGGCTGAACGGCTCGGGCGGCCGCATCGGCCCCGATCTGAGCGATCTGGGCTGGCGGCGCGCGCCAGCTCACATCCGTGCCTCGATCACGGATCCCGCGGAATCGGTGGCGGCTGACTACCGCACCGTCGAAGTCAGGACGAACGACGGGGGCGTCGTCCGGGGCGTGCTGCGCAACGAGGACCGCTACTCGATCCAGCTCTTCGACGAGTTCGAGAACCTCCGGTCCTTCCGGAAGACGGACCTCGCGGTGATCGACAAGCCGGAGGAGTCTCTGATGCCTCCGCTGAGCAGTTTCTTCCGTGGCCGCGATTTGGACGATCTCGTGGCCTATCTCTACTCGCTGCGACCGGAGTGAAGATGACAAACACTGGGTGCGCCGGCACCCCCGCCGGCATCCGGCGCGAAGCGCCGGCTCCGAAGAGGCGGCTCGGCGCTGTCGGTCTTGGGGCTTTCCTGCTCGCGGCCGCGGGCGTCTCCGCCCAGGGCGTCGTGTCCTACGAACGGCTCGAGGCGGCGGCGGACGAGCCGGCTAACTGGCTCATGTACTCGGGCGAGTTCAACAGCCAGCGCTTCAGCCGCCTCGACGAGATCGATCGCTCGAACGCGGCGGATCTGCAACTCCGCTGGGTTCGTCAGATGCCAACACTCGGTCGCCTGGAAACGACACCCCTGGTGATCGACGAGGTGATGTACGCGACGACGCCGGACAACGTGGTGATCGCGCTCGATGCGCGCACCGGCCAGCAGTACTGGTCCTACGCTCAAGAACTGCCGGATCAGCTCGCACTCTGCTGCGGAAAGCAGAACCGGGGCGTGGCCGTTCGGGGCGATCGCCTCTACATGGGCACGATCGACGCGCACCTGGTCTCCCTGGACGCCAAGACCGGCGCGGTGATCTGGGACACGGAGGTGGGCAACCCGCGCACGGGGCAGTCGATCACGGCGGCGCCCATGGTCATCCGCGACCTGGTGATCACCGGGATCGGCGGCGGCGAGTACGGCATCCGCGGCTTCCTCGACGCCTACGACGCGGACACCGGCGAACTTCGCTGGCGCAGCTACACGATTCCGGGACCGGGCGAACCAGGCAACGAGACCTGGGAGGGCGACTCCTGGAAGACGGGCGGCGCGCCGACCTGGATGACGGGCTCCTACGACCCCGAGCTCGATCTCCTCTACTGGGGAACCGGCAATCCGGGGCCGGACTGGAACGGTGAGGTCCGGGAGGGCGACAACCTGCACTCGGATTCCGTTCTGGCGATCCGGCCGGAAACGGGCGAGATCGTCTGGACCTTCCAGTTCACGCCCCACGACGTCCACGACTGGGACGCGTGCCAGGTGCCGATTCTGTTCGACGCCGAGTACCAGGGCGAGCAGCGCAAGCTGATGGCCTTCGCCAACCGGAACGCCTTCTTCTACCTGCTGGACCGCGAGACCGGGGAGTTCCTGTTCGCGCGCGAGTTCGCGCGCCAGACCTGGGCCGAGGGGATCGACCAGGAGACCGGCCGGCCGATCCGGGTGCCGAACATGTTCCCCAGCGAGGAAGGAACCCTGGTCGCGCCAACGATCGGCGGGGCGGCCAACTGGTTCTCGCCCACCTACAGCCCCGACACCGGCCTCTTCTACATCCAGGCCTACGACGCGGAGATGCTCTACTACATGGCCGAGGCCGAGTACGAGGAGGGCGAACTCTTCGTCGGCGGCTACGGCAAGCCGGCCGGGCCCGGCGACCAGTACGTCAGCGCCGTGCGGGCGCTCGATCCGCTGACCGGGGACCGCGTGTGGGAGTACCAGGTGCAGCCCCGGTCCACCTCGGGCCTGCTCGCCACGAGAGGCGGCCTGGTGTTCGGCGGCAGCGTGGCGGGCATCTTCTACGCCCTCGACGCCGAAAGCGGCGAGGAGCTCTGGCACCGCCGCTTGGGCGGCAACGTCTTTGCGGCGCCGATCAGCTACGAGGCGGGCGGGCAGCAGCACGTGACGATCGCGGCGGGGCGGGCGCTGTTCACGTTCGCGTTGCCGGAGCCGGAGTAGAAACCGGCCGCCGGGTGTTCTGCCGGGAGAACCCAGGTCCACCGAGAATCGGCGATGAGCATCTTCCCGGAACTGTCGATCGAACAACTTCGAGGCGATATCGAGCCGGCGCTGCTGGGCCGGCGGGCCGGCGAACAGGGCATGCCGCCGCTCGAAGCGGCCGAGGATCCGTCTCAGGCGGAGATCGAGGAGTTCATCGAGGCGAAGAAGAACGACGCGGTGAGGATCCGCGATGCGCAGCTCGAGCAGGTGGATAGTCATCTGGATCAGCTCGATCAGGCCGTTCTCGCGGGAGACCTGGAGTCATCGGCACGCAAGGCGGCGACCGAGTTTCGGGAGGTCGAGCAGAGCGAACTGCAGGCGCTCAAGGCGAGCCTGCACGAGTTCGAACGCAAACGCCGCGACTTCTTCGACTTCAAGCACCGCAACGGACTGGACCGCGAGCCGGACTATGTGAGTCCGCGCACGACGGCGATCCTGATCGGACTCGTGGTTCTCCTGTTCGTGATCGAGAGCGGTCTGAACGGCGCCTTTCTGGCCGTCGGCAGCGAGGGCGGGCTGGTCGGCGGCTGGGGTCTGGCGCTCGGTTTCAGCGTCGTGAACCTCGTGTTGCCGGCGCTCTTCTTCGGCCCCGTCAGCCGCTACGTGAGCCACATCGGCCTGCTGTTGAAGGCTGTGGGCGTGCTCGCGATCCTCGGCTGGCTCTGCACTGCGCTCGTGCTCAACCTCGGACTCGCACACTTCCGCGATGCTTCAGCCGATCTGAGCGAGAACATCGGCGCCGAAGCGCTGAGTCGTTTCCAGGCTTCGCCATTGGGACTGCAGGACGCGGAGTCGTGGCTGCTGTTCGTGCTCGGCTTCTTCTTCTCGGGCGTCGCGTTCTTCGACGGCCGCAAGCTCTTCGGCGACTCCTATCCGGGGTACTCCCGCAAGCACCGCAAGATGGAGGAGGCGCGAGCCGACTACGACGATCACTGGCAGGACGTCGTCGAGCAGTTACGCACGATCCGCGAGGACGGCCTGGACGCGATCGGCCGCACCGCGCACCAGGCGAAGAGCCAGCCCGTCGAACGGCGCCGCGCGGTCGAGAGCGAAGCAAAGCTCCTGGCCGCGTTCGACTCCCACGTCGAGCAGTTGCAGCGCTTCGGGACGATGCTGATCGAGGAGTACCGCGAGGCGAACCGCTCGGTGCGCTTCGATCGCGGCGCCCCACAGGCGTACAACAGGCCCTGGACGATGGACGCGCCGGCGCCGCACCGGCGGCGCCGCGAGCCGGGCGCGGTCGAGGATGTGGACCTGGACGGGTTGAACGACCAGTACGAGTCGGCGCTGCTCCGCGTACACGCGGAGTGGGAACAGACCCAGGTGCGCCTGGACCTCGAGGGCTCGGCGTCTCGCGGTAGCCCGGCGGAAGCCGTTCCCGCAGATGGCGCCTCGTAGACGGCGCCGCCGTTCGCGCCGGGGCGACCTCTCGCCTCGGGATGTGGCCGTCGGCGGGGGCATCGCGGTCGTCGCGCTCCTGCTGCTGGTCGTGGGCGCCCGCTTCACGATCTTCGCTCCGGGTCCGCCGGACCGCGACTCCGAAACGGGTTGTCCGGAGGCCGGCCCCGCGGCCCTGACCGCGATCCTGATCGATGTCACGGACCAGGTCGGCGCGATCAGCCGCGCCGACGTGCTCGCGCACCTCGACGAGTACGTCGCCGACAGCCGGAAAGACGAGATGGTCCTGGCCTACGAGGCGAAGCCGGTGGGGAACGAGATCGGCAGTCCGCTGCTTTCGGTCTGCCATCCCGGCGATCCGGACGAGGCCAGCGAGTGGACGGAGAACCCGCGGTTGATCCGGCGACGCCTGGAAGAACGGTTCGAGCGGCCGCTCGAGGAGCTCTTCGCCGAGCTGCTCGGCCGGGAGCCGGCGTCGACTTCGCCGCTGATGGAGAGCGTTCAGAGCGTGGCGGTCTCCGTTCTCGGCCGGCACGAGTACGCGGGTCTTCCGAAGCGTCTGATCCTGGTCTCCGACCTGATGCAGAACACGCGCAACCTCTCCTTCTTCCGCCAGGCCGTCGACTACGAGGCCTTCGCCGCGACGGCCGGCGCCGACGCGCTGGGCACCGACCTTCGCGGCACCGCGGTCGAGGTCCTGTTCGTGCAGCGCACCGCCCACCGGCGCCTCGACGGCACGCGCGGCCTGATCGACTTCTGGCAGCGGTGGATCGAAGAGCAGGGTGGCACCCTGAATCGGGTTGCGCGGATCGACGGCGTCAACTGATGCCCGCCGTGTCGCGGCGGCGGTCGAGGGTTGCCGAGCCGCGGAGCGGCCGCGGGCTGTTTCTGGCGTTCTTCGTCGGCGGGGCCTTTCTCATCCTGCTGATGAAGTCGCTGACGGCGAGCGCGCTGTTCGCCGTGGTGTTGCCCGTCGTTCTGATGGGGAGCTACGCGGTGCTGCTGGTGGATTGGCCCGACCTGCGTCCGAGGTACGACTTCGCGGGCGACAACTTCTACTACCTGGGCTTTCTCTACACCCTGATCTCGCTTGCCATCTCGCTGTACCAGTTCAACACCGAGGGGGCGACGAACTCCATCATCACGAACTTCGGTCTGGCGCTGACCAGCACGATCCTCGGCCTCGCCGGACGCATTCTCCTGAACCAGCCGCAGGACGAGGACGAGGCGGAAGCGAGGGCGCGCGAGGACCTGGCCCGGGCGAACCGCCGTCTGCGGGCGGAGATGGAGTACTCGATAGACGAGTTCCAGCAGTTCCGCGTGGAGGCCAGGCGGGTGTTCGAGCAGCTCGATCGGGGTGTGGCCGCCGCGGGCGCCGCGCTGGAACGGCAACTCGAACACCTGGAGGGCGGTGCCGCCCGGTTCGGGGCGCTCGGGCAACGGGTCGGCGAGGTCGACCGAGCCGCGGCCGAGGCGTTCCGCGACATCCAGGCTCAGCGGGAACGCTTCGTCTCCGAGTCGCGGGATGTGAGCGACTCTCTTCAGGAACTGCTCGCGAACTTCCGCTCCGTCGACTTCCGGCGGGAGTTCATCGAGGAGTTGATCGAGCCGACGTCGGAGCGGTTCCGGGGACTGGCCCGCGAGTTCCTTTCGGTCGCGGAGGGGCTCCGTCGGCTAGAAGCCGGCCAGCTACGGGTCATGGAGCAGAACCAGGGCGCCGTGGCCCGGCTGGCCGAGATCCTGGAAGAGAACCGCCGCTTCTCGCAGGCGAACGCGCGGGCGGAGAACGGCTTTCGTAGCGCCACGGAGGCGCTCGTGTCGCTGCGGGCGGACATCGACCGGTACAGCGAGGGAACGCGGGCGGTGGCAGGCGAACTCGAGACGGCACGGCGGCAACTGCACGACGCGCCGGAACGGATCGAGGCGATGAACCGGTCGTTGCTGCACATGGCCGGGAAGCTGGACGAGGTGGCGGAGGAGAGCGACCGGAGACGCGCCGTCGAGCGAAGACAGCAGGGCTGGAGTCCCTGGTGACGGACCGCGGGCGTACGTTCCCGCGCGGCCTCGTCCTCGGTCTGACGATGGCCGAGATCGCCATCCTGATCATCTTCGTGCTGCTGCTCGCCCTGGCCGCGCTGCTGGCGCGCGAGGCGGACAGGCGGCAGGCCGCTGAACGGAAAGTGGCCGACTACGAACAGATCGAAATCCTGTTCGAGGACGAGGCTCTCCCCAAGGACCCGGTGGCGCTCAGGGCGGTCTTGCGCGAGCGGGTGGATGAGCACCGGGATGCCGACAACTGGCGTGAACTCGTGCGCGAGATGGACACGACCGATGTGGAACCGGCCGTGCTTGCCGAGCAACTCACTCGGGCCCGGGAGCGGATCGAGAGACTGGAGGCCCAGGCGGCGGCACGGGGAGGCGGAGGACTGGACCATCCGAGTTGCTGGTACGACCGCGACGGCACGGTCGCCTACCTCTTTGATGTGGCGCTGGCACCGGACGGCTTCGTCGTGGCGCTGGCGCGTGCTCCCGAGCACGAGGCCGAGCGGCAGCTGCTGCCTGTGGAGTCGGTCCGGACGAGTCGCCTACTCACGGAATCCCAGTTTCTGCGGCAGACCCGATCCGTTTACGAGTGGAGCGTCGAGAGGGGGTGCCGCTTTTTCGTCCGAGCGTTCGACCTTGTTGCCGCTGATCGGAAGGACCTCTACAAGCGCCGGATGCGCGTGCTCGAGTCGCGCTTCTACAAGAACGCGAACCCGACCGGTGGCCTGCCGGCGGGTCTTCGCTCCGCCCGCTGATCAGTCCGGTGGGTTCGAGCCGCCGACGGCGGTGCCCCACAGGCCTCTCCGGTTGTCCCGGGCCTCTCGCTCGAACTGCCGGAACGCTTCCATGTGCCGGAAGGGGAACCGCGTGTAGGCGTGGCCGTAGCCGAGCCGGATGATCTCGGCGTTCACGAACGTCCCGTCGTCCAGGTAGACGTAGGCCAGGGTGCGGCCGTAGCGATCCTGCCGTCCCTGGTCGTACTCGAGCCGCACCCGCTTCCCCTCAAGCAGTCGCTTCGTGAAGGCGCTTGCCTCCTTGCCGAAGAACTCGACCGGCCGGTTCGGGTGGACGGTCTCCGGTGTGTCCACGCCGATCAGGCGGACGCGACCCACTCCCTCGACGATGATCGTGTCGCCGTCGACGACGCGCTCCACCAACTGGCCCGGCGCCGCGGCGGCGGCCAGGACGCCGAACAGGAACGCAAAGCCGCAGCGGACGGTGAACGGATGGCGGAGCAGGGGGCGCACTTCGCGAGAGCGCACCGGCGGCGTCCATGAGGAGTGGCGCCACCGACGAGCCCGAAGTCAAGGACGTTTGACGCTTGAGCCGGTGCATTCTGAAAGCCGGCAAGGTGCTTTGTCCAGGTGGCGGGCTCGCCGCTGCCAGCCGGCGTCGCGGCTTTCCGTCCATGTCAGAACGGGGACGGTGCGCCGTGGCCGGTCAAGGGCGGCGCTACCAGATACGGGTAGGCGCTACTCGGGGTACTCGGCGAAGGAGGGGTTGCTCTCTTCGAGAGCGCTCCACGGTGCCTTGGAGCCCCGCGGTCTGTTCTCGGTCAACAGACTGTGGAGGTGGGAGTACGCCTCGTCGCGAAGTCGGGGTCGGAGCCTGCGAGCGTGCTCCGTTCACCGTCGCGGTGACCCGACTTCGCTACCAAGGCAGTGGCGCACCTTCCCCGGGCAGATTACGAGAGCTGCCCGCAAGGGGCATATGGAAGCTGCGCCGTCCAGGAAGTTAGCACGCTACGGTAGGTTCACTCCATGCGGCGTGGAGTTGTAGCGGCGGCGTGCCTGTGCAGTGCCTGCCTGCTGCCGCTACCGGTCGTGGCCGGCGACGACGCGCACGTCGTCGTCGCCTTTGCCGCGGAACCGACGCAGATCGACCCGACGCGGACCTCGGCCGGCGTCGACCAGTACTTCATGGCGCTGTTCTACGAGCAGTTGCTCGCGGCGGGGCCGGACCTCAGGCAGCGGAACTGGCTGGCCGAGTCCTGGCGGTTGTTCGAGCGCGACGGGGTCTGGCTGATCGGCATCGAGTTGCGGCGCGGCGTCCGGTTCCACAACGGCGACGAACTGACGGCGCACGACCTGCGGTACTGCTATCTCCGCCAGCGGGATCCGGGCCTGTCGCGGCAGGCCGGGCGCTGGCGGCACGTCGCCGACGTGCGCGTGCTCGGCGACTACGAGCTGGAGATCGTCTTCAAGGGTCTGCCGGACTCGGCGCTGTTGCCGCTCAACCTGGACCTCTGGGCCATCCCGCGCCGCTACTACGAGGAGGTCGGGAACGAGGGCGTGCAGGCTCATCCGATCGGGACCGGGCCCTGGAAGTTCGTGTCGCGCAGCGTGCGCGAGGAGATCGTGGTGGAGCGGTTCGACGACTACTGGGATCCCGACGCGCTGCCGGGCATCCGCCGTCTCACGATCAAGATCATCCCCGAGGACACGACCCGGGTCGCCGCCTTCAAGACCGGCGCGGTCGACTGGATCGACGCGGTGCCTCCCGCCCAGGTCGCCGACTTCGAGCGCACTCCCGGCGTGAAGGTCGCGTCGCTGCCGACGAGCAACAACCTGTTCCTCGCGTTGAACGCTCTCGATCCGAGAAGTCCCTTGGGAGACGTCCGGGTGCGACGGGCGGTGGCGCACGCGATCGACTTCGACGCGATCATCCGGTACATCCTCCACGGGCAGGGCATCCGGACGGTCCAGGTGACGCCGGGGGCGCCGGGCCATGACCCCGCGCTGAAGCCGTACGCTTTCGATCCGGACCGCTCACGCGAACTGCTGCGGCAGGCCGGCTTCGCCCGCGGCATCAACGTGAACTGCTACAACCTGACGACGCCGCGCGAGCCGTACCTCAAGGAAGTGGGCGAGGCGATGTTCGCCTACCTGACCGCCGCGGGCATCCGCTGCCGGATTGTCCAGCTCGAGTACGGCGCCTGGATCAACCTCGGCCGACGGGACGCCCGCCCCGAGATGGACGGCATCGCGAGTTGGATGTGGGGCCACGGCGCTCTCGGCGATCCGACCGACCCCTGGGGTGGCCACCTCCATTCCTATGGTGACGGTTGGGGCTGGTACTCGTACCACGACGACCCGGAACTGGATGAGATGGTCGAGACGCTGCGCGTGACGGTCGACCCGGAGGCGAAGGAGGCGCTGATCCGGGAGCTCGCCCGGCTCAAGCACGAACGCGTGGCCGGCGGCGTGCCGACCTACCGGCCGCTCGTGACGTTGGCCTGGCGTGACACGCTTCGTTTCGAGCCGTGGCCTCAGGCCAACTGGCGGATGATGCGGGACATCGGCTTGGCGGACCGATCGCCCGGTCGGTGAACTCGACGATTTGATGCGCGCCTACCTGATCCGCCGTCTCTGGCAGGGCGCGGTGGCGGTCCTCGGCGCGCTCCTGATCGTCTTCGTGGCACAGCGCCTGGCCGGCGATCCGGTCGCCCTGCTGCTGCCGATGGACGCCTCGGAGGAGGACTTCGCAGCGATGCGGGAGGCCCTGGGGCTCGACCGGCCGTTGCCGGTCCAGTTCGTCGTCTTCCTGCGCGACGCGTTCACCGGCGACTTCGGCGAGTCCTATCAGTGGCAGGCGCCGGCGATGCCGCTGCTGCTCGAGCGGCTGCCGGCGACGCTCGAGCTGGCGTTGGCCGGGCTCGTCTTCGCGCTTCTCCTGGCCGTGCCCCTGGGTGTGTTGTCGGCGGTCTACCGAGGCCGCTGGGTAGACCGTCTGGCGAAGGTGCTGGCCCTGCTCGGCCAGGCGATGCCGGGCTTCTGGGTCGGCCTCCTGCTCATCCTGTACCTGGCGGTCCGGCTTCAGTGGCTGCCGGCCTTCGGCCGCGAGGGTCCGCTTCACCTCGTCCTGCCGGCGATCGCCCTCGGCTGGTACCCGGTGGCGGCGATGACGCGCACGCTGCGCTCGTCGATGCTCGACATCCTGGACAGCGACTACATCCGCACCGGCCGGGTGATGGGTCTGCCGGAACGGACCGTCATCTGGCGCTACGCGTTGCGCAACGCCGCCGTACCCCTGGCGACGATGATCGGCGTCTACTTCGCGAACATGCTCGGCGGCGCCTTCGTCATCGAGGTCGTGTTCGCCTGGCCGGGGGTCGGGCGGGCAGTGGTCGACGCCGTCTTCGCGCGCGACTTTCCGGTCGTGCAGGCCGGGGTCGTGCTGTCGGCGGTCATCTTCGTCGTCGTGAACCTCCTCGTCGACCTGAGCTACGGGCTGATCGATCCCAGGATCCGGCATGGCTGAGCGGCGGGTGCCCGTTGTCTCCTGCCTGGTCCTCGGCCTCGTCCTGCTGTGCGCGGTGGCGGGACCGTGGTTTGCGCCCCACGAGGCCTCCGAGATCGCGCTCGCTCAGTCGATGACACCGCCGTTCTGGCGGTCCGGCGGCAGCCTCGACCATCCGCTCGGAACGGACATGCTGGGCCGCGACATCCTGAGCCGGATCATCGCCGGCGCCCGCGTTTCGGTGACGGTGGCGATCTACGCCATCGCCCTCTCCGGCGGCATCGGCGCCGCGCTCGGGATCTCGGCGGGTTACTTCGGCGGGATCGTCGACGCCGTGATCTCGCGGCTGATCGACATCCAGATGGCGATCCCGGCGATTCCGCTCGCCATGCTGTTCGCGGCCGTATTGCCGCCCGGCGAGGGCATGGTGATCACGATCATCGTCCTGACCTACTGGACCTGGTATGCGCGAATCGTCCGCGGCGAGGTGCTCAGCCTGCGCGAACGGGACTTCATCACCGTGGCCAGGGTCGCGGGTGTCTCGAGCCCGATGATCCTGATCCGCCACCTGACCCCGAACGTCCTGAACACGCTGCTCGTGCTGGCGACGCTCCAGTTCGGCAGCGTGATCGTCTTCGAAGCGGGCTTGAGCTTCCTGGGGCTCGGCATTCAGCCGCCCCAGGTGTCGTGGGGCGGCATGCTGGCGGACGGTCGCAACTTCATCGAGGTCGCCTGGTGGCTGATCACGATGCCGGGGATTGCGATCATGGCTTCGTGTCTGGCGTCCAACCTGCTCGGCGACTGGCTGCGCGACACGTTCGATCCGAAGAGGCGGATCACGTAGTGGGGTTCGCCGGTAAGGTGACCAGCCTGTCCGTATGCGGACCTGTGGAACTCGATCCATGAGCGAGGCGGTTCTCGACGCGTGGGGTTGGAGGTCCGACTTCGCCGACTCCTGCCGGCGCTTCGTCGAGCGGACGGCGTCGCCGGGCCGGTTGGTCCCGGCGCGCGTCGTTTCGATAGCGCGTGGCGTCTACCGGGTCGTCGCCGAGGAGGGCGAGCTGTCGGCCCGGCTGTTGAAGCGCGCGCGCCGCGCCGTTGCGGGCGGCCCTGCGGTGGGCGACTGGGTCGTCGTGGAGATGTCGCCCGTTCCAGGCGTCGACCCGCGGATCGTCCATGTGCTCGACCGGCGCAGCCGGCTCTCGCGGAAGGCGGCCGGCGCCCGCACCGAGGAGCAGGTCGTCGCCGCGAACGTCGACACGGTCTTCCTGGTGATGGGCATGGACGGCGACTTCAATGTTCGTCGCCTGGAGCGCTTCGTCGCCATGGTCACGGAGAGTGGCGCCGCACCGGTGGTCGTGCTGACGAAGGCGGACCTCGCCGCCGATCCGGACGCGATGCGGGCGCGGGCAGCGGAAGCGTCGCCGGGAGCGACCGTCGTCGCGGTCAGTGCGCTGGCGAAGCAGGATCTGGAACCGCTCGCGCTCCACCTTGCCCCGGGCCGTACCGTGGCCATGCTCGGCTCCTCGGGCGCGGGCAAGTCGACCCTGCTCAACGGTCTCAGCGGCGAGGAGGTGATGCGCACTGCACCGGTGCGCGAGGGTGACGACCGCGGCCGCCACACGACGACGCACCGGCGCCTCGTCCAGTTGCCCGGCGGCGGGCTTCTGATCGACAACCCGGGAATCCGCGAACTCCAGCTTTGGGCCGACGACGAGAGCAGCCTGGAGGAGACCTTCGACGACATCGAGGAAGTCGCTCTTGAATGCCGCTTCCGGGACTGCGGCCATGGACAGGAGCCCGGCTGCGCCGTTCGGGCGGCGATCCGGGACGGCTCGCTGGACCCGGCGCGGCTACGCAACTACCACGACCTGCGCGAAGAACTGCGCCGGCTCGAGCAGCGCCGCGACGAAGCGTCCCGCCGTGCCGAGGACCGCCGGCTGGGCGCGTTCTACAAGTCGGTCCAGCAGGCGAAGAAGAACCGGCGGCGGTAGGGCGCGGTTCGCCGGGTGTGCCGGAAGTGCCAGGTCCCCGGCTGTTACAGACTGGCCTTCACGACCGGCTCCTGTCACCAGGACGCGAAGCGCCGGTGGACGAAGGGAGCGGTGAGTGCCGAGAGGGACTCCCGCTGCGCCCCGGCGGCGTCGAAGTTACCCGGGGAGAGCCATCGTTTGTAGCGGGCGTTGAGCTGTTCCCAGTCCCGGTCGACGATCGCGAACCACGCTGTGTCGCGGTTCAGTCCCCGGAATATCGTGGCTTGCCGGAACACGCCTTCAAAGGTGAAGCCGAGGCGCTCGGCGGCGGCGATGGAAGGTGCGTTCAAGCGGTCGCACTTCCATTCGTAGCGCCGGTAGCCGAGCTGGAAGACGTAGCGCATCATCAAGACCATCGCCTCCGTGGCCGCCGTGGTCCGTTGGAGACGGGGCGGGTAGCAGATGCTGCCGACTTCGATCGAACCCACGGCGGGCGCGATCCGCAGATACGACGCAACGCCGGCCGCTCGTCCGTCCGCTTCGTCCACGATGGCGAAGAAGAGTGGATCTTCGCTTGCTGCCGCGGCTTCGGCCCATGACCGGAGTTCGTTGGATGAGCCGAACGGACCGTAGTTGAGGTAGGTCCAGATGCGGCCCTCAGTGTCGGCCGCGGTGGCTTCGTACAGGTCTCCGGTGTGGCGAGCGGGATCGAGGGGCTCAACGCGACAATGGCGTCCAACCAGCGAAGTGCGGGAGGGAGACGGCGGGGCGCTCCAGTCGTCGAGCGCGCGCCCGACGGGCTGGCCGAGAGAATTGAGGGTCGACTGGCTCATCGGAGGATCGGATCGGCGCGGGCTGACGGACGGCGAGCTTGAGTCCGAGTCCTGTCAGAGGCCCTCCTCGCTCTTTACCCGAACAACCCCTTCGCCGCCTTCGCCTCCGGCGCCAGCCAGGCCGCGATGCAGTAGGCGGCAAACGAGATCGCCATCGCCGGGAACACCGCGTGCATGCCCTGGATGTCGAGCAGCATCCACAGGCCCAGCGTCATTCCGCCTGCGGCGAACGACCAGAGCGCCGCCGCGCCGTTGCCGCGGCGCCAGGTCAGGCCCAGGGCCAGGGAGGGCAGGAAGCAGGCGGCGTAGAGGGCGCCGGAGAAGGACGTCAGCTCGACGATGCCGCCGGGCGGGTCGATGGCGAGAATCGCGGTGATCGCGGCGAACAGCACGACGCAGACACGCGTGTTGCGGACGGCGTGACGGTCGTCGGCCGGAACCAGCAGGCCGAGCAGGTCGCGCTGGAAGGTCGACGCCATGACGAGGAGCACGCTGTCGAGCGAGGACATGGCGGCGGAGACCAGGGCGAGGAACAGCAGCGCCTGCACGACCGGCGGGAAGATGGCCGGGTCGCTGAGCATCATCGGGATGACCTGGTCGGTGTCGGCGATGCCCTGGCCGACGACGAAGTGGGCGTAGAGCCCGAGGGGCGCCAGCAGACTGAAGACGATCAGGAAGCTCAGCGTCGACACGACCAGACCGCTCCGGGCGGCGCCCTCGGTCTCGAGGGCGTAGAAGCGCGAGAGTTGCCGCGGTTCGACGATCAGCTTGACGGTGGAAGCGAAGACGACGCCGATCAGCATGCCGAGCGGCTGCGCCGTATCCCAGCGGGCGAGCGAGCCGTCGCCGATCTGCGCCAGGTCGGCGAGGCGGCCGATGCCGCCGGCGGCGCGGGTGATGAGGAAGAACATCAGCAACGCGGCCATCGTCATCAGCATGCCCTGGACGAAGTCGGTGCGCGCGACGGAGTGGAAGCCGCCAATCATCGTGTAGAGGCAGACGATCAGGACGACGACGAAGAGCGACAGGCCGTAGCTCAGGTCGAGGAGTTCGACCAGCAGTGAGCCGATGCCCTTGAACACCGCGGTCATGTACAGGAAGCTGGAGAAGATGACGATGACGGCGGCGGCGAAACGGGCGGGCCGGCTGTTGAAGCGGAAGCCGATGTAGTCGGGGATCGTCACCGATCCCAGCGTTTCGGTCACGCCGCGCAGGCGGGGCGCCAGCCACGCCCAGGCGACGAAGGACAGGACGACGGCCGTCGGGATGATCAGCAGCCAGGCGATGCCCGAGGCGTAGGCCCTGCCGGCGAAGCCGATGAAGCTGTTCGTGCTGGCGTAGGTGGCGAAGAAGGAGACGCCGAGGATGATGCCGCCGAGCGATCGGCCGCCAACCAGGAAGTCGGCGAGATCGCGTGTCCGCCGCTGGCCGATCAGGGCGTGGTGGACCAGAACGCCTGTGTACAGGGCGAACAGGACGAGGATCAGGGCGTGTTCACGGAGCCACATGAACGGTCCTCAGGGTCGATGCTCGGGTGACGCGGTGCTCGGCAGTCGGGAGCGCCGGCTCACAGGCCCATCTGGTCCAGATACCAGCCATCGAAGACCTGGATGCAGGCTTCGCTCTCTTCGAAGGCGGTGGGGCGGTAGCCGCGGGACGCGACGCCCAACTGCGTGCGGGCGCAGATCTCCCAGTCCTGGCTGTTGACGAGGTGCCAGAAGTCCACGGCGTCGCTGGGGTCGAAACCGGGGGCCGCGACCGCGTCGGGGTCGAATAGCCACTCGCAGACCACTCGCGTGCGATCGGCGGCAATCGGCCAGAGCGTGTGGGTCACGACGTAGTCCCGGTGCAGGCTGATCAGCAGGTTGGGGTACACGTTGTAGTACTGAACCGAGGTCCGGTCGGCGACTTCGATCGCGGGAAGGTCGGGCCGGTCGCTGCGCCCTGTTGCCGTCATCGAGTTGCAGCCGTCGTTGAGCGTCATCGGGCCGCCGACGAAGAAACGGCCGGTCTCCAGGTTGCCGCCGTTGCGGTAGTCGGACACCCGGTTCAACTCCGGGTGGACGACGGCGCAGTGGTAGCACTCGTTGTAGTTCTCGCAGAGGATTTTCCAGTTCGCCTGCGCTTCGTACTCGTGGCGGTCGCCCCGGACCAACCGGTCCAGGGTGAACCGGGACAGGTCCGGCAGGTCGGCGGCGACCTCCGCAAGCGGCGGCCCGTCGGCCGCGAGCGACAGGTAGAAGAAGCCGTCCATCGCGCCGATCCGCACCGGCACCAGGCCGGCGTCCCCGGCGTCGAAGTCGTCTGCCATGTGCGGCGCGCCGACCAGCCGACCGTCGAGACCGTAGGTCCAGGCGTGGTAGGGGCACTGGAAGACCCTGGCGGTGCCCGCGCAGTCGTCAACGACGCGCGATCCTCGATGACGGCAGACGTTGAAGAAGCCGGCCAGGCCGTGTCCCGCCTCGGCTCCCGCACCGTTGCCATTCGATCCGGCGGCGTTACCGGCCGCTGCCGTCCGAACGGCGATCACGGATTCGCCGCCGATCTCTCGGGTCACGAATCGCCCCGGTTCGTCCAGTTCCTCGAGCCGTCCTCCGCACACCCACATACGCGAGAAGATGCGCTCCATCTCTTCGGTGAAGATGGTCGGGTCGGTGTAGAGGCGGCCGTCCAGGGGCCGGGGGGCCATACGCGGGATCATGGACAGATCCTAGCGCTGTTGATGTGCCATCATCCCGCCGTGCCGCGCGTGCTCATCTCGTTGTTGGTCGCGCTTTCCGTGCCAGGGGCCGTTCCGGCCCAGGAAGCCGGCACTGAAGGCGCCGCCTCCGCCGACGGCGCCACTGTGGAAGCGGTGAGCACGGAAAGCGAAGTGGTCGCGGAGTTCGATGACGAGTTGGTGGTGGTCGGCAGCCGCGCGCGTCCGCGGTCGGTGACCGAGTCCTCCGTGCCTATCGACGCCATCCCGGTGGAGGATGTCGTCAGCCAGGGCGCCAGCACGCTGGACTACCAGTTGCGGAACCTCGTGCCCTCGTTCAATGTCGCGACCCATCCGATCAGCGGCGCCGCGTCGCTGGTGCGGCCGGCCAGTCTGCGTAATCTGGCCCACGACCACACGCTCGTTCTCGTCAACGGCAAGCGGAGGCACCGCTCGGCGATCCTGGTCTGGTTCGGGGGCGTGACCGACGGCACGCAGGGCCCTGACATCTCGACCATCCCGGCGACGGCGCTGCGCCAGGTGGAGGTGCTTCGCGACGGCGCCTCGGCGCAGTACGGCTCCGACGCGATCGCCGGCGTCATGAACTTCCTGCTCAAGGACTCGCCCTCGGGCGGGAGCCTTGAGGTGAAGAGCGGCGTTTACGGCGCGGGCGACGGTCAGGCGTACGCGATCGCCGGCGACGTCGGACTGCCGCTGGGGGAGAACGGCTTCGCCCATCTGAGCATGGAGTACGGCAACGCCGACCCGACCAGCCGCAGCGTGCAGCGCGCCGACGCGGCGGCGCTGATCGCCGCCGGCAACACCCACGTCCGCGACCCGGCGCAGATCTGGGGCGACTCGGAGTACGAGGACGACCTGAAGCTGTTCGGCAACTTCGGCAAGCTGCTGGGGAACGGCGCGCAGGTCTACGGCCACGCCAACTACGCAGAGAAGACGGCGACGCAGGGCTTCTACTACCGGAATCCCAACACGCGCGCGAACATCTTCAGCCTGGACGGCGGACGCACGCTGCTCATCGGCGACGTGCTCGACGCGCAGGACGGCGTCCGGGACGGATCGGCGGGTTGCCCGACCGTCACGATCACCGACAACCGGCCGGACCAGGCCGCGGTGGCCCAGGTGCTCGCCGACCCGAACTGCTTCTCCTTCCAGGAGATCGCTCCGGGCGGCTTCACCCCGTACTTCAGCGGCGTGATGACCGACATGTCGGCCGTGGCCGGGGTGCGCCGGACCACGAAGAGCGGCTTCACCTGGGATGCCAGCGCCAGCTACGGCTCTCACGAAGCGGACTTCTTCCTCTTCAACACGGTGAACGCCTCGCTGGGTCCGGAGAGTCCGCGCGACTTCGATCCGGGCGTCTACCGGCAGGCCGAACTCAACCTGAACTTCGACGTCTCCTACGCGATCTCCGAACTCGTTCACGTGGCAGGCGGCGCCGAGTGGCGTGACGAGCGCTTCACGATCCGTTCCGGGGAGCTGCCGTCGTGGCAGGTCGGACCGTACGCCGCGCAGGGTTTTGTTTCCGGCTCCAACGGCTTTCCGGGGTTCCCCGACTACACGGCCGGCACCTGGAGCCGCGCCAACACGGCCGTGTACGGCGACCTGGAGCTGCGGGACCCGGACGGCCGATGGACGCTCGGCGGAGCGCTGCGATTCGAGCACTTCGACGTCTTCGGCGACACGACGAACGGGAAGCTCTCGGCCCGCTACGCCCTGACGGACGCGGTCTCCGTGCGCGGCGGCGTCAGCACCGGTTTCCGGGCCCCGACGCCCGGTCAGCAGAACGTGTTCAACGTGCAGTCGACGATCAACCCGGAGACGCTCGATCTCGTCGACAGCGCCACGGTGCCGTCTACCTTCCGCGCCGCGCAGTTCCGGGGCGGTCAGCCCCTCGAGCCCGAGACCTCGACCAACGTGACGGCGGGGCTCGTGGTCGACACCGGGCCGTTCACGCTGACGGCGGACACCTACCACATCGACGTCGACCGGCGGCTCGCCCTGTCGCAGTTCTTCACGCTGGCCGAAGAAGAGCGCGCTCTGCTGCTTTCGGAAGGCATCACGTCGGCGCGCACGCTCTCCTCGTTCCGCTTCTTCATCAACGACTTCTCGTCGCGGACCCAGGGGATCGACATCGTCTCGACCTGGGCGCCGCCGGCCCTGGGCGGCAGGACGGTGTTCAGCCTCGCACTGAACCACACGGAGACGGAGATCACGAAGGACTCCGAGCTGCTCGGTCCCGGCGACGTGCTCGCGCTGGAACGGGGCGTTCCGGAGACACGGTGGAACCTGGCCGTCAACCAGGACATCGGGCGGGTCGGCCTGCTCGGACGCCTCCACTACTTCGGATCCTGGGTGGACCACATCGACGCCCGCTCCGTGCGCCGGGCCGACGCCCCGGTCCTGGGCGGCCGCTACATCCTCGACCTGGAAGTCAGCGTCCCGCTGGTGTCCGACACCACGCTCTCGATCGGCGGCCAGAACGTCTTCGACACGTTCTCGGATCGGATGGACCTGTTCGCCGCGCAGTTCGGTCTGCCCTACAGTCAGTTCACGCCCTGGGGCCTGGGCGGCGGTTACTACTACGCGCGCCTCAACTACCGCTGGGGCGGATAGGAGCGGCGGTCCGTGCCGCGCCGGGCTCCGCAGGGAACGCAGGCCGTCCAGCGGGCGCTGGCCCTGCTGAGATCGTTCACGCCGGAGGCGCCGGAGCACCGCCTGTCGGACCTGGCGGCGTCGCACGGGCTTCATCCGTCGACGGCGCATCGCCTGCTCGGTGTCCTCGAGGCGGAGGGGCTGATCGGCCGCAGTCCGGAGAGCCAGGCCTACGGGTGGCTGCCGGGTGCGCCCGGCACGGGAGATGCCGGGTCGTCACCGCGCCACAACGGCCTGCGGCCGCTCGAACCCTTGCGGACGCCGTTCCACCGGCGGACGGCGGCGCTGTGCGAGAGCGGAGCGTGGCGTGACTGGTCGGGCTACACGTGCGTCGAAACCTACGAGCCGACGCCCGAACGCGAGTACTGGGCGGTTCGCAACGGGGCCGCGCTCATCGACGTGTCGCCGTTGTTCAAGTACGAGATCACCGGCGCCGGCGCCGAGTCTCTGCTGGATCGGGTCATGACGCGCGATTTCACGAAGAGCCGCACGGGCCGGGTGATGTACACGTCCTGGTGCAACGAGGAGGGTCATCTGCTGCAGGACGGCAACGTGCAGCGCCTCGAGCGCGAGCGTTTCCTGGTCAGCGCCGCCGAGCCCTGCCTGCGCTGGTTCCAGGACTCTGGCTGGGGCATGGACGTCGACGTGCGGGACGTCTCGGAGGAGATCGGCGTGCTCGCGCTCCAGGGACCGCGGGCGAGGGCGATCGCCGAGACGGCCACGACGGGCATCGACTTCGGCGCAATGCGCTACTTCGATCTCGCGGCCGGCGAGGTCGGCCCGGGCGCCGGAGGCGGCCCGGTGACGGTGACCCGCACCGGTTACACGGGCGACCTGGGCTACGAGTTCTGGGTGGCCGCGGAGCACGCGGAGGCGCTGTGGGATGCTCTCGTCGAGGCGGGCCGGGACCACGGCCTGCTGCCCGCGGGTCTCCTGGCGCTCGACATGGTGCGGGCCGAGGCCGGCCTGGTTCTGATCGATGTCGACTACGTGTCCGCGGTGCACGCGGAGATCGAGGTGCTGAAGGTCACGCCGGTCGAGGCGGGCCTCGGGTTCACCGTGAAGCTCGACAAGCAGGCCGACTTCGTGGGTCGCCGGGCGCTCGAACTGGAACGCGCCCGCGGGCCGGCGTGGGCAATGGTCGGCCTCGAGGTCGACTGGTTCGAGCTGGAGCGGCTGTGGTCCGAGATCGACCTTCGGCCGCAGGTCGTGGGCCAGCCGGCATCCCGGGAGCCAACGCCGGTGTTCGCCCCCGGCGGATGGCAGGTCGGTCAGTGCACGACCCGGTTCTTCTCGCCTCTGCTCAAGAAGTACATCGGCCTCGCCACGGTGCGCGGCGAGGCGGCCGACTCCGGCACCGAACTCGATGTCGAGGTCGCGGTCGGCTACGGTCGACGCCGGGCGAGGGCCCGGGTCGTGGAGCGGCCGTTCTTCAATCCGCCACGCAAGACGGCGGTCGATCCGATGCCCGGAGTCAGGGGATGACGGTGGAGCTGACGGAAGCCGCCGGCACCGGCGGCGGCACGCCGCCGGGCGGCGGCGGTCGCTTCGATGCGATCGTGGTCGGGGCCGGCCACAACGGCCTGGTTGCCGCGGCCTACCTCGCCCGCGCCGGCCTCGACGTCGTGGTGCTGGAATCCTCTCCGGAGATCGGCGGCGCTACCCGCAGCGAGGAGGCCTTCCCGGGCTTCCGGTTCAGCGTGTTCTCCTACCTCGTTTCGCTGTTGCGGCCGGAGGTCATCCACGAACTCGACCTCGTGCGCCACGGCCTGTTCCTGGTCCCCACCGCGAGCACCCTGAACCCCTTACCCGGTGGCGACTGCCTGTTCCGCGAGGCGGATCCGCAGCGGACCTACCGTCACATCGCCCGCCACTCCCGGCGCGATGCCGAGGCGCTGTTCGAGTACAAGCTCGAGATGCGCCGCATGGGCCACCTGATGTACCGGCTGCAGCGGGCGGCGCCCGACGAACTGGCCGCGGCAATCGGCGACCGCGTCGCGGAGAGTCCGGAGCACCTGGATGTCGAGGTGTCGGCGGAGGTCGCCGACATCGCGCGCTACTTCCTCGACCTGCCGGCGGCCCGTTTGCGCAGCTTCGTGCAGATGCTGACGATGAGTTCCGCCGACTTCCTGGGCCAGTGGTTCGAGTCCGACGTGCTGAAGGCCGCGCTCTCGAGTTCGAGCATCATCGGCTCCATGCTGTCTCCCCGCACGCCGGGCTCGGCATACGTGCTGCTGCACCACTACATGGGGGAGGTCGACGGGGTCTACCGGGAGTGGGGCTTCCAGAAGGGCGGCACCGGCGCGGTGGCGGCGACGATCGCCAAAGCGGCACGAAGCCACGGCGCCGAGATCCGGACGGACAGCCCCGTCGCGCGCGTGCTGGCGCGCGGCGGCCGGGTGACCGGCGTGGTGCTGGCGAACGGCGACGAGCTCCGTGCCGGCGTCGTCCTGTCGTCGGCGGCGCCGCAGATCAGCCTCGGCCGTCTGCTCGATCCGGAGGACGTCCCGGGCGATGTCGGTGCCGGACTGGTCGAACGGGCGGCGCGGTGGCAGAGCGGCGGCTGCGCCGCCAAGGTGAACCTCGCCATCTCCGGCCTGCCGCGGTTCGAATGCATGCCGGAGCCCGGACCCCATCTCTCGGGCGGGATCACGATCGCCCCGGGTCTCGACTACGTCGACCGCGCCTACGACGACGCGAAGTACGGCGGTTTCTCGGAGCGACCGTTCATTGACATGATCATCCCGTCCGTCCTCGATCCGGACATGGCGCCGCCCGGCAAGCATGTCCTGTCGTGCTTCGTGCAGTACGCGCCGTACGAACTGGCGGCCGGCGACTGGAATGGCGGAAAGAGGGAGGCGTTCGGCGATGCCGTCGTGCGCACCCTCGCCGAGTACGCGCCCGGCATCGAGGACCAGATCCTGCACCGGCAGGTCCTCGTGCCGCCGGACATCGAGGCGATCGCCGGCATCCCGGGCGGCAACATCTTCCACGGCGAGTTGCGGCTGTCGCAGTTGTTCCTGCTGCGCCCCGACCCGGCCGCGGCGGCCTTCCGGACGCCGTTGCCCGGCTACTACCTCTGCGGTTCGTCGACGCAGTTCGGAGGCGGCATCTCCGGCGGTCCGGCGCGGCTGGCCGCGCTCCGGGTTCTGGACGATCTGCGTGGCGTCGGCTCGGCCGCCGGCGGTGGCGGGGAGACGCCTTGAGCGATCGCGTAGCCATCGTCGGCGGCGGCCATAACGGACTGGTCGCCGCGGCGCTCCTGGCGCGTTCGGGGCGCCCCGTTGTCCTGCTCGAGGCGCGTCCGGAACTCGGCGGGTTGGCGGCGACGCGGGAGCTCATCCCCGGTCATCGGGTCGATGCGGGCAGCAACGACCTGGGGATGTTCCGCCGTTCCGTCATGGAGGAGCTGGAGCTTGGCGGGCACGGGTTGGAGTTGATCGAAGCGCCGGCGGTAGCCGCGGTTCCGGCGACCGCCGATTCGAGCGCCGTCGTGCTCTGGCCTGAAGTGGCGCGTACCGTGGAGGGGCTGGGCCAGGTGAGCCGTCGGGACGCGGCTGCCTGGCCCGGCTTCGTGTTCGAGCTGGCCGAGCGCGCGGCGGCGCTTGAGCCGCTCCTTTCCAGGCCGTTAGAACTCGCCGACATGGGGCGCCTTCTCATCGCGCCGGAACTCCTGCGGGCGCTGTCCTCGCCGCTCGAGGAGGCGCTGCGCGAGCGGTTCGAGAACCCGTCGCTGCTGGCCGCGCTTTGCGGAGTGGCGCTCCCTGCGACCGGCCAGGGGCCTCGGGCGAACGGGACCGGCTGGCCGTTGCTCTTCCACTGCGCGCTGGGCGGTTCCGATCGGTTGGCGCCGGTGGTGCGCGCTCGGGGCGGCGCCGGGGCCCTGGCTTCCGCCCTGGCCGCTTCGGCCGCGGCGTCGGGCGCCGAGATCCGGACCGGTGCCGTCGTCTCCCGGATTCTCGTGGATTCGGGCCGCGTTGCCGGCGTGCGGCTGGCGGATGGCGAACGGATCGAAGCCGGGGCCGTCATCTCGACCGCGACGCTCTCCATCACCTTCCTCGATCTGATCGGCGCGCCGCTCCTCGAACCTCGCTTCGTGCGGCGCCTGCTCAACGTGAAGTACCGGGGCGCTGCCGCGAGACTGGCCCTGTCGCTGGACGGGCTGCCGGCGTTCCGCGGCCTGGAGCGGCCGGCGCTGACCGGCCGGATCGTACTGGCGGAGCGACCGGACGACATCGAGCGGGCGGCCGACGCCGGGAAGTACCGTCGTCTGCCGGCGCGGCCGTGGATCGAGGCGGCGCTGCCCACGGCGCTCGATCCGACGCTGGCGCCCGCGGGGCGGCACGTGTTGCTGGCGACGGTTCACCACCTGCCGTTCGACCTGGAGGGCGGCTGGGCCGCGGGCGGCCCGGAGCTGCTGGCCCGGGTGGCGGCCGAACTCGAGCGGTGGGCGCCCGGCATCGGCGGCCTGGTCCGGGAGCACGCGGTTCTGCTTCCCACGGACTACGAGGCGGACTACGGCGCAACGGCCGGCGGGCTCCATCACGGCGAGATGAACCCGTCCCAGAGCCTGTGGCTCCGACCGACGGCGTCGGCCTGGGCGGGCGAGCCGCTGCCGGTCGACGGCCTGTGGCTGGGCGGCGCCGGCTGCCATCCCGGCGGAGGCCTGACCGGCTTGCCGGGAATGATCGCTGCGGTATCCCTGCTCAGGGGTTGAACAGCCCGCGGCGACAGTCGCGCTGCATTCGAGCGGCGATGCATCCCGCCCAGCATCGTTGCTCCTCGGTCGAACATAGCCCGATGTGCTCCCTCGTCGCGCCTTGCTGGACGGGCGCCTAGCCGCTCTCGGTGCGACGCGCACTGCCACCGCGGGCTGTTAGCCTCGCGCGACCTGAACCTGGAGATCATCGATGAAGAACTTCCTTCCCTTCGTGTTCGCGCTCGGCACGGCCCTCTGCTGGGGCCTCTACGGCCCGGTCCTCGGCAGGGCTCGCCTGGTGGACGAGTCCATGTCGCCGTTCAAGCCCTATGTCGGCATCGGCATCGCCTATCTCGTCATCGCGATCGTCGGCGGCCTGATTGGGATGAGGGTGATGGGCGACAGCTTCGAGCCGACCGGACCGTCGGGCATCTGGGGTCTCTACGCCGGCACCCTCGGCGCCCTGGGAGCACTCTCGCTGACGCTCGCCATGTTCAGCGGCGGCGCGCGGATTCCCTACGCCGTCATGCCGGTCGTTTTCGGCGGCGCGGTCACGGTCACGGCGCTCTACACGCTGTACCGCGGCCGAGGCCAGCTCGAGGTGAGTCCCCTGCTCTGGGTCGGCATCGCGGGCATGCTGATCTCGGTTGTGTTGATCACGACGAACACGCCGCATCCCGGGCCGCCGGGCGGGGGGCACGGCGAGCAGGCATCGGTGAGTGAGGGGGAAGGCGAGACGGGACCGTGAGACGAGGGCAGGGATGCGCCTGGGCGCGGTTCGCGGCACTTTCAGTCGCTTGCGTCTTCGCAGCAGGAGGCGCCGCGGCGGAGGAGCGGAGGGGCTTCTACCTGAGCAGCGGCATGGGAATCCACGCCGCGCCAGGGGTCTTTCTCGTCGGCCACAGTGACGATCGAGCGAGCCGCTGCGACGAGTTCATCAATCCGCGCTACGCCGAGGTGGAAGGATGCACGACGCCCGATCGCGGCTCCGGCGCGGGTTGGCGGACGTCGTTCGACAGCGCCCGCGGTCTGTTCGCGGGCGCCGCCCTGGGCTATGACTTCCGCGGCCGGCTGCGCCTGGAAGCGGAGTACTTCCGCCGCGATTCGAAGGTCGACCAGTCCGCGCCGGTCGCCAGCGCCACCGGCGCCACGTTCGCCAAGCTGGGCGGCGAGATCCAGGTTGCGGAAGAACGGATCAACAGCGTCACGTCGGACAGCGTCTTCGCGAATCTCTACGTCGATTTCGGCGGCGGCGGGCGGTGGAGTCCCTACGTCGGCGTCGGCTTCGGACTCGGCGCAACCGAGATCGACTACGGCACCCTGTGGGCGCGGAACACGGACCCCGACTCGATCACGACCGCGGCCGGTTTGCCCAATGAAGAGGAAGTGCGCCGAAACCTCGCCGGCACGGTCACCAGCGAGACGACGACGCTCGACGACGAACTCACGGGTTACCAGGTCATCGCGGGCCTGAACTACGCGCTCGGCGATCGCGTCAGCCTCGACTTCGAGGCGCGCTGGACCGACTTCGACGGCTTCTACTCGCTCGACGAGGACGGCTGGCGCCGCCTCCGCAGCCATCCGTCCCAGCTCCGGCTTGACGGCAGCGAGCCCGTGTCCTACTGGATGGAGACCGAGGACACGGACATACGGGTCGTGAGCGTCAGCCTGCGTTACGACTTCTAGCCAGGAGCTTGGCGCAAGCAGTATGGCCGAGCGCGGCCCGGAGCGGTTTCACCATGTGGGCGCCGTAGCCGACGAGAAACAGCGCTGACGCAACCAGGTGCAGTGCAATCCAGGTTTGCCGCCAGAGGTCGCCGACGGCGGTCTGGATCAGGTAGCCGGAGACGATCATCGGGGCGCAGCCCAGCAGCAGGGACAGGCCGCTCCGGCGGCGGTCGCGTACGCGGCGCCGGTAGTGCCGCCAGATGTGGTCGTGCCAGATCAGGCCGATGCCGAAGACGAGCAGCGGCGCCGTCCACAGGTGGAGGTGCTGGACGTGCGGCTGCCACGGATGGCCGACGATCGCGAACTCGTCGGCCGGCGCGGTGAAGTAGCGCATCCAGGCGTACACGAGGCCGGTGCCGCCGACCAGCAGGGTCGACGTGTGGAGGCTCCAGGCGGTGACGCGGTTCATGGCACGAGTTCGCCGTCTCGTAACACGTTCTTCCTGAGGACCTGATCGAGCGCCAGGATTCTCCGCACCGCGTCCGTCGTGGCGCGGGCGGTCAGGGTGGCGCCAGTCACCGCGTGGATCGACCGTTTCAGGCGCAGTCTCGAATCGAGCCTCAGCCTCAGGAACTGGTCATACCAGCTCCGGCGGGGGATGTACTCCTCCGGTTCGAGGAAGGACATGACCTCCAGGCGTACGACCCGACCTTCGGCGTCGACCACGACCATCACCGTCTCGGCCAGGGTGCGGACCCGGTGGACGTCGAAGTAGGCGACGCCTCCGCAATCGGAGCGGTAGCGCACGACGAGCCGTGAGTCGATCCTGGCTCCGGCCAGGTCGGCGGCGTGTCGTCGCTCGTCCTGGGTCAGGTAGAGGGTCTCGCGATCGACCCCGCAGTCCGGGAAGGCGAGTTCCAGTGCTTCGTCGCGGGTCATGAACACCCCGCCGGCTGCCGGCCGCGGTGCCCACAGCGACAGCACGAGGCAGCCGGCCGCCGCGGCCGCGAGCGCTGCGCGGCGGCTGTTCGCGTCGAAACTCACGACGGTGCGTTTCTGCCGCGCAGACTCCTAGAAGAGGTAGCCCATGGCCAGGTTCCACTCGTCGAAGCCGGTGCCGCCTGGGTTGGTCCAGTCCTGGTAGCCGACCTTGAAGACGAGCCGGTCGATGGGTTGCCAGGCGGCGCCCCAGGTCAGGATCTCGCGATCGAAGATCGGGTCGCTCTCGAATCCGGCCGGCACGCGGACCTGAGTGTCGATCGACTCGATCCGAACGAAGGGCGACAGCGAAGCGCGCCCGCCACGGTGGGCAAGCACGTCGTAGGCCAGCTCGAGGTAGTGCCCCTCCAGACGCTGGCCGATCGAGTCACTGCCGGTGATGCCCAGCGCTGCGTTCAGGCGGGCCGCGTCGCCGACGTCGCCCTGGGCCCACAGTCCGCGCAGGCGGAAACCCCGGTGACTCCAGTCGAAGTGGAAGTCGAGGATCTCGGTGCGGGCGTCGATCGTGGCGCCGGCGGGGTCGCGGAGTCCCTGGCCGGAGTTCCCGACGTAGGCGGAGACACCGACGATCAGCCCGGGCGTCGCGGTGTAGTCCAGTCGCCCGGTCCAGGCGAAGTCCTCCGCCTGCGCCCTGGCGCCCTTCTGGCGGCCGCCGCGAAGGCCGTTGGAGCTGAAGCCGGCGCCCTTCAGGCCGTTTACAACGTAGCTCCGGTAGGAGAAGGGACCCACGTCGCCGAAGACGCCGGCCCCATTCTCGCGCCAGGTACTGGGGATGAGGACCTGCTCCATGTAGGGGCGCTCGGCGCTCGGGAAGAGCGTGGGCTCGTGCAGTTCGTTGAGCCAGCCCATGGGGAGCAGCAGGATTCCCGTGCGGAAGTTCAACTGCGGCTTCCACAGGTAGTCGACGTACGCGAACTCGACGGAGGCGCTGCCGGACTTGGATGTCGAGGCGTGCTCGAACTCGATCTCCGAGTTGAACACCCATCTGTCGTCGAACTTGTAGCCGACGTAGACGATGGCGCGCAGGAAGTCGATGGTGTCGCCGAAGCCGGTCGGTTCGCCGCCTTCGCGCTTGCTGGCGTAGCTCTCGAAGACCATCTCGCCGTAGCCGCCGATCGACAGGCCTTCCTCCACGCGATAGACCTTCGAGGCGGCGATGCCCATGCCGTAGAGGCCCTCGGTGGCTTCAGCTCCCTCGGCCGCCGCGGCGCCGAGGTTGAGCTTCTCGATCTCCTCGGCGAGGACCTCGATTTGCCGTTCCAGTTCGGCCACTCCTTCGTCGGGGCCCCGGGCAGCCAGTTCGGCGATGGCCCGGCGCAGCGTCTCGATCTGCTCCTCCAGCGTCGCGATGCGCTCTTCGGTCGCGTCCTGCGCGGCGGCTGGGGCGGCCGACGGGACGAGCGCCACCAGTGCCAGGAGCAGCACCAGTAGTCCCGTTCCGGCCTTTCGAGAGTTGGTCTTCATCCGGTTCGCCTGCCCTCCAGTTCGCCGGGCAACGAGGCTGGCCTTCGGCGAGTCCGGAGATAGTGGATTGGCTTGGTCCTATTTGTCAAGGACCAAGCAGGCGGCCGGCGGGATCACCGGCCGGCTGCGCGGTGCCGGCTTGGGCGGAAGAGCTACTCGACGACGCGGGTCGCGTTCGCTTCCATGTCGCCGAAGTCGCTGGCGAAGCTGCCGGTGAGGGAGTCGCCGTCGACCATGCCGGAGAACGTCAGGCTGAGCGACTGGCCGCCGGCCTCGATGTCCATGATAAAGCCGAGAGTGCCGTCGTCGTTCCAGGTTACGTCGGCGAGCTCGACGTCACCCTGGGGCGAACTCATCGTTCCCATCAGGCCGCTGGCGTCGCCGGACACGATCAGGGTGGGTTCCTGGGTGCCGAGCGGAGTCTCGATCGTCATGTTCCACGAGCCGACGGCGGCGGGCAGGGCCGGGGCGCCGTAGCCGCTGCAGGCGAACGTGAGCAGGGCGGCGACGAGGGCCAGAAGCAGGGTGTTGCGGAGGTTCCCGGTTGTGGGGGTCATGGTGGCCTTTCCGGTCCCCGTCGGGACCCGTGTCGTTCGAAGCGTTGCCTGGAGCGTTCGATCGCTCCGTAGTCAGGATCGCGTAGGCGGCGAATGATAGCCGAGGAACGAGTTTGGCGGCGCGCCCTACTCGTTCTCCAGGCGGCGGCGCATATCGTCGAACATGGCCAGATCGGCCAGCGATGGTTCCGGGTTGTGCAGGTCGAGGCTGGCGAGCGTGTCGCGCACGATGTCGGCGACTGCCCAGCGCATGTACGGCTTGCTGTCGGCGGGAATGGCGTACCACGGCGCGTGGCTCCTGGTGGTGGACCTGATCGCCTCGCCGTAGGCGCTCATGTACTCGTTCCAGAAGCCGCGTTCGCGGACATCGCTGATGGCGAACTTCCAGTGCTTGTCGGGGCGGTCGAGACGGCGCAGGAAGCGCGCCTTCTGCTCGTCGCGGGAGATGTTCAGGAAGAACTTGAGAATCACCGTGCCGTTGCGCGCCAGGTGCCGCTCGTGCTCGACGATCGACTCCATGCGCTGCTGCCACAGGCCGTTCGGGTCCAGATGGGGGAGGTTCTGCTTTTCCAGTATCTCCGGATGAACCCGGACCACGAGGACCTCCTCGTAGTAGCTGCGGTTGAAGACGCCGATGCGGCCGCGCTCGGGCAGGCTGCGGGCGGTCCGCCAGAGGAAGTCGTGATCCAGCTCCTCGCTTGAAGGCTGCTTGAAGTTGAAGACCTGGCAGCCCGCGGGATTGACGCCGGTAAGCAGGGCGTTGATCGTGCTGTCCTTGCCGGCGGCGTCCATGGCCTGGAAGATCAGCAGCAGCGCGTACCGGTTCTCGGCGTAGAGCAACCTCTGCTGACGGCTGATGTCGCGTACAGCCCGCCGCCGCAGTTTGCGGAGCTCGTTGTGGCGCGGGGCATCCGCCGGAGGCGCCGTCCTCCACTGCCGCGGGTCGAAACGCTTCGTACCCTCGGGCACCAGGTAGCGTTGCGCCGGCTTCGCGGCCTCGCGGGCGCCCTCGGGGCCGGTTTGAGACATGAACGCCTAGGATACTCGCTACGGATGCACCGGGTCAGGAGACGATCGCGATGAAGCGAACCCATCGACGCGAGTTCCTCAGGACCGTGGGGGCGGCGACGGCAGGCGTGGCCGTTGCGTGCAGCCTGCGTTCAGAGCGGGACCTGGATCGCATGCCCAATGTCGTCTTCATCCTGGCCGACGACATGGGTTACGGCGACATCACCGGGTTGAACCGCGACTCGCAGATCCCGACAGCGAACGTCGACCGCCTGATCCGCGAAGGCCGCTACTTCACCGACGCCCATTCGCCTTCGGCCCTGTGCACGCCGACCCGTTACGGCGTGCTCACCGGCCGCTACTGCTTCCGCACGCGGGTCAAGCGCAGCGTGCTCTGGGGCTACAGCCGCCACCTGATCGAGCCCGAGCGCACGACGGTCGCGTCGCTCCTCAGGGACAGCGGCTATCGAACCCATTGCATCGGCAAGTGGCACCTGGGCATGGACATGCCGGCGCGGGGCCGCGACGGTTTCCCCGAGGGCGACGAGGTCGTCGATCAGCGGGCTTACACGGGCGATGTCGACTGGGCGGGCCGGATCGAGAACGGGCCGGTCGCCAACGGCTTCGACACGTTCTACGGCATCTCGGCTTCGCTCGACATGCACCCCTACATCTACATCGAGGACGACCGCTTCCTCGGCGAGTGCACGGTCGAGAATGACCTGCTCTTCATCACCGAGGACACCAGGGAAGAGCGCTACGGCGACAACCTTGGCCCGGCCCATGCCGACTTCCGCGCCGACGAGGTGATGCCGAAGCTGACCCGACGGACCGTGGAGACGATCGAAGCCCAGAGCGCTGGCGAGCCGTTCTTCGTCTTTCTCGGGCTGACGGCTCCCCACATCCCGATCGTCCCCTCGGAGAAGTTCCGCGGACTGAGCGAGATCGGGCCCTACGGGGACTTCTGCCTCGAGGTTGATGACACGGTGGGGCAGGTGCTCGACGCCCTCGATCGCAAGGGGCTGACCGACGACACGCTGGTCATCTTCACCGCGGACAACGGCTGCGCGCCCTACATCGGAGTCGAGGAGATGAACGAGCGGGGGCATTACCCCAGCTACGTCTACCGGGGCTACAAGTCGGACATCTACGAGGGGGGCCACCGCATTCCGTTCGCCGCCCGCTGGCCGCGGCGCATCCCCGCGGGAACCCGCTCGGACGAGACGATCTGCCTGACGGACCTCCTGGCGACTTGCGCCGGCATCACCGGCACGAAGCTCCCGGAAGACGCCGGCGAGGACAGCTACGACATTCTCCCGGCGCTCCTCGGCGAGCCGCTGTCCGCGCCGATCCGGGAGGCGACCGTGTATCAGGCGGGCGACGGCTCGTACGCGATCCGGCAGGGGCGCTGGAAGCTGGAGGACACGCCGAGTTCGGGCGGCTACTACCGCGTGTCCCGCGAAGAGGCGCGCGAAACCGGCCTGCCGGAGATCCAGCTCTACGACCTGTCGGCGGACGTCGGCGAACGGAGGAACGTGTACGCGGAGCACCCCGACGTGGTGGAACACCTGATGGCCCTGCTCGAGATGTACAAGCGCGAACCGCGCAGCGCACCCGTGCTCTAGCAGTCCGGCGGCTACTTCGCGTTCGTCCCGGGAAGGAACCCGCCGAGCTCTTCGACGACGGAGGCGTACTCCGGCAGGGAAGCCAGGTTGGTCCACTCGTTCGAGTCGGCGTTGTGGTCGTAGAGCTCCCTGCCGCCGTCGTGGTACTCGATGTAGCGCCAGCGCTCGGTACGGACGGAGTGGTTTCGGTAGCCGTACGTCGTCAGCACGGGCCGCGGCCACTCCGACTCCGGGTTCTCGAGCAGGGGCACGAGGCTCTGGCCGTCCAGTCCGCGTCGACCGGGGACGCCGGCAAGCTCGACCAGGGTGGGGTACAGATCGATCAGGCTGACCGGGCGTGGACTCGTGGCGCCGCGCCGGGTTTCCGCCGGCAAGGAGATGATCAGTGTCGTGCGGGTTGCTACTTCCCAGAGTGCGTGCTTCCGCCAGTGCTGCTTCTGGCCTAGATGCCAGCCATGGTCGCCCCAGAGCACGACGATCGTGTTGCCGGCGTGCTCGCTCTCGTCCAGGGCGTCGAGTAGCCGGCCGACGTGCGCGTCGACGAAGCTGATCGTTGCCAGGTAGCTCTGCACGGCGCGGTGCCACTGGTCGTGCTTCAGCACCATCGCGTGGTCCTCGCCGTGCCGGCTGAAGTTGCGGGAGTCCGAGACCGCGTACACCTCCGCCGCGAGTTTCTTTCCGAACGCCGGAAGGTCGTCGCGGTCGCTGTCCAGGGTCGCCGGCAGTTCGACGCCCTCGAGTGGGTGCATGTCGAAGTACTTTCTGGGCACGTACCAGGGCAGGTGGGGCTTGGTGAAGCCGCACGCCAGGAAGAATGGCTTCTCGTGCGCCTTGTTCAGCTCGCCGATCGTCCAGTCCACGATCTTGACGTCGAACATCTCGGAGTCGTCCATGTCGAGCGGTCCCCAGGGTGCCCACGCGGACTCCGGGACATGCTCCTGCCGTTCCCCGATGTGCCGGGCGCCCCTCGGCCGCGCCGGCGTGTAGTACTCGTCCCAGGAGTCCGGATCGCCGGCGCGCGTTCCATGGAAGATCTTGCCGCCGCCCCGCGTGGAGTAGCCGTGCGCTTTCAGGTGCTGCATCAGGGTCACGGCGTCGGGCAGCTTCTCGCGAAACCGCTCGCCGTTGCCGTAGACGCCGGACTTCGAGGGCAGGACGCCCGACAACAGACTGACCCGGGAGGGGTTGCAGAGAGGCGCCGGCGCGTAGGCCCTGGTGAAGGACACGCCGCGGCGCGCCAGGCGATCGATGTTCGGCGTGCTCGCCTGTGGGTGACCGGCCAGGTGGCCGACCCAGTCGTTCAGGTCGTCGACGGCGATGAAGAGAATGTTCGGAGGCCGGTCCTGCGCAGGCGCGGGTGTAGCGACGAGCACGGACAAAGCGATGAGCGATGCAGGGAATAGGAACCTGAGCATGCTGCCTCCCGACCTTCGTTGACCCGCTCTACTATAGGGCTGGATCGAGCCGCTAGAGTCGTCGTGTGAAGCAGACCCGCCGAACCTTCCTGGCTTCCTCCGCCGCGATGCTGAGCGCGGCGGCGTTGCGCGCCAGGCGACCGCAGGCGGGCAGAGCGCCGAACATCCTCCTGTGCATCTCCGACGACCAGTCCTGGTTGCACACCGGGGCCGGAGGCGATCCGATCGTCCGGACACCGGGCTTCGACCGGGTGGCGGAGGAGGGCGTGTTCTTCCCGCACGCCTTCTGCGACGCGCCGACCTGCGGACCTTCGCGCAGCGCGCTCGTGACCGGTCAGCCGATCTGGCGACTCGAGGAAGCGGGGAACATCCACAGCACCCTGCCGGCGAAGTTCGCCACCTATACCGAACTGCTGGAGCAGGTGGGCTATGCCATCGGGCACACGCGGAAGGGCTGGGGTCCGGGGCGGTTGCCGCCGGGAGGCCGCACGCGCAACCCGGCGGGCGACAAGTTCGAGAGCTTCGAGGCCTTTCTTCAGACCCGCGGCGAGGACCAGCCGTTCTGCTTCTGGCTCGGCAGCTACGACCCGCACCGGCCCTACACGGCGGGATCGGGGCAGGAATCGGGCAAGGATTCGGCGAAGGTCGAGGTTCCTCCGCACCTGCCCGATCACCCGATCGTCCGCGACGACATTCTCGACTACTACGTCGAGGTGGAGCGGTTCGATGGAAGGGTGAACGCCGCCCTCGAGCTCCTCGAACAGGCGGGGGAGCTCGAGAACACGCTCGTCGTCGTCACCAGCGATCATGGCATGCCGTTCCCGCGGGCCAAGGCCAGCCTGTACGACTACGGCAGCCGGGTGCCGCTGGCGGTTCGCTGGGGCGAGAAGATTCCCGGCGGTCGGGTCGTCGACGACTTCGTCAGCCTGAGCGACCTGGCTCCGACGTTTCTCGAAGCGGCGGGACTGGAGCCCGCGGAGGGGATGACGGCGCGGAGCCTGTTACCGCTGCTCGCCTCTTCGGCCGGCGGCCGCGTGGAGCCGGACCGCGACGCGGCCTTCATCGCGATGGAGAGGCACGATGGCTGCCGTCGCGGCGGCAAGGGCTATCCCTGCCGGGCGATCCGGACGGTGAGCCACCTCTACATCCGGAACTTCGAGCCGACGCGTTGGCCGTCCGGTTCGCCGAACGCGAAGGACTGCGCCCGCGGCATCCCCTACGGCGAGATCGACTCGTCGCCGACGAAGACCCTGATGATGGAATCGCGTGGCGAACCGGGGATCGACCGTCTGGCCGAGCTCTCCTTCGGGACCCGGCCGGAGAACGAGCTCTACGATCTACGGAGCGATCCGGGCCAGTTGAACAACCTGGCGGGGCAGCCCTCCGCGCAGCCGCTTGTCGGGCAGCTTCGCGATCGGCTGATGGACCACCTGGCGGCCACCGGCGATCCTCGGGCCCTGGGCCTCCCCGCACCTTGGGACTATTACCCCTACTACGGCCGGCGGGTCAACGAGGACTGGGAAGTCGATCCGCCGCCGGGCTAGAGTTGCCTCAACCCCCCTCTGGAAGGAGAAACGCATGAACAGAGTCGACTGGTACTACCACCGCAACGGCTGAACGAGCTGCAAGAGAGCGTCCAAGTTGATGGACGCACGCGGCGCGGAGATTGCGGACAGGACCCCGGCGAGCCGCAAGTTGGGCCGGGCGCATGCGGAGGCGCTGCTCGCCGACGCGGAGACCCTCTATGTCGCCAAGGGGCGAAAGCAGGCGGAACTGCAGGCGTCGGATCCCGGCGCGGCCGACCTGATGCTGGGCCCGACGGGCAACCTGCGAGCGCCTGTGGTCAGGGTGGGCCGCACGCTGATCGTGGGCTACCACGAAGAGGCTCTTGCCCAGGCCCTCGACTGAGGGGGTCTCAGTTGTAGCTCAGGGGCCTGACGTTCTCCGGGTCGTCGCCCTCGAACAGCAGGCGGCCGTCGACGAAGCGGGCGCTGGGCAGCGCGACCGCCAGCACCTCGCCCAACTGCTCGACGGCGTGGACCGTCAGCGTCTCCAGCACGTCGGCGGGCAGATCCTCCAGGTCGGCCTCGTTCTGCTTCGGCAGCACGATCTCCCGGATGCCGGCGCGTACCGCGCCCAGCACCTTCTCCTTGACACCGCCGATCGGTAGCACCCGCCCGGAGAGCGTGATCTCTCCGGTCATCGCGATGTGCGCTCTTGCCGGCCGGCCGGAAAGCGCCGAGACCAGGGCGGCCGCCATCGTCACGCCGGCCGAGGGGCCGTCCTTGGGGATGGCCCCGGCCGGAACGTGGACATGCACGTCGGTTTCGAAGCTCCCGGGCGGTATCCGCAGCGCCTCGGCGTTCGACCTGGCGTAGGTCCAGGCCGCACGCGCCGACTCCTTCATCACCTCGCCGAGCTGTCCGGTGAGCTGGAGTTCGCCCTTGCCGCTCGTCGTCTCGACCTCGACGAACATGATGTCGCCGCCGACCGGCGTGTAGTACATGCCGGTGGCGACTCCGATCGCGTCCCGCTCGAGGGCCCGCTCCGGCCGGACGCGGGGGCGGCCGAGGAACTCCTGCACCTCGGCGGCGCCCACGTTCGTCGTCGCGACCTCTTCCTCAACCTCTTCGGAGCCGTCGGCCGGCTGCTCGGGCGTCGACGCGAGCTTGCGCGCGACCTTGCGCACCATCCGGCCGAGTTCCCGCTCCAGTTGCCGGACGCCGGCCTCGTGGGTGTAGTGGGAGATCACCTCGCCCAGCGCCTCATCGCCGACCTCGATCTGGTCGGGCGACAGGCCGCCGTTGCGGACGGCGCGGGGCAGCAGGAACTGGCGGGCAATGCCGAGCTTCTCTCGCTCGGTGTAGCCCGAGAACTCGACCGTCTCCATGCGGTCGCGAAGGGGCGCCGGGATGTTCTGGGTGAAGTTCGCCGTGGCGATGAACAGCACCTGGCTCAGGTCGTAGGGGACTCCCAGGTAGTGGTCGATGAAGGCGCCGTTCTGCGCCGGATCGAGCACTTCGAGGAGGGCGGCGGAGGGGTCGCCCTGGAGCGACGCGCCGAGCTTGTCGACTTCGTCGAGCAGGAAGACGGGGTTCTTGACGCCGGCCTGTTTCATGCCGTGGAGGATCCGGCCGGGCATCGAGCCGACGTAGGTGCGCCGGTGGCCCCGGATGTCCGCCTCGTCGCGAGCGCCGCCGAGCGAGACCCGGACGTACTCGCGGCCCATCGCGCGCGCGATGGACTTGGCGATCGACGTCTTGCCGACTCCTGGGGGGCCGGCGAACAGCAGGATCGGACTACGGCCCGAGTCGGTGCGCGGGTCTTCTGACCCGCTGCCGCCGGAGGCGGCGTGAACATCGTCGCCGGCCTCGGCCGCCGGCCTCTCGGCGGTCTCGGTCTCTTCTTCCGCTTCCGGCTCTTCCCGCCGGGCCCGCCGGTCGTGCATGACCCGCACCGCCAGGAACTCGAGGATGCGGTCCTTCACGTCGTCGAGGCCGTAGTGGTCTTCGTCCAGGATGCGGGCCGCGTCGGTCAGGTCGAGCCGTTCCTCGCTCACCTCGCTCCAGGGCAGTTCGCAGACCGTCTCGATGTAGGTGCGGATGACCTGGGACTCCATCGACTCGCGGCCCATGCGCTCCAGCCGCCGAAACTCACGGTCGACCTCCTTGCGGGCGGCTTCAGGCAGCTCGAGGTCGGCGACGCGCGCCTTGAGTTCCTCGAGATCGTCGGCGCCGTCGTCGTCACCCAGTTCCTTGCGGATCGCCTTCAGCTGCTCGCGGAGATACATCTCGCGCTGGCGGTCGCCGAGCTCCTCCTGGACCTGGGTGTTGATGTCCTCCTGGGCGTCGAGGACCTTGATCCGCCGCTGGACGAGGGTCAGGACCCGGCGCATCCGCTCCTCGACCGCCAGGGTCTCGAGCAGGGACTGGTGGTCGTTGGCCGGGAGTTCGAGGTGGCCCGCCACGAGGTCGGCGAGCCGGCCGGAGTCCGTGACCGCTCGCAGCGTCTTGGTGATGACGTCGTTCGGAATACCGGATCGCGCGCCCAGCTCGGCGGCGCGGTTTCGCAGTTCCTCGTCGAGGGCGACGAAGGCGAGGTCCTTCGGGTCCACCGGCAGCAGTTCCTGCGCCGGCGACACGGTGGCCGCGAGGTGCTCGCCGCCCTCGTCGATGCGCAGCACGATGCCGCGGTGGAGTCCGACGACGACCGCCTGGGTGCCTCGCAGGCCGTGCTGCAGCTGGACGACCCGGGCGACGACGCCGATCGTGTGCAGGCCGAGGGGGTCGACCTCCTCGCTCTTCTCGCGCTGGAGCAGGGCGAAGAACGTGCGCTCCGGATGCTCGGCGGCGGCCTGGATCGCACTCAGGGTCTCGGCCCGTCCGACCTCCATCGGCATCGTGACTCCGGGATAGACGACCATGTCGCGGAGGACGATGACGGGCAGCTCCGGCTTGGGCGCCTTTGCCCGCGTGGCCAGCGGCGCCTCGACGTGCGGCGCCTCGGGCAGCGCCTGTTCCTCCGGGGTCGCGTTCGTATCCGGCTCGTGGTTCTCGTGCCGATCGTCGGGTTCAGTCATGAGTCGAGTGCCTCGCGGTTCGGGGCGGTTGTCGTTCTTTCTGTCCGCCGGAACGGAGCTGGCGCAGGATCTTATTCCATTTCGCTTAGGTTGTACATATCTTAGTGCTATCTCATAAAGATCGATCCAGCGACTCCTCCTTGCGTCGCCAGCGGTCGTTCAGCCAGTTCGCTGCTTCGTCCGGCTTCACTGTAGCTATCGGAATCGCCTCCCAGGCCACTTCCACCGAGCCCGCGGCGCCGCCGAGGAACTCCCAGAACGTGGAGGGCCGGGGGTAGGCAAGCGTCAGGTCGACGATCGAGCCGCCGCCCGGGGCGAGCGCTTCGATCATGGCGGCGAGGCCGCCGGCTCGGGGCGGCAGCAGGTGCTCGTACTGCGGAGCCATGCCGGTGGTTGGCGCTCCCTGCCCGTCGCGGGCAGCACGCCTGTTCGCGTCCCGCTTGGCGGCCGTGAAGCGCGTGCCCTCGGCGAACGAGAGAATGGCGGCTGGGGAGCCGAGCAGGGCGGCCGCGGCCTCGGCCACGCGGCGGCGGTCGTCGTCGCGGCGGCCCGCGGGATTGGCCCCGCGCCGGGTGCGACGCCGCAGCACTGGGAAGTCGAAGGCGAGGATGATCAGGCCGAAGATCGGCACATAGAGGAGTTCGCGCTTGCACAGGAACGTGACGATGGGGCCGCGGGTGGCGATGAGACTCTGGACCAGGAAGATGTCGGCCCAGGAACGGTGATTCGAAAGGACGATGTGAGGCCGCGTCGGGTCGAGGCTCAGTTCGCGGACCCGCCAGGCGGCACGGGAGACGCGCCGAAGCAGCACGTTGTCGACGCGCACGGCGGCGCGGTAGATGCGGGCGGCGACTCGCCGGAACCAGGGTCGCGTCCGCGGCGCCGCCTTGGCGGGCAGCAGGACAAGAAGCAGCAGCGCCCAGAAGGTCAGGTTCAGCGTGATGGCGGCGAGGCAGATCGCCGCCTTCAGGTGCTGCCGCGCCGTCAAGTCCTGCGGGGCGGGAGCGGCAACAGCATGTTCGTGCGGCGGATGTAGTCCCTGTAGCCGGGATCGTTGCGCCACTTGCGGTTGGCCCGCGCTTCGAGCATCCGTACGCCGCTGATCCTGGTCAGGAGCAGCCAGACGAAGACCGGCGACACCAGCGTGGCCAGTTGCCAGGCCTCGAGCGTCGGCGCCGCGATCACCGCGATGCCGACCCACAGGACGATCTCGCCGAAGTAGTTCGGGTGGCGCGACCAGGCCCAGAGTCCCGACGTGATGTATCGGTCCCGGTTCTCGGGCACGGCGCGGAAGCGGGTCTTCTGGGCGTCGGCGGTCACTTCGAGCAGGAAGCCGAGCGTCCACAGGGCCAGGCCGGCAGCGAGGGTCCAGTCCGGCGGCGTGCTTTCGCTCGCCAGCAGTGCGGCCAGTGCGGGGGCGGCGGTCAAGGACACCCACAGGCCCTGGAGCGTCCAGGTCATCAGGAAGACGGGGAAGTCCGGCTT
The DNA here is from genome assembly GCA_028875725.1 of Acidobacteriota bacterium. Taxonomy (NCBI): domain Bacteria; kingdom Pseudomonadati; phylum Acidobacteriota; species Acidobacteriota bacterium. The sequence goes on from JAPPCR010000006.1 coordinate 740,815, forward strand.
GATCTGCCGGAAGCGTCGGTCCTCGCCGTCCCGGCGGACGCGCAGGAAGAGGAACGGACCCAGCCGCAGCGCCCACACCGCGATGGCCGCGGCGATGACGAGCGATCGCGGGTCGAAGCCGCCGCGGATCAGCAGGGCGCCCGCGGTCAGGACCAGGAAGGTGATGCTGCCGGTCAGGTCGAAGAAGCGCTCCGTCTGGCGGAACCAGGCCGGGATGAACGCGATCCACTGGACCGCGAAGGCCGCGGCCACGACGACCGCGAAGGCCGGCAGGCCCAGGACCTCCACGCCGCGGCTGCCGCCGGCGGCCGCCATCAGCGTACCGGCAATGAGCGCCCCGGCGATCCCCAGGTAGGGAAGAGACTTCGGCATGGGCGGAACCTAGCAGCCGGCGTCCGCCCTAGTACGGCATGTCGTCGTCGCCCAGACCGAAGTGGTGTCCGAGCTCGTGCACAAGGGTGTCGCGCACCTCCCGCACCACGTCCGCCTCGGTGTTACAGATCCACAGGATCGGCAGCCGGTAGATCACGACCCGGTCTGGTAGCGAGCTGTAACCGTGGCCGCGTTCGTCGAGCGGTACGCCGTGGTAGAGCCCGAGGAGGTCGTCCTCCTCCGGATCGAGTCCGACCAGGCGGAGGTCCTCCTCGCTCGGTTCCTCCTCGACGACGACGGCGACGTTGTCGATGAGATCCGCGAACGCCGGGGGCAGCGTGTCCAGGGCACGGGACAGCAGGTACTCGAAGCGCGGAAGGTCGACCTCGATCATCGGCCGCAAGCCTGTCAGGCGCCGTCCGGGACTGCTAGGGTCCCGCCCGGACCAGACCGAGCGCCTCCATGACCGATCCCAGACGACGCCCCAACATGGCTTCCGACCCGTTGGCGCCGGGAGAAGCGGCGCGGAACGCGCTGACGCTGCACGAACTCGTCGTCGCCGCGCGCCGGAACCTGGGCGGGAACGTCTGGGACTACCTGGTCGGAGGCGCCGAGACCGAGACGAGCGTGAAGCGCAACCGGCAGGCGCTGGACTCCGTGGCCTTCCGGCCGCGCGTGCTGACCGACGTCTCGGAAGTCCGGGCCGGTGGATCCCTGCTCGGTCACGACCTCCGCATCCCAGTCATCCTGGCGCCGATCGGCTCGCTGCAACTGTTCGAGGAGGGCGGCGGCGCCACCGCGGGCAAGGCGGCCGAGGACTTCGGGATCATGAACTTCGTCAGCTCCGTGTGCCTGCCCGGACTCGAGGGCACGGCCGAAGCGTCCGACTCGGCCAAGGTGTACCAGCTCTACCTGGCCGACGACGAGGACTGGATGCGGTCATTGATTCGCCGGGCGATGGCCGCGGGCTACAACGGCTTCTGCCTGACCGTCGACACCCAGGTCTACAGCCGCCGGGAGCGGGACCTGCTGAAGCGCTGGCGTCCGCCGTCGGTCGGCGAGGCGACCACCCGCGTGGCGCCGCTCAACTACCAGGCGCGCATGACCTGGAACCTGGTCAAGCGGATCAAGGACGAGTTCGACATCCCGTTGATCCTCAAGGGCATCGCCACGGCCGAGGACGCGGGGCTCGCCTGCGAGCACGGCGTCGACGTGGTCTACGTCTCGAACCACGGCGGCCGCCAGCTCGACCACACCCGCGGCACCCTCGACACGCTGCCGGAGGTCGTGAAGGAGGTCGACGGCCGTGCCGAGGTCGTCGTCGACGGCGGCTTCATGCGCGGTACGGACGTGGTCAAGGCAATGGTCCTGGGCGCCGACGCGGTCGGCGTCGGCCGGCTCGAGGCCATCGCCATGGCAGCCGGAGGCCGCGAAGGCGTCGTCCGGATGCTCAGGATCCTCGAGCACGAGATCGTCACGTGCCTCGGCCTGCTCGGCGTCACCGGCTGGGACGAACTCGACGCCTCCTACCTCCACCGCGCTTTGCCGGTCGACCCTCCGGCCGTCCTCGGCGCCTTTCCGTTCCTGGACCTGGACTACCCGTATCCCTGATCCCGCGAGGCGCATGGAAGAAGCCCTGCTCCTGCGGCGGATACGGGAGGAGTTTCCCGACGTCACGTGGACGTCGCACCGGTACCTGACGCACGGCTGGGACCATGCGGTCCTGATCCTCGACGAGGCGCTCGTCTTCCGGGCTCCCAAGGCCCAAGCGAGCCGGGATGCGCTGGCGAACGAAGCCAGGCTGCTTCGCTACCTCCAGCCGAGGGTCGACGTCGGCATTCCCGACTACGTCTACAAGGCCGCCGACGGCTCGTTCGCCGGCTACAGGCTTCTCGCCGGTCGGGAGCTGGACGCCGCCACGTTCGGCCGGCTCTCCGATGCGGCAAGGGAACGGATAGCGGAACAGCTCGCCACGTTCCTCGCCGCGGTCCACGAGACCCCGAAGTCGGTCGCTCGCGAGTGCGGCGTGTCCGAGCAGGACCCGCGGAAGGACCACGAGGACCTCGTTCGTGACGTCGAAACGCTCGTGCTACCGCGCCTCGAGTCGCACGAAGTCGAGGTCATCCGTTCCTTTCTGACCGAGCTGGCCGCCGAAGTGAAACCGACCCGCCCGACGACGCTCGTCCACGGCGATCTGGCCGGCGAGCACATTCTCTGGGACGCGGGCCGGCAACGGATCAACATCATCGACTTCAGCGACCGCTCCATCGGAGACCCCGCCCTCGACTTCGCCGGACTGCTCGCCAACGGGCAGCAGTTCGCCCGGCGCGTCGTGGACCAGTACCGCGGACCGAAGGATGAGAGGAGGCTGTGGCGGGCGCGGTTGTACTTCCGCCGGATGGCCCTGGAGGCGATGGTGTACGCGCTGCAGGGCTACCCGTGCACCTTCGAGGAAGGCCACGCGGAGTTCAGGGCGCGGTTCCAGGTGTAAGCGTCGTGCCCGGCACGCATGGCACGACCGTCTCCACGACGAGGCGGGCGGCTGCCCGTGCCTCCGAGGCGTCGGACTTGCGGTAGAAATCGGAAGGCGTCAGGTCCTCCGCGCCGTAGAACGCGAGTTCCCGATCGCGCCTCAGGCTGCGGGATGCTCGTGAGAGATCGTCCAGGCGTTCCAGGACCGGCGCCGGCAGCCGAGTCCTCTCCGCTTCCAGCACGTCGGCGACGTCGTGGAGGCGGGGCGGGTCCACGCCGACCGAGCGAAGCAGACCCTTGAGCCCGAGTTCAACGATCTCCTGCGATTCGCGGACGACGTCGGCCCAACTCTGAGCCTCGTACAGTACATCGAGGGTGGGGAGGCGGGCCCGCGCCCGACGGACGTAGTCTGCCGCCAGAGCCCGATTGCGCATCAGGCGGCCGTCCAGTAGGGCTGTCCGTGGACCACGCGCCGGCAAAGCCGCCCTTCGGCAATCTCGCGGCGCGTGCGGGCGAGGTGGGCGGACGTTTCGCCGTCCAGGTCGAACAGCACCTCGCCGGCGACTGCCGCCTCCGCCCAGAGTCCGCTCATGCTGTCTTCGTCGGGGGAATGGACGAAGTGGGCGTCGACCGGTCGTTGATCGGCCGGTGCCGGGGACTCGGCGTCCCAGGCTTTGTAGAGGCCGCGGTCCAGTCGGACGCCGCGGTCGACGACGACAAGGACATCGAGGTCTGAGCCCGCGGCCGCCTCGCCCCGGACCACGGAGCCGTGGAGCACGACCGCGCGGAGGTGGTCGCCAGCGACCGCGACGGCCCGGGTTGCGAGCGCGGCTGCTTCAGGATGGCGGCTGCCCCCCGACGCGAGCCGGCGGACGCAGTATTCGTTCAGCGACAGGCCCGCGGACCGGGCCGCCCCATGGAGCGCGGCATGGAGCGCTGCCGGCATCCGAAGCAGGAATCGGCCCGACTTCGCGGGCTGTGGCGATTGCGAGTTCGACGGCGTGGGTACCACGTCACGGATGGTATCACCGATGGCTTGTCTTTGGTATCGAGCTTGGACACCGGCCTGTTCGTCGAATGGCGGGTCGACTCTTCCGCTCCCGCAGGACGGAGCTACGCCGTCGGGTCGTCGCTGATCTGGACCACCATCTTGCCGGTGTTCTCGCCGCGGAAGAGGCCCATGAACGCCTCCGGGGCGTTCTCGAGGCCGGCGACGATCGTCTCGCGGTAGACGACCTTGCCCTCGGCGATCCAGCCGGCGACGTCGCGGACGAAGTCGGCGCGGCGGTCCATGTGGTCGGAGACGATGAAGCCCTGCATCCTGAGGCGCTTCGGAATGATCGAGATGAGGGTCCGCGGTCCCGGACGCGGCTCCTCGTCGTTGTAGTGGGCGATCATTCCGCACACCGGAATCCGGCCGAACATGTTCATGTGCAGGAGGACGGCCTCGAGCATCGGTCCGCCGACGTTCTCGAAGTAGACGTCGATGCCGTCGGGGCAGGTCTCGCCGAGACAGTGGTTCAGGTCGTCGTGGTAGTCGAAGGCGGCGTCGTAACCGAGGTCGGAGACCAGGTGGTCGACCTTGTCCTGCGACCCGGCACTACCCACGGCGCGGCAGCCCTTGATCCTGGCGATCTGGCCGACCAGGCTGCCGACCGCGCCGGCGGCGGCCGACACGAACACGGTCTCGCCCTCCTTCGGTTCGCCGAGGTCCAGCAGGCCGACATAGGCGGTCATCCCTGGCATGCCGAGCACGCCCAGGAAGGCCGACAGCGGTGCGCCGTGGGTATCGAGCTTCTGGAGCTCGGTCGCGTGGGCGGCGAAGTGGCTGCGCCAGCCGAAGCGGCTCGAGACGAGATCGCCGGGCGAGAAGGCGTCCGTGTTCGACTCCTCGACGATGCCAACAGCGCCGCCGTCGAGCGCCTTGCCGATCGCGAACGGCGGCGTGTAGGACTTGATGTCCCGCATGCGGCCTCGCATGTACGGGTCGACCGACATGTAGACGTTGCGCACCAGCGCCTGACCGGGGCCCGCGGTCGGCATCCCGGCCTCGGCAAGTTCGAAGTTCGCCGCCTCTGGTTCGCCGGCGGGGCGCGAAGCGAGGCGGATTTCCAGGCTGCGGTCGGACATCGTTCGTCGTGCTCCGGAAGGGTCAGTCGATGATCGCCTGGTAGGCGAGGTTGCGGAACTCCGTGCCATAGGTCAGGCCACCGTGGGGGAGGATCTGGATCATGAACACCGCGACCATCTCCTCGTCGGGGTCGATCCAGAAGCGGGTGCCCGCGGCGCCGCCCCAACTGTAGTCACCCGGCGAGCCGAGGGCACCGTTGTGGCCGGGGTGCTCGTTGACGCGGAAGGTAAGGCCGAAGCCGTCGCCCGGTCCCAGGAGCTGGCCGGCGCGCGGCATGTCGCCGATGTGGTCGCTGCTCAGCAGCTTGACCGACTTCGGGCTCAGCATCTGGCCGCCGTCGTAGCGGCCGCCGTCGAGCAGCATCTGGATCATCCGGTAGTAGTCGGTGGTCGTCGAAACGAGTCCGGCGCCACCGTAGAAGATCTTCGGCTTCTTGAGGTAGGAGTCCTGGGGGGGCGCCGTGGAGCGCTTGACCGTGCCGTCGCCGGCCTCGCGGTCCGGCGTGTAGAGCACCGCCAGCCGGTCCTCCGTGCCCGGGCGGACGTAGAACGCGGTGTCCTTCATCCCGAGCGGCTTGAAGATCTCGTCCTCCAGGAACACGTCGAAGGTCTTGCCCGAGATGACCTCGACCAGGCGTCCCAGCACGTCCATGCCGTAGCCGTAGCGCCACACGGTGCCGGGATGGTCGTGCAGCGGCGCCTGGCCCAGCTTGTCGACGAACTCCTCGAGAGTCTGGTCGCGGCTGCCGACCCCGAGTTCGGCGTAGTACATGCCGCCGCCCGCGTTGCGCGGACCGCCGTAGCTGATTCCCTCGGTATGGGTCAGCAGGTCCTGGACGGTCATGTCGCGGTTCGCGGGAACGAGTTCCATGCGCGGATCGCCGGTACCCGGATCGACGCTCCATTCGGTGACCTCCAGGTCGCCGAGGGCCGGAATCCAGCGCGAGGCGGGCGTTCGCAGGGGGAAGCCGTACTTCTCGTGGAGGATCATCACGGCGACGCCGGTCACCGCCTTGGACATCGAGTAGATGCGGAAGAGCGCGTCCTTTGGCATCGGATCCTTCGTCTCGAGGTCGCGATAGCCGTAGGTGTTGAAGTACGCGATCTCTCCGCGGCGGGCGATCAGACCGGTGGCGCCGGCGATCCTGCCCGCCTCGACGTAGCCGTTCATCGCTGCGTCGATGCGGGCGAGCCGCTCGGTCGAGAGGCCGACCTGCTCCGGCTTCGAGACGGTGACCTCCGGGTCGGCGGCGCCCAGCGGCGCCGCGGCTGCCAGGATCAGGGCGAGCAGCGCTGCGATCGCAGGCCGCCAGGGTGAGAGCATCCGTCGCTTCATCGTCTTCTCCTCGTACGTTGGTCTTGAGGTGGGGCCGATCGTAGCGTCCGGCGGGCCGCCGTGCGAGCCGGAGCCTGCGTTCGCGCTGCTACAGTGCCCTCGACTCCGTCATTCCGTAGAACCGCAAGAGCTGGTGGGCGGCTCGGCCCGTGCCGGCTGGAGGGCACCACATGCCGGTACCGATCCCACCCCTGCGCGAGGAAAACCTGCCCGAGCGCAAGCTGTCTTTCTGGCAACTTGCCGGGCCGGGCGCGATCATGATCGGCCTCGCGATCGGTGCCGGGGAACTGGCCGTGTGGCCCTGGGTGACGGCCAAGTTCGGCGCGGTGATGATCTGGGCGGCGGCGCTTGGCGTCTTCCTGCAGCTCTGGATCAACATCGAGATCGGCCGCTGGGCGGTGGTCACCGGCGAACACCCGTACACCTCCTACGCGCGGATGTCGATGGGAGTCATCTACGCCTTCCTGTCGCTCGGTTTCGTGGGACTGTTCCTGCCGGGTTGGGCGCGGATGTCGGGCGCGGCGCTCAAGGCGCTCTTCTTCGGGCCGGACGGACCGGGTCCGGAGTGGTTCTGGACCGCCGTCACGTTCGGCCTCATCGCACTGATCCTGTTCGGCCCCAAGCAGATGTACAAGGCGGTCGAACGGGCGATCGGGATCATGGTGCTGGTCATCACGATCGGGCTGATCTACGTCGCGTTCTCCGTCGGCACCTGGGATGCGATCAAGGAGATGGGGCGGGGACTCGTCAACTTCGGCCACATCGAACTCGACGACCAGTTCACCTTTGCCCGCTTCTTCGGCGCGGTCGTGTTTGCCGGCATCGGCGGCGCCGGCAACCTCTGGTACGCCTTCTACCTGCGGGACAAGAACATCGGCATGGGCGGCCGCATCCCGGTGCTGGCGAACCCGCTGCGTGTGCACGAGACGGCCGAGGTCCAGACGGGCTTCCGCTACCACGAGACGCCGGAGAACGCGAGCCGGTTCAGGCGCTGGATGCGCTACGTCATCCAGGACCAGGTCATCTTCTTCTGGCTGGGCAACACCTTCACGATGTTCCTCTTCATGTTCGGGGCGCTGACCGTCCTCCGCCCCGCGGGCATCGTTCCCGAGGAGGGCCAGATCGTCTGGGACATGTCGGTCATTCTGGAGACGAGCCTCGGCACGCCCGGCCGCTACGTGTTCCTGCTGATCGGCATGGCCGCGCTGTTCAGCTCCCAGCTCGGCGCCGTCGACGGCGGCGCCCGCACCTGGTCCTACCTGCTCGGCTCCATGTTCAAGTTCGGCCAGAAGCGGACCCAGAGCCAGTGGTACCTGACCTTCGCGATCATGTTCATGGTCGCCGGCACCGTCTCGACCGCCTTCTTCGAACTCTCGGGCGTCTCGGCGCTCGGCTTCATCTTCAACTCCGCCCTGCTGGGCGGCTTCGCGATGGCGATCTACGTCCCGCTGACGCTCTACGTCAACCTGACGAAGCTGCCGAAGTCCGCCCGGCCGAAGGCGCTCAACATCGTGATGATGCTGATCGCTTCCGCGGTCTACGTGTCCTTCACCCTGTTCACGATCTGGGGTCTGATCTTCGGGTGATGTGAGCCCGGTGTTCCCGGGAACCCTCAGCCGGTGAACCGGAGCAGGGCCGCGCCCCAGTGGAAGCCGGCGCCGAAGGAGGTCAGCAGTACCAGGTCGCCCGGCGAGATGCGGCCCTTGCTGTGCGCTTCCCACAGCGCCAGGGGAACCGATGCCGAGCCCGTGTTCCCGTACTCCTGGAGGTTCGTGTACACCTTCTCCATTGGCACGGACAGGTTCTTCGCGACCGCCTGGACGATGCGCAGGTTCGCCTGGTGGGGCACGATCATTGCCACGTCCTCGAGCTTCGCGCCCACGGCTTCCAGCACGTCGAGGCCAACCTCCGACATGCGATGGACGGCGTGACGGAACACCGCCCTGCCTTCCATGATGAGCTTCAGATGCTCTTCCTTCTGTGCGTACTCGAGGCTGAACGGCTTGCGGGTGCCACCGATCTCCAGAGTCAGAATGCTCCACTGGCTGCCGTCGGTGCCGGTTTTGGCGCCGAGGATCTCGGCCATCTGCGGTCCGCGCTCGACGATCACACCGGCCGCGGCGTCGCCGAACAGTACGCACGTCTCGCGGATCTTCCAGCTCACCAGGCGCGTGATCAGCTCGACCCCGATGACGAGCACCCGGCGGGTGCCGGTCAGCACCCGCGAACGCGCGACGTCCATTGCCTGCACGAAGCCGGCGCAGCCGCTGCCCCCCAGATCGTAGGAAGGCACCTGGCGAGCCCCGAGCTTGCGCTGGACGAAGGAGGCTGTATCCGGCGTGTAGACCTCAGGAGTATCCGTGGCGACGATGATCTCGTCGATCTCTTCCGGGCCGATCCCGCGGCTTTCGAGGGCCGATCTGGCGGCGGCCGTTGCCATGTCGGCGGTGGATTCGTCCTCGGCGGCTACGCGACGGCGGTGGATGCCGGTGCGTTCCACGATCCACTCATCGGAAGTGTCTACGTACCGGGTCCAGTCCTCGTTCGTCATCACGTGCTCCGGCACGTAGCCGCCGAAGCCGCTGATTCCTACGGCCGTGTTTGTCAAGTGGTCTCCTAGGGGCGTGGGATCGCCGGGGTGGTGTTTCCACCGTACCACCGCTTGACCACCGGGTCGCAGGCGTCCGGTGGAATCGGCGTCAGTCCTCGTCCCCCAGGAGTTCCGCGATCACCTCGTCCGTGTCGGCGCCGCAGACAGGTGGGGACCGCCGGTAGCTCACCGGCGTCTCGGACATTCTGATCGGGTTGGCGACCAGCCGGACGCTGCCGCTGCCCGCCAGCGGATGCGGCACGTCGATCGTCATGCCGCGGGCCTCCGCCTGGTCCGAGGCCAGCGCCTCCTCGAGGTCGTGGATCGGGCCGCCCGGGACGCCGCGGGCTTCCAGGCCGGCCAGCACCTCGGCGCTGGTCAGCTTGCGCACTAGGCCCGACAGCCGGGCTACCAGTTCGTCCCGGTGGGCGAGCCGGCCGGCGTTCGTCCGGTAGCGGTCGTCCGACGCCAGTTCCGGGGCGCCGAGGAGTTCGCAGAATCGCTCGTACTGGGCGTCGTTGCCGACCGCGACGATCACGTGGCCGTCCGCGGTCTCGAACACGCCGTAGGGAACGATGTTCGGGTGCTCGTTGCCGCGCCGCTCCGGCACCTCGCCGGAGATCAGGTAGTTCGATCCCTCGTTGACCAGCCAGGCCAACTGGGCATCGACCAGGGCGACGTCGATGTGCTGGCCCCGACCGGTCCGGTCTCGGTGCCGCAGGGCCGCCAGGATCGCGGTCGCCGCGTACATTCCGCACATGATGTCGGCGATGCCGACGCCGACCTTCATCGGTTCGCCGTCCGGCGCGCCGGTGAGGCTCATGATGCCGCCGTAGCCCTGTGCCAGCAGGTCGTAGCCGGCGCGGTGCGCGTTCGGTCCGGTCTGGCCGAAGCCGGTGATCGAGCAGTAGACGAGTCCCGGCAGCTCGTCCTTGAGGTCGTCGTAGCCGAGGCCGTAGCGGCTGAGCGCGCCGACCTTGAAGTTCTCGATCAGGACATCGCAGCGAGCGGCAATGCGTCGCGCGAGGCCGGTGCCCTCGGCGGTCGCGAGATCGATCGCCACCGAGCGCTTGTTCCGGTTGGCGCAGAGGTAGTAGGCGCTCTCGCTCGTGTCCTCGCCGTTCGCGTCCTTCACGAAGGGCGGACCCCAGGACCGCGTGTCGTCGCCGCGCCCCGGCCGTTCGATCTTGATCACGTCCGCGCCGAGGTCGCCGAGCAGTTGGGTACAGGTCGGCCCGGCCAGAATACGGGTCAGGTCGAGGATCCGGAGTCCGTCGAGGGCGGGCATGGCTACGGCGCGTCCGCCGGTCGGCGCCGGACGCGGACGGCTCCGTAGCATACGATCCTCTCTCCATGCGGAAGTTCGATGTCGTCGTCGTGGGGGCCGGTTTCGCGGGCCTCTACATGATTCATCGCCTGCGGTCGCTCGGCTTCACCGTGCTGGCGTTCGAGGCCGGCGACGGGGTGGGCGGCACCTGGCACTGGAACCGCTATCCGGGCGCCCGCTGCGATGTCGAGAGCCTGGAGTACTCGTACCAGTTCTCGGAAGAACTCCAGCAGGAGTGGTCGTGGGCCGAACGTTACGCCGGCCAGCCCGAGATCCTGCGCTACGTCAACCACGTGGCGGACCGCTTCGACCTGCGACGCGAAATCGAGTTCAACCGCCGGGTCGTCTCCGCCCGCTTCGAGGAGGAGGACTCCCGCTGGCGGATCGAGGTCGCGCCGCCGGACGAAGCGGTGGCCGGGCCCTTCGACGGCGACGGTGCCGGCCGGAGCAGCGGCAAGGGCGCCGGGAACGAGACGGTCTTCGCCCGCTTCGTCGTGATGGCCACGGGTTGCCTGTCGGCGGCGAACCTGCCCGACTTCGACGGCATCGAGGACTTCGCGGGCGAGAAGTACCACACCGGCGCCTGGCCCCACGAAGGCGTCGACTTCACCGGCCTCAGGGTAGGCGTCGTCGGTACGGGATCGTCGGCGATCCAGGCGATTCCCGTGATCGCCGGCGAGGCGGCCCACCTCACCGTCTTTCAGCGCACGCCGAACTACTCGATTCCGGCGCACAACGGCGTGATGGACCGGGAACGCGAGGCGGAGGTCAAGGCCGAGTATCCTGCTTTCCGGGCACGCAACAGGCAGATGCCGGCCGGGCTCGGCGCCGACATGAACCTGATGCACGACGAGTTCGCGGAGGTATCCCCGGAGGAACGGCGGCGGCGCCTGGAAGAGCGCTGGGAGTACGGCGGCTTCTCGTTCATGGGCTCCTTCGCCGACATGCTGATGAGCCAGGAGGCGAACGACGCCGCCGCCGCGTTCGTGCGCGAGAAGATCCGGGGCATCGTCGACGATCCCGGGGTTGCCGATCTGCTGAGCCCGGACAACGTGATCGGCTGCAAGCGGATCTGCCTCGACAGCGGCTACTTCGAGACGTTCAACCGGCCCAACGTCACCCTGGTCGACGTCAGCTCCGCGCCGATCGAGAAGATCACGAAGACGGGGCTCCGCACCGGCGGCCGGGACGTCGAGCTGGACGCGATTGTCTTCGCGACCGGCTTCGACGCGATGACCGGTGCGCTCGCCCGCATCGACATCCGCGGCCGCGGCGGCCGGACCCTGCGCTCGAAGTGGGAAGACGGCCCCCGCGCCTACCTCGGTCTTGGCGTGGCGGGATTCCCTAACCTGTTCGTGATCACTGGCCCCGGGAGCCCTTCCGTGCTCTCCAACATGCTGCCGTCGATCGAGCAGCACGTGGACTGGATCGCCGACTGCGTGGCCTGGATGCGGGATCGCGGACACGCGGCGATCGAAGCGACGCCGGAGGCCGAGGACGAGTGGGTCGCTCACGTCGGCGAGGTCGCCGCCGCGACTCTCTATCCCACCTGCAACTCCTGGTATCTGGGGGCCAACGTGCCGGGCAAGCCGCGAGTATTCATGCCCTACCTGGGCTTTCCTCCCTACGTGGAGAAGTGCGACGCCGTCGCAGCCAACGACTATGAGGGGTTCGAATTGTCATGAAGTGCAGAACCTGCCTCGTTCCTGTTTCCGTGCTGGCACTCCTGGTCGCGGTGCCGGCCGTCACCGCCCAGCAACAGACTGAGCCCACAGCCGGCGCCATCCAGGAGACCGTCGACGTCGAGATCGTGAACATCGACGTCCACGTCACCGATCGGCGGGGCGCGCCGGTCACCGGCCTCGAACTCTCCAACTTCCAGGTGTTCGAGAACGGCGAACGGGTCCAGCCCGTCAACTTCTACGAGGTCGTCCGCGAAGACCCGGACGCCGACGCGCCGATCTGGCTCGTCCTCTACTTCGATCAGCACAACATGCTGTCCCCGAACCGCGACCGGGCGCTGACGGAGCTGGAGGTCGACCTGCCGACCGTGCTGGAGGATCGCCGCGTACGGATCATGATCGCCGCGCACGATCAGGAGCCGCGGGTAGTCCAGGGCTTCACCCGGAACTGGGGGGCGATCCGGACCGCCCTTAACGGTCTGAAGGGTCAGCAGACGGTCGGAGACCAGAGGGACGGCCTCCGGCAGAGCGCTCAGCTCTCCGTCACGGACATCTTCCACCGGATGCGCAGCCGAGATCGGCTCGACCGCCAGAACGCGGGCCTCGCGATCGACGCCCTGCTGGGCGAGATGAGGACGTACGCCCGCGAGGTCTACAACGACTCCGAGGCCAGCTTCGAAGCGCTCGGGAACTTCGTGCGCACGCTGGCCTGGCTCGAGGGCCGCAAGGCGCTCGTCTTCGTCTCCGACGGCGTGGCCGAGCGACCCCTGGGCACGCTGATGGAGCACATCCAGGACCTGCTCACCGGTGGCGCCAGCGATGCCGGCGCGCTGGTCGAGAGGGCGGGCGGCGGCCAGGCCGGCGGTGCGCCGGGCACGGGCGGCCCGTTCGACCGCGATGCGAGCATGGAGGTGGGCCGCCTGCAGCAGGAGGTGGAGCAGTTCCGGGCGACCGCGACGATTCAGGCCATCGTCGCCGAGGCGAACACTTACGGTGTCACGCTGTTCGCGGCGAAGCCGCCGCCGGGCGACGCCGCGACGAGCGCCAGGCGCTCCAAGGGCCGCGGCGCGCTGATGGAGGTCTCGGACCGCCGGGAAGCGCTGCACAACCTGGCCGAAGGAACCGGCGGATTCGGTCGCACCGGCGGGGGAAACCTGACCGGGGTGCTGGCCCAGGCCGTCGGTGGTATGCAGTCGTACTACTCGCTCGGGCTCTCGTCGGAGAACAAGGTCGAGGGCGAGTTCACGTCGATCGAGGTAAGGGTGCGCGGAGTGAGGGGCGCGTCGGCCGACTACCGCCGGAGCTACGTCAAGAAGGGGGTCCGCTCGCGCATTTCGGAGCGGGCGCTGGCGGCCGCGTACGTCGGTGAGAGCGACAACCCGCACCGGATGGAGGTCAACGTCGACGCGATCATGCCCGTCGAAGGCGAGGACCTCTACGACGTGCAGATGTGGATCGAGTTTCCGATCAGGAGTGTGCAACTCGTCGAGATCGACGGCGTTCACCGGTCCGCTACGCGACTGGTCGTCGTGGCCATGGACGACGACGACGAGTTGACCGCGGCGCAGCACCTGGAAGTGCCGCTCGAGATACCCGCGGAAGCGCTCGCGAACGCACTGGAAAGCCACTACCGGGCCGGCCTGAGAATCCGTCTGCCCGAGGGTCGCCAGCGAATCGCGCTCGGTCTCTGGGACCAGACGGCGCGGTCCGGATCCGTACTGACCGACGCCTTGACCGTGGGGGGATAGCGATGAAGAACCTGTTCGACGTGTCCGGCAAGGTGGCGGTGGTCACCGGGGGTTCCCGAGGTATCGGGGCGATGATCGCCCGCGGTTACGTCGAGAACGGAGTGCGCACCTACATCAGCTCCCGGAAAGCTGCAGTCTGCGACGCGATGGCCGAGGAGTTGTCCGTCCACGGCGAGTGCGTCTCGTTGCCGAACGACCTGTCGACGATCGAAGGGGTGGAGCGTTTCTGCGCCGAGCTGCGGGAGCGCGAGGACCGGCTGCACATCCTCGTGAACAACGCCGGCGCCGCCTGGGGAGCGCCGCTCGAGGAGTTCCCTGAGTCCGGCTGGGACAAGGTGATGGACATCAACCTGAAGGGCCCCTTCTACCTGACCGTCAAGCTGCTCCCCGAGCTGCGCGCCGCGGCCACGGAAGATGACCCGGCGCGGGTGATCAACATCGCCTCGATCGACGGCCTGCACGTGAACCCGCAGGAGCACTATCCCTACAGCGCCAGCAAGGCCGGCATGATCCACCTGACCCGGGCCCTCGCCCGGCGCCTCGCGCCCGAGGACATCACGGTGAACGCCGTCTGTCCGGGCCCGTTCGAAAGCAAGATGATGGAGTACAACCTGCGGAAGTTCGGCGACGAGATCCGCGCCCGCAACCCGCGCAAGCGGATCGGTACGCCGGAGGACATGGCCGGCGTCTCGATCTACCTGGCGTCCCGCGCCGCCGCCTACGTCACCGGCGCCGCCATCCCGGTCGACGGCGGCATCTTCGCGGTGAGCTGAGGGCGTCGGTCTGCTTCAGTCCTCGTCGCCGCCGAGGCTGCACATCCCGTTGCCCTTGGCGGCGATGTAAAGGAACACGAAGCAGAAGAGAACGGCGGCTTCGCCCCGATTCACCAGCGGTAGCAGGTAGTGCCAAACGCTGGGGTCCTCGACCGGCCGGAACACATGGCCGATGAAGTAGGCGAAGGCCATCAGGCCGCTGGCGAGGAAGGCGACCGGGCGGGTGAACAGGCCGACCATGATCAGTGCGCCGCCGATCAGCTCGATCGGCCCGGCGATGTAGAGGATGAAGCTCGGGGCGCCTTCGGGAGTCGGAAGCGGGAAGCCCAGGAGTTTCTGCGCACCGTGCCAGAGGAAGAGAAAGCCGGCGACGATTCGCATCGCGGCGTAGGTCTGGGGCTGGCAGTTCTTGAGCGCGTCGAACATCGCGTTCCTCCCTGGGCTGTTGGTTGTGGGCCTAGCCTAGCGCCCGGCCCGCTGCCCCAACGGGTTCAGGAGTTCTTCTTCGCGGCAGGCGATCAGCAGGCGGTGGGGCCGGTCCTTGATCAGGCTGCGCTCGAACGGGACGATGCGGAAGGCCCAGTTCCGGAGCGCCGGGAACTCCTCGAAGTTCCGGTGGATCGTGAAGATGCCGACTGTCTGGCGGTGGGAGATCGCCCCGAACTCGCTCCAGAAGTCGGCGAGCGACCAGTGGAAGCCGGCGGCGTAGAACGAGTAGACGAGGTCGTAGGGGCCGGGCAGCGCGTCCAGGCGGTGGTTCAGTTCGTGGGCGTCGAAGATGCGGAAGTTCGCGATGTCGTTGTACTCCAGCACCTGGCGCAGCGTTCCGAGGTCGCCGCAGAAGGAACGGTCGGTGCGTTCTCCACTGCGGGGATAGTCGATCCGTGGGCCGTCGCCGTCGTAGAGGTGGAACTCGGTATCGTCCCAGCCGAGCGCACTCCGGAAGAAGGCGGTCGACCGGCCGAGCCCGCAGCCGATGTCGAGCGCTTTGGCTGGCGGCGCCATCGAGCGAAGAACGGGCTCCGCGGCGTCGAACTCGCCCCAGCAGGATCCGTTCTGGGTGAGTTCCCAGAACGACCGCGAGGACTCTCCGGCTTCGAGGTGGAACTGGGGCGACAGGCGGGAGATCGCCGTCACCATCTCCGCCGTCATCGGCGGAGACCGGAAGTGCCGTTCGCGGTGCCTGAAGCGCGGACGGATGTCGGCTGCGGAGAGTTCGCGTCCGGTGCGCTTGCGCCACTCGGCGCGCAGGCGAGGTAGCAGGAAGGAAAGGTCCATTGGATGCTCCGACGCTTCGGCTGTCGGTGCGCCGGCCTTCTGGCCGGCATCCGGCTTGCGCTTCCGGCTAACGACGCACCCGGATCGGGAAGGGCGGTTTCGCGGGTTCGGCGGGCGGGTTCGACTCCAGTTGCTCGAGGACGATCTCGATCGCCTTCTCGAGCTGCGGGTCGCGGCCGGCGATGATGTCCGCGGGCCACTGCTCGACGTCGACGTCGGGCGGCACGCCGACGTTCTCGACCACGAAGCCGTCCTCGGTCCAGATCGCCAGGTTCGGGGCGGTCACGAATCCGCCGTCCATCAGGATGGGGAAGCCGAGCGTGCCGACCAGACCGCCCCAGGTCCGCTTGCCGACCAGGGGGCCGAGGCCGAGCTTGCGGAACATCCAGGGCAGCAGGTCGCCGCCGGAGCCGGCGGTCTCGTCGATGATCATGACCTTCGGCCCGAGGATGGCCGCGCTCGGGGTGCGGAAATCGGCCCCGTAGCGGGTAGCCCAGTGGCTGATGTACGGGCGCCGCAGGTGGTCGATGTAGTAGTCCGCGACCTGGCCGCCGCCGTTGAATCGCTCGTCGACGATCAGGGCCTGCTTGTGGACCTGCGGGAAGAAGTAGCGCTTGAAGTAGGTGTGCCCGAGGGTGGTCGTGTTCGGCACGTAGACGTAGGCCACCCGGCCGTCCGTGGCCTCGTCGACCTTGGCCAGGTTGCCCTCGACCCACTCCCGGTTGCGGAGCGCCGACTCGTTCGGGATCGGGACGACGGAAACGGTGCGCGAGCCGGAACCGTCGGCGTTCGGACCGACCGTGATGTCCGTGATCTTGCCGGCGGTGTTCTCGAAGCGCGCGAAGACGTTGTCCGCAGCTTCGAGGTCGACGCCGTTGACGGCAAGCAGGTACTCGCCGGCGGAAACGGAAACGCCCGGCTCGGTGAGCGGCGCCCGCAGTTCGGGGTTCCAGTTCAGGCCCCCCAGCACGTGGGCGAAACGGTAGCGGCCGTCGGCGATCTCGAAGTCGGCGCCGAGCAGACCCCCGCCCACTCGCTCCGGATCGGCTCGCCGGTCGCCGCCGCCGACGCGGTGGTGGCCGACCGCGATCTCGCTGCACATCCAGCGCAGCACCTTGTTCAGGTCGGCGCGGGTGGCGACGTCGGCCAGGAAGCCGCTGTACTTCTCGGCCATTGCCGGCCAGTCGGCTCCATGCATGCCCGGGTCGTAGAAGTAGTCGCGGTTGATCCGCCAGACCTCGTCGTAGATCTGCCTCCACTCGGCGCGCGGGTCGATGCGGACGGTGAGCTTGTCGACCGCCATGGCGCTTTGCGCCCGGTCGATCTTGCCGCCGGCGTTCGCGATGCCGAAGTCGTTCTGGCCGGCGTAGAGCAGCTTCTTGCCGTCGGCGCTCAGCGAGAAGCCTCCGACGCCGGAGAGCAGCACCGTTTCCTCGCGATCCTCCAGGTTGAAGAGGACGAGATCGCCGCCACCCCCGCCGAACCGGCCCGCGGGCTGCGAGCGGAGGTAGTAGAGCTTGCCTGCTTCGCCGGCTTCCAGGTTGCTGTAGCCGCCGGCCTGGACGGGCAGGGCGAGGATGCGCTGGTTGAGGCCCTCGAAATCGATCTCGACCCGTGGCCCTTCGGCGTCTTCACCGTCGCTGTCGGCTTCCGCTTCGGTGTCGTTGCCTTCCTCGGCCTCCGCGTCGCCTTCGTCGGATTCCACGGCCTCCTCGTCGCTCTCCGCGGCAAGCGGCGATTCGCCGTCCTGGCGCAGGACCGCGAGATAGATCGCGCTCGACAGTTCCATGTCCGCGTTCGACATGGCGAACCAGTGCTTGACCGGTCCGGCGTCGGTCGAGGCGCGGAAGTACAGATAGTCGCCGCTCCGGTCGAAGACGGGTTCGCCGACCTCGCTCAGCCCGTCGGTCACCGGGTGGGATGTCTCTGCTTCCACGTCGTAAACGAACACTTGCTGCATGTAGGAGCGGGTGTTCAACGTGTAGGCGACGTACCGTGAGTCCGGCGCCCAGGAGTGGCCGGGCCGGGGCGGGAAGGAGGGGCCGTAGTAGTACTCGCTCGCCACCTTCGCTACGTCGCCGTCATCGAGATCGATGACGAACAGGGTCATCGAGTTGTCGACGTAGCTGATCTTGTCGCCGTCGGGCGACCACTCGGGGCCGTGGTAGAAGCCGCTGCCGCCGCGTTCGCCGCCCAGCTCGTAGCGGCGGACCTCGCCGCTCTGCTGATCGCGGACGTGGAGTCCGTACTCGCCGCCCTCGTCCGAGAAGAAAGCGATGCTGGCGCCGTCGGGCGACCAGGCCGGGTCGCGCTCGTGGACGCCGGGCGTCCGGGTCAGGTTGCGAGCATCACCCTTCTTGGCCGGCAAGGTCAGCACCTCACCCCGATAGCCGAACGCGGCGCGGGCGCCAGTGGGAGAGATGGACGCGCTGCGGATGTTCTCCGGCCCTTCGACCCAGCGGGACCTGGTCTCGGTCAGGTCGGCCGCCACGCCGATCCGCAGGCGCTCATGCCGATCAGAGGCGGGATCGTAGACGTGCAGGTAGCCGGCCTGCTCGTAGATCACCGTGTCGGTGGAACCCGAGAGATCCTCGACGTGGAAGTCCTCGAAGTCGGAGTGCCGGACGATCTCGCCGCTGCCCGTGTCGAAGGAGAACAGGTTGAACTCGCCATCCCGGTCGGAGCGGAAGAAGACCCGGTTGCCGATCCAGGTCGGGTTCGTGTCGTTGGAGCGGCCTTCGGGCTGGGGGATCGTCTGCACCGAGTGGTCCCCGGTGTCGTAGATCCAGATCCGTGACGTTGTCCCGCCGCGGTAGTTCTTCCACTGCTGGAAGCGCTCGGGCGTCGGGATGTAGGCGATGCGGCGGCCGTCGGACGAAAAGCTGGCGCGCAGCCCGTGCGGGATCGGCAGCTTCGTGGGCAGGCCACCGGTCAGCGGCACGGTGAAGAGCTGGAAGTGGCGGTTCGTGAACATGCTGCGCTGGGAAGCGAACAGCACGGCCGAACCGTCGACGGTGAAGCCCTGGGCCAGATCGGCGCCCGGGTGCCAGGTGAGCCGCGTCGGCTCACCGCCCGCGGCGGGCATGACGAAGACATCGATGTTGCCGTCGTACTCGGCGCTGAACGCCACCAGAGTGCCGTCGGGAGAGAAGCGGGGACCCGTCTCCGTCCCCTCGTGGGAGGTCAGCCGCCGCGGACTGGAGCCGTCGCGGCCGGCGATCCAGAGGTCGCCGGCATAGGCGAACGCCACGTGGTCCGCGCTCACTGCGGGCTGGGACAGCAGTCTCGTGTCCGTGACGTCGATCGCGTGAAGGGCGGGTGCCAGCGTGCCGGTCGCGATGGCGACGATGGCAGGGGTCAGTAAACGGATCCTGTGCGCGGTTGCTTGCATGTCGGTCCCTCGTGTCTTCGGGTCTGTTGGCCGTTTCGGCGGCTGGTACTCTGCCACGATGCGTAACAAGACAGTCGGTTCTCCTGATACTGGCCGGATTCCGCGCCGGCAGTTCCTCGCCGGGGGCGCTACGGCGGCAACCGCGCTTGCCGTCGGCGCGGTTCCCGGAGCGTCCGCGGCGCGTGCCGCCCAGCCTGCAGACGGAGGCGCATTCCAGCTCAAGTACGCGCCCCACTTCGGGATGTTCCGGCACCACGCGGGCGACGACCACATCGACCAGCTCCGCTTCATGCACGACGAGGGGTTCCGCGCCCTCGAGGACAACGGCATGGGCGGTCGCGAGCCGGCGCTCCAGGAGAAGATCGCCGCGGAGCTGGACCGCCTGGGAATGGAGATGGGCGTCTTCGTGGCCCACACGTCCTGGGGCGGCGTGAGTTTCGCCTCCTCCGACTCCTCGGTCCGCGAGGCGATCGAGGCCGACATGAAGAAGGCGGTCGAAATCGGCAAGAGGGTGAACGCGACCTGGTGCACCGTCGTCCCCGGCCAGCTCGATCCGGGCCTCGAGTGGGAGTACCAGACCGCCAACGTGGTCGAGAACCTGAAACGGGCCGCTGCGATCCTGGAGCCGGCCGGCCTCGTGGCGGTGCTCGAGCCGCTCAATCACTGGACGAACCATCCGGGCGTGTTCCTGACGGGTATCCCGCAGGCGTACCAAGTCTGCAAGGCCGTCGGCTCGCCCTCGGTCAAGATCCTCGACGATCTCTACCATCAGCAGATCACGGAAGGGAACCTGATCCCGAACCTCGACCGGGCCTGGGATGAGATCGCCTACATCCAGGTCGGCGACAACCCGGGGCGCAAGGAACCGACGACGGGCGAGATCAACTACCTCAACGTGTTCCGGCACCTGAAGAGCAAGGGCTTCGACGGCATCGTGGGCATGGAGCACGGAAACTCGAAGCCGGGCCGGGAAGGCGAGCGGGCGGTGATCGACGCTTACCGGGAGTGCGACGCCTGAGGAACGGTGCCCCGCTCAGCGGCTTCGCCGCGCTGTTCGCAATGCTCGCCTTGCTCTGGCCGGCGACGGGCGTCGCGCAGCCGCGGACGCCTTGGGGAGATCCTGATCTCCAGGGGACCTGGACGAGCGCCACACTGACTCCGCTCGAACGTCCGGAGGCGATGGCCGGTCGTGAGTCGCTGAGCGAGTCGGAGGTGTCAGACCTGGAGCGGACCACGGTCGAGAACCGGATTGCCGCCGACGGCACTTCCCGGCCGGGTGAGGTAGGCGGCTACAACCTGGTCTGGTTGGACGCGTCGACCCGGGTGGACGCGGATCGCCGCACCTCGCTCATCGTCGATCCGCCGGACGGCCGGATCCCGTGGACGGAGGCGGCGCGCGAGGCGAGCAGGGTGGAGCTGGCGCGCTACGGCAACGGGCCGTACCTGGACCACACCGATCTGGACACCGGCGAGCGCTGCATCACGGACGGCCTGCCGCTGATGGTCCCGATCCAGCCCTACAACATGAACTTCCTGATCCTGCAGACCCCGGACGCGGTGGTCATGCTGCACGAGATGTACCACGAGCTCCGCATCGTGCCGCTCGATAGCCGGCCGCGCCTGTCGGAGGCGATCGGGCTCTGGCTGGGCGACTCCCGCGGCCGCTGGGAGGGCGACACCCTGGTCGTCGAGACGACGAACATCGCCGACAAGACGGAGTACCACTGGAGCCGCCTGTGGCGGGCGGCGCGGCCGACGTTGCGGCTCGTCGAGCGCTTCAGGCGCATCGACGAGCGGACGATCGACTACCGGTTCACGGTCGAGGATCCGACGATGTTCACGGCCGCCTGGACGGTGTCGGCGCCGCTGACGAACGACCAGGCGTCACGGGGAGTGACCGTCGGCGGGCTGTTCGAGTTCGCCTGCCACGAGGGCAACCGGGCGGTCACGAACGTGCTGAGTGGCGCCCGGGCCGAAGAGACCCGGGCCGAAGAGACCCGGGCCGCCGCGGAGAACTGAGACAGGCGAGACCTACTGGCCGACGCCGAAGGGCAGGACGCCCATCTGGTTGTCCCAGATGACGACGATCGCGCCGCCGGCCTCCGAGACGTCGGAGAACAGGATCGTCATCTGGTCGACGGCGAACTCCTCGGTCGAGGTCATCATCGGCGCGCGGACGACATCGTGCTCTGCGTTGTAGCCGTAGGCGCCCCAGGTCAGGCCTTCCGCCATCTTGGCCTGGTCGAAGGTCTCCATGTAGCCCTGCTTCGAGATGATCGCGGTCCAGGCGCCGTCCTTCAGATCGATGAACAGGCTGTACTCGCCTGCGGGGACCGTCGTGCCGCCGATCGACAGGTCGGCCTCGGTGTTGATCCGGGTCGTCACGTTCGCGCCGGCGCGCCAGACGGGACCGCCCGCGAGAAGCGTCTGCCCGTACTCTTCGCCGGAGCCGAAGATGCCGGTGCGGCCACGCAGGATGGGCCGGCTGTAGGTGATGTCGATCCAGGCGTCGCCAATCTGCGTCGAGGCGGCACCCTCGGGGCTGGCGGGCCGTTCGCCCTGGGCCGCGGCGGGTGCGAAGCCGATCACCGCGAGGCACAGGCTGAGAATGAGAACGCGGCAGGCAGTCTGTCGGTACATTGTCGCTGGGTCTCCTGAAGTTTGGGACAGCTGGTTCTTTAGCGAACGCGGACTCTAGCAGCCCTTGACGGCAGCCGTGCCGCGTCTAGCCAACAGGGTGTGAAGTAGTCTTCGATGGGTCAGATGAGGCCGTCATGATGCGCTCGTTTCCGATCGTTTCGTTTCGCCGCCGAGCCGTCCGGATGGTGGCGGCCACCCTGGTCGCGTCCTTCTCCTCGACTGCGTTCGCCGCCCCCGCCGCGGCCGCCGACAGCGACGCGGTGGTCTTCAGCCGCGACGTGGCGCCGATCCTGATGCGCCACTGCGTCGGCTGCCACCGGCCTGGCGAAATCGCGCCGATGTCGCTCCTGACCTACCGGGAGGCGCGGCCCTGGGCCCGCTCGATCCGGCGCGTCGTCGTCAACGGCGAAATGCCGCCGTGGTTCGCGAACCCGGAGCACGGCGTCTGGGCGAACGACGCTCGGCTGAGCAAGGACGAGATCGAGACGATCGTTGCCTGGGTCGATGGCGGCGCTACGCCCGGCGATCCGGCGCTGATGCCCGAGCCGCCTCGGTTCAGGGATGGCTGGCAGGTGGGCGAGCCGGACCACGTGATCGAATTGCCGCCGGTAACCGTGCCGGCGAACGGGCCGGACCTGGCTCCCACACAGCTCGTGCGGCTGGACCTCCCGGAGCGTCGCTGGGTGCGGGCCGTGGAGTTCCAGCCCGGCGACCGCACCGTGAATCACCACCAGATCGTCTTCAGGGGTGGATTCAGCGGGACGGGTTCGCCTGGCGGCGAGGAGCGGCCGGTCGGTGACCGGCAGCGCGGGAAAGCCGGCACCGTCGACGTGAACATCTTCGCGGTCTGGGCGGCCGGGGCGGCGCCGACCGTGTTCCCTGACGGCGCCGGACGCTGGGTGGACCCCGGGGAACTGCTGATGATCAACCAGCACTACCATCCGAACGGCGACTCGGAACGTACCGACAGGACCCGGATCGGCCTCTACTTCGGCGAGGGTCCGCTGGAGATCGAGGTGGAGGCGATCTTCGCGAGCAGGATGGACTTCACGATCCCGGCCGGCGCCCCGAACCATCGAATCGTGACCCGCCACGAACTCGGGAAGGACTCGCGGATCGTGTCCTACTTCCCGCACATGCACATGCGCGGCCGGGCGATGTCGTTCATCGCGGTCTACCCGGACGGCCGCCGCGAGATCCTCCTCGACGTGCCGGAGTTCGACTTCGACTGGCAACTCTTCTACTACCCGGAGGCGCCGCATCTGCTGCCGGCGGGGAGCGTGGTGGAGGTCGTGGCGCACTACGACAACTCGGCGGCGAACCCCTACAACCCGGATCCGACCCGCGATGTCGGCTTCGGCTTTCGGTCGACGGACGAGATGATGGTCGGCATCTTCGAGCTGATCGAAGTCGGTCTGGAGGAGAGCGGGGAGTGACCGTCGCCGGCCAGACCGTCGGCGTCAACGGGATCGCGCATATCCAGTTGACGGTCCGGGATCCGGAACGGTGCCTGCCGTTCTGGGAGGGGCTCTGCAACTTCCTGGAGATGAAGACCCTGATCCGCGGTGAGGACGTGCTGTACTGCATCGGCAGCCGGACCGGCATCCTGGTCCGCGCCGCTCCGCCGGACAAGCGCGACCGGCCGTTCGACCAGGACCGACCCGGGCTCCATCACCTCTGCTTCCGGGCCCGCAGCCGCGAGGATGTCGACTCGATCTACCGCTTCATCGAGTCGGAACTCGAGGCGAAGATCATCCACGGCCCCGAGGAAGGCTCACGGTTCGCGCCGGGCTACTACTCGATCCTGGTCGAGGACCCGGACGGCATCCGGGTCGAAGTGAACCACGTGCCGGGCAAGGGGCACTTCGGCGAAGGCGGCCGGTTGGGGCCTGGCGGGACGGGGGCGGCCACGACGTACGGCGACCACGGGTTGGGGGACTAGTCGAGGTCGATGACGTAGACGGTGTTCGCGGCGTCGCCGGCGACCCAGGCGGTTGAGCCGTCCGTGGCGATGCCGTTGAACAGCATCGTGTTCGGGAAGGCGCCGCTGGCCGGCACGTGCAGCTCGAGCTCTTCGGCGACGGTCGTCGACTCGCCGCTCGCCGGGTCGACGGCGACGACCCGGCCGGCGCCGGCCTCGACGACGTAGATCGAACCGTTGGCGGTCGCGAGACCTTCCGGCTGGTCGAGGCCTTCGGCGACCGTCTCGACACCGTCGTCGCCGATGCGCAGCACGGTGCCCGCGAGGTTGTCGGTGACGTAGAGGGTACCGTCCGCCGCGGTCAGGCCGGCCGGTCCCTGGAGGCCCTCGGCCAGGACCCGTTTCTCCTCGGGATTCCCGGGAGAGAAGGCGATGACGTTGCCGGCGCCCCACTGGCTGGCGACGATGTCGCCCTCGAACTGGATCGCGTCGATCGGGGCGGCCAGTTCGCCGAAAATCTGGACCAGAGCATCGGCAGCGGGATCCCATAGCCGCACCGCGTTGTCGAACCAGCTCGAAAGGACGAGCTGGCCGTCGTGCGTGGCATGGACCGACATCGATGTGCCGATGTCCGAGAAGCCGATCACGTCTCGCACGACGCCGAGCTCGTCGCCGGTCGCCGGATCGAGCTGGCGCAGGGCGAAGAAGTCGGCGACGACGAGACGGGTCGCGTCGCCGCTGCCGATGAGGGCGACGCCACCCGGCATGTTGAGTCCGCCCTCGAGCACCATGCGGTTCTCCTCGGGCGACAGGGCCTCGACGATGAAGCCGTCGGCGAAGCTCGAGATGAAGAGCCGGTCTTCCGCGTCGAAGGCGAAGTTGTCGAGGCCGGGCTGGATGCGGGCGACGACCTCCTTGCCGCCGTCGTCGCCCAGCCGTACGACCTCGCCCCGCAGGGAGTCGAGCACGTGGAGCACGCCTTCGCTGTTGAACTTCACGGCCGCCGGCACCTCGAAGCCGCTGGCGACCGTCTCCAACTCGCCGCTGTCGACGTCGACGCGGACGACCTCGCCGCGGAACCAGCGCGGGCCGTAGAGCCTGCCGTCGGCGGAACCCCAGTCCATGCCGTTAAGGCCGCAGCCGGGCCCGAGATCGTCGCGAATCACGCGCGGCTCGGCTTCGCCCGCCGGGTCGAGCTCGAAGAGGTTCGTGTCCATGAAGCACTGGGAGACGAACAGCCGGCCATCGTCCGAGAAGGTGATCGGGTTGACCCCGACCCCCGGCGAAGCGACGACGCGAGCTTCGCCTTCCGGCGTACGCATGCCGACTTCGCCGTTGCTGATGTCGGTCCAGTAGACCGAGCCGTCGGGGCCAAAGGCCAAATCGTCGGGCGACTTGGAACCGTCCTCGAGACCCCAGTTCTCCAGGATCTCGCCGCTCTCCGGGTCGATTCGCGCGAGCGCCGGGGTCACGACGGAAGTCAGGTAGAGGTCGCCGTCCGGCCCGAAGAGAATCCCGTTGATGCCGCGGAAGCTGGCGCTCTGGCCGATCGTTCGGACGCCTTCGGCGCCCGTTTCCTCCACCTGGGCGTCCGGGGCATCGCAGCCGGCCAGCAGGGCCAGCGCACAGAGGCATGCAGTGCTGAAGGTCAGTCGTAGAGACATCGTTGCTCCTCAGTTGAGAATAGGCTCGAGTGCCACGTAGCGGATGACGAGCCCGGCCAGGGCCAGCTCGACCAGGAAGATGGCCCAGATCCCGGCGCGGATCCCCCGGCCCGGGCGCATGCGGGGGTCCATCCGCTTCTTCTGAAGCCAGAGCACGGCGCCGCTCTGAATCGGCAGCAGCATCCCGGCGACCAGGGCGCCGATCGTGATCAGCAGTCGCGGGTTCTGGATCCACATGTAGACGGTGAAACAGAAGATCGGGACGATCGTGCAGTAGCCGCGGATCCAGGATCTCCGGGCGGCCAGGTTCTGCCGCTTCAGGTAGCCCAGCTCCATGATGTAGTCGGGGATGTAGCGGGCCTCGCCGGCGATGAACGAGATCATCGTCGAGAACAGGATGCAGAATGCGCCGGCGCCGAACAGCCACAGCGACCAGGGGCCCAGGGTCTGGGTGAACATCTCGGACAGCATGGAGATCGTCTCCAGGCCGTCGGGCTCCTTGCCGAGTTTCTTCAGCACGCCGGCGCCGAGCAGGTAGAAGGGCACGGTCGCGCAGGTCAGCAGGACCAGCGTGACCCAGGCGTCCGTCTGCATGACCTTGATCCAGCCCCGGGCGCGCGTCTCCCACCCCGGTGCATCGCTGCGGCCGATGAAGTTCGGGTAGCCCTTCTCGACGCACCAGTACTGGTAGGCGGATGTTTCCGCTGAGTTGACGCCCGAGTAGCCGTAGACGGCCATGGCGGCGACGATGAACTCGGGCGGAAAGCTGAACGTGAAGCCGGACGCGAGTTCGGCCCGGGTGACGGCGAACTCCGTGCCCTGCATCAGGATCGCGCACACCAGCGTGGCGCCGGTGAAGATGATGACCAGCGCAAGCATCACGTTCTCCAGGATCCGGTAGGAGCCCGTGGTCAGGACGGCAATGGTGATCACGGCCAGCAGTCCGGCGGCGAGGGTCGACGGCACGGCCGGGACCAGCAGGGTCAGAGCCTGGCCGGCGCCGCCGATGATGCCGCCCATACCCAGCAGTGCGGGAACCAGGGCGATCAGGGTGATGGCGACCGCGAAGCTGACGTGGCCGCGGCCGATCCGGATGCGGAAGGGGAGACGGTTTATCGCCCGCACGTAGGTGTCGCCCGAAACCAGCGTGTAGCGGGCGAGTTCCGCCTGGATCAGGGACTTGATCCAGCAGGAAAGCAGCACCCACCACAGCATGACGAAGCCGGCCGCGGCGCCCAGGCCCGAGGTGAGAATCATCTCGCCCGAACCGACGATCGCGCCGGAGATGACGACGCTCGGACCGAGATGGCGCAGCCGCTTGCGCCAGCTCGTTGGCGGTGGGGCCGCGCCGCCCTCGCGGACGGTGTAGGGATCGCTCTTCTGTTCGACGCAGGTGCCTGAGGACATTGGACCTGGTGTGTCCGCGGTCTGCACTCCCCGGTCGAGAAATCAGCCGAAGACCCCGTAGCGGACGACGAACCAGACCATCCCGAGTTCGAACAGGAAGATGCCCCAGATCGCGAGCCGGATCCACCGGCCCGGGCGGATCCGTGGGTCCATGCGGTTCTTCTGGAACCACAGCACTGCTCCGCTCTGGATCGGCAGCAGCATGGCCAGGGTCAGGGCCCCGATCGTGACCAGGAGTCTCGGGTTCGGAATCGTCATGTAGATGACGAAGGCGACGAGCGGAATCAACAGGCAGTATCCGCGGATCCAGTTCCGGCGGGCGGTCAGGTTCTGCCGGTCGAGGTAGCCGAGTTCCATGATGTAGTCGGGGATGAAGCGGGCCGCGCCGCCCACGGCGGAGAGCATGGTCGAGAACAGGATGCAGAAGGCGCCGATGCCGAACAGCCACAGCGACCAGGGACCGAGTGTCTCGGTGAACATCTCGGACAGCATGGAGATCGTCTCGAGGCCGTCCGGCACCTTGCCCCGGGCGCGCAGCACGCCGGCGCCCAGTATGTAGAAGGGCAGCGTGGCGCAGGTCAGAAGCGCCAGCGTGACCCAGACGTCGGTCTGGAGCACCTTGATCCAGCCGCGGGCTCTGGCCTCCCAGCCCGGCGCGTCGCTGCGGCCGATGAAGTTCGGGTAGCCCTTCTCGACGCACCAGTACTGGTAGGCCGACGTCTCCGACGCATTGACGCCGGTGTAGCCGTAGACGGCGATGGCGGCGACCAGGTACTCAGGCGGGAAGCTGAACGTGAGGCCCGAGAACAGGTCGGCGCGGGTCACCGCGTACTGCGTGTTCTGCATGAGGAAGGCACATACCAGGGTAGCGGCGGTGAAGATCATCACCAGCGCCAGCATGGCGTTCTCCAGCACCTTGTAGGAGCCGGTGACCAGCAGCGCGATCGTGACCACGGCGATCAGGCCGGCAGCCCAGACCGACGACACCTCCGGCACCAGGAGCGTCAGCGCCTGTCCGGCGCCGCCGATGATCCCGCCCAGTCCCATCACACCCGGGACGATGGCGATCAGGGCGATGACGACGGGAAAGCTGATCAGCCCCCGGCCCAGCGGGATCTTGCCGGGCAGCCGGTTCATGGCGCGGACGTAGGTGTCTCCCGAAACCAGGATGTAGCGGCTCAACTCCGCCTGGATCAGGGACTTGATCCAGCACGAGAGGAGCACCCACCACAGCATGACGAAGCCAGCGGCGGCGCCCAGGCCCGAGGTCAGGATGATCTCGCCCGAGCCGACGATCGACCCCGAGATGACGATGCTGGGGCCTAGGTAGCGGAACCGGGCCCGCCAGTTCGTGGGCGGCTCGACCGCGCCGCCTTCGCGGACGGTGTAGGGATCGCTCCGCGGAGAAGGGGAGTCGCTCATCGGGGGTGAAGGCGCGACTCTACACCGTTGCGCGGCCACGCTGGCGCGGGCGGCACTGGTACGCTCGCTACTCCTTGCGCGCTGGTACCGGCGCCGGCGTTTCGAACCGCATGGAGATGCCAGTGATGAAGGAAAGAGACCGCTCCCGCAGCACCAGGACGTTCGGCAGTGTCGCCCTGCTGCTGCTCCTCGCCACGGCCGCGTTCGCCCACCTGAAAGTGTCGAACACGAGCCCCGAGGACGGCGCGAAACTGAGCGGCCCGGTGCGTACCCTTCGGGTCTGGTTCAACCAGGAACCGGACCTGCCGCTGAGCAAGCTGGAACTGACGGGTCCGACCGGTCCGCTGAACGTCGAGGGCCTTCACACGATGGGCGAGAAGGACCTGATGGCCAGGGTCTCGGGGCGTATGCCGGACGGTTCGTACACCGCCAAGTGGCAGACCGCGGGCGATGACGGCCACGTCCGGACCGGCGAATGGACCTTCACGATCGACCGCGGCGGTCGCTGAGACGCTGGATCCGGATTCGTCACTGAGCTGGGAGATGGCCGGCCGCTGGGCCGTCTATCCGCCGCTGCTTCTGGTTTGCGGCGCGACCGGCATGCGCCTTCTGGAGGCGATGGGTCCACGCGACCTGGCGGTTCGCGACCTGCGGGCCGAGCTGGCTCGACTTGCGCTGCTGTCGTCCCTGCTGCTGTTGGCGGCGCTCCTGCTGCGCGCCCTGTTCCAGTCGATCGAGGTCTGGGGAGCGGGCGAGGCTCTCGCGCTCGACAACTTGCGAGGCGTGGCGCTGGAGAGCCGTTGGGGAGGTCGATGGCGCTGGCAGGTCGCGGCCGCGATGGTCGCGATGCTTGGTTCCCTTGCGGCCTGGAGGTTGCCCGGGGTTGGCCTGACGATCACCGGGGCCGGGGCCCTGGGGCTGGCGGCGACGCTGCCCATGACGGGCCACGCGTTCGGCAACCCTCTTGCGTGGACCGCGCAGAGCGTTCATGTGCTGGGCGCCGGATTCTGGATCGGCACGTTGATCGTCATCCTCGTTCTTCCGCTGATGGTCCCAGGGACATCGGTTGCGGAAGCGGCGTCGATGCGCCGGTTCTGGCTGGGCGCCTTCTGGCCGCTTGCGATCGTCGCCGCGACGCTCCTGGTGTTGAGCGGGGTCGTGCTGGCGATCCTCTACCTGCCGGCCTGGAACACCCTCTGGACCGAGGCGTATGGCCGAATCCTGCTGGCCAAGGTGGCGGGGAGTGTGGGCGTCCTGTTCCTGGGCGCCGTGAACCACCTCCGGATGAACTTCCGCCCCGATGCCCACACGGATCCGGTGCCGTTGACTGTCGCCCTCGAGGTGGCCTTCGCGCTGGTCGTGCTCGCGGCCACGGGGATGCTCACGAGCACCGCGCAGCCGGACATGCACTGACTAGCGCCCCGAAACTCCTCGCAGACTCGGTGTTTCGGCCCATCCCGTCCGCACGGCGGCGCCTGCGCCCCGAACTTGCTTCGCTGCGTTCCGGAGCGCAGGCGCCTAGAAGCTGATCCGGCTGCTCACTCCGATCGTTCGCGGCTGGTTCGTCAGGTAACCGACGCGCGCGCGCGTGCCCCGTTCCTGGTCGAGTGCCAGCAGGGCCCGCTCATCGAACGCGTTGTTGACGAAGAGTGCGATGTCCCAGCGCTCGTTCAGGAAGCCGAGTCGCAGGTTCAGGAGGTCATAGGCTGGCAGCTCGGGGTCGAAGCGAAAGGTGGTTTGCGTCAGTGGTCCGCCGACCGGATTCGTTGCGGAGAGAGCCAGCAGGTCGACGGTGCCGAAACCCGGAGCGTGATCGCCGATCTGAGTGAAGCGGGAACCGACGTGCTGGAACGCGGAGGAGAGGTAGCCGGCCCAATCGCCGGCCTCCCAGCGCCAGGTCGCGGCCACGGCGGCCTGGAACCTGGGCACCGTCGGCAGGCGGTTTCCCTTCTCGATGCCGGAGACCACGCTGGTCGTCCCGTCGGCCGCCGTCGAGGTCAGGGTCGACCCGAGCTCGGAGTCCGCGTAGCTGGCCGAGATCGCGAAGTCAAAGACCGCCGATGGCTGAGCCGTTAGTTCGAGCTCCAGGCCTGTGCTGCGAGCGTTCGGCACGTTGAAGACGAGTCGGGACGAGCAGGAGCCGGCGGTGACGGTTGTCTGCAGGTTCGAGATGTCCATCGTGAACGCCGCTACGTTGAACGTGCCGCGGCCGCCCATGATGGTGGACTTCGAGCCGATCTCGACGTTCCAGAGCTCCTCGTCCGCCCAGGAGTCGCGGCCGCTGAAGGTCGCGAGATCTTCCGGGGTACAGACGGGCACGTTCAGCGGATCGTTGATGCCGCCGAGACGGAAGCCCTTGGAGACCTGGGCGTTGAGCTGTGTGTTCTCGGTCGCTTCGAAGCTGGCGATGAAGCGCGGCGCCACGCCGTCGGCGCTGGTTTCGCCCTCGGTCGGTCCCGGATCCGCGAACAGACCGTCGAAGACCTGGCTGCGCGTTTCCTCGTAGTCGTACCAGCGGGCGCCCGCCGTCAGGTCGAGCCGTTCGCCGGCGGTCCAGGTGATCTCGAAGAACGCGGCGGTCTGATCGAAGTCGTAGTTCAGGTCGGAGTAGAAGAGCTCGTCGGCGGCGGCGCCGAAAGCGCCCGCGGTGGGGATGCCGGTCATCGCTTCGAAGCCGGTGACGGGAAGACTCTGGCCGTAGTCCCGTTCGCTGGTGCCGTAGAAGAGACCGAGCACCCAGTGCGTGTACTCGTCGCCGCTCGCCAGCCGCAGCTCCTGCGTCAGGCCCTTGGCGGTCGTCGCGTCGATGAGAGGCGCGTCCAGCGTGTAGACCGCCTCCGGAAGGCCGATCGTGGCGCCGGCGACGCTGGCGTAGAGGGCTGTCGAGTCACGAACGACGAGTACGTCGCGGTCGGTGGCCGAGGTGATGGAGGTGAAGTAGTAGCCATCGGGGAGATCGACCACGACCTTGAGGTCGGCGAGCAGGAACTCGTCGGTGTAGGGCTCCTCGAACTGCGTGAAGAGCTGGCGCGCGCCGAGGTCGACGGCGGGCCGGGTCGTCGTGTACGGATTGGCCAGGATGTTGAAGTCGTCGATCCGGTTCCAGCCGTCCATCTCGACTTCCTGGTAGAGGAGGCGCGGCGTGACCGTCACGTTTTCCGACGGCTCCAGGCGCAGCGCCCAGCGGGCGCCGGTGCGTTCGCCGGAGTTCACGTCCTCGTTCACGCTGAGGTCGGGCTGTACGGCGTCCATGAACCCGCCGAACGAGGTGTGGTAGGCGGTGACCCGCATCGCCGAGGTGTCGCCCACCGGTACGTTGACGGCGACCTTTGCCTGGCCGCCCATGCCGCCGTCAGCAACCGAGGAGAGCGAGAACTCGCCGAAACCGTCCGAGACTCCCAGTTCCGGCGGGTTCGTGATGTAGCGGACCGTGCCGGCGAGCGACCCGGATCCGAAGAGGGTCCCCTGCGGGCCGCGCAGGACCTCGACGCGCGACATGTCGAAGAGGTCGATGTCCGGCGTGAACAGGGAGAGGGAGATCACCGATTCGTCGAGGTAGATGCCGACCTGTTCCTTCACCCCGGGCTGGTCGCGGACGATCTGCCCGGAGGCGACGCCGCGCATGGCCACCTGGCTCTGGCCGGGGCCGAGGTTCTGGACGGTGAATCCGGCCACGTTGGTCGCGACCTCTTCCAGGTTGTCCACCCCCCGGTTCCGCAGCACCTCCTCACTCGGGGCGACGACGGAGAAGGGGACTTCCTGCAGGTTCTCCTCGCGCTTGCGTGCGGTGACGGTGAGTTCTTCGGAGAAGGTCTGGCCCGGCATCGTGCGGGCCTCGTCGCCGTCGGCTTCCTGCGCTGCGGTCGGAGTGGCGATCCCGCACCAGAGAATGGCGAGGGCGGACACGAGCGAGGGTCCGTGGGGAGAGGTTCGAGTCATGCCAGTGCCTTGTACGCTAGACAATCCGCTCGGGTTCAGCTCCGGTCGCTGAACGCTCGGTCAGGGTCGGAGGTGAGGTGCGAGCAGCCTGCTCCACTGCTTGCCGTAGGGATGGACGCTCTCCGCCTCCTTGCCGTCGCGGTAGACGGGTCGGCCCGAGTTGGCCCACTCGAAGATCGAACCTTCGAGGTTCCAGACCCGATCGCCGATCTCCGGGTCGTTCAACTGGATCAGGTCGGCGACGGCGGCGGACGATCGATAGCCGACGGAGCAGTAGAGAACGATCGGCCGGTCCGCGTCCGTCTCGGCGATCAGGTCGGCGATGTCGTCGCCCTGAGCGTGGACCGCGCCCGGCAGATGGCTGACTTCGTACTCGAAGGGTTCCCGGACGTCGATGATCAGCGGTGGCGTCTTGTCCTCGAGCCGGCGATCGAGTTCCTGGATGCTCATCTGCGGAACGCCCGGAAAACTGGCCCGCACCAGGGCCTTGAACTGGGACATGCTCGCCCCGCCGCACGCCACGGCAAGCAAGAGCGCGATGGGCCAGATCGTTGCCGCAAGCGTTGCTGGAGCCCGGCCCCTCATCGTGGCCCGGTTTCGCTCGCGTCCTCGTGTGCCGCCGTCGTCACTCTCCTGCCGCGGCGCCGGTGGCTTCGGTCGACGTGACGCGGCCGGCGGGCTGGCCGACCATCTTCATCTCGGACGGCCGCTCCGTGTCGGCCCCTATCGTGATCGTGCCCTGGAGCGCCCCCTGCGCGTCGAGTTCCGCTTCGATCACCGTCGTGATCGCCGACGCCTCGGGCGTGGGGAACTGGGTCGTCACCCGCAGATGGTCACCCGACCAGGAGAAGTCGTCGAGGGTGATCGTGAACATCTGCAGGCCGGATGCGACGTAGAGGATGCCCTCGCCCTCCTGTGGCGCCCAGAACGCGATCGGCAGGAAACCGTCGGCCAAGAAGGAGGTGCCCCGGGGGTGCCGGGAGATCAGCTCCGTCAACTTGTCGACGTTCTTCTTCGGCCGGTGGTAGCCGCCATCCTTGCGGACGATCTCCATGAAGCCGACGAACATCTCGTTGAACACGTCGCCGCGGTAGATGATCTCGCGGGCCGGATCGGGGTTGGCCGGGTTGTCCTCCGAGTTGTCCCACACGGCCGTGACCTCGATGCGGCTGTCCGCCGGCAGGTCGACCGGCTCGGTGGGGTAGTAGAGCCACTGCCAGTTGTAGTCGTACTTCGGCACGTCGAGCAGCGTCTCGGATGTGCCGTCGGCATGGACGATGCGGTAGGTCATCGCCTTGCCGCGGACATGCATGTGGGGGCTGAAGGCGAGGATCTGCATGTCGTCGTCGGGCTGGAAGAATCCCTCCTCGGCGTGGTGACCGGCGCCCGGCGGAATGCGGATGCCGGTGTTGGCGACCGAGACGGTCGCCACTTCCCGCTCCAGTGCGCCTTCGCCGAAGTAGATGCCGATGCGGGTGATGTCCGATGTCGCTTCGCCGAACGGGTGGTAGTGGGAGTCCATCGTGATCGTCGTGCCCGGGCCGAGGACGCGGCCGGTGCCCTCAGGGAAGACGTAAGGAGGCATGCCCGCGGTCCAGATCCCGAAGACGCCGCTGCCGCCGGCGCCCTCGCTCACCCTCTCGCCGGAGCCGATCGGGCCGCCGCTCTCGCGCCGCGGCGTCGTGTACGTGGCCTGGAAGTGGTGAGTGGCGCGGCGGTCGCCGGGGAGGAACTCGATCGCCTGCACCCAGCGTTCTTCATCCAGCTCCAGCTCGATACGCTGCTTGGGAAAGAGGTCCGGGCCTTCGGCCGGCACGTCGACCCGGTCGAGCGTCAGCACGTAGTCCGGTTCGCCCAGCGTCCAGCCTTCGGCGAAGGTGGGTGTCGGCGGCAGGTCGGCCGGGTCGCCCTCGGGCGCCCCGACTGCGGCCCAGCCCGTGATCGTGGCGATCTGGTCGGCAGAAAGGGAGAGGTCGTTGCGAAACACGACCTGTTCCGACTCGCCGCTCCAGGGCGGCATGTCGCGGTTCTCGACCGCGCGCGCCATGCCGCGCGCCCAGGGGCGCGCCTCCCGGTAGGAGAGCAGTGACATCGGCGCGGCCTGGTTCGGGCGGTGACACTGGACGCACTTCTCGAACAGGATGGGCGCCACGTCGCGGCTGAAGGTCGGCGTGTCCGCCGCGTCGGCGGCTGTTGCCGAGAGCAGAAGGACGGCCGGGATGAACGCCACAAGTGCATGCGGGCGGGGGTGGGTCGGTCGTCTCATCGCCTGGTTCTCCCCATGTGACGGCTGGGTCCGAGCGGTGGCTGTAGTCTACCAGCGGACGGGCCGTCAGCAGGCCGGTGCGGTAGGCTCGATGACACGTTGAAAAGTCCGTGCAGACCGTAGCGGAGGACACTTCATGCGCGCCGAACGAGCCGTCTTCGCCCTCATCGTGATCATCGCCGCCGCGGTGGTGATCGTGGCTCCGGCCATGGCGGCCGGCGACGACATTCCACGCACGGCGAGTGGCAAGCCCGACCTGACGGGTCGTTACAACATCGCGAGTTCGACGCCGTTCGAACGGGATGCGCGCTTCGGCGACAAGAAGTACATGGCCGTCGAGGAGGCCCAGCGCATCATGGCGGCTACTGCGGCGCGGATGGCCCAGGCCAACGCCGCTAGCGATCCCGACCGGTCGGCGCCTCCCGCCGGGGGTGATGGTTCCGGCGGTCCCGCGGGTGCGGTAGGCGGGTACAACGCCTTCTGGACGGACAGCGGCAGTACGCGCCACGCGATCGACGGCCAGTTCCAGACCTCGATCCTCACCGAGCCGGCGAACGGCCGCATGCCGGAGCTTTCGGAAGCGGGCAAGGCGCGGCGCGCGGACCTGCATCCGTACGCCTACGAGAACACCGGCGACGCCTGGTGGATCGAAACCGGCGACGATCCCTATGACGGGCCGGAGACGCTGTCGATTCTCGACCGTTGCCTGTACCTCAGCGCGGCGGCGACGCCTGCCCGGCCGATCCTCTACAACAACCTGAAGACGATCACCCAGACCGAAGACCACGTCGTCATCCTGGTGGAGTGGATGCACTGGGCGAAGGTCGTGCGGCTCAACGCCGAGCACTTGCCGGCGGAAGTGCGTTCCCTGGGAGGCGATTCGATCGGCTGGTGGGAGGACGACACCCTGGTGGTCGAGACGACGAACTTCCTGGACAAGCCGGGCGTGCCGCGCGAGGGCCTCAAGGTGATCGAGCGTTTCACCAGGCAGAGCGCCGACGCGCTCCTGTACCAGTTCACCGTTCACGATCCCGACTACTCCGCGCCCTACGGCGGTGAGTTCCTCTGGCCGCAGACCGAGGAGCTGAACTACGAGTACGCCTGCCACGAGGGCAACTACGCGATGGGTAACATCCTCCGCGGTGCGCGGCTGCTCGAGCGGGAGTACCTCGAGCGGAAGGGCCAGTCGGGCAGCACGGGCTCGGGGGACGAGTAGCCCCGGGGCGTCGATGGAGGCGTTCTCCTACGCGGCCTGGGACCGCCTGCTGGCCGAGGTCGTCACTGAGGACGGCAAGATCGACTACGAGGGCCTGGCCGCGCGCCGGCCGCTGCTGGAGGAGTTCATAGCCGGACTCGGCGAGACGTCGCCGGACAGCCGCCCGGACCTGTTCGCGAGCGAGGAGGACGGCCTCGCCTACTGGATCAACGCCTACAACGCGTTCACCCTGCACGCGATCGCGGAGGAGTACCCGATCCGGTCCGTCTGGAAGACGCGCGACGGACGGTTCTTCCAGCGGCGGCGACACATCGCCGGCGGTTCAGCGGTCAGCCTCGACGACATCGAGCACCAGATCCTCCGGTCGGACTACGCCGAGCCGCGCATCCACTTCGCGATCAACTGCGGCGCGAACGGCTGCCCGGCGTTTCGCCCGACTGCCTACCGGGGCGACGGCCTCCGCGACACGCTGCGCCAGGCGACCGAGGCGTTCCTGGCGAACCGCTGGAACTGCCGCGTCGACCACGAAGCGGAGCGGATCCACGTCTCCCGCATCTTCCGGATGTACGCCGAAGACTTCGCCGCCGGCGCGGGAACGCGAGAGGAGTACCGCAGCGGCGTGCTCGGCTTCGTCGCCGAGCACGCGGGCCTGGACCTGGAGCAGGTCGCCGGCTACGAAATCGTCTACAACACGTACGACTGGGGTCTCAACGACACGCACCGCGATCCGAACATCGGCCCGATTACATTCCACGAGCCGGTCGAGCACTTCTCCGCGGCCGACGGCGAACTCCGGGAACTCCATCTCTACGAGGGCAACTTCTGCAACCGGGCCTGCTCCTGGTGCACGATCAACGGCTCGCCCGAGGGCTGGTACGAGCGCTACACGCCCGAGGTCCTCGACCAGGCGCTGCGCACGCTTGCCGCGAACGGCAACCTGAAGTTCTACGGCGGCGAACCGACGCTGCACACGCGGGAGATCGTCGCCGCCATGCGCTACGTCCGCGAGCGCGGGTTCACGGGCCTTATCACCGTCTTCTCGAACGGCATCCAGGCGGAGAAGCTGATTTCGATCCTCAAGTCCGACCCGAAGAGCGAGGCGGTGCTCAACTACTCGATCTACCACGGCCGGGACGCCGATCCGATGCCGCCCTACGCGCGCGAGCGCCTTGAGGACTGGGCGCGCGCGAACCCGAACCGCATCTTCCAGGGCTACAAGGTGCTCTTTCACGCCGGCGCCGGCGCCGGGCAGGAGTTCGCGCGCGACCGGGAGTCGGAGTACCACGGCATGGGCAACCGTTGCGTGCGCTGCTTCCCGGTGCTGACCACGAAGGGCCGGTTCCACGCCTGTCCCTTCGCCGCGGAGATCGACTCGCCGCACTTCGACCTCGGCGCCGGCGGCTCGGACTCCGGAACCGTGTTCGAGAACTACCGCACCTTCCTGCAGTGGGTGGACGACGAGCTCGATCCCGCGGCGGCGACGAAAGGTGTCTCGAGCTGCGAGATGTGTCACAAGCATCTCGGCGAACTGCCGGTTCCCGAGTTCACGGCGGGTTGAGAGTCCGGCGTAGAGCAGCACCGGCGCTGCTCGCCCTGGCCGCGCTCGCCTGCTGCGGCCTGTTCGCCGCCAACTCGCTGTTTCGCGTCCGCACGTTCACCGCGGACTCGATGAACTACGTCGATGTCGCGCGTCGGATAGCCGCCGGGGACGGGCTGGTGCAGTCGACCGGAGGCTTCAACCAGCCCTTCTACTTGTCAGGGGATCTGGACCTTCCGGCCGCCTTCACGGCGCAACCACCCGGGTATCCGCTGGCGATCACCTTCGTGTCGAGGTTCGGCGTGAACGCGGCGGATGCGGCGCTGGTCGTTTCCGCCCTGGCTTACACCGCGATCCTGGGGTTGGTCTACCTGCTCGGGCAGCGGATCGGCGGCACTCGGGCAGGCATCGTTGCGCTCGGCGGAGCGCTCGTTTTCGTACCGCTTGCCCACCTTGGACGGTCGGCTCTCAGCGAATGTCTGGCGGTCTCCGTTGTGCTCCTGTTCTTCCTGCTGGTGGAGCGGTACCGCGTGAGTTCGTGCGGGCACCCGCTGCTTGCGGTTCTCGGTCTGGGCCTGCTCGCCGGTACGGCGTTCAGCGTCCGTTACGCCCTGTGGCCCTTGTCGCTTGTCGGTTTCGCCGCGCTTTGGCTCACCCGCGCCGACCGCTCTGGTCCCCGTGTTGCGGGACCTTACGACTCCGCCGCGTTCGCAGCCGGAGCTCTGGCGCCGATGGCCGCGATTCTGGCCCGCAACGTGGCTGTGGAAGGGGGCCTGTTGCCCGCGGCGATGCCGGC
The DNA here is from genome assembly GCA_028875725.1 of Acidobacteriota bacterium. Lineage (NCBI taxonomy): Bacteria > Pseudomonadati > Acidobacteriota > Acidobacteriota bacterium. The sequence goes on from JAPPCR010000006.1 coordinate 778,722, forward strand.
CGTGCGTTCGCTTGGCGAGAACCTGAGTCTCGCCGTCACGGCGCTCCTCGGTGGCTGGCGCTCGACCACGGTCGGGAACTGGCTGGACGCTGTTCTCCTCATCGTCGCGCTGTCGATTCTGGTGGCGCTCGCTGCTCGCGATAGAGCTTCTTCGCTTCCTTGGCGGCGTCTACCCCTGCTGATCGGTGTCTGGGCGTTCCTCTACCTTACGGCCGTCGTCTGGCGCGGCACCCAGGCCAACTTCGACCCGATCGGCGCTCGGCTGGCCTTGCCCGCGACCGTTCCCCTCATCCCGGTGTTCGGCGCCCTGCTTGCCGGGGCCCTGCCGCGAGAACGTCGATTCGCCTGGCTACCCGCCGCGCTCCTCGTTCTCTGCGCGGGCGCCGCGTTCACGCGTGAAGCCTCCCTCTGGTCCAGCGGCCGGGACGCCCGCGCCCTGGAGTTCCGGAGCGAACGCCAGCAGTGGCTGCGAGACCACACCGGCCCCGGCGATCTGGTCGTAGGCGGCGGCACGATGGACGTGCCCTTCCTCTTTTCCGGCCGGTTCGCCATCTCCTACGCCGGCCTTCCCTACACCGAAGTTCTCACCTACCCGACGCTTGAACGCGTCGCCGACCGCCACTGCCCCGACTTCGACCGCCTCCTCCTCGTTGTCCGCCCAACCGTCCAGCTCGGCGGCACCCGCTCCGACGAAGACCCCAGCAACTGGCTCGGCCCCTTCATCGCCGATATCCGCGCCGGCCACCATGAGCCCTACCCGCTACTCGAACCCCTCGCCGCGCTCAACGAAGCCCGGATCTACAACGTCACCTGTTCCTGACTCCGTCACGGATTCTGGTACGACTGCCTCGCCGAGCAATCGTCGCGCTGCCCGATGACCCTGGCCGGCGGGCGCCCGCGCCGCTACGCCCGCGCCGGCTACGCCGTCGCCTCGGCTACACCGGATGACTTGGCGCCTCCCCAGCGGTTGAAGCCCAGTTCGCCGCGGACGTCGGCGGTGCGCTCCAGCATCATTGCGTCGCTGGGAATGCCGGTCGAGTCGGCGACGCGGACGAGGCCGTTGAAGATACCGACGGTGGCGGCCGCCTCGACGAACTTCTCGGGTCCGAGGGTTTCGAGGGCCCGGGTGCGGGCCGCGTCGAGGTCGTTCGTGGCCCGGACGACCGCTTCCGCGAACGCGGTCAACACGGCGCCGTCCTCCACGCCGCCATCGGCGGCGTCCTCAACCGCCGCGCTCAGGTCGACTTCGGCTCCGACGGCGTCGCTGCTCGCCCGGAGCAGCATGGTGTGGGCGGTCGTTCAGTAGAAGCACTGGTTGAGGGCCGAGACCCTGGCCGCGAGGAGCTCGACCTGGGGGCGGGCGAGCGGGCGGTGGTCCCAGACCATCTTCTCGAAGTCGGTAGCCGTTCCCGAGTACATGGCCGCGACGATGCGGAAGAAGGTGCGCACGCCCTCCGGCACCAGGCTCATCGCGCGCGCCACGTTGGCGCGCTTCCAGTCGATGACCTGGACCGGCACCCAGGCGCCGATGTCGCCCATGCCGTCCGGGCGTTCACGGGTCGGTTCGCCGGCCTCGGGTTCGGGAAGCGGTTCGTGGTCGATGCCCATCGCCTCGCAGAAGGCGTCGGCGGCGGCCGTCGTCACGACGACCGAGGCGAGTTCGACGTAGTGCGAGTCGCCGATCTCGGCAATCACGCCGCTGGCCCATTCGCGGTCGAGGTGGGACGGATCCGCTCCGATCTTGCGGGCTGCCTCCACTGCCTTCTCCTGCAGCGGCTCGCTCGGCTCGTCGCGGTCACGGCTCCACGGCGGTTCGTTGCGCTGGACGCGCTCGGCGCGGGCGAGAGCGGCGATCGCGACACGTTCGGGGCCGGTCCACCAGGTGCCGGAGCGGCCGATGTCGGCCCACGACCTGCGCAGGGCGGTAGCCATGTCCTCACGGACGGGAACGGGGAAGCGGCCGGCGGCGAAGCTCATCGTGTCCTCAGTACCTTTCGCCCGCCGTCACCTTCTCCAGGTGACGAGCGCCGCTCAGCGTGTTCGTGACCGCCCAGTTTCCTTCGTGGCAGGCGTACTCGAACATCTCGTTGTCCGGATCGAAGTAGAGCGGGATGTTCACCGTCCAGGTGTCCGTGTAGTTCACCGGATCGTCGATCGTGACCGTCCAGTCCACCGTGTGCTCGCCAACGCGCGTGAAGCGCTCCACGGAGACGAGTTCGGTGCTGACCGGGATCCCTTTGATCCGACCCTGGGAGCCGCTGGTCGCGATCCAGCCCTTGTCGGAGAAGTTCTTCGTTTCGACGACCAGGGTGTCTCCCTCCCAGTGGCCGCGGGAGTCGCCGTTCCAGAGGTGGAGGTCCTCCGGGATCCGCTCCCGGCCGTCGACGGGGATGAAGCGGACGTCGTTGATCATCTCGGAGTAGATGACCACGTACTCCGGCGTCTGCGCGATCCGGTAGTTGTTGTTGTAGCCGGCCGGGAACAGGTGCCCGGGGACGCCGCGGGTGATGCAGCGGTCCCAGACGCTCATGTACTCGTACGAGTCGAACATCTTCACCAGGTTGTCGGCGCGGACCTGCTGCGCCGCGGGCCGCACCGGCACGCGGCCGCTCGGGGGATCCACGACCAGGGAGGTCCGCCGGCTGCCGACGATCCTGGTGCCCAACTCGAGCCAGTGCAGGTTGTAGGCGCCGACGTTCTGGCCGGCTTCCGCTTTCTGCGCGGGCTGGTCGGCGCGATTCTGGATCATGGCCTGACGAGCGGCCTCCGCCTGGGCGACCTCTTCCTCGGTGAGGAAGGCCTTGTCGCCCATCTCGATGGGCCGTTCGAAGGGCGTGAGCGTGGTGTTCGTCCACAGGCCCTGGAGGTCGGGATGCCCCCAGGGGGTCCGGGGCGTCTTCCAGTCGTCGGCTGCGAGGGCAGGCGCCGCGAGCAGCACCGTCGCCACGGCGAGAGCGAGCGTGGTACGTCCGATCACAGGTCTTCCTCCGTAAGGGGTTCGGTGCTCGCGACGCTATCAAGTCGGCCGGCGACTCAGTCCTCGTTCATCAGCGCCTGCGCCCGTCGCCAGCGCTCGACGATCCGGTCCTCCCGCTCGTAGTCGAAACGGCCCGTGCCGGCGGCGTAGAGATCCTTCTCGTCGGGCGGGTTGTCGTGGAGGTGACGGGCCGTGGCGCGCGTGGCGGTCTCCGGATCGACCACGTCGCGATAGCCGAGCAGGTTCCGGGCCTTCGACATGTCGAGAAGCTGGTTGGACTTCTCGGCGAGCGGAAAGACGCCGCGGCAGAAGGGCGCCGGCACGCCGATCAGCTCCATCCCGGCGTCGAGTTCGTCGATGATGACCTCCGCCACGGCGCGGCAACTGATCACCCGTTCGTCGCCTGCGTTGAACGCCTCTCCCGCGGCTTCGGGCCGGGTGGAGGCGAGGTAGACGAGCCGGGCCAGGTTCTCCGCGTAGCCGCGCTGGAAGTAGGTCACGCCGTCGTGAGGGAGGATCATGAAGGGCCGCCGGTCGAGGATGCGCCTGATCACCGCCCACTCGTGGTTCATCGGCGTGCGCGGGCCGTAAACGCCTGGATAGCGCAGGATGACGACCTCGAAGTCGCCTCGGCCGTGCTGCTCGAAGAGCTGGTCCTCGCCTGCCGCCACCTTGCCGGTGTAGTTCTTGGCGTCGTACTGGCGGGGGGCGAACTCGGGTATGGGCAGCGGAATGCGGCCCTCCGGCGTCGGCGGCTGCGAGCCCATGTAGACGGGCTGGCCGGTGATGCCCACGAGGCGCCTCGTCTTCCCGGCGAGTTCATCGGCCAGAGTGCGCAGCCGGCCGTACATGCACACCGCGATGTCCCACTCGCGTGACGCGAGCTTGGCGCGGATGTCGTCGCGGTCGCGGGCGTTGCCGAGGATGCGCTCCACCGGACCGTCGAACTCGACCGGGTGACGGCCGGAGTGGAAGATCGAGACCTCGAAACCGGCATGGAGGAAGTTGCGTACGATGGGCGGACCGGTGGGACCGGTGCCTCCAACAACCAGAACTCTGAGCGCCGTCATGGCACGTTGTGCTGCGACGGCGCGCAGAGTTCTGGTGAGGTGGGGGCTGGGGCCAAACTCCGACCCTGGGAGGAGTTTGGCGGCGCTAGGATGCGTGCCATGGCGCGGAGTGTACGTGGATTCTCGGCAGGAATGGCGCTCCTGGCGGCGGCCGCCGCGGCTGCCGGGGCGCAACAGCAGCCGGAACCGGTGCGAGTCTTCACCGCCGAGCAGGCGGAGCGTGGACGGGCGCTCTATGAGGGAATCTGCGTCGAATGCCACCTCTCGAGCCTGGCCGGCGCGAACGAGGCGCCTCCTCTGCTCGGCGCGGACTTTCTCAACGCCTGGGGAGCCGGCGCCGTGGTCGATCTCGCGGACACGATCCGGGTCACGATGCCGCCCGAGAACCGGAACTCCCTGACGCCGCAGCAGACCTTCGACCTCGCAGCCTTCGTGCTGCTACGGAATGGGGCGGCCCCCGGCGACGAAGCGCTGATACCGGACAGCTCCGGTCTCGCCGTGTCACTGGGCGGGCTGGGGTTGGGGGGCGCAGCCGCCTCTTCGAGCGACTCAGCCGTGATCGCGGAACGCGCCGTCGGCGCTCCTGCCGAAGCGGAGGAGGAGCTCGTCACGCCGTCTGGGGAACGGGAGATCGAGGACTTCGAACCGGTGACGACCGGGATGCTGCTCGACCCGGACCCCGGCGACTGGCTGATGTTCCGACGCACCTACGACGGCCAGGGCCACAGCCCGCTCGATCAGATCGACTCCGGCAACGTCAGCGGGCTGCGCCTGGCCTGGTCGTGGGCGATGGCCGACGGCGTGAACCAGCCGACGCCGCTGGTCTACGACGGCGTCATGTACCTCGCTAACCCGCGCAACATCATCCAGGCGCTGGAGGCCGACACGGGCACCTTGATCTGGGAGTACCGGCGCTCCCTCGAGGGCGATCTGGCGCGCGGCTTCAACCAGCTTCGTAACCTCGCGATCTGGGGCGACAGGATCTTTGTCGCCACGAAGGATGCGGCCATGCTCGCGCTCGACGCCCGCAGCGGGCGGCCGCTCTGGGAGACGCAGATTGCCGATCCGGCGAAGCGCTACCGGAACACGAGCGGTCCGATCGTGGTCGATGGGCTCGTGGTCAACGGCATCAACGGTTGTATCCGCTACTACGAAGACAGTTGCTTCATCACCGCCCACGATGCCGAAACCGGCGAAGAGCGGTGGCGCACGTACACCATCGCCCGTCCCGGGGAGCCCGGAGGCGACACCTGGGGCGATCTGCCGCTCATGCTGCGCGGCGGCGGCGACTCCTGGATTCCCGGTAGCTACGACCCCGAGTTACAACTCATCTACTGGCCGGTGGCGCAGGCCAAGCCCTGGGTGCCGGCGAGCAGGGGCCTGACGATCGACCACGAGGTGCTGTACACGAACTCGACCCTTGCGTTGCGACCCGGGGACGGGGAGATCGTCTTCTACCGGCAGCACGTGCCCGGCGAGGCCCTCGACCTCGACGAGGCCTTCGAGCAGGTCCTGGTCGACCGCGGTGGACGGAAGCTCCTGCTTACGTCCGGCAAGCACGGCATCCTGTGGAAGCTCGACCGCACGGATGGCTCCTTCGTCGCGCTCGAGGAAATGGTGTTCCAGAACGTCTTCGACCACATCGACCGCGAGACCGGCGAAGTCCGTTACCGCGAGGACATCGCGTCGGCCGAAGTCGGGGAGTGGGTCTCGGTCTGTCCCAGCACAGCCGGAGGCCACAACTGGCAGGCCTCCTCCTACAGCCCCGCGCACGGGTTGCTCGTCGTGCCGCTGAGCCAGAGCTGCCTCGACATCTCCGGCCGCGAGCCGCGCTTCGAAGAGGGGGCGGGGGGCGAGGGGGCAGACCGCAAGTGGTTCGAGATGCCCGGCACGGAGGGGCGGCTCGGCAAGCTCGCGGCCTACGACGTGGACTCGATGGAGGAGGTCTGGAGTGTCGAGCAGCGGCCGGCCTTCCTGACCGCGGCGCTGACGACAGGCGGCGGTGTCGTTTTCGCCGGGGACATCGACCGGCGGTTCCGCGCCTGGAACGTCGCAACGGGTGAAGAACTCTGGGGCACCCGTCTGCCGACTTCCGTGCAGGGCTTCCCGGTCAGCTACGAGGTAGACGGTGTCCAGTACGTGGCGGTATCGACGGGGCTCGGAGGCGGCAGTCCGCGCTTCGTTCCAGCCCGAGTCAGCCCGGAGATCCGCTACCCGCAAAGCGGCAACGGCCTGTTCGTGTTCCGCCTCCCGTAGCCTGGCCTTCGCTATAGTCCGCCATCATGAAAAAGCACAGTTCGGCCGTGTCGCTGCCGGCGATGCTGCTTCTCGTGGTGTCTGCGACGGCGCAGGCACAGGACGGCGCGTACCAGGCGCCGCGGACGCCTGATGGCGATCCGGATCTGAACGGCATCTGGCAGGCGATGAACAGCGCGCACTGGGACCTCGAAGCTCACCATGCCCGGCGCACGCCGGTACCCGAGTACGGTGCCCTGGGGGCGATTCCGGCCGGGCTGAGCGTGGTCGAGGGCGGGGAGATTCCCTACCAGGACTGGGCGCTCGAGCACCGAAACGCGAACCGGGCGGACTGGTTGAACCTGGACCCGGCGGCGAAGTGCTTCATTCCAGGCATTCCGCGAGCCAACTACATGCCGTTGCCGTTCCAGATCGTGCAGACGCCGAAGTCGGTCTTCTTCGCCTACGAGTGGGGCGGCAACAGCCGCGCGGTCCGTCTCGACCGCCCGGGCACGAGGGCGGTACTGCCGTCCTGGATGGGCTACTCGCTCGGGCACTGGGAGGGCGACACCCTGGTGGTCGAGGTCACGGACCAGGTCGCCGACACCTGGTTCGACGCCTCGGGCAACTTCCACAGCGAGGAGCTCCAGGTCGTCGAACGCTACACGCGCACCGGACCGGACTCGATGCACTACGAGGCGACGATCACCGACCCGAACGTGTTCACGGAGCCGTGGACGATCAGCATGCCGCTCTACCGGCGCCTCGAAGAGAACGCGCGCCTGCTCGAGTTCAAGTGCATTCCGCTCGGAGGAGAGGACGCGGCCTACGGCCATCTGCGCCGCGGGGCGACGCCACAGCAGTAGGAGGAGTCGAAGTCATGAAGCACCGACCGTCTGCAAGCACCGTCAGTTTCGTCGTCGCGATCCTGGTTGTCGCCGGGAGCCTGTACGCCGAGGATGAGAAGCTCGTCACGTCCTGGGGCGTTCCGGACCTGCAGGGCACCTGGGACTACCGCTCGATCACGCCGCTCGAACGGCCAGCCGCCTTCGGTGACAAGGCAACCCTGACCGCCGAAGAGGCGGCCGAGTGGGAAGAACGGCGCCGCCAGGAGCGTGCCGCACGGGCAACGTCGGGAGTACAGGACGTTGACCCCAGCCAGGGCGACGTCGACGTCGGCTACAACTCCTTCTGGCTCGACCTCGGTGACAAGGTTTCGGGCACGATGCGGACGTCCCTGGTGATCGATCCGCCGAACGGCCGGTTGCCGAAGATGACGGACGGGGCGATCCGTAGGGTGAACGAACGCTACGCCCTCTGGGGCCAGCCTCCGGCGGGTCCGGAAGAGCGGAACTCGTACGAGCGCTGCATCATCGGCTTCAATGCCGGCCCGCCGATGACCCCGGGCGCCTACAACAACATGATGGAGATCTTCCAGTCGCCGGGCTACGTCGCGATCATGACCGAGATGATTAACGATCACCGGGTCATCCCCACCGACGGCCGGGAGCACGCCGACGAGAGCATGCGCTTCTGGAAGGGCGACTCGTCAGGTGTCTGGGACGGTGACACGTTCGTCGTGACGACGAAGAACTACACCGACGAAACCGCGTACCGCGGTACCGGCGCGAACCTGGTCCTGACCGAGCGCTTCACCCGCACCGGCCCCGACGCCCTGCTCTACGAGTACACCGTCGACGACCCCGAGTCCTTCGAAGCTCCCTGGACGAGCGCCCTCGAGATGCGGCGGAGCGACGACCCGGTCCTCGAGTACGCCTGCCATGAAGGCAACCGCGCGATGACGCTCATGCTTCGCGGCGCCCGCCACCGCGAGCAGCAGGGCACCGCCGAAGACGGCAAGGACTGGCTGGCTAGCTGGTATGGCGGGCAGAACCGCGTCGACGCCGCCCGGGAGGCGCTGGAGGCGGCGAAGGAGGAGCAGGACCAGTGACTGATTTCGAGTTCTTCATCCTGCTGGCCGTGGTCTTCATCGGCCTGGAGGTTGTTGCCTCCTTCGGCGTGCTGGACGACGACGAGGAACCGAGCCAGGCCACCAGCGACGGCTGACCCCGCGAGCAACCCCGGGTTATCCGAATCCGCTAAAGCCGGGTAACTTCCCGATAACTCGGCGCGCTACTGCTCGGTCGGGTCGGCGCCGTCGCGCGGCGCGCCGGTGCCGGAGGAACCCATGAACAGGCTGCGGCCGTCGGGAAGCTTCATGTCACGGCCGCTGCCGCGGCAGTTCGGCGTGCAGAGCTGGTCCTTGCTCTGGTAGCCGCGGACGACGACTTCCGTGCCGGGTCTGAGCAGGGTGCGGGTCAGGCCGCGGCGGACCAGCGTGTTCGGCGTCCCGGCCTCGAGTTCCCAGGTCTCGGTTTCGCCGTTGTCGAGCGTGATCTCGACGTGGACCCAGGCGTGGGGGTTGATCCACTCGACCTTGGTAATCGTGCCCTCGATCGTGATCGGCAGGTTGGCGTCGAACTCGGCCGAGAAGGCGTGGTGGGCGGCGGATGGGCCGGTCGCGCTCAGGGTCAGCGCGAGGACGGCCACGGGCAGGACTGGGCGGACTCGTCTGGACATCTGGGACCTCCTCTTGGGCGTTGATCTTAGTGGAGAGCGCTTCTCCCAGTTGGGAGTATCATTGTTCGCACAGGCCCTCCCGTAGCTCGCGGTCCGGTTGGTAGGTCGACGCTTGCCAGACGACGAGCCGCTCACGCATTGCCGGAACCCAGAGTATGGAGGCGACATGCACGCCAAATCCCTGTTGATCCTGTTGATAGCCCTCCTTGTGGCCCTTGGAGGAACCGCCTTCGCTGCCGGCGACGAGGACGAGGCCGCGGCGCCGGAAGCATCTCCGGTTTCGCCAGTCGACAGGCCCCCGCCCCAGGAAGATGAGGAGCGCGACGACGAAGACCAGGACGACGAGGACGACGTCCTCGACTTCCAGGCTCACGACGTAGTCATCGTGACTGGCTCGGCGATCGAGGAGCCGGCCGTCGACCTCCCCTTCGCCGTCGAGGTGTTGAACCGGGAGATGCAGAAGGAGCAGGGCTCGCTTCAGGCGGTCGATCTGATGAAGAGCCTGACCGCCTCTTCCGGTGTCATCGGCGAGGCGAACAGCTGGTACAACGACCAGGGGACGGCGGTGCCCGAGAACGTCGCCAACGTGAACCTCCGGGGCCTTGGGGCGTCGCGGACCCTGGTGCTGCTCAACGGCAAGCGTCAGGTACCGCTGCCGGCGCGGCTGTTCGGCGGCCGCTTCGTCGACGTCAACGCCTTCCCCTCGCTTGCCATCGACCGCATCGAGGTGCTGAAGGAGGGCGCGGCCGCGATCTACGGTTCGGACGCCGTGGCCGGTGTCGCCAACTTCGTTACCCGTGACGAGTTCACCGGCTTCGAGGTCTCGCTCTCCCACGAGAGCATGGACGGCGCCGGCGACTCTTCGGCGGGCGCCATCTGGGGCGGCAAGCTGGGTGATTCGGAACATCACCTCGTGTTCTCGCTCGAGCGCACGGAGCGCTCGCATCTCGGTGCCCGGGAGCGGGCGTACACGCTCCAGGACCGCGCCACCGGCTGGTTCTGGGGTTGGTCCAACACCGGCAATCCCGGCATCTTCCTGCAACCGAATCTCACGGGCGGCGAGAGTTCCTCCGCGTTCGTCGAGGAGCTGGCCCGGGCACGCAATGGCACTGCCGGCACGGACTACTTCGTCGATCCCGCGTGTAACGGCCTCGGCGGCTACGACCGGGGCTGGACCTGCGCCTTCCGCTATCAGCCGTGGGACAGCCTGATCGAGGCGACCGAGACGAACCGCTTCTTCGCCGAGTTGAACGGTCCGCTGGCTGAGGGCACGACGTACCACGTGGAGGCACTCTTCGCGGAGTCGAACATCCCCAACTACGTGACCACGCCTTCCTTCCCGCCGGTGTCGTTGCTGGACGGCCTGCAGTTGATCTCCAACGACCACCCGGGGCGCCAGGAGTTCTGCAACAGCTCCCCCGGAATGGGCGGCTTCGCCACCGGGGAAGACTGCCTGCAGGACGACTGGTACTTCTACGGTCGCCTGGTCGGCAATGCGGGTCCCGGCCGCGGCCTGGAGCGGGGCACGGAGACGACCCGAATCGCAGCGAACATCGACCACGATCTGTCGATCGGCGGCAAGGCGGCCAACCTGGATGTCGGGGTGAACTACTCGCGTGCGACGGGCAACATGAACCACCCGGCGGAGTTCGCGTACCGCAAGTTCCTCGCCTTTCGCGGCTTCGGCGGTCCGAACTGCGGCGTCGGCGTGGTGGCCGACGACACGAGCCCTTCGGGGATGCGGCTCGGGAACACGGGTTCGGCCCAGCCGGGCGCCGGCGATTGCACGTACTACAAGCCGTTCGGCAACGCGATCGAGTTCTCCGCCCAGCCGGGTGCGCCATGGGAGAACAGCGCGAATCCCATGTACGTCGCGGGCCTGGAGAACAACCGGGCAATGCTCGACTGGATCAACGAACAGGTGAACGTCGAGAACGAGGCGGAACTCGTCGTGGCCGAGGCGACGTTGTCGGGCAACTGGCTGCCTCAGAAGCTCGACTACGCGTTCGGTTACCAGTATCGCCACCTCGATGTCAGCGCGATCCCGAACGCGGTCGGCAACTACGCCCTGAATCCCTGCGTCGTGCCGGGCGACCGGTCCTGCGTCGACCCGGTCACCGGCAGACAGACCGGGGCACGCGCCGGAGCCTTCACGTTCACGTCGGGTTACTACCCCTACGGCGACTCCCAGGCCGTTCACCGGGTGTTCGGCGAGCTGTCGCTCAACGCGCTCCGGGGCGACATGCAGTTCGCGGCGAACTACGAGCTCCACGACGAGATCGACAGTTTCGATCCGAAGTTCTCGGGCCGTTGGCAGCTCTCGGCGGGCGAAGATCACGTGCTGGCGTTCCGCACTTCGGTCCAGACCACGTTCCGCGCGCCCTCGGTCGACGATCTGAACGAGGAGATTCGCACGACGCTCGAGTACCTGAACACGGTCGGTGTCTACAAGGCGGTCGACGCGTTCGGTAGCCGGGCGCTGAAGCCGGAGCAGGCGTTCACCTACAACCTGGGTCTGGTGCTCTTCGCCTCGCCCGGAATCGACGTGACGCTGGACTACTGGAGCTACGACTTCGACGACGTGATCGCCCTGCTGCCACAGCAGGAGGTGGTGCGGCTCTACGCGGAAGGCTACGGCGGCAGCCAGGCGGCGCTCAACGCGGTCATGGGCAGAGTCGTCTGCCCCGGTGGGGTAACGGACGGTTCCTGCGTTCCCGGCGACATCGAAAGGGTGCGGATCGACCTGATCAACTGGCCGGGCATCAAGACCTCGGGCTTCGACTTCCACCTGCACGGCAACGTGGACGCGGGGCCTGGGGAGCTCTCCTTCGGTGTGGACAGCACGTACACGCAGAGCTACGAGCTGAAGAAACTCGAACTTGACGGCGTCGTCTACCGCGAGCAGAAGGACGTCGTCGGTCTCCTGAACCGGGATACGCCGATCGCACCGCCGCTGCCGGAGATGAAGACGCGGGCCTCGCTCGGCTATCGCTGGGGCGACTACAGTCTGATCGGTTGGGCGAACCACATCTCGTCTTACGAGGACAGCAACGTGGCCTGGACACCGCCCGAACTGCTGCCGATCGACGAGTGGCTCACGTTCGATCTGACGTTCCTGTGGCGCTTCCCGCGGCTCGGGTTCGATCTCGCGCTGTCGGCGATCAACCTGACCGACGAGGATCCGCCTCTCGTCTTCTTCGAGCAGTCCTTCGACGCCCTGACAGCGAACCCGAAGGGCCGTCGCCTGAAGGCGGTCATGAGCTACCGCTTCGGCAACTAGGAAACTGGTGCGCGGGTCCTCCGACCCGCTGCCGCCGAAGGCGGCCGGAATGGCGCGCCGACCGTCAGGCCGGCTCCGCCTAATAGGATGGCGGGGCAGAGGCCCCGCAGGAGATTCCGTCGACGATGCCCAACACCCCGCTCGCGGTGGGCGCCCTGGTCATCGTTCTCCAGGCGTTGTCCGTGGCGGCACAGGAGGTCGGCGACGACCCGCGGGCCGAACCCTCGTCGAGTGAAACCGGCGACCGCGTGCAAGCAGACGTCGACGAGACCTCGCTCCGCTGGCTCGGCATCGCGCGGGTCCGGTACTCGATTCCTCTTGACTTCTCGGCAGGTGCCGGAGCCGTTCTGGCGCGGATGCCCGCCAGCTACGACTGCACCACGTTCTGCGAGTACCGCGGGTTCGTCGCGCAGATTGAACCAGGTTCCGCGGGAGGACAGCTCGGCGTTGGCTATGCGCGCGTGATTGCCACGCACAAGCCGCGTTCCGCCTTCCTGAACAACGTCTACGTCGGCTGGAGCGCTCGCGCCGTCCTGGTCCGCACCTGGGGAGACTCCGAACTCGATCCGGCGCGACAGACGCTGGCCGGCTTCGAAGGGCAGTTCGCGCTGCCTCGCATCACGTTCAACCTGGGCGTCCTGCGGCGGATCAGCTCCGCTCACGAGGACGCCGACCGCTACGTGTACACCGCCGGCATCGGCTGGGGGTTCTGATGCCAGGAACGGCGCGACCGGCATCCCCGCGTTTCGGACTCGCCGCCGTGGTCTTGGCGTTGCTTCCCGGACTCGGGGGCGCCGGGGCCGCGTCGGGTCTCGAAACGGACCAGTTCTTCGCCTGGGGCCGCCACCTCGAGGACATGACCGAGGTGCTGAACGCCCGGGTCAACCTGGAACTCGAGCGCCTGGTCGCCGAGCTGAACCGGGAGGGCAGGGACCGGCGGTGCCAGAAGGTACGGTTCCGGTTCTTCAAGCGTCATCGCATGCTGTTCTTCGACGGCTTCGAGACCTGGTCGGTGAACTCGCCGCTGGTCAGCCGCTCGCCGTCCGGCCCCGAAGAGATGCGGGAGTTCGAGCAGAAGTACCTCTACGGCGGAACGTCGCCGCTGTTCGACACCGGACGCTGGATGCCGCCGAGTCCGACGGTGGAGATCAACGGCGTACGGCTCGGCACGGACAAGCTGACGCATCTGCTGGGAACCGCCTGGTACTACCACCGCTGGTACCGCAAGGCGACTCTGCGGGGCGCGACGCCCGCCGAAGCTGAGGATCGGGCGGTGCGTCGGGGCCTCCAGCATGAGATCACGATTCTCGGCAGGGCCGTCTCGGGCGTTCTCTCCCTGGCCGACCTGGAGGCGAACTACGAGGGGATGTGGTTCTACGAGCACCTCTGCGCCGGCGACGATCCCAACATCGTCTACGACACGGGCGTGTGGCGCCTCCGCAGGCCGTTCGATCTGCGCGACTACGTGACGCCTGAATGGGACGAGTCCTACCAGCCGAACATCTACGTGCGGCGGAAGTGGGAGAAAGTGAAGCAGAGGATGCTGGGATACTGTTCGATGCTTGAGCACCCGCAGGTGAGGGCGAGGCGTCAGGAGTATGCGAAGAGGGACCGGGTCACGGAGACGGAGAAGCTGATCGATGAGATGGTCGCTGCTGGAAAACTGCCGGACCCGTCAGGGTTCTCGATCAAGAGCGTGTGTCGTGAAGCTGCGAACTGAGGCGCTCCTCGCGGCCGCGCTGCTGGCTCTGGCCTGCGGCGCTTCGGCCCCGGAACCGGCCGCGGAGACCGAAGCCGCCGCGGTCGAGCCGGCGCTCGAGCGAATTGGCCTCGGTTCCTGCCTGAGGCAGGACCTGCCGCAGCCGATCTTCGACGCGATTCTCGACGACGACTTCGAACTCTTCGTGTTCCTCGGCGACAACGTCTACGGCGACGTCGAGTCCGAGGACCTGCGTGAGTTGCGGGACGCCTACGCGATGCAGGCGGAAGCCGAGGGCTTCAGCCGGCTGCGACAGGCGGGAGTGCCGCTCGCCGCCACCTGGGACGACCATGACTATGGTCTGAACGACGCCGGCGCCGACTTCTTCGGCCGCGAAGAGGCGCAGCGGATCTTCGAGGACTTCTGGGACGTGCCGCCGGATTCAGAGCGTGCCTCGCGGCCGGGGGTCTACGACGCCGTGACCTACGGCCCGCCGGGTCAGCGTGTTCAGCTCATCCTGCTCGACACGCGGTACTTTCGCTCCCCGCTACGGCTGACCGACGAGCGCGGTGCGCCGGGCAAGGAGCGCTACATGCCGGATCCTGATCCATCGAAGACGATGCTGGGCGAGGAGCAGTGGGCGTGGCTTGGCGAGGTGCTCCAGGAGGAGGCGGATCTGCGCATCCTCGCGTCGTCGATCCAGGTGATCGCCGATGGACACGGTTACGAAGCGTGGAAGCAGATGCCGGCCGAGCGTGATCGCCTCTTCGCCCTCCTGCGCGAGACGGGCGCGAACGGCGTGGTGATCATCTCCGGCGACCGCCACCGCGGCGGCATCTACCGTCGCGACGACGCGCTCGGCTATCCGCTTCTGGAACTCACCGCGAGTTCCCTCAACTCGGCGTTCGCCAGCGAGGAAGAGGCCGGGCCGTACCGGGTGGGTCCGACCTATCGGCCGGAGAACTACGGTGCGCTGTCCATCGACTGGACTTCCCGTTCGGTGACGCTGGAAGTCCGCGGCATGGACGGCGAGCCGGCCCTCGGAGAAACGCTCGGTCTGGATGACCTGCGAGCCGAGTGAGAGGAGACAGCAAGGTGACGACACAGGAGCTCGAGCCCCAGGAGATCAACGGCGTTTCGCGGCGTCAGGTGATTCACGCCCTGTCCCTGGCCGGCGCCGCCGGCTTGCTCGCCGGTTGCAACGGCGATGCGACGACTGCCGCGGATAGCGCCGCCGATGTGGCCGCCGGGCCGATGCCCGACGACCTGTGGCGCGCCGGCGCCCGCGAACTCGCGGCGGCCATCCGCCGCGGCGAGGTCTCGAGCGTCGAAGTGATCGAGTCGCACCTGGCCCGCGTGGAGGCGGTGAACGGCCACCTGAATGCCGTCGTGCGCGTGCTGGCCGACGAGGCCCGCGCCGCCGCTCAGGCCGCCGACGAGGCGGTGGCGGCGGGTGCCGAACTGGGTCCGCTGCACGGCGTGCCGATCTCGGTGAAGGACAACATCGCCGTCGCCGGCACTCCGACCACGAACGGCGTGCCGGCGAACGAGAACCTGATTGCGGAGAGAGACGATCTGATCGTGGCGCGGCTCAGGAACGCGGGCGCCATCGTTCTGACGCGGACGAACCTGCCCGATCTCGGACTACGCGTTCACACCGACAGCTTTCTCTACGGCCTGACCCGGAATCCATGGGCAGCGGACCGCAACGTGGGCGGCTCTAGCGGAGGCGAAGGCTCGGCGCTTGCGAGCGGCATGAGTTGCCTGGGGCTCGGCAACGACATTGGCGGTTCGCTCCGTATCCCGGCCCAGTGCAACGGCATCGCGTCGCTCAAGCCGACGCTGGGGCGTATCGCGAGCCCTTTCGTCGGCGAGTTGTCGAGTCAGTTGATGGCCGTGAACGGTCCCATGGCGCGCCGCGTCTCCGATCTCCGTACCGCGTACGAGCTGATTGGGCGTTACCACAGGAGCGATCCCTGGTCGATGCCGGTTCCGCTCGACCTGGACCGGCCCAGCGAGCCGATCAAGGTTGCGCTCGTGCCTGAGCCCAGCGGCGGTTCGACGCACCCGGACGTGGCGGCGGGGGTGCGCTCCGCCGGTGAGGCGCTCGCGGCTGTCGGCTACGCGGTCGAAGAGATCGAACCGCCCCTGGCGGCCGAGGCACGGCGAGCGTGGGAGGTCTTCCTCGGCTACGAGCTGCACCTGGCGCGGCAGGTGCTCGAACAGATCATGTCGCCGGACGCCTACGAGTTCCTCATGCGGGGGCTCGAGGTGTTCGACGCCGAATCTCCTACCGAGTACGTCGGGATGTTCGCCCAGCGTCACCGCGTCGCCACCGCCTGGCAGGAGTTCCAGGAGGACTACCCGATCACGCTGGCTCCGATCATGACCCAGCCGCCCTTCGTCATCGGCTACGACCTGCAGGAACCCGGCGACGTTCTCGACCAGATGCGCTTCGAGGTCGCCCTGAACCTGCTCGGGCTGCCTGCCGTCTGCGTACCGACCGGTGTAGCCAACGGTCTGCCCCAGGTAGTCGAGGTGATCGGCGGCCGCTACCGCGAGGGTCTGTGCCTCGAGGCGGCCCAGGCGCTCGAGGACGCGCTCGGCATCATCACGCCGATCGATCCCGTGATGGCCTGAGCGCTCGCCGCCGACTCAGTGGATCTCCGCCGCCTCGCCCCAGGCGGCCTTCAGCTTCTCGAAGCTGAAGTCCGGCTGTTTGGCCGCGTCGATGATGACCCGTTCGCGGCGGGCGATCAGGTCGGCCGCCGCTTCGACCTGGTCGGCCACATCGGCGGGGATGACGACCGCGCCGTGCTGGTCGGCGTGGATCAGGTCGCCGTCCGAGACGGCCATGCCCGCGACGGTTACCGGGCCGCCGTAGTCGACCACGTGGACGAAGGCGTGTGAGGGTCCGACCCGGCCGGCGAGCAACTGGAATCCCTCGGCGACGTCGTCCAGGTCGCGGATGCTGCCGTCCGTGATCACGCCGAGGCAGCCCAGGCCGCGGTGGATGTTGGAGTTGACTTCGCCCCAGAAGGCGCCGTAGCCGCGGGTGCCGTCGTCGACGTCCTGGATCACCGTGATCGTCGGGCCGTCGCCGGAAGCCAGGTACTCGTAGTAGCCGACGGAGGTGCGGCGGGCCTGCTTGGGATCGGCCGCGTTCGGGTGCTGGGCGCGGATACGGGCGGTCCGCGCGAAGCCAACGATTGGCGGCAGGTCGGGCCGCGCGCACACCAGCGGATCGACGGTGTAGCCGTGGCCGCGCCGCTTGGGCGCGACAACCTCCAGGGCGTTGCAGACGGTGGGCGTGTCGAGGGAACGGAGCGCGTCGAGAACGGCGGAAGAAGTCATGGGCGCGCAGTCTAGCTTGCAACGGTGTTGACGCGGCGGAGGATCACGTGTAATGTTGACATCGTCAACAACACGGAGGAGAAACCGTGAACGAGGAACTGAGCCGGTTCGTACGAGAAGCACTGTCGCGGGGCGCGAGCCGCGAGGAGATCCGGGAGGCGCTCGCCGATGCGAGTTGGCGACAGGCCGACATCGACAAGGCGCTGAGCGCCTGGGTGGACCGGGACTTCGTGGCGCCGATCCCGCGGCCGCGTCCCTATCTCGGCGCTCGGGAGGCTTTTCTCTACCTGGTCCTCTTCGCCGCGCTGTATACGGCGGCGATCAGCTTCGGCAACGTGATGTTCGTGCTGATCAACCGGGCCTTCGCCGATGTGGCGTTCACTCTTCCGGCGGCAGCTTCCGCCGAGATGCTGCGCTGGGGGCTGGCGTACCTCGTCATTTCCTTCCCGGCGTTTCTGCTGATTCAACGGATGGTGCGACGCACGCTGCGCAGCGATCCGGACCTGCGCTCGTCGCGGATCAGGAAGTGGCTCACGTTCCTGACGTTGTTCGTCGCCGCGGGCGTGCTGGCCGGCGACCTGATCGCCCTGGTGTTCTTCGGTCTGGGCGGTGAACTGGCCGTACGGTTTCTTCTGAAGGTCGGCGTCGTGGCGGTGATTGCCGGCAGCGTGTTCGGCTACTACTTCTGGGATCTCCGCCAGGATGACGTGGAAGCGGCCGAAGGCGGTCGGGCGCCGAAGCTGCCGACCGTCTTCGCAGGCGTGTCGGCGGTTGCTGTCCTCCTGGCGGTCGTCCTGGGACTGGTTGCCGTCGGTTCGCCCGGGAAGGCGCGGGAGCGCGGGCTGGATGTCGCCCGCGTAGGAAACCTGCGGGACATCGTTCGAGGCGTCGACATCTACTGGGAGCGGAACGGCTCCCTGCCCGCGGGCCTGGAATCCCTCAGTGGCGAGCGGGACATCAACATCGCGTCGATCGTCGACCCGGAAAGCCGGGAGCCGTACACGTTCAGGGCTGCGGGGGACAAGGCGTACGAACTCTGCGCGACGTTCAGCCTCGATGCGCCCACCGATCAGGCGTCGCTACGGATGTACCCCTACCGGGAGCGGTTCTGGAGGCACCCCGCCGGTTACCACTGCTTCGACCTCGAAGCGATCGAGCCCGACGCGCGGCGCTGGTGATCCGGTTGGCGTCTCCTAGACGGCGACCTGGACCTGAACCCGCTGCGACAGCCGCGCACCGAGGAGGTGCGAAGCGTCCGCGACCATCTCGTGCAGGATCTCGCTGGCCGGGCGAGCCTTTTGCAGCATGCCGGAGGCCTGGCCGGCGGCGTTCATCAGCAGGTCGTCCCGTCCGGCCGTGCGGATGGAGTGGAGCAGGTCGCGGGTGAGCACGCCCTGGAGCCCCATCGGCAGCGCCCGGATGCCGCTGGCTTCCCAGGCCTGGATCAGCGGATTCGTGATGTTCCGCATCGTCTTGCCGCTGTAGAGACGGGTGACCACCGTGTCCTCGGTGGCGGCTTCCAGGATGCGCTGCTTCTGCAGCGCGGGCTGGTTCGCCTCGTTCGAAACCAGGAAAGCAGTGCCGCACCAGGCGCCTATCGCGCCCGCCGCGATGACCGCCGCCAGGCCGCGGCCGTCGGCGACGCCGCCCGCGGCAACGACCGGGATCGGCGCGACTGCGTCCATGACCTGGGGCAGGAGCGCCAGGGTGCCGATCTTGCCGGTGTGACCGCCGGCTTCCGTGCCCTGGGCGACGACGATGTCGGCGCCGCCCTCGGCGACCCGGCGCGCGGCGCGGGCGTTGCCCACGAGGGAGACGATCTTGATGCCGGCGTCCTTGAGCGCTCTCGAGAAGGGTGCCGGGGAACCGAGGCCGGAGGCGAACACCGGTATCTTCTCTTCCAGCAGGACTTCCATCTGGGCGCCGGCGTAGCTCTGGCCTTCGGGCACCGGCCAGCTCGGGGCCGGGGGCGGCGCCTCGAGCCAATCGATGCCCAGGCTCTCGGCCATCTTCCTGAGCGCGTCGCGCGTTTCCGCCGGCACCAGGTCGCGGGTCGGCACCGTCGCCGAGATCGGTCCGCTGCCCGCCTTCTCGAGGAAGTTCGAAGCCAGCAGCAGGTCGACCCCGAACGGCTTGTCCGTCTTCGCGCGCACCTTGTTGATCTCAGCCCGCAGGTCCTCGGGGCTGTAGGCAACGCCTCCGATCACGCCCAGGCCTCCTGCCTCGGAAACGGCGGCCACCAGGTCGGCCCTGGCGACGGGTTCCGCGCCGCCCGCCACTGGTCCCATGCCGGCGGAGAACACGGGATACTCGATCCCGAGCATGTCGCAGAGTTCGGTGCGCAGGAAGGGACGGGACATGGCGGCTCCTCTCGATTCTGAGACCGGCAGCGCCAAGGGGCGCCGAGGTCGGCTGCAGTGCGGACGGTTGACGGTTGGATTCGTTGTTCGGCCCGCGAGTATACGCGTGCGGCTCGTGACTCAGAGCAGGTCGAGCTGGGGAATGCGAAGCTGGTTCGCGACCGCTTCCTCGACCGTATCGAGCCAGCCGTCGCGATCCTCCCGCTGGAGGACCAGGACTCCGATGCGACGGTCCTCCAGCTCGTTCCAGAGGCGGTCGTCGATCTGCTGCCGGAAGGCGGGGTCGATGGCGCGGACGCCGTCGGGTTGCGCCTCGCTGCCGTGCAGGATCGGAACGTAGACCTTCAGGTCGTACGTCGTGCACCAGGACTCGATCAGGGGTTCCAGGGCCGGCTGGCGGCCACGGGCGAACAGGAGGTAGACGTAGTTATCGAGGACGCTGCGGTCGCAGATCACGACCGGCGAACGGGCCTCGGCGGCCAGTTCGTCGGCGATCTGGGAATGGAGGATCCACGACTGCGCCTCCAGGGTCGTTCCCTCGTTGAGCGGCAGCGGGCAACGGCGCGCCACTTCGACCACGACGTCCAGGTTGATATCGCGGCGTTTCAGGCGCGCGGCGAGCCCGTAGGCGAGGGTCGTCTTGCCGACGCCGTGGGTGCCGATGAAAGCGATCTTGTAGGACATTGGACAGCGTTCAGACTACAGCCGTTGCCGCCGGTCGTGAGAGGATCCAGGGGATGCTTCGTTTCCGAGTCGTGGCGGTCCTGCTTCTGCTTGTGGCCGCGTGCGCGCCCGCGCCGGAAGAGTCCCTCGACGGAGACTGGCCTGATCGTTCGCCCCGGTTCGACGTAGTCGAGGAACTGCGCGCCGACCTGCTGCGGCCGCGTTCGGCCGCCGACGGCGGCGGCACCGCCACCGTCGAGGCCCTGAGGGGCCCGGCGGTCGCGGGCAGTACGGGAAGCTGGCGGATCGTCTACAGGGCAGGGCCGGCGGGCGTAGCGGTCGGAGGGACCGTCCACCTCCAGGTGTCCCCCTTCTGGGGCTGGAGCACGCCGCAGACGGAACGTCGGGAGGCGTTGGGCTACACGACGATCGAGACGGCCGCCGCCGGTGTCGAGCTCTCGGCCGAAACGCTGGATCAGCAGTTGCTCGCGATCAGCGTCGGCGGCCGGCCGCTTGCGGCAGGAGAAGAGGTGGCGATCACGTACGGAGCCGGCCCGGCGGGCGCGCTGGCCGACCGGTACGCCGAGCGCGAGTCGCGCTTCTGGGTCGCAGTCGACGGCGACGGCGACGGAGTGCGGGAACTGGTCGGGGAGTCGCCCGTCGTGGATGTGATGCCGGGGCTGCCGGCGCGGTTGCTGCTTCATGTGCCTTCGACCGCCCGGCCGGCCGATCGCGTCGAGCTCACGGCGGCGCTGGTTGACTCCGCGGGGAACGGCTGGCCGGCGGCATCCGGGACGCTGGAGCTTCGCCTGCCTGCCGGCATCGACCTGATGGACTCGAAGGACGATTCCGCGGCGGAAGTGGAGCGGGTCGTCTCCCTGGCCCTCGCCCTCGAGGATCGAGGCCGGCTCGTCGTTCCGCTTCGGCTTTCCGCGCAGGCCGGCGGCGTGATCAGGGTGCGTGGCCGACTGGCGGGCGATGGGCCGGAACCCGGGTTCGAAGCGGAGAGCAACCCGCTGGTTGTAGCGCCGGCCGGCCGGCGCATCCTGTGGGCCGATCTCCAGAACCACTCCGGCCTCTCCGACGGTTCGGCGACGCCGGACGATCTGCTGCGCTACGCGCGGGAGGTGGCCGGCCTCGACGCCGCGGCGGTAACCGACCACGACCACTGGGGCATGCGGTTCATGGACGGTGAGCCGTCGATCTGGCGGCGCACGCTGGATGCGGCCGACACCCGCAACGAACCGGGACGCTTCGTCGCGCTGGCCGGTTACGAGTGGACCAACTGGATCGAGGGCCATCGCCATGTCGTCTTCTTCGAGCCGACGGCCGAGGCCGCGGCGGGCCTGCTTCTCAGCTCGATCGACGAGCGATACGACGAGCCGCACGAACTATGGGCCGGCCTCGAGGACGTGCGGGCGCTGACCTTCGCCCACCATTCGGCCGGGGCTCCGATCGCCACCGACTGGTCTTCGCCGCCGCCGGCCAGACTCGAACCCGTCACCGAGGTCGTGTCCGTCCACGGGTCGAGCGAGGCTGCCGATTCACCGGGCATGGTCGTCCGGAACGCCCTGGCCGGCAACTTCGTCCGCGACGCTCTCGATCGAGGCTACCGGCTTGGATTCGTCGGCTCGAGCGACGGCCACGACGGTCATCCGGGCCTGGGTCACTTGGCGTCGCCGAGCGGTGGCGTGGCGGCGATCCTGAGTGACGAAGTGACCCGGGAGGGGATCTACGAGGCGCTGCTCACGCGTCGCACCTACGCAACGAACGGCCCCCGGATCGTGGTCCGCGCGAGCTACGCGGGATGGCCGATCGGGGCCGACATTCCCGCCGCCGCGGCCGCCGCGGGCACCGTCGGCCCGATCGCCGGCGTGCCGCAAACGACGCTGGTCGTGCGGGCGGTTGCACCCGGAGAGATCGCACGCATTGAAGTGGTCAGCCGCCAGGGCGCCACCGGCGCGGGCGCCCTGACGGGCGAGGCGCTATGCGGGGAAGGTGAGCGGGAGTGCAGCCTGACCGTGCCGCTGCCAGGGTTTCAGACTGGCGGCTATCTCTACCTTCGCGTGGTCCAGGAAGACGGCGGCGCCGCCTGGACCAGCCCGTTCTTCTTCGAGTAGCGGGCCTACTCGGTCGCCGCCCCCTCCTCCACGTGCACCATGATGTACTGCGACAGGCCCGGCTCGTCGAGCGTGCGGTGCTCGCCGTCGCCGATCTGCAGGCAGAGGTAGTGCTCGCCGGGGCTGAGTTCGAGCTCGATCGAGTCTGAGCCGTCTCCGAAGTGGATCCACGGATCCGCTGTCGGGATCACGATGCCCGGCTCGAGACATTCTCCGTCGATCGCGATGTGGTAGTGGCCTGCGCCCTCGTTGATCGCGCCGTCGCCCACCGGTTCGATGATGAAGTTCTCGGCCGCGAACTGCAGGTTGATCAGGCTGGGGATCGTGGCGTGGTTTTCCAGCCCCACGAAGTAGACGCGCGGCGCGCCGTCGTCGGCCGCTTCTTCGGCGTGGTCCATGTCGCCTTCCGTGTGGCCATGGTCCGCGTGCTCGTCGTCGGAGCCGGCGGTGCCGCCTCCGCATGCGCCAAGCGGGAGCAGCAGCAGCGCTGCCGCCAGAGTCATTGAGTGCCGGTTCCTGGCGAGATCGAGGAGCATGTCGGGTGCCTCCGTCGGAAGACCGGGCCGGGGCCCGGGAAGTGACGATTCAGTGAAGGCAGACGTTAGCACGCTGGCGTGTGAGGGTCCGGTAGGGCAGGCGCTTCCCCGTTGCCGCGGCGGGCGGTTCCGGCGCTTGAGGAGACCTGCCGGGCTTGCCCATCCGGGGCCGGTCGGCTAGATTCTCGCTCGCCATGTTGAAGAACTTCCTCTTTGCGATCGCTTACCTTCTCGGCGCTGGCTGGTGGGCCAGCCAGGCCATGGTCGACGCCGCCGCCGGCTCCTGGTGGAACCTGCTTGCTTTCTTCGCCGTGCTGACCTTCTTCCTGGTCCGTATTGGCTGCATGGGAGGCAGCGAGGAAGATGCCCAGAAGATGGGGAACGTCTTCTCGATACTGACCGCGGTGGCGCTCCTCGTCCTCGCGGTGATGGGCCTGATGGGCGAGAACGGCGGCATCGCGAACCTGGTCTTCGCGCTGCTGTTCGCGGTGGTAGCCGGGCTCGGTGTGCGCGCCACCGCCACGGCCCACGCGTAGCGCCAGTCAAGGCGCCGCCACCGACACGCCGCACACGCTTGACGCGAGCCCGCCCTGTGCGGGCCGCTACAGCGCCGCCACTTCCAGTTCCAGCGCCTCGGCGTACTTCTCGAACGCCGCCTGCCGCAGCTTGGGCAGGTGCGTCGTCGGGAAGAGGTCGTCCGTGCCCGCGTACTCGCGGAGGATCTGCCTGGCCACCGTGATCTTGTGGACCTCGGTCGGTCCGTCGGCCAGGGCCATGTGGAAGGAGTCGACGAC
This sequence comes from Acidobacteriota bacterium, assembly GCA_028875725.1. Taxonomy (NCBI): domain Bacteria; kingdom Pseudomonadati; phylum Acidobacteriota; species Acidobacteriota bacterium. The sequence continues at coordinate 802,390 of JAPPCR010000006.1, forward strand.
GCCCGCCGAGAAGGTCATCTCGTTCGAGACGCCGAGCGAGCCGTGAATCATCAGCGCTCTCGAGAAGACGTCGAGGTAGACCTTCGGCATGACCGCCTTGACGGCCGAGATGTCCTTGCGGACCATCCGGTAGTCCTTGTACTTGTCGATCTTCCAGGCGGTCTGCAGAACGAACAGACGGAACTGCTCGATCTGCGCCCAGGAGTCGGCGATCTTCTCCTGGACGAGCTGCTTCTGCGCAAGCAGTTCACCCTGCGTTTCCCGGGACAGCACCCGTTCGCACATCTGGTCGAAGGCGGTGCGGACCTTGGCGATCGTGCGCATTGCGTGGTGGATGCGGCCGCCGCCGAGCCGGGTCTGGGCGACCACGAAGCCCTGGCCGCGCTGGCCCAGGAGGTGGTCCTTGGGCACGCGCACGTCCGTGTAGCGGACGTAGCCGTGTGAGCCGTCCTCGTTGCCGGTGCCGACGGCGACGTTGCGGATGATCTTGACGCCCGGCGTGTCCTTCGGCACCAGGAACATCGACATCTTGTTGTAGGGCGGCGCGTCCGGGTCGGTGACCACCATGACGACCAGCAGGGAGGCGTATCGGGCGTTCGAGGAGAACCACTTCTCGCCGTTGATCACCCACTCGTCTCCGTCGAGGACGGCGCGGGTCGTAAACACCTTCGGATCCGAGCCGCCGTGCGGCTCCGTCATCGAGTAGGCGGAGACCATCTTGTTGTCGAGCAGGGGTTGCAGGTAGCGGGCCTTCTGCTCGTCCGTGCCGTAGTGGGCGATGATCTCCGCGTTGCCCGAGTCCGGCGCCTGGCAGCCGAACACGATCGGCGCGTGCGGCGAGCGGCCGAGGATCTCGTTCATCAGCGCCAGCTTGACCTGGCCGTAACCCTGGCCACCGAGATTCGGACCCAGGTGGCAGGCCCAGAGCTTGCGCTTCCTGACCTCTTCCTGGAGCGGCGGAATCAGCTTCTGGCGCTTGGGGCACGACAGATCGTACGGACTGCCGAGGACGAAGCGCAGCGGTTCGATTTCGTTGGTGACGAACTCGTCCATCCAGTCCAGCTTGTCCTGGAATTCAGGGTCTGTTTCGAAGTCCCAAGCCATTGTGCTCTTCTCCTCTAGCCTCTTGTTTCTGAAGGCCGCATAGCGTACAGGATCGCCACGTAGACTCGCCGGATGCTCCCCAACGACGTTCTCTCACTGGGTGCGCCGGCGTCCTCGCCGGCATCCGCTTCCCGCTTGGCCCCGGTCGCCCGGTCGCTCCTTCTGCTTCTGGCCGCCGGCTGCGGCAGCGCCCCCCACGCGAGCGACCAGGCACCGATCGGCGAATGGCGCCACTACGCCGCCGACCGCGCCTCGACCAAATACTCGCCGCTCGACCAGATCGACCCCTCGAACGTCGACCGACTGCGCGAGGTCTGGCGCTGGACCTCGGTGGAGACCGAGGCCGACACGGAGCACCGCGGCGGCATGTACAAGAGCACGCCGCTCTATATCGACGGCGTCCTCTACATCACCACGTCGCTCAGCCAGGTGGCGGCGATCGACCCGGGCACGGGCGAGACGCTCTGGGTCTACGACCCGAAGAGCTACGAGGCCGGCCGCCCGGCCAATGCGGGCTTCCAGCATCGGGGACTCGAGTACTGGAGCGGGGAGATCGACGGCGAACCCGTCGAGCGTCTGATCTACGCCGCCCACCACCGCCGGCTGATTTCGCTGGACCGCCTGACCGGCGAGCCGGACCCGGCTTTCGGCGACGGCGGCATGGTGAACACAGCCCTCGGCCTGGGCCGTGAGATCAACGAGGGCCAGTACACCCACTCGGCGCCGCCGATCGTCTGCGCCGACGTGATCGTGCTCGGTTCGGTCATCTCGGATGGTCCGCGCGGACCGAAGATGCCCCCCGGCCACGTACGCGGCTACGACGTGCGCACCGGCGGGCAACGCTGGATCTTCCACACGATTCCGCGACCCGGCGAGTTCGGCAACGACACCTGGCTCGACGGGTCCTGGGAGTACTCAGGTAACACGAACGTGTGGACGATGATGAGCTGCGACGACGAGCTCGGCTTCGTCTACCTGCCGGTGTCGACGCCGACGAACGACTGGTACGGCGGCCACCGGCGCGGCGACAACCTGTTCGCCGAGAGCCTGGTGGCGTTGGACGCCCGCACCGGCGAGCGGAAGTGGCACTTCCAGGCCGTTCGCCACGGCCTTTGGGACTACGACCTGGCCTCGGCTCCGAACCTGGTCGATGTCACCGTGGACGGCCGTGAGATCAAGGCGGTGGCTCAGGTCAGCAAGCAGGGCCTCACGTACGTGTTCGACCGGGAGACGGGCGAGCCCGTGTGGCCGATCGACGACCTCCCGGTGCCGCAGACGACGGTGCCCGGTGAGTGGAGTTCCCCGACCCAGCCGATGCCGACGAAGCCTGTGCCCTTCGAACGGCTCGGCATCACCGAGGACGACCTGATCGACTTCACGCCGGAACTGCGCGCCGAGGCGCTCGAGATCGTCGAGGACTACGTGCTGGGGCCGATCTACACGCCGCCGCTCGAGGTCAAGGAGGGCGGCAAGCTCGGCGTGCTGACGCTGCCGTCCGCCGCCGGAGGAGCGAACTGGCGGGGCGCCGCGGTCGATCCCGAAGGGGGTGTGCTCTACGTGCCGTCGATGACCAAGGTGATGAGCTTCGGCGTGCGGCCGGCCGACCCGGCCCGCTCCGAGTTCCGCTACGTCGATGCCCTTGGCCTCCTGGAGGGGCCGCGCGGTCTTCCCCTGGTCAAGCCGCCCTACAGCCGGATCACCGCGATCGACCTGAACACGGGCGAGCACGTGTGGCAGGTTGCCCACGGCCCGGGCCCGAAGGACCATCCCGCGATCGCACACCTCGATCTGCCCGATCTGGGCAGTGCTTCCCACGGCATCCTCTCGAACGGCGGTCTGGTGCTGACCAGGGGCCTGATCTTCATCATCCAGGCCGACTACGACCCGAGCCGGATGACCTTCATGGGCAACGCCGGACACATTCGCGCCTACGACAAGCGGGACGGTGCGAAGCTCTGGGAACACCGCGTCGAGCCCACGCCGCACGGCACGCCGATGACCTATCTCCACGAGGGCCGGCAATACGTGGCCTTTACCGTTGGTGCCGGCCGCGGGGAACAAATCCCGGCCCTGGTGGCGTTGGCGCTGGAGTAAGCCTTGTAACAGGGAGGTCCAGCCCCATGACGCGGTGGATTGCGCCCGGCGGCGCCGTCCTGGGTTCGTTGCTTCTTTGCGGGTGCTCGGCGGTCGGCATGCCCGAGCCCGCCTGCCGCCCGTTGGAGGTCGCCGAGTTTCCCCTGCTCGGTGGCATCCGGGGTACCTGGATGGACGACCAGCGGTTCGTGCTTACGGATCTGCATCAGTCGCGATTGCTTGTCTACAGCACGTCCGAGGGACTGGTACGCGTCGTCAACGGTTGGGAGACAGAGGACCTGGCGCTCAACTTCGTGTCGCCGATGGACGTGGAGCCCTGGGGGCGGGGCTACGTACTGGCTGACTCGGACGTAAGCCGGCCAGATCGGCTGCTCGAACTCGGTCGTGACTTGAGGCCCCGGCAGCTTCTGTGGGAGGGCGATATCCGACGAGTTGCGGACGGATGGAGCGGCAAGGAACTCTTCAATGTCGGCGAGTTGGTCGCCTGGCGAAGCAGGCTCTACGTACGGGGCGGCCGGCGGAGTGGTCCGCAGGACGCCAACCGGGAGTACGCCGAGTTCGGAAGCGAACCGGTGGCCGGCCGGGGATCGGGCGCTCTTCGCGAGACCTCCGCGTGGCCCGGCTATACGGGTGAGCTGGACGCCGGTGGCATGGCGTTCAGCCACTTAGCGGCGGTAAGTGCTTCGGACCATTCGGTGTTTGCGCTCCGCTACTCCCCCGCAGTGTTCATTCAGGAACTCGTGGGCGAGGGTCGGAGCTTGAAGGCGTTTCCGGAACTGCCAACGCCGTTGCCGACGCTGCCTCAAGCAAGCCAGGACCGAATGGCTGAGTTCTACGCGGCTTTGGAGGCGTCCAGCTATCCGGCTGGTCTCTACGGTGACGAGGACAGCCTGTACGTCCTGATGCGGGACGCGACAAGTGGTGCTCCGGTCTGGGACCTGCACCGGATCGACCCGCGACGGGACGAGGTCATCGGCAAGGTCCGCTTGCCGACCAAGGCTGCGCACGTGAGTCTGCTGCCTGGTCGCAGGTATTGGGTGCTTGAGGAGGCCAGCAGCGGTCTGGAGGGTTTGTTCCGACCGCCGGTCCGGTTTCTGTTGCTGAGTTCGGCCGCGCTTCGCGCCGGGGAGGTTCCATCATGCGATTGAGTTCCGTTGTCGTCTGCCTTGCCGTTCTGCAAGCACTTGGCGCAGCCGCGGCGGCGCAGCAGGCGCCGGCCCCCGTGCCAGGCCAGATTGTTGTGCTGGGAGCGGACGGCCAGCCCGCGCGCGGGGCATCGGTCACGGTGTTGCTGCCAGGGCGTGGGGGTGTCTCGCCGGCGGACGAGATTCTCGTTCGGAGCGGAACGGCGGAGAATGGCGCCATCGAGAATGCCGTGCCGCGTCTGCACGGCCTGATGCTCGTCGTCGATCATCCGGCCCACCTGCCGTTTGTTGGCCAGTACCCGAAGCAGCCACCACCCAGTGAGATCCGGCTGCAGGCTGGGCGGACGGCGGAGGGCGTCGTGCACGAGGCGGACGGCGGGCGAACGGTAGCTGGAGCCCAGGTCTGCACAGTGTGGCGGGACCCCAACCTGCCCGACTGGTTCGGAACCTTGCGGCGCTGCGCGGAAAGCGGGGTGCGGGGCACGTTCGAGCTGGCGGGTCTTCCGGCCGGCAACCTCCGCGCGACGGCCGATGCGGCCGGCTTCGAGACGGACTCCCGGACCATCGAGCAGGGGCGGCGGGCCCCGCGTGTCGTCTTCGAACTCGTTGCCAGCGAAGAACCGGCCACCGAGGCGGAAACGGCGCCCACCGGCGCCGGCGAAGTGCGCGTCGAACTTGTCGGCGCCGCCGGAGAACCGATCCGCAACTTCACGATGCGGACGAACGCCGTCGGCCGGATGGGCGGCGCCTCCCATGACGTTGGGGATGCCGAGGGTCCGGTGCTGGTGCCGATCAGCCCTTCCTTCGGCGTCGATACGACGGTCGACCTCTCGTTCCGGGCCGAGAACTACCTCGAGTCTTCGCTCATCCGCGTCGCGCCCATACCCGGCGGCGAGATCGAGCTCGGCCTGATCGCCCTCGAGACCGGGGCGGTGGTACAGGGGCGGCTCTTCGACGCGGTGGGCGCGGAACCCGCCGCCGGCTGCCTGGTCGAGCTGCTTCCCCCCGGCGCGGGCGCCGTCGCGGCCCTGATGTTGCGCCAGCGCCACGTGACTGTCTCCGATCCGGAAGGCGGTTACATGCTCGGCGGCCTGCGGGCAGGCCGCTACCACCTGCGTCTGCAGTGCCCGGAGGTACCGGTCACGGATCGGCTGATCGTGCTCGGCGCGAACGAACGTGCCGACCAGGGCGAATCCTGGCTGGATTCCGGCCGCCCGGTCGCCGTGCAGGTCGTGGGGGTCGATGGCGGGACGGTTCGCTTGCTGGACCGGTTCCGGGAGGTCGAGGCGCCGATCGTCCAGGCGATCTTGCACGTGCCGCCGGAAGCGGAGGCGAAGCTGCGCCGTGGCGAGGACTCCAGAGTGCGAGCGGACTTCAAGGCGGCCCCCGATGTCTATCGACTGGAGGTCCTGGACGCTTCGGGCAGGCTTCGCGTTTCGCAGGAGGTAGCGGTCGAGGAAGGCCCGGCCGAGGTGCAGACGATCGGCGTCGCGACAGCGACTCGGGTCATCCAGAGCATCCTGGTCATGGACGGTCGCCCGGTGACCGGCGGCCACGTCTCCTTCAGCCGGGTGTTCGAACCGTCGAGAAGCTCCGGGAAGCTCCAGATCGTGTCGCAACGCCCTGGCGGGTCCCGGCAGCAGCGTGTGCTGGGCATCCCGCCCCAGGCAGTGGGTGGCGCCGTAGGCCCGGACGGGGCCTTCGAGGTGGCGGGAGCACCGACCGACCTGCTGTGGATGACCTGGCGTGCCGAGGGCGGCAACGTCGGACGGTTGTGGCCCGAAGGCTCGCTGCCGCGGATGGATTTGAACGGCGTTCGGGTGACGGGCGAACTGCTCGACGTGAACGGCGCGCCGATCGGTGGCCAAGTGTCGCTGATCGGGGATGTCGGGCGTACTGTCGCCTACGCGGAGGCCGGCGACGATGGCCGCTTCGAGTTACCGCCGGCGCCGCCGGGTCCGTACCGCCTCAAGGCGTCTGCGGGAGTGTCGCCGACCCGTGTGAGGGAGGGCAGGAGTAGCCTGGCTGGAACCGTGGTCCAGGATCTCGCGCTCGGCACCGAGCCGCCGCCACACCTGGTGTTGCGTGTTCAAGACGCGGAGACCGGCGTACTCGATGTCGAACTCCAGCGCACCGACGGCAGTCCGGCTGCAGGTGCGTGGCTTCACTTCGTTGACGCCTTTGGCGACATGGTGAACACCAGCCTGGCGTCGGCGGCCGGGCAGGCCAGCCGGAATCTGCCCGCCGGTGACATCTCGCTGGTCTGGAACGATGGCGCAGCCTGCACTGGCGGCCTTGGGGTGAACGTTGGGGCGGGCCGCACGGCCACGGTGCGGGAATCGCTGCCGATTGGCCGCCTGCTCGAGCTGCGGTGCGCAGCCGCGGACTGCGGTGGCGAATCCCTCTCCTTCCTCAGCGTGACGACCGAGTCGGGCGCCGAGATCGCGAGCCATCTGACCGGCGCCCGCGAGGCCGTGCGTTTTTCCGAGTCCGGACGGCTCGGCCTCGGCTGCGTGACGCCGGGCTCCTACAACGTCTCGTTCTGGGCCGCTGGCCGCCGCTGGGGCGCGGAGATCAATGTCGGGAGCGTAGGGAACCTGGAGGAGCCGGTGGTCGTGAGCGGTCGGGCCGCCGGGCTCTAGTTTCGTTAGCTAGCGCGCGCCGGCGAGGACGGCGTGCAGCACCTGTGCAGGCTGGGCGAACTCGTTCGCCCCGCCGAAGCGACCGACCTCCTGGCCGTTGCGATAGACGATCGCCATCGGCAGGCCCGTCACTTCGTTGCCCTTGACTTCCGGGTCTTCCCAGCCGGCCGGAGGCGAAGCCAGTCCGTAGTACTCGAAGGTGACCTGCGTGCCTTCGAGTCCGGCGTTTACCTCGAGGAGGTTCGGCAGCACCTGTTTGCAGACGCCGCACCAGGAGCCAAAGAAGACCCTGACCCGTGTCGCTTCGGTGTCGCGGAGTGCCTCCATGGCAGCAGCGTTCGGCTGGAAGGCGTCCATGCCGGCGCGATAGCCGGGGGAGTGTTCGAGCAACTCGCCCAGGGTGCGGTCGCCGACCAGGGGAGGTCGTGGCAGGACCTTCACGTCCCGGCCCTCGATGGGCAGAACGATCGTCGTCTGGTCCGGTCTGGCCTCGCCGATGTAGGACTTGTCCGGTTCGGCAACCACGTCGTAGCCGGGCCCGGACACCAGGAGGTCGGCGTCCTGGAGCCGGTCCACCGCCATACTGCGGGCCCACAGCAGGATTGGCTCGCCCAGGGAGTCGCTGAGGATCAGCATCGAGGCCGCCCGTTGGGAGAGGTAGAGCCTGGCGCCGGTGTCGGCTTCACCGTCGATCTCGAGGATGTAGTCGTCGATGGGCGCGAAGCCGCTCAGCACCGGGTGCGCGGTCTGGGCCGGAAGCTGCGCGGCGACAGCCGCCAGCATGGCTGGCAGAGCACAGAGCGTTGACGCGATCCGTCGGGTCGTCACGGCGGGGGATCCTAGCGCGGTCGCCGCTTCAGGCGACCCTGGAGCCAGCAGGCTCTTCGTCGAGCTGGCGCTGGAGCTGCCTGGCCCGCGACCTGGCCGAGGTGACCGTGCGCTCCTTGACGCCCTCGTAGCCGCGGATGGAGTCGGGAAGTTCCGCCAGCTCGACGACCGCCGGCGCGGCGTTCGAGTCGAGCCGTTCGAGGGCACCCTGGACCAGGCCGCGGTACCAGTCGAACAGGCCGCGCTCCAGGCGGCGATGCCTGGTCGCTCCGAAGATGTCGAGCGCCGTGCCGCGAAGCCCGCGGGCCGCGTACAGCAACCGGAACAGCGAGCGCGACCAGGCTCCCAGGCGGATCTTCCGCTTCCAGCCGAACCGGCGAAGGGTCGGCGGGTGGAGCAGGACCTGGCGGCTGAGCGAGCCGTCGTAGTCGCGGGAGACCTGGTCCCAGGTCGGGTCCTGGATCCACAGGCGGGCGACTTCGTACTCGTCCTTGACCGCCAGCAGCTTGAAGCCGTAGCGGGCCGCCGCTTCGCGTACGGCGGTGTGCCCCGGCAGCTTCGACTCCTCGGCGTCGGCGACCTCGCCGACGAAGCCGAGATAGCGCTCGGCGAAGCCGCCGCCGTAGAGCAGCAGGTCGGCGACGCGGCCGGGCAGGAGGCGGTCGAGCGACCCTCCCCGCGGCGCGGCGGCGAGGAGCCGGTCGAGCTGCGGCCCGAGCTTCGGCGCCCAGCGCTCGAGGCGCTCGCGGGCGGCGTCCACCGCCGCGGCCGCGGTCGGCGCCTCTGGCTCGGCGAGTCCGGCGGCGCGCCGGAACCGCTCCGGATCGGCGACGGACAGGCGGCCGTAGCGGAAGGCCTGGATGTTGTCTTCGACAGCAACGCCGTTTGCCACCAGCGCCCGCTCGATGAAGCGCGCCTGGAGCGGCAGCAGGCCCTGCTGGTAGGCGGCGCCGACCAGGAAGATGTTGCCGGTGACGCTGTTGCCGAGCAGGCGCTCGGTGGCGGCCTCGGCGTCGACGAAGTAGCTGCGGTCGCTGTCGGTGAACAGGGCAAGTCGCTTGCGCAGCTCGTCGAGCGGGGGCATGCGGGCGGCGCTGTCCGTGATCACGGCCGCCGGGCTGATGCCGGCGGTGTTGCCGACCACGGCCGTCGTGTCCTGTGAGAACCGCTTCAGGTTGTCGGGAGCGATCGTGGCCAGCAGGTCGAAGGAAAGCGCCAGGTCGGCTTCGCCGTCGCCGAGCTTGTTGGCCCGGGGGATCGGCCCGCGGCTGAGCAGCAGGTTCGATACGACGGCGCCGCCTTTCTGCGCCAGGCCAGTCTGGTCGAGGTGGACCGCGTACCGGCCCTCCATGAGGGCCGCGGTGACGAGGATCGCGTCGACAGTCACTACGCCGGTGCCGCCGATGCCCACGAGCAGCGCCCGGAAGGTGGCGTCGTCCGGCAGTTGACGGACGGGTTCCGGCGTCTCGTCCTCGGCGAGCGGCGCCGCGGCGGCGCGCCGGACCGGCTTCGTCCCATCGCCCAGTTCGACGGTCATGAAGGCGGGGCAGTCCCCCTCGATGCAGGAGTAGTCCAGGTTGCAAGACGACTGGTGAATCTGGGTCTTTCGGCCGTACTCCGTTTCGAGGGGCGCCACGGACAGGCAGTTCGACTTCGCCGCGCAGTCGCCGCAGCCTTCGCAGACGGCCGGGTTGATGTAGACCCGCTGCTTCGGCGTCTCCTGGATGCCGCGCTTGCGCTCGCGCCGTTTTTCGGCCGCGCACTGCTGGTCGTAGACCACGGCCGTCGGGCCCTTGATAGCCCGCAGTTCCTTGAGGACCTGGTCGTAGTCACGACGGTGCCGGATCTCGACCCCGCTGTCGTCCCGGTGGGGGAAGCGCTCCAGATCCTCGGTCACCAGGACGACCCGCTTCATGCCCTGGAGCTGAAGCTGCCTGGCGACGCCCATCGAACTGAGCAGCCCCACCGCGTCCTGACCTCCCGTCATGGCGACGGCGGAGTTGTAGAGGATGCGGAAGGTCATGTGGAGGTCCGCGGCGATGCAGGCCTCGATCGCCTTGCTGGCGGAGTGGGCGTAGGTGCCGTCGCCGACGTTCTGGAACACGTGCTCCTGTTCGGTGAAGGGCGCCAGACCGATCCAGCAGGCGCCCTCGCCGCCCATCTGCGGCAGCCAGCTCACGCCTCGGTCCATCCACATCGCCATCGCGTGGCAGCCGATGCCGCCGCCCGCGACGTCCGAGCCCTCGGGAAGCTGGGTCGAGGTGTTGTGGGGGCAGCCGCTGCAGAAGTAGGGCGTGCGCGGCAGCGCGGCGGGCAGCTTCGTGGCCAGTTCGGCGGACTCGGCGCCGGCCCGGAGATGCGCCAGCTTCTCGGCCGGTACGGCGCCCGGCAGGCGCCGTTCCAGGTAGGCACCGAGAATGCGCGCCATGTCGTGGCCTTCGAGTTCCCCGTGCATCGGGAACAGTGTCTCGCCGGCGGGCGTCTCCTTGCCACCGACCAGGGGCCGGTCGGGCAGGTTGTAAAGGACCTGGCGGATCTGCGTCTCGACGAAGCCGCGCTTGTCCTCGATGACGACGATCTCTTCGAGACCCTCGGCGAACTCGCGCAGGCGCCGCGGCTCGATCGGCGCGATGCAGCCGAGCTTGAGCACGCGGATGCCGTGGCGGTCCAGCGCGGCCTCGTCCAGGCCGAGCAGTTCGAGCGCCAGGCGCAGGTCGCGGTAGGGCTTTCCGGCCGCGACCAGGCCGATGCGATCGCCGGGGCTGGCGCAACGGACGCTGTCGAGGCCGTTCGCGTGGACGTACGCCAGGGCGGCTGCCGTGCGCTCGGAGAAGATCTGCCGCTCGAGCTCGATCGAGTAGGGGGGCAGGAGCCGCATGTCGAGCTGCTTCTCGAAGCGGCGGCCGCCGATGTCGAGGTCGGGCAGAACCGGTGGCCGGGGATGCGGCAGGTCGATCACGGCGCCGCCGTCGGCGACGTTGGTCACGATCTTGAGGGCGGTCCACAGGCCGGCGTACCGCGACAGGGCGATCCCGTGCAGGCCGAAGTCCAGCACCTCGGCCGGGTCGCCCGGATATAGCACCGGGATCGAGAGGTCGAAGAGACTGATCGTGCTGTCGCCGGGGATTGTCGAGCTCTTGCAGGCGGTGTCGTCGCCGGCCAGGACGAGGACGCCGCCGTGCTTGCCTGTACCGATGAAGTTGCCGTGGCGGAACGCGTCGCCGGTGCGGTCGACGCCGGGCGTCTTGCCGTACCAGATGCCGACTACGCCGTCGAAGCGTTCGTGGGGAAAACGTTCCAGGAGCTGGGCGCCGTAGATCGCGGTCGCCGCTGTCTCCTCGTTGATCGCGGGTCGGCAGACCACGTCGTGGTCCGCCAACAGCCGGTTCGCTCGCTGAAGCTGCTTGTCGTATTCACCCAGCGGCGATCCGGGATAGCCGCTGATGAAGGCGCCAACCCGCAGACCGGCTTCCCGGTCGCGGCGGTGCTGGTCCATCGGTAGCCGGACAAGAGCCTGGACACCGGTGATTGCGACGCGGCCTTCAGTGAGCGTGTATTTGTCGTCTAATGAGAAGGCCGTCATTACCCCTTAGCCTATCGCGGGCCCCGGCCGGCATGCGGCCCGTCCCCGTCGAGTCGTCAGCCGGCGCGGAACTGAGCGAACCAGTCCCGACCGGAGGTTGCGGGCCGCCCGCCAAGGATCGTTCGCTTGATCGCCTGGACGCCCCGCGGGGGATAACCGGCGATGGTCGCGGAAAGTTCCCGGGCGCGGTCGAGCACGGCGTCGTCGGCGACGACCTCGGAGGCAACGCCCATTGCCGCAAGCTCTGGTCCCGGGTAGCGACGGCCGATGATCGCCAGCCGCGCCGCCACGCTCTCCGGGTGGCGCAGCCGCAGCCAGGCCATGTTCATCGGCGCCGCCATCCCCATCTGAATCTCGCCGACGTGCAGGAAAGCCTGCTCGCCGGCGACCAGCAGGTCGGCCGCGAGCGCCAGCGCCGAGCCCGCGTTGATCGCGAATCGCTCCAAGGCGACGACGATCGGCTTCGGACAGTCGTAGAGGGCCGCATGGACGTCGAGCCACAGGCCGCTGAAGTCCGGCATCCAGTCCGGCGGCGGGTCGGCTCGGAACTCGCCGAGGTCGAGGCCGGAGCAGAAGGCCCCGCCGGCGCCGCGGATCAGCAGCACGGCGACCTCGTCGTCTTCGGTCGCCGCGACGACCTCCTCGTGCAGCCGCTTCGCCAGCGGCCCAGTCACAGCGTTGCGGCGGGCGGGCCGGTTCAGCACGATCTCGGCGACGCCGTCCTTCCGGCTCGAGACGACCGGGTCGCCGGACGCGGTCACGTCAGTTGCCCTGGGAATCGGTGAACCAGTCGCCGGGCAGTTGCCTGCCCTCGTAGAGCCGCCCCTGGAACCGCCGCATTCCGTGCAGCCAGCGGTCGATGTCGGTCGCCTTGCGCCGTACGTACTCGGCGACCTCGGGGTGGGGAAGTACCCAGAACCGCTCCGCGCGCACCGCCTCGATGCAGGCGTCGGCGGCCTGTTCGGAGGTCAACACGCCGTCTCCCGAAGCGACGCCGACGGACAGCGCGTCCCGGCGCTGCGGGTTCGGGCTGTTGGCCCCGATGTTCGTTCGCACCGCCTGCGGGCAGTGCACCGAGACCCGGATGCCCTGGTGGCCATGAGTAATCGCGATCCACTCCGCCAGTGCCACCGCGGCGTGCTTGGTCAGCGAGTAGGCGAGCGATCCGAGCTGGGTCAGGAGCCCGGCTGCCGAGGCCGTGCTCATGATGTAGCCCTCGCCGCGCTCGATCATCGAGGGCAGGACGGCCCGCGCGGCGTAGACGTGGGACATCACGTGGACGTCCCACATGTCGTTGATCTCCTTGTTCGGCACCTCGAGCCCGCCGATCGTGACGTAGCCCGCGTTCGACATGAAGAGGTCGATCGGGCCAATGTTCGCCTGCGTCGCCGCGACCAGGTCGCGGACGGCTCCCTCGTCCGCCACGTCCAGGCCGACGCCGGTGCCGCCGATGGCCTCGGCGACTTCCTTGGCTCCGGTCTCGTCGCGGTCGGCGACGACGACGTGCCGCGCGCCCTCGCGGTTGAACGCCTCGGCCAGCGCCTTGCCGATGCCGGAGGCGCCGCCGGTGACGACCATGATCCTGTTCGCTATGTCCACTGTGATTCTCCTTCTGCGTTGGGCGGTGGCCTCTGTTCTTGGCTGAGCGGCGGCAATCCTACGACTTGGTGTCGGGTGGCACTGACAGGCCGTGCCTTGACGCCGGATGCCTTACCAGAATAGCCTCGACGGTAAGGAGATCGAGATGATCGTCAAGATCACATCGAAACGTCAGGTCACGTTTCCGGCGCGAGTACTCGACGCCCTCGGGGTGGGGCCTGGAGACCGGCTGGAGCTGATCGAAGGTTCAGATGGATTTCGGCTCCGCCCGCGCCGCATCCACCGAGATCGTCTGGCGCCGCTACGCGGCAAGCTGAAGAAGGGGGTCGGCCCCTTCGACCTTGAGTCGTTCCGCTCGCAAGCGCATGACCCGGCGCTTCGGGATTGACACCTCGGTCCTGGTGCGTTTGCTCACCGGGGAACCCAGGGAGGACTTCCTGGACTGCGTCGCCGGGCTGATCTTGCTGGTCGAGCACGAGGGAAGCGAGATCTTCGCCTCGAACCAGGTGATCGGCGAGGCGTACGTTGCCGTTCAGCATCACTACAGGGTGTCGAAGCCGGAGGTCCGAGCCGGGCTGCTCGAGGTGCTTCGCAGTGGCCTCGTCTCGCCACTCAACGGGCGCGCGGTGTTCGCGGCGCTGGAAGCGAGTGGCGGCCCGGGCTTGTTCAATCGTCTGATCGCCGATGACTACTCGCGCGCCGGGTTGGAGGTTCTGACCCTGGACCGCAGGATGGCGGACCTGGCCGGCGTGTCGCGCCTGAGCGTCCCCCGTCCCGGCGGCTAGGTACTGAGCGCGAAGGGCTCTGCCAGGTCGGGTTCGACGCAGGGACGGATGGGGCGGCTACTCGGGGCTTGAGCTCGATCAGGAAGCCGCCGCGGCGTTCGCCCGGCGCCAGGTCGAGGGCTACGCCGAACCCGTCGTAGCCTTGCCGTTGGACCATCAGGGAGGTCGCCTTTCGAGGTGCGAACTCAAGCCGGTACTCGCCGTTCGCGTTGCTCTGGGTGAACCCGGCCGGGATCCACTCCTCCTCGGCGCCCGGGGCGAGCTCCGCCTCCGGGTCCACGACAATGGCGACCAGGTTGGCGCCCGCGACGGGCTCCCGGGTCACGGCGTCGATGACGGTTCCGGCCAGCACCGCCGGCGGATCCAGGTCGACGAAGATGTCCTGGTCGGCCTGGAGCTCGATTTTGCGGGAGTGGGTGACGCCATTCTGTTCTGCGATCATCACCTTGTATGAACCGGCCGCGAGGCCGTCGATGTGGAACCGGCCCTGCTGATCGATCCGCGCCGTGCGCCCCGGGCCGTACCGCGTGGTGCCCTCGACGACGTAGACCTCGCCGCCGGCGGAAGGTCGCCCCTGGGACAGGACTTCGCCGGTCAGGGTGAAGCCGGGTTCGAAGCGCAGCTCCACGAACGCCTCGCCTGGACCGGTTTCCAGCGTGACCGATCGCTCGACCCTGCGTCCGTCGGCTTCTTCGGCGCTGACAGTCCATCTCCCCGGCCCGAGAGCGTCCAGTTCAAACCCGCCCTCGAGGTCGGGGGTCGTGATGCCGCCGAGGAGGCGTTCCTGGGCGGCCCTAACCGAGATGCCGGCGAATGCTTCGGGCGGGCGGCCCGTTACGGCGCCGCGCAGCGTGATTCCGCGATGTAGAACGAAGTCGACGCCGGCGACCGATACGCCAGCGACCCGCACCGGGAAGCGGCCTGACGCGGCGCGTGCGTAGCCGTCCGCGTGGGCCCGTAGTTCGTACCTCCCGTGGTCCAGGCCGCCGATTCGATAGTTGCCGCTCTGGTCGGTGACGGCCTCCAGGGGGACCCTGGGAAGGACCTGTCGCCGGGCGTCGGCCAGATCGTCCAGCGATGCCGGCGGCTCGCTCAGGTAGGCCTCGACTCTTGCAAGGGCCAGCGGCGCGCCGGCGGCTGTGGTGACGGTTCCGGAGATCTCCCAGCCCGGTTGCAACTTGAGATCGACTTCGTTCGTTCCACCGTCGATCACGACCTCCGCCACACCGTCCCGGTAGTCCGGATGGCGGGCGACGATCCGTGCGGGACCCGAGGGAACGCGGTAGGCCTGGTAGCCGCCGCCGGCATCGGTTCGGGCGCTGTGGTGCGTTCCTGTCACCTGACCTGCCGCGTCGCGCGGCTGAACGAGGATCTCCGCTCCGGTGACCGGCTCGCCGTACGGGTCGGTTACCACGCCGGCGAGGTGGGCCCGGGCGCTCAGGTGGAGTTCGATCTCGCGCTCTTCGCCCGGCCGAAGCGGGATGGCGCCGATGTCTTCCGCCAACTGCTCGCCACCGACGTCGACCAACCAGGGTCCCGCCCCGAGAGCCTCGAACAGGAAGCGGCCGTCGCTGTCGGTTGTCGCATCGTGTCTGGGAGCTTCGGGACTCCACGCTGTGCGGCTGAGGCCCGGTTTGCGGTCGAGTCGGAGCCAGATGTACGCGTTGGCGACGCCCTCGCCGTCCGCGTCGAGCACCCGGCCGGCGAGTCTGGCCCCCTCGCCCAACTGGACCTCGATCAGCCTCCCGGCCTGCGGGCTCACTGCGTTGACCTCAAGGCGCTCGTAGCCTTCGGCCTCGACGACGAGGTCGGCCGGCTCGGCGCGCAGTCCGGCGATGCGGAACGTGCCGTCCGTTTCCGTCAGCGCGGTCCGGATTTCCGGGTCGAGAGGCCGGAGATGGTCGATGTTGTTCTGGTGGACCTTGACCTGGGCGCCACGCACGGGGCGGCGCTGGAAGTCACGCACGACGCCCTCGATCGCCGCGCCGACATCGAGCGTGAGGATACCCACGTCCTTCGTCCCCTCGCCTGGCGGCACCTCGAATGCCGTCGCCCGGACGCTGACGTACTCCGGATGGCTCGCGGTCAGCTGGTGGCGTCCGGGTGGGGTGCCGGCGAACTCGAACACGCCGCGGGCGTCGGTCGTGCTGGTTCGCCGGGCGGCGATGTTCTGTGAGTACCCGCCGGCTCCCGTCACAGCGACCGGTAGCAGGGCGACCTCAGCGCCCGCAATGGGAGCGGCGTGCGTATCGGTGATCGCCCCCTGGACAAGGCGGCCGCGCGTGAGCACGAGCCGAACGGGCTTCCGCGTCGAGCCCGCGGGCGCCGCCGGAATGGAGATGGTTCCAGGTGCGTAGCTGTCCGCCTCAGCGTGGAGACGGTAGGTGTGACCGGACGCGACACCGGAGACGAAGAACCTCCCATCGGCGGCCGAAGTCGCCCTCCAGGTTCCGGGGCCGATGCTCCAGCCGCCACTTTGACCGGTCGGTTCGATCCACAGGTAGGCGCCCGCGACCGGCCGGCCGGCCGCGTCGACGACCTGACCGCCGAGGAGCGCCGCCGGCGCCAGCGCGATGTCGACGCCATCGGCGGACCCGATCCGCTCGGCTGTCACCATGGCGCTGGTTGCCTGGTAGCCGTCGGCGGCGATGCCGACCTGCGCCCGGCCGCGGTGGAGCCAGGTGCGCAGGACGAAGGCGCCGCCCGGGCCTGATCGCGTTTGCTCGCCGGGTCGGTGCCAGATCGCCGCACCGGGGACCGGACCGCCGGTGCTCTTGTCAGTGACGCGACCGGCGATCTCGGCCGGCGGCCTGAGCCGGACCTCGACGTTCGCGGGGACGCCGGCGTCGCTGGCCTCCGGTCCCAGGGGAGCGGTCCAGGCCAGGGAGTGATCCTCGGCAATCGCCTGGTAGATGAGGCTCTGGTCCGACGTGAGGCCTACCGTCGCCTGGCCGCGTTCGTCGGTCAGCGCCAGCGGTACGTCCTGGCTCTCGCCGACGGTGACCACGGCGCGGGGCGCCGGCCTGCCGCGCGGATCCAGTACTCGGACGGTGACGCCATGCCCCGGTGTCAACTCGAAGACGCCGCCGCGATCTCCGACGGGCCCAGCGCGCAGCCGGAACCCCTGCGCCGAAACGAAGGCGTTCACCTCCGCGGTCGGCATCGAGAACGTGGCCACTCCGGTGGCATCGGTGCGGGCGGCGGCGCGCCAGAAGCGCGGGTAGATCCGTTGCCGGGGTTGATTCCATCGCGGCCGCGCCGCGTTGGCTTCGGCGCGTTCCGAACGCCACAGGACGGGATCGGCAACTACCAGGGCGCCCTCGACGGGTCGGCCCTCGAGATCCTTCGCGCCGACCGTCAGAGTGTGCCAGTTCGGGACTTCGATGGGCGGCAGGACGGTCGGCGCCGCCAGTGGCGCCAGGCTGTGGGACACAGGCGCTACGGCGACGCCGCGTGCTTCCGGCGCCGCGCTTTCTGATGGAGCGGAGATGTCCAGCCGGTACGGACCCACGGCCGGCGCGGTCAGCGTGAAGGCACCGTCCGGGCCGGATCGGGTCGAATCCACGACTTCGCTCAGGGGATCAGACTCGCCCAGATCTTCGAGCCGGCGCTCGTAGCGGCTCGGAGAGGGCCGCAGTTCGAGATCCAGACCCGCTGCCGGTGCGCCCTGCTCGTCGACCAGCGTACCCGTGACGGTTAGTGCGGGACCGGGCGGCGGCTGCGCGTGCAGACGATTGGCGGTCAGGCCGGTCGAGAGACCAAGCGCCAAGCCCGTGCAAGCGGTGCCGAGCAGTACTCTCCGCATCGTGTCTTCTCCCTGGTTGTCGTAGCCCGAGCGCTACACGCACCACTCTAGAGAGGCGAGGGGAAGAACGCCGGACACCAGGTTGCGGATTCCGGCCATGTTCGCTCAAGACTGGCCATTCTCGGCCCTCCGTCTCGTTCGCAGCGGCGGGATGCCACGCGCCGTCACTCCTGTCTTTTTCGCTCTTTCCGCATCTCGACCCGGATCGGCTTGCGACGATCGGCTGCCGCGTAGTGCTCCGGTCCCAGCCAGACCCGCTTCGTGACGTAGCCCGCGGCGGCAATCCGGATCGCCTGCGGCACGTAGTCGGCGCGGGTTTTCAGTGTGAACTCTCCACCAGGACGGGCCCAGGCCAGTCTGTCTTGTCCGCGGTCAGTTCCTTCGAGCCTGTCATCGATCCAGATCGTTGCCAGGTCGACCGGCTCGTCGGTTTCGGCGTCCACCACCTGGCCTCGAAGCTCGAAAGCGGGCCAGAGGCGGACTTCCACGATCTGCGGTTCGCCGGACAGTGGTGGCTCGCGCTTCACGCGCGCGGTGCGGGCGAAGGCGCCGTCCTCGGCTTCGATCTGGTAAGAGATTCCCTTTCTCCCGGCGAGACCGACGGTTGCTTCGCCACGGTCGTCGGTGAGCGCCAGGGGAATGGCCTGGTACTCGCCGACTCGGATCACGGCTCGGGCGACAGGCGCTCCGTCGAGGTCCAGAGCCCGGAACGTGACGCCTTCCCCGCGCGTGAGCCTGAACGCCCCCCGGTCCCGGGACAGGTCGTCGAGGCTGAGGTTGAACCCGGGCGCCGAGACGGCGACGCTGGACTTGGCGGTAGGAAGGGAGAATCTCGCGATTCCACCTTCGTTGGTGCGTGCGCTCGCTCGACCGAAGGTTGGTGACGTCTTGCCCCTATGCAGCCAGGACGCGGGCTCGGACCACTCCGAGGCCTGGACAAGGACCAGCGCTCCTTCGACCGGCTGGCCTTCCTCGTCCACGACGCCGATGACCAGGTGATGCATCTTGGGAAGCTGGACGGGCGTGATGGCGTTCGGCCTGGCGCGCAGAACCCGTCTGACGTAGACCGGAGTGACAACGGTCGGCGGTTCGGTCCGTGGAGCGGTGGGCAGAATTTCGATCTGGTGAGGGCCCGCCCGGGATGCCACGAGTTGGAAACGCCCCTCGGAATCCGAACGCGTACGGTCGACGATCGGCACGGCGTTGGAGACGCCGAGTTCCCGCAGCCGGCGAGCGTGGCTGCCCGGGACCGGGATCAGTTGCACTTCAAGACCGGCTGCCGGTTCGAGGTCCGGGCCGATGAGGCGCCCGGCTACGATGGGTGCGTTGGACGGCTGTCGTGCAAGCAGGGCGGCCTCAGGCCGATCCAGAAGCCCCGGCGGCGACATCCAGACCAGCGCCGTGGTCAACGTGGCCGCGAGGAGGAACCCGCCGCGACGTGGTTGGCGAATGCGGTGCCTGCTTGCTGCTCTCATGCGATGCGACCTCGGTGGAGGGCGAGGCATGGCGAATCGGCGGCCCGCTGGACAGCCTAGCAGTGCCTGGCGGCAGTGGCGCTGCGTTCGACTCGTGTTGGGGTGCCGCTCATCGCTTGACGAACCGCCCCGGATCTGTTCGTCTTCATCGACGGTTCACGCGGGTGCGGCAGCGCGCCCCGGAGGGAGATGAATGGCAGGGCATCGAACGAGTCTGCTGGTTGCTCTGGTCGTGGCGCTGATCCTGCCGCAGGCGGCTCACGCCTACCTTGATCCAGCATCTGGCAGCATGATCCTGCAGGCGGTGATCGGTGGCGTGGCGGCCGCTGCGCTCGCCTTCAAGTACTACTGGCGGCGTATCCAGGCCTTCTTCGGCTACGGCAGCAACGACGAGCCAGAGTCCGAGTAGTGCGAGCCGGGGCCGCGCGCGAGTCCCAGGCCGAGCCTTCGTCCTTCCGCGATCCGGCGGGGCAGGTGATCGAGGGCCGAGACGGCCGCATCTTCCGCAGCGTCGCCCCGGTAGCGGTCGAGGAGTACCGCTATGTGCGGGCGTGCGGTCTCGTCGATGCACTGGTCGTAGAGGGCGGGCTGGTGGCGGCGGAGGAAGTGGATCCGGTCGAGGCCGGCGTCCTGCCACCGCCCGGGGGGTTGGTCCTGGAGCATCCCCGGCTGCCCTTCATCTCCTATCCGTACGAGTGGCCCTTCTCGCTGCTGAAGGAGGCGGCACTCCACCACCTGGAAACACAGATCCGGCTTCTCGACAGGGGCATCTCGCTCTCCGACGCGAGCGCCTACAACGTGCAGTTCAAGGGCGCCAAGCCGGTGTTCATCGACTGGCTGTCGCTGCGGCGCTACCGCGAGGGCGAGTACTGGGAGGGCCATTCGCAGTTCTGCGAACAGTTCCTGAATCCCCTGTTGCTGGCCTCGGAGCTCGGTGTGCCTCACAACGCCTGGTATCGCGGAATGCAGGAGGGGGTCCCGGGCCGCGAACTGGCGGCTTTGCTGCCGCGTCGGAAGCGCTTGTCACCAAGAATGCAGGCCCATGTCCTGCTGCCGCTTCGCTTCGAACGGCGAGCCGACTCGCGCAGTGATGCGGCGAAACGGACGGAGAGACGCCCGCTGCCTCGCAACGCATACCGGGGTCTCCTGACCCAGCTTCGGCGCTGGATCAAGAGTCTCGAACCCAAGGGCACGGACACGACCTGGAGCGATTACTCCCTGCTGACGAGCTACGACACGGGCGAAGCCTCGCGCAAGGCTGAATCGGTTCGCTCTTTCATTGCCAAGGCGCCGCCGGAGCAGCTTTGGGATCTCGGCTGCAACACGGGCGAGTTCGCCGCGATCGCCCTGGAGGAGGGCGTTCGCAGCGTGATCGGCTTCGATTCCGACTTCGGCGCGTTGGAGAGCGCCTGTGCCCGGGCGCGTTCGGATCGCCTGCGATTCCTGCCCCTCTACCAGGACCTCGCCAACCCGTCGCCTGACCAGGGCTGGTCCCAGACAGAGAGGCGCTCGCTGGCGCGCCGTTCCCGGAGCGCTGACGCCCTGGTGGCGTTGGCCGTGCTACACCACCTGGCCATCGGCCGCAACGTGCCGTTGCCTCGAATTGCCGCGTGGCTCGTTTCCCTCGCTCCGCGCGGACTGGTCGAGTTCGTTCCCCAGGGCGACCCGAGGGTAGACGATTTGCTCACGTTGCGCGGCGATCGCTTCGCCGACTACACGCCGGAGGCATGGGAAGCGGCGCTCGAGCCGTACGCCGCGATTCGTCACGTGGAGACGGTCTCGGCCAGCGGCCGGCGACTGTACACCTACGAGCGGAGGTGAAGACTTGGCTACGGTTCGACTCGCTGCTCAGGGTGCAGTCGAATCACCAGCCCCTCCTGGCGCTGCCCCGGGGCGATGTTCAGGGGGATCAGCGCGCCTTGGTAGCCGTCGCTGGTGACCCATAGCCGCTCGGCTCCGGGGCCGAGGTGGATCTCGAATCTCCCGGCATCTGCGCTGAAGTCGTGGCCGGCGATCCGGGCTGACCGATAGACGGCCTGGTCGTCGCCGGCTCTCGCGACGGCCGCCATACCTGCGGCATCGCCAGCCGTCAGATAGACGTCCCGGAGCGGCAAGTCGGTCGTCGCGTCGAGGACGATTCCGGACAGGATGGCCTCGGGCTGAAGATCGATCCGGAGGCCGTCGAGGTCTGTCTGCAGCTCGATCGACCGGTACTCCGTGCCGCCGGAGGGGGAAGAAACTGCCAGGCGATAGGAGCCGGCTTCCAGCCCCTCCAGCTCGAAGCGGCCCTCCTGATCGACCTCCGCGTGCGCTGCTCTCTCGCGCCCAAGGTGTTGGGCGCGCAGGTGCACGCCGACCAGAGGTTCGCCGGCGGCCAGCACCTGCCCGGTCAGCCGGAGACCGCGTTCGAACGGAAGCTCGACGAACTCCTCCGCGCCGGCCGCTTCGATCGTCACGGCGCGTTCGACGGAACGAGCCGTGAAGGAATCGCCGCGTCTGGCGAAGACCTGCCAGGTGCCGGGCGCCAGGTTCTCCATGGTGAAGTTGCCTTCGGTGTCCGGCGTGGCGCTTTGCCACTGCGCAAGCCGCGTCGCGGTGATCGTCACCTGCGCCAGATCGGCGGGCGGCAGGCCGGTGACGGCGCCCCTGAGGGAGGCGCCGGATTCGAGCACGATCTCGACGCCGGCTGCGCCTCCGCCATCGACGTCGATCGGTTCTGCGGGGCCGCTTTCCGCGTGCCCGGCTGCACGGGCGACGAGGAAGTAGCGTCCGGCCTCCAGACCAGTGAGGTGAAAGGAGCCGTCGCTGCCGGACACCGTCGTGGTCGGCGGATGCACGTACTTTCGCAGGTAGATTGCCGTGTTCGCGGCCTCCTCGGGATGGGCCTCGACGGTCGCCGAGGCCGGAGCGCCGTTGGCGAACCGGACGAAGCCGTTGATCTCGCCGCCGGCCTGGAGTTGGACTGCCATCTCGGTGTTTCCGGGGCCGACGACGATCTCCCGTGTGTCGTCCGGGTGTTCTGGATGCTGGACAGTCAGTGTGGCCGGGCCTGCGGTGACGTCGAGTCGGGCGCGTCCGCTGCCGTCCGTCGTGCCGTACTCGCTCGATTGGCCTGCGTCCTTCGGCTCCAGTCGAATCCGCGCTTCGGTGACGGGTTGCCCGGAGGAAGCCGTCACGATGACCGTCAGACGGTCCTGGGCGTGAAGCCGCAGTTCGACCGTCCGCTCGGATCCGGAAACGAACTCGAGACGATCGGAGCGGGCGGCCTCGCTGCCGGCGCTCGCTTCGACGAACCAGAGTCCTGGAATCACGTGCCCGAAGCTGAAGCGGCCGTCGCCATCGGTCCGTGTCCTCGTATCTCTCAAGTACCAGTCGCGCACCCGCATTCGGGTCGAGTCGTCAGGCTCCAGGTTGACTCGGGCGCCGACAGCAGCGGTCCCCGCAGCCGTCAGTACGCGGCCCGAGAGAGAGGCGCCTCGCGCGAGTTGGATCAGGATCGGCTCCCCGGTGGCCGGTCGTGCCCCTTGAAGCGTGGACAAGGCGTAGCCCTCCGCTTCGACCGTGAGATCGACCTGCTCGTGCGGAAGTCCGGCAAGCCGGAAGTTGCCGTCCGCGTCCGTTGTGGCCGTCCGTTCCTGGTCGCGGGCCCAACTGTAGCTGCGGAACCGTATGCTCGCTCCCTCGACTGGTTCCCGCTCGGGGCCGACGACAACACCGAGGATCTCGGCGCCTGGAACCAGCGTGAACTCCCCGAGGTCGATCTCTCCCCGCCCTTCGGGAACTTCGACCGGGAGAGCGCCGGGGCTGACGTGCTCGCTGTGGGACACGTTCACGTTGTACTCGCCAGTGTTCACGGCGGCGATCCGGAACGCCCCCTGTTCGTTGGTTGCGACCGCTTCGGTGGCGTCCTCCCTAAGGAGGCTCGCGAACCTTGACTGCTTCTCTTCCGGCCACGTCAGCTTGACTTCCGCACCGGTCACCGGGTTGCCGTCGGTGTCGACGACACGGCCGCGGGCCTGACGACCATTGGCCAGCCGGATCCGGACCGGACTGGCGGCCGCGCCGGGCTCGTAGGGTGGCAGCTCGATGGCGGAACTGGGGAATCCCGCGGCCCGGATCGTGAGCCGGTACGGGTTGCCGTAAACGATGCCGGACATTCGGAATGAACCGTTGTCCGCCGAGGTCGCGTCCGGCGGCCAGATGGCGATCATGCCGGTGATCGAATCCGTGGTTCGAGGCCGGGCCGAGATGTCTGCACCGGCAACCGGCTGGCCGGCGGGGTCCGTGACAAAGCCATAGAGCGGAGCCGCCGGTCTCAATGCGACCGCCGTCTCGTTGGTTACGCCGTCCTCAGGGACTAGTGCACTCACACCCGTTGCGACGTAGCCTTCGGCCTGGACCCACAGGCGCCTCGATTCTCTTCGGGGCCTGGATTCCAGCAGGAACTCGCCAGTGGGAGCGCTCAACGCGTTCTCGCCGGGGGCGCCCACGACCCAGATCGCTGCGTTCTCGACTGGAGAGCCGGAAACGCGATCGATGACGCGACCCGGAATCCGGAGCGGCGGTTCCAGCCGAGAATCGACGATGCGTTCAAAGGCAGCAGGGGCGGAGGCCGCGGCATCGGGCTGGGAAACCCGGGCGAAGGCATTGTCCCAGCCCAGCAACTCGAAGGCGATCCCGGTGCCGGCGACCTTGCCGGCGGTGACGTCGCCTTGTTCGTCGGTTAGTGCCAGGGGCGCCCTGGCGTTGCCTGTTGTCCGCAGGAGGACTCCGGGCGCCGGTGCGCCGTCCGGTCCACGGACCCGGAACCTGATGCCCGGGTCGGGTGTTAGGACGAACGTCGCACGCCCGGACTCCGTGGCGCCCGTCTCGACACCAAAGCCCTTCGCCGAAACGACGACGTTGGCATCCGCGGTCGGCATGAGGAAGCGGGCGACACCCTGGGCATCCGTTCTTGCGGAGGCGCGTTGGAAGCGGGTGTGGAGGCGTTTCCGCTCCTCGCCGGAGGCCGACCGTTCCTGACGGGCGGACCTGGACCGGGTGGGAATCGCGACCACCAACGCTCCTTTGATCGGTCGGCCGTCGGCGTCTAGGACCCGGGCGGCCACGAGACGTCGATTGGGCAGCTCATTGGGTTCAAGAACCCGCGGTGCCTCCAGGGGTACGAGGTCTCCGTACACGAGGGGCACGACGGCATCCGGCGAGGCGACTGGCGGCGCGGTCCGGATCTCCAGGCGGTAGGGGCCGGGGACCGGCGCTCTGAGCGAGAAGCTGCCGTCCAGGCCCGATTGGCCGCGGTCCACGGCCGGTGGCAGGGCATCGTAGCCGAGCAGGTCGAGGTCGATCTCGTAGTCGCTCGGGTAGGGGCGGAGCACGACCTCGACGCCGGCCGCGGCGACTCCGCGTTCGTCGACGAGCGTGCCCGTGACCCCGAGCGGCACGTCGATGTTGGGCTGGGCCCAGAGTCCGGAGGCTGCGAGGCCGGCCAGTCCGAGGAGCAGGAGCAGCCGGCTCACTCTGGTCGGCGACCCCTGGTTCAGCTCAGGCATTTCAGTGGCGTGCCCTGGCCGCATCCGCGGCGATCAGATGCGCAAGATAGATCGGTTCGCCGGTGGCGGCGTTGACGACCACGCCGGCGATCGTCGCGGCAGCCGCTTCCAGCTCAATGCGGACGCCCTCCAGGTCGCTCTCGAGGTCGATCGCCTGGAGTTCGATCCGGAGTTCGTTGGCCCCGGGCGACAGTTCCACTTGCCGCGATTCATCCCCGAGTCGCTCGTGTTCCACCTCGACCGTCGCGGGGCCGGGGGAGATGTCGAGCTGCGCCTCGCCGCTGCCGTTGGTTTGGCCGTAGCCGCTCAACCTGTTCTCCCCTCCGGACCGGATCAGGACGGTCGCACCGGCCACGGGTTCGCCGCGAGCAGTCGTGACGGTCACGGTCAGGCGGTCGGCAGTGCCCAGGACCAGTTCGATCTCCCGCTCGGCACCCGCTACCAGCTCGAAGGCCTCGACCTTGGCCGCCTCCGCCCCCTTCCTCGCTTCGGCCGACCAGGCGCCGGACGGAACTTCATCGAAACGGAAGCGGCCGTCGGCATCGGTGACTCGCCGGGGAAAGCTGTCTCTCGGCCCCCACAGGACCGAGCTGCCGCCGGAACGGCGGTCGTGTTCTCTTCTGAGCCTCACCGGGACGCCGGCGGCGCTGTTCCCGCCTGCGTCGACGAGGCTGCCCGTAACGATCCCTCCGGGCTGGAGTTCGATCAGGACCGGGTTCTCACCGTCGACGCGTACGCCCGGCCGAACGAGAAGCGGGTAGCCGGCACCCCGTACGCCGAGATCAACCAGATTGGTAGAGAGGCCCTCGAGCCTGAAGCGACCGTCCGCATCGGCGGTGGCCGTCCGCGCAGTGCTGCCGAACTGGTTCCGGGCCTGGGCCCTTATCCAGGCGCCTGCGACCGGTTCACGGTCGGCGCCGAGGACGACTCCGTGGATCGTCCCACCGGAAACGAGGGTCAGATCGCCGAGATCGAGGGTCGCATCGCCGGCTGGAACGTCGATCTCCGCGGGCGGGCGGTCAGCGTACCCGGGATGGCGTAGGCGCAGTGCGTAGTCGCCGTGGGCCACGGCGGAGAACACGAACGCGCCCTGTTCGTTTGTCCTGGTCGTTGCGGCTGGAGTTTCGAAAGGGGACCTGTAGTCGGACTGGTCCAGGGGCCAGAGCAGGGACACATTGGCTTCGGCCACGGGATCTCCGCCGGTGTCGACCGCCACGCCGTGGACCTGGCGGCCTGGACCGAGTACCAGGTGGACGGGGTCGAGCGTCGTGCCGGGTTCGAGAGGCGGCAAATCAAGGAGGGCACTCGCGTAGCCGGCCGCCTGAGCGATCAGACGGTAGGCGTGGCCGTGGACGACCCCTTCGACGCGAAAGGAACCGTCGGGCGCCGAGGTGGCGGATGCCGAACGGAGCGAGTTGAAGGGCGTGACCAGCGCGTTCCGGGGCCGGGCCCGGATTCTGGCGCCTTCCAGCGCTGCTCCGGACGCGTCAGTCACCAGGCCGCGGATGTGGGCCTCGGTGGCAGATGAGGCACTGCCTGGCTGGGCGGGGAGCGAGCCGGCCGCGAGCGCAGCGATGCCGGTGAAGCCGAAACAGCGCAGTAGTCGGGGCGTCTTCATCGTCAACGTCTGATGGAGGAGGAGCGTTCCAGGAGTGATCAGGCAGCGACCGCCGCCTCGAACGCCGCCGCGACGGCGAGGGTCCGGCGGTCCGTTCCCCGTGGCGTGACGATCTGCAGGCCCACCGGCAGGCCCGATGGGCCGACTCCGCAGGGGACGGAGATGGCCGGGCAGCCGGTGACGGTGATGGAGTAGCAGGAGGCCATCCAGTCCGTGTAGCTTGTCATCGACTGGCCCTCGATCTCCGTCGGGTAGGGGCGGTCGACGTCGAAGGGCAGGACCTGCACGGCCGGCAGGAGCAGCGCGTCGTAGGACTCGAAGAACTCGACGACGCGGCAGTGGAGGCGGGTGCGCTCAGCCTGGGCTGTCGCGACGTCCGGGCCCGTGAGCGCCAGGCCACGTTCGATCTCTTCGATCACGGTGTCCTTCATCTGCGAACGGCGCTCGGGGAACAGCGGTCCCAGCTTGTCGGCGAACAGGTTCGCGCGCAGGGTGCGGAAGATGGCGTCGGCTCCGGAGAGGTCGGGCGCAGCTCCTTCGACCGTCGCGCCGAGGTCGTGGAACGCCGTCAGCGCGGTCTCGCAGACCTGAACGACCTCCCGTTCGACCGGGTAGAGGTCGAGGTTGGGCGTCCACGCGAGACGGAGGCCGGGCAGGTCGAGTGGTTCGACCGGGTGGAAGGGCTCCGAGGGTCGGGCCAGCGAGATGGGATCCCGCGGGTCCGGCCCGGCGATGACGGAGAACAGGAGCGCGGCGTCGGCGACGTTGCGGCCCATCGGCCCGAGAACAGCGAGATCGTCCCAGCCCTGCTCGGGAGGCACGCGCGGCACGCGACCCGGCGTCGGCCGGAAGCCGACGACGCCGCAGAAACTGGCCGGGTTGCGGAGCGAGCCGCCGAGGTCGCTGCCGTCGGCGATGGGCAGCATGCCGCTCGCGAGGGCGGCAGCCGCGCCGCCGCTCGAACCGCCGCAGGTGCGGGTGGGGTCCCAGGGGTTGCGGGTCTTGCCGTAGACGGGGTTGAAGGTCTGCGAGCCGGCGCCGAACTCGGGCGTGTTCGTCTTGCCGATGACGACGGCGCCGGCATGGCGGATCCGTTCGACGATCAGGGCGTCGAAGTCGGGGACGTTGTCCGCGAAGATCGGCGATCCGAAGGTCGTGCGGATGCCAGTCGTCGGGACCAGGTCCTTGACCGCGGTCGGCAGGCCGAGGAGGGGCTTCGCCGCCGCGGCTTCCGGGTCAAGGCGGCGCAACTCGTCAACGGCGCGCGCCTGTTCGAGGGCGTGGTCGCGGTCGAGGGTGCAGATCGCGTTGAGTTCCGGATTCCGGCGGTCGATCCAGCCGAGGTGGGCGTCCAGCACCTCGACCGCCGAGACCTCGCCGCGGGCCAGTAGCCCGGCGAGATCGACGGCGGTGCGGGTGCAGAGATCGGGGGCGCCGGCGCACCCGGTGGCGGCGGTCACTCGGCGCCGGTGCTTGCGCCGCCTCCGCCGGTCACGTGCTGGTCGAGGAAGGCCCGGATGACCCGGAAGATCTCCTGCTGCTCGTCGGGCGTGAAGTTGCCGTGGCCCTTGCCGGGCACGGTGTGAATCTTGTTGGTGACGCCCGCCTCGTCGAGCTTGGCGTGCAGGTCGAGGGCGTGCTGGTAGGGCACGATGTTGTCGACGTCGCCGTGGATCGTCAGGATCGGCGGCAGGCCGGAACGAACGTATGTCATCGGCGAGACGCGCTTGGCGAGTTCCATGCGGTCGGACTTCGAACCCATCCAGGCGACGGCGTAGCTCTTCGCATTGACGCCTTCGAGCAGGTCGCCGACATCGGTGATCCCGAACCAGTTGACGATCGCCGCGACCGGCATCTCGTACTCGTCCGCCGCGGCCCAGCCCGGGCGGTCCGCGTCGCGGCCGGGGCAGAGGCGGTCCAGGCCGGCGGAGGCCGGCAGCATGCCCGTGGTAAGCGACAGGTGGCCGCCGGCGGAGGCGCCGCTCACCACCAGCCGGGAGGTGTCGATGTTGTAGTCCTCGGCGTTCTCGTAGATCCAGCGCAGAGCGCAGCGGCAGTCCTCGACGGCGCCGGGCGCGAGCGCGTTGCGGCCGAGCCGGTACTCGACGTTGACCACGGCCCATCCCATCTCTAGGTAGGGGAGGGCGCGCAGCACGCTGGATTCCTTCGTGCCGCCGACCCAGCCGCCGCCGTGGATGTAGATCAGGGTCGGGACCGGCCCCTGGCCGCGGGGAGTCATCACGTCCAGCTTCGACTCATAGCCGTCGGCCGTCAGATAGGTGATGTTCGGGGCGACGCGATAGCGGCTCATGATGTCGACCGTCACCGACTCGCCGTCCTGGGCGAAGGCGGGGACCGGTGGAGCGAAGAGCAGGGCAGCGGCGATTGCGGCCGTGGTCGCGACGTTGAGCGACGTTCGGGTGAGTCGAGTCACTGAGGACCTCCCTTGGGGATTCGGGGTGCGGATGGAGTGGGGAGTTTACTCGGGGAGGCCCGCGGGGGCGCCGGCCCACTCAGTGGGGAGGCGACGCGGACTCAGGCGACAATGCCGCGGCCGCGGCAGGCGGCGATCTCGTCGGCGGAGAGCCCGAGGACATCGGCGAGGACGGCGTCGGTGTGCTCGCCGAGCAGGGGCGCCCGGCGGGGGCTCAGATCGCGACCCGCGATACGAAACGGCGGCCCGACGAGTTCCAGGTCTCCCCATTCCGGGTGCTCGACGGTGGCGAAGGAGCCCCGGGCCCGCAGGTGGGAGTCGGCGTAGAGATCCCGGGCATCGCGCGACGGAGCGGCGGCGACACCGGTCCGCAGGAGTTCGCGGGCCAGCCAGTCGCGGTCCCGCTCCCTGGTCCAGGCGGCGACGATCGCGTCGAGTTCCGTTTCGTTCTGCTTCCTGGCCGTTGCGGTTGCGAAGCGCGGGTCCTCGGCCAGCTCTGGCCGGCCCATCGTCGCCGTGAGCCGGGCGAACTCCTCGTCGCTGTGGACCTCGATGGCGAGCCAGCGGTCGATTCCCCAGCAGCGATAGACGCCGTGCGGCGCCGAATGGCGGTGCGAGTTGCCGGCGCGTTCCGGGACTTCCCCCGTCATCTCGTACTCGAGGAGGATCTCGCCGAGGATCGAGCTCACGCCCTCGCACTGCGAGTAGTCGATGAACTGGCCTTGGCCCGTGCGGCTGCGGTGATGCAACGCGGCGACGATCGAGAAGGCGAGCGTGATCGCGTTCATCAGGTCGACGTCGCCGCCGCTGTGAGTCGGGTGATCGTCCGGGTAGCCGGAGATCCAGGCCCCGCCGGCCACGCCCTGGTGGACCATCGCGTAGCCGAGGTACTCGGTTTCCGGGCCGCCGTGGCCGCGTCCCGACGAGGAGGCCACGATGAGCTCCGGGTTTGCGCGGCGGAGGTTCTCGTAGTCGAGGCCGAGCTTGACCATGGCGCCGGGACGCATGTTGTCGTAGATCACGTCGCACTCGCCGGCGAGGCGCAGGGCGAGTGCGCGGCCTTCCGCCTGCGACAGGTCCAGGGCCAGCGACCGCTTGTTCAGGTTCATCGTGTTGAACGCCATGCCGGCGTCCTCACCGATCTTCTGCGGCGCCTCCTCGGCGCGGGGCCAGACCACGGAGCGGCGCGTCAGGTCGAGGCGCCTGGGTCCTTCGACCTTGATTACTTCGGCGCCCAGGGTCGAGAGCAGGACGCCGGCGTAGGGGCCCGCCCACACCCAGGCGAACTCGGCGACGCGTATGCCCTCGAGCGGGAGCTTACGCGTCGCGGGTGGAGCGGTTGGGACCGAGCCGGCGGCAACCGGAGCGCCGTTGCCGGCCGCGGCGACTTCGGCGAGGACCTCGCTCGAATGTTCGCCGAGCTGTGGCGCCGGGCGCGACACCTTCGGCCTGGAGGCGTCCATACGGTACGGCCAGCCGGCGTAACGCTTCGCCCCGGTGCTTGGGTGGTCCACTTCGACGAAGTAGTCGCGAGCGGCGTACTGCTGGTAGTCCATCACGTCCGCGGCGTCGTGGATCGGTCCGACCGGAATGCCCAGGTTGGCGGCGCGGTGGTACAGGTCGTCGCGTTTCTGTTCGAGGGCCCAGGCGTCGACCTGGGGAGCGATCTCCATCAGGTGATGGCTGCGGTAGGCCATGTCCTTCCATTCGTCGCCCTGGCACCAGTCCGGATTGCCCATCAGTTCGCGGAACAGCTCGAAGTGATGGTCGTCGAAGGCGTTCAGGATGACGTAGCCGTCGCTCGTCTTCAGCCTGCCCATGGCCGGCGGGCGGTCCGGCACCCGCGACCAGGTCGTTTCGTGGTAGCGGGCGCTGGCCAGAAGCGGCGCCACCAGGCTGATCATCACGTCCTGCATGGAGACGTCGACCCGGGCGTCGCCGGCGTGACCGCGTTCGTAGAGGAGGGCAGCGACCGCCAGCGCCGTCACCAGACCGGCGTGGTAGCCGGCCTGGTGGCCGCCCAGGGCGACCGGCGCGCGGTCGATGTCGCGGGAGCGGGCCGGCATCTGGTTGACCAGTCCGCCGCCGTGCGTGAGCGTGAGTTCGCCGGCGGGCGCTCCCGAGCGGGGTCCTGTGAGGCCGTAGGGCGTGACCGCCGCGACGATCAGGTCCGGCGGCGTCTCCGCCGGCGGTTCGCGGTCGACGATCAGGGCGTCGGCGGTCCGGAGCAGGCTGTCGAGGGCGCCTCGATCGTCCTCGTCGTCCAGGTCGAGGACGACTCCCCGCTTGCTCGTGTTGCAGTAGAGGAAGAGCGGCGAGCCTTCCGGGTCGGAGCCGTTCGCCCAGCGGGCGGCGTCGCCCGCGGGCGGCTCGACCTTGATCACGTCGGCGCCGAGGTCGGCAAGCAGCTTGCCGCAGTACGGGCCGGCGACGCCCTCCGCGAGTTCGACGATCCGGAGGCCGGCGAAGGGGCCGGTTCCGTCGAGGGGACTCGCGGCCGATCCCGGTGGGTCTGGTCTGGTCATCGGAGCTTGTACGCCTCCCTCGCGGATCGCAGCCAATCGTGCTGGTCCTTGTCGCCGAAGTAGTAGAAGACGGCGCCGTTCGGCAGCATGAGGACGCCGATGCCGCCGTAGCCGAGCATCTGCCGGACCCAGACCTGCTTCGTGCCGGTCCCGTCGGTCACCTGGATCTGCCGCGACCAGATGGAGTTGTTGTACTTGTTCGGGTGGCCGTTGTGGACGGCGTCCAGGCCGCGGTCTTCCTCGTCTTCCTGCATCGCGGCGGCCACCATGCCCGGATGGAGCACCTGCCGGTCGCCGATCCGGCCGCGCTGGGCGTTCAGCAGGTTGGCGATCTTCAGGATGTCGTCCGGGGTCCAGAACATGCCGTAGCCGCCGAAGACGTAGCCATCGGCCCGGTTATCCGTGCGCAGCGACTGGAGCGCCCCGGCGGAGACACCCAGCGGTCGGTAGACCTCGGCGGCCAGGAACTCCAGCAGGTCCGCGGGTTCCCTGGACGAGGCGCCCGCCTGCTGTCCCAGGTAACCGCTCATGGCGACGGACAGCAGAAAGGCGTCCGTCGTGTGGTACACCCAGCGCTTTCCGGGCGGCTCCTTCGTCGGATAGGCCATGGCGCCCCGCAGCTTGCGGTTCCGGTGCTCCGGCACGAAGAAGTTCAGCTCGGTCGTCGAGTTCTTCTCGTCGTCCTGTTCGCCCGTGTCCCAGTAGTGACCGGTCGCCATGTCGAGAGCGTGCTCGAAGGTCACCCCGCGGAAGCTGCCCCTGGGCGGCTTGTGTACGTAGTCCCGAAGCTCGAGTTCGGTCACCTCGAAGCCGTCCCGCTGCGCCAGCCGCATCAGCGCGACGGCGGCGACGGCGGTCTTGGCGGTGGAGTAGGACGGCAGCCGGATCTGCTCGGGATACGGGTAGTCGCCGTAGCGGGTGTGGACCGGGCCCTGGTAGTGGACTCCGCCGAAGGAGACGCCGAAGGCGGTGAGGTGCTCGCGGTCGAAGCCGCCACCGAAAGCCTGCGGGTAGACCTGGGCGCGCGGGTAGTCGTCGCGGATCCGTTCGATCGACCGGACAGACAGCCGCGAGGCGGCTTCGGCGGCGTAAGCCTCGAGCACGGCGTCTGCGTCCGGCGGCTCGCCGGAGGTGAAGCGGGTGGGGCCCGCGTCCCAGAGGTCGAACTTGAAGTACTTGCAGGTTTCCTGAGTGGCCTGGAAGGCCGCCGGCGAGGTGGCGCCGCCGTCGAACAGGAAGGACACGACGCCGTGGTAGGCGCAGTTCTGGTTGCGCTCGACCAGTGTGATCGGCAGCGACGCCCGGCTCCTGCCGCCGTCGGCGTTCTCGCTCCAGATCCGGCCCGGACCGACGATGACGTTCCAGTAGGCGTCGCCGGTGTAGCGGAGCGCGCGATTGGCGGGCACCAGGTGGGAGCCGCTCTGGACCAGGACAACGTCGAGCCGCGGGATGCGGCGGAGGGCTGAGACGATCGGCGGCTCATCCGCCCGCAGGTAGGTGTCGTGGTGGACGGTCCAGGAGGCTCCGCCGCCGCCGAAGAGCTGCAGCGTGCCTCGCATCTCGTGGCGCGGCGGCGCGGCGTTCTCCGGCAGGGCGAAGGCCGCGTTGTCCACGGGCGTTGGGAGTTCGCCGGCCAGTAGCCGGGACGCCGGCAGCAGGGTCCGCGCGACGTCGCCCGAGCCGGCGAGAGGATCGCCGGGCAGTTGGACGGTGGCCGCCGCGGGCAGGGCGGCGGCCGTGCAGACGGTCCAGAAAAGGGCGGCGAATCGGGCCATGTCGGCTGATGGTAGCTTGCCGGCGTCACCCGGATGCGGCGCCCGCCATGTACGTCCACCTGATCGACGGCACCTACGAGCTCTTCCGCCACCACTTCGGTGCGCCGAGCTATCGCAACGAGGACGGGCTCGAGGTGGGAGCGGTGCGTGGAGTCGTCTTCTCCTTGCTGGGCATGTTCCGGGATGGGGCGACCCACGTGGCGGTGGCGACGGACCACGTGATTGAGTCGTTTCGCAACGACATGTGGCCCGGCTACAAGACCGGCGAGGGGATCGAGCCGGAGCTTCTGGCTCAGTTCCCGGTGCTCGAGGACGCCCTGGACGCGCTCGGGGTCACGGTCTGGCCGATGGTGGAGCACGAGGCGGACGACGGACTCGCCAGCGGCGCCGCGATGGCGGCCGCGGATGAACGGGTCGTTGAGGTCCGCATCTGCACGCCGGACAAGGACCTGGCCCAGTGCGTCGACGCCGGCCGGGGCGGCCGGGTAGTGCAGGTCGACCGGCGGCGTGGCCTGCGCTGGGACGCGGACGGCGTCCGGGACAAGTTCGGGGTGGAGCCGGAGTCGATCCCCGACTATCTCGCCCTGGTCGGCGACAGCGCGGACGGATTCCCGGGCTTGCGGGGTTGGGGCGCAAAGTCGGCGGCCACCGTGCTGGCGCACTATGTCCACCTGGAGGAGATTCCGGACGAACCGTGGAAGTGGGCGGTCAAGGTGCGCAGCCGGGATCGGCTGGCGGCGACTCTCAGGGAGGAACGCGAAGCCGCGGAGCTGTTCCGCGAGCTCGCCACGCTGGTGCGCGATGCGCCGGTCAGGGGTTCCGTCGACGAGCTTCGGTGGCGAGGACCCGCCCCGGAACTGGAGGCGATGGCCGAGAGGTTGAAGGCGCCGGGGCTCGTGCAGCAGGCTGAGCGGCTCGCCGGCGAGTGGGCCGAAGCGGACGACGCGGTCCCCTTCTGACTGCCCATGCGGCGGCGGTCAGCGTAGGATCCGACCCGGCGTGAAACTGATCGACAAGCTGCGCACCGCGGCGTCCGAGAGACGGCCGTTCTACTCGTTCGAGTACTTCCCTCCGAAGACGGAGGCGGGGATCGAGAACCTTTACGCGCGCATTGAGCGCATGGGACGGCTGGAGCCGGCGTTCGTCGACGTGACCTGGGGCGCGGGCGGCAGCACCGCTGAACTTACCTTCGAGCTCGCGAGCACGATCGAGAACGTGCTCGGCATCGAGACGATGATGCACCTGACCTGCACCAACATGCCGCGCCGGAAGATCGCGGCGGTGCTCGAGAACTGTCGCGAGCGCGGCATCGGCAACATCCTGGCCTTGCGCGGCGATCCGCCGCGCGGAGGCGGCGCCTGGTCGCCCGTCGCCGACGGCTTTTCCCACGCTTCGGACCTGGTGCGGTTCATCCGCGAAGAGCACGGGGACCACTTTGGAATCTGTGTGGGCGGTTACCCGGAAGGTCACCCGGAGGCTTCGAGCCGGGAGCGCGATCTCGACTATCTGGCCGAGAAGGTTGCGACCGGAGCGGACTTCGTGATCACGCAGATGTTCTACGAGCCGGAGCTGTACTTCCGCTTCCTGGGGGACTGCCGGGAGCGCGGCGTGGACTGTCCGATCGTTCCGGGACTGGCGCCCATCAACGGATACCTGTCCTTTCAGCGCATCACGGGCTTCGGCGCCAGTGCGCCGCCCGAGATCGTCAGCGAGATCGAGGCGCGGCGGTTCCACGACGCGTCCGTGCGCGAGTACGGCCAGGATCTGTTGGCCGGCATCTGTCGCCGGCTGCTCGACGGCGGCGCGCCCGGCCTTCACTTCTACACCCTGAACCTCGAGCGTTCGGTGCAGGTCATCCTCGACCGCCTCGGCATCGTGCCGGAGCGCATCGAACGGGTCCTGCCGTGGCGGAGCGCGACGGCGGTTCAGCGCCCCAGGGAGGACGTTCGCCCGATTTTCTGGGCCAACCGGCCGAAGAGCTACCTCGCCCGGACCCAGGACTGGGACGAGTTTCCGAACGGGCGCTGGGGCGATGCCGGTTCACCCGCGTTCGGCGATCTCGGCGATCACCATCTCGCCTTCCGACCGATCAAGGCCGATGTGGCCCGTGAGCGGTGGGGCCGCGAGCTGCCCTCGATCGACCAGGTGCGGGAGGTCTTCGCGGGTTTCTGTCGCGGCGACGTCGACGGGATCCCCTGGTACGACTGGCCGTTGGACCTGGAGAGCGAACCGCTGCGCAGCGCCCTTGTGCGGCTGAACCTGGCGGGTCTGCTGACGATCAACTCGCAGCCGCGCGTGAACGGCGCTGCTTCCGACGATCCCGCGGTCGGCTGGGGCGGCGCTGGAGGCCGCGTCTACCAGAAGGCGTACCTGGAGTTCTTCGTGGCGCCGGAGCAGGTGTCGCCGCTACTGGCCGCACTGGACCGGAAGCCGAGCCTGACGTACCACGCGATCGACCGGTCCGGTACGGCCTGGAGCAACTGCGACTCGGTCAACGCGGTGACCTGGGGCGTGTTCCCGGGCGAGGAGATTCGCCAGCCGACGATCGTCGACCCGCGTTCCTTCGAGGTCTGGAAGGACGAGGCCTTCGACCTGTGGCTGTCCTCCTGGGCGGCGGTGTACGAAGAAGACAGCGAGTCACGCCGCCTGCTCCAGAGGATCCACGACACGTACTTCCTCGTCAACGTGGTCGACAACGACTACGTCGATGGCGATCTGCTCGGTTACCTGCTCGAGGCGGTTCAGGCGGAGGAGCCGCCGTCCATGACGATCGTCGCTCCCGTCACGTAGCTGCCCATCTTGGAGGCCAGGAAGACGGCGGCGCCGGCGATCTCGTTCGGCTGTGCGTGCCGTCCGACGGGTGTCCGACTGGCGATCGCCTGCCGCTTCTCCTCGGAGTCGACGAGCACGCTGGCGAAGTAGGTCTCCACCACGCCGGGCGCGATCGCGTTCACCCGGATGCCGTACTGGCCGAGTTCCTTGGCCCAGCCGCGGGTCATGTTCAGCACCGCCGCCTTGGTCAGCGCGTAGGTCAACTCGTTTGGTCCGGGGCGGAGGCCGGCGATCGAGGCGACGCTGATCACGTTGCCCGAACCCTGCTTCTTCATCAACCGCGCAGCCTGCTGGATATGGACGAAGTACCCCTTGAGGTTGACTTCCAGGGTCTTGTCGAAAGCCCATTCCGGCATGTCAATCGCCGGCCCGAAGTAGGGGTTCGTGGCGGCATTGTTCACCAGGATGTCGAGTCGCCCGAACTCGCTCTCGATGCGCTCGACCAGGCCCGCGATCTGATCCACGTTGCCGGCGTGACAGGCGATAGGCACCGCCTTGCCGCCGTCGGCCTCGATTGACTCGGCTACCCTGTCGAGCCCTTCCTGCTTCCGCGACGCGAGGATGACGGTCGCCCCCTGCTCGGCGAAGCCGCGCGCGATGGCCTCCCCGATGCCGCGCGAGGCGCCGGTAACGAGGGCGACCTGGTTGGTGAGGCTGAAGTCGAGGATGGGCATGGACTGAGATCTCCAGGGTTGTGTCTGGTTCTGGTCGGCGCGTGAGCATACGACGGCTGGTTCGGTCCTGGATGGCTGCTACCGTGCCGGCTCGTGACAGATCATCCGTGCTCCAACCTTCGCGTGATCGAGGTCGCCGGCTCGCCAGCCGGCGCCTATGCGGGACGGCTGTTGGCGGCATGCGGTGCGGAAGTGCTGCGGCTTGAACCGCCCGAAGGCGATCCGTGGCGTGAGGCTGGCGAGCGTTGGCAGGGCCTCGGAGCTGAGTATGCGTACCTGAATGTCGGCAAGCGGGCGGGGCGTCTGCGGCAGAGTACGGACGGCGGCCGAGGGCAGATCCTGGAGTTGATCGAGCGCGACGGCGCCGACATCGTGATCGAGAGCGCCGCGCCGGGGGCGCTCGAACCGCTGATCGATGAGGCCGATACGCCGCAGGCCGTGCTGCTGCGGATCTCACCGTTCGGCCTGGGTTCTGCGGCGCGCGAGGTCTGGGGCGAGGCGGGACCGCCGCGGTCGAACGGCTTCACGGACGACGCCTGGTCCGGTCACCTCTACCTGAACGGTGCTCCGGACCGGGAGCCCATCGCGCGGCCGGGGCTCCACTCGTCCTGTCAGGCGGGCGCCCACGCGGTGATCGGCGGTCTGGCGGCACTGCTGGCCCGGCCCGCGATCGGCCGCGGCCAGACGATCGACGTCTCCCACGTCGAGGCGCTGGCCGCTCTGCACCAGTACACGACGGTGATGTGGACCCAGGCCGGGTACGTCCTCGGCCGGGTCGGCAACTCCCAGGGCGGGCCGTGGCATCCGGTCGGCGTTCATCGCTGTCAGGACGGCTACGTTGCCCTCTCGATACCGAGTCGGGAGATGCTCGAG
Source organism: Acidobacteriota bacterium (assembly GCA_028875725.1). Classification (NCBI taxonomy): domain Bacteria; kingdom Pseudomonadati; phylum Acidobacteriota; species Acidobacteriota bacterium. Next base: position 839,730 of record JAPPCR010000006.1, read on the forward strand.
CCCTTCCTCGAGGCGGCGGGCCTGGCTCATGTCCTGGAGGACCCGCGCTTCGCCGAGGATGCCGACCGGGCTCAACACCGAGAGGAGTTCGACCGGGCGATCGATCCCTGGATGATGGCCCACACCGAGGCCGAGATCATCGAGCTGGGCGAGCGGGTCCGCGTGCCGATCGGTCCGGTGATCGACGCGCTGGAGGTGCTGGACGACCCGCACTTCCGGGCCCGCGGTTTCTTCGTGCCGATCGACGGCGACGGCGGGCCGCTCGTTCCGCGTGGGCCGTTTCTTCTGAACGGCACGTCGTCGTCGTCGGCCATCGATTCCTCGGTTGCGCGAACGGCGCCGGCGATGGACGGGGTTGCCGGTTGGCAGGCGCGGAGGACCGGCATGGCTCAAAGGTCGTCGCCTTCCGCGTTGACCGACGGGCCCCTCCATGGCCTCCGCGTGCTGGATCTCACCAGGGTCTGGGCGGGACCGTTGGCTATGCGAATGCTGGGCGATCTCGGCGCCGATGTGATCAAGGTCGAGGCCGCCTGGGCGCGTGGGCCGGCGACCCGGTCGGCAAGGATCGCCCGTCTCACGCACCTGTTCCCGGAGAACGATGCCGGGAAACGCTCGTACAACCGCAACGCCGCGTTCAACAAGATGAACCGGAACAAGCGGTCCGTGACCCTTGAGTTGAGCGAGCCGGAGGCCCGAGGCATCTTCGAGGCCCTGGTGGAGCGGGCGGACGTGGTCTGCGACAACTTCAGTCCCCGGGTGATGCCCAAGCTCGGCCTCGACTCGGATCGACTGCGGGAACTCAACCCGGGCGTCATCGCGGTCTCGATGCCCGGTTTTGGCAACTCGGGCCCCTACCGGGACCGGCTCGCGTTCGGTCCGCTGATCGAGTCAGCGATGGGACTCACGTCCGCGCTCGGCTACCGGGACGGCGGCCCCCACCGGTCGGGCATCGCCTGGCCGGATCCGATGACGGCTCTGCATACCGCCGTCGGGACCCTGGCCATGCTCTACGGCCGCTCGCAGTCGCCGGAGGGCCGGGGCGGCACGGTCGAAACTCCGATGGTGGAGGCGATGGCGACGATGTTCGGCGACCACATCCTGGCGGCACAGCTTCGTGGATCGGCAGAACCGCGTCGCGGCAATCGCCATCCCGTGCGGGCGCCTCAGGGCTGCTATCCGTGCCGGGGAAAGGACCGGTGGGTCGCGATAAGCGTGCGGGATGAACGGGAGTGGCGGACGTTTTGCGGCGTCGTCGGCTTGCCGGAGGTGTTCGCCTCCCAGTCACTGGCGGAGCGGCAGGCGGACGAGGACCGGATCGACGAGGTGCTCTCCGAGTGGACCCGCAGCTGGGATCGAGACGACCTGGTCGCCCTTTTGCTCCGCGCCGGCGTCACCGCGGCGCCGGTTGCCGACGCCCGCGACATGGCGGAGGACCCGTTTCTCGAAGCCCGCGGCTTCTGGGCCGAGGTCGATCACCCGGAAGTCGGCCGCCGCCGCTACCCCGGCCTGCCGATCCACCTGAGTGCGACGCCCGCGACGTACCGGCGCGGCGCTCCTTGCCTGGGCGAGCACAACCGAGAGGTTCTCGTCGAAGTCTTGGGATTTCCGGCGTCGCGGGTGGACGAGTTTGAGGGAGCCGGGCTGCTCACGGACAGGCCGCCCGAGGGCGCCACCGGACGGGGGATCAGGAAGGAGTAGGAGCATGGGAGAAGCGCCCGCGGGCACGACGCCCACGACGCGACCGCGACAACTCGACCACATTCTTGAGGCCTCCCTCTATGTGAGCGATCTCCAAGTGGCGGAGGTCTTCTACACCGAGGTGCTGGGACTGACCTTTCACTCGAAACTCGAAGGGAGGCACGTGTTCTTCCGCTGCGGTGAGCAGATGGTCCTGCTCTTCAACCCGGTAGCGACGGCCGACCCCGATCTGACGCCACGGGGCCTCGGATTGCATGGCGCTCACGGCCCGGGTCACCTGGCGTTCGGTGTGACCGAGGACGAGATCGACGTCTGGCGCGCGCATCTGGAGTGCCACGGCGTCGAGATCGAGCAGGAGATCGACTGGGGCGGCCGCAGGGGCCGATCGATCTACTTTCGCGACCCGGACGGAAACAGCCTGGAGTTCGCGACGTCTGCGTTGTGGGGCTTGGCCTAGCCGCCGGTCTGCGCTGCGACTTCCCTCTCTTCAAGGCGCGCGCCGCGCAGGGTATTCCCCAGGGAGTAGTTCCCCTCGTGACAGGCGTACTCGTAGAGCTTGCCGTCGGTCGCCGGCCAGGTGTACTCGGCGGTGTAGGGCGCTTCCCAGTCGCCGTTCTCGACGGTGAACCGGTAGAGGAGGGTGTTCGTGTCCTGGAAGGAGAACTGTTCGACCACGCGCTGATCGGCGGGAGGCGAGGGATCGCCGTAGAGGGCGAAGGTCACCCAGTTCTCTTCCTGGAAGTTCGTCGTCTCGACGACGAGCGTGTCGCCTTCCCACCAGGCCACGGAGTCACCGGCCCGCGAGCGGTAGCCGGGGGGCGCGTGGCGGGCCGCCTCGCGGGACGGGTTGATCGGGATGATCCTCGCGTAGTGCATCCACTCGATCAGGATCATCAGGTGGGTGTCGGTCTGCACGACCGTCTTCAGGTTGTTGTAGAACTTCGGGTAGATCGGGATCGTTCCCTCGAGCGAGAAGATGCAGCGGTCGGCGATCGACAGCGACTCGGGGTCGTCGTAGGGGCCGACCTCGCGGTCGCGCCACCACGCCTTACCCTGGTTCTGCAGGAAGAACCCGTAGACGCCTTCCCGGCGCGCCTTGCCGCGTTCCGTCAGCGGCGGGAAGCGGCCGTTCGGCGGATCGACGATCAGCGACGTGCGGTACCTGCCGCCGACCTTGACCGCCGACGTGCCGCGGTCCATGTAGAAGTAGTTGTAGCCGCCGACACTGGCCCCCGCCGCGGGCGCGTCGCGGTCCGGGTCGCTGGCCCGGGCGGTGAGATCGACCCTCGCCGCTTCCTGTGAACGGATCCGCTCCGCCTCTTCCTCGGTCAGGTGGAGGCGTTCACCGAGTTCGGGGCTCCGCTCGATCGGCGTCAGGGTGCTGATGTCGTAGTTGCCGGAGAAATCGGGCTTGCCGCTCGACGTCCTGGGAATCTCGTCCGCCACCGCGGCGGTCGCGGCCACGGCGACCAGGAACGCAGAGGAGAGGACGCCGGCGCGGTCTCGGTCGCCTGGCAAGCTCACGGCCCGCCGCTCGCCTCGGCCGCCATCTGCCTCTCCTCGAAACGCGCCCCCCGCAGGGTGTTTCCGGTCGCGTAGTTGCCCTCGTGACAGGCGAATTCGTAGAGCTTGTCGTCCGTGGCCGGCCAGGTGTACTCGCCGCTGTAGGGCGTTTCCCAGTCTCCGCTTTCGAGCGTGAACTGGTAGAGCAGAGTGTCCGGGTCCTGGAACGAGAAGCGCTCGATCACGCGCTGGTCGGCGGGCGGCGACGGCTCGCGGAACAGGGTCGTCGCGATCCACTTCTCTTCCAGGAAGTTGGTCGTGTCGATGACGAGCGTGTCGCCTTCCCACCAGGCCACCGAGTCGCCGGCGCGTGAGCGGATCGTCTCCGGGAGGTGCATCGCCGCCTCCCGGGACGGGCTGATCGGGATGATCCGCGCGTAGTGCATCCACTCGATCAGGATCAGAAGGTGGGTGTCGGTCTGCACGATCGTCTTGATGTTGTTGTAGCTCTTCGAGTAGATCGGGATCGTCGCTTCGAGCGAGAAGACGCAGCGATCGGCGATCGAGAGCGACTCGGGATCGTCGTAGGGGCCGACTTCGCGGTCGCGCCACCAGGCCGGACCGGTGTTCCTCTTGGAGAAGCCGTAGAGACCTTCCCGTCGCGCCTTGCCGCGCTCGGTCAACGGCGGGAAGCGGCCGTTCGGCGGGTCGGTGAGCACCGACGTGCGGTACTTGCCGTCCACCTTGACCGCCGACGTCCCCCGGTCCATGAAGAAGTAGTTGTAGGCGCCGATGTTGCCGCCGGCCGCCGGGGCTTCGCGGTTCGGGTCGCTGGCCCGCGACCTCGTTTCGATGTTCTGGGCCTCCCGGCGCCGGATCTCGTCGGCTTCGGCCTCGGTCAGGGTCAGGCGCTCTCCTAGTTCGGGATTGCGCTCGATCGGCGTCAGGTGGGAGATGTCGTAGTTGCCGGAGAAGTCCGGCTTGCCGTTCGGCGTCCTGGGAGCGTCGTCTGCTCCTCCGGCTCCGCCTGCACCGACGGCCAGAGTGAGAACGAAGGCAATGCGAGTTCTTCCCGTGATGCTCATGCGAGCCCCTCCCGGCCGACTTCGTTCGATGTGCCGGCCATAGTAGATCGGCCTCCTAGCCGCCCGGGACGTACCAGATCGGCGACGACCAGGCGCGTTCCTGGATCGTCGCCGGCATGTCGGGATTCGGCTCCGCGCCGGCGCGGAGCGCGTCCCAGGTCGACCAGCGGCAGGTCGGGTTCTCCAGAACACGCACGTAGTAGACGGCGTGCCTCGCGGCGTCGAAGTCCGGGTCGGTCCACAGGGCCGAGAGTTCGGCGGCGCCGAGGTCCCGGGAGTGGCTGCAGTCGGACAGATCGACGCTGGCGCCGTTGTCGGGGCAGCGGAGGGGATCACCCGAGGGCATGCCGCCGTCGGCACAGGCGATATCGACGACCGATTCGCGCGCCTCGCCGTCCTCGACCCAGCCCTTGACCATCTGGAGGCGCTGAAGCGGTGCGCTGTCCGCGTCGCGGGCGGCCCAGACGAGGAAGCGCGGACTGCTGCCCTCGTCCGCCACCAGATCGCCGCCCATCGGCACGCCGCCCTCGTAGGCGGCGGCGATCATCTCCGGATCGGAGGTCAGGTCGTCCGGGTAGTGGTAGCCGCCGAAGAACCGAACTCGCATTCTGGGGCCGCTGGTCCCGAACGTCTCCTTGCGGCGGAAGGCGTCGTAGATCGCGTCGCGGGTGTTCTCCTCGGCCCAGACACCGGCGAGTCCCGAACCGCCCCAGAACTTGAAGCTGTTCTGGATGTACTTCTCGCCGTCCTCGGTCGGCTCGTCGAGCGGTACCGCGCCGCGATTCTGGCCGGTGCCGTCGCCGACGCCGACCTTGCCGTGGAAGTTGTCCTCCTCCGGCGTACCGCCCGAGTTGTGCGTGTCGGTCGCGCCGATCATGCCGAAGCGGAACGGGTTGAAGCCCTGGGTCTCCTGCAGCACGAGACCGTTCACGTAGGCCTCGCGGGCGTAGCTGCCCTTCGGTTCGCTGTAGAGCGTGGTGGCGATCCGGTAGGGGAAGATCTCGAACTCGGCCCATTCGTCGTTCGGCGACAGCAGGGGGTGGGTCTCCGAAGTGCCCTTGACCTGCGTCACCTCGACCAGGGGTTCGTTGCGCATGCGCAGGTCGGCGTAGGCGGCGTCCAGCGGGTCGCCGCCCACCGTCTCCAGCTTGAACATGTTGCCGTTGCTGCCGTTCGAGTTGTGCGGAATGGCGAGGCCCTCGATGCCCGCGTCGCGCAGACCGTCGAGCCAGCGCCAGAGGTCCTCGGGGTTTCGCGAATCGGTCGAGGCGAACGGCTTGGGCGGCGCCTCGCTACCCCTGAAGATGACGTTGCGGTGCAGGTTGCCGCGGTCATCCGACGAGGTCGTGTACTCGTAGGCGATGAAGGTCGTGAAGTTGCCCGGATCGTTGTGAGCCTCCGCGGCATCGATGATCGCCTGCCACGAAGTGCGAGCAGCGTTGTCCACCGCGTCCGCGGGCAGCTCGGCGAACTCGCCGCTGCGCAGCCCCTGGATGGCGCGGGCGAAGCCGCCGCCGCCGCGGAGATCGGCTCCGAGGGTCGTGTCGTAGAGGACGCTCCCGGCGTTGTCCATGTCCGGCATGACGCCCAGATACATGCCATGGTCGGTCACGGCCTGGAAGTCGAACGCCCCGCTCTGGAGCTGAAGCTGGTGGCCGCTCGGGTGCTCGATCGCCTCGCCCTTGGCAAAGCGGTAGGCGTCGTCCGGACTCGTCCGGGTCTGGAACAGGTAGGCGTCGAACGAGTACCGCGTGTGGACGTGCAGGTCGCCGAAGTAGGCGTCCCGGAGCGGGTTCGGCGCGTCGGCCGCGCCGGTCGCCGTGGCGTCGCCGCCGGCGTCTTCGCCGCCGCCGGCGGTGCAGCCGAGCAGCGCGAGCGAGAGGATGGCAATGGCCGCGAGGATCGGGCTAATCTGACGCATGACGATCTCCTTTGATGGGGATTGCGCGTAGATTAGCGCGGATGACCAGCAAGCTTCCGATATCGAGCGTCGTCATGGCCGTGGCGCTGGGCCACTGAGGCGTCAGGGGGAGGTCGCGAGCGGCAGTTCCACCGCGGCGCCGCGGAGCATGATGGCGAACACGCGGTGCCGCTCGCCGAAGGTCTCGGCCTCGGGTACGCCGGCGACTGTGCCGCGAAAACCGGTTCGGAGCAGGCGGGGGTCGTCGTGGCGGTCCACGACGTCTGGCCGGTCTCTGTTGATGCCCAGGTTGGCGAGAAACTCGCCGTCGCGGTAGATGACGATCTGGCGTGGGCGCTCGTGGCGCTCCAGGTCCGCGGCCCAGCCCTCCATCACGGTGCGTTGTCCTTCCTTCGCCACGACGTCGATGGCGCCCTCGAAGCCGTTCCCGGTCGACTGAACGGGAAGTTGGCGACCATCGGTGATGGGCAGGATTTCCGCTCCGCCTCGTTCCTGCTCCAGCGGCCGGTAGGAGAACCGGAGGCGCGTTGCGACACCCCGGTGTGAAAGGGCGTAGGCGACCAGGCCCTCGCGGCGGACGGTGTCGCGTATCTCGTCACGCGAGCGAGCGCGCCGGTCAGGCACGGCCTCGCCCATCTCGGACAGGAGGAAGCCGCTGTGCAGGTGTTCCGTGCCGAAGCGTTCGACCACGTCCGGTCTCTCGAGACTCGTGGCGGCGCTACCGAACTGCCGGCCTCCCAGGAACGCGACGATCTCGCCGATGCTGCCGGGCTCTTCGATGTCGATTGCCCACCCCTGGATGCCGTCTCTCAGCTCGTACCCGCCATCCAGAAAGCCGATCAGGCCATCCGGTTGCTGCGGTTCGAGGGGGATCCGCTCGGAGTCGACATCCAGGGCGCTTCGGGATCGGCGCATGATGCCGTCGATCCGGCCGCCGTCGCCAACCGACAGGTCGTACACGGAGAGGGGCGGCCGACCGACATGCTCGAGTTCCAGCGGCTGTCCGGGCTCTGATACGAGGAATACGTCAACCTGGTTCAGCCCGGGGCGGAACAGGCTCTCGGGCACGGTTGCCGCGATCCGACTCCTTCCGTCGGCGGTTCGGTGGGGCCTCAGCGTGGCCGCCAGCGTGCCGTTGAGAGCCACGGCCACGGTGCGATCGGACACGGGCGGGCGATTCTCGAAGACTCCTTCCACCAGGGCGGGCAGGACAGCCTGGTCGGTTGCGACATGATCCCAGACGAAGGCCGCTTCGAGCCGGATGCTGGTTTCGCCGGGGCGATGAGCCAGATCCGCAACCCGGCGGCCGTGAAGTTCGGGTCTTTCGCCGATGGCCGCCGGGTCGTTCGAGTCGCCGAGCAGTTCGGCCTGCAAGGCGACCTGACGGCGGCGCCAGGATTCGCGGTCAGGCGGAACGCCGATCGCGCCGGTGTACTTGCCGACCACGAGCGGGCCGTCCCGGTCGCGCTCGTCCGGCGCGGCGCTCCCGGCGTCCGCGCCGGCCAGTCCAAGGATCAACGGCGTGAGGTCGGCGAGCGACAGAAGCCCGTGGTCGATAGCCGCCTCTTGCTGGAAGGGCGCCTTGACGAGGAGCGGCACCGCCGCCAGATCGAGCGGCTGCCCGCCGGACGGATCATCGGGCTCCAGCAGGCGACGGGACAGGCCCGGGCGGAACGCGACGCCGTGATCCGCGGTGACGACGACCAGGCTCTCGTCGAACAGGCCGACGGACTCGAGCCGGTCGATCAACTCGCCGATCAGGCGGTCGACGAACCCGACCTGCAACAGGTAGCGTTTTTGATGGTGCCGAACCGGCCAGGTCTCGGTCGTCCAGAGTTCGCGTTCGAGGCCGTGCATGCTTCCCCGGGGCGCGTAGTAGCGGCGGCCTGAGGGCAGGTACTCCCATGGCACGTGCGGCAGCATGGAGTGGAGGAAGTAGAAGCCGGGCCGGTCACGCGTTGGACCGATGGCGTCGATGAAACGCCGGAACTCGGCTGCCCGGTCGGTGGTTCGCAGATGGAACAGCGCCCGCGGCACTGGTTCGTCAGTTGGCGGCGGCGCGGCCGCCCGGGGACCGTCCTGGCCGAAGCCGCTCCAGGTCTGGGTCACGGGCGGCAGCCCGCTCGTCCATGCTGGCGGCAGGGTCAGGTTGAGCCAGACGACGGCGAGGTCGGAAACGAGCAGGCCGAAGCGCTCGCGAAACGCCGGTCGCGGCACCGCCAGCCGGTTGAAGTCGGTGGGGCAGAGCGAGCTGATCGGCTCCAGTGCGTACAACTCGTGGCTGGGGGCCAGCAGCGTGAACAGGTTGACGGGGTACTCGGAGGCGGTTGGCAACCGTCCCTGTTCCGCCTGCAGCCCGGAGAGCATCGCGGGCACCGCGAGTTCGGAGACGTCGGAGACCGCCGTCGCGTTCGCGTACCACGTTGCTGTGGCGGCTAGTCGGGCCAGGTTGGGGAGGCGCTCGCCGTCGATGTTGCCCGTCGCGTCCAGGATGGAGGTCAGCGACCACTCGTCGAGGACCACGAACACGATCGGCGCCCGGGCGCCGGTGTCCGTCTGGTCGACATCGACCGAGCGCACGGGGCGCGCCGCGCTCCGGCGGATGTCGCCGTCCAGAAGCAGGAGTGCAGGGACGAGGACGGTCGCCACGGACAGGAGCAGGGCGAAGGCGCGCGCGCCGCGAAAGCTCACGTAGGCCCAGCCGGCGGCTATGCCTGCGATCACGGCGAAGGCGATGGCAGGCACCACCGGTAGGCCGCGGAGCGCCTGCAGTGCAATGACGCCGATCAGCAGACCGGCAGCCGCGGCGAGTGCTTTGGGTGTCCAGGCGGGACGGAAGATGCGAACGGTTGCTGCCGGCAACCAGAGCGCCAGAGCCGGAACGACTGCCAGCAGGATCGCCAGCGCCGCGACATCTCCTATGGAAAGTCCCCGGATGGCGAAGAACTCGGGCGTGCGACGGAGCAGGTCGTAGATCGGTTGAGCGAAGGCGAGGCTCGAGAGCCCCGCGGTCGTGGCAAGACCTGTTGCGAGAGGCCGCTGCGGGTCAACCCGGTCTGGCCGCTGGCGCTCGGACATGGGCAGTCATGCTACTTGGGTGCTGTAGCCTGCCGCTCAGTGACCGTCGCCGCGCCGGAAGCGCATCGCAGCACAACCCACCCGGTCGACATCGGCGGGGTGGTCGTCGGCGGCGGAGCGCCGGTGGTCGTCCAGTCGATGACAAGTACCGACACCGCGGACATCGAAGCGACGACCGCCCAGGCGCTGGCGCTGGCGGAGGCTGGCTCCGAGCTGGTGCGGATCACGGTCAATGTCGACGCGGCGGCGGTCGCCGTGCAGGAGATTCGGGCCAGGCTCGATGCCGAGGGCTGCGACGTGCCGCTGGTAGGCGACTTTCACTACAACGGCCACGTGCTGCTCGAGCGCCACCCGGCCTGCGCCCTGGCGCTGGCGAAGCTGCGGATCAACCCGGGCAACGTCGGCCGCGGCGGCCGCCGCGATCCGCAGTTCGCGGCGATCTGCGAGGTGGCCCGGAGGCTCGCCAAGCCGGTGCGGATCGGCGTCAACGGCGGGTCGCTCGACCAGGACCTGCTGGTGTCGAAGATGGAGGAGAACACGGAGCGCGACCTCGGCAAGACCTCCGAGGAAATCGTCGGCGAGTGCATGGTGCTGTCGGCGCTCCGCTCGACCGAGCTGGCCCTCGATTGCGGCCTGACGGAGGAGCAGATCGTCATCTCCTGCAAGACGTCCTCGCCGCGCGAACTGATCGACGTCTACCGGAGCCTCGCGGGTCGCACCCGGCAGCCGCTCCACCTCGGCCTGACCGAGGCCGGTATGGGGCTCAAGGGCCTGGTGTGGTCGTCGTCGGCGATGTCCGTCCTGCTCGCCGAAGGCATCGGCGACACGATCCGCACGTCCCTGACCCCGCGACCCGGCGGCGACCGCCGCGAGGAGGTCCACGCCTGCCGGGAACTGCTGCAGGCCCTGGGGCTTCGCGCCTTCGCGCCCAGCGTCACGGCGTGCCCCGGCTGCGGCCGCACGACGAGCACCACCTTCCAGGAACTGGCGCTCCAGGTGGAGGACTTCATCGACGCGAACATGCCGGAGTGGCGCCGCCGCTACGAGGGCGTCGAGGAACTGAAGCTCGCCGTCATGGGCTGTGTGGTGAACGGTCCGGGCGAGTCAAAGGCTGCCGACATCGGCATTTCGCTGCCGGGCACCGGCGAAGCGCCGACGTGTCCGGTCTACGTCGACGGTCGCCAGTTCACGACGCTTCGGGGCACCGCCGCGGAACTGTCGGAGCAGTTCACCCGGATCGTCGGGGAGTACGTGCAGAGCCGTTATCCGGCCAGGACGTAGGCGGTTCTTCCCTACGGCAGATCGCGGAACTCGGAGCTTCGAAGCCAGTCCTTGGGGAAGCGCTCCGTGATCTCGTCCATCGCCGCTTGGGACCTGGGGTGCTGGCCCTTGTCGTCGGTGTCTTCGATCCAGCCTGCCTGCGCTTCCCGCATCTCGTTCAGCACGTCGGCATAGGCGGGAGCCTCGGCCAGGTTGACCACTTCGTCCGGATCATTCTCGAGATCGTAGAGCTCCTCGGCGACGCGTGGGCCGTAGGGCGCGGTCTGGGCGGGCGTCAGCTTGCCTTCCTCGGCCAGCCGCCGGATCGTCAGGAAACTGCTGTCATCCGGATCGCGCAGGAGGTCGCCCATCTCCCGATGGCCCCAGTTGATGAGCGGTCTGTCCAGCATGAAGTTCCTGACGTAGTGGAAACGCGGTCCCACCACCGATCGGACCCGGTCGATGACGTTCGACATGCGGTCGGCCGAGGTGAACACGTAGTCGCGGCGGTAGTCCGGACCGAAGACGTCCTTCGCGTCCATGAACTCGGGCACGTCGAGGCCGGCGAGCGCCAGCGACGTGGCCGCGATGTCCATCAGGCTGACGAGATCGGCCCGTCGCGTGCCGGGCTTGACGACCTCCGGACGTCCTGGCGCAACGACGATCAGCGGAATCCTCAGGCCTTCGTCGTACGAGAACTCCTTGCTCCGGGGCAGATCCGAACCGTGGTCTGAGAAGAGCACGAGGACGGTGCTTTCCCAGAGTCCGTCGGCCTTCAGTTGCGCCACCAGCTCGCCCACCTGGTGGTCAGTGCGCAGTATCGAGTTGTAGTGGTCGGCGATGTGACGGCGCACCTGGGGAATGTCGGGGTACTGCGCCGGCACCGTCACATCCGTCGGGCGCACGGGCTTTCGACCAAGCGCCTTCACTTCCCCGGCGATGTCCGCGACGCTCTTGCCGCCGGCCACCTTCGTCTGCCCGAAGAAGGGCTTGCCCTCGGACACGTCGCGCCAGTGTCCACCGCCCTGCGGCCCCTTCCAGGACGGAATCTCCGACGGCTCGGGGCCGATCGTGTAGAGCTTCGTGCGGTCGTAGGTGAAGTTGAAGTCGTCCTTGCTGGCGTTGTAGGTCTCGTATCCCGCGGCCCGGAATAGCTCGGGAACGGTCACGACTCCTTCCGGCAGATGGATCCGGTAGCCGGGAACCCGCCCCGAACGATGGTCGTGCGCCCCGATCCGAATGGCGTAGCTGCCCGTGATCAGCGAGGAACGGGTCGGGCTGCACACCGGCGTCGGCGCGTACGCCCGCTCGAACAGAACGCCCTGTCGCGCCAGCGTGTCGATGTTGGGCGTTTCGACGAGGTCGTGCCCGTAGCTCGAGTACCAGGGCGACTGGTCGTCGATGTCGATCCAGAGGACGTTGGGTCGGTCGGTGTGCTGCTGCGCCGCCGTGGCCCCCGCGAGCAAGGCAAACAGAGCCGGGAAGATCACTTCGCCAGGCGGCCGTCCAGCTCGAGCTCCGCGGCGACGCCCTGCATCGCCGCCAGCACGTTTCCGGCGTGTTGCCAGAGCTCGAGCTCACCGTCGAAGCACTCGCGGCTGAAGTCGGCGGTGACTTCCTGGACGTGCTCGCGGTCGACGCCGGCGGCGAAGGCCCGCTGCTTCCAGCGCTTGCGGACGGACTTGAGTGGCACGTCGCGCACGTCCTTGCTCGGGCGGATGAGTGCGGCGGCGCTGATCAGCCCCGTGATCTCGTCGCAGGCCAGCAGAGCGTAGTCGCGCGAGGTCTCGCGCTCGACGCCGGTGCCTTCCGTGTTGTGGGAGAGGATCGTGCGGATGATGTCCTCGTCCAGGCCACGTTCGCGAAGGATCGCGGCGCCGTCCGCCGGGTGCTGCTCGAGGGTCGGGTGGATCTCCCAGTCGAAGTCGTGGAGGAGGCCGGCGAGGCCCCAGGCGTCCGGGTCGCCGCCGAGCTGTTCCGCGTACCAGCGCATCGCCGCTTCGACGGCCAGCATGTGTTTCTGCAGTCCCGGAGCCTTCACGAACTCCTGCACGGTCTGCCAGGCTGCTCCTCGGTCCATCGCCGTCGCCCTTTCGTCTCAGGTGGCCGGCGATTGTACGCGCTTGCCGTAGCTACAATCCCTCCGTCATGACGATGGGTGGAGGACCGTACGCGCGCAGGATGAGCTTCGGCGGGCTCTCGGGCCCGCATGCGCGCGACCTGCTGCTGCTCGTGGGGGTGCTGTTCGCCACCTTCTCGCTGCAGTTCTTCCCGACGCTGGCCTTCGTGCCGGAGATGATGCGGCTGTCGAGTTCGGTGTGGCAGCAAGGGATGGTCTGGCAGCTCCTGACCTACCCGGCGGCGGGTTGGGGCGGGCCCTCGATCTGGTTCCTGGTGGGCCTCCTGATCTTCTACATGTTCGCGAACGATGTGCGCTGGGCTCTAGGCAGGCAACGGTTCTGGAACCTGCTCTGGATGTCGGCAGGCGTGGCTGCGGTCGCGGCCTGTCTGGTGCAGATGCTGGCGGGCGGTGCCGGTCCGAACGCCTTCCTCATCATGCAGGGCCAGCAGATGCTGCTGGCGATCGCGATCACCGGCTTTGCGGTGATCCGGCGTGATGCCACCATCATGCTGTTCTTCGTGCTGCCGATCAAGGCGCGGTGGTTCATCTGGATCGAGATCGCTTTCGCCTGGGTCGGCTTCCTGCGCTACGGAGATCTCGCCGGCTTCATCGGTATCTGCACGGCGGTCGGCACGGTCTTCGCGCTGCTCCGGCCCGGGCGCACGCGCGGCCTGATGCGCGAGTCGCGGCTGCGGCTGGAACGCTGGTACATCCGCCAGAAGCTGAACCGCGGCCGCCGCCGTTTCCGCGTCGTTCCAGGCGGCAAGAAGCCGAAGGACGACGACCGCGTGCGCCGCGGCCCCTGGGTCAACTGAGGACTAATCTGCCGCCGGCAGCGGGCCGGAGGGGAGGGTCCCAGGGGACGCTCACCCCCTCTTGGTGGATGAGGAATGTGGGGTTCGCTGCGGTCGGCTGCGCTCCGCCACGGCACTGGTTGATGGAAAGACTCGGCAGTCGCTGGCCTCTAGCCCCCTGGGACCCTCCCCTCCGGCCCGCTGCCGGCTGGACGACTTACCCGTTGGTGGTTCTGGTGCATCAGTCGGAAGGCGAGGAGGATGGCGGCGAGGGCGAGGAGGTAGTGCCACCAGGTTGGTTGATCGGGGAGCTGGATCTGTTCGATGCGGGCGCTGCCGAGGGCGAGGGCGTTGTGCAGGGCGTGCCAGGCCATGGCGGGGTAGATCGAGCCGGATCGGAGGACGGCGATCACGAGGAGGACGCCGAGGAGGGACGTCCCCGGAATGCGGAACAGGTCGACGTGGAAGAAGCCGAAGGCGATGCCCGCGACCAGCACGAGCCGGACGGGCCTGAGGCGGCTCTTCAGGCCGTGGAGCAGGACGCCGCGGAAGGCGATCTCCTCGAAGATGCCGGGGAGGATGGCGAAGAAGAAGAGCATCTGCCAGGCCGGGATGTCCGCGCCGAACGCTTCGGCCATCGCTTCGATCCACTCCTCCGGAATGGGCATCACCAGGCTGGCGAGGCGGACGACGCCGTCGGCGAGCACCAGACCCGCCGGAGCGCCGATCAGGACGCCGAGCCAGGCTGGGGGCGGGGGTCTGCGCAGGGACAGCGTCTCGCGCACGGGAAGTCGGTAGCGGGCGATCATCAGCCACGCCGCGGCGCCGAAGACGGACATGTTGATCACGATCAGCAGCCGACTGTCGATGCCGCCCCCGATGTTCAGTTGCCAGACCAGGAGCAGGGCCCAGAGAACGGCGAACCAGCCAGCGACGCGGCGCGGGAAGAGCGCGGGCCCGCCGGCGAGGTCGGCCGCGTCGAGTTCACTGGCGGTGATCAGCTTCTCCGCCGACAGCGTCCGCAGCGCGGCGCGGGCGAGCAGGGCGGCGGCGCCGCCCGTCACCGCCCAGGCGGCGGCGAGCAGCGGCCAGTCGTAGTGGCCGGTCAGGATCTCCCTGGCCGCGACGCCGAGGTTGGCGATCGGCAACAGGACGATCGCGCTGCGCAACTCGACGCCCGGCAGGACGGGAATCGCTGCCACGGCCATCGCGACGAGCATCACCGGCGCGAACAGCAACTGGGCTTCCTTGTACGTCTTCGACCGGCCGGAGACCAGCAGCAGGCTGCTCGAGAGGAGCACGGCGGCCGGCGCGTAGAGCAGGAGCAGCAGCAGGCCGGCGCCGACCGGAATGACCAGTTTCATGCCGGCGGGCGGCGCGATCAGATCGAGCTGCATCCAGACGATGATGTTCACGATGTTGAGCACGCTGGTGGCGAAGGCGACGGCGAGGATCGACAGGTTCTTCGCGGTGACGATCTCGACCCGGCTGGCGGCCGTGGTCAGCAGGGTTTCGAGCGTGCCGCGTTCCTTCTCGCCGGCGAGTGCGTCCGTCGCCACGATCGAGCCGCCCGCGAGCATCATCATCACGATGATCGCGGTCAGCAGGCGTCCCAGCAGCAGCCCGGACGTCTGTTCCTCGCTGGCGGTCTCGATCCGCTCGAGCGGCAGCAGGTCATCCGGCGCCGACGCGAAGCCGGCAGCCGCGAGCCGTTGTTCGCGGAGTTCCGTTCGGGTGCGCTCGAGCGCCCGCCTCAGAAACCCCTCGGCGGAGTCCGAGGCGTCGAGGTCGGCGCGGTACGAGAGGACGATGCGCGGTGCGGCCGCGTCGCCGTTCCCGACCGTCTCCCGGTCCACGTCTTCGTCTGGCAGGTCTTCGCCGTCGCCGGCCTCCCAGGCCACGTGAACGTGGAGTCGCCCTTCGTCGAGCGCGGCGGCGACATCGTCGGGGGCTTCGGCTCGCTCGAAGCGAACCGCCGGACCGTCCGCCGGTTCGGCGTCGCCGGTCCGGCGGTCGTCGCCGACGACGGCCAGAGCCCGTTCGAGCCACATCCGCGTGTCGGTGCTGTTCGCACCGTTGGCTGTTGCGTCCGCCACGGCGTACGTGTAGGTGCGGCTCTCGATCCGTTCCTGCCGGCGCTCCGTGGTCAGTGACGTCAGGAACCACATCAACGGCCACAGGACGAGCGGCAGGGCGACCGCGAACACGAGCACTCGCGGATTGCGGGCGAGCTGGCGCAGGTCGTTCACAACCAGCGCGGTGACGGTCCGGCGGTTCATCTGCCCGCCTTACTCCGTCGTGTCGTCGGCGGTGACGTAGTGGACGAAGATGTCCTCGAGGTAGTGCTGCGACGTCGCCGCGCGCAGCCCTTCGAGGCCGTCGCAGGCGCGGATCCGCCCCTTGTCGATGATGGCGATCCGGTCGCAGAGCCGTTCGGCTTCGCTCATGATGTGGGTCGAGAACAGGATCGTCTTGCCCTCGTCGCGCAGTTCCTGGATGCCCTTCTGGAGGTCGAGCGCGTTTAGCACGTCGAGGCCGACGGTCGGCTCGTCGAAGATCAGGACGGGAGGGTCGTGGACGACGGTGCGGGCGATCGAGACCTTCTGCTTCATGCCGGTCGAGAGCTTCTCGATACGGGCCCCGGCGTACTCGCCGAGACCGAAGCGCTCGATCATCTCCTCGACACGGTCCCTGGTTCGCGCAGCCGGGTACTTGTTGACCCGGGCGAACAGGGTCAGCGTTTCGCGCGCGGTGAGCCGCGGATAGAGCGCCGTGCTCGCGGAGTAGAAGCCGAGATTGCGGCGCACCTCGACCGGGTCGGAGACGACGTCGTGCCCGAGCACGCGGGCGGTCCCGGCCGTCGGCTGCAGCACGGTCGAGATCATCCTGAGCGTCGTCGTCTTGCCCGCGCCGTTGGCGCCGAGCAGTCCGAAGATCTCGGAGTTGCGGCACTCGAAGTCCACCTCCTGGACCGCGTTGACCTCGCCCCGGGACTGGTCGAAGAAGTTCTTGGACAGGCCCTGGACTTCGACCTGGACTTGGCTCACGCTCTACCTCCCGCCGGTCGGCCTCGCTGGCGCAGGAACTGGAACAGGTTGCCTTCGAAGGAGGCGGTGGCGATCTCCTCGACCCGCAGGATGCGCGACGCAAGCCACAGGCAGGCCGCGATGGCGGCGGCGTTGGCGAGCACGGTGATCGCCAGCTGCAGCCAGAGCACGTTGCCGGCGATCGCCTGGCGAAGCAGCAGCACGACGTTCACGACCGGGATGCCCGCCAGCACCGGCGTGAACGTCATGCTCGGGTCGTTCAGCAGCAGGACCGGGAGGATGACCGCCAGGATGACCGGCGTGACCATGGACTGACCTTCCTTGAAGGTGCGGGCGAAGGCGGCGAGGATCATCATCGCGGCGGCGATGAGAGCGCCGAGCAGGACGGCCGTCAGGAGAAGGACCGGCAGCGAGGTCAGAGGCAGCTCGAAGGCGAAGCCGCTCCCGTCTCCACCCCCGATTCGGGCGAGGAGCGGCCCGAGGAAGGAGCGGAAGGAGACGACCATGGCGGCCGCGTTGAGGGCTCCGGCGACAAGGCCCATCGTGGCCACGTAGAGGTACTTCGCGGTCACGATGTGAATGCGCCGCGTGGCGAGCGTGCTCGTGGTCTCCCAGGTGTTCCGCTCGCGCTCGCCGGCGGTCGAGTCGATGGCCGGGTAGACGCAGCCGTTCGCGATCATGAGGACGAAGAAGAGCGGGATCATCATCCCCATCACGAACTGCCCC
The DNA here is from genome assembly GCA_028875725.1 of Acidobacteriota bacterium. Lineage (NCBI taxonomy): Bacteria > Pseudomonadati > Acidobacteriota > Acidobacteriota bacterium. The sequence goes on from JAPPCR010000006.1 coordinate 856,964, forward strand.
ATCTGGCGGCCGGTGGCGAGGTTGTTCGAGCGCACGTCGAAGACCTGCCACTCGGCGCCGCCGAGGCCGTGCTGTTCGGCGAGCCGGTCCAGCCAGGCCGATCGTTCCGCCGAGAGCGCCCTTTCCAGCCGCCCTCGGGCGGCCTGCGACTGGTCGCTCGAGCCGTTGCTCAGCAGTGAAACGTCGGCGTTGCCCGGAGGATTGACGGTGGTTTCGAAGATCAGGGCGGCGTCGAGTCCGCCGGTCAGCAGGCGGTTCTCGACGTCCTCGCGGTAGGCGGCGGCGCCACCGGCGGGCGGCGCCTCGACCTCCGTGATCTCGATCCGTCCTTCGTCTTCCTCTAGCCGTTCGAGCAGGCCCCGGTGTTCCGCGGGCAGACCCGCGATCTCGACCCGCGAAGCGAAGCTCTCGAAGCGGGCCGTGACGAAGAGGATGCCCGAGAACATGATCCACATCATCAGCGGGTACATCAGGAGCGGGATCAGGATCCCGTTGATCAGGACGGAACGCTCGCGCAGGGCCGACCTGAGTTCGCTCAGGTACAGCAGGCGGATGGTGGTCCAGTCCATTCGGGTGGAGTGGGGCGGGCGGGAGTATAGGCCGCGAGTTCCGACTTTCTACGTCCGAGGCCCGACCGGGTTCTCAGCGGCGGCGGTCGAGTTCAGGCTCGCTGAGCGGCTTCCCAGGCCAGTCCGGCCGTCCGCGGCACCGATTCGCCGACTTCCTTCGCATGGGCGCTGGCGGCGGTGCCGTCGCGTACCCGTCCGGCAATGCCCTGGGCAATGCCGGCGCTGCGGAACAGGTTGTAGGCGAGGTAGAAGTTCCAGTGCGCGATGGCGTCGCGGCCGGTTCGCCGGCAATAGGCGTCGCGGTACGTCTCGAGGGTCGGGATGCCGATCGCTTCGAGGTCGCGGCCCTTGAGCCCGCCCTTGTCCTTCGGGATCTCCCACTGCATCGTGTGGTAGCTGAAGTCGGCCAGCGGATGGCCGAGCGTGCCCAGTTCCCAGTCGAGAATGGCGATCACCTCGGCCCGCTCCGGGTGCAGGATCATGTTGTCGAGCCGGAAGTCGCCGTGGACGATCGTCGTCTCGTCGCTCTCCGGGATGTTCGCCGGCAGCCACTCGATCAGCGCGTTCATCGCCGGGATGTCGCGGGTCTCAGAGGCGAGGTACTGCTTCGTCCAGCGGTGGATCTGGCGCGCGAAGTAGTTGCCCGGCTTGCCGTAGGTCTCAAGTCCGACGGCCTCGTAGTCGACGGCATGCAGGCGCGCGAGCGTCCGGTTCATCGCGTCGTAGATGGCGAAGCGCTCGGCAGGCTCCATGCCAGGCAGCAGCGCCTCCCAGAGGATCCGGCCCTTCACGTGCTCCATCACGAAGAACATCGTGCCGACGACCGACTCGTCGGTGCAGAGGCAGTAGGTCCGCGGCACCGGCACGTTCGTGTCGCGCAGCGCCGTCATCACCCGGTACTCGCGGTCGACGGCGTGCGCCGAAGGCAGCAGCTTCCCCGGCGGCTTGCGGCGCAGCACGTAGCTCTTGCCGCCGGCCTCCAGCAGGTAGGTGGGGCAGGACTGGCCGCCCTTGAACTGCTGGACCCGGAGGTCGCCCGAGAACCCCTCGACGTGTTCTTCGAGGTACCGCTGCAGCGGCTCGAGGTCGAAGCTGAGACGCTCCGCGACCTCCCGGGTCCCCGAAAACTTCTCCTGGCGGCTTTCCGTCATCGGCGGCGAGTCTAGGAGCTTGCGCCGTTCAAGCGCAACGTAGTGACTGCTCGGCGCAAGCGCCTGGAGAGGTGGGGGCTGGGGCCAAACACGCCGCTTGCGACGGGTTTGGCGGCGGTAGCGCGCAGGCGGCCTACTTGGCCGGAACGTAGACTTCGCCGCCGGCCTTCTTGAACTCCCCGGCCTTCTCCTTCAACCCGGCGGCGACGGCTTCCGCGTCCTCGAGCCCCTTCTCCGCGGCGTAGTCGCGGATCTGCTGGGTGATCTCCATCGAGCAGAACTTGGGGCCGCACATGGAGCAGAAGTGGGCCACCTTGGCGCCTTCCTGGGGCAGGGTTTCGTCGTGGAAGGCGCGGGCGCGCTCCGGGTCGAGCGAGAGGTTGAACTGGTCCTCCCAACGGAACTCGAAGCGGGCCTTGGAGACGGCGTTGTCCCGGGCCTGGGCGCCCGGGTGGCCCTTGGCCAGGTCGGCGGCGTGGGCGGCGATCTTGTACGTGATCACGCCTTCGCGGACGTCCTCGCGGTTGGGCAGACCGAGGTGTTCCTTGGGGGTGACGTAGCAGAGCATCGCGGTGCCGAACCAGCCGATCATCGCGGCGCCGATGCCGGAGGTGATGTGGTCGTAGCCGGGGGCGATGTCGGTCGTCAGCGGCCCGAGGGTGTAGAACGGCGCCTCATCGCACCACTCAAGCTGCTTGTCCATGTTCTCCTTGATCATGTGCATCGGCACGTGACCGGGGCCCTCGTTCATCACCTGGACGTCGAAGTCCCAGGCGCGGCGGGTCAGTTCGCCCTGCGTCTTGAGCTCTGCGAACTGGGCTTCGTCGTTCGCGTCCTCGATCGAGCCGGGCCGGAGCCCGTCGCCGATCGAGAAGGAGACGTCGTATGCCGCCATGATCTCGCAGATGTCGTCCCAGTGCGTGTAAAGGAAGCTCTCCTTGTGATGGGAGAGGCACCACTTGGCCATGATCGAGCCGCCGCGGCTGACGATGCCGGTGCGCCGCTTCGCCGTCAGCGGCACGTAGCGGAGCAGGACGCCGGCGTGGATCGTGAAGTAGTCGACGCCCTGTTCGGCCTGTTCGATGAGGGTGTCCCGGAACATCTCCCAGGTCAGCTCCTCGGGCCGGCCGTCGACCTTCTCCAGGGCCTGGTAGATCGGCACGGTGCCGATGGGCACCGGCGAGTTGCGCAGGATCCACTCCCGGGTCTCGTGGATGTTGCGGCCGGTGGAGAGGTCCATCACCGTGTCGGAGCCCCAGCGGATCGCCCAGACCATCTTCTCGACCTCCTCCTCGATCGACGAGGTGACGGCCGAGTTGCCGATGTTCGCGTTGATCTTGACCAGGAAGTTGCGGCCGATCGCCATCGGCTCGAGTTCCGGGTGGTTGATGTTCGCGGGGATGATCGCGCGTCCTCGGGCGACCTCGGAGCGCACGAACTCGGGCGTGATCGTCTGCGGGATCGTGGCGCCGAAGCTCTCCCCGGCGTGCTGGGCCGCGATCTCGCCGGCGATCTGCTCGCGGCGCTGGTTCTCGCGGATGGCGATGTACTCCATCTCCGGCGTGATCTCGCCGCGTTTGGCGTAGTGCATTTGCGTTACGCGGGCGCCGGCTCGGGCTCGCAGCGGCCGTCGGCCGGCGGTGAACCGGACGTGGTCGAGCCGCGGGTTCGCGGCGCGCTCGCGACCGTAGCTGGAGGAGACGTGGTCGAGTTGCTCGACATCGGCGCGCGCTTCGATCCAGGGTCGGCGGATCGGTTCCAGGCCGCGGCGAACGTCGATCTCGACGGTCGGGTCCGTGTACGGCCCCGATGTGTCGTAGACAACGACCGGCGGATTCTCCTCTCTCGGCCCCAGGGCGGTCAGGCCGCTTGCGGCGGACGGACCCGCGCCGGCGGTCGTCGGCGACTGGGAGATCTCGCGCATCGGGACGCGGATCGACGGATCCGAGCCCTCGACGTGGACCTTGCGCGAGTTGGGGAGGGGATCACGGCTCAGCAGGGGGGCCGCGCTCTGCGGGATTCGGTCGGCAATCGTCATGGCTGCATTCCCTACGTCGGTGTCAACCGTTTCAGGTTCGAAGGCTTCCGCGTCCAGGCTCGGCGACGGAGCCAATCCAACGCGGTCTCAGGCTGTCGTTCCAGCCACACCCAGCGCGCTAGACCATAGCAGCCGTGGAATCCGGCGCTGCTCCCCGCCGTTGTTCCGAGCCCGCCTGGGGTGCCCTGGGCGGGTAGAATCGAAGGTTCCCGGGGTCGCGCGAGCATGCGCCGAAAGCCCTTGGGCGACAAAGAGATGGACATGGATCCCACGAACAGGCCCGGAGCGGACACGGCGCGCCAGGACATCGATCCGGCTGAAACCGCCGAGTGGCTGGAGGCTCTGGAAGCGGTCATGGACCGCGAGGGGCCGGAGCGGGCGCACTTCCTGCTCGAGGCCCTGGTCGATCAGGCTCGACGCTCCGGGGCGTACCTTCCGTACAAGGCGACGACCGCCTACCTGAACACGATTCCGGCCAGGGCGCAGGAACCGCTGCCGGGCGACGCGGAACTCGAGTGGCGGATTCGCAGCATCATCCGCTGGAACGCGATGGCGATGGTCGTGCGCGCCAACCACGACTACGAGGGACTTGGCGGGCACATCGCGTCCTTCGCTTCCGCCGCCACGCTCTACGACGTGGGCTTCAACCACTTCTTCCGCGCGCCCTCCGAGGACCACGGCGGCGACCTGGTCATGATCCAGGGTCACTCTTCGCCGGGCATCTACGCCCGCGCCTTCCTGGAGGGCCGGCTGAGCGAGGAGGAACTGCTCCGTTTCCGGCGCGAGTCACAGCCGGGCGGGCTGTCGTCCTATCCGCACCCCTGGCTGATGCCGGGGTTCTGGCAGTACCCGACCGTGTCGATGGGACTCGGACCGCTGATGGCGATCTTCCAGGCCCGGTTCATGAAGTACCTGCACAACCGCGGTCTGGTCGACACCGAGGGCCGCAAGGTGTGGGCCTTCATGGGCGACGGCGAGATGGACGAGCCGGAGTCCCTGGGATCGATCTCCCTTGCGTCGCGGGAGAACCTCGACAACCTGATCTTCGTCGTCAACTGCAACCTGCAGCGGCTCGACGGCCCGGTTCGGGGCAACGGCAAGATCATCCAGGAGCTCGAGGCGGTGTTCCGCGGCGCCGGCTGGAACGTGATCAAGCTGGTCTGGGGGTCGTATTGGGATCCGCTGCTGGCGCGCGACCGCCACGGGCTGCTGCGGCGGCGCATGGAGGAGGCGGTCGACGGCGAGTACCAGGCGTACAAGGCGAGCCAGGACGGCGGCTTCGTGCGCGAGCACTTCTTCGGCAAGTACCCGGAACTCAAGGCGATGGTCGCCCACCTGACCGACGAGGACATCTGGCGGCTGAACCGTGGCGGCCACGACCCGCACAAGATCTACGCGGCCTACGCGGCGGCGGTGAGGCACACCGGGCAGCCGACGGTCATCCTGGCGAAGACGGTCAAGGGCTACGGCATGGGCGAGGCCGGCGAGGGGATGAACGTCACCCACCAGCAGAAGAAGATGGGCCTGCGGGCGCTGATGGGCTTCCGGGATCGCCTCGACATCCCGGTCTCCGACGAGGATCTGGAAGAGACGCCGTTCTACCGGCCGCCGGAGGACAGTCCCGAGATCCGCTACATGAAGGAGCGCCGCGAGGCGCTGGGCGGCTACCTGCCGGCGCGGACCTTCGCCGCGACACCGCTCGACGTGCCGGAACTGGACGCCTTCGACGCCCTGCTGCGGTCCAGCCGCGGGCGCGAGTTCTCGACCACGATGGCGTTCGTGCGCCTGTTCACGCTGCTGACGCGAAACCCCGCGATCCGCAACCGCCTGGTGCCGATCGTCGCTGACGAGGCGCGCACCTTCGGCATGGAGGGCATGTTCCGGCAGCTCGGCATCTACGCGCCGACCGGCCAGCTCTACGAACCGGTCGACGCCCACAAGATCGCGCCCTACAGGGAGGCTCGAGACGGTCAGATTCTCCAGGAGGGAATCAACGAGGCCGGCTCGCTCTGCTCGTGGATGGCGGCGGGAACCTCGGCGGCCAACCACGGCTTCCACATGATCCCGTTCTTCATCTTCTACTCGATGTTCGGCTTCCAGCGGGTCGGCGACCTGATCTGGGCCGCGGCCGACATGCAGGCGCGGGGCTTCCTCATCGGCGGCACGTCGGGGCGGACGACGCTCAACGGCGAGGGCCTCCAGCACCAGGACGGCCACAGTCATCTCACCGCCTCGACGGTGCCGAACTGCGTCTCGTACGACCCGACCTACGCCTACGAACTCGCAGTGATCCTCCAGGACGGCCTGAGGCGGATGTACGCCGAGGAGGAGCCGGTCTTTTACTACCTGACGACGCTGAACGAGAACTATGAGCACCCCAGGATGCCCGCCGGCGCCGAAGAGGGCATCCGGCGCGGCCTGCACCGGATCCGGCCCGGCTCGCGCCATCGGATGCGAGCCACGCTGCTGGCCTCGGGAGCGATCCTGCGTGAGGCGGAGGCCGCGGCCGAGATGCTGGAGGAGGACTGGAAGGTGTCCGCCGAAGTGTGGTCGGCAACCAGCTTCAACGAGCTGCGGCGCGACGGCATCGAGGTGGAGCGCTGGAACCGCCTCCATCCGGGCGAGGAGAAGAAGGTGTCCTACGTCCGCCAGTGCCTCACCGGGCGCGGCGGCGTGACGGTTGCAGCGAGCGACTACATGAAGGTCTACACGGACCAGATCCGTGCCTTCGTCCCGGGTCCGTACCGGACGCTCGGCACCGACGGTTTCGGCCGCAGCGACACGCGCGAGCAGTTGCGGGCCTTCTTCGAGGTCGACCGCCGGCACATCGTGGTCTCCGCGCTGGCCTCGCTGGCCGAGAACGGCGAGATCGATCCCGAGGCGCCATCCAGGGCGATCGCCGCCTACGGCATCGACCCGAACGCACCGAACCCGGCCACCGCGTGAGTGAGACCCTTTCCGTCGTCGTTCCCGACATCGGCGACTTCGATTCCGTCGATGTCGTCGAGGTCCTGGTGGGGGTCGGCGACGAGGTCTCGGTCGACCAGTCCCTGATCACGCTCGAGAGCGACAAGGCGTCGATGGAGGTGCCGTCTCCGGCGGCGGGCCGGGTGGTCGAGATCGCGGTGGAACTCGGCGGCCAGGTCGGCGGAGGCGATCTGATCCTGACGATCGAGCCGGCGGACACGGTTGCGAAAGCCGAGGCGGAGGCCCGGTCGGAGCCGGTTGCAGCCTCCGCGCCGCCCGCACCGCCGCCCGTTGCCGAACCGCGGCCGGCGGGCGGTGGTCGCCGGCCGCCGCCCCCCGCGGCCGACGGGCCGGCCGCGACTTCGGCGCCGCCCCACGCGAGCCCGGCGGTGCGGCGCTTCGCCCGCATGCTCGGCGTCGACCTGCGCAGGGTCTCCGGCAGCGGCGCCAAGGGACGCATCCTGCGCGAGGACGTCGAGGGCTTCGTCAAGGAGGTGATGACGGGTCGCGGACCGCAGGTTGCCGGCGCCGGCATTCCGCCCGTCCCGGAGGTCGACTTCTCGAAGTTCGGGCCGGTCGAGCAGAGGCCGCTTAGCCGCATCCGCAAGCTCTCGGCGGCGAGCCTCCACCGGAGCTGGCTGAACGTGCCGCACGTGACCCAGCACGACGAGGCAGACATCACGGATCTCGAGGCCTTCCGCCGGGCACATCTCGACGAGGCCCGCGAGCGCGGCGTCCGGCTCACCCTGCTGGCCTTCCTGATGAAGGCGGTGGCGGCAACGCTTGTCGAGTTCCCGGAGATGAACTCGTCGCTCGCCCCGGACGGAGAGTCCCTGGTTCTCAAGCGCTACTACAACCTGGGTGTCGCGGTCGACACGCCGGACGGCCTGGTCGTGCCCGTGGTGCGCGAGGTGGACCGGAAGACCGTCTACGAACTGGCCGGCGAACTCGGCGAAGTCAGCGGCCGGGCGCGCGAGCGGAAGCTCCGGCCCACCGACATCCAGGGCGCCACGTTCACGATCTCGAGTCTCGGAGGCATCGGCGGCACCGCCTTCACGCCGATCGTCAACGCGCCGGAGGTCGGCATCCTGGGCGTGTCGCGCTCCGTGCGGCGGCCGGTCTACGTCGGCGCGGGCCTCGCGCCCCGGCTCATGCTGCCGGTTTCACTGTCGTACGACCACCGGGTGATCGACGGCGCCTACGCGGTGCGCTTCACGACCCACCTGTGTTTGGTGCTCTCGGACATCCGCCGGGTCGTGCTCTGACGCTGGCGAGATGGCCGAACCGATTCGCATCGTCGTACCCGACATCGGCGACTTCGACTCCGTCGATGTCGTCGAGGTCCTGGTCTCTCCGGGGGAGCACGTCGACATCGACGCGGGTCTGATCACGCTCGAGAGCGACAAGGCGTCGATGGAGGTGCCGTCGCCCCACTGCGGCGTCGTCCTGGAAGTCGCGGTCTCGCTCGGCGATAAGGTGGGGGAGGGGGACCTGATCGTCGTGCTCGACGCCGATGACGAGTCGCACCCCGATCATCGGGCGGAGAGGCCGCGGCATCCGCATGCGCCGCCGCCGGCGTCCGGGAGGAGTGCCGCCTTGGAGACCGGCGCGGAGTTGGCCGCGCAGGGCGCGGAAGAAGAGTCGGCGGCGCCTGAAGCGGCGGTCGGCCCTGCCGTCGCCGCGCCGCGAGAGGTCGACGCCGAAGTCCTGGTCCTCGGCGCCGGCCCCGGCGGTTACACCGCGGCCTTCCGCGCTGCCGACCTCGGTCGCCAGGTCGTGCTCGTCGAACCGCACGCGAACCTCGGCGGCGTATGCCTGAACGTCGGCTGCATCCCCTCCAAGGCCCTGCTGCACGCGGGCCGCGTGATCGACGAGGCGGCCGAGTTCGCGGCTCACGGCATCGACTTCGGGCAGCCCGAGATCGACCGGGCGCGCCTGGCGGGCTGGAAGGAGGAAGTCGTCGGCCGGCTGACGGGAGGCCTGGCCCAGCTCGCCGAGCGGCGCACGGTCGACGTCGTGCGCGGCCACGGTCGCTTCGTCGGTCCGCACGAAGTCGAGGTCGCGGACGCGGACGACGGCCGCCGCACGCTGACCTTCGGCCAGGCAATCGTCGCCGTCGGCTCGCGTCCGGCGATGATTCCGGGCCTGCCGGAAGGCGACCCGCGGGTGTGGGACTCGACCGACGCGCTGGAGCTCGACCCTGACTTCGCGCCCGACGGCAAGCTGCTCGTGATCGGCGGCGGCATCATCGGCCTCGAGATGGCGACGGTCTACGCCGCTCTCGGTTACCGCGTGACGGTCGTCGAGCTGTTGCCGCAGCTTCTGACGGGCGTTGACCGCGACCTGGTCCGTCCGCTCCAGCGTCGCCTCGCCGGCCGCCTGGAGGGGATACGCACCTCGACCCGGGTGACCGGTGTCAAGGCGCAGAAGAACGGTCTGTTGGTGGCGATGGAAGATGACAACGGCGAGTCCCGCTCGGGCCTCTTCGCGCGAGTCCTCGTCGCGGTCGGCCGCCGGCCGAACAGCGACCGTTTCGGCGCGGAGGCGGCCGGCGTTCGGATTGACGAACGGGGTTTCGTGCCGGTCGACGATCAGCAGCGCACGAACGTGCCGCACATCTTCGCGATCGGCGATGTGGTGCCCGGTCCGATGCTGGCGCACAAGGCGACCCACGAGGGAAAGGTCGCGGCCGAGGTCGCGGCGGGGGAGAAGAGCGGCTTCGAGGCGCGGGTCATTCCGTCGGTCGCGTACACCGATCCGGAGGTGGCCTGGGTCGGCCTGACCGAGACGGAGGCGCGCGAGAACGGCACGGCCTACGAGAAGGGCGTCTTCCCCTGGGGCGCCTCCGGCCGGGCGCTGACACTAGGCCGGCCCGAAGGGCTGACCAAGCTGCTCTTCGATCCGTCGAGCGGCCGGGTCGTCGGCGCCGGCATCGTCGGCACCAATGCAGGCGACCTGATCGCCGAAGCGGCGCTGGCGATCGAGATGAACGCGGACGCGGCCGATCTGGCGCTGACCGTGCATCCGCACCCGACGCTCTCGGAGACGGTCGGCTTCGCCGCCGAGGCCTACGAAGGCACCATCACCGACCTCTACCTGCCGCGGCGCGGGAAGCGGTGACGCCGCGGTCGACGTGAGCCGCCTCGACAAGTGGCTCCAGGTGTCGCGGATGTTCCGCGCCCGCTCCAGGGCGACCGAAGCCTGCGTCGCCGGCCGGGTGACGGTCAACGGACAGCAGGCGAAGGCGCACCGTCAGCTAAAGGTTGGCGACCGGATCGAGTTCAGGATTCGCGACTGGAAGCGGGTTCTCGTCGTACGTGAACTGAGAGACAAGCCGCTGCCCAAGGCGGAGGCGCCGCGGCTCTACGAGGATCTGAGTCCGCCGAAGCCGGAGCCGCGCAAGCGCGATCCGTTCCTGGTGCCGGAGCCGGCGCGAAGACGCCGCGGCGCCGGCCGCCCGACCAAGCGCGACCGGCGGCGGATCGACCGCCTGCGCTGACCAAGCGCTGCCGGGGCCGCGCTACAGTTCCGCCACTATGCCCAGCAGATCGCTTCCGCTTCGAACCGCCGCCGTTCTCGTCCTCATCGGGTTCCTGACGCTCCTCGCGGCCGCTTGCACCGGTCCGCTGCCGGAGCGCTCCACGGGTCCCTCGGGCCCGGCATACGACCCCGCTACCGACCCGCTCGTCAACCCACCGACGCTGACCGAGCCGTACCCGTTCGATCGGCCGGAAGTCGTTGCGCGGGACGACACGCTGGTGCGTTACATGCTCGGCGATCCGCGCACGCTGAACCCGATTTTCGCCATCTTCTGGGAGGACTACTACCTCTCGAGCGCGCTGTTTCAGGCGCTGACGACGCGCAACGCGGACATGACGACGGTGTGGAACCAGACCATGGTCGAAGAGGGCGTGATGGCGGACGACTGGAAGAGCGCCCGCGTGCGCATCCGGCCGGGGCTGACCTGGCACGACGGCAGGCCGTGGACGATGCACGACCTGAAGTTCACATACGACATGGTGGCCTCGGACGACGTGCCGGCGGCGATGTACAAGCACGACGTCGACCAGGTCGAGCGGATCGACGTGATCGACGACCTGACGGTCGAGTTTCACTTCAAGGACGCGCTGGTCACGAACATGCTGGCGATGCGGGTCCCGCCGATTCCGCGCCACATCTGGAACAACCCGGAAGAGCTGGCGAACGACCCGACGATGCGGAGCAGCGAGTACTTCAATCACTACGCGCGCGAGGAGGTCATCGGCTCGGGCCCCTTCAGGTTCGTGTCCTGGACCCTGACCGACAAGATCGTCGTCGAACGCTGGGACGACTTCCCCGACGCCGCCCGCGTGGCACCGTTCAAGAGGGTGATCTACCGGCCCCAGAGCGACCGCAACCTCGGTCTGCTCCTGTTCAAGAAGGGAGAGCTCGACGAGTACTGGTTCACGCCGCAGCAGTTCGCCACCCAGAGCAACGACGAGGAGTTCGAGCGGTTCGGCGTCAAGGGCTGGGCGCCGGCGCGGCGTATCTCGAGGATTGGCTGGAACCAGGACGGCAGCAACCCGTTCTTCACCGATGTTCGGGTGCGGCGGGCGATGACCCATGCGTACGACCAGAAGCGGGTGATCCGCGACGTGACCTACGGCGTCTACCTCGAGACGGACCAGCTCTGGGACAAGGAGCACATGGGCTACAACCCGGACGTGCCGAAGTACCCGTTCGATCTCGCGCGCGCCGGCGAGTTGCTGGACGAGGCCGGTTGGCTACCGGACCCTGACGACGGCTGGCGCTACAAGGAGATCGGCGGCGAGAAGGTCAAGTTCTCGTTCGAGCTCGAGCTCGCGCAGACCTTCGCCGATGCGGTCAAGATGGCCGACATCTACCGCGAGGATCTGCGGAGCATCGGCGTCGAGCTAACGCTCCGCCAGTACGAGAACGCGACCCACGAACAGCACCTGCTGGAACACGAGTTCCAGGCCCATGCCGACGCCGACGAGGTGACCACCGACCCGGACCAGTGGACGATCCGGCTGCACTCGACCAGCTACGACAACGCCCGCAACTACGTCGGCTACAAGAGCGACCGGGTCGATGAGTTGCTGGAACGCGGCCGGCGCGAGTTCGAGCCGGAGGCTCGCGCCGCGATCTACCGCGAACTGGCCTACGTCGTCGCCGAGGATCAGCCGTTCACGATGATGTGGAACTACTCCGAGATCCGCGCCTTCAGCAAGCGCCTCCGCGGCATCGAGTTCGCGCCCTCCGGCGTCTTCCTGTTCCAGCCGACTCCGCCCCCCGGCAGCGACTGGTGGACCAGCCCCGGCTGGTGGACGCACCGCGACGACGTCGCCGCGTACGCCTCCGGCGGCTGAGGCGTCGGTTGCACCCGCCCGTGCGGAGGCCGTGGAAAGGGGTCCCTGCGGACGCAGCATCCGCGCGTCCGCGAGCGGACGCACGGACTGCGACGCGCGTGACGCGGGTCGCGCCACGTGGGTGCGCGCCGGCTTGGTGGATGAGAAGTCGGGCGCTCGCTTCGGTCGACTGCGCTCCGCTCTGTCGTGGGCTACTGGGGGTTGACCGGCAGTCGCTTGTCTCCAGCCCGCAGGGACCCCTTCCCACGGCCTCCGCACGGGCTGGAAGCTGCGCGCTGCGAGGGGCGTCCGCGTCCTAGCGAGTCCGTGTAGCTAGCCGCGGGTGCCTTGCGTATGGTTCATGGGTAAGGCAGACTAGCGGGATGAAAGTACAGCAGCCAACTCGCTTGCCGGAATCGACGATTACTTCCCGGGGGCAGACGACCCTTCCCAAGCAGGTGCGCGAAGCGCTTGACCTGAAGGCGGGGGACAAAGTGCGCTACCTCATCTGCGACGGGGAGGTCCGCATCGCGCCTGTATTGCCGATCGAGCGGCTGCACGGCATTCTGAAGTACGACGGCCCCCCCATGAGCCTGGAGGACATCGAGAGAGGGATCATCGAGGGGGCCTGCCGCAGTGCGCTGGGGGACGACTGGTCGCCGGAAACGCCAGAGGAAGCGGAACGGGTCGCCGTCGGAGGCGCCGGTCGTAAGTGATCGCTCTCGACACGAATGTCCTCCTTCGGTTCTTCCTCCGGGACGACGAGGAGCAGGGGGAAGCGGCGGAGAAGCTGATGCTGCAGTTGACGCTCGACGAGCCGGGGTTCGTCAGTCGAGAGGTTCTGGTCGAGCTGGTTTGGGCACTGGAGTACACCTTCCGTTTTGGGCGAGAGCGGATCGCAAGCTTCCTCGATCAACTCGTCCACGTTGCGGCGGTCGAGATCGAAAGCGCGAGCGACGTAGTGGAGGCCACAGGCGGCTATCGTCGTGGCGGCGCCGACTTCGCCGACCGGATGATCGCGGCCGCGGCTCGACGGGCCGGGGCGGTGCCGCTTTACACCTTCGACCGGAAGGCGGCGCGGCTGCCGGGGGTCACTCTGCTGGAGCCTGGCTAGCCCGTTTCTCGTTGGTCCGCGCGTACTCGAGGATGTTCAGCAGGCCGTAGTTGCCCTCGTGGCAGGCGTACTCGAAGATCGCCTGGTCTGACTTCTTCATTTCGACGCGGGCGCTCCAGCGGCGCTCGAAGGACTCCGGGTCGTCGATCGTGTACTCGTAGAGGAGGGTGTCCTCGTCGTAGCGGGTGAAGCGTTCGGTCAGGAGCATGTTGCCCCCGGAGCCGGCGAAGCTGATCCGGGGATCGAAGTTCCAGGTCTCGACGACCAGGGTCTCGCCGTCCCAGTGGCCGCGCGAATCGCCCTTGAACTGGCGTACGTGCTCAGGCAGACGGGGCTGGTCGTCGAGGGGGACGATCCGGGTGTCGTGGACCATCTCGTTGAGCAGCGCGACGGTGTCCGGCGTTACGAGGATCAGCACGTTGTTGTTGTAGCCGCCGGGGTTCATCGGCGGTCCGGCGTTGAAGCCCATCAGGCAGCGTTCCCAGAGGTTGCGGTCCTCGGGACCGGCCGGCGGGCTGGCGCGCAGGTCGCGGCGTTTCTCAGCTCGGCGCCGGCCGTCTTCGGTCATCGGCGGGATGCGGCCGTTCGGCGGGTCGAAGATCAACGAAGTGCGTCGTGACGGTTGCACGTTGCGCCCGTGGTCGAGCCAGTACGGGGCGTGGACGCTCGGGCTCCGCTTCTGGGCCTCGGCGCGGCGCGCGATCGTGTCGCGTTCGAACTGGGCCGCCTCCTCGACGGTGAAGTACTCCTTTTCGGCATGGGCCGCGGGTCTCTGGAGCGGTGTGGCGGTGGCGAAATCCCACAGCCCGTCGATGTCGCCGGGCGGGGACCAGGCCGAGCCCGCCTGGGCGCAGAGCGGGGCGCTGGACACCGCGGCCAGTACCAGGACGGCCGGGAGGAGATCGCGCTTTCTTCTGGTGGTGGACACCGGCGTTCAGAATAGCGCCTGCACCGCCTCCGTCAACCCGGTTGGGTGTAGGCTCCGCCGCCCATGCCGCAAGCGCTCACCCTCGTCATCGGCAACAAGAACTACTCGTCGTGGTCGCTTCGGCCGTGGGCCCTGATGACCGAACTCGGCATCCCGTTCGCCGAGCGGATGTTGAAGTTCGACTCGGAGGACTGGGAGGCGAACATCGGACGCCTGTCTCCTACGCGCCTCGTACCCGTGCTCTGGGAGGGCGATCCGGGGAGCGGCTTCGCCACCTTTGACACCTCGGCGATCGTCGAGCGGCTGGCCGACCTCTATCCGGACCGTGGCCTCTGGCCGGCGGATCCGCGAGCCCGGGCCCGCGCCCGGTCCCTGGTCGCGAACTTCCACTCCGGCTACGCGGCGCTGCGCTCGGCGATGCCGATGAACATCCGCTCGCACCACCCGGGTAAGGGACACGAGCCGGAAGTCATCGCCGATATCGAACGGCTGACCGCCCTTTGGGGCGATGCCCGCGCCGAGTTCGGCACGCGGAGTCCGTACCTGTTCGGCAACTTCTCGGCCGCCGACGCCTGCTTTCTGCCGGTCGCGTCGCGGTTCGCCACCTACGATCCTCCGCTGGACCGCGAAGCCCAGGACTACTGCCGCGCCCTGCTCGACACGATGGCGATGCGCGAGTGGAGCCGGGCAGCCCGGCTGGAGACGGAGTTCGTGCCCATGGACGAGCCCTACGCCGATCCTCCCTGACGAGGCGCTTCGCCGATCAGGGTAGGACCAGAGGCCCCAGGACCGAGCCCCACAGGGCAATGCCGAGGGCAACCCCGAGCAACGGCGGCACGACGGCGCGCAACCTCTGGCCGCGAGGAAACCCGGTGACGAGGAACCAGTAGCTGAGCACCAGGCAAATGAGCCCGGGCAGAACGGCAAGCGACGCGGGGACTCCCGTGATCGCCGCGAAGTTGGCTTCGTCCTGGTTTCCCCTGAATCCGCCACCAAACAGGTCGATCGCGATCACCGGAATCGCCGCTATACCTTGCAGAGGAGCGACGAATCCGCTCCCGAGAACCAGCGAAAGGGGACCGGGACCGTATCTCTGGACCCAGAGCACGAAGCCAATGGCCGTCAGGTAGGAGACGATCGGCCCCGCGGCGGCGCTCAAGGCCACCTGCCACGGTTCGGCAATCGCGGCCGCCGCCTCGACATCTCCGGCGCGCCAGAGCCGGCGGAACTCGCTGGAACCTGTCCAACTGACCGAGGCGTAGCGCAGGACGTTGTCGGGGAATCCACAGGCGACGTTGACGGCGAAGTGCCCCAGTTCGTGAAGCTGGATCCCGATGGGAGCGGCGATCGCGCCACCGGCCAGCCCGGCCAGCCACTTGCCGCCTCGCAACCACTCGCGGAACGGGATCTGCGCTGTTCCCTGGGGCTCCGTGTCCGGCACGGTTCCCCTTACAGAGACCGGTCCAACTCAAGCACAAGCGCCACGACCAGGTCGTGAAGGTGGTTCATCGCAGCTTCACTGACGTGCTCGATTGTGTCTCTGCTCGAGTGGATGATCCGGAAGACCTCGGGCACGAAGCCCTCGCGGAGCCCGGACTGAGCGCCCAGGTTCAGCGCGAGCCACATCTGATGCGACGCAGCGGCGTCGTTCACGGCGACCGAGACGTTGGGGATTCCCGCGGCCTGAAAGGGACGATCGTCGCTCGGGGGATAGCGGGGGAAACCCATGCACGTGAGCTCGCTCGTGGCGCAGGCGACGCGGAGGCTCCGGTAGACCGTGTCGTTTCCCTCGTGGGACGTCGGTCCGTACATCAACGTCTCGTCGCCGACGACCACGTCGACGTTGACCATGGCGGCGACACGGGCGGTGTCTTCCGCCTGGACGTAGGCCTGAGAGCCGAGGAGCCCGGCTTCCTCGAGGTCGAAGAGAACGACCCGGACGCGGTGGCTCAACTCGTGTCGTTTCAGGGACTCCGCGACCCTGGTGAGGACGACCGAGGCCGCGCCGTTGTCCACGGCGCCCCCGACGACCGTGCCGTCCTGGAGCCGAGCCACGTCGTAGTGCGCGCCGACCACGATGTCGCGAGGTCCTTCGCCGACCGTGGCGATCAGGTTCTTCCCTGTTACTCGCGGTTGCCGTTCACTCGCCGTAGCCGGGAATTCATGTACTTCAGGATCGAGCCCCCGCTCACGAAACATGCCGAGCAACTCGTCTCCGCGATCCACCGTCTCGCGGCCGACGATCCGACCCAGATCGTCGAGCAGGCCGGTCAGCGGGCCTTGCCGCGGTTCTGCCGGGATCGGCGGGCTTTCCGGGCCCGGGGCGGCGATGTTGGAGCACGCCAGCGCCATGCAGGCGCACAGCGCGGCGAGTGCCTTCCGGCGGTGGCGGGCGCGGTGGCCGCCGGGGTGCGCTGCGCTCATGAGCACCTCCCGTTCCGTGGTCGTCAGGCGCCCTCGCCGGCGATCACCTCGACCTGGTCCTGCGGCGCGTAGAAGTACGAGCCCGGCCGGAAGTCGTAGCCGAGGTCGCCGAGCAGGCGTCGCTGCCGCGGCGTGCAGCGCTCCAGGACTTCGGGGGTGGGCTCCGGGTCGTAGGTGCGCAGGAACAACTGGCAGTAGTTGTAGAGGATCGTCTTGCGTGCGCGTGGCGACGCGTTGACGGACGGGCCGTGCCAGAGCGAGTGCGGGAAGAGGATGCAGTCGCCTGCCTTGCCCTTGAGCTGGACAGCGCCCGGCGTCTTCGGCCCCGGCGCCGGGTAGGGCCGATCGGGGAACGGGCGCATGTGGCTCCCGGGGAAGACGGTGAAGTTGCCGCTGTCGTCGTCCGTGATGTCGGAGAGCAGGTACATCCCCTTCATCGCCAGCGGCAGGCTGGTTTCGGTGACCCGGATGCGGCGGAGCGCCTCGCCGCCGTCGGTGTGGGTGTAGCCGGGCCACCTGGGATTGACCGGCCGCACGATCGCCTGGCTCATGCTGAGCACGACGTATGGGCCCATGATGTCGGTGACCAGGTCGAAGACGGGCGAGGCGTCCATCAGGTCGAGGAACGCCTGGTCGTAGTGGAGCAGGACCCGGCGGTCCATGAAGCCCTCAGGGTCGCGGTCGACGGCGTGGTCGAGCCAGGCGTAGTGGCCGAGCGGTCCGTCGGGGTTCGGCTCCCAGCCCGGGAGCTGCCGGACACGGTCGAGTTCGGCGTCGAAGAACGCGACCTGCTCAGGTGACAGGGCCTGTTCGACGCGGATGTAGCCGTCGATCGCCCACTGTTCGCGTTGGGCCTGGGTCAGTTTCTGCATGCCGGGTCTCCTGCTGGGGGCCTCGTGTAGATCGTGTCGCTAGAGAGTATGCCGGTGTTTCGCACCGGTCACTCGAGGACCTCCGAGCCCTCGCGGATCCCTTCGGCGGCGTCCTGGGCCTGCCGCCGGCGTTCCTCGGTGCCTGGGTGGCTCGCCAGCCAGTTCGGAACGCCGGAGTCGGCATGGGCCTCTTCAAGGCGCTGGAGGACGTCTCCGAGTCGAGTCGGCGGGATGTCGTTCCGAAGCAGGTACTCGATAGCGAACTGGTCGGCCTGACGTTCAAATGTACGCGAGTAGCGCTGGGCGATCAGGTGGTCCGGTCCCAGGATGGACAGCGCGGCGAGCGACGCATCGCCGGTGAAGGCTGTCCAGATGACGAGCATCGAGGATGTCTGGGCCAGTCCGCGCATCACGTGCCGGCCGGCCACGTGACCCACTTCGTGGGCCAGTACCGCAGTGATCTCCTCGTCGTGTTCGGCCAGGGCGATCAGTTCATCCGTGAGAACGACGGTGTTTCCCGGCAGGGCGAAGGCGTTTGGCCCCAGACCGGGCGCGGCGAAGAACTGGAGGTCCAGGTCCTCAAGGCCCGCTTCCCGACCCATCGCTTCTGCGATAGCCCGGAGTTCGTTCTGGCGGCTTGACTCGAGTTCCGACGAATCGAGGACTCCGAGTATGGGGAGCATCGCCAGGAGGTTGTCGCCGATGACCGCCTCGGCCTCGGGAGGTGTGATCGCGACCATGACCGTGGCCACGGCCGGCGCTCCCCATTCCGTGAAGGAGTAGAGGATCGCGGCGGTGACGGCGAGGGCGACAGCCGCTCCGCGCCAGGTGCTGTCGAGCCGATGGAGCAGGCGTTCGAAGCGTCGGGCGCGAGAGGGTGGCTGGCTTTCCGCCCGATCCCGCATCACGTCCAGTCCGTCGTTGTCACGGACTTCGCAGAGCGCCCCGTCCGGCAGGAGCAGATGCCGGGGCGTGTTTGCGATGCGGTTGGGAATCCGGACCTCGGTCATGGCGTAGAGAAGACGCGACTTGATGCCGTCGATGGTGACGATGAGGATCCCGTCGGGAGTCGTCGTCAGCTCGGCTTCCCTTCGGGCGGATGTCCGCCCGTCGTAGTAGTGGCAGGGAACGGAAGTCATATCCCTATTTCCAGGCCGAACTCGCCGGCCGCCTCCGCGCCAGTGGCGGCGACGCGCTGTGTCTCGCCCGCTTCGAAGGTCTCGGGGCCTTCCTTCTGCATCACTTGGCACTGATCCACGACGTAGCGCAGTACCCGGATCCGCGCGAAGGGCACGAAAAGCCCGAACGTGGCGACGATCAACGCTGCGTTGCTCGCATACAGCCAGAGCATCCTCGGAAAGGAGAGGTCGAGCCGGAACTCGTTCTCGCGGAGGCGGGTGTTGCTCCAGCGGTAGCTGAGCAGGCGGGTTCGCAGGTAGGCGAGGATGAACAGGGTGGCGGCTGCCGCTATGGCAAGCGAGCCTGCAAAGAACAACCTCATGTCGAGGGCCGAGGCGCCGTTGTCCGGACTCGCGCCAAGACTGATCGCGGCCATCAGGAGGAAGAGGCCGAAGACACCACCGACGTAGAGAAGGAAGAGGACGACCGCGGTAGTGAGATACGCCTTGTAGTAGGGGCGGATCCGTCCAACGAAGCTGAACGGCGTGCTGCCGAACCTGGACTCGGTGACCAGGAAATCGTCACGCTGCCGCACGGTAAGGGGTCTCGCCAGGCCGAGAGTGACGATCGAAGCGGCCCAGGACAGCGGATACCAGACGGCGGCGTCCCAGTACTTGCCCTGAAAGTCAAAGGCGATGCCCCGATATCTGGAGTTGCGCATGTGGAAGGACCGGGCCCGGACCACGACCCACGGCACTAGCGGCATGAGAATGAGGAGGGCGGCGTAGTAGTACACGATGGAGATGCGCTGGGCCAGCGAGACCGGCACGAGGACGAGGAGGAGCAGCAGCCGGCCCCGCAGGATCGCAACCGGGTTCGCCGTGTAGTCGAAGGCGTCGTCGCCGAGCCATACGTTGCCGTACAGGTAGCGTCGCGCTCGCACCTTCGCCCAGGCCGAGTAGATGCCGAGGGTCAGCAGCGTCAGCGCGACGTTGACGATCCAGACGCGGAAGTACTCCCAGCCGTCCGCGGTGAAGCGCAGCGCCCGGGCCTGGGACATCGTCGACCGTAACCTCTTTGTTTTCAAGGGTTGCGGAAAGTACGGGAAGCGATACCATGCGTCATGCAGTCGCCGCCTGTTGCGTTCCCTGCCCCCTCCGTTCGGGTATCATGCCTGAACGGATTTCGGGTAGCGAGCCGGCTTGGCGGTCACTGGCAGGCTTCGCGGCGGACGGCCAGCGGAGGATGAGATGAAGGGACCTGCACCGATCGGCTCAGCGGCTCGTGCACGGACGGGGCGCGGCGCACGGACCAGGCGGCAATCCGGCCGCGTTCTCGCGTACATGGTCATCCTCGCTCTGGCTGCCGGGTTCGCCTGGGCCCAGGAGGCGGAGGAGCCCAGCGAACTCGACCGGGTGCTGGCGATGCACTACGAGGCGCGGGGCGGCCTCGAGAACTTGCGCTCGATTCAGGGAGCGCGAGCCACCGGGACGATGTCGGTGCAGGGCATGGAGGCCCCCTTCACGATTCACCTGCGTCGACCGAACCAGGTCCGGGTGGAAGGCGATTTCGGTGGCATGGCCCTGATCCAGGCGTTCGACGGCGAGCAGGCGTGGGGTCAGGCGCCCGGCCAGCCCAGGCCGGTCGCCCTCGAAGGAGAGGTGGCGGCTGCCCAGGCCGCGGACGCCACGTTGAGCAGCCCCTGGTTCGAGTACACGGAGCTGGGCTACGAGGTGGAACTCGCCGGCCGGGAGGAGATCGAGAGCGGCGAAGCCTGGAAGCTCGTGGTCACCGCGCCCGGCGGCGTGGCGCACCAGGTCTTCATTGGCACGGAAGACGGGCTGGAAAAGAAGAGGATCTCCAGGGCGGATTTTGGATTCGGGCTGGAGGATTCGGAAACCCGGTTCGAGGACTACCGGGACGTCGATGGCCTGATGCTGGCGCACCGGCAGATCCTCGTCTCGTCGTTGGGTGAGATGCCGTTGATCCTGGATTCGTACGAGGTCAACCCCGAGATCGATCCGGACATCTTCTTCATGCCGGGGCAGATGGCGGATGCAACACTGGATCTCGACGGGGTCCTGGAGCGCCATCGGAGCGCGCGCGGAAGCTCGGCCGCCGAGGTCGAGACCGTGAGCGCCGCCGGCACCGTCGTCCTGCTCGGCTTCGAGGTGCCGATGACGGTGGCCTTCGCGCGGCCAGGTTCCTTCCGCATCGACATCGACATGCAGGGCCTGCCGATGGTCCTCGCCTACGACGGCGAGACCGCCTGGAACGTGTCGCCGATGCAGGGCGTCATCGAGCCGTCGCCGCTGCCGGAGGAGATGGTCGGGGCGGTGGGGATCCTCTCCGACTTCCTGTGGGGCGGGCTCGCGAGCAGCGGGGAGGCCTCGCTGGCGGGTATCGAGAAGGTCGAGCGCGACGAGACCTACCGGCTGGACATCCTGACCGCGGCCGGCGAAGCGCGCGCCCTCTACCTGGGCGGCGAGGACTTCCTGGAGCGCCGGGTCGTCTTCGAAGGGGCGTTCCTGCAGTCGGCGGGAGAGATCGATGTGACGATCGCCGACTACATGGACGCGGGTGGACTCAAGGTGCCGGGCAAGATCCGGATCGCCGTCGAGGGCGCGGTCGCCGTTGAACTGAGGATCCAGGAAGCTGAAGCCGGTGCCGAGATCGATCCCGCATCGTTTACCATGCCCGCTCCCGCCGACCCGGAGACTCCGGGTCCGGCTCTCTAGGAGCTTGCGCATGCCGATCCCGCCTGCCGCCTCGATGACGCGAAGGCCTGCCGGCCGTCCTCGCGATCGCGTCTTCCTCCTCGCCGCTGCGTTCGCCGGCGCGCTCCTCGCCTCGGCGTCGTTCGCGGCCGCGGACGCTTCGAACGATGACGGTGCCGACCCGGTCGAGGACCCTGCCCTTGCAGAGACGATCGTCGTCACCGCGGCCCGGGCCGAGCAGGAACTCGGCCAGGTCACCGCCAGCGTGTCGGTGCTGTCCGGCGACGAGCTCCGGGCCAGCGCTTCGCTTGCCCTGGACGACACGATGCGCCGTGTGCCCGGCTTCAGCCTCTTTCGCCGCAACAGCTCGATGGTCGCCCACCCGACCAGCCAGGGCGTCTCGCTGCGCGGTATTGGACCCAGCGGCGTCAGTCGCACCCTGGTGCTGCTCGACGGCCTTCCACTCAACGATCCGTTCGGCGGCTGGATCTACTGGGGACGGGTCGGTCGCGAGAGCCTGGACCGGATCGAGGTCGTGCGCGGCGGCGGCTCGAGTCTCTGGGGAAACTCCGCCCTGGGCGGCGTGATCCACCTGGTCACGGCGACCCCTTCGGAAGCGGGTCCCGGGCTGAGCCTCTCGGCGCTCGCCGGCGACCACGGCGTACTGTCTGGCGACGCCTGGTTCGGGCAGGGGTTCGAGAGCGCGTCGTTGACCCTGTCGGCGAGGAGCTTCGACATGGACGGCTACCCGGTCGTACGCGACGACCAGCGCGGCCCGATCGACGTCGACGCGTTCTCCGAGCAGACGAGCGTCGGCGGCCGGCTGGCGTTCTCCGCGGGCGGGTCCGTGCAGGTCGGCATCGGCGGCGACAATCTCTCCGAAGACCGCGGCAACGGCACGCCGCTCACCGGCAACGACACGGACCTCACCTCGTTGCGTTTGAGCGCGGATGTCGTCAGCGGCCGGGGCGATACGTGGACGATCCGCGGCTTCACTCACGAGCAGGAGTTCGCCAGCCGGTTCAGCGCCCAGCAGGTCGACCGGTCGTCCGAGCGGCCGGCCCTCGATCAGTTCCTCGTCGACTCCGAGGCCACGGGCCTCGGTGCGCAGTGGGAGGGTGAAGTCGGCAACGGCCTGTGGGTCGCCGGCGCCGAGTGGCGCACGGTCGACGGTGCGACGAACGAGGACTTCTTCTACACAACGCAGTTCAACCGGCGCCGCACGGCCGGCGGCGACCAGTCGATCACGGGCGCCTACGTGCAGCGCCGCGCGGACTTCGGCGACCGCCTGACGCTGGAGCTCGGCGCCCGCATCGACCGCTGGAGCTCGGGATCAGGCAGCCGGCTGGAGATCAACAAGGCGGACGGCTCGATTCGCCGCGATGACATGTTCGAGGATCGGGAGGAGACGGCGGCGTCGCCGCGGATCGGTTTCCTCTACGCACTCGACCTCGGCTGGAGCCTGCGCGGCTCGGTCTACGGGTCGTTCCGGGCGCCGACCGTCAACGAGCTCTACCGTCCGTTCCGGGTCCGCAACGACATCACGGAAGCGAACGAGGCGCTCGAACCGGAGCGGCTCTCCGGCATCGAGTTCGGCGCCGTGCGCTACGAGGGCGGCTCGCGGCTGTCGCTGAACGCCTTCCTCAACAGGGTCGAGAACCCGATCGCCAACGTGACGCTCGCGTCGATCGCGAGCAGCCGGTTCTTCCGGCCCTGCGGCTTCGTGCCCGGCGGCGGATCCTGCCGGCAGCGGCTCAACCTGGACCGGACCCGCATTCAGGGCCTCGAGGCGGAGCTTCGCCAGCGGCTCGGCGACTACTGGCGGCTCGATGTCTCCTACCTCTACAGCAACGCCGAAGTCGACAGCGCCGCCGAGTTCCCGGAACTCGAGGGGAAGCGGCTGGCGCAGACGCCCGAGCAGTCGGCGAGCCTCGGCCTCGAATACTCGAACCCCGAGGTCCTCCAGGCGCGTCTCGGACTTCGGTTCGTCGGCGAGCAGTACGAGGACGATCTGAACACGAGGCCGCTGTCCAGTTTCGCCGTCGTGGACCTGAGCGCCGCCCGTGCGCTCAGTGACCGCTGGCATGTCTTCGCCGGTCTCGAGAACCTGCTCGACGAGGAAGTGCAGGTCGGTATCTCCGGTACCGGGCTGGTCACGATCGGCGCCCCCCGCATGGTGCATGTCGGAGTGCGCCACGTTCTGAACCCCTGAACCGAAAGGGGCAGCTTTGGCGAAGCGAGTCACAGCCGAGACCCTCTCCCGCCGCCAGCGGGAGATCTCGGTATCGGAGTTCTTCGCCAAGAACCGGCACCTGCTCGGCTTCGATTCGCTCCGCAAGGCCCTCCTGACGACCGTCAAGGAGGCGGTCGATAACTCTCTCGACGCCTGCGAGGAGGCGGGCATCCTGCCCGAGATCTGGGTCGAGCTCGAAGCGGCCGAAGGAAACAACCGGTACGTCGTGCGTGTGGCCGACAACGGCCCGGGGATCGTCGAAGCGCAGGCGCCGAGGATCTTTGGGCAACTGCTCTACGGGTCGAAGTTCCACAGCCTGAAGCAGAGCCGCGGCCAGCAGGGGATCGGCATCTCGGCGGCTGCGATGTACGGCCAGTTGACGACCGGCAAGCCGGTGTCGATCGTGTCGCGCACCGGCCCCCGTTCGCCCGCCTATGCGATGCAGGTCGTCATCGACACGAACACGAACAAGCCGAAGGCGGTCGGGAAGAAGAAGCTCGACGACTGGGATCTCGATCACGGCACCCGGGTCGAGCTGGAACTCGAGGCGCAGTACATGAAGGGCCGCCAGTCGGTCGAGGAGTTCCTGCACCAGGTGGCCGTGGCGAACCCCCACGCAACGTTGCACTACAGGGATCCGTACGGCGAAGAAACGGACTACGTTCGGGGCGTCCAGTCGAACCCGGCGGCGCCGAGCGAGATCAAGCCGCATCCGCACGGCGTCGAACTCGGCGTGCTGATGAAGATGCTGCAATCGACCCAGCACGCGACGATCAGCCAGTGCCTGTCCCGGGACTTCAGCCGGGTCTCGCCGCAGATGGCGGTGGGGCTCGCGAAACGGGCCGGGATCGATCCGAAGGCGCGTCCGAACACGGTCGTGCGCAAGGCCGCCGACCAGCTCTACCAGGCCCTGAACGACTCCGCGACCCGCATCCGGCCGCCGTCGACCGACTGCCTGTCGCCGATCGGCGTGCAGGAGTTGCTGGCCGGCCTGACCAGGGGCATCCGCGCGGAGTTCTACGGGGTCGAGACGCGCCGGCCGGCGGTCTACCGGGGCAATCCGTTCCAGGTCGAGGTCGGCCTGGCCTGGGGCGGCGATCTGCCAGCCGACGACCTGGCCAAGGTGCTCCGTTTCGCGAACCGCGTCCCGCTCCAGTACCTCGCCGGCTCGTGCTGCATCACGAAGGCGGTGATGGACGTCTCCTGGCGCAACTACGGCCTGACCCAGTCGCGGGGCGCGCTGCCGTCCGGTCCGCTGATCGTGCTCGTGCATCTCGCCTCGGTGTGGGTGCCCTTCAGTTCCGAGAGCAAGGTCGCGGTGGCGGACTACGACGAGATCCGCAAGGAGATCAAGCTCGCGGTGCAGACCTGCGGTCGCCGGCTTGGCCAGTACGTCAAGCGCAAGGCCAGGGCCAGAAGCGAGGCGCGGCGCCGGGAGGTTTTCAACCTCTACATCGAGGAAGTCGTGAACTCCGTGGAGGCGATCACCGGCAAGGACCAGAAGCTGTTCCGGGATCGACTGCTCGCGATCAGTCGCAAGAAGACGGAGCTCGCGGGAATGCTCGAGGAGCAGGAGGCCTCCGCCGACGAGCTGGAAGCCTGCGAGAACGTCCTCGTGGTCGATCCGAACGCGGAACCGGAACCTGAGCCGGAGCCGGCGGCGGAGCCCGCAGTACCTCCGCTACCTGCCGAATCCGAGCGCCTCCGCAGTTCGCAACTGGAGCTGGTGTGACTCCGATGGACGAGGAGCGGCTCAGGATCCCGACCAAACTCGACGCCAGGGCCAAGATCGAGCATCTGGCCAGGAAGACGATCGCGATGGCCCGTCGCGAGGTCGACCCGTACGTCGACATCCCCTCGCGAACGCTCTCGAACGTCACCTTCTCGAGGCGCAAGAAGATCATCGAGATGGGCGACGCGACCCAGCGGCGCTCCCTGTTCAACCTGAACCAGGCGCGCAAATACATGCAGACGCTCCTGGTCGCCCGCGGTTGTACCCAGCTCCTCGACGAACAGAAGACGACCAGCATCCGCGACCTCTACTACATGAGCAAGCACACCCTGGCCGACGGCAAGGAAAACACATTCGAGGGCCAGGAGGAATCGGACCCGATCATCGAGGACCTGGAGGTCACCCTCGGCGCCCTGCGCGAGGAACTCCACCTGTTCGCGGCCAAGCGCGGCTCGGTGGTCGGCCCGCTCACTTTGGTCGATGCCGGCGACGTGATCGACCTGTCCCGGATGGGCTCAGGCGGCTGGTCGGTTCCCGGCATCGTCGAACCAGAGACGATCCGCTTCGTCGGCCACGGCGCGAAGTTCATCCTCCTGGTGGAGAAGGAGGCCGTCTGGGCGCGGCTCAACGAAGACAAGTTCTGGAAGCGCCACAACTGCATCCTGGTCACCGGCCAGGGACAGCCCCCGCGCGGCGTCCGCCGGCTTCTGTACCGGATGGTCCACGAGCTGAACCTGCCGCTCTACGTCTTCGTCGACAACGACCCCTGGGGCTACTACATCCACTCCGTGGTCAAGCAGGGCTCGATCGGCCTTGCCTTCGAGTCGAAGCGGATGGCGGTTCCCAAGGCCCGCTTCATCGGTCTCTCCAGCTTCGATCCCGCCGCCTACGACCTCTCCGAAGACGTCAGCATCCGCCTGAACGACCAGGACCGCTCCCGCGCGAAGGAGATCCTGAACTACGAGTGGTTCAGGGCGAAGGCCTGGCAGAAGGAGATCAAGAACATGCTCAGTTCTGGGGTCAAGTGGGAACTGGAGGCCCTGTCCAGCAAGGGCCTCTCTTTCGTCACCGAGGAGTTCCTGCCGAAGAAGATCGCCGACCGCGACTGGCTCTAGCGCCTTACCACTCGCCCACCTCGACCTCGGGCGTTTCCGGCAACTCGTCGGCCAGCAGCCAGCGCGCGAAGAGAACGCCCTCGTTGTAGCCGGCGGTGCTGATCCAGTTCTTCGGCGTCTCCCGGTGGCTGAGGTAGACGACGTAGCTGCCGTCCGGCTCGGCCTCGGCGGTCTGCTTGTTGACGCACACTCGGAAGTCCTCGTAGTTCGTCGACTGCATCAGGTAGTTCCACGTCTGGAGGCCCCAGTAGCACGCTTCCGGTGACCGGAAGCGCACCTTGAGGTACTCGTGCTCCTGCAGCCGGAAGCGGCAGAAGCAGTAGATGTTGTCGACCGTCCCCCAGCCGCCCTGCTCGGGGTCGAACTCCCAGGGCGCGCAGAACTCGTTGAACGGCAGGTGTACGGGCAGCGGCGCGATCCAGGTCGTGCACATGAAGAACATCGCCATGCTGCGGATGCGTCGCGCCAGCTCGGCGTCGTCGAGGGGCAAAGCGGGCGGCTGCGGTGAGGCGTTCTCGATGCTGAGGATGCTCTCTTTCGATGACGCGCGGTCGAGGAAGTACTCGCGAGTGAAGAGCGACACCGAGTCGGGCTCGATCCGGAACTCGTTCGGACCCTGCGGATCGGGCGTCAGCCTGATCTCGAACGACCCGTCGTCCTCGAACGCGATGTCGCGGTGGTTGACGTTGAGCGTGACCCGGTCCGCCAGCTCGCCGTTGGGGTCGCCGCCGTAGAGGCAGAAGCTCAGGTAGCAACTGCCGAAGTGCCGCCCCCGGATGACGTACTCCTGGTCCCCCCGGACCTGGGAGAAGTAGTAGACCGAGTCCACGTTGTCACCGTAGAGCTTGCGGGTTCCGTCGGTGAGCCGCACGAGCCGGGGCCGCAAAGGGTCGTTGTGGAGGTAGAAGTCGACGGTTATCTGCATCAGGTGGAACAGGTGCTGGTAGCCGTCCACGTGCCCCTGGTGGTCGAGTTCCTTTTCGGGGTCGAGGAACGTCTGCTCGGCGTTGCGGATCACGTCCAGGAACTCGTGCAGCGCCTGCCGGCTCTCGAAGTCGCTGTCGCTCATCGCTGTGTCTCCAGGAAGTTGAGATAGTGGGCGTACTCGTTCTCGATCTCGGCCCGTGTCGTGCCCATCTGGTCCAGCGAGTACTCGTGGACGCCGTGCTTTCCCCGGCGCTCCTGCTGCAGGAACCGCTCCATGCGGCGCCGGTCCTCCGGCCGGAGGTTCCAGCCGAAGCGGGCGTAGATCGCGTCGACGACCGACATCTGGTCCTTGACGAAGTCGTCGAAGAAGACGTCGACCATCTGTTCCTCGCGGTCGAGCTCCCGGCGGTCGTGCAGGAACCGGCCGAAGTAGTCCGCCCAGGTCAGGAGTTGCTCGCGCGCGGTTCGCGGCGTGTCCTCGTGGTCCGAGTAGAACGACCGCATCGACGAAATCAGGCTCCCAACGGACGGCACGACGTCGACCGGGTGACGGTGGGTGACGATGACCCGGGCATCGGGATAGACCTCGAAGAGAGCCTGCAGCCGCATCAGGTGGACGGGCGACTTCAGCAGCCAGCGACGGGAGGGAACGCCGCCTGACTGCAGGAACTGGAGGAAGCGCCGGTGCCAGCGCAGATTCTCGACCTGGTCCACCTTCGCGAACCAGTCGAGGTACTCCGGCAGCCAGGCCATCGCGACGTACTGGAAGCTCGCGAAGTTGAGCGCCGTGATGCCGATGCACTCCTGTGGCGAATCGGCGGTCATGTAGTGCTTGCGCCTGAAGTCCGGCACGAACCGAAAGATCTGGTCGAACTCCTTGCGCACGGTTTCGATCCGCTCGTTGTCCTGGTAGTCGTCAGGATTCGGCGCCGGGTGGGGCAGGAGACACTCCCAGGACAAGGGCGCCCGATGGTCCCGGTCCAGATGCAGCAGGGCGTGGAGGATCGTCGTCCCGCTCCGCGGCATGCCGACGATGAAGACCGGCGCCCGGACCTGTTCGTCGCCGATCTCGGGGTGTTTCGAGAGCGCTCGCTCGACCCGCGACCGCGAGTTGGCCGAACGCTGCACGGTGCCGCGGGCGGCCAGCCGTCCGAACGTGCTCAACCGCGCGTGCGTCTCGAGCCCGTGCACGAGGCGCTCGAGGCCCTCGCGGAACATCGGATCGCGCACCTCGAACCCGCTGGCCCGGCGCGCGTTCTCCAGGATCCGCTCCGGCGTCAGCGTGAAGGGCTTCAGCCCACACCGCCGGACGACCGCTCCGACACGGTTGACGGCCTTGAGCGCGGCCGGCTGCCGGATCCGGATCGACGGGTTCGCCAAGCTCAGGTCAGCTTCTTCAGCTTGGCGGCAATCGACATGTCGCCCTTGACCTTGATCTTGCCCGATGCCACGGCCATGAACGGCTTGATCTCCTTGCGCTGCAGCTTGCCGAACGTGTCGATCGACATCCGCACCGTGCAGTCCGTCTGGACCTCCTGGCCCGACACCTTCGAGACGACGTTCGCCTCACCCGTCCCGTCGATCAGCATCTGCTCGTCGTCCAGCAGGAACAGCAACCTCTTCCCAAGGGGATCGATGCCCCCCGCCTTCACGGCCATGTCGGCAACGAACTCATCGATCGTCATCACAAGCTCCTGGTCGTGGAACCCGCGAACCCTAACCCACGCTGAGCCGGCGCCGCTGGCTAGTTCAGCGCCGCGGCCGCCTCCGGAAACGCCTTCAGCACCTCCCGCGTCATGTCCCAGCGGTCGAAGCCCTGGCGGCCCCAGTCGAGGCCACGGCGGACGATGACGAGGTCGTGGGAGGGGACGATGACGACGTACTGGCCACGGTTGCCGGCGGTGGAGTAGGCGGTTTTGGGGACGTCCTTGCGTTCGTCGGGGACGAGCCAGAACTGGCCGCCGTAGAAGTTGCCGCGGTCGGCGGTCGAGGGGGCCGGAGTGCGGACGAAGTCGATCCACTCTTCGGAGAGGAGGCGCTCGCCGTTCCAGAGGCCGTTCTGGAGGTAAAGGAGGCCGAAGCGGGCGAGGTCCCGGGCGCTGGTGTAGACCTGACTGCTGAGGATGAAGTCGCCGAAGCGGTCGGTGCTGAGCAGGGTGTTCCGCATGCCGATCCGGTCGAGCAGGCGCTTGCGCGGGAACTCGTGGTACTTCTTCTCGCTGCCGAGCGCGCGCTTCATCGCGTAGACGGCGAGCAGGGTGTCGTAGTTCTCGTAGTCCCAGTTGGCGCCCGGCTCGCGGATCAGGGCGCGGAGCCTGGCGCCTTCGACGGAGCTGGCGCCGGCCCAGTAGGACATGCCGGAGCCGACGGCGTACTCCTGTCCGCCGTTGTCCACCGTCTGCAGGCCGCTCGACATGTTGAGAGCGTGACGGAGGGTGATCGCGGAACGTGGGTCGGTCTCCGCCGCGGCGGCTTCCTTGGGCAGGAAGTCGAAGCCGAGCGGCTCGTCGAGCGACAGCTTGCCGTCGTCGACCAGCATGCCGATCAGCGTCGAGGCGATGCTCTTCGCAGTCGACCAGGTGCGCGTCCGGGTCGTCATGTCGACGCCGTCGGCGTAGCGCTCGTGGACGATCTTGCCGCGATGAACGACGAGCAGGCTCAGCGTGACCTGCTGCGGCGACTCGCGGTCGAAGGCCCAGTCGGAGGCGGCGTGGAGTGCGGCCGCGTCGATGTCGGGCGGCGGTGGAATCGGACCGGTCTTGTCGCCGTCCGGCCACGGGATTCTGGCTGCATCGCCGGCCGGTGGCGGCATCTCGATCGCGGGCAGGCTGTCGATGTCGTCCAGGGTCTGATCCGGTGCCATGACGACGCAGCCGATTCCCTCCCGGAAGGCGGCCCGCATCTTCGGCACGCCGTGGCCCGAGCCGATCGTCACGGCCTTGCGCTCCCAATCGACCTCGTAGTCGCCGCCCTTCGCGGTTCCGACCGGTTCCGGGAGGTAGGCCAGTTCCTGCGCGAAGACCTGCTGGAGCGACCGGTTCGAGGTGAACAGCCCGTTGCACATGAAGATCGCCTGCTGGCCCAGGCGGACCAATTGGCGCTGGGGCTGCCAGTAGTCGTAGGTCTCCTCCTGCTGGGCGGTGGCGGGGAGAGCAGTCAGCAGGATGGAGGCGACCAGAGCGGGACGCAGGGACTTCATGGGTTGCGATCCTCCTTCAGCCCAAAGTAGCAGCACCGTTGCGACCCCCCAGCCAGTACAGGTTCTGACGGCCCCCGGGCCCGTCGGAGCGGTAGCGGGCGACTTCGGTCAACGGGAAGCCTTCGACCAGACGCTCGAGTTCCAGTTCGTCGGCGTGGTGGCAGTAGCGGCGGGCGTCCGAGTCGCCCGGTCCCCAGCGCAGCAGGTGATCTCCGGGCTCGAGTTCCGCGGGGTCGACGCCAGCTTCCGAGGCCCAGTCGAGCCGGCGGCGCTCGAATCCGGGGTCGTCGGCGAACTGCCAGCAGGTGAGGGCGAGCAGACCGCCGGGCGCCACGGCGGATGCGGCGCGTTCGAGGGTGCGGCGCCGCGTGTCGAAGCCCGGGATGTGGTGGAGGACGCCGAACAGGGTGACGAGGTCGTAGGTCGCTTCGTCGAGGGCGCAGTTCTCGATGTCGTCGGTCCTGAAACGGATGTGGTCAAGGCTTGCGGCGGCCGCTCGGGCGTGGTCGATCAGCTCACTGCTGAGGTCGATGCCGTCGTAGATGAAGCGTCCGTGGCTGAGAAGTTCGGGGTTGTGCTGCAGGAAGAGGGCGAAGCGTCCGTTGCCGCAGCCGAGGTCGAGGACCCGCAGGGGACGGTTCGTCGGTTGAGCCGTGGTCTGGACGACCCGCCGCCAGCCCGGCCAGCCGCCGGCGTGCCGGGTGCGGTCGAAGTCGGCCGCGTGCCGCCTGTAGAAGTCGCGGTTGATCCGGCGGAGGGCGGCTTGGGTTGGCGTGTTCATGGGAAGGGAGGATGGCTGTATCGCCTTGCCGCTTCGGGGCGTCGGCCCGGATGCCGGCGGGACGCCGGCGCACCCAGTGGGTTATCCCGAACCCAGGCTGAGCCCGCCGTCGACTGCGAGCAGGGCTCCCGTGATCCAGTCGTTCGCCGGGTCGCAGAGGAAGACGACAGCACGCGCGACATCATCCGGCTCGCCGACGCGGCCCAGCGGCACCTCGTTGCCGAAGCCTTCGAGGAAGGCGGCGGCCTCGCCGGGCGGCATGATCGTCTCGAAGATCGGGGTGCGGACAACCCCGGGAAGCACGGCGTTGACCCTGATCCGGTCGGCCGCGAGTTCGGCGGCGAGGTTGCGGGTCAACGCGTCGACGCCGGCCTTCGCGGCCGTATAGACGGAGCAGTCGGCAAGCGGCAATTGGGTCAGCGATGACGAGATGTTGATGATCGCGCCGCCGCCACCGCTTGCACGGAGGTGGGGGATCCCGGCCCGGGTCACGAACAGCACACCCTTCAGGTCGATGTCGACGACCAGGTCGACGGGGTCAGGCTTAGCCACGTCCTTGTCGGCGAGCGGCCCGGCGCGGTAGACGCCTGCGCAGTTGACCAGGATGTCGAGCCCGCCGAGTTCGCGAACCGCTTCGTCCACCAGTCGTCGGGCGCCGTCGGCGCTGGAGATGTCCCCGGCGACGGCGACAGAAGTGAGACCGAGCGCCCGCAGGTCGGCGGCGGCCGCCTCGACGACGTCGTGCCGTCGTCCGCCGAGGGCGACCATTGCTCCGCCCCAGGCGAGACCTCGTGCGATCGCCAGGCCGATGCCGCTGCCGCCGCCGGTAACGAGGGCCGTGCGCCCCCCGAACGTCGGCGCGGCTCCTGTTCCGGTTGCCGTTGTCGTCATCGGTTCGTCGCCTGCAAGTGGCCGGCCCTGCCGTAGTAGGTTCCCGTCATGGCGGCGACAATAGCCCCGAAGCGCTACTCGTTCGAGCCTGAGGAGCACGCGGCGGAGCTCGGCGCGATCATCGGCGCCATCGAGAAGGCACCCCGGTTCGAGGCTGGCGACCTCGAGAACCTGCTGCGCCGCTACCCGAAGGACGGCAGGGGCTTCTTCTCGAAGAGCGAGTTGATCCGCGGGTACCGGGCGCTTCGTCCTGGGACCAACGAACGGATGTTCGTTGATCGCGTGCGGATGAAGCCCGTCCGCACGCGTAGCGGGGTCGCACCCGTGACGGTGTTGACCAAGCCGTACCCCTGCCCGGGTCGCTGCATCTTCTGTCCGAGCGACGTGCGGATGCCGAAGAGCTACCTGTCGTCCGAGCCCGGAGCGCAGCGGGCCGCGGAGCACCAGTTCGACCCCTTCCGGCAGACCCTGTCTCGCCTGCGTTCGTTCCACCATACGGGCCATGCCGTGGACAAGGTCGAGCTGATCGTGCTCGGCGGCACCTGGTCGAGCTACCCGGAGGGGTACCGGATCTGGTTCGTGCTGCGCTGTTTCGAGGCGATGAACCGCTTCTCCGAATCGCTCGGACCCGCGGCGGCGGATCCGCTCGCGCGTTTCGAACCCGAAGTCGACTTCCGGGAGCTCGAAGAAACCGTGCAAGGTGCGAATGCCCGCGCCCGCACCTACAACCAGGTCGTCTCCGGGTGGACTGCGGCACATCGTGGTGCCGAGCCGCAGGCCCGCAGGCAGGTCGCGGATTGGGCCGAACTCGAAGCGGTGCAGCAGGAGAACGAGACGGCGGCCGCTCGCTGCGTGGGTCTGTCGCTCGAAACCCGTCCCGACTGCCTCGACCGGGGCGAGGCGCTCTTCATGCGCCGGTTGGGTGCAACCAAGGTGCAGATCGGCGTCCAGAGCATGGACGACGACGTTCTGGCTCTGAACGCGCGGGGCCACGATGTGGACCGAAGCCGGCGGGCGGTGCGCCTACTGCGCCGGATGGGGTTCAAGATCCAGGCGCACTGGATGCCGAACCTCTACGGCTCGACGCCGGCGAAGGACTGCGAGGATTTCGATCGCCTGTTCTCTGACCCGGACGTGAGACCGGACGAGCTCAAGGTCTACCCCTGCTCCCTGATCGAGAGCGCCGAGCTGATGGCGTATCACCGTCGTGGCGACTGGCGGCCCTACGATCGCGATGAACTGCTCGACGTACTCGTCCACAGCCTGGGCGCGACTCCGCGCTACTGCCGGCTCACGCGGGTGATCCGGGACATCCCGGGGACCGACATCGTCACCGGAAACAGAACGACGAACATGCGCCAGGTGGCCGAAGCCGAGGCGGGCGGGCGCCGCGTCGTCTGTCGGGATATCCGGGCCCGCGAGGTCGGCGGACGGCGGGTCGATCCGGGCGAGCTCCGCTTGCGGAGGACGGACTACGAGGCGGCTTCTGGCCGAGAGGTCTTTCTCGAGTTCGTGACGGACGAGGACCGGATCGCGGGGTTCCTGCGGCTTCGCCTGCCCGGGTCGGCCGGCATGGACGCAACCTCGCTCCCGGAGCTGGCAGGCAGGGCGATCATCCGCGAAGTTCACGTCTACGGAGCGGTCGTCGGCCTGGGCGCGCGGGAGAAGGGCCGGTCGCAGCACGCTGGTCTCGGCCGGCGTCTGATCGCCGAGGCCCTGGGCATCGCGGCCGGCGCCGACTTCGAGCAGGTGGCCGTCATCTCCTCGGTCGGCACCCGTGAGTACTACCGCCGGCTCGGCTTCGAGGGCGGGGAGCTGTACCAGCACCGGTCGGCGCGGGAGTCGCTGGAGGCGTCCTCGTGAGCGCTCTGACCACCGACCTCTACCAGTTGACGATGGCCCAGGGCTACTGGCAGCACGGCCGTCACCTGGACCGGGCCAGCTTCTACATGTCGATGCGACGGACCCCGTTCGGAGGTGGCTTCGCCATCGCGGCGGGCCTGGAGCAGATCGTGTCCTTTCTCGACGGGCTGCGCTTCGAGCCAGAGGACATCGACTACCTGCGGAGTCTCAAGGGCGGTGACAGCAGGCCGCTGTTTGCCTCCGAGTTCCTCGACGCCCTGCCGGCGCTCGACCTGTCCGTCTCGCTCGCCGCGGTGCCGGAGGGCACCGCGGTCTTCGCGCGTGAGCCGCTGCTGCGGGTGGAGGCGCCCCTGCTGGTCGGCCAACTGATCGAGACGCCGATCCTCAACATCATCAACTTCCAGACCCTGGTGGCGACCAAGGCGGCGCGGCTCTGCCACATCGCTGCTCCCGGTCAGCCGGTGCTGGAGTTCGGTCTGCGGCGGGCGCAGGGCTTCGACGGCGCGCTCAGCGCCTGCCGTGCCGCCTACGTCGGCGGCTGCACCGCGACCTCGAACGTGCAGGCGGGCCAGCGCTTCGGCATTCCGGTGCGCGGCACCCATGCCCACAGTTGGGTGCAGGCGTTCGACTCGGAGCCCGAGGCCTTCGGCGCCTTCGCCGAGACGATGCCGAACAACTGCGTGCTGCTCGTCGACACCTACGATGTCGACCGGGGAATCGAGAACGCGATCGCGATCGGACGGGAACTCGAACGGCGGGGCCAGCGGCTGCTCGGCATCCGTCTCGATTCGGGCGACCTGCTGCAGCAGAGCCGCAGCGCGCGCCGCCGACTGAACGAGGCGGGGCTCGAGGACGTGGCGATCGTGGTCAGCGACAACCTGGACGAGAAGCGGATCATGGAGTTGCGGCAAGCCGGGGCCGCGATCGACACCTGGGGGGTCGGCACATCCCTGGTCACGGCTGCCGGGGGCGGCGCGCTGGGGGGCGTGTACAAGCTGTCGGCGATCCGGCGCGCCGGCGAAGAGCGATGGCGGCCGGTGTTCAAGCTCGGCGCCGGCGTCGGCAAGGCTTCCCTGCCGGGCCGGTTGCAGGTGCGCCGGTACCGCGCTCCCGGCGGTGTGCTGGAGCGCGACGTGATCTACACGGGGGACGCCAGGACCGAACCGGGTACGGAGCCCGCTCCGGCCGGCGGCCGCGACCTGCTGACGCCGGTCCTCGACCGGGGGCGGCTGCTGAATCCGCTGCCCACGCTCGAGGCCTGCCGCGAGGTCGTCGGCCGGGAAGTGGCTGGCTTGCCCGTCGGTCTGCTCGACCTCGACTGCCAGGCACAGCCGCCGGTGGAGGTCGCGCCGGAGCTGCTTGAGCTGTGTGACGAACTGGCCGCGGAGCATCGGGTTTCCGAGCGTTCGGAATGAGATGAGGGCGCCTCCTCCGGGGCCGAAGTGTCTTGCGCTTGAGGCATTTGCCGGCCAGTCGTTCATAATCCCGCATGGCCGCTTCGGATACTGGCGGTGCGGTGCGCCGCTTCGACGACCTGTACGAGCACGGCTTCGCGCGTGTGGCCGTGTGCCTGCCGCGGGTGGAGATCGGCGATCCGGCGGCGAACCTGGAGCGCACGCTCGCCCTGGCGCGTCGCGCGGACGAGTTCGATGCCGTGGCGGCGGTCTTCCCCGAACTGAACCTGAGCGGCTATTCCCTGGACGACCTGTTTCACCAGTCGGCGGTGCTGGACGGCTCGAAGGCGGCGCTCCTCGAACTGGCGGAAGCGTCACGGGACTTCCGGACCGCACTGATCGTCGGACTGCCGCTGCTTGTCGACGGCGCCGTCTTCAACGTCGCGGCGGTCGTGTGCACGGGGAGGATCGCCGGGATCGTGCCGAAGACCTACCTGCCGAACTACCGCGAGTACTACGAGAAGCGCTACTTCGCGGCCGCCGAATCGCGCCGCTCCGAGGTCGTCTCCCTGGGCGGCGAAGACGCGCCTTTCGGCGAAGACCTCCTGTTCGACGTGGGCCCCGTACCCGGTTTCCGCTTCCACGTCGAGATCTGCGAGGACCTGTGGTCGCCGCTACCGCCGAGCACGCACGGCGCGCTGGCCGGGGCGTCGGTGCTGTTCAATCTGTCGGCGAGCAACGTGACGATCGGCAAGGCCGACTACCGGCGGCTGCTGTGCGCGTCGCAGTCCGGACGGTCGGTGGCGGCCTACGTCTACGCCGGCGCCGGCGCCGGCGAGTCGACCACCGACCTGGCCTGGGACAGCCATGGCCTGATCTACGAGAACGGGGAGCGGCTGGCGGAGTCGGAGCGCTTCAGCCAGGAGGCGCAGCTCGTGCGTGCCGACATCGATCTCGAGCGTCTGGCGCAGGAACGTCTGCGGATGTCGACGTTCCGGGACGCGGCGCGCCGGGAGTCGGCTGCCGGGCGGTTCCGCCGGGTCGGCGTCGCGGTGGAGCGTCCGGCCGCCGCGGTGGCACTCGAGCGGGAGATCCCGCGCTTTCCGTACGTACCGGCGGACAGCGGTGAGCGGGACGAGCGCTGCGCCGAGGCGTTCGACATCCAGGTCGCGGGCCTGGTCCAGCGCCTGCGCGCGACCGGCATCGAGAAGGTCGTGATCGGCGTCTCGGGCGGGCTCGATTCCAGCCACGCGCTGATCGTCTGCGTGCGCGCCGTTGACAGACTCGGTCTGCCGCGGGCGAACATCCTCGCCTACACGCTGCCCGGCTTCGGCACGTCCTCACGTACCTACGAGAACGCGAAGCGTTTGATGGCGGCGCTCGGCGTCACCGCGTCGGAGATCGACATCCGGCCGGCCAGCGAGCGGATGCTGGAATCGATCGATCACCCCTACAGCCGGGGCGAGCGAGGTGCTTTGGTCTACGACGCCACTTTCGAGAACGTCCAGGCCGGTGAACGCACGTCTCATCTGTTCCGGCTGGCCAATCTGAACCGGGGCCTCGTCATCGGTACGGGGGATCTCTCCGAGCTGGCGCTGGGCTGGTGTACGTACGGCGTCGGCGACCAGATGGCCCACTACAGCGTGAACTCGTCGGTGCCCAAGACCCTGATCCAGCACCTGATCCGTTGGGAGGTCGAGCGCGGCGAGTTCGGCGCCGAGGCCAGTGAGACCCTGCAGTCGATCGTCGCCACGGAGATTTCACCGGAGCTGGTGCCGGCGGCGGAGGGACCGGAGGCGGACAACAAAGATGATCGTGCCGATCATCCGCTTGAAGGGGAGCCCGCCCAGTCGACCGAGGCGGTCATCGGTCCCTTCGAGCTCCAGGACTTCCACCTCTACTACCTGAGCCGGTACGGCTACCGGCCGAGCCGCGTCGCCTTTCTCGCTCACCACGCCTGGGGCGACCGGAAGCGCGGCGCCTGGCTCGACACGATGCCCGAGAGCGACCGGCGCGAGTACACGCTCGCCGAGATCAGGCACTGGCTCGAGGTGTTCCTGGTGCGGTTCTTCGGCACCAGCCAGTTCAAGCGGTCGGCGTTGCCTAACGGACCCAAGGTGGGGTCGGGCGGGTCGTTGTCGCCGCGAGGGGACTGGCGGGCGCCTTCGGACGGCGGACCGGCGGTGTGGGTCGAGGAACTGCGGCGAAACATCCCGTGAAGGTGCCGGCCGTTGGCCGGCGCGCTCATCGGCCGCCTGGGGCGGCAGCCGGCGAGGACGCCGGCGCGCCCAGTGTTTTCATCCCCAGTCCGAGGCGTCGTCCCCGGAACTCGCGATGTGGACGCCGGCTTCCTGCCAGCCCTGCAACGCCGCTTCGACCTCGGGCGTGAAGTCGGCGAGAAACTCGCCTGGGTGGGCCTCATCGGGCACGGTGACCGCGGACATGCAGTCGGCCAGCACGTGCAGCCGGCTGGCGGGCAAGTATCGGGACCGCATCTCGGCCAGCAGATCGTCGACCGTGTAGCGGACGCAGTGGCTCGCGGCCTGACCGGCGACGATCACGGCGTCGGCGCCGAGCAGCCAGTCGATCAGCGCCTGATTGCGGCGATCGAGTTCCTCACCATCGTGTCGGACCAGCACTTCGGGCGCGAGCACGGAGTAGTACTCGGTGAGAGGGTTCGTGCCCTTGATCAGGATCGGCGTCTCGGCGCCGCGCGCGTAGCCGAAGAACAGTCGCGCTTCCTGCACGGCGCCGACCAGGCCGTGGCCCTCGCTGCCGAGGAAGCAGTGCGGCGGCCACAGGTAGAGGCGGTACTTCCCGGTCGCCTCGAGTCGGCGGCAGTAGTCCAGGGTCTGGCGCCTCAGCCACTCCGCGGTGCCGTCCCCGAACCAGCCAGCCAGAGCAGGATTGGGCACCGCCGAGCCGGCTTCGACCTCCGATGCCAGTACTTCGCGGTAGCCGTCGAGCTGCCTGCCCGAGCCGTCGACCCAGAACGAAGAGAAGAAGATCTGCTGCGGTGTGTGGCTGTCGAGGCTGGAGGCGATCTCGGTCAAGTTGCCGAGGTTGCGGTAAATGAAGCGGACGACGCGGTCGGTGTCCTCGATCGCGCCGCGGCCCGAACGGCCGCCGACGTAGAGCGCGCCCTCGCGCAGGCAGAAGTCCCGCTGCTCGTCGACCAGCAGGAGGACGCGGCGGGCTTCGTCGCCCGTCGCGGGAGTGAGGTTGTGGCGGCTACGCCATTCGGCGGCCGCGATCGCGACCTGGTTCGGGTCGGGGTTGTATGACCATTCGCCGCTGCGGTAGGGATCGCTGTTCGGACCGGTGCCGGCTGGCAAGGGTAGAAGCGCCATGTCGGGTGGAACGCTAGCAAGGGACTGCTGCTACTCTCGCGCCCTTCCATCAAACGGCCATGAAGCGGCCCCGCAAGCGAACAGGAGCAGGCAAGTGAGCTACGAGTTTCTCCAGGTCGAGAAGAACGATCACGTCTGGGAAGTGACCCTCAACCGGCCGGAACGCATGAACGCGATCCACCCGCCGACGAGCCAGGAGCTCGACTCGGTGTTCAACGACTTCGCGGCCGACGACGACGCCTGGGTGGCGATCCTCACCGGCGCCGGCGACCGCGCGTTCTCGGCCGGTAACGACCTGAAGTACCAGGCCGAGCACGGCAGCAAGGTCGTGCGGGCCGGGATGAAGGGCGTGCGCGGCGGTTTCGGCGGCATCACGGCCCGCTTCGACCTGCACAAGCCGATGATCGCGGCCGTCAACGGCTTCGCCCTCGGCGGCGGCTTCGAGCTGGTGCTCGCCTGCGACATCATCATCGCCTCCGAGAAGGCGACCTTCGGCCTGCCCGAGCCCCGGGTCGGCCTGATGGCCGGCGCGCTGGGCGTTCACCGGCTGCCGCGGCAGATTCCCTACCACCAGGCGATGGGCATGCTGCTGACAGGCCGCCACATCACGCCCCAGGAGGCGAAGGAACTCGGAATCGTCAACGAGGTCTGTGCCCACGAGGAGCTGCTCGACAGGGCCCGGGCCTGGGCGGCGCAGATCCTGGAGTGCGCGCCGCTGTCGGTGCGCGCCAGCAAGGAAGCGGCGAACAAGGGCCTCGGCATGGCGCTCGAGCAGGCGGCGGGTTCGATCTTCCCGTGGACGGCGCAGATGAACCAGTCGGAGGACCTGGTCGAGGGTCCGAAGGCGTTTGCCGAGAAGCGGCCGCCGAACTGGAAGGGCCGGTAGGTCGCCAGGGCGCCCGGTCCGTGGAGATCGAAAGCAAGGTCGCCGTCGTTACCGGCTCGTCCTCCGGGGTCGGCGAGGCGACCGCCGAACTGCTGGCGAGCCTGGGCGCGTCGGTGGTCGTCAACTACTACAGCGGCGCCGAAGCCGCGGAGCGGATCGTCGGCAGCATTCAGGAGGGTGGCGGTAAGGCGATCGCGGTTCAGGCCGACATGCGCAAGGACGCCGACTGCCGCGGGCTCATGGAATCCGCGGTGGATGCCTTCGGCGCGCTCCACATCCTCGTCAACAACGCGGGGATGACTCACTTCATCGCCCACGACGACCTCGAAGGCGTCACCGACGAGGTCTGGGACGACATCCTCGGCGCCAACCTGCGTGGCGTGTTCAACTGCACGCGCGCGGCCGCGCCGCACATGAAGGCGGCGGGCGAGGGGGCGGTGGTCAACGTCGCCTCGATCGCCGGAATCGGCGGCGGCGGCAGCAGCATCCCCTATGCGGCGTCGAAGGCCGCGGTCATCGTGATGACGAAGTCGCTGGCGCGTGTGCTCGGCCCGGAGATCCGGGTCAACACGATCGCCCCCGGCTTCATCGAGGGGCGCTGGCTGCGCGGCGGGCTCGGCGACGAGAACTACGACAAGGCCCAGCAGCATGTGAGCGCGGGGTCGCCGCTCAGGGGCGTGGCGACTCCCGAGACCTGCGCCGACGCGATCCTCGCCCTGATCGAGCGCAACGTGTTCGTCACCGGCCATACGGTGACGGTCGACGGCGGCTGGAGCCTCTAGACCCGGGAGGCTCCACACTGGGTGCGCCGGCGTCCCCGCCGGCATCCGGCGCGAAACGCCGGCTTCCGGACTTCTCCCGGGCTAGTCGACTCGCAGCGTTTCCCGCTGCACCGTCAGCGCCTCGATCCGGTCGCGGTCGACTTCGACGCCCAGGCCGGGGCGGTCCGGCACGTCGACCCAGCCGTCGCCGTCCATCGTCCACTCCGGCGACACGATGTCGCGCGCCCAGTAGCGGTTGCTGGGGCTCACGTCGCCCGGGATCGTGAAGTTCGGCAGCGAGGCCAGGGCGACGTTGTAGGCGCGGCCGATGCCGCTCTCCAGCATGCCGCCGCACCAGACCGGAATGTCGTTTGACTCGCAGAGGTCGTGGATGGCCTTCGAGGCCGTGAACCCGGCGACGCGGCCCGGCTTGATGTTGATGATCCGGCCGGCTCGGAGCCGGATCATGTCCTCGGCGCGGGCGATGTTCGTGATCGACTCGTCGAGGCAGATCGGGGTCCGCATGCGTCTCTGGAGCTCGGCGTGGCGGGCGACGTCGTCCCAGGCCAGGGGCTGTTCGACCATCACCAGGTCGAGATCGTCGAGCTGGACGAGGTGGTCCGCGTCGGCGAGCGTGTAGGCGTTGTTCGCGTCGGCCATCAGCGGCGCGTCCGGGCCGAGACGCTCGCGGACGGCGTGCAGGTAGTCGAGATCCTGGCCGGGCTTGATCTTCAGCTTGATCTTCCGGTAGCCCTCGCCCAGCGCCTTCTCGGCCTTGTCGGTGAGTTCAGCGGGCGAGCTCTGGATGCCGATCGAGATGCCGGTGCCGATTCGCTGCCGGGTGCCGCCGAGCCGCGACGACAGACTCTGGCCCGCCTTCGTTGCCGCAAGGGCCCAGGCCCCCATCTCGATCGCGGCCTGGGCCATCTCGTGGCCGCGGAGATCCTCGGACAGGGCGGCCGAGACTTCCTGAGGCGTCTCGAAGCGCCGGGCGAGTACGCGCGGCGCGAGCCACTCGCGGATCGCCAGGGTCGCCGTGTCGATGCTCTCGGGCGAGTAGTTGGGGAAGTCGCCGGCCACGCACTCGGACCAGGTCGAGGCGCCGTCGCGGTCGACCAGCTCCAGCAGCAGGATGCGCCGGGTCGTCGTGACGCCGGACGAGATGCGGAAGGGCTCGACCAGGGGCAGCCGGATCTCGCGCAGCGTGATCGAGTCGATCTGAAGGCTCATTGCGTCTCCGTTCCTTCGAGCTTCTCGAGCCGGTAGTAGTAGCGCCGGTCCAGCAACGTATGGGCGCCGTCGTTGGGACGCCAAGTGAACCCGGTCACCGCGTAGCCGCTACCGAGGTGCCCCTGAAACTGCTCCCGGGTGCGCCGCCGCCAGGCGGAGGCGTCTTCGGGCGCGGAGCGCAGGATGGAGCCGATGTTCGGCGGCACCTCGACCCAGGCAGTGTTGACCAGCGCCTCGTCGACGGGGAAGGGCGGCGTGTCCCGGGTCGGTCCGGCCGCCGGGCCTCCCTCCATCAGGCCCGCGACCCGCTCGCTGCCGATCACCCAGGCGACGATGAAACGGTCCGTCCCCAGTCCGCTGTGCAGGATGCTGCCGGTGTCCTCGCCGTACATGTCCACGACGTACTCGACCGGCAGCGCTCCGAGCCGGTTCAGGTTGAGGTTCGCGTTCCGGGCGACGAGGGGGTCATAGGTCCAGTACACCGTCTCGACGTCGAGTTCCAGCAGGAACTCGCGCTGGAACGCCTTGAGTTCGCGGCCCAGCCCGAGGCCGCGGGCGTCCCGCGTCACCGCCAGCATGTGGGACCAGTGGGCCCGCTGCCCGAAGCGGAAGCCGCTCATGCCGTAGATGAAGCCCAGCATCCGGCCGGCCCCGTCGTAGGCGCCGGCGACCACGCCGCCCATCTTCTGGGAGATCTTGAGCATCGGCGGCGGCACCGCGTCGTCGAAGCTGTCGCCCCAGGTCTCGCGCTGGAGATCGACGATCGCCGCGTAGTCCTCCTCGGAACTCGCGTTCCGGAGCTCGATGCCGGAAGCCAGCCGTTTGCGCATGGTGGGCGATCGTACAGCCACGCGCGGGCACAGGCGTGCGAGCGGAG
Source organism: Acidobacteriota bacterium (assembly GCA_028875725.1). NCBI lineage: Bacteria > Pseudomonadati > Acidobacteriota > Acidobacteriota bacterium. Next base: position 899,450 of record JAPPCR010000006.1, read on the forward strand.
AGCGCTATTGCGGCCGGCGACGCCGGTTGACGCTTGCCGGCACTCAGTCTAGTCTGAGACTAGTTAGACTCGGTGCGACCCGGGAAGGAGCGCGGTTCCATGTCTGAAGTCGGTGTGTTCGAGGCGAAGACCCACCTGCCCCGCCTGCTCAAGCGTGTGCAGGCCGGCGAGAGGTTCGTCATCACGCGGCATGAGCGGCCGGTCGCCGAACTGATCCCCTACCGAGGGGCCGATATGGACCAGGTACGCACCGCGATCGAGAACCTGAGGGAGTTCCGCAAGTCAAACAGCCTGGGCGGCCTGTCGATTCGCGAACTGATCGAGGAGGGGCGTCGCTACTGATGGCGTTCGTGCTGGACGCTTCGATGACCCTGGCGTGGGTCTTCCCGGACGAGGCGACGGAGACGACCGACCGATTGCTCGAGTCATTGCTGGAACGCCAGGCGTATGCGCCCGGCCTCTGGCCGATCGAGGTGGCAAACGCCTTTCTGGCGGCGACGCGCCGGCACCGACTCGAGGCGAGCAGATGGCCGTGGATTCGACACTCGCTCGACTCTCTCCCCATCGCGGTCGAGCCCGTAGACCCGGCGCGTGTCGGGAGCGCCGTTCTCGAACTCGCGCATGATCGCGGAATCTCCGTCTACGACGCGATGTACCTTGAGTTGGCGCTGCGCATGGGGCTGCCGTTGGCCACTCTCGACGAACGACTTGCGGCCGAAGCACGGGCCGTGGGCGTGGAGGCGCTGGGCGGGTGATCGCGCCTTACTGAGCCACGTCCGCTTCCTGGAACGCACGCGCCCGGAACAGGAAGTCGATGATGTTCCCTTCATGCGGCTGTAGCCAGTTGAGCTGAATCGTCGGCACCGGGCCGAGGTTCAGGCGGTCGACGTGGGTGGCGTCGATCAGTTGCCGCCGCCAGCCTTCGTCGTTCGTGATCGCGCTGCACACCAGGGTGTCGTCGATCGCGCTCAGCATCTTCTGCTGCGGGCACTCGACGACGGAGACGAAGGGGAACATGTACTCGACGTTCGCCGCCTCGATGTCCGCGTCGGCGCAGTGGAGGACGGTAGGCAGCAGGTAGTCGCAGCGTTCGCGTTCGTCGAGCCGACCGTTGCCGCGAATCTCGGAAGTCAGGTCGCGCACGCCAGGTACGTCGACCTGCCGCTCGATCATGCCGTCGATCGCCTTCGCCATCCCCGGAACGGTGAAGGCTGCGAGCGGAGACTCGGGGTCGTCGGCCGGCTTGGGCAGCACGGGCGCCAGCCGCTCGGCGAGGGCCTGGGCGATCTCCTCCGTGTGGCGCGAAGCCCAGACGCCTGAGCAGGAGATGCAGCTCCGGCCGCTGTTGACCAGCACACTGTCGACCATCACGTCGAGGTACTGCTCCCAGTCGTCGACGACGTCGTCGCCGAGCAGGATCTTGCTGAAGCCGGGGCCGTGCGGCTGCACTCGGGGATCGTTCTGATAGCGGGCGACCGTATCCGCGCCGCCGAAGATCATGCTGCGCGAGCAGGAGGCGAGGACGGCCGCGCCGATATCGCCTTCCCCCGGGTAGATCGAGATCGCCTCGCGTGGCACGCCGGCCTGGGCGAAGGCCTCGGTCATCCGGTAGGGCGTCCACGGTTCCTGCGGTCCCGGCTTGAACACGAGACCGACCTGAAGCGGGATGACCGGCATCCACAGCGTGTGCACGCCCGGCGAGTTGGACGGCAGCACCAGACCGATCACCGGCGCCTGCGCCTGGTAGCTGACCGGCACGCCGCGTTCCTCGACGCCGTGGCCGCGGGCAAGGATGTCCAGGTCGAGACCGCGGGTCAGCGCCTCCAGCACCTCGCCCATGTTCGTCAGCACGAAGTGGTTCTTGTCCATGTTCGCCCGGCACATGTGCTCGGGCAGGCCGGTCGTCGCCGACTGGTAGTGGACGAAGTCCTCCGGGGTCTGGCTGCCGCTGCCGAGAGGTAGGTCCGCGTTCAGGTAGAGGTCGGCGGCCTCGATCACCATCGAGATCAGTTCGCTGGACGGGATCTCACGCAGGATGTCGCGGGCGCGCTGGGCGCGGCGCATGTCGCGCTGGACCAGGCCGGGGTTGGTCTGGTGCAGCGTGGCCAGCTCCTCGCCGGTCTCGAAGTGGACGATCGTCGCCTTCTCGAGCGACTCGTAGGGCTTGCCCCAACGGATGGCGGGGATGTCGATCATGCTGGTTACCTGTAGGCGGCCGGCCGGGTGGCCGAAGGATGAATCGAGCGTTCGGAAGCGGCGGAATGGTAGCACCGGGCTGTATGGAATGGCCTGTTTCCTGTGCATCAGCGCGGCGCGGACGCCGCGACTCTACTGCTAGCCTTCGCCGGCCATGGAGGACCGTCGCACCGTTCTGAAATCGGCTCTGGCGCTGGGTTTGGGTGTGCGCGGCCTGAATGTGCTGCACGCGCAGACCGACGATCCGCGGAGGGCTCGACCTCAGGAAGGGGACCGCTTCGTGTTCGCGTTCGGGGCGCGCCAGGGCGAGACGGTCCGGGTCGACGACGTTCCCCTGGCGAGCGAGCAGCTCATCTGCTACGCGATGGACCCGTCGTCCGGCGCCGTGCGTGACGGCTCGCGCCTGAACCAGGTGCTGCTGTTGCGCTTCGAGCCCGATTCGCTGACCCCGGAGACGCGGGAAGCGTCCGCGGACGGCGTCGTCGCCTACTCGGGCATCTGCACCCACACCGGCTGCGACATCGAGGACTGGTCCGAAGAGGCGGAGTTCCTGGTCTGTTCCTGTCACGACTCGGAGTTCGACCCTCGGGACGGCGCCGAAGTCATCTCGGGCCCGGCCCCGCGCCGGCTGCCGTCGCTGCCGCTTCGCTCGGAAGGGGGCGTGCTGGTTGCAGCCGGCGGCTTCAGCGCGACGATCCGGTTCGAGAAGGAGTTCTGACGATGGTGGATCGGCAAGCAGTGCTTCGACGGACGGTCACTCTCTTCGTTCTCGGCGCCGTGGTGGCGCCGGCGATCGGCCAGGAGCAGCCCTACCGCGCGGTCACCCAGGAGCGGCTGCTCGCCCCCGAGCCCGAGAACTGGCTGATGTACCGGCGCACTTACGATGGCTGGGGCTACAGCCCGCTCGACCGGATCGACACGTCGAACGTCGCCTCGCTGGCGCCGGCATGGACCTTCTCGACCAGCATCAACGAGGGCCACCAGGCGCCGCCGATCGTCAACGACGGCACACTGTTCATCACCACGCCGGGCAGCCGCGTCCTCGCGCTCGACGCCCGGACAGGCGAGCTGCTGTGGCGCTTCGTTCCGGAGCTCCCCGAGGATTTGCAGCAGATGCACCCGACCAACCGCGGTGTCGCGCTGTGGGGCGACCGGGTCTACGTCGCCACCGTCGACGCCCGCCTCTTCGCGCTCGACGCGCGGACGGGAAGGGTGGCCTGGGAAACGGCGGTCGAGAACTACGCCCGCGGCTACTACATGACGCTCGCGCCCCTGGCCGTCGAGGGCAAGGTGATGGTCGGCGTGTCCGGAGGCGAGTGGGGCATCCGCGGTTTCGTCGCCGCCTACGACGCCGACAGTGGGGACGAACTCTGGAAGACCTACACGATTCCCGGTCCAGGCGAGCCCGGCCATGACAGTTGGTCCGGCGACACCTGGCGGACCGGCGGCGTGCCGGTCTGGGTCACCGGCACCTACGACCCGGAACTGAGACTGAGCTACTGGGGTACCGGCAACGGCGGTCCCTGGATGGGCGACGCCCGGCCGGGCGACAACCTGTACGCCACCTCGGTGCTGGCGCTCGACGTCGACACCGGCGAGTTGAAGGCGCATCACCAGTACCACTGGAACGACAGTTGGGACTGGGACGAGGTCGATCCGCCGCTGCTGATCGACGTCGAGCGCGGCGGTTCGACCCGCAAGGCGCTGGTCCATCCTGGGCGCAACGCCTACCTCTGGGTGCTGGAACGGAGCGCCGACTCGATCGATTTCCTGGACGCGACGCGTTTCGTGTACCAGGACGTGTTCACGTCGATCGACCCGGACACCGGCCGCCCCGAGTACGACCCGGCGAAGACCCCGGGCACCGGCGAGCGGGCGGTGTTCTGTCCGTCCTGGTCCGGCGCCAAGAACTGGCCGCCGGCCGCCTGGAACCCGGACACGAGGTTGCTCTACATCCCGGCCAACGAGAACACCTGTTCGCACCTCGAAGGGGTCGAGGCGGAGTACCGGCCGGGGCGTACCTTCATGGGCATGGAGGGAGGCTTCGTGTCGCGGGAGGGCGCCGACCACTACGGCGAGCTCCAGGCCTGGAACCTCGACACCCGGGAGAAGGTCTGGACCGTCGAGTTCGAGCGCAAGTTGTGGGGGCCGGTCCTGACGACCGGCGGCGGTCTCGTCTTCGTCGGCGGCACGAGCGACCGCTACTTCCGCGCCTTCGATGCGGCGACCGGCGAGCTCCTGTGGCGCCAGCGGACGAACTCCGGCGTCACCGGCGTGCCGACGGCCTTCGAAGTCGACGGCGTGCAGTACATCGCCGTCCAGTCGGGCTGGGGCGTCGACGCGCAGCGTGGCACGAACCACCTGGACGGTGCGATCGGCACCCGGACCTACGTGCCGCAGGGCGGCGTGCTCTGGGTCTTCGCGTTGCCCGACTAGCGGCTCTGCCCGGAGGAATCGCCGCGGCGGCTGGTGCTGTAGTCTGCCGCCCCCCAAGCCCGGGATCACGGCAAGCCGCCGCTCACCGCAGGACCGACCCGATTGGAGTTCGCAGATGGAAGTCGCCAGCGCAGACGCCCAGGCACAGGCCGGGGAACGACTCGATGCCCACGTCCGGGACATGATGGAGTGGCACTTCAGCCCGGAGACCGGAACGCCGTTCTGGCTGGACTTCGCCTCGAAGCTCGACTTCGACCCGCGCAGCGACGTTGCCTGCTACGCGGACCTGCGCAAGTTTCCGCCGTTCGAGGACGAGTGGCTGCGCGGCGGTCCGGTGCGGCGCTGGGTGCCGAAGGCCATGGCCGACGACCCGATCTACGTGTTCGAGACCGGCGGCACGACGGGCATTCCGAAGAGCCGCGTGGCGCTCAACGACTTCCGCACGGACTACGAACTGTTCAGCGCGAGCCTGCCGGACGAGCACTTCCCGCCGGGAAGTAACTGGCTGATGCTGGGGCCGTCGGGCCCGCGCCGCCTGCGCCTGGCGGTGGAGCACCTCTGCCAGTACCGCGGCGGCATCTGCTTCTGCGTCGATCTCGACCCGCGCTGGGTGATCAAGCTGATCAAGAAGGGCTGGATGGAGCACCTGGAGGCGTACAAGGACCACGTGATCGACCAGGCGCTGGCGGTGCTCTCGGCCGGGCACGACATCCAGGCGATGTTCGCGACGCCCAAGCTGCTCGAGTCCCTCTGCCTGGCGCTGGAGGACCGGGGCCAGACTCTCGCGGACACCGGGATCAAGGGCATCTTCTCGGGGGGCACGGAGTTCACGCCGCAATGGACCCGCTTCGCCGTCGAGGAGCTGCTCGACGGCGTGTACATGACGCCCACCTACGGCAACACCCTGATGGGCCTGGCCGCGTCGCGGCCGGTCACGGCCGCGGACGGCTACACGATCGCCTACTACGCGCCGCAGCCGCGGGCCGTGCTCGAAGTCGTCGACCCCGACGACCCCGACCAGGTCGTCGACTACGGCGCCACCGGCCGCGTGCGGCTCACGACGCTGACCCGAGAGTTCTTCGTCCCCGGCTTCCTCGAGCGCGACGAGGGCGAGCGGGAGCAGCCCTACGTCGACTACCCCTGGGACGGCGTCAGCGGCGTACGGCCGTTCGCGAGGCTGGCGTCGGCGACGACGGTCGGGGTGTACTGACGTGTCGGCAGCTTCGGCGGCGGCGCGGGCTTCAGGCTGACGGGCGGCGTGGGCACCGGGCCTAGAGTGGGCCACGAAGATCTTGGAGGCCAGATCGTCACTATGGGGAGACAGCGATGAACTCGCGAGAGGCTGCGGGACTTCCTCTCTATCCTGAACTTCGCTGGGTAACGCTCGGGGCGATACGCCGCCTTCCGATGCCGGCGACGAACGACGAGATCGACGAGGCGGTGGGGACGAACCTGAAGATGACTCCAGTTCAGCGCGCTGTACGAGCTGCCAATGGAGCTAAGTCGGAACTCGGGTTTCGGGTGAGCTTCTGCCGATCGCAGTTGAAGATCGTCGGCGCCCTGAAGAGTGAACGTCGGGGCTATTGGCGGCTGACTTCGGAAGGCGTCGATATGGATGAGGAGACGGTCGAACGGCGTTGGGCGGAGTACCTCCGTGACCGCCGCCAGGAGAAGCTCGGGCGAGCGACGCGCCGGCAAGTCCGGAGCTCCGCCGCAACGGGGGCGCACGGCAGCGCCGATGACGACGAACCAGGGGAAGCCGCTTGGAACGACGAACTACTCAGTCGGCTTCTGGACATGTCGCCGGGTGCGTTCGAGCGGCTTGCGCAAGAGCTTCTGCGCTCGTCTGGTTTCGAGGCCGTCAAGGTAATCGGAGGCAGCGGGGACGGAGGCATTGATGGGACGGCCTTGTACCGCTTCTCCCTGATCTCCTTTCCGGTGTACTTCCAATGTAAGAGGCACAAGGGAACCGTAGGTGCGCCCGTGGTAAGGGACTTCCGAGGCGCCATGGCGGGACGCGGCGACAGGGGCCTCATCATCACCACGGGCTCATTCACTCCTGACGCCAAGCGCGAGGCCACCCGAGACGGGGCTACCCCTCTCGATCTCATCGATGGCGACAACCTCTGTGAACTCCTGAAGGAGCGGGAACTAGGCGTTGTGGTCAGGAAGCGTACTGTCGAAGACGTAACGATCGACAGCGAGTACTTCAATCGATTCGAGGGTGCCTCGAAGGCGGCTCAAGGTACTCCCCAAAAGTCCGAAGGCGGTGTCAAAACCCCGTCAACCGAGCGCACGCGTCGCTCTTCTCCTCGGGCGGCTCGATGGTCGTATCTCGGTGAGGGCCGATCGGAGAAGACCGCCGCCGACATGTACGAGCACATCGTCGGCCAGCTATACAACGATTGCGGCGGTGTCTCCTTCTACCGGAAGTTCCGGGACGAGATTGCAACGACCAAGCGCTCCCACATCGGTGAGTCGCCCAGGGAGGCCGACCCAGAGGAGCGGTCGATAAGGTCGCTGCCGGGTGGCTGGTATCTGAACGTCCATTCCCCCAACCAGCAGAAGCGGAAGTGGATCCAAGCTGCCTGCGAGTGCGCCAGCATCGAGTTCGGCAAGGAACTGATCGTAGAGTTTCGGCCCGAGTGACACGAGAATCTGCCCGTTCATCCGTTGGCGGCGTCAGTCGTCGCCGGCGTGTCGCGGCTCAAGTGGAGCGTGTTCGAACTCTCCGGGAAGTCCTTTAATTCGGGGGCCGAGCACCGCCTTCATGGCGGCCGCGGCCTTGTTCAGTTCGCGCAGTCGCTCCTTGTCTGGCTCGTCGAGACTGACGTCAACCGAGTAGGTCACGCCCCAACGGCCGTTGCCTGAGCGATCGTCCCACCAGTGGAGCTCCCGCTGCGGCCCGGCGGCGGCGAACTCGCGGGCAATGTCATCGGAGTCCGCCCTCAGTTCGTCATACGCCCCGAGCCATGTTCCCGGCTTGTTTCGGGGCTTCGTGTTTGTCACGACGATACGGGCTTCGCCGTGCTTGACCGCGACGCGGTAGAGCAGCCTCTGCCCACGAGCCGGAGTGGTCCGATCCGCGGCCACGTTTGGTGAGAGACCCTTGAACGGCGAGTCGATCCCATCTTCGTTCGCTTGGGCAAACAGTGCGGCCTGAAAGGCGCGCCTCTTGATCTGTAACGGCTTGAGCGCGCCATCAGCTTCGTCACTTCCGGAGCCTTCGCCGGTTACGCCGCCGTCGGGCGGTGATGCCACAACTTCGAAGACCGGCGCGGGAAGAGAATCCCCGATCCTGATTGCCCTCACCTCAACCATCCAGATCCTGACCGTTCCGGCCTCGTTCAGTCTTTCCACCGCCTTGACGTGCTCGTCGCGGGCGTTCTCGACTATCCAGATGCCCTGGCTGATCTCCTGTTCGGGGTGAGCGATGTAGGTCAGGAGTTGACCGAAGTGCTTGTGGTCGCTCGGTCCGTACTGATTCTCTAGTGCCACGCTGTCGTCGTAGGTTTCGGCGACGATATCGATGCGAAAGGCACCCGCCGGTTGCTCGCTGCGGGCGTCCTTGAGACCGATGCCGAGAACCCGGTCGAGTTCCCCGATGTTCGTCGTGAGCCACGGAGTGAAGTCAGCGTCTTCCTTCGGCCACACTCTGCGGAGGGCGACCGGACTCACCGTGCCGATCTTTGTCGTCATCGTCCGACCCTACTCCCGTCCCGCTTCATGCGGCAGACACGGGAGCATCGCTCGGTCCTCGGCGGCGTCTCCTCCAGCCGTTCGGCTGAGCAGGGAAGTCAGAGCACCTTCCTGAAGGCGCCGGCGGCGCTGATCGTGACAATCCACGGACCTATCAGTTCGGTATCGACGATGCTCTCGATCTTCGGCCACGCGATCATGATCGCCCGCAACATCCGGAGTCGGTTGGCGCGCCGGTCGGTGAGCACAAGGAGTCGCGCGTCGGCCGAACGTATGGCCGCCACTTCTGAAGCTCGGTGCCGGATCCCTTTGTCCTTGGTGACCAGGACATGCCCGAGTTCGGTCTGTTCGGCGATCCATGTCTTGTCCGGGACTTTCCGCTGCGCCGGGTAGTGATCATCGTGGGAGACCGCGCGTACACGCACGGCTTGGAGAGCCTGCGGCACGGCTTTGCCGATCGAGCGGTCGAAGAAGAACGTCGGGCAAGAGTCGTCCTCGGGCTCAACCGGCATCGGAGATCAATCGCCTCGTAGCTGGGCCGGACTACGCGGCCCGTCTGGCCGCTCGTTCCCAAGCCACGGCAGTCTCGACCTCGGACCTCTCCAGTGAGAAGTCCTCGGCAATGGCGTCGAGCCCCTCGCCGGCCTCCAGGCGTTCGAAGAGGACATCGGTTCGGACCCCCGAGCCCGCGACAACCGGAAGACCCCAGCCGAAGCGCGGATCCAGCATGACGTCGTGTCGATCATCGAGCCAGAGCCTCGAAGGATCACCGTGGTCATCGAAGACGAGCGACTTGAAGTGCTCCTGGACCGCGTCCGGCCAAACGAGCTGACCGCCGCCGGTGACGTCCAAGAGCATGGGCGCCTCGCTGGCCTCCTGCAGTTCGATGAACAGGGCCTTCCCGTCAGTCTCGAAGTCGGGCTTCAGGAGCGGCCGCTCGAATCCGGACAGATGCTCGCTGACGAAGTCCAGCGCGAGGCGGACTCGTTGCATGGAAACGCCTCTTCGGCGATACGCATCGAGGAAGCGTGCTTCGACGACGTTGAAGAAGCTGAGGATCAGTGGGGCGTCGGCGCCGCCGTCGGCAGCCAGCACGGGAGGCTTGCCGGTGGGCCAGCCGCAGAACCAAGTCCGCAGCGTAGGGGTGGGCATCCCGACGATCTTCGCCGCCTCAGCGAGCGGGTAGCGGGGTTCAATACCGTGCTGCATCGGAGTACTTCTCTTCGTTGGCCGCTCTCACTGACCGTCTGCTGGGACCGTGGCTGGCGAGAGACAGGACCAACATAGCAGACCGGCTATGAGCGGCGTCTATCGGGGGAAGTAGCCAGTAGTCGCGGCTGAAGGTTGACCCGTTTGGTGGTGTAGGGTGCCGGACAGTGAGAGCGAGAGCGCGCCCGCTTGCCGAGCACCCCCCAACAAGGGCTACTCGTTGCCGAGAAGGCGCCCGGTCGCTCGCCGCCAAGGGGTTGTACGTAGCTCGGCGGTCAGCCAGAAAGGTCACCGTGGCGGCGGCCCTGTCGGTGGTCCTGACTCCTGCCGTCAGCGGACAAGAGCCAGGGTTGCCCCTCAGCGAGCCGATCGCGGGTCACCGCGTCCTGCGAGCGGAACTTGACCAGGCCCCGAACCCTGATCTGGAGCGCGACCTGGAGTCGTGGACCGAGATCTGTAGTCACGACGATCTGACGGGTGAGATCGCGAGTTGCTACCTGCAGTCCCCCATGTACTCGGAGGCATCCTCGACCGCTTCGGGGTTCTTCACTGCCTTGCTGCACGTCGAGTGCGACGGTGAGGTGTGGGTCGGTGCGACGCGGGGGCAGACCAACTCTAAGGGTGTGCCGGTCGTCGGTTCGGCTGAGGACATGCGGCCCACACGGGCGGTCGTCGGAGGTGTCGTACAGGATGCTGCCGACCCGGCCCGCAACACCCTGTTCGTCAGTGACTCGGCGACGTGGGCCGGCACCACACTCGCCTTCGAGGCCCGGCACCCTGACAACTCAACGGCGGTCTGGCGGCTTCCGTTCGGCGAATCGGAACAGCACGTCGTCGAGTCATTCCTGAACGGCCCCGCTTGCCCTCGAGTGGAACCTGAGCCGACCTTGCCCGAACCGACGCCATCGTCCGAGCCGGTCATCGTTGATCCGGTACGGATCAGCGGCACCGATCCGCCGTTCCCGAAGTCAGCCCGAAGAGCGGGTGTTCGAGGCTCTCTGTCACTTCGGCTCACGATCTCCGAAACCGGCGATGTCGTGAACGTCGAGGTCACGCGAGAGGTCTACTTCGGCCGGTCCGGCCGAGAACGAGACCTCGAGAAGAAGCGCCGACAAGCTGCCCAGGAGCAAACCACCAAAGCGGCAGTGGCGACCATTCGGCAGTGGAAGTACCGGCCCGCTACGGCGGATGGCCAACCGGTCAGCGTTTACTTCGACGTGACGCTGACATACGGCCTATAGGGTCCGCCCACTGGCTAGCGAGCTACGGCGCAACCCGGTTCCGATACAGCGTTGGGTCGACTACTCCGGCCATGGCCTGCTGGTCGAGCCCATCGACGAGGCCAGCGATTCGCTTTGCCGCTGCCTCGGGGTCCCGCAGGGCCTCGCCGTACTCGATCTCAACCCACTCGAACTGCGGCGCGTGGCGGAGGAGGTAGTTCACCCGCCAGAGCTGGTCCTGCCACAGCTCCATCATCCGCTCGTCCGACGTGTCGTCCGTCTCGCCGCGACGATCGAGCATCTTGCGCTGCGAGGCCAGCACTTCTCCGAGGTCACGTCGCATCAGGATAACTTGGTAGTTCAGGTTGGGCGGCAGGTCCTTGAGCAGAAAGGAGATGACCTTGACGGCGCGTCCCCTGGAAGCCTGGAGCCAGGACTTGTCCGGCTCGTTCGCCAGACCCTTGACTCGCTCATCCTCGTAGTAGCCGCGCGGATTGTCCTCGTCGGCTTTCCGCTCGCCGTCGGTCACGATCTCCATCCCGCCGGCCTCAAGCATCTTCATTGCCATGGAGGTTCCGGAGCGAGGCAAGCCCGAGACGACGACGATCGGCCGGCCGTAGCGGAGGCGTCGCCAGCGGGTTCGCAGGTTCATGGCGGCGGGATGCTAGCCGTGGTCCGTCGGACCCAGATCCAGCCTTCACGATGCGCCAGGTCTTGATCTTCCGGACGCGCGGCTCGTCCTGCGATGAAGTCTTCCGCGGCGAGGACGCAGACCGCGGCGTCCAGCGTGTCCGCGTTGCGGTGAAGTTCGCTGGCACCGGAATCCGGGATCCTCATCGAGTGGCGCCTGAGGGCCTTGACGATCTCGCGGCGCTCACCCAGTTGATCGACCTTCTTGTAGCCGGCGTCCCGGATTCCGTAGGCCCTGAGCGTCGCTGCGGGATACACCTCTATCGCCGCCGGTCCTTCTACACCAGTAGGTGTCCAGGCGAGCGGAACTGGTGTGCCGAGAGCCTCGCCCAGCTTGCCGAGGAGGTCCAGAGCAGCGTGGGCTGTCCGTGCAATGAGGTTTGCGCCGACTTCGAGCGGCCTCTTCCCGGTCGCGTGTTGAACGAAGTCGTCGGTTCTTCGCCGGAACATGCCGTCGGCTGACGTTGCGATGGCCTGGCCGGCTTCGTGCGACTCCAGGGCATCCCCTAGAGGCACCGGCCATCCCAGCGGTGCATCGACGGCAATCAGCGTGGCTTCCCTGGCTTCGGCCACCCACTTCGTGAGAATGTCGAGGAACGGCCTGCGGCGCTTCCATGTGCGATCCAGTCGAAGGTGGCCGTCCCCCCTAGTCGCCAGGACCAAGCCCTTCTTGGCGTCCTTTGTCGCGAAGTCGACTCCGATGATCCGAGAGAAACCAGTTTCGGCACGAGGGTTCGCCTTGAGGTCTCTCCGGTTCCCTTCCTGTCCTTGTTCTGTCGTGGGCTCTGCCATCTGCCGGGGAAGTTCGGTCGAATCGTTGGGCAAGCGAGAGACTAGCTTGCAGCCGCCAGATCGCAGATGGAGCCTTGGTATGCTCCGCGGCGCTTCGCGAGCCGCCGCACTCCTGCGCTCGGGCGGCGCCAGCACCTGGAGAAACCGTTGCCAGCTCAGCGTCTCGTAACCGTCGCGCTGGCGCTTCTGGCGGCGCTATTCGCCGCCGCGCCGGCGGCCGCCTACATCGGTCCGGGGGCGGGGTTCGCGCTGATGTCGTCGTTCCTGGTTCTGCTGGCGACGGTGGCGCTGGCCTTCGTCTCGCTTCTGGCGTGGCCGGTGCGGACGCTGTGGCGGGTGGTACGGCGGAAGAAGCCGCCGAAGGCGCACGTCAGGCGGCTCGTCTTCGTCGGTCTCGACGGCCAGGACCCGCGGTTGACCGAGCGGATGATGAAGGAGGGGAAGCTCCCCAACTTCAAGGCTCTCAGCGAGCGGGGAAGCTATCGGCGGATAGCCAGCACCTACCCGGCGCTATCGCCCGTCGCCTGGTCGACGTTCGCGACCGGGGCCAATCCGGGCAAGCACAACATCTTCGATTTCCTCGACCGGGACCTGCGCAGTTACCTGCCCAAGCTGTCCTCGGCCCACATCGGCCGGATCGAGCGCTTCCTGAAGCTGGGCAAGTGGAAGATCCCGCTGCAGAAGCCGGAGATCCGCATGCTCCGGCGGTCGAAGCCGTTCTGGACCGTGCTGGGCGAGCGGAACGTCTGGAGCACGGTGCTCCGGGTTCCGATCACCTTCCCGCCCGACCGGTTCTACGGCGCGCAACTGGCGGCGATGTGCGTACCGGACCTGGTGGGCAGCCAGGGGACGTTCCTCTACTACACGACGCGCCCGGCGACGGAGACGATACGGGAGGGCGGTTTGCGGGTGCCGCTGAGTTCCAACGGTGCCGGTCCCGATCACTTCGACTGCGTGGTAGAGGGTCCCGAGAACAGCTTCCTGGAGGGTGATCCGCCTCCTCCTCTCCGCGCGCCGATGACGGTCGATGTCGATCGCAAGGAGAAGACGGCGTCGGTCAGTATGGCGGGGGAGACGGTGGAACTCCGCCAGGGAGAGCTCTCCGACTGGGTGCGTCTCGAGTTCCGGGCCGCGCCCGGGGTCAAGGTCCACGGTCTGACCCGGATGATGCTGACGGAAGCGGGAAAGCACACGTCGCTCTACCTGACTGCGATTCACATCGACCCCGAGAAGCCGGCGATGCCGATCTCGCATCCGTCCTACTACGCGCCTTACCTGGCCAAGCGGGTCGGCGACTTCGCGACTTTGGGCCTGGCCGAGGACACGACGGCGCTCAACGAGGGCGTGACCGACGACGCGACCTTCCTCAAGCAGTCGTACGACATCGACCGTGAGCGCGAGGAGATGTTCTTCGCGGCGCTCGAGCGTTTGCGCCGCGGTTCCCTGACCTGCGTCTTCGACGCCACCGACCGCATCCAGCACATGTTCTGGCGCTACATGGAGGACGGCCACCCGGCGGTGAAGGGTCGGAAGACGGGGAGGGCTCGCCGGACGATCGAGGACCACTACCGGCACAACGACGCCCTGGTCGGCCGGGTGATGGAGAAGCTGGGCGACGACGATCTCCTGATCGTGCTCTCCGACCACGGTTTCGCCTCCTTCAGGCGCGGCGTGAACCTGAACCGCTGGCTGCTTGACCACGGCTACCTCGTGCTGAGAGAGGACGCCGACGGCGGCGAGGAATGGCTGGAGGGCGTGGACTGGTCGCGAACGCGGGCCTACGCGCTCGGCCTGGCCGGCGTGTTCCTGAATCTCAAGGGCCGCGAGGCCTCCGGCATCGTGGAGCCGGGCGACGAAGCGCGCTCTCTCAAGCGCGAACTCATCGAGGCCTGGACCGGCCTGCGCGACGAGGAGCGGCGGGCCGTCGGCATCAACGCCGCCTTCGACGCCGAGGACCTCTACACCGGCCCTTACAAGGGCAACGCCCCCGACCTGATCGTCGGCTACAACGACGGCTACCGCGTTTCCTGGGACTGCGCCGTCGGCGTGGTCGCGGGTCCGGTCTTCTCCGACAACACGAAGGCCTGGAGCGGCGACCACTGCGTCGACCCGCGGCTGGTTCCGGGCATCTTCTTCAGCAGCCGCCCGGTCGACCGCGGCGACGACCTGTCGCTGCTCGACATGGCGCCCACGGCGCTGTCCCTGTTCGGCATCGACAAGCCGGACTACATGGAGGGCGAGCCGGTCTTCAATCCGGCGGCTCTCGACCGCGCGACTCTGAAGAACAGGGCGGCCGGAGCGGCGGCGTGAAGCGACTGGTCACCCTTGCGGCGACGATGCTCCTGGTCGGCCTGGCGGTCACGTGCGGCGGCGGCGGCGTCGGTCCGTCCGAGGGGCCGAAGGTCATCGTGCTGGGCTTCGATGGCCTGGACCCCGCGCTCACCCGGCAGTTGATCGACGAAGGGAGGCTGCCGAACTTCGCCCGGCTCGAGACCATGGGCGGCTTCACGGAACTGGAGACGACGATCCCGCCGCACAGCCCCGTTGCCTGGTCGAGCTTCATCACCGGCATGGACCCGGGCGGCCACGGCATCTTCGACTTCCTGCACCGGGATCCGGAGACGATGATCCCGTACCCGTCGACCGCCGCCGCCTCCTCCGGCGGCCTCTACCTGGACGTCGGCCCCTGGCAGTTCCCGCTCACTGGCGGCGACTACGAGCGGTTCCGGCACGGCACCCCGTTCTGGGACGTGCTGGAGGAGCACGGAGTGCGCACGACGGTCATCCGCATGCCGGCGAATTTCCCGGTTTCGGGTACGGCGAGCCGTGAGCTCTCGGGTATGGGGACGAGCGACATCCATGGGACGGACGGCACGTTCACCTTCTACACGTCGGAGCTTTTTGCCGACCGTGACATCAGCGGCGGGGACATCGTCGAACTCGACATCTACGACAACGTCGTCGAGGCCGACTTGCTCGGGCCCGACAATCCGTTGCTGCGCGAGCCCGAGCAGATGACCGTGCCGTTCACCGTCTACCTCGATCCGGAGACGGAGAGCGCCAAGATCGAGCTCGGCGACCAGGAGATCGTGCTGGAGGTCGGCGAGTGGAGCGACTGGCTCGAGGTCGACTTCGAGATGCTGCCGACCCAGCACCTGCGCGGAATCTGCCGGATGTACCTGCGCGCGCTCGAGCCGGAGTTCGAGCTCTACGTCAGCCCGATCGACCACGATCCGATCTCGCCCTCGGCGCCGATCTCGACGCCGCCCGATTTCGCGGCCGAGCTGGCGGAGGCGGTCGACCGCTTCTACACGGAGGGAATGCCCGAGGACACGAAGACCCTGACCGAAGGCGTCTTCACCCCGGACGAGTTCCTGGCCCAGGCCAAGATCGCGGGCGACGAGGTCGCCGAGCAGTACGGCTACGTCCTGGACCGCTTCCTCGAACAGCGGGGAGGCTTCCTCTTCTACTACTTCGGCAACGTGGATCAGATCGGCCACGTCCGCTGGCGGTCACGCGATCCGGAGCATCCCGCCTACGACCCGGAATCCGATGCGGCCCACGCCGACCTGATCCCGACCCTCTACGAAGGGCTCGACGCGATCGTCGGGCAGACGCTGGATCGGCTCGAAGCCGAAGCCGGCCTCGGCGACGGCGGCGCGGACGAGCCGCTGCTGATCGCCATGTCGGACCACGGCTTCGCCTCCTGGCGCCGCGCCTTCCACCTGAACGCCTGGCTGCTCGAGCGGGGCTACCTGACGGCGCGAAGCCCGGATCCTTACGCGGACGAGGGCTTCCTCCTGAACATCGACTGGGACAACACCCGGGCCTACGGGATCGGCTTCTCGGGTCTCTACGTCAACCTGCGCGGCCGTGAGCGCGACGGCACGGTGACGGCAGCGGAGCGCCTCGACCTGGTCCGGGAGTTGAAGCGGGAGCTGCTGGCGGTCGTCGATCCAAAGACCGGCGAGCCCGCGATCACGGAGGTCCACCTTCGCGAGGACTACGCCTTCCAGGAAGGGACCGCGATCGGTCCCGATCTGATCGTCGGCTACGGCAAGGGTTATCGCGGGGCGACGGAGTCGGCGTCGGGCGAGGTCGTGGGCGAGGTCTTCAGCGACAATGACAGCGCCTGGAGCGGCGATCACATGATGGACCACCGCCTGGTGCCGGGCGTGCTCCTGCTCAGCCGTCCGCTTGGCCGCCCCGCGCGGAGCATTGTCGACCTGCCGGGCTCGATCCTGGCCGAGTACGGCGTGGAGGGGTTCCCGCCCCTGGCGGGCGGCGCCGCGACGGGTTCGCCCTGAACCGGCGGGAACGGGATCGGTAACGAAGGAGAAGAGGAATGTTCGGCGGCGGCAAGGTCAAGCTCGACAAGGAACTCATCGCGCGCGTCAAGCGGTACAGCGACATCGCGGGCTACTCGTCCGTCGAGGAGTTCATCACGCACGCTCTGGAGAAGGAGCTGGCCAAGCTCGAAGGCGCCGAGTCGAGGGAGGAGATCGAGAAGCGGCTCCGCGGCCTGGGGTACATCTCCTAGCGCCGCCAAGACGCCGCCGATGTCCCTTCTGAACGCCGCCCTCCGCGCCGTCTTCGACGTGGCGCTCCGGCCCTTCGCGGCCCTGCCGCCGATCGTGCCGGTGGCCGTTGTGGCGCTGGTCTCGGGCATCTTCGCACTGCTCGTCTACCGCTGGACGTCGAACCAGCCTGCGATCGCCGCAGTCAAGCGGCGGCTGTTCGGCCACCTGCTCGAGGTGCGGCTGTTCAACGACGACCTGCGGGCCGTGCTGGCGGCCCAGCTTCGGCTGCTGCGCGAGAATCTGACCTACCTGCGGTTGAACCTGGTACCGCTCCTGTGGATGATCGTGCCCTTCATGCTGCTGATCGCCCAGTTGCAGTTCCACTACGGCTACGAGGGGCTCGAAGTGGGCGAGCAGACGCTGCTCATCGTCGACCTGGCGGCGGCTGAACCGGTGGCCGCGGACGGGGAGGAGGCCGCGCCGCGCCCGCCGATCGAACTGGAGGCGCCGCCCGGCGTCGCCGTGGAGACGGCCGACGTCTGGGTGCCGAGCCTGCGGCAGGTCGTGTGGCGCCTGCGGGCGGACGAACCGGGGCGCCACGAACTCGTCGTGCGGGTGGACGGCGGGGCCTTCACGAAGAGCCTTTTCATCGCCGATCCGGACGCCGGCGCGCTGTGGGTACGCCGCTCACCGACCAGGCGCCGGGCGGCGATTCTGGACCAGTTGCTCTACCCGGCCGAGCCTTCCCTGCCGCGCGGCGGGCCGATCGAGCGGATCGACGTGCAGTACGGCACCGCCGCGATCTCGTTCTTCGGGCTGTTCGACGTCCACTGGCTGATCGCCTTCCTGATCCTCTCCCTCGCGTTCGCGTTCGCGCTGCGGAACCGCTTCGGCGTCACCCTGTGACCGCGCCGTCGATCGACGTCGTCATTCCCGCCTACAACGAGGAGGAGTCGATCGGCCTGGTGCTCGCCGACCTGCCGGCCGACCTCGTGCGCCGGGTCGTCGTCGCCGACAACAACTCGCGGGACGCGACGGCGGTGCGCGCGCGCGACGCCGGGGCCGAGGTCGTGCCGGCGCCGGTGCAGGGCTATGGCAGCGCCTGTCTGGCCGGACTCGATCATCTGCGGCGGACCGGACCGCCCGAGATCGTCGTCTTCCTGGACGCGGACTACTCGGACCATCCCGACGAGATGCCGCGGCTGGTGGAGCCGATCGCGCGCGGCGAGGCGGACCTGGTCATCGGCTCGCGGGTGCTGGGGAAGGCCGAACCGGGCGCCCTGCTGCCGCAGGCGCGATGGGGCAACCGGTTCGCCTGCCTGCTCGTGCGCCTGCTCTACGGCCACCGCTACACCGACCTGGGGCCGTTCCGCGCCGTCTCGTGGAAGGCGCTCGAGTCGCTCGGCATGCGGGATCCGAACTTCGGCTGGACCGCGGAGATGCAGGTCAAGGCGCTGCGGAGGGGTCTGCGGGTGGTCGAGGTGCCGCTCAGCTACCGCCGCCGGACCGGCGTCTCGAAGATCACCGGCACGGTTTCGGGCACCGTTCGCGCCGGCTGGAAGATCGTAATCACCGTGTTTCGCTACAGTCGCGGGCCGACATGAGCGAGATGACGGGTAGTGCCGTGAACGCCGCCGGCCTGGAGGTGCCGGCCAGCGAAGTCGAGATCGAGGTCCGGTACAAGGAAACGGACCAGATGGGAGTGGTCCACCACTCGAACTACCTCGTGTGGCTCGAACTCGCCCGCACCCATCACTGCCGCGCGGCGGGCATGGCCTACCGGAAGATCGAGGACGAGGGCTACTACCTGATGGTCACCGGGGTGCAACTGAAGTACCGGGGCGGCGCCCGCTACGGCGACAGGGTTCGCGTCGTCTGCTGGCTCGATCGGCTGAAGAGCCGCGCGATGAGTTTCGCCTATCGGGTGGAGGTCGACGAGCGGGTCCTGGTCGAGGGCCGGACGGACCACGTCTGGGTCGACAAGGCCTCCGGCAACCACTGCCGGATGCCGGAAGTCGTCGTGCCGATCTTCCGCTCGATGGAAGCTGGGGACCGTCAGAAGCAGGCGTAGCCGCCGTCGATCACGAACTCGTCGCCGGTGTGGTAGGACGACGCCCTACTCGCCAGGTAGACGGCGATGCCGCTGAAGTCCTCGCCGACGCCCCAGCGGCGCACCGGAACCCGCCGCAGGACCTTGGTCTGGAAGGCCTCCGTGTTGATCGCCCGCTCGGTCATGGCCGTGGCGATCCAGCCCGGCAGCACCGAATTGACCCGGATGCCGTGGCGCGCATGCTCGACCGCCAGGCCCCGCACCATCGCGTTGAGCCCCGCCTTGGTCGACGCGTAGTGCTCGCTGCGCGGCGCGCCGAAGACAGCCGACAGGCTGCTGGTCGCGACCAGGGAACCGCCATCGCCACGTTCCACCATGTGCCGGATCGCCTGCTGGAAGGTCTGGAAGACGCCCTCCATGTTGACCTGGAAGATCCGGCGCCACTCCTCCATCGACATTTCGACGAAGGGCGTGCCGCGGCCGCCGATTCCGGCGTTGGCGAAGCAGGAATCGACCTTGCCCAGTAGCTCGACGGTGCGCGTGAACGAGGCCGCCACGGCGTCGGCGTCGCCGACATCGCAGCGCAGAGCCTCCACCCGCGTGCCGTGGCGCACCAACTGCTCCCGCGCGTTCGCGTTCTTCTCCTCGTTCGTGCCCCAGATGCAGACGTCGGCGCCCGCCTGGGCCAGCCCTTCGGCGAAGCCGAGGCCGATACCGGAGTTGCCGCCGGTGACGAGAGCCACCGTTCCGCTCAGATCGAATGCGTCGTAAGCCAAGGTCGTTCTCCTTCTTCCGTCCCGTCCGTCGTTCGTCGATGCGGCGCGGAGCATAGCGCCGCCGGGCGGCCCGCGGGCTGCTAGCCGAACCAGAGGCGGACCGCGAACAGGATGACGGTCACCGTCACGACCCGCTGCACCCAGGCGTGTCCCTTGAGTACGGTGAGCCGTACGCCCAGCCAGCCGCCGGCCATGTTCCCGACCGCGAGCGCCAGGCCGAAGGCCCAGTCGACGCGGCCGGAGAGCGCGAAGAGCAGCAGCGACAGGCCGGTGAAGCAGAGGATGCTGAGTACCTTGACGGCGTTGCCTCGGACCAGGTCCAGGCCGGCGAGAGAGGTCGCGGCGAGGATGAAGAAGCCGACTCCGGCCTGCACGAAGCCGCCGTAGACGCCGACTCCGAAGAAGCCGAGCGCCAGCAGACCGACTCGCAGGGACGCTGGCTGCTCGTCCGGCTCTTTGCGCCGCGAGAAGAGAGTCCACAGCGTAACCACGACCATCAGCGCCGCGAGCACCCGGCGGAAAGCGTCGTCGCTGATGATGAGAGCGGCCCACGAGCCCAGCCCGGCGCCGGCAGTGGCCGGCAGCGCCGCCCACAGGATCGCCCGCCCGTCGAGAACGCCGTGGCGGTGGAAGCCCCACGAGGCGACGACGTTCTGCAGCAGGATGGCGACCCGGTTCGTGCCGTTGGCGACGCCGGGAGGGAGACCGAAGAAGATGAGGATCGGCAGCGTGAGGAACGAGCCGCCCCCCGCGACCACGTTCAAGGCGCCGGCGACGCAGCCGGCGAGCGCGAGCGCGGGGTAGACGATCACCGGCTCGTTCACGGCAAGGAGGTTAACGCGCCGAAGATAGACTCCGAACTGATGGCCGATCAGACGACGCCGAGCCGCGGCCCCAGCGACTCGTCGCTGTTCTCCTTCCTGGGCCGCCTGCGCTTCCCGCAGTTGTTCGTCGTTCTGGCGGTCGTCTTCCTCATCGACCTGTTCGTCCCCGACGTGCTGCCCTTCGTCGACGAGTTGATTCTGGGGCTGCTAACGCTGATGACCGGCACCTGGCGCGATCGTCGACGTCCGCCGGACAAGCCTCCGGAGAAGAACGTGACGCCGCCGGGGGCGAGTGGATGACGACGAGCCGGCTCCTTTCGACCCTGGCGGTGATTCTCGCGGCCGTTCCCGCGGTCGCGGCGGCTCAGGAGTGGAGCGGCAGTAACGGGTTTCAGGTGCTGGTCACGGATGACGCCGGGCAGCCGTTGCCCGGGGTCACGGTCATGGCGTTTCTGGCCGAGTCCGATCGGTCCGGCGGACCGCCGCCGCTGCTGACCGACGCATCCGGCGTGGCGGAAGTCAGCGGCCTGTCGGCAGGCGAGTGGCAGGTCGAACTGCGGCGCGAGGGGTTCATGATCGTGAGCTCCTACCTGAGGCTGGAGGACGGAAAGCGGCCGGAGGTCGGGTTCACCTCGCGCCAACGCACGGGCCCCTTCTGGGCGCCGATGAACGTCGGCTACTCGAGCGTCGGCGTAGCGACGACGACGGCAAGCGCCGGCTCCGCGCGCGCGCTCACCCGGGCCCAGCGACGGGCGGAGCGTCGTGCCGAGCAACGGGAGCGCCGGCTGCGACGGGAGAACGTCGCCCGGATCGTCGAGCCGCCGGCGCCGCGGGAGGCACCCGTGGAGGAACCGGCGCAAGCAGCCGTGGCTGAGGCCGAAGTTGAGCCGGGTGAACAGGCACCCGCACCCGTGGAGACGTCCGCACCGGTGGAGACACCGGCCGCGCAGCCAGCGGCCGTGGCGGAACAGCCGGCGCCGGACCCGCCTGTCGAGGAGCGTCCAGCGGTCGAGGAGCCCGAACCCGCACCGGAGCCCGAGCCGGATGCGGTCCGTTTGCTGCCGAACCGCACGCTGCTGCGCGCCGGCGCCTGCCCGGAGTGCGGGCCCGGTGAGTGGTCGGTGGCGAGCAACTGGCCCGCGGCGCCGAGGACGGCCGAAACGGTCGCCTGCGCCTCCGATCTCGCCGAACGGATGGAGCGGGTGGCGAAGATCGTGGAAGCGTCGTTGCCCGCGGACTTCCGGGTCTACGCCGGGTCGCTCGCCGAACCCACCGGCAACGACGTGCTGAGGTTGCTGCCCGATGGGGTGCGCACCGAAGTCCAGGAACTGTTGCTGTCTATCCTCGACCCCGAACGGTCCTGCCAGGTCATGGGCATCTTCCTCCCCGCGGATGCGCGGTTCGTGGGCTTCCAGTACGAGGCCGCTGACCTCCAGAGCCGCGGAAGCTGCCTGCCGGACCAGCCGTGCGAGATCGGCGAGGCCGGTTGGCGGGGCAACCCGGTGATCCACCGCCTCGAGCATGGCACCTTCGTCTACGGCGTGTTCGAGAACCAGTCCTCGCAGCGGCGGCGCGAAGCGAACTTCAAGGTCTACTTCCGGCCTCCCCGCGGCTGGCTGCCGCCGCGCTGACACGCAGGGACCTGCGGTAGTCTCGGCGCAGCCAATTCCCCCGCAAGGAGAGCCGCCATGCCGCTTCCCCGAAAGGTCCTCATTCCCTTCGCCTGCCCCACGCTTCTCGCGTTCCTCGCGGCGCCTGTCGCCGCGGCCGGTGACGACGACATCCCGCGCACCGCGAGCGGGCGGCCCGACCTGTCCGGCAACTATGACGTCGCCAACCTGACGCCCTTCGAGCGCGATCCCCGCCTCGGCGACAAGCAGTTCATGACCGCGGAGGAAGCGGAGCGGATCGCCGCGGGCATGGCCGCGGCCGACGCCGCCGCCAACGCCGTCAGCGACCCGGGCCGCGAGGCGCCGCCGCCGGGCGGCGACGGCTCCGCGGGCGCGGCCGGCGCGGTCGGCGGCTACAACTTCTTCTGGCTCGACTTCGGCAACCAGGCGTACCCGATCGACGGCCAGTACCGGACGTCGGTCCTCACCGACCCGCCCAATGGCCGCATGCCGGAGCTGACCGAGGCGGGGAAGGCGCGGCGGGCGACGGTCAACCCCTACCTCTACCGGAACACCGGCGATGCCTGGTGGATCGAAGCCGGCGACGACCCATACGACGGCCCCGAGACCCTGACGCCCGGTGACCGCTGCATCTACACGAGCGTCGCCACCACGCCGGTCCGCTCACTGCCGTACAACAACCTGAAGACGATCACCCAGACGGACGACCACGTCGTCATCCTGGTCGAGTGGATGCACTGGGCGAAGGTGGTCCGCCTGAACGCCGAGCACCCGCCCGCCGAGTACCGCTCCATGGGCGGCGACTCGATCGGCTGGTGGGAAGGCGACACCCTGGTCGTCGAGACGACGAACTTCCTCGACAGCCAGAGCGACCCGCGGGACGGCCTGAAGGTGATCGAGCGCTTCAGCCGCCATGGCGCCAAGGACCTGCTCTATGGCTTCACGGTCCATGACACGGACTACGCCGCCCCCTACAGCGGTGAGCTCATCTGGCCGGGAACCGACGACCTCCTCTACGAGTACGCTTGCCACGAAGGCAACTACGCGATGGGCAACATCCTCCGCGGCGCCCGGCTGCTGGAGAACGAGTACTACGAGAAGAAGGGGCAGGGCGCGAGCACGGAGTCCGGGTCCGGCAGCGAGTAGGCGCCACCGGCAAACAGGCCGCGACGCTTTACTGCAGCGAGAAGTTGACGGTCAGGTTGATGTAGACCGGGACCGGTTCGCCGTTCAGGGTCGCGGGTTCGTAGCGCCATTCCTGGACGACCTGGACGGCGGACTCGGTGAGGCCTTCCGGCAGGCCCTTGAGGACCTTGACGTAGCCGACGTTGCCCAGGGTGTCGACGACAGCCTGGAGGATGACGACGCCCTGGATGCGTGCCTGACGGGCCTCCTCGGTGTAGTTGGGAAGCGGAGCATAGGTCTTCTTGGGAGGCAGAACGTCGCCTTCGACGAACAGGGTTCCAGGTGGTCCGGCGGGCGACGGGGATTCGGGGAGGTCGAACAGGACATCGGCGATGCCGTCGATCTCCAGTTGCGGCGCCTCGAAGACCTCTTCCCGGATCAGTGGTTCGGGCTCGTCGGGGGTCGGGTCGGGAATCGGGATCTTCTTCGTCCTGCGCTGCGGAATGGGTTCCGCCTTCGCGGGTGGCGGCGGCTTGAAGCGGACGGCCTGGACGACGAATGCCTTCGGCGCCTGCGCGGCCTGGAGTGCCCGCGGCCTCATGGTGGGGAAGCTGATGACGAACAGCAGCGCGTGGAAGGCGATCGTCGCGACGACGGCGACTCGCAGCGGGGTCCTGCTCTCCGGCTCCAGTTCGTACGGCGAGCCGCCGAGATGGAGGGAACCGGGGGCAAACTTCGACCCGGTCGTCTCGCGTCGTTCGAGCTTGAAGGCCATGGTGGTCGGGGTCTACTTGCGCCGGGTTGGCTGAGACTCGGAGGAGGGGCTCCACTCGCTGCCGGCTCTGTCCTGGCGCCGGCATCGAGGTTGCCGGCAGCACTCACGAATACGCAACACGCCGGGTTGCGTTTCGCTTCCCGGATTCTACGTTCTCGCGGGCGTGTCGGGCGACAACTCGCGGGCCAGCGCCGCCTCGAGCTTCGGAAAGCGATACTCGAACCCGGTTTCCTGCAGAACCCTGGGCACGACGCGGGCGCTGGCGAGCAGGGTCTCTTTCGCCATCTCTCCGAAGGCGCCGCGGAGGGCGAGGGAGGGCACCGGCACCGGGGCCCGACGCCGCAGGGCTCTTGCCAGGGACCAGGTCAGGCCCGCATTCGTGACCTGTTCCGGAGCGGCGAGGTTGACTGCGCCGCGGAAGTTGCGCTTCATCACGTGCCGGATCGCGGCCACCGCGTCGTCGATGTGGATCCAGGGGAAGTACTGCCGCCCCGATCCGAGCCGCCCGCCCAGGCCGAGCCGGAAGGGCGGCAGCATCCTGGCCAGGGCGCCGCCGCGCGCAGAGAGCACGACCCCGAACCGCAGCATCACCACGCGCTCGCAGGTCGCGGACGCTCGCAGGGCGGCGACTTCCCAGTCCCGGCAGACGGCGGCCAGGAAGCCCTTTCCAGGCGGCGAGTCCTCGTCCAGGACTTCACCGCCGCGGTCGCCGTAGTAGCCGACCGCCGAGGCGCAGACGAAGACGCCCGGCGGTCGCTCAAGGCTGGCGAGCGACTCGACCAGCCGGCGGGTGGCTGGGCCGCGCGAGGAGCGGATCCTGCGTTTCCGCGCGGCGGTCCAGCGGCCGGCGGCGACGTTCTCGCCCGCCAGATGGATCAGCGCGTCGAGGCCCTCGGCCACCGGCGATTCGACCAGGCCGCGTTCAGGCCGCCACTCGAGTTCAGCCGGGTCCGACGGTGTGCGACGCACTAGCCGCCGGCAGCGATGACCTTCGGCCCCCAGGCTGCGGACAAGGGCGCTGCCGATGAGTCCCGAGGCGCCGCTCAGGCCTACGTTCATCACGCCAAGGTAACAGCCGGGGCGAGCGGCGGTATTCTCGCGGTCGCCGTGCCCGCGCCGCCGATGCCGCCGACGAACCGCCGCCTGGCGGCGATGCTTCGTCGCATCCGGCGCCATCTGGAGGGTTCGGAACTGCCGATCGTCACGCTGATCGCGGAGACCGAGCGCGATCCGTTCAAGGTGCTCGTGTCGACGATCCTGAGCGCGAGAACGAAGGACGAGGCGACCGCCGGGGCGACGCGGCGGCTGTTCGACGCGGCTTCAACGCCGGAAGAGATCGGGGCGCTGTCGCTTCCGGAACTGGAGCGGCTCATCTTCCCGGTCGGCTTCTACCGCACGAAGGCGAAGAACCTCAAGCTCGCGATGAGCGTACTGCGCGAGCGGTTCGGCGGCGAGGTGCCCCGGACGGTCGAGGAGCTGGTCGAACTCCCCGGCGTCGGCCGCAAGACGGCGAACCTGGTCGTCACCGAGGGGTTTCGGCGGCCCGGCATCTGCGTCGACACCCACGTGCACCGGATCACGAACCTCTGGGGCTACGTCGACACGAAGACCCCGTTCGAAACGGAGATGGCGTTGCGGACGAAACTGCCGCGCGGCCAGTGGATCGGCCTCAACAAGACCCTCGTGAGTTTCGGCCAGAAGCTGTGCCTGCCGGTGAGCCCGTGGTGCTCGCGCTGTCCGGTCGAGGAGTGGTGTCCCAAGCTGGGCGTCGGCCGGAGCCGCTGACGGTTACCCGCCGCCGGCTTCGTCTTCAAGCGACCACAACCTCTCCCACTCGCTCAGCAGGCTGCTGTCGACGCGGGTGAGGAGGTCGTGGAAGTAGCCGAGCTGGTCGAACACGGCGTCCGTCTTGAACCGGTCCGGAACGCCGCGGCTCAGGACCTTGAACAGCCGGCTCAGATAGCGGAGAACGACGCCCTCGGAACGCTGCAGGTCGTAGCGTCTGATGAATTCGTCGAAGCTCAGGAAGTCCTCGTAGATCTCGCGGCCGACGCGCTTCGGCCGGATCGAGTCGCCGCGCACCCAGGGGTGGGAACGCCGGAACTCGTCGAAGGTCGGTTCGATGAGGTCCGTCAGGGGGCGCGGATGGGTGACCTCCCGCAGTCGCTCCATCCGTTCCTCGAACGGCACCCGTTTCGCCTTGAGCCGCGCGGCGAGTTCGTGCCTCAACTTGGCCGCCTGGCGGCGGAGCACGATCCCGGGGTCCTCCAGGATCGCTTCGACCAGGCTGAGCAGGTCCAGGGCGTAGTCGGGATCTTCCTGGTCGAGCAGTTCCAGGGTCGAGACGAGATAGAGCGACAGGTTCTGGTGCATCGAGAACTCGATCTGCAGTTCCCGGTCGGCCTCGACCCGGTAGCCGCCGTCCGGCCGCGCCGCCATCCGCAGGATGCCGCCGCGGTGCAGCGCGCGCACGAGTTCCGCCGACTGTCCGATCAGGCGATCCCTGGTTGCGGCGGGCTCGTGGCAGGCGGCGATCAGCCGGCGCAGCGAGGCGAAGTTCGTGTGGCTCCCGCCGTTGCGGACCGACTCGTCGGCCTGGATCAGGTCGAACACCATGCCGTGACGGAGCCGGAAGCGGGACTCCAGCGTCTCGGGCCGGCTCGTGGTGAGCCGCTCGAAGGTGCGTTCGTTCCACGGCACGAAGCCGCGCGGCGCTGACCGCTTGCGGATCTGCCTGCGGCCGCGCCCGCGCGGCGTGGCCTTCGCCTTCAGGCTCCGGCGGCGGTTCTCGACCTCGTGCGCCGGCGCCTGGCAGACCACCCATCCGAGGTCGTCGAAGCCCTTGCGGCCGGCACGACCGGCGATCTGCTGGAAGTCGCGCACTGTGAGGATCGTGTCCTTCTCGCCGTCGAACTTGCAGAGCTGGCTGAACAGGACCGTACGGATCGGCACGTTGACGCCCACGCCCAGCGTGTCCGTGCCGGCGATCACCTTGAGCAGCCCGGACTGCGCGAGCTTCTCCACCAGCAACCGGTACTTCGGCAGCAGGCCCGCGTGGTGGACGCCGATGCCGAAGCCGAGGAAGCGCCGTATCTCCTTGCCATAGGCCGTGTCGAAACGGAAGCTCCCGATCTCCCTGAAGACCGCCTTCTTTTCCTCCCGCGAACAGAGCCTCAGGCTGGTCAGGCTCTGGGCCAGCCGCGCGCAGTCCTGCTGGGTGAAGTTGACCACGTAGATCGGTGCCCGGCCGGCCTTCGCGAGTTCCTCGATCGTCACGTGCAGCGGCGTCTCGCGGTACTCGTACTCGAGCGGCACCGGTCGATCCCTGCCGCTGACGAGCGCCACGCGGCGGCCGGTCGCGCGTTGCAGGGCCTCGCTGATCGGCGCCATGCTGCCGAGGGTCGCCGACATCAGGAGGAAGGTCGTGTCGGGAAGCGTGATCAGGGGCACCTGCCACGACACGCCGCGTTCCGGGTCCGCGTAGAAGTGGAACTCGTCCATCACCACGTAGTCGACGGGAAGGTCCGCGCCCTGCCGCAACGCCATGTTCGCCAGCACCTCGGCGGTGCAGCAGACGATCGGCGCCTTCGAGTTGATGCTGGCGTCACCGGTCAGCATGCCCACCCGTTCGGCGCCGAACTCGTTGCACATGCGGAAGAACTGCTCGGAAGCCAGGGCCTTGACCGGCGCCGTGTAGAAGCCGGTCCTGCCCTCGCACAGGCCCTTCCACAGCATCGCCATCGCGACCAGCGACTTGCCCGAGCCGGTCGGCGTGTCGAGGACCACGTGGCGGCCCGCCATCACTTCGAGCAACGCTTCCTCCTGGGCCGGGAACAGCTCGAAGCCGAGCCCGGCCACCCAGTCGAGGAACCGTTCCAGGATGACGTCGGGCGGGACCTTCCCGGCGGCATCGGGCAGGCGATCCCCCAGGTTGGCGGGAGTCACGCGCCTAGCCTAGCGAGGGTGCGCCGGTGGACGGCGTAGACTGGCTGCCGGGAGCCGGACCCAAGCGATGCCAGGTCGAGACGCAGGTCGGGAGGAAGCAGCGGCGCCCGTGATCGTCCTGGTCGGTCCGCAGATGGGCGAGAACGTGGGCGCCGCGGCCCGGGCGATGCTGAACTGCGGCCTGACCGAGCTGCGACTGGTTTCGCCGCGCGACGGCTGGCCGAACGAGCGCGCGCAGGCGATGGCCACCGGGGCGTCGCGCGAGGTGGTCGACCGGGCGCGGGTGTTCGACAACGCGGCCGAGGCGGTCGCCGACCTGCACCGGGTCTACGCTACGACCGCTCGCCGCCGCGACATGCTGAAGCCCGCGATCGACCCTCGCGAACTGGCCCTCGAGATCAGGGAGCGCGCGGCGCGAGGGCAGCGCTCGGGAGTGCTGTTCGGTCCGGAAAGGGCCGGTCTCGACAACGACGACGTGGCTCTGGCCTCGCACATCGTCCACATACCGCTGAACCCCGGGTACTCGTCCCTCAACCTGGCGCAGGCGGTGCTGCTGGTCGCCTGGGCGTGGTTCGAGGGTGCGTCCGGAGCCGCCACGCCGCCGCCCGACCAGCGTTCGGCGGCCACCTCGGCGCAGCTCGTGAACCTCTTCGAACACCTGGAGCAGGAGCTCGACGCCTCGGGCTTCCTGCGAGTGGCGGAGAAGCGTGGCATCATGGTTCGCAACCTGAGGAGCATCCTCCACCGCGCCGAACTCAGGGAACACGAGGTACGGGCGTTGCACGGCGTGGTGAGTTCTCTTTCCGGTCGCCGCAAGGACGGCAAACGGGTGCGGCAGCTGGCGGGGCGGGATTCGGCGGACGGGGAAGCTCGCAGGGCCGAAACAGGTTGGACTGAAGATGAGGCTCCGTAGTCAACTGGTTCTCGCTTTTCTGGTGCTCGCGGTGCTGCCGCTGGGCGGCATCGTCGCCTACTCCTACATCTCTTCGGCGAACGCATTTCGTGCGGCGGTCGAGGCGGAGTCCCGGGAGGTCACGAGGCAGATATCGGTCGGCCTGTTCCGTGCCAGGGACGACTTGCAGGGGTACGTCCGGAGGCTTGGCACGATGCTGCCCTTCGACGACCCCCAGTACGCCGACCCGGAGGCTCTGGCGGAGTTCCTCTTGAGCAACATGGGCGATGGCGCGGACTTCGTGGATGCGCTCGAACTCGTCCCGGCGGCTCCACCGGGAACCGGACCGGGTGTTGAAGCAGCCGCGGATCCCGCTGGAGGGGACCGCCGTCTGCGCGGGCTCCGGGCGACCGAAGGCCGACGCTTCCTCTGGTCGCGAGGCGGCAACCCGGAACGTCTCCCGGCCGGCGGCCCTCCGGGCGAACGATCTGCGGAACGTGGAGAAGCAGGGGACCGGACGAGGGATGCCGAGTGGGCGCGCAGAGGCCGTGCCTGGGCCACTCGGGTCTTCGGTGGACCCGTCTCTTCTCCCGTTCACCGGGACGGCGACGTAGTGTGGCACCTGGAAGCCGATATCCGGCCCGAAAACCTGATGCGAAACGTCTTGCGCCGCATACCTCGGGGCGGCGGTGCGGTTCCGTTCGCACTGGACGCGGAGGGCGAGATCTACACTTCCGGGCCGGAGGAACTGGAACTTCTCGAGGAGGTGCACTGCGCCGGCGGCGAACCCCTCCTCAAGGCGCTGGCTGCCGGGCACGACGACCTGTGCCACGGCATGAGCGAATGGGTCGTCGCCACGCAGGCCGCTGCGGAAGGCGAGTTGATCTATGGCATCGTGCGTCCGATCGGCCCGTCGCTCGCCGAAATGAGGAGTGCATCGCTTCGCAACCTGGGCGTCGGCGTCGGCCTGATGAGTCTGTCGTTGCTTGCCGCGGCGCCTCTCGCGAATCGCCTCACGCGCCGGCTGAGTCACCTGACCAGGCAAGTCGACCGGCTGGCCCGCGGCGATGCGGCGGCGCGGGCGCGACTCGGCGGCCGCGACGAGGTCGGCAAGCTGGGCGAAGCGTTCAACCGCATGGCGCGCGACCAGGAGAAGAGCCGGCGCCAGTTGCTCGAGCAGGAACGGTATCGGCGTCAGCAGGAGGTCGACCGGCGCCTGCTGGAGGCGGAGAACGAGCGGCAGACCAGCGAACTCGAGGAGGCGCGGAGGTTCCAGCTCTCGCTGCTGCCCGCTGCCCTCCCCGAGCATCCCGACCTCGAGATTGCCGTGTTCCTGCGCACGGCCTCGGAGGTCGGTGGCGACTACTACGACTTCAGCCGGCCCCGGCAGGACGGTTCGCTCACGATCGCGGTCGGCGACGCGACCGGCCACGGGGCGCGCGCTGGCACCATGGTGACCGTGGTCAAGACGCTGCTCGCGTCGGCGGACATGGGCCTCGACCTTGCCGACTTCCTGTCCCATGCGACGGCAACGATCCGCTCGATGAACCTGGGCCGCCGGGCGATGGCCCTGGTGCTCGCGCGCTATCGGGAGGGGGTCCTCGACCTGGCTTCCGCGGGCATGCCGCCGGTGCTGATCAGCCGCTGTCCGTCGGGAGAGATCGAGGAGATCATGAGTGCCGGCGTACCGCTCGGCACCCTGGCGGTCGCGTCGTACGAACGCCATCGGGTGCGACTCGAACCGGGCGACGCGGCGCTCCTGATGAGCGACGGCTTGCCCGAGATGCTGGATGCGAGTGGCGAGCCGGTGGGCTATCCGGCGATCGCCGAGCGATGGATCGAGGTCGGCCAGCGCCCGGCTCAGGAAGCGGTCGCCGAATTCGAGAGCTGGGTGGAGGAGCTCTCCCCGCAGGGAGTTCCCGCCGACGACGTGACCTTCGTCGTAGTCAGACGCCGCCCGTCAGAGTGACCCGAGGAAGCCGGAAACGGTGTAGAATCAGCGGTTACCGTGGCCTACCCGGAGACTGCAGCCGCTGAGGATCTGAGGGAGCCGTCGACTGCGACGGCGCCGGCCGATCCTGTGGAGGCGGAGCCGGACCCGCGTCCCAGGCGGCTTGCGCCGGCCATCGAGCCCGGTCTTCCCGAGCACTACAACAACCGGGAGTTGAGCTGGCTCCAGTTCAACAGCCGGGTTCTCGAGGAGGCGCGCGATTCCCGGCATCCGCTGCTCGAGCGGGTCAAGTTCCTCTCGATCTACGGCAGCAACCTGGACGAGTTCTTCATGGTCCGCGTCGCGGGCCTGGTGCGGCAGCTCGAACGGGGCGCGCTTGAGGCGCCGCCCGACGGGATGACGCCGTCCGAGCAGTTGGTCGGCATCCGCTCCCATCTCGAGCGCGAACGCCGGCTTGCCTATGCCTGCTGGCATGACGACCTGCTGCCCAAGCTGAAGGAAGCGGGGATCGAGATCGTCTCCCACGACTCCCTCTCGGCCAAGAAGAAGCGCAAGCTGCGCGCGTACTTCAAGCGCGACATCTTCCCGGTCCTGACGCCGCTGGCATTCGACCCGAGCCATCCGTTTCCTCACGTCTCGAACCTGAGCCTGAATCTGGCGGTGGTCATTGACGACGGCAGTCACGGTGAGCGCTTCGCCCGCGTCAAGGTGCCGCAGGTACTACCGCGGCTGGTGCGGGCGCCGGGCAGCAGCCGCGACGAGCTCGGCCTGGAGTCGGGTCGGGGGAGGTTCGTGTGGATCGAGGAGCTGATCGCAGCCAATCTCGACCTGCTTTTCCCCGGCTTCAAGATTGCGGCCGCCTACCCTTTCCGGGTCACGCGAGACGCCGACCTGGAGGTGGAGGAGGACGAGGCGGGCGATCTGCTGACGGCGATCGTCGAGGTCGTCGGGCAGAGGCACTTCGGTTCCGTCGTGCGCCTGGAGGTACGCGAGGACATGCCGAAGCGCATTCGGGCGATCCTGGAGCGGAACATGGGGTTGGCACGGTTCCAGGTCGACACGCTGCCATCGCCGCTCGGCCTGGCTGACCTGAGCGAGATCGCGTTCCTCGACGTGCCCGAACTCCGTGACAGCACAATCCGCCCCGTGCGCCATGCAGCGCTCAGGAGCGACGAGTCCCTTTTCGAGGCAATCCGGCGGCGTGATCACCTCCTGTATCACCCGTACGACAGCTTCTCCCCGGTCGTTCGGCTGCTTCAGGAGGCGGCGGCCGACCCGGATGTGATCGCGATCAAACAGACGCTGTACCGCGTGGGAGCGAACTCGCCGGTAGTCGAGGCGCTGATGGAGGCACGCGAGAAGGGCAAGCAGGTTTCGGTCCTGGTCGAGTTGAAGGCGCGCTTCGACGAGGAGTACAACATCGGCTGGGCGCGGGCACTGGAAGCCGCAGGCGTTCATGTCGTGTACGGCGTGATGGGACTCAAGACCCACGCCAAGATGTGCCTGGTGGTGCGTCGGGAGGCGGGCAAGCTGCACTCCTACGCGCACCTCGCGAGCGGCAACTACAACCCGGTGACCGCCCGCATCTACACGGACATCGGGCTGCTGACCGACGACGCCGAGATCGCCTCGGACGTGGCCAAACTGTTCAACGCGATCACCGGATACGCCCGTGAAGAGCGCTACAGACGCCTCTTGGTGGCGCCGCACCAGATGCGCCGCGAACTCATCCGGCGGATCGACCGGGAGATCGAGGGCCACCGGTTGCGCGGTGACGGTCGCCTGATCTTCAAGATGAACTCGCTGGTAGACCGCGAGTGCATCGACGCGCTTTACCGCGCCTCCCAGGCCGGAGTCGAGGTGCTGCTACAGGTGCGTGGGATCTGCTGCCTGCGTCCGGGCGTGCCGGGCCTGTCCGAGAACATCTCGGTGACCTCGATCGTCGGCCGGTTCCTCGAGCACTCGCGGCTTTACTACTTCCGGAACGGCGGCGACGAGGAGCTGTTCACCGGCAGCGCCGACCTGATGCCTCGCAACCTGAACGGCCGCGTCGAACTGCTATGCCCGATCCTGGATCCGGACCTGCGACAGGCGGCGCTTCGGGACATCCTGGCGCCGCACCTGGTCGACACGGCGAACTGCCGGCGTTTGGAGGCGGACGGCAGCTACGCGCGGATCGAGCCGGGTGCCGGTAGCGAGCCCTTCGATTCCCAGCGAGCGCTACTCCAGGGCAGCCACGGTTGGCACCTGGAGTAGCGGCCGGCGTCGGCCGCCCTCGGCCCTCAGTCGACGTCGGCGAAGTCGGGCGTCCGCTTCTGCATGTTCGCCGTTACCGCTTCGACCTGATTCGGTGAGCCGATCAGGCCGACCTGCAGCCGCTCCTCGGTTTCCAGCCCTTCGCGGACGCTGACCTTCGGGGCGGTGTCGAGCACCTGCTTGGCGGCGCGGATCGCATGTGGCGAGTTGCCGGCAATCTCGCGCGCCAGGGCGAGGGCGTCGTCGAGCGGCTGTTCGGACAGGCGGGTGACGAGGCCGAGTTCCGCGGCCTCGACGCCGCTGATCACGCGGCCGGTGAAGGTCAGCTCCTTGGCGATGTCGGAGCGCACCAGGTGCCGCAGCAACTGGGGGCCGGCCATGTCGGGGATCAGACCCCACACGATCTCGCGCACCGAGAGCCTGGCTTCCGGATGGACGACGCGGAGGTCGGCACCTATCGCGATCTGGAAACCGCCGCCGTAAGCCACGCCGTGAATCGCCGCGATCACGGGAACGGGCATCGCGTGCCAGCCCCAGGCCGCGAACTGGGCGCGGTTGGCGGGATTGTCGTCCGTGCGCTGCACGAGTTCTCGCGACGACGAAGTGCTCCCCGCGTCCTGCTGCATGGCGCGGAAACTGCCGAAGTCGAGGCCGGCGCAGAAAGCGCGGCCGTTCCCGGAGAGAACCACCGCGCGCACGGACGAATCTTCGGCCAGCTCGCGGGCGGTGCTGCCCAGGGCGTCGAACATCGCGCCGTCCAGCGCGTTCAGCTTGTCCGCGCGATCGAGACGCACGTCGGCGACGCCGGCTTCGATGTCGACGGTGAGGCGGGGGCGGGCGGCTACATCGGTCATGGAGTTCTCCGGATCCGTGGTGGGTGTTGGCGGTGCGAGAGCGTACCGCAGGGAGGCCTCAGGGCTCGGCCCAGCCTCGGGATCTCTCGACGGCGCGCCGCCAGCCGGCGGCCAGGCGCTCCTGCTCGGTGCGCGAGGACGCCGGCTCGAACTCGCGGTCGAGCGCCCAGTTCCTGGTCACGTCGTCCTGGTCGGACCAGACGCCGGTCGCGAGGCCCGCGAGGTAGGCGGCGCCCAGTGCCGTGGTCTCGGCGACCACCGGCCGCTGGACGCGCGTGCCCAGCAGGTCGGCCTGGAACTGCATCAGGTCGTCGTTGACCGCCGCGCCGCCGTCGACCCGCAGGCCGCTCATGCTCGACCCGGCGTCCGCCTCCATGGCGCGGACGACGTCGAGGCTCTGGTAGGCCATCGACTCGACCGTGGCCCTGGCCACGTGGCCGGCGGTGGTCGAGCGCTCCAGGCCGATCAGGAGGCCCCGGGCGTAAGGGTCCCAGTAGGGCGCGCCCAGGCCGACGAAGGCGGGAACCAGGTAGACGCCGCCGCTGTCCTTCTCGCTCGCCGCGAGTTCCTCGACCTGCTCGGACCTTTCGATCAGGCCGAGACCGTCGCGCAGCCACTGGACCGCGGCGCCGCCGACGAAGACGGAACCCTCCAGGCAGTAGGTGGGGCGCCCGCCGAGCACCCAGCCGACGGTGGAGAGCAGGCCGTTCTCCGATGTCACCGCCCGGTTGCCCGTGTTCATCAGGATGAAACAACCCGTTCCATAGGTGTTCTTCACCATGCCCCGTTCGAAACAGGCCTGCCCGAAAGTCGCCGCCTGCTGGTCTCCCGCAATGCCGGCGACCTGGATCGAACGACCGAACAGACCTGCCTCGGTATGGCCGAAATCGCCGCTCGAATCGCGGACCTCGGGCAGCATGGCGCGCGGCACCCGCAGGATGCCGAGCAGCTCGTCGTCCCAGTCCAACCTGTGGATGTCGAACAGCAGGGTGCGCGAAGCGTTGCTCGCGTCGGTGGCGTGAACCCTGCCGCCGGTCAGCCGCCAGAGAAGGAAGCTGTCGATCGTTCCGGCCAGGATCTCGCCCCGTTCCGCCCGCGCGTGGAGTTCGTGCTTCTCCAGTAGATGGGCGATCTTCGTGCCGGAGAAGTAAGGGTCGAGCACGAGTCCGGTCCTGGCGCGGAACAGCTCCTCGTGCCCCTGCTGCTTCAACTCTTCGCACAACGGCGCGGTGATGCGGCTCTGCCAGACGATCGCGTTGTCGACCGGTTTGCCGCTGTCGCGCTCCCAGAGCACGACCGTCTCGCGCTGGTTGGCGATGCCGATGGCGGCGATGTTCGAGGCGTCCGCGCCGGCCTTCCGGATGGCGGCGCGCGCCGTTTCGAGTTGCGTGTTCCAGATCGCCTCGGGATCGTGTTCGACGTGACCGGGCGAGGGGTAGAGCTGCGGGAACTCCTCCTGCGCGGAGGCGGCGGCGGTTCCCTGGCGCTCGAACAGAATGGAGCGGCTGGACGTGGTGCCCTGGTCGAGGGCGAGGACGTAGACCATGTTCGGCTTCGCCTACCAGCCGAGACCCTGGAAGGCCAGCGCGCCGAGGACACCGCCGGCCAGCGGCCCCAGCACCGGCACCCAGGCGTAGCCCCATTCCGAACCGCCCTTGCCGGGGATCGGCAGCACCGCGTGCGCGATGCGGGGGCCCAGATCGCGCGCCGGGTTGATCGCGTAGCCGGTGGGGCCGCCGAGCGACAGTCCGATTCCCCAGACCAGGAAGCCGACGAGGAGGGGGTTGATGCCCGTGGCGAACACCGCCGACAGGTCGATCTCGCCGGCGAGTTCGGAGGCGTTGGCGGCGATCGCCAGCACGCCGAAGACCAGGACGGCGGTGCCGACCACCTCGGTCACGAAGTTCGCGCCCCGGCGCCGGGGAATCGCCGGAGCGGTGCAGAAGACCCCGAGCTTCGCCGCCTGATCGCTCGTGACCGCCCAGTGGGGCCGGTAGGTGAAGTAGACGACGACCGCGCCGGCGAAGGCGCCCAGCAACTGCGCGCCGATGTAGGTCGGCAGCATGGCGGTTTCGAGTTCGCCGATCGACCACATGCCGAGGCTGACGGCCGGGTTGATGTGCGCGCCGCTGATCCGGCCGACGCAGTAGACGGCGAGCGCCACGGCGAGTCCCCAGCCGGTCGTGATCACGATCCAGCCGCCGTCGTTGCCTTTGGTCCGTGTGAGGACGACGTTTGCCACGACGCCGTCGCCCAGGATGATCAGGAGCGCGGTGCCGACCAGCTCGGCGACGAAGATGTCCATTCGGGTCTCCTTGTTGAAGCATCCGAGAATACACTTCGCTCCGCAGCGAGAATCCGGCCCCGAAGGCAGAGGAGCAGGCGACGATGGACCGATGGAAGAACCCGTTTTCGAGACAGACCTTCGCCTTTCTGCGCGAACTCGCGGAGAACAACGAGCGCGACTGGTTCAAGGCCAACGGTGAGCGTTACGAAGACGTCGTGCGCGAGCCGGCGCTGCAGTTCATCAGCGACTTCGGGACCCGGATCGATGAGGTCTCGACCCACTTTCTGGCGGTGCCGAAGAAGGTAGGCGGTTCCCTGTTCCGCATCCACCGGGACGTGCGGTTCTCTCGCGACAAGCGGCCCTACAAGACCCACATCGGCATCCACTTCCGCCACGAGCAGCATCGAGACGCCCACGCGCCCGGCTTCTACCTCCACATCGAACCGGGCAGCGTGTTCATGGGCGGCGGCATGTGGCGGCCGCACCCGGAGGCGCTGCGGGCGATCCGGCGGCAGATCGCGGAGGACGGAGCCGGTTGGGCCGAGGTCACGTCGAAGCCGGGGCTCGGCGGGGCGCTTGAGTTGGGGGGTGAGAGTCTGAAGCGGGCGCCGCGAGGGTTCGACGCGGAACATCCCCGAATCGACGACATCAAGCGAAAGTCCTTCATGGCCGTGGCGCGTCTCAACCAGACGCGCCTGCTTCGCGCCGGCTTCCTGGACGAGTTCACGGCACTCTGCGTCTCCGCTTCGCCCCTGATGCGGTTCGTCTGCCGGGCGACCGGCGTGCCGTACTAGAGGAGCGCTAGCTCGCCTTCGTCCGCCGGCTGTCGACGGCCGTCGACAGGTTCTCGAAGGTGACGCCGAGGCGTTCGGCGGTGAGTGCGGCGAGAGAAGTCCTGGCGACGCCGCCGTTGAACTGGTAGGTGCTCCGGCGGGCGTCGTCGAGTTCCACCTGGAGGAACTCCAGGCCCAGCTCGTGGTGGTTCTCCTCCAGGGACCGGGCGTGGTCGAGGAAGTGGGTCGTGACGTAGGCCACCGGATCGACACGCCGGAGGAGCTGCAGGACCAGCGTGAAGACTTCGATGCCCTCCGACGGGTTGGTGCCCGAGCAGAGTTCGTCGAGGATGACCATCGAGCCGTGCTCCATCTCCTCGAACAGGGTCCGGATGCGCACGAGTTCCCGGCCCAGGCGGCCCTCCACCTGGTCCGCGCTCTCCCGTTCGATCAGGGAGACGAAGAGCCCGTTCTGCACCCGTAGGCGGCCCCGGGCGCACGGTGCGTAGAGGCCTGACTGGGCGAGCAGCTGCGCCAGCGCGATGGCCTGAATCAGCCGCGTCTTGCCGCCCGAGTTGGGCCCGGTCACCACCGTGATCGGCACGCTGCCGGTGGTGCTCACGGTGCAGGGGACGGGCGTCTGCTCCTGGTGCAGCAGCAGAGGGTTCCACAGGTCCTCGCAGACGAACCCGGGACGGGTGTCGTGGTCGGGCAGGATCTCGGGGATGCACATCGCGAGGCCGCGTCCCGCGGCGCGGTCTCTCAGCGCGCGCACCGCGAGGTAGAGCTCCAGTTGGCCAAGCATCTGGATCAGCGGGATCAGGGCCGGGGACAGGGAGACGTAGACCCGCTCGATCACGCGGTTCAAGAGTTCCCGGTTCGTCATCGAGTAGCCGCCGATCCCGAGCCGCAGCCGGTCCAGGAAGCGCTTGATCGGTCCTGTCCAGAAGGGGTTGTCGCTGCACTCGTCGAGAGACCGCACGTCGACCCGGCGGATCCTGCCGTCGCCGCCCAGGGTGATGTCGAGGTTCAGTTGGGCGAGCTGGTCCTCGTAGTCCAGCAGCGCGGCGAGGGTCCTGTACTCCTCCGTTTCGTGGATCGCGGCTGCCCCCTCGTGGAGGCGTCTGAGGCCTGAGCGGGCGGATTCGAACCTGTCGTGCATCAGGTCGATGACGAGGCGGCTCTGCTTCAGGATGTCCAGGTTGTGGGCGGCGGTGTCGACGATGCGGTGGTAGCGGGGCGTCCGGTGAAGCGACAGCAGGGCGAACAACTCGCGGTAGAGCCGTTTGGCTGACGCCAGGATCTCTTCGTTCTCGTCCATCTCGCGCAGGATGGACTGCCGGAACTTGATGGTCCGCAGATCGGTCGGGGTAGCGGACAGCGCGCGCCGGAGGAAACGTTCGTTGATCGGGT
Organism: Acidobacteriota bacterium; assembly: GCA_028875725.1. Classification (NCBI taxonomy): domain Bacteria; kingdom Pseudomonadati; phylum Acidobacteriota; species Acidobacteriota bacterium. The sequence continues at coordinate 937,764 of JAPPCR010000006.1, forward strand.
ACCGGACGCCGTCCATCGCGATCTCGAAGCTCTCCGCGATCAGGCGGTCGACGAACAGGTCCTGCTCGAAGAACTCCGGCCGCCAGGTGGTCGGCGGCGTCTCCGCCTCCGCCATCAGGTCGTGAAATTCGGTGCCGATCTCCCGGCCGAGAATCGCGAGGCCCAGCAGGTCCGTCAGAGCCTCCCGGTCGATGCCGAGAAAGGGCTCCCGGTTCAGGAGATCCGGGATCGGGATCATGGCGTTCCTAGCGGCGCAGGGGAGAGCGGCGGCGTCGTTCGTTGAGCGACCGCATTTCACGGTAGGGGGCCACTCCCTCGACTTCGCTACGAGGCAGCGGATGACCGAGCGCGAGCTCTATCTGGCGGACGATCGGCTTGTCGAGCCAGGTACCGATCGACGACACGACCCCTTCGGCGGCGCCGCGGGCGGTGCGGCCGGCGCGATGGATGTAGTCCTCCGCCGTGTCAGGCAGGTCGTAGTTCAGGATGTGCTCGATGCCCACAACGTCGATGCCGCGGGCGGCGATGTTCGTCGCCACCAGGATGCGATGACGACCGGCGCGGAAACTCTCGAGAGCGTCGACGCGGTGCTTCTGCGAGCGGTCCGAGTGGATGCGGGCGACGCTATGCCGTCCTCGCTCCAGCACCCGGCACAGCCACTCGGCGTCGGAGCGGCGCTTGGTGAAGACGAGGGTCGATCCGGGGACCGAGTCGAGCAGCGCCAGGGCGCAGCTCTTCTTGTCCTTCTCGTCGACCAGGTAGAGGCGGTGTTCGATTCCGGAAGCGGCGCCGCGGGGCGCGAGGTCGATCCGGAGCGGGTCGTTCATGTAGCGCTGGGCCAGGCGCTCGATTGGGGGCGGCATGGTGGCCGAGAACAGCATCGTGTGCCGCCGGCTGGGCACCTGGGTCACGATCCGCTGCACCTGGGGCATGAAGCCGAGGTCGAGCATGTGGTCGGCTTCGTCCAGCACGAGTTCCTCGACGTTGCGAAGGCTCACCGTGCCCCGTTCGGTGTGGTCCAGGAGTCGCCCGGGCGTTACGACCAGGACGTCGGGGTCCTGGCGCAACTGGTCGAACTGGGGTCCGATCTTCACGCCTCCGATCAGGCAGGCTGAGTTGACTCGCAGCGGGCTCTTGCGGAAGACGTCGAGGAAGGCCTTGGTCTGCAGGGCGATCTCGCGCGTGGGACAGACGACGAGCGCGCGCACGCCCTTGCCCCGGCCGAGCCGCTGGATGATCGGCAGGACGAACGCGGCCGTCTTGCCGGAGCCGGTTTCGGCCAGGCCGATCAGGTCCTTGCCGGCGAGCGCATCGGGGATCACGTCGGCTTGGATCGGCGTCGGATGTTCGAAGCCGATCCCGGCGAGTACCTCCAGGATCTCCGGGTTCAGTCCGAGGCTGCGGAAGTCCCGGTTCGTCGTCTCGACGTGGTGTTGGGGTATCGCCGGCTCAGCGGGTGAATCGCCGACGTTGTTCGGGGCGCTTGTACCGTTCGCCACGGTGGTCATCATACCAGTGCCCCTCGTGCCTGTAAGTGTTTGGTAGTCAGTGATTTCACGAGCGTGACAAGTCATTGGCGCCGAAGGCCGAGACGCTGCAGGAACCCGCGCCGCGCGGGTGCGAGCTGATCCGGCGGGTCGGCACTCCTCGCGATGCGGCCGCCACGGTCGGTCGCCTCGGCCCAGAACTGAAGGCTGCGGCCGCCGTGCTCGGCTTGCGTTAACGTCGCCTCGAAGGCGATCTCGGCGGTTCTCCCGTTGCCCGCGCCGTCCGTGGCGGGCGACGGCTCAGGGTCGACCGATCTGAGTACCGCTTCGACGATGTCGCCTTCCCCTCCGCGGTCGAACCAGCGCCAGAAGAAGCGCACCGAAACCACCTCGTAATCGTCCCGGGCACGAACCCGCAGCACCAGATCCTCACGACGGTCGTACTCGACCTGATCCAGTCTCGAACCGTTCGCGGCCAGTATCTCGACGGCGGGGCTTCGCTGGTCGAGATCGTCCAGCAGGAACTTGAGGGTGGATTCAACCTGGGCCAGACGGCGACGGTTCTCAGGCGTCCGCTCCATGGCGGCCAGAACCTCAAGCGCCTCGTGCGGTCGTTCCCGGCCCAGCACCTCGATCTCGCGGATCGCGGCGTCCAGGTCGCTCCGGCGCCGGAAGACGGATTCGATGGAAGCCAGCCTGGCATCGACGGAACCGGCCTCCCTTGCCGCGTCGCCGCGGAGCGATCTGAGTTCGAGCAGCAGCGTTCGAGCCTCGTCCAGGCGGTTCGCCTCCATGAGCCGCCCGGCCGTGTCCTCGATCGCTTCGGCGGCGCGATCCTCGAAGGCGAGGCCGACGGCGAATCGCGGGTGGCGCCGGGCGAAGTCCTGAGCCAGCCGGAGCGCCGCCAGACGGTCGCTGCCGAGCAGACCCTCGATCGCGTCGACTTCCGCGGTCAGCCGCCGCGCGTCGTCGATGTAGCGGGATGCCTGCCGGTCGCGCCTGAGGGCGATCATCCCATCGCGCGACAGGGAGCCTAGGGTGCGCCGCAGACGGTCGAGGTCGGCATCCGCGAAGCCGCGTTCGAACTCCAGAGCGGCCAGTAGGGCAGGGTCGTTCCTGAGGCGCTCCAGCATCGCGGCCATCGTCTCGCGATGGTCAGGCAGCAGCTCCGTGGCGGCGGGACTGGCGTCGAAGCCAAGCATCAGGTGCTGCGCTTCACGGAGCCTTCCCTGGGCCATCAGGTCGAGGGCATCGCTGAGTTCGCGCGGCAGGGGTGGTGGCGGCTCGGGCTCCGGGCGGGACGGCAGGGGAGCCGGGACTCCGCGGGCTGCGTTGTCGGAGGCGGCGGTCTGGTGGTCCGACGCTGTCCACCTGAGGACCAGCAGTGCCGCCGCGACGCCGATCGCGGCCGCCGCCAGGATCTGCTTCGGTCGCGGCGGCGCGACCGTTGCGGATTCGGTTGGCGGCATCCGGCCATCCTACTTTCACGGTTCCCCGGCCCTGCCCCGGTCTCCTGTGCGCTGATAAGGTCGGTGCGTCTGTCGCTGCGAAGCGGCGATCGGCCCGCGAGGACACGGTTTAGGAGGCCCGCGACGATGACGAAGAGACTTCTTTTCCCGCTCCTTTTCATCCCTCTGCTCGTGCTGGCGGTCCCGGTCCTAGCCCAGGATCCGGGCGCCGTCAACGTCGGCGGCGACCTGCGTGGCGGTGACGTGACCGGCGCGGTCGGCGGCCGGGACAACACCCGCGTGTTCGGCACGATCCTCGATTCGAGCGGGAACCCGCTGTCAGATGTGGACATCTGGTTCCAGAACGACAACATGCCCGCGCCGAGGCTGCGCGCCAAGGGCCGCAAGACCGGCACCTTCCTGCTCCGGAACATGGGCAGGATCTTCAGTCGGGAAGACTACGAGGGGATTACGGTTCGCATCACCTTCGAGCGCGACGGCTACCGGTCGGTAGTGACTCGGGTCGCCGTGCAACGCGATGGAACTCAGCAGGTCTATCCGATCCTCTTCCGGGAAGGCGAGTCGATGGAGGAGCAGGGCGTCCGCACCGTCCTCACGGGAAGGGTCCAGGACAATCGGGGCAAGCCGGTCAAGGGCGGTGGCGAGGTGACGATCACGTCAGGCGACGGCAGCTACCAGACGACCGGACCGATCGAGAAGAACGGCGAGTTCGCGGTCGTTCTCTGGGACGCTCCGGAGCGTGTGAACGCGTCCTTCAGGATGAACAAGGGCGGCGTTCGCGACGACATCATCGAGCTCAAGCCGTCGCCTCTCGAGGATGTCGCCGTGCCGCAGTTCTACTACCCGCAGATGTAGCGCGGGAGCGGGGCGGCTGCTACCAGCGGGGCCGGCGTTCCTCGCGCGGGCGGGCCTCGTTGACGCGGAGGGTGCGACCGCCGAACTGCTGCCGGTCCAGAGCGGAAATGGCCTCCTGGCCCCCGGACGCCATCTCGACGAAGCCGAAGCCCCGCGGCCGGCCGGTCTCACGGTCGTTGATCAGCGAAACTTCTGACACGTCGCCATGAGCCTGGAACAGCGCGCGAACCGCCTCTTCCGTCGTGTCGAAGGGGAGGTTCCCCACATAGATTCTCGTTGCCATCTGCTGCTCCTGTTCTCGGCTCCGGGTTCCACATCAATCAACGCTCGAGAACGACAGGCGCATCCTGGTTCGCCGCGTGAGCTCTGCACCCACTGCCTGAAGGCGGGACGCTAGCACAAAGGCTGCTAGCAGGCTGCTAGCCGTTGTCGCGCAGGTCCTCATAGAACGCGTCGAAGGCGTCCAGGCGATCCTTGAGCAAGCCCTGGATGACGCCGATCTTGTCGCCCAGTTCGAGGACTCCGTCGGCGTCCGGGTCGTAGACGGGCCAGTCGGGCAGACCGTCGCCGTTGGGGTCGCCGGAGGTCGCGAAGTTCACCCAGTAGCTCGCCATCGTGTCCGCGAGCGCCCTGTCGGTGTCGTCCCAGGCGTGGTTGAAGGGGCCGATCTCGTCTCCCCCCAGTTCACGGCTCTTGTGCAGATTGTCGAAGGCGTAGACGATTTCCGCCGCGTGGTAGGAGCCGTAGGTTTCCGCTTCATCCCACGGCGGTACTCGGGAGAAGTAGTACATCCGGATGGGCTGCTCGCCCGTGTGGCTCTGCAACCTGGCCCAGGTGCGCATCTGCCAGGCGAAGAACTGGTCGGCGGTGTTCTCGTAGGCGGCGACGCGCGCCTGCTCGTCGTCCTCGGCGGGGTAGACCGCGAACATCGCGTCGGCGTGTTCGCCATACGTGCCCGCGAGCGCGTCGCGGTAGTCCGCGACGGTGATCCCGGCGGGGGCGGCGAATAGTGCCGTGCCTTCGTCGCTGTTGAAGCCGACGATCGTGTCGACGTCGTTCTGTTCGCCGGCCGCGAAGATGTCGTAGATGTCCCTCGGGAACACGTGGTCGTCGCGGATGCCCACGAAGGTGGGCAGCTCGGAAGCGCCGGCTGCCTCGTAGACCTCCTCGACGGTGGCGGCGCGCAGGGCCGTGAGGTCGCTCGCGCCGAGGCGCTTGGCCATGCCAGCACCCTCGGACTCCGCCTCTCCAAGCTGCGGCATGGGCCAGAAGATCCCGCCGCTGTGACCGATCGCGCGATGAAGAAGCCCGGCCGCGAGGGGCGTCGCGGTCAGGTAGTTCACGCTCCAGGAACCGGCCGACTCCCCGAAGATCGTGACCCGGCCCGGGTCCCCGCCAAAGGCGGCGATGTTCGCCTGCACCCACTGGAGTGCGGCGACCTGGTCCAGGATGCCGTAGTTGCCCGATGCTCCCGTCTCGCTCTCGGCCGAGAGTTCTGCATGAGCCAGGAAGCCCATCGGCCCGAGCCGGTAGTTGATCGTCACGAGTACGACGTCGCGGTTGGCCAGACTCTCGCCGTCGTACAGCAGCGTGCTGCCGGAGCCGGTCTGGAGGCCGCCTCCGTGGATCCACACCATGACCGGAAGAGCTGCTTCGGCGTGTTCGGCGCCGGTCCAGACGTTCAGGTAGAGACAGTCCTCGCTGCGCTCGATGTCGCCGGAATCGTAGAAGGAGCCGGGCGGGGACAGGGGCTGCCAGCAGGAGGCGGAGAATTCCGTGGCGTCGCGGCTGCCCTCCCAGGCGGCGGCCGGTTGTGGCGGCCTCCAGCGGAGGTCGCCGACCGGCGGCGCCGCGAACGGGATGCCGGCGAACTTGAGGACTCCGGACTCGAGCGCCAGGCCCTCGACCGCGCCGAGTTCCGTGTTGACGGTTGTGGTCAGGGGCTCGACCTTCTCGCCCCCGCAGGCCAGCGTCAGTGCCAGGCCGGCGCCGAGGATCGCTCCGCCGGCGCGGCGGGTGGTCGCTTTGGTCGACATCGTTCAGTCCTCCCTGCCTGGGGTGTTGGGTCGTGTCTCCCGGTCGCTTCCCGGCGCCGGCCGGAAGCGCAGGGCGACGCCGTTGTTGCAGTAGCGGAGGCCGGTTGGCGCCGGCCCGTCGCTGAAGACGTGGCCCTGGTGCCCGCCGCAGCGGGAGCAGTGGTACTCGGTTCGGGGAACGATCAGCTTGAAGTCCCGCTTCGTGTCGACGGCGCCGGCGATGGGCTCGAAGAAACTGGGCCAGCCCGTGCCGCTCTCGAACTTCGCATCCGACCGGAACAACTCGGCGCCGCAGCCGGCGCAGAGGAAGACACCGCTTCGGCGCTCCCGGTTGAGCGTCGAAGTGAAGGGGCGTTCGGTTGCCTCCCGCCGCAGGACACGGAACTCGTCGTGGCCGAGTCTTGCCCGCCACTCGGATTCCGGGAGGTCGAGCCGGTCGTTGTTCTCCATGTAGGGGGCGCCCGAATCGGGCGCCGGCGCTCGGCGATCCTCGGTCGTCATGCAGCGGGCATCCTATCTTGGGTCAGAATGGACGCCATGACGACACGACGACCGCCGGTGGACCACATCGTTCGTACGCGCGACCTCTACTCGAGCCTGGGCCACGATCCCTATCGATGGGTGCGCAACGATGGCTCACCTCCGTGGACCGAGCTCACGAAACCCCTCCCGGAGTGTCGAGTGGGGCTGGTTGGCTCCGGTGGCGTGTACCGCGCGGGGCAGGTCGCCTTCCATCATCGGGACGACATCTCGCTGCGTGTGATCGATACGTCGGTTCCCGTCTCGGAACTGCGAACGAGCCACTTCGCCTACGACCAGACCGATGCGCGTATCGACCCGAACGTCGTCTTCCCGGTCGACACGCTGCACGCCCTCGTGGCCGAGGGCGTGATCGGTGAACTGTCGCCGCGGGCCTACGCCTTCATGGGGGGGATCTACTCGGCCCGCCGCGTTCGGGAGGTGGTGGCGCCGGAGATCAGCCGCCGTCTCGCGGAGGATCAGGTCGACTTGGCCTTGCTGGTCCCCGTGTGACCGGTCTGCCATCAGTCCGTGGGACTGATTGCCCGTCGGGTTGAGGCGGATGGCATTCCGACGACGTCGCTGACCTCCGCGCTCTCGATCACCCGCTCGGTCGATCCTCCGCGCGCCGTCTTCCTCGACTACCCCCTTGGCCATACCGCGGGCAAGGCGAAGGACCCGGAACTGCAGCGCGAGATCGTCGCCGCCGCGCTCGCGGCTGTGGACGAGCTCGAGCGCCCGGGCGCGGTGAAGATGCTGCCGTACCACTGGTCCCGCGACGACGACTGGAAGCGCGAGACGATGCTTGGCGGCGACACCCGGAGCCATCGCTCGAGGAGCGCGGAGTACCAGTGCGAAGCTGACCGGGCGCTCGCGGCAGCCGCCGGGGACTGTCCGACCTGCGTCTTTCTGTGAGGTGGCGCCGGGCAGTGCAACACGCTTGCACCACCCGGCGCCGAACGGGTCCGTGCCTTGCCCCTTTTGGGCGCGAACCCATTCATATCTACGAAGGGAAACCGCCGGGGTTCGACCCGGATTCCAGATTCTCGCCGCAGGGGGGAGGCCAGTGACCTGACCTCCGTCTGACGGGAATCTGACCGGCGCCCCTCAGCGCTCCTGCCAGGTCCTCAGAACGGCTTGTACAGCGAAAGGTACGCGGCGACCGCTGCCAGCAGCGGCAGGATGACGACCAGGGGCTTGGCCAGGGCCTGGCGGCGATACGGCAGCGTGAGGGCGGCTCCGAAGCACAACCAGATGAGCAGCTTCGCCCAGGCCCAACCGGGCAGGCTGCCGCCGAGCATGCCGAAGCCGGCCACGATGCTCAGGATCAGCCCGACTCCGTGCATGGCGGCAAGCAGACCGCGCAGTTGGTTGTCCTCCCTGCGGCCGCCGTTCGCGGCATGCACCGCGACGCCGCCGGCCGCGGCAAGAACCATTACCGCTCCCAGCACGTGCAGGAGCTTGTAGACCATGTAGGGCACTCTCGGGTCGGATCCTCCCCATGTTGGTGGGGCGTCGGCCTGTTAGCGTATCGCCAATGGAGCCGCTTGAGCGACTCGACGACTGGGACGACTTCGTTGCCGAGCTCTATCCGACGCCGGTGGAGTCGGGCGGCAAGCGGCGGGAGGACTACCGGGACTTCGAGGCGCCTCCGCGGGACACCGTGCGCGAGTTCTACCGGCTGAACCACCGTCACCAGACCTGGGAGTTCGTCCAGTACAAGAAGGCGGAGTACCTCACACTCGACCGCGCTGAGCTGTCGGCCTGGGAGGCGCTGGAGTTTCTGAACACGCTGGTCGACGACTCGGATCCGGATCTGGACCTCTCGCAGCTCGATCACCTGCTGCAGACGGCCGAGGCGATCCGGGCCGACGGACACCCCGACTGGTTCGTGCTGGCCGGACTCGTACACGACCTGGGCAAGGTCCTTTGCCTGTGGGGCGAACCGCAGTGGGCCGTCGTCGGCGACACCTTCCCGGTCGGCTGCGCGTTCTCGGACCGGATCGTCTATCCGGAGCTGTTCGAGGGCAACCCGGACACGGCGCATTCGACCTACTCGACGCCGCTCGGAGTGTACGAACCGGGCTGCGGCCTGGACCAGGTTCACCTGTCCTGGGGTCACGACGAGTACCTCTACCAGGTGCTCAACGACTACCTGCCGGAGCAGGCCCTCTACATGATCCGCTACCACTCGTTCTACGCGTGCCACCGCGAAGGCGCGTACCGGGAGCTGATGAACGACCGCGACCGCGAGATGTTCGCCTGGGTCAGGCTGTTCAACGGCTACGACCTGTACTCCAAGAGCGACCGTCCGCCGGACGCCGCCGAGCTGCGGCCGTACTACCAGGGGCTGATCGACAAGTACCTGCCGGCGCAGTTGAATCTGTAGCGGCAGCGACTACTCGAAGCGCATCAGCGCCGCCACCGCGAGGATGAGCATCGCGACCACGTAGAGCTTGACCATCGCCGGCAGGATGAAGCGCAGCCAGCGCTGGTAGGGGATGCGGGCCAGAAGCAGCATGCCCATGAGCAGGGCGTTCGTCGGCACGATCAGGTTCATCAACCCGTCGCCGAGCTGGTAGGCGAGCACCGAGGTCTCGCGGCCGACGCCGGTGAGGTCCGCGAGCGGAGCCATGATCGGCATCGTCACGTAGGCCTGGCCGCTGCCCGAGGGGATCAGGAAGTTGCAGACGCTCTGCACGGCCAGCATGCCCCAGGCGGAGACGACCGCGGCGCCGGAACCCAGGCCCTCCGCCCGCTGGAGCAGCGAGGCGATGCCGTGGATCACGGTGTCGATGACCCGGGCGTCCGAGAGCACGACCTCGATCGTGCGCGCGAAGCCGATCAGCAGGGCGGTTCCGGTCAGTTCGGCGGCGCCGCTGGTGAAGGCCCTGGCGGTCCGGTTCGCCGACACCCGCCCCAGGACGGCCGAGGTGATCGTCACGCCCAGGAAGAGGGCCGCGAGTTCGACCAGGTACCAGCCGTGCGCGTTGACGCCCCAGATGAAGACGCCGATCATCGCGGCGAACGAGGCGAGGATGCCGAGCCGTGCCGGCGTGAGGTCGGCGGCGCTCAGTTCGTGCGCGCCGCCGGAGTAGTCGATATCGCGCACGAGGCTGCGTTCCGGATCGTCGCCGATCCGGCGCGCGTAGCGCAGGATGTGGTGGACGCCGATCACCAGCATTCCCGCCAGCAGCGCCCAGCGAAGCCCGAAGCCGGTACTCGGATCCTGGCCTGCGATGTCCTTGGCGATCATCACGGTGAAGGGGTTGATCGCCGCCGTGCCGTAGCCGATGCCGGCGCCGAGGTAGACCATGCCCAGGGCGACCACGGCGTCCATCCTGAGCGCGATGCACATGGCGACCAGGATCGGCACGAAGGGCATGTACTCCTCGGCCATGCCGATCGTCGACGAGCCGACAGCGAACAGGGTCGTCATGCCGCCGACGAGCAGGATAGGCCGTCCTCCAAGCGCCCTGATCGCGGCGCCGATCGCGGCGTCGATGGCGCCGGTGGCCCGGATGACCCCGATCGCGCCGCCGACCAGGAAGACGAAGAAGATGATCTCGGCGGCGGCTTCGAGCCCGCGCGGCACCTTGGTCAGGGCGGCGTGCCAGGGCAGCGGCGCGGCTTCCACTGCGTGATAGGTGCCGGCCAGCACCTGCCGGCCCTCGCGTTCGTACTCGCCGGCCGGCAGCAGGTAGGTCAGGACCTGGGCCGCCACGATCATGGCGAAGATCAGCACCAGGGCTTCGGGAAAGCGGCTTGTGCTGCTGGTCGTCATGACCGTTGTCGCCGGCAGGGCGTCAATTCGCGTGGCGGCGGCTGCGGGCTTCTCTCCGCTGCTGCTGGCGGCTTTCGATGTTGGCGATCGAATCGTCCGGGACCGCCTCGATCAGGCGGCGCGTGTACTCCTCGCGAGGTGTCATGTAGATCGCCTCGGACGGTCCCTGCTCGACGATCCTGCCGTCGAGCATGACGGCCATCATGTCCGACATGAACTTGACCACCGAGAGATCGTGGCTGATGAAGATGTACGTCAGGCCGCGTTCCTCCTGGAGGTCCTTGAGCAGGTTCAGGACCTGCGCCTGCACCGAGACGTCGAGGGCGGAGACCGACTCGTCGCAGATGATCAGCCTGGGTTGAACCGCCAGCGCCCGGGCGACCGATATCCGCTGGCGCTGGCCGCCGGAGAACTCGTGCGGGTAGCGCCTCAGATGGCCGGTCTCCATGCCGACTTCCTCGAGCAGCCGGGCCGCGCGGTCGCGGCGGTCGCTGCGACTGTCGCCGATCCGGTGGATCGCCATCGCCTCGCTGAGCATTGCCTCGACGGTCATCCGGGGATTGAGCGACGAGTAGGGATCCTGGAGGATGATCTGCATCTGTCCGCGCAGGGCGCGCAGGCGACCCGCCGGGATCGCCGTGACGTCCTGGTCCTCGAACCGGACCGTGCCGGCGGTGATGTCGATCAGGCGCAGCAGGGCCAGCCCGGTCGTCGTCTTGCCGCAGCCGGACTCTCCGACCAGTCCAAGCGTCTGACCCGGATAGACGTCGAAGGAGATGCCGTCGACGGCCTTGACGTCGCCCACCTGCCGCCGCAGGAAGCCGCTCCGGATCGGGTAGTAGACCTTGAGGTCGCGCACCTCGAGCAACGATTCCGTGTCGTCCGGCACGAGTTCGCCCGGCCCCGGATCCTCCGCGTAGCCCAGACTCTCGAGCGCCGCGCGCGGATGGAGCAGGCGGCCGCGGCCGCGCCCGACGAGTTCGTTCAGGGACTCTTCGGTGATCTCGCGTTCCGTGATGCGGATCTCGCCTTCGTCGCCATCCTCTTCCACGTCCATGAAGTCCGCGACGGTGGGAAGGCGCCGGAAGTCGCGGTCGAGGTGCGGACGGCAGGCGAGCAGTCCCTTGGTATAGGGGTGCTGCGGGTCGTTGAACACCTGGGTCACCCGGCCGCGCTCGACGATCCGGCCCCGGAACATGACCGCGATCCGGTCGGCGATCTCGGCGATCACTCCCAGGTCGTGGCTGATGAACAGGATGGACATGGCGCGCTCGTCGCGCAGGCGGCGGATCAGGTCGAGGATCTGGGCCTGAATCGTCACGTCGAGCGCGGTCGTCGGTTCGTCGGCGATCAGGAGCTTCGGATTGCACGACAGGGCCATGGCGATCATCACGCGCTGCTTCTGTCCGCCCGACATCTCGTGCGGATAGCTGTCCACGCGCCGTTCCGGTTCCGGGATGCCGACCTCTTCGAACAGCTCGATCGTCCGCCGGCGTGCTTCCTGGCGGCTCATGCCGAGATGGACGCGGAGCGCCTCCCCCACCTGGTCGCCGACCCGGAAGACCGGGTTCAGCGAGGTGCCCGGCTCCTGGAAGATCATCCCGATGTCCTTGCCGCGCAGATCCCGCATCTCGCGCTTGGGCAGGTGGACCAGATCGCGGCCGAACCAGGCGATCTCCCCCGTTTCGATGTTCGCGGTGCTCTCGAGCAGGCGCATCACCGATAGCGAGGTCACCGACTTGCCCGAGCCCGATTCGCCGACCAGCCCGAGCGTTTCGCCCTCCTCGATCGTCAGGTCGATGTCGTCGACGGCCCGGACCGTCTCGCGCTTGCCGTGGAACCAGGTCCGCAACTCGCGGATCTGGAGCAGGGGCGGCGCCGCGCCGGCCGGCGAGGGAGACTCAGGCTCGGTCATGTGGTGGCGACTCTATCCGGGCGTCTGACGAAGACGTGCCACAATCGGCGAATCGTGAAGCGCTTACTCGTGGCAACTGTGGCGGTAATCGTGTTGGCCGCGCTCGGCGCCTGTGGCGGCGCGGAGACGGGCGCGGGCGAAGGAGAGGACGTCGCGCGCGGCACGATTGGCTTCTCGGCGATGACGCTGAAGAACCCCTTCTTCAAGATCATCGCGGACACGATGACCGCGGAGGCCGAACGGCACGGTTTCGACGTGGTGGTCACCGATGCCGAGCGGGACGTGAACCGCCAGTCGCAGCAGGTCGACAACTTCCTGGCCTCCGGCGTCGCCGCGATCGTCCTCAACCCGGTGGACCGGATCGCCATCGGTCCCGCGGTGCGGCGCGCGAACGAAGCCGGAGTGCCGGTGTTCACGTCCGACCTCCAGGCCGTCGCCGAAGGTGTCGAGATCGCCGGTCACGTCGGCACCGACAACTACCAGGGCGGGCTGCTTGCCGGCGAGGCGATGATCGAGGCGCTCGGCGAGGCCGGCGGCGAGGTGCTCGTGCTGCACTTCAAGCAGGCCAACTCCTGCGTCCTGCGCGTGGACGGCTTCCGCCAGGCGATCGGGGAGTACAACCGGGATCGGACCGAGGGCCGAATCGAGATCGTCGCCGAGCTCGAAGGCGGCGGCCTGCGCGACGAGGGTTACCGGGCGATGGCGGACGGCATCCAGGCCTACCCAGACCTCGCCGGGGTGTTTGCGATCAACGATCCCTCGGCGCTGGGCGCGCGCACCGCGCTCGAGCAGGCCGGGCGCGCCGACCAGGTGAAGATTGTGGGCTTCGACGGCGAGCTCGCGGGCAAGCAGGCGATCCGGGACGGCAAGATCTACGCGGATCCGATCCAGTATCCGGACAGGATGGGCGTCATGACGGTACGGAACATCGTGAGCTACCTCGACGGCGAGGACTTCGAGCGCGTTCACCTGATCCCGACGGCGCTCTACCGGCAGTCCGACGCCGAGCAGGATCCGGCCCTCGACTGAAGCCGGCGTACAGCAACTTGCTCGAACTCCAGCGGATCAGCAAGAGCTACCCGGGCGTGGACGCGCTTCGCGCCGTCAGCCTGGCAGTAGGCGCGGGCGAGGTGCTGGGACTGGTCGGGGAGAACGGCGCCGGCAAGAGCACGCTGATCCGGATCGTCTCGGGCGCGGAGCGGCCGGACGCCGGACGGATCGGGTTCGAGGGCGAGGCCGCGGCGTTCGCGTCGCCGGCGGATGCCCGCGAAAGAGGGATCGCGGTGATCCACCAGGAACTCAGCCTGGTGCCGCAACTGAGCGTGCGCGAGAACCTCTTTCTCGGCGCCGGCTGGTCCCGGCGGGGGATCGTCCGCCGGCGCTGGGAGGAGCGGGAGGCGCGGCGTCTGCTCGGGCTGCTCGAGATGGACATCGATCCGGACACCCGCTGCTCGGAGCTGTCTCTCGGTGCCCGCCAGGCGGTCGAGATCGCGAAGGCCCTGGCGCTCGAACCCCGGCTGCTGATCCTGGACGAGCCGACCGCGGCGCTGTCGCCACGCGAGGCGCGTGCGCTGCTGTGCGAGGTGCGGGAACTGGCGCGCCGTGGGGCGGCCGCGATCTACATCAGCCACCGGCTGGAGGAGATCGAGGCCGTGGCCGACCGGGTCGCCGTGCTCCGCGACGGCGAACTCGTGCGGAGCATCGACCGGCGCGAACCGGCCAGCGGCGACGACGGGCTCGCGCCGCTCGATCGGGACGAGCTGATCGAGGCCATGGTCGGTCGCAGCCTGAGCGCGGAGTTCCCGCCCCGACTACCGGCGGGAATCGGTGAACCCCGGCTCGAGGTCCGGGGACTGTCGGCCGGTCGGCGCGTCCGGGACGTGTCGTTCGACATCCGCCGCGGCGAGGTCCTGGGGCTCGCGGGCCTGGTGGGAGCGGGCCGGACCGAGGTGGCGCGGATGATCTTCGGCGCCGCTGCGCCCGACCGCGGCGAGGTGCGGCTCGACGGCACGCGGCTTGAGCTCCGGTCGCCGCGCCAGGCGATCAGGAACGGCATCTGCCTGTTGCCGGAGGATCGCAGGGGCCACGGCCTGGTGCTGAACCGGAGCGCGCGGGCCAACTTCGCGCTCCCCAACCTGGACCGTTTCCGGCGGCCTGGTGGTGTGGTCGATCGCCAGCGCGAGGGCCGCGCCTTCAGCCGGTGGCGGGAGCAACTGGACATTCGGCTTGTCCGGGCCGGTCAGCGGGTGGCGACGCTGTCGGGCGGTAACCAGCAGAAAGTCGTGATCGCCAGGTGGCTCGAACGCGGCGCCGGGGTCGTCCTCTGCGACGAGCCGACCCGGGGCATCGATGTCGGGGCGCGCTACGAGATCTACGAGTGGATCCGCCGCATGGCGTCGGAGGGCAAGGCCGTGCTTCTGATCAGCTCGGAGCTGGAGGAGGTTCTCGGCATGAGTGACCGCGTGCTGGTCATGCACGGCGGGCGGATTCGGGGCGAGATCGCGGATCCGGCGCGCGCCGACCCGGCCGGCGTGCTGCGGATCGCCGCCGGTATCGAACGCTCGGAGGAACCGTCCGTTGCCTGAGGAGAAGGGCGGGCGCATGGGCCGGTGGCGTCACAGGCTGCTGGACCTCCTGGGCAGGAACCTCTCGGTCGTCGTGCTGGTCCTCCTCTGCCTGATCTCGAGTGCGGCGACCTGGCGCGAACAGAACCCGGTCACGAGTCGTTCCGGTGCCGCGGTCGCGCGGCAGGTGCTGGAGGCGTGCCAGGCGCCCTGCTCGGTACTCGTCGTGGCGCGGGACACGGAGGGCGACCGGGTGTTCGTGCAGGCGATCGAACAGGGCCTCGGCGCCGCCGGCGCCCGGATCGCCGGTCGCGTGTTCGGCCAGCCGCGGGACGTCCGGCTCGAGTTGGAGCGGATCGCCGGGACCGACGGTTCCTTCGACGCGATCGCTACCCACCGGATCGCGTCCGAGTGGGGGCCGGTGCGAACCGCCGGGACGCCGGTATTCGCGCCGGGGAGCTACCACTGGCCAACGTTCCTGACCGCCCGCAACCTCCTCAACGTGGTGAACCAGAACGCGGACATCGCGATCATCGCGCTCGGCATGACCCTGGTCATCCTGACCGCGGGCATCGATCTCTCCGTCGGCAGCCTGTTGGCGCTGGCAGGCGTGATCGCGGCGGTGACGGCACAGGAGTGGTTCGGAGGCGCCGCGGCCTCGCCGGCCGGCCTTCTGGCGGCCATGCTGTTGGGTGTCGCGGCAGCTGCTCTGGGCGGCCTCCTCAGCGGGACGATGGTCACCGCGTTCCGGGTGCCGCCATTCGTCGCCACGCTTGGCTTGATGATGCTGGCGCGCGGCCTGGCGCTGATTCTGGCCGTCGGTCATCAGCGGCGCCTGATGGGCGGGGGCGCCGAGGGTACGCCGGAGGCGGTGCGGGTCGACGCGGCCGTCTTCGCCTGGCTCGGCAACGGCGCCGTGCTGGGCGTGCCGAATCCGATCCTGCTCATGCTGGTCCTGTTCGTCGCCGCTCACCTGCTGATGACGCGAACCATGTTCGGACGCTACGTCTACGCCGTCGGCGGCAACGTCGAGGCGGCGCGCCTCTCTGGCGTGCCGGTGACGGCGGTGCTGCTCGCCGTCTACTGCCTGTGCGGGGCGTTCGCCGGCCTCGCGGGCATCGTCGACGCTTCCCGCTTCGAGGGCGGACGGCCCAACGCCGGTGAGCTCTACGAGCTGCAGGTCATCGCCGCGGTCGTGGTCGGCGGCGCGAGCCTCGCGGGTGGCCGCGGCCGGATTGCGGGAACGCTGATCGGCGCGATGATCATCGCCGTCATCCAGAACGGCCTGAACATCGCGGGTGTCGCGTCCTACGAGCAGAAGGTCGTGTTTGGGGCTCTGATCCTCGCCGCGGTGCTGCTCGACCGGCTTCAGCCGAAGATCGCCTCCAGGCGGGCCCGCATGACCCGGGCATCGACGTCGACCCCGGTCCAGTAGCGGATCCCGGCGACGCCCTGGTTGACGAGCATGCCGAGGCCGTCGAGCACGGTGCAGCCACGGGCGGCTGCCGCCGTGAGCAGGCGTGTGGCGGGTGGATTCGGAACCACGTCGGCGACCACCATGACGGGTTCGAGAGTGTCGACGTTGAGCGGCACTGCCGCGTCGACATCCGGGTAAAGCCCGATCGACGTCGCGTTGATCACGATGTCGACGGCCTTCGGCAGGCGGTAGATACCGCGCCAGTGCACGAAGCGGACTTGGGTCTCCGTACGGCCGGCGATGTGGGCCGCCAGTTCCTCGCCGCGTTCGCGGGTGCGGTTGACGATCGTGATCTCGGCTGCTCCCGCCAGCGCGAGTTCGACCGCGATCGCCCGCGCGGCGCCGCCGGCGCCGAAGATCACGACTCGCTTGCCGGCCGCCGGCATCACTTCCTCGAGTGAGCGGAGGAAGCCCTTGCCGTCCGTGTTCTCGCCGATGAATCGGCCGTCGCCGTCGCGGACGACGCAGTTCACCGCGCCGATCAGCCGGGCTGATTCGCCCAGCCCGTCGAGGTGCTCGATCACCGTGACCTTGTGGGGAAGCGAACAGTTGAATCCGGCCCAGCCCATGGCGCGGGCACCGGCCACCGCCGCCGCCAGACGGTCCGCCGGCACTTCGCAGTTCAGGTACCGCCAGTGCAGGCGGTGATGACGGAACGCGGCCTCGACCATTTCAACGGTCGGGTTCTCGGCCGCAGGGTCGGCGAAGGATCCAACGATTCGGGGAAGAAAGTCCATCTCGGCGCCAGTCGAGGACATAGTGTAGGGAGTCGCGGGTCAGATCAACGAGGGAGGGTCGAGATGGACAGACGCTTCGGGTTCGCACTTCTGATCTTGGCGCTGGCTGCCTGTGGTGGCCGCGAGCAAGCCGATTCCGGCGCCGGCCACGTAGAGGAAGCCGCCGACGCCGAACCGACCCACCTCGGAGGCTGCATCCTGCTGTCTCCGGTCGGTGAGGTCCCGGACGACGTGTATCAGCACGGCGACGTCGTCGCCACGGAGGCCATGCCGCCGTTCACCAAGGAACTGCAGGTCTACGGGCTCAAGCTGGCGGCCCGCGACGACATCTCGGACGACTTCCTGCGGCTAGTGGCGAAGACGATTGCCGAGTCGTTTCCGCGGGACGCCGGCCTCGACGCCGATCTCCAGCGCGAAGTGCTCGCGAACCACTATCGGTACAGGGCCCTGATTCCGGTTCCGCTCGGCGACGACATGAGCTTCGCGGAGGAGAACGAGGAGCAGTGGGCCGAGATCGAGAAGAACAGCTCGGTGTGCGACATCATCATGCAGGACGGGCCGGTAGGGCCGGAGGGGCAGGTGATGGAGGTGGTCGAGCACATCCTCCACTACGTGACGGACATCGGCCTGCACTACACGTTCCCGGAGGTCTGGGGTATCTCGGAAGATTCGGAGCTCGCCCGCGCGATGAGGAAGGCCGACGACGAGGGCCACTACGTGTTGGACAAGTACCTCGACATCGGAGACGAGGAGGTCCGTTTCCGGGTCCAGATGCAGGAATTCGCCTACTGGTTCATCTCGACGGCCTGGAACCTCCAGGCGCCCTACGGCCCCGTTTGGGAAGACGAGTGGACCATCGTCGACCAAGAGGACCTGCGCCGGAAGCTGCCGGAGATGTACGCGGCCTACGAGGAGACGGCGGCCCGCGTGATGGTCGCTCCCAGCCTGGAGACGTTGCAGGAGATCGGTCCGACCCGGGCGGAGGAACGGGGAAACTGAGCCTCGTTCCGGGCGCGGAGGAATAGCGCCGGAACCGGCCAAGTTACACGTTGCCGGCCCTTTACCGTCCGTTGACCGGGTAGAGTATGCCGTTTGTATGACGATTCTGCTCCAGAGCCAGCCGGAGCCTTCGCGGGGCGATGTCGACCCGCTGTTTCGCGAGGCGGAGCAGCGCGCGCGCGCGTTCTCCCTGTTTCCCGAGCCGGGTGACACGCGGGTCGGCGGAGGCGCCGGGCGCATCTCGGGGCTGATCTCCGAGCGGCGCATCCGCCAGACGCTCAAGCGACTCGCCAGGCTGGAAGTAGACGAGTACATTCGCCGCACGGTGGCCCCGGCCGAGGATCCGGGTCGCGTCGGTACCGGCGCGGTGCTGGCCGCGACGACCTGGGAGCTGGTTGAAGAGCGCAATCACGGTCCGCTCTACGCCGCCGTGTTCGAGACCGGGATCGACGGCCACAGGCGGCGTTTCGGCTTGCTGGCGCAGGAGCGCTCGGTGCAGAACGGCGTATGGATGCCGGAGCACCACGAGCTCGCTGTCGAGGCAATCCGCTCCTTTGCCCGCCGGGCTCTCCCCGTGGTTGCCCTGATGGACACGCCCGGGGCGGACGCGGGCGAGGAGGCGAACCGCGGCAACCAGGCCCACTCGATCTCGAGACTGATCGCCGAGATGGCGCAGCTCCACGTGCCGACGGTAGGGATCGTGCTCGGCAACGGCTACTCGGGTGGAGCGATCCCGCTGGCCACGACGAATGTCCTGCTGTCGGTCCGGGACGGCGTGTTCAACACGATCCAGCCGCGCGGGCTGGCGAACATCGTCCGTCGCTACGATCTGTCCTGGGAAGAGTGCGCCAAGGCCGTCGGCGTCTCGGCCTACGAGCTCTACGAGCAGGGTTATCTCGACGGCGTGATCGACTTCGTTCCCGGCGAGGGCGGCGATCGATTGGCCTGTTTCGAGGACGCGGTAGCCACTTCGATCGCCTTGGTGGAGCAGCGGGCGAAGCTGTTCGTGCGCGACGAACCGGCGGTACTCGAGCACTACCGCCGCAACACGGGGCGCTACGTCGAGCCCTCCCGTAGTCTCTCCGTGCTCGAGGAGTTCGCCCACCTGTCACGCCTGCACAGCCCGGCGGAGCAGGCGAACGTGTTCGGTCTCGCGTTCCGTTACCTGCGCTATCTGGGATTGCGACGCCGCCTGAGTTCGGCGACAGTGTCGGGCTACGGTCGTCTGGCCGCCGCCGAGGTGCCGGCCGGAGCGGCCAGGGCGCGCCGGGAGCGGCAGCGCCGGGCCTCGTTCGAACGTTGGCTCGAAAATCCGCTGGCGGTTCGCTATGACGACGTTCTGAGCCGGACCTACAAACGGTACGCTGCCGCTCGAGACTCGCTGCACGAAGGTCGGGGCCGGCTCGCGTCCTTCCTGCTCGGCAGCCGCGAGTACCACTTCAACCGTGCCCGGGCCGAACTGCTGCTGGAGTACGGCTTCCATCTGTACAACCAGTGGAAGGACGGGGCGGAAGACAACTTCGGGCGCCTGCTCGCGGTCATGCGGACGGTCGAGGAGGAAGGGATCGAAGGAGGGAACTCGGCTTCCGAACCGGGCCTGGTCTCGCAGGCCGCCGACCTCACGGTGCTCGACGTGATCCTCCAGCCGCAACTCCTGCGGCTGTTCCGGCGCGAGTGCGAGAACTTCATCTGCTTCGACCGGCTCTACGACCACATCTTCCTGCACCTGCGCGAGATCGCCAGCGAGGCGCGCGAGGAGAACGTGATTGCGCGCGAGTCGGTTCACCTCCTCCTGCGCCATTCGCTGAACGCGGCGATGGGGGAGCTGACGGCGGGGCTCGAGGGTGACGCGGCGGAGGAAGCCGAGGCCCGCCTGCGGAGGCAGTTCCGTTCCTGGTTGCGCCACTTCTCGCGGCACCCGCGGCGCGGCCGGCTGCTCAAGGCGGTGGCCGAGTGGAAACGGCTCCAGATGCCGCGGATCTCGGAACCGCTCTTCGGCCTGGTGACGTTCCTGTTCGAACGCTTGCTGCCGAACTTCTACGAGGACGAACAGGGGATCCGCGGCTACGACGGTCGCATCTCGCCCCGCAATATCGGAATCAAGGACTTCTGGAACCGTCTCGACGCCGCTTACCGCGACCTCTTGCTCGAGGATGTTCTGTCCGAGCAGAAACGGAACACTCCGCGCCGGCCTCAGGCGGTCCTCGATCGCTTCTTCTACGACGTGCAGGAGATCGAAGCGGACCGGATGACCGCCGATCCGGTGAGCTTCCCGGGACTGCGGGTTTCGATCGAGCGGGCGCTCGAGCAGGGCGTCACGCCGTGCGGGACGGTAGCGGCTCTGGCCCGAATCCGTACCGGCGCCCTGACCGACGGCGAGGACGGCGGCGCCGCGGGGAACCGGGTGGGAGTACTGGTCTCCAACCTCGCGTTCCAGGCCGGTTCGTTCGACATGGCGAGCGCGGAGAAGTTCTGCAAGCTCCTGCTTCGTTGTGCGGAGGAACGTCTTCCGGTCGTGTGTTTCATCTCCTCGGGCGGCATGCTGACCAAGGAAGGCGCCGGCGCCCTGTTCTCGATGTCGATCGTCAACGACCGGATCACGCGCTTCGTCCGCGAGAACGGCCTGCCGGTGATCTGCTTCGGCTACGGCGACTGCACGGGTGGCGCCCAGGCCAGTTTGGTTACCCATCCCCTGGTCCAGACCTACTACTTCTCGGGCACGAACATGCCTTTCGCCGGGCAGATCGTCGTGCCTTCGCATCTGCCGATGGCTTCGACGCTCTCGAACTACCTGAGCGAGGTCGAGGGTTCGATGCACGGGCTCGTCGAGCACCCCTTCGGCGAGGAGCTCGATGAGCAGTTACGTCAGGTCGATTCGCAGATTCCGGTTCCCGAGGACACGGTCGATGCCGTTCTCCAGCGGCTGCTCCAGGAGGAGCGACGCGTCGAGTTCCTGACTTCCCGCCGCCGCCGGCGGGAGGAGGCGGAGGTGAACGAGCCTGTGCCTTCGGTTGCTCCGCGCCAGGTGCGGCGGGCCCTGATCCACGCGCGGGGTTGCACCGCCGTGAAGCTCGTGCGGGTCGCTCAGAGGGCCGGCGTCGAGGTGATCCTGGTGCAATCCGACCCGGACGTCGACTCGCCGGCGGCGACGATGCTGCGTGAGCGCGACACGCTCGTCT
Source organism: Acidobacteriota bacterium (assembly GCA_028875725.1). Classification (NCBI taxonomy): domain Bacteria; kingdom Pseudomonadati; phylum Acidobacteriota; species Acidobacteriota bacterium. Next base: position 958,785 of record JAPPCR010000006.1, read on the forward strand.
GCATCGGCGGCAGCACGCCGGACGAGAGCTACCTGAATGCTCATTCGGTAATCCGCATCGCCGAGCGGGAAGGGGCCGACGCCCTCCATCCCGGAATCGGATTCCTGTCCGAGAGCGCTTCCTTCGCCGACCTTTGCCGGGGTCACGGGCTGAACTTCATCGGTCCGACCGGCGATGCGATGCGGCGGATGGGCAACAAGTCGAACGCGATCCAGACCGCGGTGCAGGTGGGCGTGCCCGTGGTGCCCGGCAGCGAGGGCATCCTGACGGACGCGGACACGGCGCTCGCCGTCGCCGAGTCGATCGGTTTCCCGGTCATGCTCAAAGCGGTTCATGGCGGTGGTGGCAAGGGCATTCGGCGGGTGGACCGGGCGGAGGACTTCCGGGAAGCGTTCGCGCAGATTCGCGTCGAGGCGGAGAGCGCCTTCGGCAACGCGGACTGCTATCTCGAGAAGTGCGTCGTGTCGTTGCGCCACGTCGAGGTGCAGGTTCTATGCGACCAGCACGGCACGGTGCGGGTGCTCGGCCTGCGCGACTGCAGCGTCCAGCGCAACAACCAGAAACTGATCGAGGAATCGGGGTCGACGGCGTTGCCGGAGGCGCTACGCGACGAGAGCTTCCGCTACGCGGCGGCGATCGCCTCGGAGATCGGCTATGTCGGCGCGGGCACCGTGGAGTTCATCTTCGACCTCGAGGACCAGAAGCTCTACTTCATGGAGATGAACACGCGGCTTCAGGTCGAGCACCCGGTGACCGAGGCGGTCACCGGCACGGACATCGTCAAGGCCCAGTTCGAGATCGCCGGCGGGACGAGGATCGCCGAGTCGCCCTTCGCGGAGGAGGGCTACGCGATGGAGGTCCGGATCAACGCGGAGCGCGCCTCCCTCTCGGCGGACGGGATCGATCTCCTGCCCTCGCCCGGGACGGTGACGCGCTGCGACTTCCCGCAGCGTGCGGACATCGACGTGCTGGCGGCGATCGACACGGGCGCCGTCGTGTCGCCCTACTACGACAGCCTCGTCGCGCAGGTCGTGTGCCACGGCAGGGACCGCGCGGACACGATCGCTCGCCTCATCTCCTACCTGGAAGAGGTCGCCATCGAGGGCGTGTGCACGAACCTGCCGCTGCTGGGCCGCATCCTGGGCGACGAGCAGTTCCAGTCAGGCGACTACGACACGCGCTTTCTCACGGACTTCCTCGACCGTACTTCCGGCGACGAGCTGGTGGACGAAGTCGAGCGCTTCGCGGGTGTCGGCCGAAACGCCGACCGGGCCGACATCGAGATCGAGGGCAGCGACGAGCTCAAGGTCAAGGCGCCGTCCGGCGGTCTCTTCTACGCCGCGTCCTCCCCGAACGATCCTCCCTTTGTTCGCGCGGGGGACATCGTGAGCCGGGAGAAGACGCTGTGCCTGATCGAGGCGATGAAACTGTTCAGGCCGGTGTCCCTCGCGTCGCTTGACGGCGGCGCGGAGCTGTTCGACGGCCATTCCCGCTATGAGGTGATGCGAGTCAACGCGGCGAACGGCCAGGTCGTGAATCAGGGCGATCTGCTCTTCGTCGTGAGGCCGGCGGAAGGCTGATCGGCGGCTTGCGGCGGGCGGACCACACTTCAGGAGCGCTATCGGCCGGGAGGTCCGCGTGCTGAATCGCATCTTCCATCTCGACCGCCACCAGACGACGGTCAGGAGAGAGGTCGCCGCCGGCGTCACGACTTACCTGACGATGGCCTACGTCGCCGTCGTCAACCCGCAGATCCTCAGCGAGGCGGGGATGGACCGGGGGGCGGTCTTCGTCGCCACCTGTCTCGCCGCGGCGATTGCCTGCGCCGCGATGGGTCTGTACGCGAACTACCCGATCGCGCTGGCGCCGGGAATGGGGATCAACGCCTACTTCACGTACGGCGTCGTGCTGGGGATGGGGCACCCCTGGCAGGTCGCGCTGGGAGCGCTGTTCATCTCCGGCGTCTGTTTCGTTCTCATTTCTGTGTTTCCTATCCGGGCCTGGATCGTGAACGCCTTCCCGCGTTCCCTCAAGATGGCGACGGCCGCGGGCATCGGCTTCTTCCTCGCCCTCATTGCGATGCGGAACGCCGGCATGGTGGTCACCAACGAGGCGACGCTGGTCGGACTCGGCGACGTGACGTCCTGGAGCGTCATCCTGGCCGTCGTGGGCCTGGTGCTGATCGCGGCGCTCGATACCCTGAGGAAGGCAGGGGCCGTGCTGATCGGGATCCTCGCCGTGACCCTGATCGGCATCGTCGTCGGTGAGGCGAGCTGGCAGGGAGTGGTGTCGACCGTACCGTCGCTGGCCCCCACGTTTTGGCAACTGGACATCCTTGCCGCCTTCGACGCGGCCTTCATCGGGATCATCTTCGCCTTCCTGTTTACGGATCTGTTCGACACCTCGGGTACTCTGATCGCGGTCTCGAAGCAGGGAAACCTGCTCGACGGGGACGGCAACCTGCCGCGGCTGAGGCACGCCGTCATCGTCGATTCCGGTGCTTCCGTGCTCGGGTCGGTTCTGGGGACGTCCTCGGTAACGAGCTACGTCGAGAGCGCCGCCGGCGTGAAGGCGGGCGGACGCACCGGCCTGACCTCCGTTACGGTCGCGGCGCTGTTCGTGCTGACCCTCTTCCTGTCGCCGCTGGCGGCGACGATCCCGCCGTTCGCGACGGCGGCCGCCCTGCTTTTCGTTGCCAGCGTGATGGTCCGCAACATGATCGAGATCGACTGGAGCGACGCGACCGAGTACGTGCCGGCGGTGGTGCTCGCCGTGACCATCCCGTTCAGCTTCTCGATCGCTCACGGCATAGCGGCCGGCTTCATCACCTACACGGCGATCAAGCTGCTGGCCGGTCGAATCGGTCAACTGCGCCCGGCAGTGGCGGTTCTCGCCGTGGTGTTCATCATCAAGATCGCCCTTCTGGGCACCTGACGGAGCCAGACGATGCGAATGGCGGTTTCGATCCTGTTCGTTGTGGGCGTCCTGGCGGCCTGGCCGCTGTCGGCGCAGCCTTCCGGCGTCTGCGAGACGGACGAGACGTACCAGGCGCTCGACTTCCTGGTCGGCGAATGGCGGCTGGTGTCCGGTGGTGAAGTCGTTGGCAGCAGCAGCGTCGAGAAGCTGGCGGACGGCTGCCTGATCGCGGAAACCTGGACGTTCGCCGATGGCCGATCAGGGCGCACTTACAGCGCGTTCGACGTTGCCGCGGGCGTATGGCGCCGTTTCAGCGTCTCGAACGGTGGCGCGCTGGTGCGGTCGGAAGGCAAGCCGGAGGATAGTGAGCTGGTCCTCACGGGCGAGTTCCTTTCCGCTGACGGACGGCGCTCGATCTGGCGGGAGCGGCTGAGGCGAGACGCCGCTGGCCGGATCAGTGCGATCTCGGGCTACTCGCGGCGTGCGGGACGTGGCGATCGCCCGTCCACCGTCGTCTTCGAGGGGATCTACGAGCCGGTGGGTCCGCCCGTTGCCGATCCGCCGGCGCCGGTCGAAACCGCCGCCAGGCCGCCCGCACTGGTCGAAGAGAGACCGTCAGCCGTTGAACACGTGCCGGACGACCCGGCGCCGGCCGAGCCTCGGCCGGCCCCTGCTCCGGTGCCGGCGGCCGGTGAAGTGACGGCCGAGTCGGCCCGGGCCGACGACGCGGCGGCGATCGAACGCATTGCCATGGCGTCGCCCATGGTGCTTCGCCTTCCGCTGGGGAAGGTCGAGTCGCTTCCCGAAGGCTACGGTTGGATCACGCGGGACACCGCTCCTTACCTATGCGAGGGGATAACGATCGAGAGTGTGCAGGTCGAACGTCGCGTTCGCCGCGGCCGGGTCGAGCTCGGCGTGGAGTTGGCCGTCCACGGTACGCGGGCGGCCCGGCGGGTCAGCGTCGGCGTCGAGCTTCGCCGGGGCGGTCGCCCGGATGCCGATGACGCGGTCGCCTCGGGCGCCGTCGCGGGCCCGGTCGGCCGCACCATTCCCGCGCAGATCGAACACGGCTCAGTGGCGCTCGAGATTCCCCTGGCGATGGACGCCGACGCTTTCGACGAGATCGTCGGGGACGCTGAGCGGCCGGAGCTCGTCATCACGCTGACGGTCGGCAGGTGAGTCTCTCGGGGCTCGAAGCGGATGAGCCGTCTTCCGCGGCGGTGCCGTTCCGGCGGCTGTACGGTCTGGCCCGGCCGTATCTCGCGCCGCTGATCTCCGCGACCGTGCTGTTGCTGGTCGGCAGCGGCGTCAGTCTCCTGTGGCCGTTTCTGGCCGGACGAATCGTCGACACCGCCCTCGACGTGGACGCGCGGAGTCGGTTGGCGCAGTTGGTCGGCGGCTTGATCGTGCTGTTTGCGGGCGTCGGCACGTTGTACTTCTTCCAGATCTGGCTTCTGGGAGGGGCTGGAGCTCGCCTTCTGCGGGATCTCCGCCAGCGCCTGTTCGGGCACCTGGTCGGCCTGTCCGTGGACTTCTACGACCAAAGACGCGTTGGCGAACTCCTGTCGCGGATGGGGTCCGACCTCACTGTGGTCCAGACCGCTTTGACGGAGCAGATCCCTTCCGGGCTCCAGGCCCTGGTGCGGCTGGTTGGAGTGTTGACCATCCTCCTCGTTCTCAACACGCGGCTGACGCTGGTCGCGCTGCTGGTCGTTCCACCGGTCGTGGTGCTGGCGACAGTCTTCGGTCGACGACTCGAGAGGGTGGCTCGCCAGGAAGTCGACGCGGTGGCCGAAACCTCGGCCTGGGCGGAGGAGGCTCTCTCAGGCGTTCGGACCCTGCAGGCATTCTCGGCCGAGGAGCAGGCCCGCGAGCGATACCGGGGGCGGCTCTCCCACCTGCTCGCCGTCCAGCTCCGGAACGTCCTCCTGTACGCCACGTTTGGCGGGTTGATGACCTTCGGTGGCTACACGGCCTTCGCGCTGGTCTTCGGCTATGGCGCCGGGTTGATGTACGAAGGTTCGCTCACCGCGGGGGAACTGTCGACGTTCCTGCTCTACACGTTCATGATCGCGCTTTCCGTGGGACAGCTGGGTTCCCTCTACGCCGGCTATCGGCGACTGCGCGGCTCGAGTGAGCGGGTGTTCGAACTGCTGGACCGGGAATCCGCGATCATCGACTCGCCGTCGTCCGCTCCCTTGTTCGAGAGCGCTTCCGGGCTGAGCGTTCGCTCGGTCGGCTTCCGCTACGAAACCGCTGAGCAACCGGCGCTCACCGACGTGTCGCTGGAAGTGGAGTCAGGGGAGCTGGCCGCCTTGGTCGGACCTTCGGGTTCGGGGAAGAGCACGCTCTTCTCACTGCTGTTGCGCTTCTATGAACCCCAGCAGGGCGAAGTGCTGCTCGATGGCCGGTCTCTTCGCGACATCGCGCTGGGCGATCTGCGTCGCCGGATGGCCCTGGTGCCGCAGGAGATCTTCCTGTTCTCCGGCTCCGTGGCCGAGAACATTCGTCTGGCCAAGCCCGCGGCGGGCGACGCCGAGGTCCGTGCCGCCGCCGAGGCTGCGGGTGCGGCGTCCTTCATCGAAAGCCTCGATGAGGGTTTCGCGACGGAGGTTGGCGAGCGCGGCGTGCGCCTCTCGGCTGGCCAGCGCCAGCGGATCGCGATCGCTCGCGCGTTCCTGCGCGACCCGCAGATCCTCCTGCTGGACGAGGCGACGAGCTCTCTCGACCCGGACTCGGAGGCGACGGTCCAGCGCGCGATCGAGCAGTTGCTCGAGGGCAGGACGACGATCGTCATCGCCCACCGCCTGGCCACCGCGCGCCGGGCCCGGCGCATCCACGTCCTGGACCAGGGTCGGCTGGTCGCCGCCGGCAGCCACGAGGAGCTGTACGCGGCGAACGAACTCTACCGCCGCTACTGGTTGCTCCAGAGCCTGGAAAGGCAACAGCCGCCCGCGCCGATCCAGTCGGCGGCGGGCGGCTGAGGCAGGTCGAACGCTGAGATCGGGAGCTTCTAGAAGCTCTGACCCCAGGCGTAGTTGAAGCGGACGTAGTAGTAGGCCCCGTTGAAGCCGAACGGTGAGAACTGACCGTACCGGTTGCCGACTCCATCGGCGGCGCCGGGGTTGTCTTCCGGATAGGTGTTCAACAGGTTCTGCACGCCGATGGCGATCGACGTGTTGTTCGGCAGCGGGAAGCCGAGTTCGACGTCGAGCAGGAACTCGCCGCTGTAGTCCGGGTACATCGGCGCGTTGTTCCGGCCCAGGAGGTTCTGCGCGTCCTCACTGTCCCACCAGCCGTCGAAGTAGTTCACGCGGGCCATCAGGTTCCAGTTGTCGGCGCCGTGGTTCATCGCCAGGTTGTAGCGGAACTTCGGCAGACCCTGTTCGATCGTGGCGATGCGGAAGGGGCCGACCGTGTCGGGGTTGTGGTCCGTGACCTCCGTGTCGGTGTAGTTGAACACGAGGCTGAAGCTCGTGTCGCCGCCGAGTTCCGGCGGCGTCCATGTGCCGACCACGTCCAGACCCTGCGTCTGGGTCGCGAAGTCGTTGACGAAGAACCGGAAGTTCTTCAGGTTCCGCGCCTCGACGAAGCCGCCGGAGAGCAGTTGCTCGATCTCCGCATCCGTCACGCAGTTCGGTTCCTGAATCAGGGCGCACTGGCGGAAGGTCTCGGACACCGCGAGCCGATCGTCCACGTCGATGAGGAAGATGTCCGCCGTCAGGGTGAACTCGCCCTGGTCGACGACCAAGCCCGCCGAGAAGTTGACCGCCTCCTCGGGCTGGAGGTCCTCGCCGCCTCGCAGAGCAGCCGGCAAGGAGGTCGAAGGCACGGTGCCGCTGTTCGACAGGCCGCCGGTCTCGGGGTCGAAGGCGGTCGTCACGTTGAACGCGTTCTGCTGGCCGGGCGTCGGCGCGCGGAAGCCGGTGCTGGCCGCGGCGCGCAGTGACACCGCGTCGGACACCTGGCGGCGGCCGGACACCTTCGCGTTGATCGTGTTGCCGAAGCCGTCGAAGTCCTCGACCCGCAGCGCGGCGGTGAAGGTTCCCCTGTCGTCCGGCGAGTCGATCTCCAGGTCGCCGTAGATGGCGACGTTCGCACGGTCCCAGGTACCCGAGTTCTCGGGCCGGTAGCCGTTGAAGCCGTTCGAGCCGGAGCCGAATCCCTGGGCGGCGTAGGGGCCGATCTCCCAGGACGCGGCGTCCCCGGCGCCGATCCGGAACTGCTCGTTGCGCCACTCAAGGCCCGCGGCGAGACTCATGTTCTCGCGCACCGGATAGGTGATGTCGAAGTTGACGTTCGTATCCGTCTGCTCGTAGATGCCGGGGTTGAACGACGTCGGCGTGTCGTAGCCGAGCGAGGCGTTCACCGTGTTGTAGATGAACTGGTCGACCTCGCTGCTGCCGACGTTGACGCTCAGATCCCAGGTCATGCCGCTGTCGAGGTAGCCGCGGACACCGGCGACGATCGAGGAATCCGTCAGGTCGCCTCCGAACTGCGGCGTGAAGCCGCCGGGGAAGCGCGAGTAGAGGGTGAAGCAGTTCGGATCCGCCTCGATGGCCGCGAGGGCCGCCGGGTCGGGGGCCGTGCCGCCATCGCCGGCCGACACGACCGAGAGCGCGGGACAGCCGCCGGCGCCGGCGACGCCGGTGCTGGCCCAGAGCCGGTCGCCGACCAGGATGGAACCGCCGCTGTCGTTGCTGAACACGCCGGAGCGCGTGTGCGGGTTGCGGAAGTAGAAGCCGCCCGTGGTCGTCCGCGTGGCGTAGTTCGCGTGGCCGTAGAACTGGGCGCCGTTGTTGAAGAGCGTGCCGAAGTTGGCGAACACCTTGATGTCGTCCTCGAGCAGAGGCGAGCCCCAGACCTGCGCCGGGTCTCTCACCATGCTGTTACCTCCGCGGATGACGGACAGCGCGTCGTTTCGCTGGACACTACGGCTGGTCGGGTCGGCGGCTCCGTACTCCATGCTCAGGTTGAAGAAGCCGTTATCGCCCATCGGCATGCCGAAGTTCGCGGCGACCGCGTAGGAGTTGCCCTTGTCGCCGGCGAAGGTGTACTGGCCGCCGAAGCCGGAGCTGGATCCAGGGTTCGAGTCCTGGAACTGGCCGGTGCGGATCTCCACGCTGCCGCCGGAACTCGCATCCTTGAGCTGGAAGTTGAGCACCCCGGCGATCGCGTCGGAGCCGTACTGGGCCGAGGCGCCGTCGCGCAGGACCTCGACCTGCCGCAGCGCGATGGCCGGGATGACGGAAATGTCCGGCCCCTGGGAGCCGTCGGAGATGCCGTTGCCGAGCCAGGCGATGACGGCGGCGCGGTGGCGGCGCTTGCCGTTGACGAGGACCAGCGTGTGGTCCGGCGCCAGACCGCGGAGGTTGGCTGGCCGAATCAGGGTCGCGGCGTCGCTGATCGGCTGGGTGCCGACGTTGTAGGACGGGACGACGGTGCGGATTCGGTTCGTCAGGTCGTTGTTGCCCTGACTGACGAGTTCGGTCTCGGGAATGACGTCGACCGGCACGGGCGATGCGGTGACGGTGCGTCCCTCCGTGCGGGTGCCGACGACGACGATCGTCTCTTCGAACTCTTGCGGTTCTTCGGCCTCGGACTCGTCCTGGGCGTCCCCCTCCTGAGCCAGAACCGGACCGGCCAGACAGAGGGCCAGGAACAGGACCAGCAGGTACGACAGGCGAGGGGGCTCGACTTCAGGTTTGCACATGGGAAGGGCTCCTTTGTTCGATTGCACGTCGACCGCGCCGAGACTACAACAACTCTTGCGGCCGGAACGAGCCGAAACCCGATTCGCCGGCCTCAGATTCCCTTTGGCTGGCGAAGTTAGTGCCCGCCCCACACCCGGCTGCTACCGTCCTGCCCGGTATGGAGGGAGCCTCGGGCAGCGGGAAAGGGTGGCGATGCATCGCTGCGCCGACCTGGCAGCGGGCAGTGCTCTGGGTCCTCCTGCTCGCGCTGGCGGCCGGCGCGGCCGTCTTCGATCCGTCCGACTGGCCCTACACGGTGGGCGACGAGGGCGTCTACGCGATGCAGGCCCAGAGCCTGGCGTTCGACTTCGACCGGCGCTACGAAGAAGCCGACTTTCGGCGCTACCAGCGGTTGACGGGCAAGGTGCCCGACCCGTTGATCCTTCAGAGTGTCGACGACGGAGCGACCCTGGTCTACGCCAAGCCGGTCTTCTACTCGCTGTACCTGGCTCCATTCGTCCGCGCGGCGCCGCAACGAGGGCCGATTCTGGCCAACCTGCTGCTGCTCGTCGCGGCGGCGCTGCTGCTCGACTGCCTGTTGACCACCCGGATCGGGGCCGATGGGCCAGTGGTGGCGGCGTTCCTGCTCTTCTTCTCGGTCACCTTCGGTCATGTCTTCTGGGTCCACGCGGACCTCCTCTACCTGGTCGTCGCGGCCCTCGGACTCTGCTGCCTCGACCCCTGGCTCGAGGGCGTGAAGCTCCGTCCGGCGCGGCTGGTGGCCGGGGGCTTCCTGCTGGCCGTGGCCGGGGCCGGCAGGCCGTTCTACCTCGCGATACTGGCGGCGATGCTGGTGGCCGCGGCGCCGACTCTTCGCCGGAACTGGGGCCGTCGATCGGCTGCTTTGGCGGCGTCGGGAGCGATCCTGCTGCTGCTCGGCTCAGCCTGGTTCCACCGCGCGAGCGGCGGCGCCTGGACTCCCTACGTGAGCGAACGGCAGGGATTCAGCAGCGCGACGGGCTATCCGGACGTCGATTTCGAGCGGCAGCGCTGGCCCGAGCTGCTGTCCGTGCGCGGCGACGCGTCCTGGGTCCGCGAGGGCTTCCTGCTGCCCGACCTCGACGCGGCGCTGCTCGGCCACAACCTGGTCTACGCGTTGATCGGTCGAAGCATCGGCATCGTTCCGTACTTCCTGCCGCTGCTTGTAGCCTGCGCCTGCCTGCGGCCGGGCTCGCGGCGCCGCTGGCTGCTTCTCGGCATCGCCGTCGGTCTCCTGGCCTTCCTGATCAAGAATCCGTACAACTTCTACGGCGGAGCGGGAGCGATCGCGAACCGCTGGTTCCTGCCCCTCTACGCTGCCTGCTGGTTCCTGATCGAGCGCCCGCCGTCCAGGCGCTGGCTCGCGGCGATGTCGGTGGCAGCGGCGCTGTTCGTCCTGCCGCTGTGGCGGACGGCGGCCTCCTTCCCGCTGGAGATCGATCCCGAGCAGGGAGCGCGGCGGCTGCGCTACGTGTCGGCCGCGGCGAAGAGCCTCCTGCCGCTCGAGACGTCCCAGATTCACCTCGGATCGGCCCCGGCGGAAATCCAGCACGGTGACCTGCGCGTCCGGCTGATCGGCGATGGTGTCTGGCGACAGGGTCCGGACGGGATCCGCTATCGACCATCGGCCGACGGCGAACTCCTGGTCGGGTCGCCGGTACGGCTTGCCCGTCTGACGGTGACCCTGGCGCCTGTCGCCGGCGGTACGGGTCAGGCAACGACGCGCCATGTTCTCGAGCGGCCGACCCGAATCGCCCGGCACCGCTACTGGTACGGCGGGATTCCACTGAACTACTACCGCCTGCGCCTGCCGGAGCTGATGGGGGGCGACCGGGAGGTCGTCCTGACGCCCGAGTTCGACTGGCGCTGACCGTCCTTCCGTCGTGTGAGCGTCCTCCTCGACTTCCTGGGCGTTGTTTCCCAGACTCTGCGTGTTGGTAGTCTGACGCCGTGAATGCCGCCGGGGGGATCTTGAAGTGGGCGGTTCCTGTGCTGGCCGTTGCGGCTCTGGCCGCCGCCGCGTCGGCGCAGGATCCGTGCATCGACTGCCACGCCGCGCAGGAACTCGACGAGGTAGCCGAAGTCCACCTGCGGCAGTTCCGCGACTCGGCGCACGCCTCGGCCGGTGTCTCCTGCGCGGACTGTCATGGCGGCAACCCCTCGACGTTCGTTGAGCTGCGCGCCCACAAGGGAGTGCTCAACAGCGCCCACCGCGATAGCCCGACCAATCACTGGAACCTGCCGCAGACCTGCGGCCGCTGCCACGACGCGGAGTACGGGGCGCTGCAGCAGAGCGCCCACTACGCGCTGCTCGAGCGTCGCGTTCGCGCGGCTCCTACCTGTCGCACCTGCCACGGAAGCGTTGCGGCGCAGTCGCTGGGAGTCGAGGGCGGTCTACAGGGGCGTTGCAATCGCTGCCACGGCCCGGACGCCGATCACGACGAGGTGGGCATTCCCGGTGAAGCAGGCCAGGAAGCGCTCGCGCGGGGCGGCCGCAATCTGGCGAGGCTCCGGACCCTGGGCCAACAGCGGGCCGAGGTGAGTCGAGCCGTTCTGCGGCTCAGGGACCCCTCGAAGCGCCATGAGGCGGCCAACGCGCTGTTCGCGATCGACGGCTCGTGGGACGAGGCGATCGAGGCCGGACACGCTTTCCACTGGTCGGACTGGGAGAACGCGCTCGACGCGATGGCGAACTCCATCGCTGAACTCAGGTCGGCGCTGGGGTCCGGCGCCGACCACTGAACGGCTTCGACTGTCGGCCGCGAGGGAGTGTCGGCTCCTCGGGCGGGTCAGGTCTCGGACTCGCGGTCCGCTTCCCGAAGCGAGCGCATCAGGGACACCGCCATGAGCGCTCCGACGACGAGGAGAGGCAGCGAGACGACCAGGGTGGCCGACTGGATGACTCGCAGTTGGTTGTTGCCGCCCTCCTGGCCGATGAACATCAACGTGACTGGCAGAATGCCGACCGCAACGGCCCAGAACAGCCGATGCCACCGGGCCGGATGGGTTCCTTCCGGCAGGTTGCGGGTGGCAGACGCCGCCAGGCAGTAGGACGCGGAGTCGTAGGTCGTGGCAATGAAGACGATCGCCACGAGCGCGAAGACGGCGAGGACGAGGGTCCCGAGCGGCAGAAAGCCGATGCTCTGGGCGATCGCGGTCTCGCTGCCGGCCTGAGCGGCGATGTCGCGCACGGGAAGCGCTCCCGACAGGTCCAGGTGCATGCTGTAGTTGCCGAGCACGGCGTAGAAGAGGGCGCAGCCGAGCGTGCCCAGCACCAGCATGCCGAGGATCAGTTGGCGCACCGTCCGGCCCCGGGAGATGCGGGTCACGAACAGGCCCATGAAGGGTCCGTAGGCAATCCACCAGGCCCAGTAGAAGACGGTCATGTCCTCTATGAAGCCGGTGCGCGCCACAGGGTCCGTCCAGGTGTTCAGCCGGATGAAGTTCTCGAGCATCAAACCGATGGAGTTGGTGCCGCTGCGAAGAAGGAAGTTCGTCGGGCCGACGATCAGGATGAAGGCGAGCAGGACGATCGCGGCGAGGACCGAGCCGTCGGACAGCGGCTTGATGCCTCGTTCGAGTCCGAGGTAGACGCTGGCCGCGAACAGCGTGACGCAGACGAGCAGGATCGTCACCTGAAGTCCGAAGGTCTGTTCGATGCCCAGGACTTCGCTGACGCAGGCCGCCACCATCGGCGTTCCCAGCCCGAGTGAAGTGCCGGTACCGCCGACAAGGGCCAGGATGAACAGGACGTCGACGACCCGCGCAGGGGGGCGGTCGTAGCCGTCGCGGCCGATCAGCGCGTGCAGGCCTGTGCTCAGGCGGAGTACCGGCGCGTGCTGCCGGTAGTAGGGGATCGCGATCGCCACGGCCGGGAAGCAGTACAGCGCCCAGGCCGAGATGCCCCAGTGGAAGATGCCGTAGGTCGCCGCCCATTCGACCGCCTCGGTGGAGTTCGGGGCGAGTTCGAAGGGAGGCTTGTCGAGGTATGTCACCCATTCGATCGTCGACCAGTAGAGGAGTCCTGCCCCGATGCCGGCGCAGAAGAGCATCGCCATCCAACTGAAGATGTTGAAGTCCGGCCGGCTATCTTCGTGGCCGAGCCTTCGCTTGCCGTGGTGGCTGAAGGCGAGCCAGACCAGGAAGACGGTGACCGCCAGCGTCGCCCACTGGTAGATGAGGCCGAAGCGCTCGGTCAGTGACTCGTAGGCCTGGACCACCAGGGCGCCGCCTGCCTGGGGCGACAGCGCGAGGGGAGCGCAGACCAGCACGATCAGCGCGACGCTGACGCCGAAGGCGGTGCGGTCGATGCGGGGTGGGCGAGGAGCCACGCGGTCAGCCGGTGACCGGCATGGCCGCGGCGAGATTCCTCAGCGCAAGTTCCACGGTGTCGACCGCCAGCAGGTACTCGTTCAGATCCAGGTGCTCGTTCGGTGTGTGGTCGAGTGTACTGTCCCCCGGGCCGTAGGCAAGGATGGGACAGCGCCAGACGGGCCAGACGATGTTCATGTCGCAGGTGCCGGTCTTGACGACGAACTTCGGCGCGACCTGCGGGCCGCCGACCGCGCGAATGGCGGCGAGGAACGCGCGGACCAGGGGCGAGTGCCGGTCGGCCCGGACCCCGATCTCGTAGCCGCGCAGGCTCAGTTCCAGGCCGGCATGCCCCTGCTCGCAGCGGATCGTGCCGGTGCCGCGCTCCGGGTCGAGGTCCGAGAACAGCGGCCCGTCGATGTCCGCCGCCGCGCCGCCAAACCAGTCCGTCAGTTCCTCGACCAGTGCGGAGACGTCGAAGTCGACGGGGAGCCTCAGGCCGTAGTCGGCGCGAACAGTGTCATAGAGACCGTCGCTCGTCGTCCCGATCGAGCGCAGGCTGGGCAGCACACGCTCGAAGGGTGTCCGGCCTCCGTGGCGCTCCGCCACCTGTTCCAGGCGCCGCCAGAGGTCGAACGCGGTGATGCCGACGCCGACCTCCGGGCCGGCGGTGTGGCTGCTCGGCCGCCGGGCCATCAGGTCGATCAGCAGGCGTCCCTTGTAACCGAGCGTCACCCGGTGCCAGTGGCTGGGCTCGCCGATGATGCAAAAGTCGGGCGCCGGCTCGTCGCGGCCGTTCAGCCGCTTCAGCAGGAAGTGGGCGCCGCGGGAGGTCGCAGCTTCCTCTTCCGTCGCGCCGGCGACGATCACCCGCAGGTCGTGGGCGCGGGCCCAGTCTCCACCGAGTCGCGCCGCCGCCGCCACGAAGCTGGCGAGCGGCCCCTTCGCGTCGACCGAACCCCGGCCATGCAGGACGCCGTGAGGCGATCCGTCGTCCTCGATCCGGACCGGGATGTTCCCCGGCACAGTGTCGATGTGCCCGAGCAGGACGACCAGGCGGGAGGCCGCGGGGTCGCCCAGTTCGCCGACGGCGTTCAGCGCGCCGTCGACGTGGCAGCGTTCGAGGCCCCGCGCGGCCATCTGTTCGGAGAGCCAGCCGCTGGCGGCCGCTTCGTGCCGCGACAGCGAAGGCACCGCGACGAGTCCCTGCACCAGCTCGATCTCGGCGCGGTGGCGGCCGGCGTCGACGGTCCCGGTGTCCACGATCATTCTCCTCCGAGCACGGCCTGGATCGCCTCGGCGCCGCGTTCGAGTTCGTCGTCCGAGACGATCAACGGAGGCAGCAGGCGGATCACGTTCGGACCAGCGGGCAGGGCCAGGATCCGGTGTTCGGTAGCGAGGCGAGCGATGTGGCGTCCCGCGCGTTCACGCAGGACGACACCGATCAGCAGGCCGCGTCCCCGAACTTCCCGCACCCGCGGGTTCGAGCCGAAGCGGCTCCTGAGGGAATCGGCGAAACGCCCGCCCACCGTCGCTGCCCTCTCGGGCAGGTCGAGACGTCGGAGCGTCTCGATCACGGCCAGGCCGACCGCGCAGGCGAGCGGGTTGCCGCCGTAGGTCGAGCCGTGGCTTCCGGGGCGGAGCGCCTCGGCGACCCGGCCGCCGTAGGCGATCGCTCCGAGCGGAAAGCCGCTGCCGATGCCCTTCGCCATCGCCATCACGTCGGGCTCGAGTCCGGGCGTGTGCTGATGGGCGAACCAGTTGCCGCAGCGGCCGAAGCCCGTCTGCACTTCGTCGAAGATGAGCATGGCGCCGTGCCGGTCGCAGGCGCGGCGCGCAGCCAGGAGGAGATCGTCGGTGAGCACGTTGACGCCGCCTTCGCCCTGCACGGGTTCGAGGACGACCGCGGCCGTCTCTTCGGTGACCGCCTGGTCGATCGCCTCGGCCTCCGACTGAACGAAGACGGCATCGTGAAGCAGGCCGTCGTAGGGCCTGCGGGCAGCGGGGTTCCAGGTCATCGCCAGTGCGCCCAGGGTGCGGCCGTGAAAGCTGTTCCGGAGCGCTACGGTCCGGCTTCTTCCCGTGACCAGCGCCGCGAACTTGATCGCGCCCTCGACCGCCTCCGTGCCGCTGTTGCACAGGAACACGCGGTCGAGCGGTGCGGGCAGGACGGCGGCCAGCGCCTCGACGTACTCCGCCCGGACGGCGCTCGACACGTTGAGCGGACAGAAGGTGAGCCGCTCCGCCTGCTGCCTGATGGCGTCGACGATTGCCTGGTGGTTGTAGCCCAGGCAGCAGACGCCGTAGCCGGCGGTCAGATCCAGATAGCGGTCGCCGTTCTCCGCAATCAGTTCACAGCCCTCGCCACCGACGATGGGCGGAGTGGGCCGGCGCGGCGCCCAGGTCCCGAGGCGGCGATCCTCGGCGCTGGCACTCATCACGAATCCTCCCGCGGGTTCGACGTTCGGACGACGATGTGAGTGCCCGCTCCGTCGAGGGCCGCCTGCACGGGCCGCTCGATCCGGCCGTCGGCGAAGATGACCCGGTCGGCCCCGCCGCGGAGCGCCTCGGCGGCGCCGAGCACCTTCTTCTTCATCCGGTCTTCTGCCGCGGCCGCCAGAGGTTCGACTCCAGCGTCCGGGGCGGCGCCGGAGAGCGCGCCGCGCGCGACTTCGAAGCGGGGAATCAGGGAGTCCTCGTCGGGGAAGTCGGCGAGCAGTCCCGGAGCGCCGGAGAGGTAGACGAGGGTCGGGGCACCAAGGGCAGTCGTGATGGCGGCGGCCGCGCGATCCCCGTCCACGTTCACGGCTTCGCCGTCGAAGGAGGCGCCGGGGGGCGTCAGCACCGGCAGGTAGCCGCCGTCGAGCAGCAGGCGCAGAAGTTCTTCGTTCACCTTCTCGACGGTGCCGGTCCAGTCGTCGCGCAGCACCATTCGCCGGCCGCCGTGCCGGATGCGCAGCCTGTCCTTGCGGCGCCCCTCGAACAGCCGGCCGTCGAGTCCGGACAGCCCGACTGCTGCAACGCCCTGGCGCTGGAGGAGTTCGACCCAGCGTTTGTTCACCAGGCCGCAATAGACCATCTCGAAGATCTCGAGCGTGCGGCGGTCGGTCCGGCGGCTGCTGTAGCCGCTTTCGCTGGTCACGAACTGTGGTGGGTGTCCCAACTGCTCGGCGACTTCGTTCGTCGTCTCCGCCCCGCCGTGCACCAGGACGACGAGCCGGCCGGCTCGCCACAGGGATCCGACATCGGCCACGATGGCCTCGAGGTCGAGCGCCTTGCCGCCGCCGGCCTTGATCACCAGCGGCTGGCCGCTGGGGTTCGGAGTGGGGTCGGACATGAGCTTCTAAACGGGGTGAAGCCCGAGGAAACCGAGGCCCCGGGTCTCTCCGTAGCCGCACATCAGGTTGGCGCACTGGACCGCGTTGCCGGCCGCGCCCTTCATCAGGTTGTCGATGGCGCAGATGACCACCAGGCGCCCGGTCTTTGGATCCAGGTCGAAACCGACCTCGGCGTGATTGCTGCCGGCGAGGATCTTCGGCTCGGGATAGCGGTGGATGCCGCGCCGGTCCTTGACCAGACGAATGAAGGGATGCTGCTGGCAGAAGGAGCGGTAGGTCCGGAAGAGCTCGCGCTCGGCGGCCCTGGCATTCGTCGCGTCGGCAAGGAAGATGTGGCTGGTCGCGAGAACGCCGCGCACCATCTCGACGGCCGTCACCGAGAGGTGGACGTCGCCGGCAACGTCGACGCCGCGGCTGGCGAACGCCTGTTCGACCTCGGCGGTGTGCCGGTGGCCCGTCGGCCGGAAGCTGCGAACCACGCCCGACCGCTCCGGGTGGTGGGAGGCATCGGACGACGACGCGCCGCCTTCGCTGCTGCCGACTTTCAGTTCGGTGACGACGCCCCGGCTCCAGTCGACGAGATCGTTCTCCACGGGTCCGGGTTCGAGCAGTGGAAGCAGACCGAGCAGGGTCGCGGTCGCATTGCATCCGACACCGCTCGCGAGGTCGGCGCCGGCCACTGCCTCGCGGTCCAGCTCGGGCAGGCCGTACACGAAACGGTCGAGCCACAGCGGAGCGACATGGGCGGTGCCGTACCAATCCCCCCAGGCCCCGGCCGAACGAAGCCGGAAGTCCGCCGAGAGATCGACGACTTTCGGTGCGAGTTCGGAGTAGAGGTCGATGTGCCTGGCCGCGTTGCCGTGCGGGAGGCAGAGGAAGAGCAGGTCGCAGCGCTCGAGTTCGTCCACGGTGGAGAAACGCAGATCGGTGTGACCGCGGAGGTTGGGGTGGGTGAAGTGCACGAAGGAGCCGGCCAGCCGGCGCGAAGTGATCTGCGCGACCTCGAATCCGGGGTGACCGAGCAGCAGCCGCAGCAACTCGCCGCCGGCGTAACCGGACCCGCCGACGATCGATGCTCGGAGAGTCATACCGTCTCCGGTTCCTGGGCCTCGTCCCATCCCACGGCGCCCACCCGTTCGACGAAGTCGATCATGCGCGCGGGAATGTCGACGCCGGTGGGTGCGATCGAGTTGCGGAATTCCATCGTGTGGTTGACTTCCAGCACCAGCAGACCGCGGTCGCGGTCTTCCACCAGGTCGACCGCCACGAGGCCGCCCCCGACGGCTCGCGAGGCTCGCCGGCAAAGGTCGTCGATCTCCGCCGTCACCGGGCAGTTCTCGGTGGAAGCGCCGCGCGCCGTGTTGGTGATCCAGTGCGGCGCCCGGCGGTAGATCGCGCAGAGGGTCCGGCCGCCGGCTATGAAGGCGCGGATGTCCCGCTCCGGCTTCTCGACGTGACGTTGCAGGTAGAAGATGGAGTGCTGGTAGGAGCCGAGAGTGCTCTTGTGCTCGAGCAGCGCCTCGGCGGCGTCCCGGTCGTTGATGCGCGCGATCAGGCGGCCCCAGGATCCGACGGTCGGCTTCATGACAACCGGATAGCCGAGTTCCTCGATCGCGAGCAGAGCCGCCTCGGGCGTCGAGGCCACCCGGGTTTCGGGCGTCGGCACCGAGGCCGCCTGGAGCAGGCTCGACGTGCGGACCTTGTCTCCGCAGTTCTCGATCACGCGGGCTGGATTGACCGTGGCTACGCCGCGGTCGGCGAGGACGCGCAGGTTGGCCAGAGCCCGGCTGTAGCTGAGCGAGCGGTCGAAGACGACGTCGAAGTCGAAGGGCGGCTCGAGTGCGCTGCTGCCGCCGAGTGCGAGGACAACCCTGCGGTCGTCGATCAACTCGACGTCGGCCGGCCGACGCTCGAGCTCGGCAAACAGCAGCTTCTCTTCGGGCCGGACCCGGCTGTATAGGACTCCGATGCGCATTTCCGGTTCCTGCTACTCGCCCCAGTCCTCTTCTTCTTCCGGCGCGAGCTCCAGGGCGACGGGGTCGAGTTCGATTACTTCCAGGTCGACGCCGCAGCCGGCGCACTGGACGATCTCATGCTGCATGACCGCCTTGAGGCTCACGGCCTCGAAACACTCGGGGCACTCGCTGTCGGCATCGACGGTCTGGAGTTCCATTGCGATGTCTCCTTCGGTGGGTTTGCGCTTCCAGGAAAGTGAAAAGCCGGCTCATCCCTCTGGATGGCCGGCCTCTAGGAGAAGATGCGTTCTCGATCTACCAGGTCACCCAGGATCCTGTCCCGGACGCTTCGCGCCGCGGCAGTGACCCTTCGCGAGCGGAGCGGTCGAGGCGAAGGTGAGGAGGACGAACATCTTGTGTAGCGGTATTGAACGGGCGCAGAGGGTAAGGAATCAGCACCTTGCTGTCAAGCAGGGCAGGGGCGCCCGTGCCGCCGCCGTTACCTGGGTTCCCGGCCGTCCTCCGTCCGCAGCACGGGCGCATCGGCTTTCTTCCAGGCCGTGAAGCCTCCGCCGATGTGGGACACTGGCGCGAGCCCCATGTCATGGACCGCTTTCGTCGCGAGCGCGGAGCGCCAGCCGCTGGCGCAGTGGAAGATGAACTCCCGCTCCTCGCCGAAGGCCTCCTTGAAGTAGGGGCTGTCGGGATCCACCCAGAACTCGATCATGCCCCGGGGGGCGTGGAAGGAGCCGGGAATGAAGCCCTCGCGGGCCCGCTCGCGGATGTCGCGCAGGTCGATGATGAGGGCACCGTTCTGCTGTCGTTCAAGCGCGTCCGCGGCCGTGACCGTTTCGACCGCGGCGTCGGCCTCGGCGACGAGTTGCCGGACTCCCCTGGTGATCGCCACCGGCGTCAGTCCACTTTCTCGATCGGGTCGCCGGCCCGCACCGCTCCGGGCTCGACGACGCGGGCGTAGATGCCGCGCAGGTGGCGCGACCTGCCCTCCGGCGTGGCGGTGAACTTGAGCGCCTCCAGCCCGAATCGCTGCCGGTACTTGCTGCAGCCGGTGTGGGGGAGGGCCGTGATCTCGATGGTCGCTTCGCCGATGCGGAGCCTGGTGCCCGTCGGCAGGTTGTCCTCGCTCAGGTCGAGGTCGACGTAGAGCTGGTCTCCGGCAAGCGGCCACCGGTCCCGCGCACCCGCGATCAGGTCGGCGAACCGCGCGTTGGTCAGGGTGATCTGCGCGTCCGGGTCGGGTGAGCCGTCGGGAAGGGAGTAGCCGCGGCGGGCTTTCCAGGAATCTCCCTCGAGGCCTTCCTCGGTGGTGAGCCTTCCCTCATCGAGGGTCTCTCGCTGATCGACTGCGGGCCGCCTGACGATCATCTCCAGGGTGCCGCCGTCGGCGGGGGAGGCCAGGACATGGCCGAAGCCGGCGGTCAGCTCGGCCTCGGTGAGGTGAGCGGGTCCGGGGGTGCTTTCAAGGTCAGCGCACACTGAATTCTCTCCTGATGTAAGAACCGTTGCCGCCGTTCTCGTCCCAGAGGCCGATGGCGACCCGATGGCTACCGCGCGGAATGGGGTACTCGAAGCTGACCGCGAAGAACTGGTCCCGGGCCTCCGACCAGTCACGGTCGGGGATGGCGAGGGGGAGGACGATGTGGCTAGGCGCCAACTGCTCGCCGTCCTCGGTGAGAACGACGGCGACCACGCGGACCTGGTCGGTGCGCTGTCCGGCCTGCTCGATCATGATGAGCTTGTCGAGGGGCACGGAAACGGTGAAGTCGACGTCGTAGAAGCCGCCGCCGCCGGTGTCCCACTGGATGCTGTCAATGTGAAGTCCGTGAGGGTTCTCGGTCCAGCCGAGCAACAGGGCGCCGACAGTCCGCTCGGCCAGCCGCTCGCGGAGAGATCTTGCCACGTAGCTCGTCCGGTGGCGCAGCCGCAGGTTCCGCGGCCGGGGCCTGATGCGGACCTCGTGGATCGAACCCTCCACGAACTCGTCGAGCACGTAGCCGAGCGAGTAGTAGGAACCGAGGTCCGCCGCCACCTGGTCGAAGAAAGTGCCCACGTTGCGGCCGGAAACCCAGGAGCGGCCGCCGGTGTCGTGGGCAAGGCCGTTCAGCACGCCGCGGAGGTCGGAGAGGTAGGTGAGCTTCTGCTGGTCCGATACGCGTTCGGACAGAGCCGCCGCGGCGACTTCGACCTCGGGCGGCTTGAAGGCGTAGAAGGAGACGCGGTGCGAGTTCGCGCGCGCGGCCAGGCCGGCGTACCGGGCACTGAGATCGAAGGTGGACAGGTCTTGCTGGAAGGACGTTGTCGTGAGCGCGGCGGTGCCCTGGATGTTCGAGTTCCTCGTGTACAGGTTGTTCGGTGCGTCGAAGCCCTCCGGCGCGTCGACCTCGCGGCTCTGCATCAGCTCGGTGCCGGTTTCTTCCCGGCGACCGGCCACGCGCTTCTGCACGTTCTGGAGCAGGCGGTCGAACGGCCGGGACGCGAAGCCGTCGCTGATCAGGAAGAAGGCCTTGCGTCCGGGAACGAGGGCCAGCGACTCGACGACATCCTCGATCGCGTCGGCGGTGCGGGCGCTGTCCTGATGCACGACGCGCGCGTAGGCGAGCAACTCGGCGAGCGTCGCGCGCAGAGCGCCGATGCTGCCGGCCGACTCCTGGCGCCGGGCGTTCAACTGGTTCATCAACTGGAGGAAACTCTCCTGCGACCTGCGCTTGAGCCCCTGGGCCTCCGTGAAGACCTGGTGCGCGGCTTCGGCCCGGTTCAGCCCCTGGGCCAGGGCGATGTAGTCCGTCGTCAGGTCCTGGAGCAGCCGCAACTCGCCGTCGAATGCGACCACCATCGCGTAGACGGGGACGTCCCGGTCGCCGGTTTCAAGCTGGCCACGGGCGAAGTCCTTGATCTGGTCCATCACCGCGGAGCGGCTGGCGACGGTGAGATGGGTGTTGTCGAAGAAGAACGCGATCGACAGGGGCTCCCGCACGAGTTCCGGGTCCGAGTCTCCGGCACTGCCGCCGCGGCCGAAGTAGTTGAGCTCGACCGGCGCGCCGTTGTCGAAGACCCGGAAGTTCTGGCGCGACAGGTCTTCCGCCGGGCGCCCGTTGCGGTCGGTGGCGATGACGTCCACGTTGACGACCGTCACCTCGACCACGTCGCTCAGTGCACCGACGCCGCGGCCGAGCGGGCCCTCCGGGAGGTTTTCAGCCTGCCGGGCCTGGGTCGGTGTGGCCGCCCCCGGTGGAGTCCCCAGTGCCAGGACCGCTCCGAGCAGAGTTGCTCCGATCATCTGGTTCCCCTTCGGATGGCTACGGCGTGTGCCGCTCCAGGAACGCTCTCACCTGGGCCGCCGCTGCCCTTGCCGCCTCCGCGCTCTTCCACTCGAGGATCATCTCGTTGTTGGGCGCCAGGGCGGCGATCTCCTCGGCGATCGGCCGGGGATGGTAGGCGTCGTCGCCGGCCAGAATCAGGAGCGGCGTCTCGATTCCGGCCACGAAGTCGCGGTCCACGTTGAACGTGAAGTCGCCGCCGTACATCCGCGCCCGGAAGGGCGGCAGGGCCGCGGGATCCACGTCGTCCCGGTGCTCGAGCAGGGTGTCGGCCCAGGTGTCGAACATCTCGTAGAACAGGTCCTGGTTCTCGTGATGGCCGATCGGGTTCTGGAGCACGGCGGCGCCGACCCGGGATGCGTCGGCCTGGAGAACGCCGAGGCAGTAGGAGGAGCCGATGCAGCCGCCCATCAGGTGACAGCGCTCGACGCCCAGATGATCGAGCAGCGCGACGTGATCGTCCGTGTACGAATGCCAGCCGTCCGCGGCGGTTACCGGCGCCGTGGACCCGCCGGCGTTGCGCTGGTCCATCGAGATGACCCGAAACGACTTCGAGAGCGCCTCGCGCGGGTCGAACGGGCTCGTTCCCCAGATCTCGGCCGCCGAGCGCATGCCGCCCGGCGCGAACAGCAGCACGGGAAAGCCCTCGCCGGCTTCCCACCACTCGATCCGCGTATTGCCCCGTTCGAAGACCGGCATGGCTCAAGCGTACCAGCGGAATGCGGGCCGAGCCGGTGACGGGTTGGCGGCGAAAGCGAGGCGGATGGAACCTCACCGGCTGATCGTGCGTAGAGTGCAGCAGGGAGGAACGACTTCATGGAACATGACGAGATGAACGACGACACCTCTTCGCCTGCAGGCTCAGCCACCGAATCGTCGACCTCCGTCGAGCCGCCGGAACCGCCGGCGCAACCGCCGGAGCCTCCGGCGGCGGACGCGGGCCCCGGTCTGGCCGGCCAGGTTGCAGCCGGTCTGGCCCTGATCGTGCTGGGCGGGGCCTTGCTGGCGCTGGAGCGACTGGACGGCTCACCCGACCATCTGTTTCTGATCCTGGTCGGCGGGATTTTCATGGCGGGCTACTTCTACAAGAGGGCGTTCGGGCTGCTGATTCCAGGGGGAATCCTGATCGGACTCGGTGCCGGGCTGGTGTACGACGACATGTACTCGGAGTCGTTGTTTCTCATCGAAGGCGAAAGCGCCGCCTTCGGCATCGGCGTCGGCTTCCTGCTGATCTACGCCATCTCCCTGGTCTACGAGAGGGTGCACCGCTGGTGGCCGTTGATCCCCGGCGGATTCCTCGTCATCGCGGGCCTTCCGGACTTCGTCTGGGTGGACGACGTCCTCGACTTCTGGCCGCTCGCCGTCATGGCGGTTGGCGTTCTCCTGCTCTTCCGCGGCGTGGTCTCACGCCAGAGGGAGGGAGAAGCCCGGCGAGTCGATCCCTGACGGCGCCTTCCCGCGAGTCGCTGGCGGATAACATCCGCCGCCACGACGATCAGAGGAGGGCTGTTTTGGGCGTAGAACTGACGAAGGATTCGATCGATCTCGGCATCGTGGTGCGCGACGCGGAGGCGTCGCTTCACTTCTACCGTGACATTCTGGGGCTCGACGATCAGGGCGAGATGCCGATGCCGGGCGGAACGATGCACCGCCTGCTCTGCGGTACGAGCCTGATCAAGCTCGTGTCGCTGTCGAGGGCGCCGGCGGCGTCGTCGCCGCCAGGAGGCATCGGAGGAGCGACGGGCTACCGGTACTGGACGTTGTCAGTCTCGAACCTGGACGAGGCTACGGCTCAGGCGGAGGAGGCGGGGCGCAAGATCGTCATCTCGCCGCGCGAGATTCGTCCCGGCATCAAGATCTCGATGATCGAGGATCCGGACGGCAACTGGGTCGAATTGCTCCAGGTCGACTGACGGGCCGCCGGATCTTGGCGCTTTCGGGAAGGGAGGCCGTTCGCCTGGAACCGCGCCGGCGAGGCCGGCCGCCGTGGGCGGCGATGGCGGCGATCCTCGTTGCGGCCCTGGTTGCCGCCGGCGCGGTGCTCTGGGTTCGGATCGGACCGGAACCCGTCGTCACGATCAGGTCCGACCTGCCCGGGATCGGCCCCAGGACGGTCGTGACGTCCGTGGCGGAAGCCGGCGGCCGCGGTCTCGGTTCGATTCGGGTCGAGTTGATCCAGGGCGGAGAGTCCGTGCTGCTCGAAGAGCGGAGCCACCGTCCGCCCGGCCCGTGGTCGCTTGGCGGCAATCCGGTGTCCGAGGCGACGCTCGAGGTCGAAGTGGGCAGTTTGCCGACGCCCAGCCTGGCCGAAGGCGAGGCGACGGTGCGTGTCACGGTCGAACGCCCCGGGACTCTGCTGCGCCGGCCCCGGCCCAGGGTGGCGGAGCTCACATTGCCGGTCCGGTTCCGGCCGCCGGAGCTGAGCTCGGTGCGGGTGACGGCGACGCCCACGCAGTCCGGCAGCGGAGTGCTGCGCTACCTGGTCAGCGACAGCGCCGTCGAGAGCGGCGTGGAGGCAGGCCCTTACAAGTTCCCTGGTCATCCGCTTGCCGGCGGCGGGCCCCAGGAGCGCTTCGTCCTGTTCGGCGTTCCGTACGACAGCGCCGATCCATCGCCTTTCAGGCTGGTCGCGCGCGACGAGCTCGGCAACGAGTCGAGCGTGCGGTTCCTGGGCCAGGTGGAGCCGTCCCCACTCCGGTCGTCGACCATCCGGCTGAGCGACGGTTTCATGGCCCGCGTGGTGCCGGCGATCATGTCCCGGACGCCGGAACTCGAGGACCGTGGCAGCCTGCTTGAGAACTACCTCATGCTGAACGGGGATCTCCGGCGGATGAACGCGGAGAGGCTGGTCGAGGTCGCTTCCAGCTCGGTGCCGCGTCAGCTCTGGAGCGGCGCGTTCCTGCAGATGCGTAACACCCAGGTCATGGACCAGTTCGCGACCCGCAGGCAGTACGTCTACGAGGGCCGCGTCGTCGATACGCAGGACCATCTCGGCTTCGATCTCGCTTCGCGTGTGCAGGACGACGTCCCGGCCGCGAACTCAGGCATAGTCGTTATGACGGAGTACTTCGGCATCTACGGCAACACCGTGATCGTCGATCACGGCTACGGCCTGCAGACCCTCTACTCCCACCTGTCCCGGATCGATGTCGAGGTCGGTCAGACGGTCGGCACCGGCCAGCGTCTGGGACTCAGCGGCGAGACCGGCCTCGCCGGCGGCGATCACCTGCACTTCGCCGTGCTGCTGGGCGGCCTGCCGGTCGACCCCCTGGAGTGGTTCGACGCGAAGTGGATCCGGGATCATGTCGGGGCGGTCCTGCCGCTTCAGGGCAGCGGCTGAGGCGGCCGAAGAATGGTAGGGTGTTACAAGTTCTTGAGCGAGTTGCCAGCCACCCTGGTGCGCGGTGGCGGAAGGGGATAGGGATGAAGCAGAATCGCATTGCGGTCGCGACGTTGCCGTTCGTCCTGCTCGTGCCCGCCGTCGGATCGCAGGAGACCACGGAGACCGCCGGATTCTTCGAGGGCGTGGCGCCGCTGGTCGACCGTTCCTGTATCCGCTGCCACGGAAACCGGACCGCCACGCCGCTCAGCATCACCCGCCTGAGCCACGATCTGACGGACGCGAGGACGTTCCGCACCTGGCAGCGCATTCATGATCGGATCGCCAACGGCGAGATGCCGCCTCCGGAGGCGCCGAAGCCCGAGGCGGAACTGATCTCGGCGGCACTGGAGTCGCTCAAGGGGGCTCTGGCCGAAGCCAATCTGGCCGCCCGCGGAGACCAGCGCGTTCCGTTGCGGCGCCTGACCCGGCTGGAGTACGCCTACACGATCCAGGATCTGCTCGCCATCGACGAGGCGGTGGCGATGGAACTGAGCCAGTCGCTGCCGGCGGAGGCCGACTCGGGCGGCTTCGACACGGTGGCGGCGAACCAGAGCATGTCGCCTCTGCACGTCCGCAGCTATCTCGAAGTGGCGGACCGGGCGCTCGACGCGGCGATCAAGATCGGGCCGCGGCCGGTTACCGGGAGGCGCGAGATCGCCTACGCCGACTCGACCTACCTCACCTACATGAGCAAGGCGGAGATCCTGGGCGGCGGGATCACGAAGATGCTGGACGATGCGGCCGTCATGTTCGTCGACGGCGGGTCCACGTACCTGATGCACTCCGAGACCGAGGGCTACAACGTGCCCTACGCCGGCCGCTATCGGGCGACGATCGAGGGCTGGGCGTACCAGCCGCGCGGCCCGGTAACGCTGACTGTGTATCGGGGATCGAAGCAGGCTGCTGCCGCCTCGCTCGACGAGCTGATCGCCTCCTGGGATCTGGTTGGCGAGACGCCGCGGACGGTGCAGTTCGAGACCTTCCTTCGCCCGGGAGACCTCCTCGCTCCCTCGCTCGCCGAGGCGGATCCGCCGCCGGGCGAGTACTTCGACTACTACTCACCCGACAGGAACGTCGAGAACTACAAGGGCGAGGGGATTGCGCTCCGGTCGCTCGTGATCGAGGGTCCGCTGTTCGAAGACTGGCCGCCGCCGAGCACCCGGAAGCTGCTGGCCGGCGTCGACTTCGACGATGCCGGCGATGTCGTCCTGACGAAGGCGCCGTACGAGCACGTCGTGGACGTCGTTGCGGGTTTCGGGCCGCGGGCCTTCCGCCGCCCGCTCGCTGAAGGCGAGCTCAAGGCCTATGCGAGTCTGGCCCAACCGCTTCTCGAGAACGGTCGGCCGTTCATCGAAGCGGTGCGCATCCCGCTCCGCGCCATGCTCAGCGCTCCCCCGTTCCTGTTCCAGACCGGCGATCCGGGACGGCTGGACGATCACGCGCTGGCGTCTCGCCTCTCCTACTTTCTCTGGCGGAGCCTGCCGGACGATGAACTGCTGGCCAGCGCCGGCGACGGCAGCCTCTCCGACCCGGGGGTCCTGGCGTCTCAGGTAGAGCGTCTGCTCGACGATCCCAGGTCCGAGCGCTTCGTCCACGACTTCGCGGGCCAGGCGTTCAGGCTCTACGAGATGAAGGCGACGAACCCGGACTCCGGGCTCTATCCGGAGTACGACGACCGCCTGGGGCAGGCGATGGCCAGGGAGACCCAACTGTTCCTGGCCGAGTTGATCGACGGGGACCACGGCGTGGGCAGTCTGATCGACGCCGACTTCACGTTCCTCAACCGGCGTCTGGCCGACCACTACGGCATCCCGGAGGTCGAGGGACAGCACATGCGCAAGGTGACGTTGCCGCCGGACAGCGTGCGCGGCGGGCTGATCACCCAGGCGAGCATCCACAAGATCACGGCCAACGGCACGATCACGTCGCCGATTCCGCGCGGGAACTTCGTGCTGGCCAATTTGCTCGGCCAGCCGGCGCCGCCTCCGCCCGAGAGCGTCGAGGCTCTCGAACCGGACACCCGGGGTGCCGTGACCATCCGCGAGCAGTTGGCGAAGCACCGCAATGAGCCCGTCTGCAACAGTTGTCACCGGGTGATCGATCCGCCGGGCTTCGCTCTCGAGTCCTTCGACGTGATCGGCGGCTTCCGCACGAGGTACCGCGCGGCGGGCGGCGAGGGCACGACGCCGGACGGATTCGTCTATCCGATGCCGTACAAGCAGGGACCTCCGGTGGATGCCTCGGGAGTCACGGCCGACGGTGAGGCCTTCGCCGGGATCGCGGAGTACAAGGAACTGCTCGGCAGGGACGTGGAACAGGTGGCGCGTCACCTCGTGTCCCGGCTTCTCGTCTACTCCACCGGCGCCGAGATCGAGTTCGCGGACCGGGACGGCGTCGAGGATGTCGTGGCGAAGCTCAGCGACGACGAGTATCCGTTCAGAACGAT
Source organism: Acidobacteriota bacterium (assembly GCA_028875725.1). Taxonomy (NCBI): domain Bacteria; kingdom Pseudomonadati; phylum Acidobacteriota; species Acidobacteriota bacterium. The sequence continues at coordinate 986,200 of JAPPCR010000006.1, forward strand.
GATCCACGAGGTCACGAAGAGCGACCTCTTCAGGACGAGGTAGTGATGAACCTGAGACAGCCATTGGACCGCCGCACGTTCCTGCGCGCCTCGGGTGTCGCTCTCGCCTTGCCGATGCTCGAGTCGATGACCCCGGGGCTGGCGCACGCAGCGGCTGGCGGGCCCCGGCGAATGGTCAACATCTGCAACACGCTCGGTCTCTACAAGGAGGCCTGGTTTCCCAAGACGGCCGGCGCCGGCTACGAGACGACCGAGTATCTGTCGCTGCTCGAGAAGCACCGGGAGAACTTCACGCTGTTCTCCGGGTTCTCGCACGAGGAGCAGACCGGCCGCCAGCCGCACAACTCCGAGATCACCTTCCTGACGGCCGCCCGGCGACCCGGTCTCGACGGTTTCCGGAACACGATCTCGATGGACCAGGTGGCCGCGAATCATCTCGGGTACACGACCCGCTTCCCGTCCGTCGTGCTCGGCACGGCGGCTCCGCAGAGTCAGTCATACACCAGGAGCGGCGCCATGGTGCCGGCCCAGACGAGCCCGGCGAACCTGTTCCGGCAGTTGTTCCTGCAGGGCACCCCGGAGGAGGTCGAGCGCGAGAAGCAGAGCCTGAACGACGGCGGCAGCATCCTCGATCGGCTCAAGTCGCAGACTTCGGCGCTGCGACGGCGGGTGAGCCTGGCCGACCAGGTGAAGCTGGACTCCTACTTCAACGCGGTGCGCACGGCCGAACTCGACCTCGCCGAGGTCAAGGCCTGGCAGCAGAAGCCGAAGCCGGTGGTCGATGTCGAGCCGCCGGTCGACATTCCGTCGCGCTCGGATCTGATCGGCCGCATCAAGCTGATGTTCCGGATGATCCCGCTGATTCTGGAGACCGACTCGTCTCGCGTCATCAGCCTGATGATCCAGGATCACGGCGTTGTGATCGACGTCCCGGGCGTCAACTTCGATCAGCACAGCCTGTCGCATCACGGCCAGGATCCGGCGAAGATCGCGCAGCTCAAGAAGATCGAGACCGAGATCGTCGAGAGTTTCGACGATCTCCTGACCGACCTGGGGGAGCGCGGTGACGGCAACGGTTCGCTGCTCGATAACACGGCGGTGCTGTTCGGCAGCAACCTTGGCAACGCGAACTCCCACGAGCCGAAGGACCTGCCGATCCTGGTCGCCGGCGGCGGCTTCAGCCACGGCCAGCACATCGTCCACGAGGGCGGGCACAACGCGCCGCTCTGCAACCTGTACGTGACCTTGTTGCAGTCGATGGGCGTCGAGACGGACTCCTTCGGTCAGAGTTCCGGCACGCTGACCTGGGCCTAGCTCTGATCTACCGCTCCCAGCAGATCCGTGGTGAACGAGGAAAGCGCGGTAAGTTCACCGCATTGGGCCGGGTTGTTCACCGCCAAACCGTCGGAGACGTCGATCTGCGAACCGGCGCTCTCGAGAACTCCTAACGGGCCGATCTCGCCCGTCGTAGGCGCTCGACCTCTGCGGTCTCGAGTCCGGCGAGGTCGGCTGCGGCGCGCTGCACCTTGAGCACGGCTTCGACGATGTCGTCGACGTCGGTCTCCGTGCCGAGCAGGACTTGGTGGGGCAACCAGACGGACTCGCGGTACGCGGCGCGCTCGGCGTTCGGGCAGTCTGCTGTCGGCGCGTTCACCAGAGCCGCGCTCCACGTCGGGTAGCGGTCCGGGTCGGGGCGAAGAAGTTCGCTCATGGGCAGCGACTCGTAGAAGCGCCCGTCGGCCGGAACGCCTTCGGCCTGAAGGGCCGCGACGAAGACGTCGCGGTCGATGCCGCTGAAGGCGTTGCTGTCGAAACGGAACACAAACTGGTAGATGGCCTGGGTCGTCACGCGAGAGTCGATGCCGAGATTCGTGAGCCCGTCGATGTCCTCGATCGCCGCGCGCAGACGCTGGGCGTTGGCGGCGCGGACCTCGTGCTGGTGGTCGAGCCGCTCGAGCTGCACTTCCAGGATCGCCGCCTGCAGATCGGTCATCCGGTAGTTGTGGCCGATCACCGCGGCGGGCTCCGCGGCTCCAGAACGCTGACGGCCGCAGTTCACCAAGGCGTGGAGGCCGTCGAGCACCGCGTCGTCAGACGTGGTCACGATGCCACCCTCGCCCGCGGTCATCAGCTTCGAGGTCTGGAAGCTGAAGGAGCCGGCATCGCCCCAGGAGCCGACGCCGCGCCCGCGCCAGCGGGCGCCGTGGGCGTGGGCGCAGTCCTCGAGCACGGCCAGTCCGTGCTTCTCGGCGAGCGACGCGATCGCATCGAGGTCGGCGATCGTCATCGCCAGATGCACCGGCACGATCGCCTGGGTGCGCTCCGTGACCAGGTTCGCGGCCGACTCGACATCGATGCACCAGGTCTCCTGGTCGATGTCGGCGAACACCGGCACGCAGCCCGCGAACAGGGCGGCCGAGGCGGTCGCCTCGAAGGTGTAGGCCGGCACGATGACCTCGGCGCCCGGTTCAACGCCCATCGCCTGGAGCGCGACTTCGAGCGAGACCGTACCGTTCGCCACGCACAGGGCGTGTTCGCTGTCGTGGCGTTCGGCGAAGGCGGCGGCGAAGGCGGCCGAGCGCTCGTTCGGCAGCGGGAAGCCGCCCCAGTCGCCGTCCCGGAGCGCCTCGATCAGGGCCCGCTCCTCATCCGCGCCGCGAGCCGGCCATTGGGGCCACGCCTCGGCGCGGACCGGAGTGCCGCCGAGCAGGGCGAGCTTGGTGGAGGATCCGCGGCCGGCCACGCGGCGACGCTACCAGCGCGCGAAGGAGGTCTGCGTGCCGTGCCTGGTCACGGAGTCGCTGGCGTAGCGGACGCCGAAGGCCGCGGCCTCGTGGCTACCGGAGGTGGCAAGCATGGCGGCGGCGAAGGCGCCGTTGAAGGCGTCGCCGGCACCGGTCGTGTCGACCGCGTCGACCTGCGGCGCGGGGATCAACTCCGCCGGCGACCCCGGCTTCGCGACCAGGACTCCGGCCGGGCCCAGGGTCAGGATCGCGCCGCGGTAGCCGAGCCTGAGCAACTCGGCCGCGGCGTCGGCGGCGCTGCCGGCGTCGATCCGCTCACCGGTCCGGCCCAACAGCACCGCGCACTCCACTTCGTTCGGTGTGATCCAGTCGATGTGCCGGGGATCGAGTCCCGGGTCGCTCGCCTCGTCGATGGGCGCCGGGTTCCAGATCACCGGTACGCCCGCGCCGTGAGCGCGTTCGACGGCGCTCCGGACACCGTCTGCCGGGGTTTCGTTCTGGATCAGGAGCAGCCCCGCTTCCTCGATCGGCGTCGCGGCCAGCGCGTCCGCAGTCAGCCGGCTGTTCGCCCCTGGCGAGTTCATGATCCGGTTGTCGCCGGTGCCGGCCTCGACCCAGACGGCTGAGAGACCGGTGTGGCAGTCGTCGAGGACGAGAAGGTAGCGGGTGTCGAGTTCGTCTTCTTCAAAGACGCGCCGTTGGGCTGCGGCGTGGGCGTCGTTGCCGACCGCGCCGCCGAAGAGAACGGGCGGTGCGGCGTTGCCGAGGTGGCCGCGGCAACGCACGGCGGCCACCGCCTGGTTCGCGCCCTTGCCGCCGCAGGACTCGAACAGCTCGGTGCCGGAGATCGTCTCGCCGGCCTGGGGCAGGCGAGCATGCCGGAAGATCAGGTCGTAGTTGACCGAGCCGATGACGAGCAGGGGGCCGGCCAAGAGTTCAGCCCGTGTCCCAGCGCAGGCGCGTGGCGCCGATCGAAAAGGCGACGACTCCGATGGCCACCAGCACGGCGCAGGGCAATAGCATCTCGCTCAGCGTGAAGCCGCGCCAGATCGCGCCCTCGTACGCCATCAGCGTCCACTTCATCGGGCTGACGTTGCCGAGGGTCTGCATCCACTCCGGCATCAGGAACAAGGGCACCATGCCGCCGCCGAGCATGGTGAAGGGAAGCGCGATGCCCCATCCGACTCCGGCGGCCGCCTGCTCCGTGCGACCGATGACGCTGAGCACCATCATGATTCCGCAGAAGCAGATCGAGCCGCAGAGAAGGGCCAGAGCGAGAAGTGGATAGGAAGTGGGCGTCACGTCGAACACGGTGATACCGAGCGTGATCAGGGCGGAGCTCGTGAACAGGGTTGCGCCGAGGCAGGCCAGTCCCTTGGCGGCCAGGAGTTGACGGGCCGTGATCGGTGCCACCAGCAGCCGCATCAGCGTGCCGCGGCTCCGCTCGATCGCGATCGACATGCTGAAGGACACGGAACCGCCGATCAGGGTCCAGAGCATGGCCTGCGCGAAGGAGGTGGCGTAGGAGTTGGTGGGTCCACGTCTCTGCGCCTGGACCTGGGTCTGTTCGATCTCGAGTGGAGGGCCGAATCCGCCGGTCGCGCCCGTCGTGACCGAGTCCAGCCCCGCTTCGTCGATCAGCACCGGAATGCGGGGGATCTGGTCGAGAACGTTCAGGAGGTCGTCGCGGGCCTCCGAGGGAGGGCTGAACTGCTCGATCAGGCGCCGGTTCTGCTCGTTGGTTACGGACATGCGGGAGGGATCGCTCATGAACGCCTGCAGTTCGGCTCCGGCCGCTTCGAGCAGGACGCCGCGGACCATCCCGGCAGCGGCGAACTGCGTTGGATCGACGCTCATCTCGACTTCGGGTGTCGCCACGAAGGGATTGTCCAGGGCGGCCCCGAAGCCGGGCCTCAAGGTGACCAGGACGGCGGTCTGGCCCCGGCGCACCTGCTCCAGCGCCTGGTCGCCTGGAATCCGCTCGATGGCGAGTCCGCCGGCGGCCTCGAGCCTCCCGACGAAGCGCGCTGAACCGGCGGTCCTGTCCGCGTCGACCAGGGCGATCGGAATACTCGCCGGTCCGCGGCTCAGGCCGGCGAACATGGCGCCGAAGAAGATCGCCATCATCAACGGGAAGAAGATCGTGAAGAAGAAGCCCAGCTTGTCCCGGAAGAGGATGTGGATGTCCTTCGCGGCCATTGCGACGATCTTGTTCACGGTGTTCTCCCTGGCGGCTCTAGTCCCGCAGCGCTCTGCCGGTGAGATTGAGGAAGACTGTTTCCAAATCCGGCGGCAGGTACTGGAAGTGGTCCACCGCCTGCCGGGCCTGGAGTTCGGCGAGCGTTGCGAGCGGATCGGTCGTCTCGTGGCGTGACTCGCCGTCGCCGGTCCGGACCTCCAGGTTGCCGGGACCGCCATGGGCCGCGATCAGTGCCGGCACCGTGTCGAGTGCCATCAGCCGGCCGTGATCGATGATTGCGACCCGGTCGCAGAGACGCTGGGCCTCTTCCATGTAGTGGGTGGTGTAGACGACCTGCTTGCCTCCGTCCCTGAGCTGTTCGACGCGCTCGAAGATCGCGTTCCTCGATTGGGGATCGACGCCGACCGTCGGCTCGTCGAGGAGCACGAGCTCCGGGTCGTGGATGATCGCGACCGCCAGGTTGAGTCGCCGCTGCATGCCGCCGGAGTACTTGGATACGACTTTCTTCCCGACGTCCGTCAGATCGGCGAAGTCGAGGCAGGCGGCGACGCGTTCTTCCAGGTCGGTTCCCCGGAGACCGTGCAGGCGGCCGAAGAAGCGCAGGTTGTCGGCGCCGCTGATCTGCTCATAGAGGGCGATCGACTGCGGGGCCAGACCCAGGGACCTGCGGTTCTCCGCGTCGCGCGGGTTCCGGTCGAAGGCCTCGTCCGCGAAACGGACCACCCCTTCGTCCGGTTCGAGCAGACCGACCGCCATGTTGATCGCCGTCGTCTTGCCGGCGCCGTTGGGCCCAAGCAGCCCGAACACTTCGCCGGCCTCGAGTTCGAAGGACAGGTCGTCGACCGCGCGCAGGTCGCCGAAGCACTTGCTGACATGGTCGAACACGAGCATGACGTCGTCAGCTTCCTGTTACGGAAGGCTGCGTTGCTTGTTGCGGCCGGGTCACGATTGGCGTGACCGCGGCGAAAGGCATCCGCGGTCAGATGGCGAGCGTATCGCCCGGCGCCATGACCTTGACTTCGACGCCGGCTGGCGCGAAGTCGGCAGGGTCCTGCGCGATCGGCGGCCAGGTTCCGTAGTGGATCGGGATCGCTACCGGCGCGCCGATCAGTTCGGCTGCCTTCGTTGCCAGTTCCGGACCCATCGTGAAGCGGTCGCCGATCGGTACGCAGGCGGCGTCCGGCCTGTAGATCTCGCCGATCAGCTTCATGTCGCCGAAGAGCCCCGTGTCGCCGCAGTGGTAGACCGTCTTGCCGCCCATGTGAACGACCAGGCCGCAGGGCATCCCCATGTACTGCCCTTCGAAGGACGAGGAGTGAAAGGCGTGGGTGAAGGCGACCCAGCCGAACGGCGCCTCGATCCTGCCGCCGGGGTTGCCGGGGTTCACGTTGTCGTGCCCCTGCTCCTGCAGGTAGTTGCACATCTCGAACGCGGCGATCACGTTCGCGTTGTTGGCCTGGGCGATGGCCAAGGTGTCGCCGAAGTGGTCCGCGTGGCCGTGGGTGAGGGCGATGGCGTCGCACCTGACGTCGCCGGCCGCCATCGTCGCTACCGGATTGCCGGTGAGGAAGGGGTCGATGGCCAGAGTGTGCTCCCCGTCGCTCATCAGGAAGCCGGAATGGCCGAGGAAGGTGAGTTCGAGCGTCATGGCGTGGTTCCTCCCTTGGGGGGCGGCGTTCGTTGGACGGGCGGTCGCTCTACTCCGCCTGTTCGGCGGGTAGATGGACGACCAGGCCGTCCAGTTCCTCGGTCACTCGGATCTGGCAGCTCAGGCGGCTCGTGGGGCGCACGTCGATGCCGTACTCGAGCGTGAACTCTTCCTCCTCGTGGCGGGGACCGACCGCCTTGACCCAGGCTTCGTCGATGTAGACGTGGCAGGTGCTGCAGGAGCAGTTGCCGCCGCAGGCCGCGACGATGCCGTCGATGTCATTGTCGACCGCGCTTTCCATGACGGAGTCTCCGACCGGCGCGTCGACCACGCGCGAGCCGCCGTCCTGGTCGATGTAGGTGATCTTCGGCATCTGGCCCGTCCGCGTCGTTGATGGGCGGAGGCAACTGCCGCCGCCGACGGATCGGGAGTCTATTCGACCGGCCGGTCGTTCGGGGGGCCTCGATCGCGGCGGCGACTCAGTCGACGAAGCGCTGGGCGATCCAGCTTCCAATCAGATCGAGAACCTCGGGCGCCATCGTCTCCTCGATCTGGGCGTACTCGTTGGGTGATCCACTGCCGGCGGTCTGGAACAGGTGGTTCATCTCCGGAAAGCGGCGCACGGTGATGTCCCGGTTGCCGGAGCCGGCGAACGCGGTTTCCATGGCGGACTGGTTCTGATCGGCGTCTACCTGGGTGTCCTTGCCGCCGAACAGGGCGAGCGTCGGCACGGCGAGCCCTCCCAGGGCGGGCTGCGGGTCGTAGCGGATGAAGAACCGGAACCAGGGACTGAGGTTCGTTTCGACTGCGGCCGACAGGGCAGTTTCCAGGTCCTCGCCGCTGAGTTGGGCGGTCTCGGGCGAGGCCGCCATCTGCTCTTCCGCGACCTGTCGCAGAGCGGCTTCCGCCTCGGCGCGAGGCATGTCGGAGGCGATGATCTGAAGTCCCTTGTCCTGAAGGGCGGCGAGTTCCTCGATCATCTCCGCCGGGGCGCCGTCCGCCGCCGCGATTCTCCGGAGCTGCTGGCGCAGCAGGTCGCCGCCGGGCACCCCCGGTCCGGCCAGCAGGACGGCGTACGCGATCGTGCCGGGCTCGACCCGGTTGAGCGCCAGCGGGGCCACGAGACCGCCCTCGGAGATGCCGATCAAGCCGACGCGCTCCGGGTCGATCCGGTCGTGACCGCGCAGGAAACGCACGCCGAAGAGAACGTCGTTCGCCTTGTCCCGGGATGTCGACTGCCAGGTGCTGCCGGTTGAACCGCCGATGCCGCGGTCGTCGACCCGCAGGACGGCGATGCCGAGCCGGGTCAGGTGATCCGCGAGCACGAGGAAGGGCTTGTGGCCGGCGAGTTCGAGATCGCGGTTCAGGGCGCCGCTGCCGCTGATCAGCAGCGCGGCCGGGACCTCTTCGTCGCCCGGCGGCAGGGTGAGGGTGCCGGCGATCTTCACGTCCCGGGCTGTGTACTCGACTTCCTCGGCGTCGTACGGGAAGGGCGGCTCCGGCTCCTGCGGACGCGACGGCGCCTTGACCTCGACCGCTTCCCGCCCCAGTCTGAACGGGAGCCGGGCCGGGCCCTGGCTGAACTCTCCCGTGATCTCGCCGGCGGCCAGCGTGCCTTCGAAGGTCGGCTCGCCGGGTACGCCTTGCATCGTGAAACGGACCGCGCCGCTGTCAGTGTCCACGCTGACGTCCGACAGCGGCAAGCCGTCGGCGCCCTGGGCGGGGATGTCGATGGTCCCCGACCATGCGCCGTCGGTCTCCGCCAGGTCCACCATGACGACGAGCGCCTGGCCAGGAGTCTCGATCGAACCTTCCCAGTGGCCCGCGGCGTCGACGGTCTGGGCCGCGAGCGGCATCACGGTAGCCAGCACTGACGTGAGTGCGACGGGGACGGCCGTCTCTACGATCCGGCAGATTCGGACTGCGATCATGGGGCGCTCCTTTTCGGTTCTCGGAATCGTAGACGCGCTCGAAGCACTTCAGGTTGCAAGTCGCGTACGTGCTAGTGCGACTCTTCGATCCGATACAGATGCGTGCCGGTGCGGACGAGGAAGGCGCCGTCCGAGACGGCGATGGAGGCAAGGGTCGAGCCGTCGATTTCGTTGCGGGCCAGCTGCTCGAACTCGGGGCCGGGTTCGATGACCGTAGTGACCCCTTCCTCGTTCTGGAAGTAGATCCGGCCTCCGGCGAAGACCGGTGAAGCGGAGTGGTTGCCGCCGAGCCGCTGTTGCCAGTGGATGTCGCCGGTCAAGGCGTCGATGCAGGTGGCGATGCCGGAGTCGGTCACGGTGTAGAGCTCATCGCCGACCAGAATCGGCGACACCGTCAGCGGGGCGCCGCGGCGGAGGCGCCACGCGACCTCCGAGTCCGTCACGTCCCCTTTGCCGGTCGGGCGGACCGCGAGCAGCACGGGTTCGTTGAAGCCGGTCGACAGGTAGACGAGGCCGTGGCCGTGGACCGGCCGGGAGACGTTGGAGAAGCCGCCCGGATACTCGACTTGCCAGATCTCACGGCCGGTCGCCGGCTCGTGCGCCGAGGCGCGGAAAGCGCTGACGTTGACGATCTGCGGTGTGTCCCCCACCTCGATCGCGAGCGGCGTGGAGTAGGCCTGCGAGATCGGCGAAGGCCTCACGGATCGCCAGCGCTCCTCGCCGGTCTCGGCGTCTACCGCGACCAGGAAAGCGGTGTCGTAGCCGTCGATGCTGACGATGAGCAGCCCGTCGTGGAGGATCGGCGAGCCGCCGTTTCCGTGTTGCGACGTGTAGGGAAAGCGGGTTCGCCAGAGCACTCCGTCTCTCCGCTCGCCGGCGACGGCGACTGCCGCCGTGCCCCGGGGGCCGAAGTGGACGTAAACGCGTTCGCCATCCGGATCGATGACCGGCGTGGGAGAGGCGAAGCTGTTCTTCTGGTTGAGGAGCGTCGTGTCGGGAATCGCGAACACCTCGACGTCCATCGCGGTGGCGCCGCGGGCCACGTCGTACGCGAGCAGTCGCAGCGATGTTCCGGCGTCGCGATCGGTCACCGCCGTTGTCAGCCAGGCCCGACCGCCACCGATCACCGGCGACGACCAGCCGCGGCCCGGGACCGGCACTTTCCAGGCGATATTCTTCGTCTCGCTCCAGGTCAGAGGCACCGACTCGTCCGGCGCGTGCCCCTGCCCGGTCGGTCCCCGGAACTGCGGCCAGTCACCGGCGTAAGCGGAGGCAACCGCGGACAGGGCCAGTGCCGTACCGAGCGCCGTTCGGACGCTCAGCGCAGGTTTTCCGCGAGCGCTTTGCATTCCTTCCATCGAAAGCACGTCGTCGTGTGGTCGTTCACCATGCCCACGGCCTGCATGAAGGCATAGCAGATCGTCGGACCAACGAAGCGGAATCCGAGCTTCTTGAGCGCCTTGCTCATCGCCTCGGAGGCCGGGGTCGCCGCGGGAACGTCCTCGAGCCGGCGCCAGGCGTTGATGACGGGCTTGCCGCCGGTGAAGTCCCACAGGAAGTCCGAGAACTGCACGCCCGATTCGCGGAGGTCCAGCCACACGCGTGCATTCGAGATCGCCGCGTTCACCTTGAGGCGGTTGCGCACGATGCCGGGATCCTGCAGGAGCGACGCGACCTTCTTCTCGTCGTAGCGCGCGACGCGCTCCGGATCGAACTCGTCGAACGCGCGCCGGTACCCTTCACGCTTCCTGAGGATCGTGTACCAGCTCAGCCCGGCCTGGGCGCCCTCCAGCACCAGCATCTCGAAGAGCCGGCGGTCGTCGTGAAGCGGAACGCCCCACTCCTCGTCGTGGTAAGCGATGTAGAGCGGGTCGTCGTTGACCCAGTCGCAGCGTGTACGCCCCGACACTACGGGTAGTAACCGCGAATCGTTCGCGCCCTCGCGCCCCTCTCGTCGATCACGACTTCGACCCGGCGGAAGGCATCGGAGGGCGCCGTGCTCGAGGACTGGTAGGCGAGGAAGTACTTCGAGCGCAGTTCAAGGCCGATCTGGTCGTACACGGCGGCGAGTTCGCTCGTGTTCTCCACGAAGAAGGCGCGGCCGCCGGTCTCCAGCGCCAGCTGTTCCAGCACCTTCTTCGGGCTCTCCTTCGCCTTCCTGGGGAGGGCCAGGCCGATCGCGTAGATGGCGGCTTCCGAGCGGCGGGCGTACTCCAGGGCGTCGTCGAGGTCGTAGCGGCTGTGTTCGTCGACGCCGTCCGAGAGCAGTAGCACGGCGCGCTGGCCGGGCAGCCCGTTCAGGTGGTACAGGGTGAAGATGAGGCTGTCGTAGAGCGCCGTGCCGCGCTCGGCGCGAAGCCCCATCAGGCCCTTGGCGAACTCGATCCGGTCGCGGGTGAAGGGCGAAGCGAGGTGCGGCCGGTCGTTGAAGGTCACGATGGAGAGTTCGTCGCGTTCGGTGATCACCTGCTGGAAGAAGTCGGCGGCGGCCTTGACCGACTCGGCGAGGCGTTCCTCCATCGAGGCCGAGACGTCGAGCAGGATGGTCCCCACGAGCGGCGTGTCGTCGACCCGTTCGAATCGGAGGATCTCCTGGGGCACGCCGTCTTCCAGCACCTGGAAAGCGCCCTGGCCGAGGTCGAGCAGTGGCCGGCGGTCGCGGTCGTCGACCGTTGTGTAGAGCTCGACGAAGTCGACCTGGACTTCTTCGAGGGTCGCCGGTCCGTTGATGATCGCCGTGTCCTCGACGAAGGCCGCCGGCCCTTCGGCGTCGAGCAGCTTGCCGACGATCCGGATGATCGTGAGCTCCCGTCCGCCGGGCAGTTCGATGGGGACGCTGAAGGGCTCCTCGTAGAGCGTGGCCACCTGGTCGGCGTTGCGGAAGACCTGGAGCTCCTCCAGGCTGCGGCCCTCGGGTACGGTGACCTGCGCTCGCATGCGAAGGCTGTTGCTGTAGTCATTGCCGGGGATCGGTTCGATGATCCGGACGTCGAAGCGGTGAGGAGAACCGTTGATCAGGTAGGAGTCGCTGGCGATCTGGCTGCGTTCGACGTCGTAGGCGATCGCGCGCAGCATCTGGCTGCGGGGAAGTTCGCCGAGCCGCACGTCGACGCTGTAGGGCGCCCGCCTGGTCGTGAACAGGTCCTTGTCGTCGAGCGTGAAGCGCACCCTGTCGACCGGGCCGGTGACCGCCGTGTCGAAGCGCAGGTAGCCGGAGACGAGTTCGCCACCCGGCGGGATGATCCGGATCGTCGGCTCGCCGGAGGCCAGCGAACGGTTCGCCTCGGCGAAGATCGGCTCCAGGTCGGCCTCCGTCCAGCCCGCGGCCGCTTCGACCCTCGGCACCTCGAGCGGTTCGGCGTGGCGCCATACCGCGTCGCCGTTCAGGTCGTCGACGCGCAGGATCAGCTTGTACTCGCCGGGGCGCAGATAGCGCTGGGCGACGAGCGGCATGGCCGGCTGCGTTTCACCGGTGGCCTCGCCGCCTTCGACCGGGAACTCGAACCGGTAGCGGAAGCTCTCGAACAGGCGGTCGGCGCCGGTGTCCGTGTCCGCCCGCAGGACCTCCCCGATCAGCTCGAAGGCGTAGGAGCGGGCGCCGGCTAGGTCGGCGAGGGTTGCGCCTTCCGCCTCGACCTGAACCAGGGTCTGGACCACGGTCCTGCTCTCCTTGCGGCCCGGGAAGGAGACGTCGAGCGCTGCGGCCAGTTCCGGCGCGCCCGAGGGCAGGTCGGTCGAGTAGGACTCGAACGTCCGCAGCCACTCGTCGGACGGCGCTTCGATCGGTTCCAGTTTCTCGCCGATCATCCGCTCGTAGAAGAAGCCGAGCATGCCGCCCCAGTCGTTCAGGATCTGGATGATCCGGAGCGCGTATCCGAGTTCCTCCTCCTTGCAGCCGGCGCCGAGGTCCTCCCGGCGGAGACCGCCGATGCCGGCGCCCGGCAGGTCGAGCCGGCCGCCGGGCTGGAGGGACGAGATGCTGAGTTCTTCGCTTGGGTACCACGCCCGCCAGGGGCCAACGCCGAGCCGCCGGTAGAAGATGACCGCGTACTGGTCCGGCCGCAGCCGGCGGGAGAAGATCGCGCCCATCACCTCGCTCAGGTCCTGGAAGCCGTAGAACCAGGCCTCGATGCTCGTCGCCGAGCGCCTGGGACAGATTTCCACGTGGACACCGGGCGGTCCGTTCAGCAGGTAGTAGCGCGCCCGTTCGTCATCGGTGTTCTCGAACAACTGGCGGACCATGGACAGTCGCTCGCTCCAGTGCTCGCGGAACTCGTTGCGGGCCGTGTCGGGATAGGGGTCGCGCGCCTTCCAGAACTCGGCGATGAAGGCGTCCCGCTGGTAGTCCTGGGACAGGCAGAGGAAGGACTGGATCTCCTCGTCGCTGAGCAGCAGGGCGACTTCCTCGGTCCATTGCCGGTGGTGGGGCGGCAGGTTCTCGACCGCGGGTTGGCGGCCGTCCTGGCAGGGCGGCCGCTTCTTCCTGGCGGCCGATGCCGTGCCGCTGGCGAGGATCAGCGCGACGATTGCGATGAGGAAGGCTCGGATGAGGACGCGGCTGCGCACGCGGGACTAGAGTACACCGGACCTGAGAGAGGAGGGAGGAGTGACATTCGTCGACAAGAGCCCTGAACGGATCGCCGAGTTGGAGCAGGAAGTAGGTCATCTGAGGCGCCGGATCGATCAGTTGAAGGCCCGCGACGTCCACGGCTACCTGTTGTCGGACGCGGCTCAGGAGGACTGGTTCGACCTTCGTCGTATCCCGGACGTCGGTCTTTCCGCCGAGGCGGCTCGCCTGATGGTGGAGAACGCGCATTCACTCGACTTCGATCAGAGGCTGAATACGTCGTCGTACGTGAACGTGGCGCTCGATGAGGAAGAGGCTGCGATCGTGCTGATGGGAATGCAGGTGAATCTGGCTGATCAGACCGTGTATCCGCAGTCCTACAAGCTGCACGATACGACCGTGAACGTGATCGCCGACCTGTGGAACTGCCCGAAGCCTGACGATTTCGACGACTACGGCGTATTCCCCGGCGCGGGCACCGTCGGTTCGACCGAGGCGTGCCTCCTCGCCGGTCTCGCGCTCAAGTTCCGTTGGCGTCATTGGTACGCCCGGCACAAGCGGACCACCGTCGATCGAATCCTCGGTGTACGGCCGAATCTGGTCATCTCGACCTGTTTCCAGGCCGCATGGGAGAAGCTCTTCAAGTACATGGACATCGAACCGCGCCTGTTGGAGCCGTCAGTCGGGAGCTTCGTCCTTGACCCGGAGCGTGTTCGAGAGGCGATGGACGACCGGACGATCGGCGTCGTGTGCATCATGGGCAATCACTACGGTGGGCAGTACGACCCTGTCCACGTGGTGGACAGGGTCGTGGAGGAGGTGAACCGGGAGCGCGGTTTCCGCGTCGGCATCCACGTCGATGCCGCTTCCGGAGGCTTCGTGGCTCCGTTCCAGGATGGCCTTCCGCCATGGGACTTCCGGCTGAAGAACGTTCTGTCGATCTCTGCAAGCGGCCACAAGTACGGGGAGTCCTGCTGCGGCACCGGCTGGGTCGTCTGGCGCGAGCGAAGCGACCTGAGCGAGCACGTGGGAATCTCAGTGACGTACCTGGGCGGCAAGGCGCATTCGTACGCCCTGAACTTCTCGCGGCCGGCGAGCGGTGTCTATGACCAGTACTACAAGCTGATCCACTTCGGCCGGGAGGGTTACGAGCGCGTCACGAAGAACATGATGGAGAACGCCAGGTTCATCCGCGACGGGCTGAAGTCGATGACCTGCAACGGGATGCCGCGGTTCCTGCTTCTCGACGATGGCGACGAGCGTTGCCTGCCGGTGGTCAGCGCGATGTTGAATCCGGATTGCGGGTTGGACTATGACGCGACCGATCTCCAGCACGCGGTCTCCCAACATCATTGGTACGTCGGCAGCTACCCGATGGGGTACGGCCATCCGGTAACTGGTGAGCAGTTGCCGCTGTTCCACGACGCCGACCCGGAACAGTCGATGTTCCGGGTTGTCGTCAAGAGCAATCTCACCCGCAATCTGGCCGGACATCTCCTCGAGTCCTTGGAGCACGCGCTGGAGACGCTCGACACGGTCAGCGCTTCAGGGACACGGAGCTTCGAGTGGCACAGGCTGCGCCACAAGGATCAGCGTCGCTTCACTGATCACTGCTGAGGCGTCACACCGGGAGCGCGGTGCTCAGGGCCGGTAAGTGAAGGCCTGGCGGCCGACCGGCACGGACTCCGCGACCAGGTTGGCCCAGCGGCAGAGGATCGGCCGCGTGTCCCGCGGGTCGATGATCTCCTCGATCTCGAAGTACTCGGCCGAGCGGAACGGCGAGCGGACGCGGTTCAGGCGCTCCTTGATCCGGGCCAAGTGGGCGTCGTAGTCCTCCGCTTCGGCGAGTTCCGCCTTGTAGGCGACCTCGATGCCGCCTTCGATCGGCAGCGAGCCCCAGTCGCCTGAGGGCCAGGCGTAGCGAAAATGGTGGCTGCCCGGTTTGTGGTTGGCGCCGCCGGCGACGCCGAAGGCCTTTCGGATCACCACGCAGCAGAAGGGCGTCGTGCACTGTCCCAGCGCCGCCAGGACCTGGGAGCCGAAACGGATCGTGGCTGTGTGTTCGGATTCGCGGCCGATCAGGAAGCCCGGACAGTCCTCGAGGTGGAGCAGCGGCAGGTGGAAGGTCGATGCCAGGTCGATCAGCCGGGACAGCTTGCGGCAGGAGTCAGCGTCCCAGCCGCCGCCGTAGACGTTCACGTCCTCGGCGAAGATCGCGATCGGCCAGCCGTCCAGGCGCGCCAGACCGGTGATGATGGACCGGCCCCAGTCGCGGCCGATCTCGAAGAAGGAGCCGCGGTCCACTATCCGGCCGAGCAGTTCGCGCATCCGGTAGGTGCGCTTCGGGTCGCGCGGCACGAAGTCGAGCAGTTCCGGGTCGCGGCGCTCCGGGTCGTCGCCGCGCTCCGATTCGGGAAGCCGCGGCGGCAGTTGATCGACGTTGGTCGGCAGGTAGGAGAGGAACCGGCGGGCGCGGTCGAACGCCTCGACCTCGGTGTCCACCGCGTCGTCGATCGCTCCGTTCGCGGTGTGGATGCGGGCGTGTCCGAGTTCTTCCTTGGGCACTGTGCCGCCGCCGGCCCATTCGACCAGTGCCGGGCCGGCGATCATCATCTGGGCCGTGTCGCGGACGATGACCGAGTAGTGGGCGGTGCAGACCCGGGCGGCCCCGATGCCGGCGACCGAGCCGAGCGCCAGGGACACGGATGGGGCGACCGCCAGGTGCCGCACGACGACTTCCCAGCTTCGAAGCTCGGGTATGTAGGTGCGGCCCGCCATCTCGATCGTCTTGACCGAGCCGCCGCCCCCCATGCCGTCGACCAGGCGCACGTGGGGGAGCTTCATCTCGAGCGCGAGACCTTCCGACCGCGTCCGTTTGGCGGGGATCGAGGCGTCGGCCGAACCGCCGCGCACCGTGAAGTCGTCGCCGGAGACGATGGCCGGACGGCCGTCGATCTCCCCGACGCCGAAGACGAAGTTCGAAGGCCGGAAGGACACGAGTTCGCCGTCCTTCGTGTACTCCGCACGGCCGGCGATCTCGCCGATCTCGTGGAAGCTGCCGGCGTCGATCATCGCGTCGATGCGCTCGCGGACGGTCAGCTTGCCGAAGTGATGCTGGCGCTCGACCTTGTCCGTGCCCCCCATCTCCCGCGCCAGTTCACGGCGACGCTTCAGTTCATCGATCTCGGAACGCCAGCTCACGTCGTTCTCCTCACTCCGTTTCGCTCCGGCGTTCCATCCGTCGCAGCAGCGCCCGCAGGTCGCGCTCCATCTGCGGAAGGCGGTTCAGCACCGCCTCGATGCGCAACTGCCGCGACTTCGGTCGGGCCGGATCGCCGTACAGGACGGCGCCGGCCGGCACGTCGCGGTAGCTGATCGTGTTGCCGCCGAGCATCGCGCCGTCGCCGACCACCACACCGTCCGCGGCGCCGGCGCCTCCGGCCAGGACGACGCCGTCGCCGAGCCTGGCGCCGCCCGCCGTCTTGGCCAGGGGCAGGATCAGGCAGTGCTCGCCGACGATCGTGTTGTGGGCGATGTGGACCAGATCGCCGAGCTTGGAGCCGCGGCCGATCACCGTCGCGTCGAGCGCCGCCCGGTCGATCGTGACCTGGGAGCCGATCTCGACGTCGTCGCCGATCTTCACCGTGCCGACCTGCGGGATCTTGAGGTGCCTGCCGTCGCGCTGGAGGTAGCCGTAGCCGTCGCAGCCGATGACCGTGCCGCCGTGGACGACGACGCGGTCGCCGATCGTCACGTCCTCCATGACGACCACCCCGGGAAACAGGACGCAGTCGCTGCCGACCTGGCTCCGTGGTCCGACGTAGGCGTTCGCGTGGACCACGCTGCGGTCGCCGACTACGGCACGGTCGCGAACGGTGACGCCGGCGCCTATGGACACGTCGGCGCCGAGGGTGGCGCTTTCGGCAACGACGGCGGACGGATGAACGCCCGTGTCTTCCCGCCTGCGTTCCCGGTCGATGTGCCGAAGGACGACAACGAAGGCGGCGAACGGATCCTCGACTGCTATCTGGTGGGCAGCCAAACGGGTCGTTGCCGCCGGCACGACCAGCGCGCCGGCAAGGGTGTTCGTGGCGTTCAGCGTCCGTTCGTCCTTGGCGAAGGACAGTTGGTCCGGCCGGGCCCGCTCAAGGGAAGCGATCGAGCGGCACACGAAGTCGCCGTCGCCATGCAGCGCGGATGGGACGTCCGCGTCGGCGAGCAGGCCGCGCACCTCGTCGAGCGTCTTCTCCAGTCGTGGCATGGGACGCCCGGACGGAGCTCCGGTTCAGGAGTCGAGGCGGTAGACGCTGCGGGCCGTGTCGCGGAAGAGGGCCGCCTTCTCGTCGTCGGAGAAGTCCGCCACGATGCGCTGGAAGGAGTTCCAGAGCAGCGTGTAGGCGCCGCCGGCGCGGTCGACCGGGAAGTTCGACTCGAACATGCAGCGGTCGACTCCGAAGCGGTCGATGCAGTGGAGGTAGTAGGGGCGGTGGGCCTCCGCGGTCTCCGCGGACGACGGCGGTGTCTCCTGCTTGTGCCAGCCGAAACCGCAGATCTTCATCGGCAGCCCGCCGAGCTTGACGACGACGTTCTCGCAGCGGGCGAGCCCGGTGATCGACTTGCGCCAGGCCGCCTCGACCTCGCGGCGGCGGTCGCGGTAGGGCCCGATGCCGAGAGGCCCGCCGACGTGGTCCAGGATGATCCGGGTGTCCGGGAAGGCGTGGGCGAGATCGGTCAGTTCATCGATCTGCGGGTGGTAGAGCCAGGCGTCGAAACTCAGGTCGAGTGGCCCCAGGCAGGCGAATCCGCTCCGGAAGTCCGAGCGCAGCAGCATGCTCGGCGGCGGTTTGGAGTGGGACACCCGGATGTCCGGGCTGGGGTCGTAGGCGGCGGAATGGCGGATGCCTCGGAAGCGGCCGCCGCCGGCCTCGATGTGGGCTTCGAGAACCGCCTTGGCGCCATCGCCCAGGAGCATGTTCGCGTGGCTGACGATGCCGGCGATCGAAGCGCCCGCGCCGTCGCTTCGTTTGGCGACTTCCAGCACGAAGTCCGTCTCGCCGACGACCCGCATCTCTTCGGGGCCTTCCTCCCGGTAGCCGGAAGCGCACTCGACGAAGACGGTCGAGGTCACGTTGTGGCCGGTCCCGGTGTCGCCGTGGAGTTCCGCCAGCATGTACCGCGATTCCGGGTAGTCCCAGAGATGGTGGTGGGGGTCGCAGATCTCCTGATCCGGGTCGATCGGCTCTTCCCGGGTGCGGGCCAGCCAGGCCGCTTCCTGTTCGTTCATGCGTGTGACTCCTACATTCACGAAGACGGGAGGTGTTCCATGGGCCATCCAGCGGTGGCGGGTGTCAGGAGTTGTCCTTGCGGGTCCTGATCTCGCCGAAGACCTCGGCGTTCGTGGCGCCGGCCATGCCGAGCTGCGCGCGGATGCCCGCGTCGTCGGGTCGCAGGAAGGGGTTGGTCCTCTTTTCGACCCCCAGGTTCGAGGGCACGGTCGGCTTGCCGTTCCGCCGGAGCTCCTCGATTTCGGCGACCCGGTCCATCAGTTCGTCATTGTCGGGATCGACGGTGACGGCGAAGTGGGCGTTGGAGAGTGTGTACTCGTGGCCGCAGTGGACGATCGCGTCGTCCGGCAGGGCGCGCAGCTTGGCGAGCGACTCCCACATCTGTTCCATCGTGCCCTCGAACACGCGGCCGCAGCCCAGGGCGAACAGCGTGTCGGCGCAGAAGAGCGCCCTCTCGTCCTCGAACCAGTACGTGATGTGCCCCGTCGTGTGACCGGGCGTGTCGAACACCTGCGCTTCGGCTTCGCCGAGCTGGAAACGGTCACCCTCGCGCACCAGGAGGTCGAGGCCCGGAATGCGGTGCTGGTCGGCGGCGGGCCCGACGACCTGGCATCCGTACTTCTCCTTCAGAGCGGGCACCGCGGCGATGTGGTCCATGTGGTGGTGGGTGATGACGATCCAGTCGATGCCGAAGCCGCTGGCGGAGAGCGCCGCTTCGATCGGCCCGGTTTCAGGCGGATCGACGACCGCCGTCTTGCCGCTCCCCGTGTCGTGGAGCACGTAGGAGTAGTTGTCGCTCAGGACGGGGATCGTCTGAATCTCGAGCACGGGGTTCTCCGGCGGAGGGTTGGACGCTTCGGAGTGCGTCGGAGACTGCGGGAAGGCGGACGGGACTATATCCGCCGCTCCCGCAGCACTGCCTGGTTCAGTTCTACGCCGAGACCGGGGCCGTCCGGCACTGCGATCGAACCGTTCTCGAAGCGTTCCGGTGGCAGGACCAGGTCGCCGCGCCAGGCTGCTTCGCCCCACTGCATCTCGAGGATCTCGAAGTTCGGCAGGCCGGCGCAGAGCTGGGCGGAGGCGGCGGTGGCGACGGGGCCGCTCGGGTTGTGAGGCGAGACAGCGATCCCGTCGAGTTCGGCGACGGCGGCGATCTTGCGGGCTTCGAGGAGACCGCCGCAGTGCTTGACGTCGGGCATGATCACGTCGACCGCCTGCTCCCGGCACAGGGGGGCGAAGCCCTCGATCCCGAACAGGAACTCGCCGCCGGCCATGCGCTGTTTGATGGCGCGCTCGATTGCCTTCGTCGCGGCGACATCAGTGGGGGCGACCGGTTCCTCGTACCAGGCGAGGTGTTGGGGTTCGAGCCGGCGGGCGACATCGACGGCAAGGTCGACGTCGAAGAAGCTGTGGCAGTCGATCAGGATGTCGATCTCCACCCCGACCGCCTCGCGGATCGCCTCGACGCAGGCCACACCCAGGTCGGCGGCCACGGCGACCTCGGACCCGGGCGCGTCGAGCGCGGGGAAGCCGTCGAACGGAGCGGCCTTGATCGCGGTGAAACCGTCCTCGACCGCCGCGCGGGCGTTGGCCGCGAAGCCATCGGGCGTACGTTCCCGGGTGGCGCGGTTGATGTTTGCGTAGGCCGGCAGGCGGTCGCGGAGGCTGCCTCCGGTCAACCGGTGAACGGGCGCGTCGACCGCCTTGCCGACCAGGTCCCAGAGCGCCTGTTCGATCACGGAGAAAGCGGTCGCCTCGGAGATCCCGCCGGCTGCTGCCCGTTCGCGTCCGGCTGCGCGGTAGGCCTCGATGTCGAACGGCGAGCGGCCGCGAGCCGCCTCGAAGGCTCGCCCGAGCGCCGGCAGCTCGTACCGTCGACCCAGGGAGCACTCGCCGAGGCCGACTAGGCCGAGGTTCGTCTTGAGATGAACGAACATCCAGACCGTCCGCTCCGTTACCCGGACAGAGGTCAGTTCCAGTTCCTCGATCCGCAGTTTCCCTTCGGCCGCGCCGCTGGGCTGGATGCCGAGGGCCGGTGAGACGGCCAGGGGCAGGAAGGCAGCGCCGCCGGCGGCCGCCATCGCCTGCCGGCGCGTGACCGGTGCCGTCGTTGTCCGCGCCCTCTTCATCGACGCGGGCAACGGTAACAACAGGCCTCGGTTCCGCGTGCGCCGGGCTGTTGCCGGCCGGGCGTTCGTGGAAGGGACGAACGGCCGCTCCTACCAGTTGTAGCTCAGCGAAGCGACCACGTTCCGGCCGGGACTCGAGTAGAGCAGCAGTCGCGGGTCGTTCGCCTGCCTGCCGCGCACATGCCATGACTCGAAGTACGCCTCATCCGTGGCGTTGAGCACGCCGATGCGCAGCTTCATGTCGGCGGGCAGAGCGAAGAAAGCGACCAGATCGACGACTTCGTAGCCCTCCGGGACGTGCTCGCTGTCTGCGACCTTTTCCGGGTCGCGGTCGTCGACCAGCCGTACCGAGCCGTCGAGGCCCCACCTGGCCGAACTGGACAGGTATCGCAATCCCAGGACGCCCTCGTTGGGTGCGACGGAGGCCAGCGGCACTGAAGTCCCGCCGGTTACGTCGTGGCCGTCGATGCGTGCATAGGCGGCACGGAGCAGGACGTTGTCGCCCAGGCGCGATTCGAGTCGGAACTCGACGCCGTCGATCTCGACCTCGGTCAGGTTCACGTTCTGGAACTCGACCACTCTGAGTTGCCGGTTGAACCCGACGTTCTGGAACTCGATGAAGTCGTCGTAGCGGTTCTGGAACCCGTTGACGCTCCAGCTCGTGCCGCCGGCGCTCCAGCGCAAGCCGACCTCGAAGTTGTCGCTGATCTCGGGCTGGAGCGCGGGGTTGGCGATCGTCTGATAGCCGCCGGCCAGGTTCGTGAACCCGGTGTTGATCGAACTGTAGGGCGGCGCCCGGAAGCCGGCCGCGTACTGGGCGGTCAGCGTCGTCGTGCGGTGGAGTTCGATCGCGGCTCCCAGTTTCGGTGAAACGGCGTCCTCGTCCAGGCTGGCCGCAGGCAGGCCGCCGGCGGCGATGTAGACCGTGTCGGTCGGGTCGGCGTCGACGACGAAGCGGTCGTAGCGGACGCCGGGGATCAGGGTGACCCGGTTCCAGCGGAGTTCGGCCTGGGTGTAGGCGCCGGTCTCTTCCGTTTCGGTCTGCGGGAAGTACTTGCTCGGAAAGACGAGCCGGGTGCGCACGGGCCTGCCGGAGAGATCGTGCGCGACCCGATCGCGCAGCATGTCGAACTCATCGATCAGGAAGCTGCCGCCGAAGTAGATCGCGCTGCTGAAGGAGTCGGCGGTTCCCGTCTCGACGAGGCCGTTCATGTCGGCGCCGAAGGTCTTCTGTTCGAACCATAGATCGCCGTTGCGATTGCTCTCGATCGGCGGGCCGAAGCTTGCGGTCAGCCGGTGTTCGGCGACGTTCTGGGCCGTGTCCACGTTCTGGGCGTTGAACCGCCAACTCCACTGGTCGACGGCGCCGCGACTTCTCACTAGCTGCTCGAGCGAAGCGCGGTTGCGATCCTGGGTGTCGTCCGCCAGCACCTCGAGGTTCGTGATCGTGAACGGGCCGAGCCGGCTGGTGCCGAGGGCGGAGAAGACCTCCGTCTCCGCGTCGGTTGAGTTCAGCTCGAAGACCGCGCGGATGGTGTTGCTGGCGGAGATGTCGTAGGCCGCCTTGCCGAGCGCCTGCAGCCGCTCCCGTTCCTGCGGGTTCGGGCGGTCCCTGTCCATGGCGGTTCCGCCGGTCTGCCCCGCGTTGTCCAGTTCGCTGCCGTTGCCCGAACTGACGAACAGGGACGCGCGTCC
This sequence comes from Acidobacteriota bacterium, assembly GCA_028875725.1. Lineage (NCBI taxonomy): Bacteria > Pseudomonadati > Acidobacteriota > Acidobacteriota bacterium. The sequence continues at coordinate 1,008,399 of JAPPCR010000006.1, forward strand.
GGCGTCGCCGCCGCCCGCCAGGGCCAGGTTCAGGTTCGAGTCGTTGCTGCGCCCGTCGAATCCCGCCTTCAGGCCGACGTGGCGATTGCCACCGCCGAGGTAGTCGGAGGGGTTCTTCGTGATCAGCGAGATCACGCCACCGACCGCGTCGCTGCCGTAGAGCGCCGACCCGGCGCTGCGGACGATCTCGGCCGATTTCAGCGTGTCGATGTCGATCGCCTGCTGATGGACGTTGAAGGGGCCGAAGTCGAACTGCTCCGCGCCCGGTACGCCGTCGACCTGGGTCAGGACCCGGTTGCCGCCGATGCCGCGGATGTTGAACCCGTTGAGGCCAAGCCGGGTGTTGTCTCCTTCCACGTAGACGCCGGGTTCGTACTTGACGAGGTCCGCGATGTCCTCGAAGAGCTGATCCTCGATGTCCTCTTCCGTGACGATCGAGACGTTTCCGGGCGTGTCCCGCAGGGAGCTGGGAACGTGATCGGCAGTGACGGTGACTTCGTCGAGGAAGGTCCCCTCGCCGGTTGCGGGCTCCCCGGCTTCCTGCCCTTCCTCGGCCGAAGAAGAAGCAGTTTCCTGGCTCAGGAGCGGTGTGGCGTTCGCCAGGATGCAGGCCAGGCCGAGAGCGACCAGGGCGGAACGCCACGGGCCGGCGAAACGTTGACGCCTGGGGGATGAAACGGACATAGGATCGACCTCCGAGCTTCTGGCGGTCTCGTGCCGCCGGTTGTTAGGGGTGGGCGCTTCACCGCTTCGCTTCCACGGCTGTCGCGGTGCAGCGCCCTTGTTTCCATGGTCATGGCTCGCCGCGCACCGCGTGCAGCAGCTTTCCGCTTCTGAGTAGCAACGTGTCGCCGGCCGGGGCGACTCCGGTGAGGTACTCGTCGACCTCGACACGGCTCGTGGCCAGCACCTCGCCGCCTCGAGTGCCGGCGCTGAGGACGTCGGTAGCGCCCTTCTCGCCGAAGAAGAAGACGCGCTCGCCGGCTGCGATGGGGGTCACCCAGGCCGGTTGCGAGAGCCTGCGCTGCCAGTGCGACTTCCCGGTCGCCGGGTCGATGCACTGGGCGACGCCGGCGGCGTTCGCCCAGTAGATGCAATCCCCGGCCAGCACGGGAGAGGCGAAGTGAGCGGTCGATTCGGAGCGCCAGACGATGTCGTCCTCGCCGAGTTCTCCTCGGGCGCCGCGCCGGATGGCGAAGTTGGCGGGCCGCTCCGAACCGGAGACGATGACGAGCTCCTCCGTGATCAGAGGCGACTGGGTGGTGTTCGACTTGACGTTCGGAATCCACCACAGCCGTTCTCCGGTCCTGGCGTCATAGCCCTCGACGGAACCATTCGAACTGACGACGATCTCGCGTCCGTCGGGCGACAGGGTGGGCGTGGTCCAGGACACGCCCGGCTCGCGATCGGCCTTCCAGCGCTCTTCGCCGGTGACGCGGTCGACGGCGAGCAGGTAGGAGTAGGTCTTGCGCGCCAGCAGGACGACTGCATGATCGCTTGCCAGGAGCACGGAGCCGCCGACGCCGTGGTTGCCGGCGAAACTGCCGTGATCGGCGGAGAGATTCCGGTGCCAGAGGCGGTTGCCGTCGTGGTCGGTGGCGAACAGATCGCCGGTGCCGAAGAAGAGAGTGATCCTCTCGGCGTCGATGGCGGGAGTGGGGGCGGCGCGGGCCGTGTACTGGTTGAAGGGCAGACGCTCCGAGGCAGGCCAGCTCCGGCGCCAGAGCTCCTCGCCGTCGGCGATGCGGATGGCCGTGAGCCACAACGTGTCCTTGGCGTCCTCGGCGTCGGCGGTCACCGACGTCACGTAGGCCGTGCCGCGCCAGACGACCGGGCCGGAGTGGCCGAAGGCGGGAAGCTCGACGGTCCAGGCCGGCTCGGTCCAGGCCGAGGGCAGGTCGGAACCTTCGACCGTGCTGGCGCCGCCGTCACGAAAGCCTGCCCAGTCAGTCTCTGTGTCCGGGGGAGCGGTGCCGTCGGCGGAGGGTGAGCCTGAGCCGACGCCGAGAGCCGACAGGAGGTGCCGCTCGACGGAGTTCAGGTGGCCGCTACGGTTCGCACCGCCGATCGCGAACAGGGCTTCACCGTCGCTAACGAGACGGTGGAAGAACCGGTGCTCATGGAGATCGCTGGCGTGGGTCCAGTCGTCGTCGCCGCTACGGATGCTGTAGATCCGACCGTCCGCCTGGCTGATAAGAAGAGCGTCACCTGTCGTGACCGCATCGGCGCCGAACCCATTGAGGCTGCCCGAGGCAGGCAGCTCCGGGCCGGGTGTCCAGGTGTCGGCGGCAGGATCGTAGATGTCGACGCGTCTCGTCGTGTCGCCGTTGTCGTCGAGCCCGCCCAGCACCCATAGTTTGCCGTCGAATCCGACCGCGGCGTTCGCGCGGACGCCGATCGGCGTCTCCGTGAGCACCCGCCACTGGCCGATGGAATCTCCGTCGAGCGTCGTGAGGTCGAGTGCGAACACAGACCGTTCCCAGAGGGGGTCTTCCACGGAGCCTCTCAGTTCCCAGCCGCCGGCCACGACGAGAAGATCGCCCACCACGGCCAGGTCGTGCGAGGACCTGCCTGCCGGCAGGGCCATGAACCGTTGCCAGCGGTTCTCTTCGGGCAGGAAGCGGGCCGCGCTCTTCACGGAGTAGAGCTCGCCCGGTTCCCGCCTGGGATTGTCTGCCCGCATCCCGCCCACGCGGTAGAGGGCGCCGTCGTACTCGATCAGGGCCGTGCCCTGGAGCGGCCGCCCCGGCGGCAGTGCCAGCCAGCCGGGTGTGGGTCCGGGGCTGTCGAGATCGACTGGATGGCGCAGGAAGAGCTGGCTCAGGTTCTCGAACGAGTGCACGTGCTGCCGGCCGATGTGGCCGCCGTAGACGTAGAGAGAACCGTCCAGATGGGCGGCGCCGAAACTCGAGATGGCGAGGGGCAGATCGGCGACCGTCGGCGGTTCGGCAGGAGCGTCCACTTCTTCGGCAACAGCAAGCTGGACAGCCACTGTTCCGAGAGCAACGGTGGCCGCAGCGGCGGTGCGGCGAATCCCGCCGCTGAGAGGCTTGGTGTCGAGCATGGGTCTAAACTGAACCAATTAGGTTCTGTTTGTCAAGGACTGATTTGGTGCTCTTTTGCGGAACGTGGATTCTCCCGTGCTCCGGCGGCTCGGGATCAGCCGCAGTCCACGCTGTTCGAGCGCATGTACGCGATCACCTTCCAGATCGTGTCTTCCGGGATCTTCCCCTCGAAGGGGAGCATCTCCGTGTCCGGCACGCCCTGGTTGATCACGCGGTAGAGGTCGGCATCCGTGTCGCCGTGGTCCCAGTCACAGTCGAAGAGGTTCGGCGCGTCCTTGGTGACGCCCGGTGTCGTGGAATGGCAGTAGCCGGTGCAGACGGCGCGGAACATGCGCCGTCCGGCGGTGATCGCGGCGGGGTCCTCGAGGTACGCGGCGACGGGCGATGAAGCGGCTTGCGGTTCGGCGGCTGCGGCCGCGACGTCTGCGGCGGCCGGCGGCTCCACCGCGGCGGCGGGCTCCGCCGGCGCTGCAGTCGCCGTCGTGGCGTCGGCCGCGGCCTGGGCGCCGGGTTCCTCTGGCGCCGGCCCGCCGCCGGTGGCGCAGGCCGCCAGCAGCACCGGCAGGGTCAGGACGATCAACGAGGAGTAGCGAGCCTGCACGGCAGGCGGTTCGTTGGTGTTGGGCGGTTCGCTCGTGGTGGTCAGGGCGTTGCTCCTCGACAGTCAGGGTCCGCCGATGCCCAGCGCGCGGATCGCTTCCGGCGAGGACACGGTGGGGAAGGGTTCGATACGAAAGATGCCATAGCGCGCGGCCAACCGCGCCAGGGTGCCGTCGCGGCGCAGCTCGTCGAGTACGCGAGCGACTTCGTCACCAAGGGCGTCGCCGGCGCGGACGGCGGCGTGTTCGTTGAAGCGGAGTCCCGGGGGCGGCTCGAAGGCGTTCACGGGGTCCTTGCCCAGGCTGGCCAGGGCCGGACCGAAGATCAGCGCCGCGGCGGCCCGGCCATCGTCCACGGCGCCGACGACCTCGGCCGCGCTCGGTTGCGAGGTCCAGTCCAGCCCCGCCGCCTGGGCGGCGAAGTGGGCCAGCGACTGCAGCCGCACCGCCACCTTGCGGTTCGCCACCGCTTCTCGCAGATCCGCCCAGTCGAGACTCTCCACGGCCGGCATGTAGATCTCGAAGGCGGCCGCGTAGTAGGGCGGACTCAGATCGATCGCTCCCGCCAGCCGCCCGAGCGCGAGGTGGCCCGGCACGGAGGGCGCGAGATCGCATTCCCGTTCCAGCAAGGCCTCAAGTGGAAGATCCGTGTCGTCGATCTCGGAGTAGGGCGGAGCCTTTGGGCGCCAGACCGGAACGAAGTCGCGACCGAGCCGCTCGGCGGCCTCCCGAAACAGATCGTGGTCGAAGCCGGTGCCTTCGGCCCGGTGGGCTCGCGGCAGGTCGTCCTCGACAAGGCAGACCCGCAACTCCTCGGCCTGGGCGGGAGCGGCCGCCAGAAGAAGGGCGAGCGCGCCGGCCGCGGGCGTCCGCCGCCTCGCTGCCGACACCGCTGGCATCAGGAATCGAGTTCGAAGACGAGCAGCATGCTGCCCTCGGGCAGGGAGGGCGCGGTGCCAACCGTTGTCTGGACGATGCCGCCGCCGCCGGAGCCGACGGCGAGGTAGGTCTTGCCCTCGTACTGGTAGGCAATCGGGTGGCTGCGGATGCCGGAGCCGGTCTGGTAGCGCCAGACTTCCTCGCCGGTCTCGGCGTCGAACCCGAGCAGGTGGCCGGAGGCGTTACCGGTGACGACGAGGCCGCCCGCTGTGCTGAGCACGCCCGCGAGCATCGGCACCGGATCCCGGTAGCTCCACTTCGTTTCGCCGGTGCTGACGTCGATCGCCGACAGGTGCCCGTACGACTTGCCTTCGACGGTGTCGCTCGGAATCGGCTCGCCGCCGAAGAAGGGGATTCCCTCGACGAAGACGACGACGCCCTTGCGGAACATCATGCAGCTCTCGATCGTCGGCACGTAGGCGAGACCTGTCTCCGGGCTGTAGGCGCCGGCGTAGGCGGCGTTGTTGCCGCCGGCGAGGCCGGGGCAGACGCGCTGGGTCGGTTCGTCCGCCGGCTTCATCACCGGGTCGACGACCGGCCGCCCGTTCTCGTCCAGCGTCGCCCAGTTCAACTGGTGGACGTACTGGCTCGCGTGCAGGAAGCCGCCGTCGCGGCGGTCCAGCACGTAGAAGTAGCCGTTCCGGTTCGCCTGGACCAGGGCGGGAATGGTCTGCTCGTTGACCTGGACGTCGACCAGCCACACCTCGGAGTTGCCGTCGTAGTCCCAGACGTCGTGGGGGGTGAACTGGAAGTACCACTTCCGCTCGCCCGTCTTGATGTCGACCGCGAGCACGCTGTCGCTGTAGAGGTTGTCGCCGAGGCGGGTGTCGCCGTTCCAGTCGGGCGACGGGTTGCCGGTCGTCCAGAACAGGGTCCGGGTCGCCGGGTCGTAGCTGCCGGTGGCCCAGGTGGCGGCGCCGCCGGTCTTGTAGGACTCGCCGGCCCAGGTGTCGACTCCCGGTTCGCCGGCTTCCGGCACCGTGTAGTGGCGCCAGAGGAGCTCTCCAGTCTCCAGGTCGTAGCCATCGAAGAAGCCGCGCACGCCGTACTCGCCGCCGCCGATGCCGATGACCACCACGCCCTCCGCGATGAGCGGGGCCGAGGTGATGGAGAAGCCCTTCGCGTAGGGGATGACCTCGGTGTCCCAGGCAAGCTCGCCCGTCTTGCGGTTGAAAGCGAGCAGGCGGGCGTCCAGGGTGCCCATGACGACCAGGTCGCCGGAGATGCCGACGCCGCGGTTTACCGGCCCGCAGCAGATCCTCAGGTCGGAGGGGTTCTCGTGGTCGTAGCGCCAGAGCAGGCTGCCGTCCCCGGCGTCGTAGGCGAGCAGACGGTTCATCGACGATGTCAGGTAGAGGACGCCGTCGTAGACGACGGGTGAGGATTCGAGCTGACCGGAGACGCCGGTCTGGGCGATCCAGGCGATACGGAGGTTGGCGGCGCTCTCCGGCGTCAGTTCGGTGATCGGGGAGTGTCGCCAGCTCGCGTAGTTGCCGCCGTAGTGGAGCCAGGATTCTCGGGTCGGCGCCGCTTCGAGCAGCGCCTGGTCGACCGGTCCCGCGCCGTCGCCCACCTCGGTCGCCGCCGGCCAGTGGTTCTGGGGCGCGGCCGCGACGCCTTCTTCCTGGGCTGCGAGGGGAAGAGACAGAAGCAGAAGGGCGAGGACGGCAAGGCGGCTGGCTGGCATGGACGATCTCCTGAGACGTTCAGGTGTCGAAGACTCCCTGAACGAGGCTGTTCGTGCGGGCGGCGATGATACCGTGCGACTCGTTTCGGGCGCTTGGGCGCACCGATTCCGACCACCGCGCGACTGTGAGGAGAAGCCCGAGATGACGGACGACGAGAGCGGCACGCAGTCACTCTACGGCCGGCTCGACCCGGAGCAGGTCGGTGCCTTCGCGCTGAAGGTGTGGCTGTTCAAGCAGGGCGAGCTCGTCTCCCTGATGATCCACCTCGGCGACCGATTGGGGCTCTACCGGACCCTGCAAGGCCTCGGTCCCGTGAGCTCGGTGGAGCTGGCCGAAGCCAGCGGGCTGAAGGAACGCTGGTTGCGCGAGTGGTTGCATGGCCAGGCGGCCGCCGGACTGCTCGAGTACCACGGCGCCGAGAACGGCGGCGAGCCGCGCTTCGAGCTCGACGGCGTCGCCGCCGCGGTGCTCGCGGACGAGGAGAACTCCGTGGCCTTCGCCGCCGGCGCGTTCGGCTATCCGCCCGAGCACGATGTGATCGACGGTACGGCGGAGGCGTTCAGCACCGGAATCGGCCTGTCCTATCAGCAGCTCGGGTGCTGCGCCGCCCATCGCACCGAGCGGATGCTGGGCCCCTGGACCCGGCAGGCCCTGGTGCCGCGGATCATTCCGGCGCTCGACGGTGTCGAGGAGCGGCTGCGGGCAGGCATCGACGTTGTCGACGTCGGCTGCGGCGGCGGCGTGGCGCTTGTGTCCCTCGCTCAGGCCTTTCCGGCCTCGCGCTTCGTGGGCTACGACCCGTCCGCTCACGCGATCGACATCGCTCGGGAGCGCACCCGGGAAGCGGGCGTCACGAACGTCGACTGGAAGATCGCCCGCGGCGAGGATCTGCCCCAGGTGCCCAGCTTCGACCTGGTCGTGACTTTCGACTGCATCCACGACATGACGCGGCCGGACCTCGTCATCGCGGCCATCCGCGGCGCCATCCGGGACGACGGCACCTGGTTGATCAAGGACATCCGCAGCAGCCCGCGGTTCGAGGACAACATGCGCAATCCGGTGCTGGCGCTGCTCTACGGCTTCTCCGTCTCGGCCTGCATGTCGTCGGCCCTGTCCGAGCCGGACGGCATGGGTCTGGGAACGCTGGGCTTCAACCCGGTCGTGGCGGAGCGGATGGTGCGGGAAGGCGGCTTCACCCGCTTCCGGATGCACGACTTCGACGACCCGGCCAACCTCTACTACGAAGTCCGGCCCTGACCTGAGCAGGGCACACTAGTCCCAGCGCAGGTCGACGCGGTCGATTGCCAGGCCGTTCGCCGGTGCCACATCGCCGGGTGGGACCTCGAGAACGAGTGGAGCGTCCGCCGGCCACGGCGCCTGCGCCAGCGTCCGGGTCTGCCAGCCGTCATCGGTCTCTTCAGCGAAGGTCAGGCGGCCGAGTTCCTGTCCGCCGGCGCGGGCGATCAGAGTGAGGGGCGACGGGCGGTTCCAGATCGCGCGGAGCGTGACGGCCAACTCCACCCGGCTGCCGCCGGCGATCACCGTCGACTCGGCCCGGCTACCTTCGGGCAGCACCCACGCTTCCGGGTAGCGCGTGCGGTCCAAAGTCCACCGTTCCGGTTCCAGGTTGCCCCCGGTTCGATGAACCGCCGCGCTCTCGATCTCCAGGCGCCGAGTTGGAAACGAGTCCGCGAGCACCGGCAGGGCGGCCAGGAGCAGGACCGGCATGCCGGCGCACGCCGCCGCCACGGTTCTCCGGCGCACGCGTGCCGCGAGGATGGCCACGACGACCGCGAGCGCCGGCAGAAGCCACGTCGCCATCCGGGCCCGGGTGGCCGACGGCAGCAGGCGGGCCAGGTCGAGACCGGTTCGTGCTTCCAGATGATGAAGAAAGTGGTGACGACCGTCGGCGAGGTTGTACGTCCATCCCGGTTCCACGACGAACAGGACGGTCAGGGCGCCCGAGAGAAGCGCCAGCGCCAGGGCGAGGGCGACGATGCCGGCCGCTGGCGAGCGGGTCGCTGAACCCGTGACGCCCTCGCGCCCTGAGGCGGTCGTTCGCTCGAAGAGGGGCACCAGCAGCAGGGCGAGGAACGGGAGGACGACGAGGCCATAGCGGAACGGGGGCGACCAGCCGCCGTACCACTCGCGGCGCGAGGCGACGAGGAGCAGTGTGGGCACGGCGATCAACGCGACCTCCAACAGGAGCCGCCGGTTGCGCCGGAAGCTGACGAGGACGCCGGGGAACAGGAGCAGCCAGATCGGCGCGCAGGCAACCAGACCGTAGGCGAGGTCGAAGAACAGCCCGTTCAGCCCGAGCGCGAGCTGGGAGACCGGTTGCCGGTAGACCTCCAGTTCGTCCCACGAGTGCATGCCGAGCACGGTGCCGAACACGGCGCGGTTCGACCACAGGACCAGAAGGGCGGCCGGTCCCCCGACGGCTCCCAGCACCAGGAGTCCGCGGCGTCGCCGGGCCGGGGCCAGGCGCAGCACGAAGATCAGCGCGAGCGCGACGCTGATCAGGGCGAGCCGGAGCTTGATCGCGGGAAGAACCGCCAGCGACAAGGCGAGGAGAGTCCACGTGCTCCATTCGGCACGTCCCGTTCCGGTCGTCGGACTCTCGTAGCCGCCGGTGAGGCGGTTGATCCACCGGAACGCCGCCACCGCGAGGACGACGGCGGCAACCTCGGCCCAGATCTGCTGGCTGTAGATCAGGAACGGTGCGGCGAAGCTGAAGGTGGCGTAGGCGGCAAGGCGTGCCCGAGCGTCCTGGCTGAACGCGGTGAGATCGAGCAGCAGCCAGGCACCCAGGGCCGCCAGTCCGGCGATGACGACCATCGCGCCCGCCCTGCCGCCAAGGCGGTACGCGGGAGCCATGACCGCCTGTAGTACGGCGCCGTGGCGTGAGCGGATGGTCCCGTCGCTGGTTTCCGGATCGCCGGGCTGCGGTTCGATCGCGCGCGGCATGAACGCGAGCGAGTCCTGATTCCGGTAGTTGTTGGCGAGGTCGAGGTCGAAGTCGTACGCGATGCTGTGGGTGGTGAGGAGGAACCAGGGTTCGTCACCGTCGGGGGCGCGTTCGTGGATCGACCAGGGGATCAGGGCCAGGTAGGCGCCGAAGGGAAGCAGCAGGAAGACGAGCGGAGGCCGTCGGGCGCCGGCCGCGCGCTCGAGCAGGGGCTCGAGGGCCAGCACCCGGCAGGTGACGAAGAGCAGGCCGGCGGCCACCGCTCCCGCCATTGCGGCCGGTTGCCAGGCGGCGATGCCGAGGAGCGGCGCGGCGAGCGCGATCGCCGCGAGAACGACGGCCGCTCCCAGCACCCAGGCATCGATTCCGCGGCCGACCATCTTCGCCGCATTCTAGGAGCTTGCGCCGCGAAACGCGGCGCAGCAAGTTCGCGGCGCAAGCTCCTGGGAGCGGACGGGATGGGCCGAAACACGGCGCTTGCGACGGGTTTCGGGGCGCTAGCGGCGGCCGCCCCCGGCCTTACGCGCCGCCGTCGAGCGCCTGAAGGACCCTGGGCGGCGTCATCGGCAGCTCCGTGGGTCGCGCGCCGCAGGCATCGGCGATGGCGTTGGCCACGGCGGCTGCGGTGGGGACGACCGGCGGCTCGCCGACGCCACGGGCGCCGAAGGGCCCGTGGTCGGACGGCACCTCGACCAGGACCGTTTCGAGCTCGGTCGGACTCTGGGCGGAGTGGGGCAGGGCGTAGTCGTTCAGGGTTGCCGTCAAGAGCTGGCCGTCCTCGCTGTACGCCATTTCCTCGTAGAGTGCCCAGCCGATGCCCTGCAGGGCGCCGCCCATCATCTGGCCCTCGACCGCGGCCGGATTGATGGCCCGGCCGCAGTCCTGGATGACGACGACCCGGTCGACGTCGACCCGTCCGGTCTCCCGGTCGACGCGCACCTCCGCGAGCTGGGCGCAGAAACCCGGCGCCTGGCTGGTCTGGGCGTGCCGGCCGTGGCCGAAGACGGGCGCCTGCCGCCCGCCGAACCGCATCGTCCGCTGGGCGATCTTGCGGAGTGGAATCGCCTTGTCGGGCGAGCCCTTGACCTGGACGGCGCCGTCGACGATCTCGAGATCTTCGGGGTCCGCCTCAAACGTCTGGGCCGCGAGTTCAAGCGTCTGGCGGCGTGCCTCCTGGGCCGCCTGAATGACGGGCGGGCCGACCGTGTAGATCGTCTTGCTGCCGCCGGAGGCCCCGGCGTAGGGCCCCGACGACGTGTCGCCCGTCGCGATCGTGACCTTGTCCGGGTCGACTCCGAATGCCTCGGCCGCCATGAGCGCCATGCTCGTGTTCGTGCCGTTGATATCGGCCGTGCTGATGTGGACCTTGAGCGTTCCATCCGTCTGCAGTGCGCAGGCCGCCGAAGCCGGCTCCGTGCCGCCGGGCCAGGCGCCGAGCGCGATGCCGACACCGCGGCCTTCGGCGCGTGCCTGCTCCCGGTTCTGCCAGGCCGGGTGATCGCGAAGAGCTTCGAGGACCTGCCGCTGACCCATTCCGGCCCAGGGCATGCCGGACGCCATCGGGTTGCCCTTCTCCGAGGCGTTCTTCACCCGGAACTCGACCGGGTCGAGGTCGAGTTCGCGAGCGAGCTGGTCGAGGACCGTTTCGACGACGAACGCCGCCTGGGGAGCGAGCGGCGCGCGGTAGGCGCCGACCGAGGGCTTGTTCGTCGTGACCTCGAAGCCGCCCACGGCCTGGTTGGGTGTCTGGTAGGAGCTTCCCAGCAGGGTTCCGGCAAGGGCGGTCATCGACGAGGGGAAGCAGCCGCAGTCGATCGCCAGATCGGCCTCGAGCGCGGTGAGTTCTCCGCTCCGCTTCGCTCCCGCCCGAATCGTGATCCGGGTCGAAGGCGCCGGCGTCGCCGCCAGCATCTCCTCGGTCCGCGTCATCACCAGGCGGACGGGTCGCTGGTGCTGGACCGCGGCGAGCGCGAGGAGGGGCTCGTACAACACGAACTTGGCGCCGAACCCGCCGCCGACCGGAGTGCCGATGACCCTGACCTGGTCCTGCCGCATGCCGAGCACGCCGGCGATCGCGTCCCGGATGAAGAATGGCGCCTGGGTCGAGCAGTAGACGGTCATCCCGTTCCCCATCGGATCAGGGTCGATCAAGGAGGCGTGGGGCTCGATGTAGGACTGGTGGACGGACGCGGTGCGGAAGACGCGTTCGACGACCGCGTCCGCCTCGGCGTAGCCGCGCTCGAGGTCGCCGCGCTCGAAGCACATCCTGTTCGTCACGTTGGGCGACGAGGCGATCGCCTCTTCTCCCTCCGATACGTCGCCGGCTCCGTGTGCTGCCGCCTCCTCCGACTGGCCGGGGAGGCCGTCAGGCCAGACCGCCTGGGCGTCGGGCGCCTCCGCCTGCTCGATCGTTACGACGGCATCGAGCGGCTTGTAGTCGACCTCGACGGCATCCGCGGCGTCCGCGGCCACCGCCTCGTTCTCGGCGAGAACGAGCGCGACCGGGTGGCCGACGAAGATCGCCCGCTCGCGCGCCAGAAGGAGGGTCGCCCGGTTACTCGGCGGCAGCGCGGGAAGGTCGGCGGCGGTGATGACCGCGGCAATCCCCGGCATCGCCTCGGCGGCGGCGGTGTCGATGCTCAGCACTTCGGCGTGGGCATGAGGGCTCGTGACCAGGCGGGCGTGGAGGAGCCCGGGCCGGTCGAGGTCGCCGCAGAAACGGAGCGAGCCCCTGACCTTGGGGTCGCCCTCGAGGAGCTTGGTGGGGGTGCCGATCGCTGTCATCTGCTGTCTCCGCCTGAGGGGAAGGTGAGTCGAGAACCCGTATGCGGGTGAGCGATTGTTACGGAAGCGGGCCTTGAGGGGAAGGGGCGGCGTCGCGATTTCGCCCGGCGGTACGAGCTACCGAAAGAGGAGAGCCCCGAGGGGCTGTTGCTCCTCGGGGCTCCGTTGACGCTCCTGGACCGCGATCTGCGCGGCTCGGCTGAGCGTTTCTTGGCCGATGGGATGGCGTGGGATTGCTTCCCGAAGGAGATGTCCTACGCCTGGTAGGGGTTTCCTAGGGAGCCGCCACCTCCATCAAGCCGCATCTGCAGTACTCCACTAGACCACCTCCTTTCCGGGCTAATCCACTAATCGGCGGGTCCCACCCCGCCCAGCCACGGGATCGCCCCGACTGACCCCGGGACCGCCGCCACGCCTCGTGACGCAAGCGGAACGACTGACGACCGGATAGTTATGGATTCGCCCGGTCCTTGTCAAACCTTCGTGTTCTCAGAGGTTTAGCACACCGAAGATCAGGTGTTGCCGGGCGTGTCAGGAACCCGTCTCGGCAGGTGGCGACTCGCTGCCCGCCGCCGCGGTCTGGGGCCGGCGGGGCCGTCTGCGCCGTCGCCTTCGCCGCTTGGTCGGACGTGGTGCGCCGTTGCCGCTTGCCGCGGCAGTCTCGCCGCTCTTGCCGTTGCCTCCTGCCGCTGCATCCGCCGACGGAGTGTCGATGCCGGGTACCTTGATGGCTTCCGTCCCCGCCGTCTTCTTTGCCTTGGCGGCGGGCCTCCCCGTGCTCTTCTTCGCTCTGGCGGGCGTCTTCCTGCCCCTCTTCGCCTGCTGGGCGCCGTCCTGTTTGACGGCGCCGTCCTCCGCGGGCGCCTCCTCCTTTGTCTTCGCCTTGCGGGCGGTTGCGGACCGTCGCCTCCGTCCGCCCCGTCGCCTCCGTCGCTTCGGTGCGCTCTCGACCGGGCTGTCATCCGCGTCGGTCTCGGGTTCGGCCGTTTCGTCGTCGGTGTCTCCAATCGACGGAGTGGCCAGCATTTCCTGCTCGAGCCTCTTCTCCTTGGCCTCCTCCTTCTCCCTCTTCTTCACGTCGGCCAGGTCGCGCGCGATCCAGCTGATGTCCGGCTCCCGGCCCTCCAGGTGCGGCCGCCCCGAGATCTCGATCTCGAGATCGAACTCCGTCGCCAGGTTGACGAGCGCCTGACGATGACGGTTCTGGACGAAGTCGGCCAGCTCGGGTTGCAGGGCAATCTGCACGCCGCGCATGTAGCCGCCGGCGCCATGGGACTCGATGTTGCGTAGCAGGCGCAGGGCGACCAGGTCCGGACTGGCGACGCGGCCGGTGCCGGCGCAGTACGGGCAGTCGCCGTGGGTGCGCAACTGAAGCGCCTGGTGGATTCGCTGGCGGTTGATCTCAAGCAATCCGTTGGCGCTGATCCGGCCGACGCTGAAGCGCGCCTTGTCGGCCTTCATCGCGTCCTTCATCGCCTTCTCGACCTTGCGCCGGTTGCGGGGGCTGCGCATGTCGATGAAATCGACGACGATCAGGCCGCCGATGTCGCGCAGCCGCAGTTGGCGGCCGACTTCCGCCGCCGCCTCGACGTTCGTGCTGACCGCGGTCTCTTCCTGACTCGACCCCTTCTTGGAGCGTCCCGAGTTGACGTCGATGGCTGTGAGGGCTTCGGTCGGGTCGATCACGATCGAGCCGCCCGAGGGCAGTTCGGCGCGCCGTTCGAAGATGTTCTCGATCTGTGGTTCCAGGTCGTAGACCGAGAAGAGCGGCCGGCGGCCGGTGTAGCGGTTGAGGGAGGTCTTGCTGCGCGGCATGAAGGCGCGCATGTACTGCTCGGCTCGCCCATGGGCGGTGTCCTCGTCGACCCAGACTTCCTGGATCGAGCTGTCCAGGTAGTCCCGCAGGCCCTGAAGCACGATGTCCTGGTCGCTGTAGAGCAGCTTCGTGCCCTTCGAGTCGCGGGCATCGCGGGAGATGCGCTTCCACAGGCGGAGCAACGCGTTCATGTCGCGGCTGAGCGCCGTCTTGGTCTGGCCGAGGGCGTTGGTGCGTACGATCACGCCGCCGCCGTCCGGGACGGGCAGGGCCTCCGCCATCGCTTTCAGCTTGAGCCGGACGTCCTCCGTGTCCACCTTGCGGGACACGCCGCAGGTTTTGTCGAAGGGTGTGAGAACCAGGTAGCGGCCGGCCAGACTCAGGTTCGTCGTGAGGGCGGCGCCCTTGTTGCCCTCGGGCTCCCGGGTGATCTGAACGACGATCGGACGACCGCGGACGAGCACCTCTTCGATCTTCGGTCGCTTCGACTTGGAGACCGCCTGGTAGTAGGCGTCCGGCACCACGTCCTGAATGGCGAGGAAGCCGTGCTTGGGGGCGCCGTAGTCGATGAAGGCGGCGTTCAGGCTCGGCTCAATGTTCGCGATCTTGCCGTAGTAGATGTTGCCGCGGGTCAGGCCGCGCTCGGCGATGTCGACCTTGAGGTCTTCGAGTACCGAGTCGTTGGCGATGGCGATGCGGAGCTCGGTCGAGCTCTGCGCGTTGATGAGCATTCTTCGGGTCACAAAGTCTCCGGGTGACGGCGAGTGCGCCGTCGGTTGAATCGGGTGGGACGCCTCCGGTTGCGCGGGTGCCGGGCCACGGCGGGATTCCATGAACGGAATCCGCTGGGCGGCTGCCCCGCGTTCGCTGCAGTTCCACCTGCGCGAGAAGCTTGAAGAACCGGATCGTCATTCCAGGCGGCGGGTATAGCCTTGGTTGCACCACGGGCTGTGTGGACGGCCCTCGGGCGACGTGAGTCGTCTCGGAATGGACGGACTGTCTAAAGGACAAAGGCTGAAGCCAAGCGCTGACTCGTACGATCGAGTGCGCGGCGCGTGCCAAATGGGGCCAGCGTCGCCGCCGTGGCGGCAAGCATAGCAGTTTCTTGAACTTGCAACCCGAAACCGCCGGTTGGCCCGCGTGAGAGCGCTACACGGCGACGTTCGCGGACTCAAGGCCGCGCAGCGCGGCGCTCTCGAGCGCACGTACCGGCGGAAGGTCCGCTCCGACGAGGTGGTCTCGACCGAGCTGGCGCGGCACCTGTGCGCGCTCTCGCGCGAGATCGGTCGCCAGGTAGGCGTGCTGCTAACCCGCGACGGCGCGGTCAGCAAAGTGATCGTCGGCGACGCGCGGCAGCTCGAGATTCCCGACATCGGCCGTCTGCGTGGCGGTCCCGGACGCTTCCGGCGCCTGCGCCTGGTTCATACCCACCTGCGGGGAGAAGGGCTCTCCGCCGACGATCTGAACGACCTCGCACTGCTTCGGCTCGACCTGGTCGCCGTGGTGCAGTCCGAGGCGGACGGCTCCGCCGGTGCGATCGAGGTCGCGTACCTCTCGCCCTCGGCGGCCGACACGGCAGGCGCTGGCGAGGGTCCCGGCAGCGGCGACGGCGACGGCTCACCCTTTCTGACCGTCGAGGCGCCTCAGGTCTATGCGCTGGACTTCGACTTCGCGGCAACCATCCGCGAGGTCGAGCGCGAGTTCGGCCGTCACCGGCGGGGCCGCGAGGCGACGCGGGAACGGGCTCTGGTGATCGGCGTGCGTCCGGAGAACGACCACTTCGCCGAGACGGTCGAACTGGTCCGTTCGGCGGGGGTCGACGTCGCCGGGACGCTGAGGCAGCGCCGGTCGCGGGTTCATCCGAGGACGATCGTCGGCCGGGGCAAGCTGACCGACATCGTTCTGCAGAGCATGCGCGCGGGCGCCGAGGTGGCGATTTTCGACATCGACCTGAAGCCCGCCCAGGCTCGCGCGTTCGAGGATGCGACCGGGCTGAAGGCGATCGACCGCACCCAGCTCATCCTGGATGTCTTCGCGCAGCGGGCGCGTTCCCGCGACGGCAAGCTCCAGGTCGAGCTGGCGCAGTTGCGCTACTCGCTGCCGCGGCTGACCGAGAAGGACGCGGGCCTGTCGCGACTGACGGGCGGCATCGGCGGCCGGGGCCCCGGCGAGACGGTTCTCGAGGTGGGCCGACGGCGGATCCGCGACCGGATCCGCAACCTGGAGCGGCAGGTCGAGAAGCTCTCCAGGCAGCGGGACGTGGCCCGCAGCCGGAGGCGCGACCGGCGTGTGCCGGTGCTCTCCCTGATCGGCTACACGAACGCGGGCAAGAGCACCCTGCTCAACGCGCTGACCCGCAGCGAAGTCGAGACCGCCGGCAAGCTGTTCGTCACGCTCGACCCGACGAGTCGGCGCATCCGCTTCCCGCGCGAGGGCGAAGTCGTCATCACCGACACCGTCGGTTTCATCGCTGAGCTGCCGCCCGATCTCGTGCGGGCGTTTCGGGCCACGCTGGAGGAACTCGGCGACGCGGATCTTCTGCTCCACGTGGTCGACGCCGCCGATCCGGGGTGGCGGATGAAGATAGAGGCGGTGGACCGGCTGATCGAGGAACTGTCGCTCAACTCGAAGCCCCTTCTCGTCGTTCTGAACAAGTGCGACCTGGTGACGGAAGAACAGGCGCGGCGGAAGGCCGGCCAACTCGACGCGGTCGCGGTCAGCGCGCGCACGCGGGACGGTTTCAGCGGCCTCATCGACCGTGCCGAGGAGGCGATGGGCCGCGTCGCGCCGCTCTTGCCGGGGGGCGCGTCGGGTCGGAGAGCGGCCGCCGCGCGCTGATACGATCGAAGCCGCCATGACCTGCTGCCCTCAACTCAAGAGGATCGGTTGGGGAGCGCTCGCGGTGCTCCTCCTGGCCGGCACGGCGGCCCTGCTTGCGCATTCGCTTGCGGCGCCGGCGGAGGCCTCCGACGCGCCGGCTGGCCGTCCCGACTTCGAGGGCTGGTACGAAGGTGCCGCCGGGCTGGCCCAGGCACTGGAGGTTCAGCAGCGCGACCGCCTGCCGCTGTTCGTCTACATCTACACGGACTGGTGCCCTTACTGCCGCCAGTTCGAGCGTGAGCTGCTGACCGACGACGAGGTCGACGGCTACCTGGACGCGGTGCTCGCGGTGCGGATGAACCCCGAGTCCGGCGGGCAGGAGAGCCAGCTTGCCCGGAGGTTCGGCGTGCGGGGCTATCCGACCCTGGTCATGTACAGCGCCGACGGCGAGACGGCCTCGTACATCGAACGGATGGAGATGGTCGATGGCGAACCCCGCCTGATGAGCGGCAGAGCCTTCCTCCGCGTGCTGGACGAGGCGGCGAACCGGTAGGCCGGCTACCGGATGGACGAGCGCCGCGAACGCCGGCCGCCGAGGGCCATCGTCTACTACGACGGCGACTGCGCGCTCTGCAACTGGTCGGTGGCCAGGTGTCTGTCCCGCGGCGTACCGCCCGGCGTGCGGTTCGCGTCGCAGGACGGCGAAGCGTTCGAGCGCCTGACCGCTGCCCGGCCCGATCTGGCGGAGCTGGACAGCATGGTTCTGCAGATTCTGCCGGCGCCTGACGGCACCGCTTCGGCTCCGCCACCAACGGGCCACATCAAGATCCGCAGCGAGGCGGTGCTCTGGTTGGCGGCGCGGTTGGACGGTCCGGAGCGCTGGTTCGCGCTGCTTGCGCGGATCGTGCCGAGAACCGTGCTCGACTGGGGCTATCGGGTCCTGGCGCGGAACCGCCAGCAGGTGGGGCGCCGGCTGGCCGAGTGTCCCGTGCCGACGCCGGAGCAGCGGCGCTACTTCCTCGCGTGAGTGCGGCCCGGGCGGTGCCACCGAGCCTCGCGGAGAGCCTTCCCCGCGACCTCAGCGTCGCGGCGCACGAGATCGGCCCCCTGGAAGAGCTGGTCGAGGAGGCTCGGCAGCTCGGCTTCAGCGTGCCTGCCGCCCTCGAGAGTGCCATCGACAAGCGTCAGCGGGAGTACCTCGCCGGCCGGATCAGCGCCGGATACGCACTGAGGCAGATGCTGGGGCCCGGTGCATTGGAGGGCGAGATCGTCGGCGACGATGACGATGTCCCCCGGTGGCCGGAGGGTGTGGTCGGCTCGATTTCCCACGGCGCTGGCTTCGGCTTCGCCGCGGTCGCGGCGGCTGACCGGTACCGGGGCCTCGGCGTCGACGTCGAACGCGTGGTCTCACCGCAGCAGGCCGGGCGGCTCGGGGCGCGGGTGCTGAACGAGCGCGAGATGAGTCTCCGTCAGGGAAGCGCCGGCGGCCTGACCGAGGCGGAGATGTTCACGCTCGTCTTTTCGGCCAAGGAGAGCGCGTACAAGGCCCTGTTTCCCCGCTACCGGCAGGTGCTCGGCTTCTCGGATGTCGAGCTGGAACGGCGGGAGGCGGGCGTCGGCACCGCTCGCTGCGGCGAGCTGAGGCTTGGGACGAGGGTCACGAGCGAGGGCGGGGCGGTCCGACGCCTCGTCGGCTGGTACGCCTTGACGGGCGGCCAGGCTGACGAGGCCGCCGGCGTCGCGTCGCGAGTGTGGGCCGTCGTCGCGATTCCGTCCTGACCACCGGGGCCGGGCGTTCGCGGAGTTACCTGCGCGAAGAGCCCTTGACAGGCGTCAAATGACCATCGTATCGTCGTCGAATGACGAGAGGCGATGCCGCTGCCGTACTTGCGGGCTACGCGAACCGGGCCGAGTTGCCGACCGAGGCTGCCCGTCTGGGGGATCTGCTCGGGATCGAGGATGCCGCCGTCCTGAGTGACCTTGAGCTCGCGCGCCGAGTCGGCGGCGGCCTGCATCCCGACGCGGCGACCGTGCTGATGGAGATTCTCGGCCGTGCGAACGTCGTCGGACCCGTGATCCCCGAGGCGACGCTGCGACGGGCTCGCAACGCGGGCAAGCCGCTGTCGAGAGAGATGAGCGAGCGGCTCTACGAGCTCAGCCGCATCGTCGAGGCCCTCAGCCGCTCCTACAAGGGGGACCGGGAGGGAATCATGGCCTACCTCACGGCACGCCATCCTCTCCTGGAAGGCCAGAGAGCGCTCGACGTCGCGTGCTCCAGCTCTGCCGGTGCGCGCCATGTGCTCGAGCTGATTCACCGCGCCCAGTTCGGCTTTCCCGTGTGACCGCGAGGCTGCTCGCGTCGCCGATGCGGGTGTATCGCATCGGCGACGTCGACGGGAAGTTCCCGGTGTGGAGTGCGGAGGGCGCCAGACGATACTCCGCCAGGTGGCACGAGCGCGGCGCCGAGGTAATCTACGCCTCCCGGAACTACTCGACGGCGATGCTGGAGACGCTCGTCAACTGGCCATCGCCCGTACCGTCGAACCAGCACTTCGTCGAGGCGGTCATTCCCGCCGGAACGAGTTACGAAGTCGTCACGGCCGACGTTCTGTCCGGCTGGGAACGGCCGGATCTTGCAGCGTCGCAGCGTTTCGGCGGGAACTGGTATCTGGAACGCCGGAGCGTGCTGCTCTTCGTGCCGTCGGTCGTCGCGCGCCCGGAGAGTAACGTCCTCATCAACACCCGCCATCCGGACTACGAGGGCCTGGGAATCGAGGTCGGTCTGGAGACGCCCGTGTGGTGGGATCAGCGGCTGTTCGCCTGATCGCTGCGACTGAACGTGACGCGCACCGCTGCTACGATCCGCGCTTCCGCGAACGACGACTGGATTGAATGAGGAGTCCAACGATGGCGCGTCACGCCCTTTTGGCCCTCGTTCTCGCCGGGACTTCCGTGGCTCTCGGTCAGCCCACGGACACCGACTGGTCCGTCGTTACCGGCAACAACGCGAGTCAGCGGTACGCGCCGCTTGGACAGATCGATCGGGACAACTTCGGAGAGCTCGAAATCGCCTGGCGATGGTCGTCGCCGGACAACGAGTTGATGACCGGGGATGGCGAAACGACCGGGCGGCGCATGGTGCCGCGGAATCACGAGGCGATCCCGATCAAGATCGGCGACCGGCTCTACGTGACGACGGGCTACGGGCAGATCGCGGCCATCGACATCGAGCGCGGGACGAGCCTCTGGACGTATGACCCACGGGCATACGTTCACGGCCGGCCGACCAACCTCGGCTTCACGCACCGGGGCGCCGCGTACTGGAAGGACCCGGACCTGCCGGGCGAGGGAGGCCGGCTGGTCTGGGCGGGCGGCGACTCCTTCCTGCGCGCGGTCGACACGCTGAGCGGCGAACCCATCGCCTCCTTCGGAGACGGCGGCAGTGTGGATCTCACCCTCGGCCTGCGCCGCGAGGTCTCACGCCGGGTCTACAGCGTCAGTTCGCCCGTCACGCTCTGCCGGGAGGTCGTGATCGTCGGTTCTTCCATCTCGGACGGTCCGCGCGCGCCGGAAGCGGCTCCGGGCGACGTCCGCGGATTCGACGTCCGCACCGGCGAGCAGCTCTGGACGTTCCACTCGATTCCGCAGCAGGGCGAACCCGGGCGCGATACCTGGGAGAACGGTTCGTGGAAGTACAGCGGCAACACGAACGTCTGGACGCTGATGAGCGCCGACCCGGAGCTCGGCCTCGCCTACCTGCCGTTCGGCACGCCGACCAACGACTGGTACGGCGGACACCGCCTGGGCGACAACCTCTACGCCGAGTCCCTGGTCGCGGTCGACTGCGAGACCGGGGAGCGGCGCTGGCACTTCCAGACCGTTCACCACGGCCTGTGGGACTACGACCTGCCGACTCCGGCGATCATCGGCGACCTTGAGATCGAGGGCCGTGCCATCCGGGCGGCGATGCAGCTCTCCAAGCAGGGTTTTCTCTACGTCTTCGACGCCGGCACCGGCGAACCGGTGTGGCCGATCCTAGAGCGCGAAGTGCCGCAGACGGGTATCGTCGGCGAGCGGACGTCGCCGACCCAGCCCTTCCCGACCCGGCCGCCGGCCTTCGAACGCCAGGGCCTCGGTCCGGACGACCTGATCGACTTCACGCCGGAACTCCACAGCGAAGCGATGGCCATCCTTGGCCGCTACCAGTACGGGCCGATCTTCACGCCGCCCACGGAGCGCGGCACGTTTCTGATGCCCGGCTACGGCGGTGGCGCGAGCTGGCCCGGCGGCGCCTTCGACCCGAAGACGGGCATGCTCTACGTGCCGTCCTTCACCTGGCCGGTGGTGAACACGCTTCGCAAGCCGGACGCGAGCCGCTCGTCCTTCGACTACGTGGGCCGCATCACCAGCGACGTCCGCGGCCCCCGCGGTCTGCCGCTGGTCCAGCCGCCCTACTCCCGGATCACCGCCTACGACATGAACCGCGGCGAGATCGCCTGGACCGTGCCTCTGGGCTACGGCCCGCGGCGCCATCCGGCACTTGCCGGGCTCGACCTGCCCGCCCTGGGCTCCGGCGCCCGCGGCCACGTCGTGGCGACAAGGACGCTGCTGTTCGTGACCTCCGGTCGGTCACTCGCATTTCGCGGAGTCGACCGGGAGGCGACGGCCGAGGGCGCGGGACGCGACGACTGGCGAATCGAGACGCCGGCTTTGCGCGCGTTCGACAAGGCGACCGGCGGGCTCGTCGGCGAAATCGAACTACCCGCACACACCGACGGCAGTCCCATCACGTTCCTGCATCGAGGCCGGCAGTACCTCGTGTTCGCGCTCGGCGGGCGCGGGGCTCCGTTTGAGCTGATCGCCTACCGGTTGCCCATCTAGGAGTATCCGATGAAACCGAAGACTGGATTCCTGACGCTCTGTACCGTCCCCCTCCTCGCCGCAATCCTCGCCTGCGCGCCGGCCGGCGGCGACCTTCCGGCCGGCGGCGAGCACGCCGGCTTCGGGGCCTACACGCGGGAAGCGACCTACGATGGCGCCAACCGGTACTCCGTCTACGTGCCGATGCCCGACGGCGTGCGCGTCTCGGTCGACTACTTCATCCCGACAAGCGAAGGCGTCGAGGCGTCGGAGCCGCTGCCGACCATCCTCCACTACACGCGCTACACGCGGGCATTCCAGGTCGAGGACGAGGACGGAAACACGAGGATCCTCGCCCAGGCCGAGCAGGATCCGGTGCTGCAACACATGCTCCACCGGGGCTACACGGTCGCGGTCGCCGACGCCCGCGGCACCGGCGCTTCCTTCGGCGTCCACAACGGCGCCTTCTCGATCGAGGAAACCGCCGACTCGTACCACATCATCGAGTGGATAGCGGCACAGCCGTGGAGTGACGGCAACGTCGGCATGCAGGGCCGCTCGTACCCCGGCATGACCCAATACCAGGCCGCCACGCAGAGGCCGGCGGCGCTCAAGGCGATCTTCGCCGAGATGGCCGGTCCAACCCCCTACGACTTCGTCTTCCGGGGCGGCACGTACAAGAACGAGTTCATCGGCACCTGGGGCGCCGGCACGAAGTCGGCGGATCTCTCGACCCGGGCCGCGCCGGTGGACGCCGACCCGGAAGGCGCTCTCCGGGACGCCGCGGTGGCGGAGCACGCCGGCAACCTGTGGGCGCACGAGATGCTGGCGGAAGCCGGCGCCGGCCTCCGGGACTGGAAGCTCAACATCGAGGACGGCGACCACGTGTCCTGGGACACGACCGGTACGAGCGACGACTGGACCGCGATGGATCTGTCCGGCATCGCGATCTACCACCTCGCCGGCTGGCTCGACATCTACGCCACCCAGCAGCCAATGGCCTTCGCCAACCTCTCGAACGCGTCGCAGAAGATGATGATCGGCCCCTGGATCCACGGCGGCGGCTACGGCGGCGACGTCCACAATGCCGAGTTCCTGCGCTGGTACGACCACTGGCTCAAGCGAATCGACAACGGCGTGATGGACGAAGCCCCGGTCCACTACTACGTCATGCAGGGCAGCCACACGCTCCCGGACGACCCGGAAGCAGCCCTGAGCCTCGACGAGGAGCGGGCCGAAGACCCCGTAACCTGGACCGCGGCCGATTCCTGGCCCCCCGCGGGCCTCTCGAACCGACGCTTCGCTCTCGGCGGCGAAGGCGCCCTGGCGGACGATTCGGCGAACGAGGCCGGCCGGGACGAGTACACGGTCGACTACTCCTCCTCCGTCGGCTCGTTCTCCCGCTGGATGAACGGCCACGGCGCCAGCCGCCAGGACCGGCAAGGTACGACCTTCTTCGACGAGCGCTCCACCGAGAACGCCAAGGCCCTCACTTACACCACCGGACCGATGGCCGAAGCAATGACCATCGTCGGCCACCCCGTCGTCCATCTGTCCGTCACTTCTACCCACGACGACGGCGACTTTTTCGTCTACCTGGAGGAGGTCGACGCGGACGGCCGCTCTCACTACGTCACCGAGGGCGCGCTGCGGGCTTCCTACCGAGCCGTCGGCGACGCGCCCTGGGACGACCTCGGTCTGCCCTTCCATCGCGGCCACGCCGAGGATCTCGAGCCGCTGCCGGACGAACCCGTCGAACTCGCGATCGACCTGATGGCAACCGCGGTCACGATCGACGAAGGGCATCGCCTGCGACTGACCATCGCCGGCGCCGACGCCGCCAACCACGCGCTCTACCCGGATCCGGAAGGCGTAGACGCGCCGACCGTAACGATCCACCGCGGCGGCGACGACGGCTCCTGGCTGGACGTGCCCGTGGCGCCGCCAGCTCCGTAGTGAACTTGTGAAGAACTTGAACAACTGGGAGTAAGCAAGAGATGAAGTACGTACCGTTAGGCAAGTCGGGGCTCTACGTCTCGCAGCTTGCGTTGGGGGCAATGACGTTTGACCGGCACGATGGTATGTTCGGCAAGATGCTCGGTGGCACGGGCCAGGAGCTCGCCACACGCATGGTTGATTGCGCGATCGATGCCGGGGTGAACATCTTCGACACGGCGAACATCTACGGCATGGGTGAGTCTGAAGTCATGCTCGGCAAGGCACTCGGTACTCGTCGCGGCGACGTCATCGTGGCGACCAAGTACAACAACCCAATGGGAACCGGCCCCAACTCGATGGGGGCGGGGCGGATATCGGCGATACGGGAGTGCGAGAACAGTTTGCGTCGCCTTGGTACCCACTGGATCGATCTCTATCAGGTACACAGTTTTGACTACACAACTCCACTTGAAGAAACGCTCCGGTCACTTGACGCGCTGGTGCAGCAAGGCAAGGTCCGCTACATCGGTTTGTCGAACTATGCCGGCTGGCAGATAGCGAAGGCCGACGGCATCTCCCAGCGGCTTGGTCTCGAACGGTTCTGCTCAGTGCAGGCGTACTATTCGCTTGTCGGCAGAGAGTTGGAAAGGGAGATCGTTCCAGCCGCCTTGGATTTGGGTCTCGGCATTCTCGTATGGAGCCCGCTGGCGAGCGGATTCCTGAGCGGCAAGTACTCTCGCGATACGGCCGCCGAAGGTCGGCGAGCCGCGGTCAGTCTGCCACCCGTCAATGAGGAACGGGGTTATGGCATTGTGGAAGTGGTTAGGGAGATTGCCGAGGCGAAAGCTGCTTCCGTAGCGCAGGTCGCTCTAGCCTGGATGTTGCACAAGCAGGGCATTTCAAGCGCGATAGTCGGAGCTCGCAATGAGAAGCAGCTAACCGAGAATCTCGGTGCAGCTGACGTGGAACTATCAACGGCTGACATGGAGAAACTCGACGACGTAAGCGCGCTTGCGCCTGAGTATCCAGGCTGGACCCCAGGGCTCAGTAAACGGGGTCAGGATATGGCTAGCAGGCTTGCGGATTTGGGTTAGCTGTCCGCTTGCCGGCGCCGCGCGTCGTCAGCCGCTGAGGCGGCCGCCGGCGGCCGCCGTCTCCCGCAGCAGCGGCGCGGCCTGCCACTGGTCGGCGTCGAAGCGGGCGGCGTAGTCGTCGAGGATGTCGACGATGCGGTCGAGGCCGAACTCGTCGGCCCAGAACATCGGGCCGCCGCGGTAGACCGGCCAGCCGTAGCCGTTGATCCAGATGACGTCGATGTCGCTGGCGCGCAGCGCGATGCCCTCCTCGAGGATCTTCGCTCCCTCGTTGACGGAGGAGAGCAGGCAACGGTTCAGGATCTCCTCATCCCCGATCTCGCGCTGCTCGATGCCCAGCCGGCCAGCCAGGTCGCGGGCGAGGTCCATGACCTTTGGATCGGGCGCGGCGGCCCGTGTCGCCTGGTCGTAGACGTAGTAGCCGCGGCCCGTCTTCTGGCCGCGGCGGTTGCGCTCGCAGAGCATCTCGCGCAAGGTGCTGGACGAGGACGTCTCCGCGTTCCAGCCGACGTCCAGGCCAGCGAGGTCGCTCATCCGGAACGGGCCCATCGGCATGCCGAAGTCGTAGAGCACCCGGTCGATGTCCCAGGGCAGCGCGCCTTCCAGCACCAGGCGGTCGGCCTGCAGGCGCCGCTGGAAGAGCATCCGGTTGCCGACGAAGCCGTGGCAGACACCGACCAGGGCCGGCACCTTGCCGATGGCGCGGGAGATCGACATCGCCGTGGCGACCGCGTCGGGCGCCGACTTCTCGCTCCGCACGACCTCGACCAGCTTCATGATGTTCGCGGGACTGAAGAAGTGCATGCCCACGACGTCCTCGGGCCGGCCGGTGACGCCGCCGATCTCGTTGACATCCAGGTAGGAGGTGTTCGTGGCCAGCAGCGCGCCGGGCCTGGCAATCCCGTCGAGCTGGCCGAAGACACGCTTCTTCAGCTCCATGTCCTCGAACACCGCCTCGACCACGAGGTCGCACTCGGCGAGCGCGTCCTGGTCCGTGCCGCCATGGAAGAGCGCCATCCGCTCCTCGACCTGATCCGCCGTGAAACGTCCTCGCGCAGCGCTGCGCTCATAGTTGCCCCGCACCGTGGCCAGACCACGGTCGAGCGCGTCCCGGTTCTGCTCGACGATCGAGACCGGAAAGCCGGCGTTGGCGAAGGCCATCGAGATGCCGCCGCCCATCGTGCCGGCGCCGAGCACGCCGACGCGACGAATGTCCCGGACCGGTGTGTCGGCGGGGATATCGGGGATCTTGCGCGCCGCACGCTCGGCGAAGAAGTAGTAGCGCTGGGCACGCGACTGCGGGTCGGCGTGGAGCGTCCGCGACAGCTCGGCCTCACGCTTGAGTCCCTCGTCGAACGGCAGCGCGGCCGCTGCCTCGACGCACTGAATGCAGACTTCGGGGGCGTTGAAGCCCCGGGTTCGGCGTGCGATCCGGCGACGGAACTCGTCGAAGATCGTCGGCTTCTCGTGCAGCACCTCGCGGTGGCTCTCGATGTCCCGGACCCGTGGGAGGCCGCGTCCCTCGGCCACGGCGCGCAGGGCGAAACGGATAGCACCGGCTTCGAGACCGCCTTCCTCTTCGCTGTCGACCACCGCGTCGATCAGCCCCAGGTCGAGCGCTTCCGCGGCGGTGATGTGCTCGCCGCTCGTGATCATCTCGAGCGCCCGCGGTACGCCGACGAGACGGGGCAGCCGCTGGGTGCCGCCGCCGCCCGGCAGGATGCCGAGCTTGACTTCGGGCAGGCCCAGGCGCGCGTTTCGGTCAGCGACCCGGAAGTGGCACGCCATCGCCATCTCGAGCCCGCCGCCCAGGGCGGTGCCATGGATCGCCGCGACGAACGGCTTGGGCGACTTCTCGATCATCCGCCGGACCTCGTTCGTGTCCGGGGGCAGGCGCGGCTTGCCGAACTCGCGGATGTCGGCGCCGGCGATGAACGTACGGCCGCGGCAGATGAGAACCGCCGCCTGCATCTCCGAGTCTTCGGCCACCGCCGGAACGGCCGCGGCAAGGCCCTCCCGCACGTGCTGGCTGAGGGCGTTGACCGGCGGATTGTCGACCCAGATCGCGCCGGCGACTCCGCTTCCCGGCTCTTCCCGGCGTTCGACGGCTACGGATTGGCTCAGTTGCATCGCTTCGTTCTCCTTGGGACGGGCGCGGGGAGGATACCCGCCCGCCCGTATACTCCTGGCTCCGCCGATCCAGGAGATAGAACGATGTCGAGATGCTGTCCGTGGCGTGTTCTGACGCCGACATTTCTGATGCTGCTTCTGGTCGCCGGAATCGCGCCGGCGGAAGAGTGGGCGGCGCCGCGCACGGCCGATGGCCACCCCGACTTCCAGGGCATCTGGACCAACAACAGCGCCACGCCGCTCGAGCGGCCGAAGGCCTTCGGCGAGAAGGCGACCCTGACCGACGAGGAGCTCGCCGATCTCAAGCGCCGCCTCGAGGAGATCCGCGAGGGTTCACAGGCCGGCGACTTGCTGGGCGACTATCTGATCCAGCGTGTGCTGGAGGATCCCGAGTTTCGCGGCTTCGACCAGGTGACGGGTAACTACAACTCCTTCTGGCTCGTGGACCGGGAACTCGACAACCGCACGTCACTCGTGGTCGACCCGCCGGACGGTCGCATTCCGTCGCTGACGGAGCAGGCGATGGAACGGATGCGGGAGGCTGTGGCCTATGGCGATGAGGTTCCGGCCGGTCCCGAGGACATGACGCTCGGCGTGCGCTGCATCACCTTCGGCGTGCCGAACACGCTGGCCGGCTACAACAGCTACTTCCAGTTCTTTCAGACCGCGGACCACGTCGCGATCCTCCAGGAGTTGATTCACGACGTGCGGATCATTCCGCTGGGAGAAGCGGCGGCGCTACCTGACGACCTCCGCCTCTGGCACGGCAACTCGCGCGGCTGGTTCGAGGGCGAGTCGCTGGTGGTCGAGACGAGGAATTACTCCGCTGGCGACGGCTCCAGCGGCAGGGCGACGGACGGTCTCAAGGTGGTCGAGCGCTTCACGCGCACCGGCCCGGAGACGATCGAGTGGGAGATCACCTACAAGGACGAGGCGACCTGGGTGAGTCCCTGGACGATGATGATCCGGCTCGCCCGCACCGAGGACCCGATCTTCGAGTACGCATGCCACGAGGGGAACTACGGCCTGACGAACATCCTCTCCGGCGCCCGCGCCCAGGAGCGGGAGGCGGCCGCGAGCGGCGGCGGTCAGTAGGGGCGAGGCCGTACGCCTGCCGGTAGGGGCTACTCGATCGCCTCGAGGGGCACCGCGCTTCGGAGGCTGAGGCCCCGCCTGATGATGCGGACTTCGGGTGCGACTGCAGCGCCCGGCGGCCGGTCGGTGTAGTACGTGAGCACGTGTTGGTGGCGCAGGTCTTCTTCGATCTGTTTGAAGACACCCTGGACCTGTTGCGGCCATGGCGGGTCGTCGGCGGTCAGGTCGACGTAGAAGAGGCGGCCGCCGGTTTGACTGCTGATCTTCTCAAGACGTTTTCGGTGCTTTCGCCGCGTCGATTCTCTCGGAATGCGGATCTGGATGTTGATCTGTCCGGCCGGGATGTTGAGCTGTCCGCCTTCTCGACTCCCGGTCCTCGTGGCCGGCCGATCCAGTTCGATGAAGTAGATCGGAAGACCCAGGCGCTCGGCGAAGTCGGCGGACTGCTTCGGTGTGGATCGGCTGTGCCGGTCGACGCCGTCGGTGATCACGACCAGCGCCCGGCGACCGGGTTCTCGACCGTACTGGAGTAGGGAGAAGAGGATCCCGTCGTTCAGTGCCGTGCCGATTCTGGGGACGAGTAGTCTCACTTGGCTTGCAAGCCGTCGCTTGTCTCCCGTCAGCGGTTGGGTCAGGCGCACCTCGCCGGAGAAACCGACCACGAACGCCCGGTCGCCCGGTGACAGCGCGGCGTTGACGAACCTGGCGGACACCTCTCTCACCTGGTGCCATATGGGAACCATGCTGTCTGACAGGTCGATGGCCAGACCAAGAACCAGGGGGACGTCGAGGGCGGTGTGGAGGTCATGCACGGGACGCTTCCTGCGGTCCTCACGGATCTCGAAATCCTCCGGTCGCAGGCCGCGCACGGGGCTCCCGTCTCTATCGCTGACCAGCAACTGGAGCTGGATCAACTGGATGTCGATCTCGTCCTGATACTCGGCGCCCTGGAGGAGTTGGGCGTCTTCCAGCTCACGACCACCTTTGAGGGTCGCCACAACACGGACAAAATCGTCCGACGAGCCGTACTCCATCAGGGCATCGACCGGGATCGTGCGGGGGACGCGGGGCGCCGCGTCATCGCCGAATCTGCGCACGGCCTCCGCCAGACGCTCGCCGCGGTAAAACGCGACCCGTTCGAGGGTCGCGGACCGGGGCACCGAGACCTCCGCCTCGATCCGAACCGCGTCGTACCCGTTCGCCTGCACGCGGCGCATCGTGGCGATCCGGACGCCAAAGGGAACGTCCGGCTCGTTGAGGATCATCCGGTCCGCGCCGAGGATGTTGCCCAGAGCGTCGTAGCCGCGGACCTCGAGCGTCTGTTCGCGAGGCGGATTCGCCAGTTTGATGTAGGCCTGGAAAGGCGGTTTTCCTATGCGCTTCACCGGGGTTTCGTCAAGGAAGAAGTCGACTGTCCTGATCAGCGGATGTATGGGCAGAGTCTGAACCTCGACCCTGCCGCTGAACAACTCGCGGTGCCCGCGCTCCGGCGGCACGATGTGGATCATCTTCCGCTCCGCGCCCGTCCGGAAGTCGGGGGTCGCGCCCTGGGCGAGGGCCGGCGCCAGGCTGGAGGACATCTGCGCCAGTGCGACCACGGCCGCGAGGGTCAATCCGGGGCAGAACGGCGCCGATGTCCGCACGCGCTTCCCCGTCGTCCTAGTCGATCCCCGGCAGCGGCACCGCGCTGCGCAGCGTCAGCCTGCGCCGGGGGACCCGGATCTCCGGTTCAATGCGGGTGCCCGGCGGTCGATCACTGTAGTACGTCAGAACTTGCTGGTGTCGCAGATCCTCTTCGATCTGGTCGAACGCCTGTTCGATCCGCTCGGCCCAGGGCGCATCATCGTCGAGGAGTCGGACGGGAAAGACATGCCCGCCGGTCCGCCGGCTGATCCGCCTGAGCCGTCCGCTCGCCTCTCGCTCCACCCTCCTTTTCCCCCAGGCGAAGGGGTCGTGAACGGCGTACGTCTCTTTGGATTGGGCCAGCTCGATGAAGTAGATCGGGAGCCCCAGGCGCTGCGCATAGTCGGCGGACTGTCCGGGTCGCGTGCGGCTGTGGATGTCGAGGCCGTCCGTGATCACGACGAGCGCGCGGCGGCCGGGTTCGCGACCGTACTGCAGGAGCGAGAACAGCAGTCCGTCATTCACGGCTGTGCCGCCCCACGGGGTCAGTCGACCCAGAGCGCGGGACAGAAGTTCTTTCTCTTGACTGAGTGGCTGAAGGAGCCTCACCACGTCGTCGAAGTCCACGATGAATGCCCGGTCTTCCGGCGCCAGGATGGCCTCGAGGAAGTTCGCGGCAATGGCGTGCAGCTCTCGCCAGATCGGCAGCACACTGTCTGATGAATCGATTGCCAGACCCAGCACCAGCGGGACGTCGCGGGCAGTGTGCACTCTCTCCACAGGGCGCGGTTGGCCGTTCTCGCGGACCTCGAAGTCGCCGGGCGCCAGGCCGCTGACCGGATTGCCCCGGCGATCCGTCACCAGGACCTGGATCTGAATCAGTTGAACGTCGATCTCGCTCTGGTAGTCGGCACCCTGGAGGAGTTCCGCGTCCTCCCGTTCGCGGCCGTCGGCCAGGCGTGCGTTGACGCGGACGAAATCGTTGGCGTCAATGTCAGCGATCAGCGCTCCGATATTGGCGGTACCGGTAGTGTGGAGCGCTGCCTCTCCAGCAAAGTCATCCAGTGTGGAGACGAGCTCGTCACTGCGGTAGAAGTCGATCCGCTCCAACACCGCGTCGCGCGGCAGCGAGACGGTCGCCTCGACCCGGATTGGGGCGTTCTTGCCGGACTGCTCAGGGCGAATCTTCGTGATTCGGGCGCTGAACGGCCTCTGGAGCCGGTTCAGGACGATCGTGTCGCTTGCGATGAACTCGCCCATGGGCCCCCAGGCTCGGACTTCAAGTCTCTGCTCGCGGGGCGGATGTGCCAGTTTGAGATGCGTCGCAAAGGGTCGCTTCCTCACCTGCCCGACAAGCTGTCCGTCGATGAAGAAGTCAACCGTTGCGATCTGCGGATCGATGACGAGAGTCTGGAGTGCGAGCCTGCCGCTCAGCAGTTCGCCGTATCGGCCCAGGGGCGGCACGATCCGCAAGGCCACCGGCCTAGCGAGGAGCTCCGGCTCGCGGATGTCGGCAGGATTCGATCCGAAGGCGCGTTCCGGACGCTCGTACACGGTGCGGAACTTCACGCCTGCTGTCGTGCGGCCACGGAACTCGGCCACTCGCACCAGTTGGTCGCCGTCGCGGCGAAGCGTCTCGACCCGCCGCCACTCTGAGTCCGAGGTTTCGATCTCGGGCGACTCGTCGAGGTCGAGGATGCGGCCCTCGATCTTCTTGGGATGACGGTGGTACTTCCCGACGTCGAGCGGATACCAACGGAGGGCGCCCCGGCCATCGAGGATCACGATCGACCCGTCCTTGACCCGGATCAGGAACGTGTCGAATCGATCGGCGGTGTCCTGGGCCAACCTTCGCAGGAGCCGTGCGGCGTGGTTGCTCCCCGGGAACATGCTTGCCGTCTTTTGAACCGGATCTTCGCTGAGCTCCTCGTTCCGTATCCAGGGGCCCAGCAAGGGGGTTAGAGCAACGCCACGGTGAGTCGCCTCGCCGTAGGGGGCGACCTGGTCGCTGGCCGGTGTGGGCTGTGGCCACCCGGCCTGCACGGTCGGCAACCAGATCGCGAACGCCAGCGTGAGGTGGCCCACTGCACCTACCGGCATCCGTTCCTGCACGCCTAGTCGATCCCCGGCAGTCGCACGGCGCTGCGCAACGTCAGCCCACGCCGGGTGACCCGGATCTCCGGTTCGACCGGCGCTCCGTGAGGCTGGTCGGTGTAGTACGTCAGGACCTGCTGGTGTCGCAGGTCCTCTTCGATCTGGCCGAAGACCTGCTCGATCGGTTCGCCCCACCAGCGCGTGTCGCCATGGAGCTCCAGGTGGAACAGGCGTCCGCCTGTCTCCTCGGCGATGCGCCGGAGTCGCTCGCGGTTGCGGCGAAGAACAGCAACGCCGGGGTCCCCGGCGCGGGAGTTGTCGAGTTCGATGAAGTAGATCGGCAGACCCAGCCGCTCCGCGAACTCACTGGACTGCTCTGGGCGCGAACGGCTGTGCTGGTCGGCGCCGTCGGTGATGACGACCAGCGCCCGCCGGCCCGGCTCGCTGCCGTACTGGAGGAGGGAGAAGAGGAGTCCATCGTTCAGGGCCGTGCCGCCCATCGGGATCAGGTGGTCGAGTCGGTCGGACAGCAACGGTTCGTCCTCCGTCAGCGGCTGGACCAGGCGTACCGTGTGATCGAAGTCGACGAGGAAGGCCCGGTCGCCTGGCGTTACGGCGGTCTCCAGGAAGCTCCGCGCGATGTACTTCAGGCGAGTCCAGGTAGGCAGCATGCTGTCCGATGAGTCGACCGCGAGCCCCAGAACGAGCGGAACGTCGTGGGCGGTGTGCAGGGTCACCGCGGAGCGGCTCCGGCCGTTCTCGCGTATCTCGAAGTCCTCGGGCAGGAGTCCGCTCACGGGGTTGCCGTCACCGTCCGTGACCAGGACCTGGAACTGGGCGAGCTGGATGTCGATCTCGCTCCGGTAGTCGGACTCCTGGAGGAGTTGGGCATCCTCCCGCTCCCGGCCGTCGGTGAGTCTCGCGACGACGCGGATGAAGTCGTCGGGCTGGCCGCCGTCGATCAAGGCCTCGACCTGAACTGTGCGCGCCGCGCCGGGGGCTGCCTCTTGCCCAAAGTGGCGCACGGCTTCGACGAGTAGGTCGCTCCGGTAGAACTCGACCTGCTCGAGCGTGGCGGTGCGGGGTAGCGAGAGCGAGGCAGCTACCCGGATCGCGGCGTTTCCGGCTACCTGAACGCTCCTCATGGCCGCGATTCGGACGGCGAAAGGTCGGTCCACCTGGTTGAGGAGGAAATCGTCGCGGCCGAGGTACTCTCCGTTCCTGTCGTAAGCGAGGACTCCGAGCTCCTGCTGGCGAGGTGGGTCTGCCAGGCGGATGCGAGTCCTGAAGGGCCGTTTCCGGACCCGCCTGATTCGTTCGCCGTCGAGAGAGAACTCGACTTCGACGCTTCGCGGGTCGATGATCAGAGTCTGGATCTCGACGCGTCCGCTGAGTAGTTCGCCGTAACCGCGTTCGGGCGGCACGATGCGGATGGCGGCCGGAGGGTCGGTCACCGGGGACTCCACGTCGAGCGGTCCCGGCCTCTCGTAGACCGTGTCGACCTGGAACGGGGGCAGGCCGCGGGGTTCGAGGTCGGTCCACCGTACGAGCCACTCGCGCTCCCGGAAGAAGGTGTCGGTCTGACGTCCGTAGGGCTCGACGATCTCGATCGTCAGTGTCTCGCCGGCCTCGAGAACGCGCCCCTTGACTCCACGACCGAGGTGGCGCCGCCTTCCGTTGTACGGGAGAACGCGCGTGCCGCCGCGGCCGTCGAGGAGCGCGACGTCGCGTTCGAGAGTGCGGATCATGAGCGTCTCGAAACTGTCGGCGACTCCTTGCGCGATCTCGCGCAGTCTTGACAGGTCCTGTTCCGACTCGAGGTCGAGACTTTCGACCTTGTGGACAGGGTGCTCGCTGAACGCGTCGTTTCTGATCCACGGTCCGAGGACGCTGGAGGAGCGGAGTTCCTGGCTGACGTCGAGGAAGCCGAACGTTTGATTGCCTGGGGGTTGTCCCGCGCTCGGTGCCGGCAGAAGACCCGTGAGGGCCAGTGCCGACGCTGCCGCGAAACTCGCGGGCCGCTCCCACCTTCGACCGGGGCTCATCATCGGCGAGCTGCCGCCGTGGCTACTCGATCGCGTCGAGCGGCAGTGCACTCCGCACCCTGAGGCCTCTTCGGGTCATTCGGACTTCCGGCTCCACGGCAGAGCCGAACGGACGCTCGCTGTAGTACGTCAGGACGTACTGGCGCCGCAACTCCTCCTCGATGTGGTCGAACACGCTGGCCATCTGGTCGATCGACTCGATCTGGAACAGGCGGCCGCCGGTCGGCCCGGTGATCAGCCGCATGCTGTTGCGGAGGTTCGCGTCCTCCATCGTCGTCGGGCCGAAGCCGAGGGAGCGCATCGCGACGACGTAGACGGGCACTCCCAACCGCTTGCCGAAATCGATCGCGCGGGTCGGGTCGGAGCGGCTGTTCGAGTCGAAGCCGTCGGTGACAACGACCAGAGCGCGGCGGCCGGGCGTCTCGCCGTACTGGAGTAGCGAGAACAGGATCGCGTCATACAGGGCCGTCTGGCCCTGAGGGAACAGACGTTCCAGGCCCCGCGCCAGCAGCGGCTTGCTGCCGGTGAGCGGCTGTACCAGGCGGAGCGTCGAGTCGAAGTCGACCAGGAACGCCTGGTCGCGCCAGGTCAGGGCGCCATTGAGAAACGCTTCGGCGATCGCGTTGGTCTGGCGCCAGATGTGCTCCATGCTGCCGGAGGAGTCGATCGCCAGTCCCAGCGACAGGGGGATGTCGTTCGACACGTAGAGATTCTCGACCTGGCGCCGCTCCCCGTTCTCGCGGACCTCGAAGTCCTCCGGCTGGAGATCGCCGACCGGGTTGCCGCTTCGATCGACGACGAGTACCTGGAGCTGGACGAGCTGGACGTCGATCTCGGCCTGGAACTGGGCGCCCTGGAGCAGTTCGACATCTTCCAGTTCCCTTCCGTCTCCCAGGCGCGCCACGACCCGGACAAAGTCCTGGGGCGTAGCGCCGGAGGTCGGGACGTCGGCCACCACCGAGCGCACGCCGCTGGGACCGGCCTCGCCCTCGAAGTCGTCGAACGAAGCGACCAGCCGTTCCGTGCGGTAGAACTCGACCCGCGCCAGGGTCTCGGAGCGCGGCACGGAGATGCCGGCATCCACGCGGACCGTCGTCTGGCCGTCGGTTTCGCCGGCAGTGATGCCGGCGATCCGCACCGCGAACGGGGGATCGAGCCGGTTCAGAACGATCCTGTCGGCACCCGCCTGGGCGCCACGGGCGCTGGTCGCTCTGGCCTCGATGGTCTGCTCGCGGGGCGGATCGGCGAGCCTGATCCGCGCCTCGAACGGCGGCGTCGTGGCGCGGGCCGCCTGCTCGCCGTCGAGGAAGAACTCGACGACGGCGATCTGCGGGTCGATCGTGAGGGTCTGAATCAGGACCCGGCCGGTGAGCAGCTCGCGGTAGCCGCGCTCCGGCGGCAGGATGCGGATCGTCGCCGGCCGCGCGCTGCGTGGGCCGTCCGCGCGCCCTGGCCGCCTCCCGCCGCGACCGCTCTCGACCGGCGGCAGGAAGTCCGCCCGGTTGAAGCCGTCCTCATCCGGTTCGGCGGCGGCGTCACGCGTGCGCGCCTCGGCTGCCGGAACCGCGACCGCGGGCGCGTCGCCCGAGCGCTCGTAGACGGTGCGGAACGAGAGATCGGCGAAGCGTCCTCCCTGGAGATCGGTGACGAGAACGAGTTGGTTCCCCTCCAGGTAGAAGGTCTCGATTCGCTGCCGCCCCTGGGAGACAGTCTCGACTTCGAGCGAGTCGCCGAGAAGGCGGGCGCGGCTGCGGCCGCCGAAGCCGTCCGCGATGTCGCGTCCGTCCAGGTAGAGGATGCGGTCCTCGCGCTTCGCGTTGCGGATCAGGAGCTGGGGGTCGTCGATGCGAACCAACAGCACATCCAGCCGCTCCGCGAGTTCCCGCGCCATCTCGCGCATTCCCGATGGTCCATCCTGTGTGCCGCCCGGCTGTCTGCTGCCGCGGCCGCCGCCGAATCCCCCGCGGCCGGAAGGGCCCTGGCCGCCGCGGCCAAAGCCGCCGGTGCGTCCGCTGCCGGGGTTTGCGCCCGGTGACCGGCCCGGCCCGCCGCCGAAGGTCTGGCCGTAGGTCTCCTCGAGCTTCTCGATCGGATCCTCGCTCAGCCGTTCGTCCCGGATCCAGATGCCCGGGATGGCGGCCACCGGGTCGTCGGCCACCGTTGCGGTCGACGTCTCCGGTGGAGCGGCCTCCTGGGCGAACGCCGGGGCCGTGGCGGGCGCCGAGAGAAGAAGGCCGAGGAGAGCGGCTGCGAACGGCGCCGTTCGGAACCCGTCGTGGCGCGGTCGAACACGCCGGATGTCATCGCTGGTGGTCACTTCGCGAGCGGTTCCTCCCTGCCAATCCTTGCAGGAAACAGGCCAAACTCCTCTATGCCGCCAGCAAGTCTCGTAGCCCCTTGAGTACGCATACCGCTCCCAGGGCCAGGATCACAGGTCCGGTGACCCGCCGGAACTGGCGGTCGTCGAACCGGTCGAGCAGGCGCGTTCCGATCCGCGCGCCGGCCACGGCGAGCGCCATGCCGCCGGCGATCAGCCAGGGTGAGAGCCGGTCGTCGGGTTGCTCCGGCAGGACCGTGCGGGACACCCAGACGTAGTAGCCGATCTTGAGGAGATGGCCGACGGTCTGGGTGAACGCCTTGGTGGCGACGATTGTCCGCCGGTCGACCTTCGTCTCGAGGTAGAACGCATCGAGCAGAGGGCCGGATGCGCCGGCAAGAAGCTGCGCGCCGGTGACGGTCAGGCCGCAGAACATGGCCGTGTGCCGGTTGCGGACGTCGAGTCCGCGCAGAGCGGGCAGCAGCCGGGCAACCCAGGGGAAGCTGCCGACGACGATGAGGACCAGCGCCGGCTCGGGCACGAAGGCAATCGCCACGAACAGCAGCACCGCCACGGCGGCGCCGGCGCCGTACCACGGAAGCACGGACCACATCATGCGGTCCCGGAGAAACAGGAAACGGGCGCCGTTCGACGTCGCCTGTACGGCGCCGTGGAGGATCATCGCGCTGGTGACCGGCAGGATGCTCGCCAGGACGGCCATGAGCATCAGGCCGCCGGCCATCCCGAGCACGCCGGAGATGACGGCGGTAAGGAGGACCGTGAACAGGATGGCGGTCGCGATCACATCCGCCTACTCCGGGCCGTAGAGCGGCAGGACGCTCTTCAGGGTCACTCCCCTTCTTGTGCTGCGGACCTCCGGCTCGGTTCCCTCGCCTGGCGGGAGGTTGCTGTAGTAGGTCAGGACGTGCTGGTGCCGGAGATCCGCGTCGATCCGGTCGAACACCCGTTCCATTCCGGCGGCCAGATCGGATGGAGGCAAGTCCGGATGGATTCGAAACAGCCGGCCGCCGGTGCGCCGGGTGAGCTTGCGCACCAGGATGGGGGGCGGTGCTCTCCGGCCCACGCCGATGAAGTAGATGGGAACTCCCATCGATTCGGCGAAGTCTCTGACCTGGGCCGCCGTGAAGCGGCTGTCTTCGTCGTTACCGTCGGTCACAACGACCAGCGCGCGGCGTCCCGGTTCGCTGCGGAACTGGAGGAGCGAGAACAGAAGGCCGTCATTCAGCGCCGTGCCTCCGTCAACCAGTAGACGATTCAGCCGGGCGGTGAGGAGGGGCTTGTTGCCGGTCAGCGGCTGGAGCAACCGGATGGTGTCGTCGAAATCGACGAGGAACGCTCGATCGTCTGCGTCGAGGGCACCCGCCATGAACCTCCGGACGACCGTGTGAAGCCGTTGCCAGACGAGTCCCATGCTCACCGAGGAGTCGATTGCGATGCCGAGGACGAGAGGGACGTCGTTCGAGACGTGCAGGTCCTCCACCGGGCGCCGCTCACCGTTCTCCTCGATCTCGAAGTCCCCAGGCTGGAGGTCACTCACCGGCTCGCCGTCGCGGTCGACCGCCAGGATCTGGAGTTGGACCAGTTGCACGTCGATCTCGCTGCTGTACTCGGCTTCCTGGAGGAGTCGGGCATCCTCCTGTTCGCGACCGTCGGCGAGTCTCGCCACGACCCGGACGAAGTCATCGGGCTCGACGCCCTCAACCAGCGCGTCGACACGTACCGTTTCCGCTCCCTGCCGCTCCCTGCTCCAGTCCCGATCGTCGAACGCCGCGACCCGGCGTTCACCGCGGTAGATCTCGACGCGGGCCAGGACCGCGGTCCGTGGCACGGCGATCCGGGACGTGACGCTGACGGCGGAAGAACCTTCAGCTTCAACCGGACGGAGATCCGCGATACGGACGGCGAAGGGAGAGTCGAGGCGGTTCAGCACAATCCGGTCGGCGTCCACCTGGGCGCCACTGTCGCGGTACGCGCGGACTTCAACCGTCTCTTCGCGGGGCGGATCGCTGAGCCGGAGACGGGCCTTGAACGGTGCCTTCCTTGCCTGCTTGACCGGTTTGCCGTCGTGCAGGAACTCGACCGTCGTGATCAGCGGGTCGACGACCAGGGTCCGGACTTCGACCGGGCCGGACAGCAACTCTCGGTACGTGCGTCGAGGCGGCACGATGCGGATCGCCGTCGGCTCGCTGGGCTGGATGCGCTCAAGGTCGACCGGATCCGCCGGTGGGGGGCTGCCGTCGACGTAGTCGTAGACGGTGCGAAAGCTCAGGTCGGGGAACCCGAAGTTGCGCGATTCGGAGACGTGAACGAGCTGGCGCCCCGAGCGATAGAACGTCTCGAGCCAGAGCCAGGTCGAGTTCACTCCCGTCGTGGCGAGTTCCAGCACGCCGCCGCCGGCGTACGCGGCACTCTTGCGGCCGTGCGTAAAGCTCCTGGTCACGCCGTCGAGCGGGAGGAGGGTTCTCTCGCCGGCTGCGTTTTGAATGAAGACGCGGTGGCCCTTGCTTTCGATTCGTAGGCCGCGCCGCCGTACGGAAAGCTCTTCGGCGTAGTACGCAAGCGGCGCGGGCAGGTCGGCGGCCTCCTGGGAATCCGTGCCCATCCGGTGGACGGGATCCTCGCTGAGTTCGGCGTTGCGGACCCAGGTGCCTTCCAGTCCCGCGAGGGCAACCGCATCGGCGCCGAACCCGACCGTGCCCTGAGCCGACCCCGCCTGAGGGTGAACGGCCGCGTCGGATGCCGTCCAGGCAGCGATAGCCAGCAGAGCCGCACCTAGAGCTGTTTGCCGGGGCGCCGGGAGGGGCGAACGCGATGAATTGGTGCTTGGCGACATCTCCAGGGGAAGCCGATGTGTTTGGCGTGGAGTCTGCAAGATGCGGGCCGGGGTTAGAAGTTCCGCTTCCGTGCCGGGCGCTTCGATCTTCGACATCGGGTCCTTGGCAAGGTCGGCAGCCATCGGACTTTGTGGACGCTGCCGTCCCCTGACGGCGACGCCGGCCTGTATTCTCTGGCACTTCCCATGAAGACATACATCCTGCGTCGGCTGCTGGCGATGGTGCCGACGCTGTTCTTCGCCAGCCTGATCGTCTTCGTGTCGATGCGGGTCATTCCCGGCGACGTGATCGACCTGATGCTCGCGCAGAACGACGTTTCGACGAGCATGGACCGGGAAGCGCTGGAGGCGGCGATGGGTCTCGACCAGCCGATGGCGACTCAGTACGTGCGCTGGGCGGGCGACGCGCTGAGCGGCGACCTGGGCCAGTCGCTCTGGCGCAGCACGCCGGTGACGGAGCAGATCCTGGCGCGGCTGCCGGTGACCTTCGAGCTGGGCCTGCTGGCGCTGGTCGTCGCGCTGTCCGTGGCGGTGCCGATCGGCATCTTCTCGGCCACCCGGCAGGACTCCGCGCTCGACTACACGGCTCGGTCGTTCTCCCTCGTGATGCTGGCGATCCCCGGCTTCTGGCTCGGCACCCTGGTCATGGTCTTCCCGTCCGTGTGGTGGCGATGGGCGCCGGAACTCGAGTACACGCCGTTCCTCGTCGATCCGATCGCGAACCTCACGCACCTGATCGTCCCGGCGATCCTGCTCGGCCTCTCCTTGTCCGCGGTGACGATGCGGATGACCCGGACGATGATGCTCGAGGTGATGAGGCAGGACTACGTGCGCACGGCCCGCGCCAAGGGACTTCGGGAGCGGGCCGTCGTCGTCCAGCACGCGCTCAAGAACGGATTGATCCCGGTCGTCACGCTGATCGGGCTGCAGGCGCCGCTGCTGATCGGCGGCGCCGTGGTGATGGAGCAGATCTTCGTCATTCCGGGCATGGGGCTGCTGCTGCTCGAAGGGGTCTACGAGCGGGACTATCCGGTGATCTCCGGCGTCTTCCTGGTCGTCGGCGTCGCGGTGCTGCTGATCAACCTCCTCGTCGACCTGAGCTACGGCTGGCTCGATCCGAAGGTTCGCTACGGATGAACGTGCCGTGACCACCGTCGCCGCAGCCGTTCCCGACGCTCTGCCGGGACGCGACCAGGCGCGTTGGTGGCGCTTCACGGTTCGCCTGTTCCGGACCAAGCCGTTGGGTGCCGCCGGCGCAGTCGTCTTCGCGATCTTCCTGTTCTCCGGGATCTTCGCCGGCGTGATCGCTCCTTACGGCATCAACGAGACGGACCTGGCGCATCGCCTCGAGCCGCCGTCCCGGCAGTTCCTGCTGGGCACGGACCATCTCGGCCGCGACCTGTTCTCGCGGGTCCTGATGGGCGCCCGCCTGTCGATGATCGTCGGCTTCTGCGCGGCTGCCCTGGCGACCGTCGTGTCGATCGTGATCGGCGTCCTCTCGGGTTACCTCGGCGGCTGGTTCGACATGTTGACGCAGCGCCTGGTCGACGCCTGGATGACCTTTCCCGACCTGGTGCTCCTGATCGTCATCGTGTCCGTGGTGGGCCCGGGGATCACCCAGATCGTCATCATCCTGGGGCTTCTCTACGGCATCGCTGGCTCGCGCATCGTCCGCGGCGCGGTGACCTCGGTGCGCGAGCACGTCTACACGCACGCCGCGCAGTCGATCGGCGCGGGGACGTTCCACATCCTGCGACGGCACATCCTGCCCAACGTGATGCCGGTCGTCATCGTCCTGTTCACGACCCGGGTCGGCGCCGTCATCCTGTCGGAGGCGGCGCTTTCGTTTCTCGGCCTGGGCGTGCCGCCACCGGCGCCTACGTGGGGCGGGATGCTCTCCGGCGATGGCCGCACCTACCTCTACCTGGGACCGTGGCTGGCGCTTGCCCCCGGCATCTGCCTGACCGTCGTCGTCTACGCCGCGAACGTCTTCGGGGACGCGTTGCGCGACTTGCTCGATCCACGGATGAGGGGAACCTGACGTCATGCGAGAACGCCTTTCCCTGATCGGTGCGGTGGCCCTGACCCTCCTCCTCGGCGCCTGCGCCGACGCGCCCCCCGCCCGTTCCCCGTCGCCGGCCGGCGGCACCGACATGGGAGCCGACCTGTCCTTCGAGCCGGGCCCGGCGCCGGCGGAGCCGCCCCGCTACGGCGGCGAGTTGAACGTCGGCACGGTCTACGTCACCCTGTCGGCGCTGTCCTGGGACAAGGCGGACTGGAACTGGAAGCAGAACCACGACACGGGGATGCTCTACGAGCAGCTCTTCGTCGCCGATCTCGATCAGGCCGCGGTCCGGGGCGGCCACAAGCGCTTCGTCTCGGAGGCCTACCTGTCCGCGGAGACGATCCGCGGCGAAGTGGCCGCAAGCTGGGAATGGGAAGATCCGCTGACCCTGGTGATCGAGGTCCGGCGCGGCATGATGTTCCCGGCCAAGCCCGGAGTGATGGGGGCGAGGGAGCTCGACGCCCACGACGTCGTGTTCAGTTTCGAGCGCCTGCGCGACAGCCCGAAGGCGATTCCGACCTACTTCGACCACATCGACCGCGTCGTGGCCAGGGACGACCACACGGTCGCTTTCGAGTTCGGCGAGTTCAACGCCGAGTGGGACTACCGG
This sequence comes from Acidobacteriota bacterium, assembly GCA_028875725.1. Classification (NCBI taxonomy): domain Bacteria; kingdom Pseudomonadati; phylum Acidobacteriota; species Acidobacteriota bacterium. The sequence goes on from JAPPCR010000006.1 coordinate 1,049,803, forward strand.
TTCGGCTACGGCTACTTCTCGGGCATCGGGCCGCGGGAACTTGCCGACGTCGACCCCAAAGACTGGCGGAACGTCACCGGTACGGGTCCGTTTTCACTGGAGCGGTTCATCCCCGGCAACTCGCAGACCTACGCCCGCAGGCCGGACTACTGGGACCGGACCGCGATCGGCGGCCAGACCTACGAGATCCCCTTCATCGACAAGCTCACTTACCGCACGATCAAGGACGAGGCGACCTACTTGACCGCCATTCGCACGGGCAAGCTGGACATCCTCGAGTACATCCGCTGGATCGCCGTCGACCACCTGAAGAAGACGACTCCCGAGCTGCGCTGGTCGCGCTGGCTGTCGACCGGCGGCACCTTCATGGTCATGCGGGTCGACCAGGAGCCGTTCGACGATGTGAGAGTGCGGCGGGCGATCAACCTCGCGGTGAACCAACGGGAGATCGTCGAGCTGTTCTTCGGCGGCAACGCGGAGCTGTTCGCCTACCCTCAGCATCCCTCGTGGGAGGGGTACTTCGAGCCGCTCGAGGCGATGCCGCCGTCCGTGCAGGAACTGTTCGAGTACAAGCCCGAGAAGGCGCGCCGCCTGCTGGCCGAGGCGGGTTACCCCGACGGCTTCACCTTCAGGATGCAGGTGTCGGCCAACAACGCGATGCGGATGGAGCTGGCGCCGCTGCTCGCGAGCTACCTGGACCGCATCGGCGTGACGATCGAGATCGAGGTCGTGGAGTACGCGGCCTACCTGTCGATGATGACCACCCGCACCCACGGTCCCGGCTACCTGATGGCCAGCGGCCACGTGAACCCGACGACCACGCTCCGCAAGAACTTCGTCACCGGCCAGACCTGGAACCCGTCGATGTGGTCGGATCCGGAACTCGACCGCCGCATCCACGAGATGTTCCTGACCCGGGACGAGGCCGAAAGGCAGCGGATCGTCAAGCAGATCACGAAGGAGATGCTGGACGAGGCGCCCTACCTCTGGCTGCCCGTGCCGTACATCTACACGGCCTGGTGGCCGTGGGTGAAGAACTACGGCGGCGAGCTGCGCGCCGGCGCCGTGCGCCCGGGTCCGATCTACGCGCGGCTCTGGATCGACCAGGAGATGAAGCGGGAGATGGGCTTCTGAGAGCCGTCGCGGAGCCGCTGCTGCGGGTCGAGAACCTGAACGTCGCCTTCCGGTCCGGCTTCGGCGAGCGTCCGCCGGTGCGTGCGGTGAACTCGGTCTCCTTCGAGGTCGCTGCCGGCGAAACGCTGGCGATCGTGGGGGAGAGCGGTTCCGGGAAGAGCGTCACCGCGCTCTCGATCCTGCGCCTGATCCCGGAACCGGGGCGGATCGAGAACGGCCGGATCCTGTTCGAGGGCCGCGACCTGCTGGCTCTCGACGAGGCCGGCATCCGGGCGGTGCGGGGCAACCGTATCGCGATGATCTTCCAGGAGCCGATGTCCTCGCTCAATCCGGTGCTCACGATCGGCCGCCAGGTTGCCGAGCCCTTGCGCCTGCACCGAAGGCTCAAGCGGCGCGAGGCCCTCGATCAGGCGGTGGACCTGCTCAGGTCGGTCGCGATTCCGGATGCGGAGAAGCGGCTCGGCGACTACCCGCACCAGTTCTCCGGCGGCATGCGCCAGCGGGCGATGATCGCGATGGCCCTGGCGTGCCACCCGCGCCTTCTGATCGCCGACGAACCGACCACGGCGCTCGACGTCACGGTTCAGGCGCAGATCCTCGAACTGCTCAAGGAGCGCACCCGGGAGACCGACTCGGCGCTCATCCTGATCACCCATGATCTCGGCGTGGTTGCCCGCTACGCCGATCGGGTGGCGGTCATGTACGGCGGGCGGATCGTCGAAAGCGGCCCGGCCGGGGCGCTCTACGCGGATCCGCGGCATCCCTACACGCAGGGGCTTCTGCGCTCGGTGCCCCGGCTCGAGGGCGACACCGGCGCCCGTCTCGCGTCGATCGAAGGCCAGCCGCCGGACCTGTCGGCGCTGCCCGTGGGCTGCGCCTTTGAGCCGCGCTGTCCCAACGCGCATGAGCGCTGCCTGGAAGCGCCGCCGCCGCTCGTCGCGCATGGTGCTGCCCGGGCCTGGGCCTGCTACCGAGCCGAAGAGGAGCCGGCGGCCTGACCGGCGCCGGAAGCGCACGATGACGACGGACGTTGCCGTGGATGCACCGGCTTCCCGGTCATCTCCCGGGAGCGAGGTGCTGCTTCGGGTCGAGGGCCTGAAGGTCCACTTTCCCGTCACGGAGGGAGTTCTCATGCGACGGCGCGTCGGCTCCGTCAAGGCGGTCGACGGGTTGTCGTTCGAACTCCGGCGCGGCGAGACGTTCGGCCTGGTGGGCGAGAGTGGCTGCGGCAAGTCGACGACCGCGCTCGCGATCCTCCGCATGCTCGAACCGACCGCCGGCCGGATCGTGTTCGGCGGCCGGGACGTGACGGCATACAGCCAGAAGCAGTTGCGAGGAGTGAGGCGGCGGATGCAGATGGTGTTCCAGGACCCGTTCGGCTCGCTCAACCCGCGCATGCGAGTGGGAGAGATCGTCGGCGAGCCGCTCAAGGTCCACGGCCTGGCCGGCGACCGCCGGCGCTACCGCGCGCGGGTGGCGGAGCTGCTCGACCTTGTGGGTCTGCTGCCGGCGATGGCGAACCGCTACCCACACCAGTTCTCGGGCGGCCAGCGACAGCGCGTCGGCATCGCCCGCGCCCTGGCGCTCGAGCCCGATCTGGTGATCTGCGACGAGGCGGTGTCGGCGCTCGACGTCTCGATCCAGGCGCAGGTGCTCAATCTCCTGATGGACCTGCAGGAGCAACTCGGCCTGACCTACCTGTTCATCGCCCACGACCTGTCGGTAGTGCGCCACATCAGCGACCGGATCGGGGTGATGTACCTGGGGAGGATCGTTGAGATCACAGCTCGGGACGAACTGTTCGAGCGGCCTCGTCACCCGTACACGGAGGCTCTGCTCGCGTCGGTGCCGACTCCGGATCCGGTGATCGAGGCGACGCGGCCGCACCGGCTGATCGCCGGTGAGGTGCCGAGCGTCCGCAAGCCGCCTCCGGGCTGCGCCTTCCACCCGCGCTGCCCGAAGGTGCTCGACCACTGCGACCGCCTGGAGCCACTGCTCGAAGTGGTCGGCCCGGCGCGGGTCGCATGCCACCTGTACCCCGACGCGGCGGCGGCCGGGACCGGAGGGCTGGCGGATTGACCCTTCCGAGCGAAACCCGACGGACGTTCTACGGCTGGCCGATGGTCGGCATCGGCTTCCTGACTTACGGCCTGGGCATCGCGCCGGCGTACTACGGCCTGGGCATCTTCGCGTCGTCGTTGATCGCCGATCTAGAGCTGACCCGCCAGCAGATCGGCCAGATGTTCGGGGCGTTCACGTTCACGTACGGCCTGGTCAGTCCGGTCGCGGCGGCGGTCATCCGCCGCTGGGGTATCCGGGCCACGGTGACCGCGGGCGCGCTGTGCGCCGCCAGCGGCTTCTGGGTGGTGAGCCAAGCCTCGAGCGCGACCGAGATCTACCTCGGCTACTCGCTGGTCGGCGGCATCGGGATCGGTTTCTCGACCCTGCTGCCCGCCCAGGCGATGCCGATCTTCTGGTTCCGCAGGTACCGGGCGCGGGCGACGGCCATCATCCTGTCGGGGGCCGGAGTCGTCGGCTTTCTGTGGCCGCCGGCGGCCGGGCTCGTGCTCGAGGCGTGGGACTGGCGTGTCGGCTGGCAGATCGTCACCGGGATCTCCCTGCTCGTCGCGGCGATCGCCGTGCTCTTCATCCGGAACCGGCCGAGCGACATCGGCCAGCGTCGCGACGGGCTGCCGCCGCAGGATCCTGACGATCCGACTCCGGTGGGGTTGGGCCGCCGGCCGGAGTCATCGGTGGTGGGGAGCGGCACCGAAGTGGCGGGCGAGCCGATGCCGAAGGGTGCCCTCATGTGGGCTCTGCGCACTCCCCAGTTCTGGATCGCCACTTTCGCGACGGCGGCGAACACCGTGCCGTGGCGCGTCGTGTCCGCCCACGGCGGCCTTCATCTGGAAGACCTCGGATTCACGACACTTGCCGCATCGACGATCCTGGGCGTACGGGTGGGCGCCAGCCTGTTCGGCCGCCTGACCGGTGCGCTGGGCGACTTCATGTCGCCGATGCGGGTCCTCGCGCTGGCCCTGCTGGTCAACGCGGTGGCTCTGTGGGTATTCGTGTCCGCGAGCTCCGCGGCGGTGGCGTATCCCTGCGTCTTCGCGATCGGCGTTGCCTACGGCACTGCCTACACGAGCGAAGTGGTCGTGTTCGGCTTGTTCTTCGGCCGGGCGGCGTTCGTGGGAACGACCGGCATCCGGATCGGCCTGATCGGCGTCATCGGCGCTCTCGGACCGATCCTGGCCGGAGCCTCGGCGGATCGCACGGGTTCCTATGCCGGCACGCTCTGGACCCTCGGCGGCCTCGCGGTCCTGGGGGCGGCGTCGATCTGGTTCTGCCGCCCTCCGGACCGGCCAGCATTCGTCGGGCAACCGCAGGCCGGCGAGTACACTGGTCCCGGTACCACAGAGGAGAACTGACATGGGCAAGCAGAAGATGCCGATCGCCCTCTTTGCCGTGGTCGCCCTGGCGTCGGCACCGCTCGTCGCGCAGGCCGGAGAATCCGGCCTGGAACGAACGCCTTGGGGAACTCCGGATCTGCGCGGGATCTGGGACTTCCGGACGATCACGCCGCTTGAGCGGCCGGAGGAACTCGGTGAGCAGGAACGCTTCGGCAGCGCGGAGGCCGCCGCCGAGTTCGAGCAGCGGACGCTGGCGCGGCGGAACAAGGACCGGCGGACGAGAGATGGTCTTTCCGCCCAGGCCGATGTCGCGAACGCCTACAACCAGTTCTGGTGGGACTACGGGGACAAGCTGACCGAGGACCGGCGCACCTCGCTCATCGTCGATCCTCCCGACGGCCGGATTCCAGAACTGACCCAGGTCGCGAAGCAGCGGGTCGCGGAGCGCGCCGCGGCGCGTCGCCGGCCGGCGCACGGCCCGGAGGATCGGGGCGTGGCCGAACGGTGCATCCTGGGCTTTAACGCCGGACCGCCGATGAGCCCGAGCGCCTACAACAACAACGTCCAGATCTTCCAGACCGAGGACACGGTCGTGCTGCTGGTCGAGATGGTCCACGATTCGCGGGTCGTGCCTCTCGACGGGCGGCCGACCCTTCAGGACGACGTGCGCCAGTGGCGGGGCGACTCACGGGGCCACTGGGAGGGCGACACCCTGGTCGTCGTGACGACGAACTTCACCGATCAGACGAGTTTCCGGGGTTCGGGCCCGAACATGCGTCTGACCGAGAGGTTCACGAGAGTCGGAGAGGACCGGCTCGTCTACGAGTACACGATCGACGACCCGGAGTCCTTCGCGGGTCCCTGGACGGCGGTCATTCCGATGAGCAGGAATCCGCTGCCCATGTTCGAGTACGCCTGCCACGAGGGGAACTACGGCATGCTGAACCTGCTGCGCGGCGCCCGGGCGGAGGACGCCGAAGCCGAGGCGGCCGCCAGGGCGGAGACCTCGGGCGGTTGAGGCCGGTCGTCGACCCGCGCGCGTTGCCTTGACGATCGCCACCGTCGGCCTGCTCCATCCAGGGGCGATGGGCGTCACCGTCGGCGCGGCGGTGCGAGAGCCGGTCCGGGTCGTGTGGGCGTCCGGGGGACGGAGCCGGGAGACCCGTGCCCGGGCCGCGGGCGCCGGTTTCGAGGATCTGGGCACGCTCGCCGCCGTGACCGCGGCGGCCGACGTCGTGTTCTCGGTCTGCCCTCCCCATGGGGCCCTGGCGCTTGCCGAGGCGGTCGCCGCGACCGGTTTCGACGGCCTCTATCTCGATGCGAACGCGGTGTCGCCCGCGACGGCGCTCGAGATCGCCGAAGCCGCTGCGGCAGGCGGAGCGCGGTTCGTGGACGGCGGCATCGTCGGGCCGCCGGCGGTCCGGCAGGGGACCACGCGGCTTTACCTCTCAGGAAACGCCGCGGGGCAACTGACTGCCCTGTTCGAGGATTCGGCCCTCGAGGCAATCGATCTCGAGGCGGATGTCGGCGCCGCCTCGGCGCTGAAGATGTGCTACGCGGGCTTCACCAAGGGCAGCGCCGCTCTGCTGCTTTCGCTACGGGCCGCGGCCAGCGCCTACGGTGTAGAAGAAGGCCTCCTCGGGGAGTGGAGCCGCTCCCAACCGGGATTGGAGAAGAGGAGCCTCCGTGCGGCGGCCACGGCAGCTCCGAAGGCATGGCGCTTCGCCGGCGAGATGGAGGAGATCGCTTCGACCCTCGAGGCGGCGGGGCTGCCGGATGGGTTCCATCGGGCCGCGGCGGAGGCCTACGTGCGGCTCGCCGGCTTCCGTGGCGAGCCGGAGGAGGTGGCGGTCGAGGAGGTCGTCGCGGCTTTGCTGCAACCGGCCGACGGCGCGTAAGGACAACGAAAAAGGGCGGCCCCGGAAGGCCGCCCTTGCTCGCTGCCGGTAGCCGGCTTGGCTACATCATGCCGCCCATGCCGCCCATGTCGGGGGCGGGCGGGGCTTCCGGCTTGTCTTCCTTGATCTCGGAGACGAGAGCCTCCGTGGTCAGCATGAGGCCGGCGATCGACGCGGCGTTCTGCAGCGCCGTCGTGGTGACCTTGGCCGGGTCGATGACGCCGGCGGCGATCAGGTCTTCCATCTCGCCATTGGCCGCGTTGTAGCCGACCGAACCGGTCTGCGCCTTCGCGTCGCGGACGATGACCGAGCCCTCGACGCCGGCGTTCTCGGCGATCTGCCGGGTCGGCTCCTCGAGCGCGCGCTTGACGATCGAGATGCCGATGCCCACGTCGCCGTTCTCGCTCAGCCCGGCGACCGCTTCGATCGCGCGCAGCAGGGCCACGCCGCCGCCCGGCACGACGCCTTCCTCGACGGCGGCCTTGGTCGCGTGCATCGCGTCCTCGACCCGAGCCTTCTTCTCCTTCATCTCGGTCTCGGTCGCGGCGCCCACCCGGATCACGGCGACACCGCCGACCAGCTTCGCCAGCCGCTCCTGGAGCTTCTCGCGGTCGTAGTCGGAGGTCGTCTCCTCGATCTGGTTGCGGATCTGCTTGACCCGGCCGGCGATCGCGGCCTGGCGGCCGGTGTCGCCGGACTCGGTGACGATCGTCGTGTCGTCCTTGGAGAGGACGACCTTCTTCGCCTCGCCGAGGTCCTGCCACTGGACGTTCTCCAGCTTGATGCCGAGGTCCTCGGTGATCACCCGGCCGCCGGTGAGGATCGCGATGTCCTCGAGCATGGCCTTGCGGCGATCGCCGAAGCCTGGCGCCTTGACCGCGGCCGCCTGCAGCGTGCCCCGCAGCTTGTTGACGACCAGGGTGGCCAGCGCCTCGCCCTCGATGTCCTCGGCGACGATCAGCATCGGCTTGCCCTGCTTGGCGACCTGTTCGAGGACGGGAAGCAGGTCCTTCATCGAGCTGATCTTCTTCTCGTGCAGGAGCACGACGCAGTTCTCGAGCACGCACTCCATGCGGTCGGCGTCGCTCACGAAGTAGGGCGACAGGTAACCGCGGTCGAACTGCATGCCCTCGACGACCTCGAGCTCGGTCTGCAGGCCCTTGGCCTCCTCGACCGTGATCACGCCGTCCTTGCCGACCTTGTCCATCGCCTCGGCGATAATCTGGCCGATCTCGGCGTCGTTGTTCGCGGAGATCGTGCCGACGTTGGCGATCTCCTCGCTGTCCTTCACGTCCTTCGCGAGGGAGTGGATGGCGTCGACGGCCGCGCCCACCGCGAACTCGATGCCGCGCTTCAGCTCCATCGGGTTGGCGCCGGCGGTCACGTTCTTCGCGCCCTCGCGCAGGATCGCCTGCGCCAGGACGGTGGCGGTTGTGGTGCCGTCACCGGCAACGTCGGAGGTCTTCGAGGCCACCTCGCGCACCATCTGCGCGCCCATGTTCTCGAGGCCGTCCTTCAGTTCGATCTCCTTGGCGACGGTGACGCCGTCCTTGGTGATCGTGGGGGAGCCGAACGACTTCTCGAGGACGACGTTGCGGCCCTTGGGGCCGAGCGTCACCTTGACGGCGTCGGCGAGCTTGTTGACTCCGCGCAGGACCGCGCCGCGCGCGTCCTCGGAGTAGACGATCTGCTTTGCCATGTATCTGCTCTCCAGTTCCGGCCTATCCCACGACCGCGAGGATCTCGTCCTCGCGCAGGATGACCATGTCTTCGTCGTCGATCTTGATGTCGCTGCCGGAGTACTTGCCGATCAGCACGCGGTCGCCGACACTGACGTCGAGCGCGGACCGCTCGCCGTTCTCCTGCAGCTTGCCGGGGCCGACGGCGACGACTTCGGCCTCCTGCGGCTTCTCCTTCGCAGCGTCCGGGATGATGATGCCTCCCCGGATCTGCTCCTCCTCCTCGAGCCTCTTGACGAGTACCCGGTCATGAAGCGGACGTACACTCACCAGCGATCTCCTCCTCTTGGGTTGGTGTCGGTGGATGTGGTCGTTTTGGTCGGGACGAAGCGCCTGTTAGCACTCGGCCCGAGCGAGTGCTAACAATAGAAGTGCGGCGGCCCGGATGTCAACAGTTCAGGACATGTTCGGGATACCCGGTGCGCGGCGGACCGGCGGCGCAGGGGGTAGAGTCTGCCGGTCCCGCTGACGCGGTCTCCGGTGCAGGGGACCGGAAAGGAGACTCGTCCGTGATCTGGCCTCAACGAAGAAACGGCGCCGCGGCGGGGGTGCGGATCGGTCTGCTCGCCGCGCTGGCGACGGCGTTCGTCTGGCCGGCCGTCGGCGCGGCCCAGACCGCACCGACGGCCGCGGCGGTGCCGGTCGAGGAGTTCGAACTCGACAACGGCATGCGCTTCCTGCTCGTAAACCGCCCCGAACTGACGACGGTGGCGGCGGCCTGGGTGGCTCACGTCGGCTCCGCCGACGAGCGGCCGGGGATCACCGGCCTTGCCCACTTCTTCGAGCACATGATGTTCAAGGGGACGCACACGATCGGCACGAAGGACATCGAGCGCGACCTCGAGATCATCGCGGAGCAGGAGGCGGTCCAGGAGCGGATTCGCGCCGAACTCCGCGAGCAGCGGCGGCGCTGGCGCCTGGGTGAGATCGACGATCCGTACGATCCCGACCACCGCACCGACACCCTGAACGCCCTGCGCGCGGAGTTCCAGGAGCTCGTGGAAGAGCAGCGGAAACTCATGGTCAAGGACGAGCTGGACAAGGTCTACACGGACGGCGGCGGCACGAGCCTGAACGCCTTCACCAGCTACGACTTCACCGTCTACATCAACCAGTTGCCGGCGAACCGGCTGGAGCTCTGGTTCTGGCTTGAGTCGGACCGGCTGCTGAACCCGGTGTTCCGGGAGTTCTACGCCGAACGCGACGTCGTCTACGAGGAACGGCGCCTGCGTACCGAGTCGACGCCGACGGGGCGCTACGACGAGCAGGCGGACGCCATGTTCTGGCAGTCCCATCCCTACAGTTGGCCGGTCATCGGCTGGGCGTCCGACCTGGAGGTGATCAGCAAGGCCCAGGCCGACGAGTTCTTCGCGACCTACTACGCGCCGAACAATCTGAGCGCGGTGCTGGTCGGGAGCTTCGATCCGGCCGAGGTGCGGGAGCTGGCGGAGCGCTACTTCGGCCGCCTCGAACGGGCCGAGCGGCCGGCGCCCGATGTCGTCACGCTCGAGGCCGAGCAACTGGCCGAGAAGCGAATGACGGCCGAGTGCGACTGCCAGCCCCAGGTCCAGGTGCGCTACCACGCCGTGCCGTTCGGCCACGGCGACGGCTACGCGCTCGACGTCGTCGCGGGCGTGCTGAACGGCCGCACCGGGCGTCTCTACGAGCAGATCGTGGAGGGCTACGAGATGGCGTCCAGCGCCAGGGCCGTCTACGAGGCACGCAAGTATGCCGGCGTCTTCGAGCTGCGCGCGGAGACGAAGGGAGATGCCACTCCCGAACAGCTCCTGGCCGCCTGGGACGGGATCGTCGCGGAACTGATCGCCGAGCCGGTGCCGGAGGACGAACTGGCCAAGGTGAAGAACAGGGTTTCGGCCGACACCTACCGGCAGCTCCGGGATCCGTTCTTCCTGATGATCCAGTTGGCGATCATGGACGCGCTCGGTGACTGGCGCTACCTCAACACGGTGGCGGAGCGCACGAACGAAGTCACCGCGGAGGACGTGCAGCGCGTGGCGGCGAAGTACTTCGAGCCATCGAAGCGCCTGGTCAGCCTGTACTACCGCAAGGAGGGAACCGAAGCGACGGAGACGCCGGCCGAGCTCGAAGCGCTGCCGCCGGAAACGCGGACGGCGCTCATGTCCCAGGCCGAGGCGATCGCCCAGATCGAGGATCCGGCCCAACTGGAGATGGTCCTCCAGCAGATGGAGGCCCAGGCTGCCCAGGTGCCGGAAGAGATGCGCCCCGCGCTCGACTGGATGCGAGGCGTGATCGAGGAACGGCTGGCCGAGTTGCAGGAAGATGGGGGAGGTGAACAGTGAGCGGACGCGTCCTTGTGAGAGTTCTGGTTCTCGTCGCTCTCTGTCTCGGCCCGGCGTCGTCGGCTGGCGCCCAGGGCAGTGCCGAGATCGTCGCGCATCCCAGTGAACTGACCTACGGCCCCCTGGACTTCGAGCTGCCGGACGCGGACGGTCTTCGCCACGAGCTGGCAGGCGGTGTTCCCGCCTACCTCGTTCCGGACCGTTCGCTGCCGCTGGTCGACATCGCGGTGCGGTTCCGCATCGGCTCCTGGCTGGAGCCGGTCGAGCAGACCGGGCTGGCCTCCCTGACCGGCGAACTGATGCGGACCGGAGGCGCCGGCGAGCTGGAGGCGAAGGCCTTCGACGAGGCGGTGGAGGCGGTTGCCGCGAACTTTTCGGCGTTCATCGGGAGCACCAGCGCCGGGATGTCGATGAACTGCCTGTCGACGGTGCTCGACGAGTGCCTCGATCTCTTCTTCTCCATGCTCACCGAGCCCCGCTTCGACGGCGACCGGCTGGACCTGGCGAAGGAGAACGAGTTGGAGAGCCTCAAGCAGCGCAACGACGATCCGGTCGATGTCGCGGGCCGCGAAGGCCAGTGGCTGCTCTACGGGCCCGACCACGTGGAATCGCAGTTCGTCACCGCGGCCTCGCTGAACGCGGTCGGCCGCGACGACCTGGTCGCGTTTCACCGGCGTTACGTCCATCCCGGTCACATGGTCGTGGCGGCTGCCGGCGACTTCGACAGCGACGAGCTCGCGGCCAAGCTCTCGGCGCTGCTCGCCCGCTTCGAGGAAGAGGGCCGCGACCAGGCCCCGTGGCCTCCGCGGTCGGCGGCCTATGAGCCCCCGCCCGGCGTCTACGTGGCGCAGCAGGACATTCCGCAGGGCCGCGTGCAGATCGGCCACCGTACGTTCCAGCGCGAGGACTGGGGCAATCCCGATCACTTCGCGCTGGCGATGATGGACGGTGTCCTCGGCAACGGCGGCTTCACTACGCGCTTGATGAAGAGAATCCGCTCGGACGAGGGCCTCGCCTACGGCGCCTACTCCAGCTTCGGCGTCGGCAGTTTCTGGCCCGGCAATCTCAGCATCACCTTCCAGTCGAAGAGCGAGACGGTGGCCTTCGCGGCGAAGATCGCGCTTGAGGAGGTCGCCCGCATCCGGACGGAACCGGTGCCGGCGGACGAGCTCCAGACCGTCAAGGCGTCCGCGATCGAGACCTTCCCGGGCAACTTCGAATCGGCCCTGGCCGTGGCGCAGATCTTCGCCCAGGACGAGTTTCTGGGCCGGCCGCATGACTACTGGCGCACCTACCGGGCGAACGTGGAGGCGGTGACGCCGGCGGACGTCATGCGCGTGGCCGAACGCCATCTGCTAGCCGACAGGCTGGTCATGTTGATCGTTGGCGACTGGGAGGAGATCGAACCGGGCGACGCCGACGGCCGCGCCACGATGGCCGAAGTAGCGGGGAAGATCGGCGGCGGCGTCACGATGCTGCCGGCGCGCGATCCGGTGAGCCTGCGAGTGGTGGAGCAGTGAGACCGGAGCCCAGGTGGCCGTCGGTGAACGGAACGTGATCGTTTGCAGGCTCTAGACAGCTTCCTGGAAACCGTCGTCGGCTACGCCTGGGGCATGCCCCTGGTCGTCCTGCTGATCGGCTCGGGCGCGTTCTTCTGCCTCTACGTGCGGCTTCGGCCGCTGTTCCACATGGGCCACGCGACCGCGGTGACCCTGGGCAAGTACGACTCGCCGGACGATCCGGGTCAGATCAGCCACTTCCAGGCCCTGTCGACGGCGCTGGCGGCCACGATCGGCGTCGGCAACATCGGCGGCGTGGCGATCGCGGTGACCCAGGGCGGCGCCGGGGCGGTGTTCTGGATGTGGGTCGCGGCCGTCGTCGGCATGGGCACGAAGTTCTTTTCCTGCACACTGTCCCAGATCTACCGCGGCCGGGACGAACGGGGCGCGCTTCTCGGCGGGACGATGTACACGATCGAGCTCGGCCTCGGGAAGAAGTTCAAGCCGCTGGCGATCATGTTCTGCACCTTCGGCCTGTTCGGCTGCCTGCCGATGTTCCAGAGCAACCAGGTGGCGGAACTGCTGAACGCCCAGTTCGGACTTGATCCGATCCTGACCGGCGTGGGCTGCGTGGCCCTGGTGGCGCTGGTCGCCTTCGGTGGCGTCGAGCGGATCGGGGCGGTGACGGGACGGTTCGTGCCGGTCATGTGCGTCCTGTACCTGGGCATGGCGCTCTGCGTGCTGTTCGTGCGCTCGGACATCGCGGTGGAGGTGTTCGGCCGCATCTTCCGCGAGGCCTTTACCGGCACGGCGGCGGCCGGCGGCGCGATGGGGATCGGTTTCCAGCAGGCGATGATGATCGGCGTCCGCCGGGCCGCGTTCTCGAACGAGGCCGGCCTCGGTACGGCGCCGCTCGCCCACGGCGCGGCGAAGACGAACGAACCCGTCCGAGAGGGTCTCGTGGCGATGCTGGGCCCCTTCATCGACACGATCGTCGTCTGCTCTCTCACCGCCTTCGTCATCCTCTCCAGCGGCCTGGAGACCGTCGGGGAGATCAGCGGCGTCTCACTAACGGCGGACTCCGTCGAGAGCGCCCTCGGCGCGCCCGGCCGTGCCCTGCTGGTGCTGATCGTGATGATGTTCGCCATCTCGACGATGGTGAGCTACTCGTACTACGGCAAGCGCTGCTTCGCCTACCTGTTCGGCGCGAAGCGCGACGGGCTCTACACCTGGTTCTACCTCCTGGGCATCTTCGTCGGCGCCTGGTGGAGCGCCAGCATGGTGATCAACCTGATCGACACCGCCCTGGCCCTGATGGCGGTGCCGAACCTGATCGCGACGCTGCTCCTGGCGCCGAAGGTGAAGGCGGCTGCGGTGGACTACTTCGACCGGCTGCGGGCGGAGCGAAGGGGCTCCCCGTAGAGAGCGGCCCGCACCGCAGTAGAGTCCCGCGACATGGGAAGAGCGGGCGGCGGGGTTGCGGTCTGCCTGGTCCTGACCGCCGTTCCGGTGGAGGCGGTCAATCCGTGCGACGTCGACTTCGGGCAGCCGGTACAGGAGGTTCCGCGCGAGATTGTTCTGACCTGGGACCTGCCTCCCGCCGGCAAGTGGCGAGTCGTCCGGAAAGAAGTCGGGCGGCGAGTGCGTGAGGGTTGCGGCGTCGGTTCCATCGACGTGCCGTTGCGGGCGGTACGTCAGGTCATCGATGCCGCGGCGGAGTTCGACGAGTTCATGCCGCGCATTCTCGAGTCCGACGTCGAGCCGGTTTCGGCAGGGGTCTACCTGAACCGGCAGACGCTGGACATGCCGTTCCCGGTGGAGGATCGGCGCTACACGGTTCGCGTGGAAACCGGAGCCATCGGAACCGGCGTCGGTGCGGGCTGGCAGGCCCGTTGGACCTACGTGGAGGGATCCGGGAACATCCGGGAGAGCAGAGGGTCCTGGACTCTGATTCCGGTGAGCGCCGATCGCACGGTCGTTGTCTACCGACTGCTGACTGACCCCGGTGGTCGTCTTCCGGCCTGGGTCGTCGACTATGCGGCGCCACGCACTCTGCGGCAGGTGCTCAACGCGGTGCGTGATCGGGTGCTAATCAACTTCAGTCGACGTCAGCCAGCACGATGACCACGTTCTGGCCGCCGAAGCCGAAGGCGTTGACCAGGGCGACGCCGGTGGGGTGGGCGCGGGCCCGGTTCGGCACGTAGTCCAGATCGCAGTCCGGGTCAGGCCGTTCGAGGTTGATCGTCGGGCAGATCGTCCCCTCCTCGATCGTCTTCACCGCGGCCAGAGCCGACACGGCTCCGGCCGCGCCGAGCATGTGGCCGACCTGGGATTTCGTCGCTGTTACCGCTACGTGCCGGGCGCGCTCACCGAGGGCGGTCTTGATCGCCAGCGTCTCGGCGACATCGCCCAGAGGCGTGGCGGTGCCGTGGGCGAACACGGCGTCGACTTCGCCGGGATCCGTACCGCCCGACTCCAGCGCCCGATTCATCGCGGCGGCCGCACCGGAGCCACCGGGCCGGGGCGCGGTCAGGTGGTGTGCGTCGGCCGTAACCGCGCCGCCGCGCACCTCGGCGTAGATGGGGGCGCCCCGTCGCTCGGCGTGTCGCTCGGTCTCGATCACGAACGCGACGCCGCCCTCGCCGAACACGAAACCGTCTCGGTCGGCGTCGAATGGTCGGCTCGCGGCTGGGGGATCGTCGTTGCGGGTCGAGAGCGCCTGCAGGCGCGAGAACGTCGCGATGATGAGCGGCGTGATGCCGGCCTCGGCGCCTCCGGCGATGACCGCGTCGACCTCGCCAGAGCGCAGGAGACGGTAGGCCTCGAGCAGGGCGTAGTTGCCGCTCGCGCAGGCCAGGGTCGAGGTTGTGGTCGGTCCCGTGATTCCGAGTTCGATCGAGATCAGGCAGGAGACGGCATTCGGCATCACGTCGGTGACCAGGAAGGGGTTCGCCTGCTGCGGTCCCCGGGCTACGAGCCTGCGCGTGCCGCTTTCCATGCTCGCCAGACCGCCGCCGCCGGTGTTGAAGGTGATGCCGTAGCGATGGGCGACCGCGGAGTCGATCGCGAGGTCGGCGTCGTCCACCGCCTGCTTGGCCGAAGCGACCGCGAAGTGGGTGGCGCGGGCGAGGCGCCGCGCCGCCTTGCTCTCGAGCCACTCCCTGGGCTCGAAGTCGCGCACCTCGCAGGCGATCTTCACCTTGAAGCCGTCCGTGTCGAAGGCGGTAATCGGGCCGGCGCCCGAGTCGCCGGCCTTCATCCGGCGCCAGAACGTATCGACGTCGTTGCCGACAGGGGTCACGGCGCCGAGCCCGGTGATCACGATCCGGCCGTTGTCCGTCGCGGGCATCGCGCGAGGATAGCGCCGCTCCCTGCGCTACGCTCGCCGTTCGCCACCCGCAGGAAGCCCTGAACAGGGAGTTTGAGTATGAGTCGAGAGCCCGTCGTACGGCTCGCATCGGTTGCCGCGGCGCTTCTGGCCGCTTTCGGGCCGGCGCTTCACGCGCAGTCCGGCGAGGACTTCGTCCCCGTCACGGACGCGATGCTCGAGGATCCCTCCCCCGGCGACTGGTTGCACTGGCGCCGGACGCAGGACGGCTGGGCCTACAGCCCGCTCGACCAGATCGACCGGGAGAACGTCGGCGAACTGACCCTGGCCTGGTCGCGCGGACTGGAGGAGGGCAGTCAGCAAGGGACGCCGATCGTCTACGACGGCGTCATGTACTACCCGAATCCGAGCAGCGTCACCCAGGCGATCGACGCGGCCACCGGCGACTTCCTCTGGGAGTACAGGAGGCGGATCCCGAGGGACATCGCCACCTACGTCGGCGGGCTGGAAACGGTCAACCGGAGCATCGCGATCTACGGCGGCCTGATCATCGACACGGCCAACGACGGTTACGTCTATGCGCTGGACGCGCTGACCGGTGAACTGGCCTGGGAGACGGAGATTGTCGACTACGAGACGGAGCCGGCCAGGCACTCGACCGGGCCGATCATCGCCGCGGGCCGGGTGATCTCGGGCCGGAGCTGCCGGCCGCATCGGGGGCCCGAGGCGTGTTTCATCGCGGCCCACGATGCCGTGACCGGCGAGGAGCTCTGGCGTCGCCCGCTGATTCCGGGACCGGGAGAGCCGGGCAATGAGACCTGGGGGGACCTGCCGTACGAGAACCGGCACCACGTCGGGTCCTGGATGGCGCCGAGCTACGACCCCGAGCTCGAACTCCTGATCGTCGGCACGTCGGTCACGTCGCCGGCGCCGAAGTTCCTGCTCGGCGGCCACGAGAAGCGGCACCTCTACCACAACTCGACCCTGGCTCTCGAGGTCGCGACGGGCGAAGTGCGCTGGTACTACCAGCATCTGAACGACCACTGGGACCTGGACCATCCTTTCGAGCGGCTGCTGGTCGACACGGCCGTCGCGCCGGACGCGGAGGTCGTACCGTGGCGGAACCCGCGGATCGAGGCGGGGGAGACGCGCAGGGTGGTGACCGGAGTGCCGGGAAAGACGGGCCTGGTCTACACCCTCGACCGGGAGACCGGCGAGTTCCTCTGGGCGCGGTCGACGGTGCCGCAGAACGTGATCGAACGGATCGACGGCGAGACGGGCGCAGTCGTCGAGAACCCGGAAGTCGTGTTCACCGAACTGGAGCAGGAACGCCTGATCTGTCCCTCACTCCTCGGTGGCAAGGACTGGGAAGCCGGCGCCTACAGCCCGCTGACCAACGCGATGTACTACCCGCTCCGGAATCTCTGCTCCCAGATGACGACCCGCGTCGGCCGCGGCGCGATGCACTACGCCCTGGTCAACGACACCCAGTTCGCGCCCGGAAAGGAAACGCTGGGTACGGTCTACGCGATCTCAGCGGAGACGGGCGAGACGCTGTGGCTCCACGAACGGCTGCCGGTGACGATGTCGCTCGCCACGACCGGAGGCGGCCTCGTCTTCGGCGGCGACGTGGGTGGCCGCTTCTGGGCGCTGGACCAGGAGACCGGCGAGGTGCTCTGGGAGATCAACCTCGGCTCCTCGGTGACCGGCTTCCCGGTCAGCTACGAAGTGGACGGCCGCCAGTACGTGGCGGTCGGCACGGGCGCGGAGGGCGGCACGACGAGCACGTTCCGGCGGCTGACGGCGGAACTCAATCCGAGTTCGAACAACACGCTGTTCGTGTTCGCGCTGCCCTGACGTCAGGGTGGTGCGCTACGCTCGTTCCAGTCCACCAACAGCGCGTACCAGGAGGTCGAGAATGATGACCCGAGCCCTCTCCCTGTGTGCAGTGATCAGCCTGCTGCTCGTGCTGAGCCTCGCGGCCGAGGACATTCCACGCACTCCAAGCGGCCGGCCGGACTTCTCCGGCAACTACGACCTCTCCTTCCTGACGCCGCTGGAGCGCGATCCCCGGTTCGGCGACCGGGAGTACTTCACCGAAGAGGAGGCGAAAGCGATTGCCGATGGGATGGTTGCGGCCAACGCCCGCGATCAGGAAGTCCGTGATCCCGACCGGGACGTGATCGCGGGGCGGTCGGAGGACGGCTACCGGGGAGTCGGCGCCTACAACGCCTTCTGGCTTGATCGTGGTACGGCTGCCTTCAAGGTCGACGGCAAGTACCGGACATCGGTGCTCACCGATCCGCCGAACGGTCGGTTGCCGCCGCGAACCGAGGCGGGTCAGGCGCGCTTCGACACACTGCCGCCCTTCGGCTATGAGAACACGGGCACGGCCTGGTGGCTGGAGAACGGGGACGACCCCTACGACGGGCCGGAATCGCTCACCCTCGGCAACCGCTGCGTCTTCCACCAGGGATCGACGATGCCGATCGGTCCGAGGGCCTACAACAATCTGAAGACGATCGTCCAGACCGACAGCCACGTCGTCATCCTGATCGAGTGGATGCACTGGGCCCGGATCGTGCGGCTTGGGGCGGAGCACATTCCGGAGGACTACCGCTCCTACGCGGGCGACTCGATTGGCCGGTGGGAAGGCGACACCCTGGTGATCGAGACGAGGAACCTGCTGGGCGACTGGGGCTTCCACCGGGAAGGGGCCCATGTCGTCGAGCGCCTACGCTTTCAGGACAAGGACACCCTGTTCTACGAGTACACGGTCAACGACCCGGAGTTCACCGTTCCCTACAGCGGGTCGCTGCCTTGGCCGCGCACCGACGATCTCCTCTACGAGTTCGCGTGCCAGGAGGGGAACTACTCGATGGGCAACACGCTCCGCGGCGCGCGGTACCTGGAGCAGCAGTACGTCGAGAAGCACGGGCGACAGTAGTCGTTGGCGGCACGGCGAGGCTGTACAGGCGGATCGGCTCGGGGTTGACCCCATTCGCCTAAGGTGACAGGGTTCGCCTTCATTCCGTTCAGACAACTCGGCGTCTGCCGAAGAGGAGTATGGCCAACGTCATGAAACTCGGAACAAGCGTGTCTTCTCGATTTGCCGTGGCCGTGGCCGCGGTTCTCGCCGTGGCGGTGGCGCCGCTCGCGGCCCAGGACTTCGAGCCGCAGCGGCTGTCGGACGGTCACCCTGATCTGAACGGCATCTGGCAGGCCCTGAACGAGGCGAACTACGACCTCGAGTTGCACATGGCCCGCGCCGCCATGCAGTTGCGCGAGGGCCCGCACGGTCCGCTGCCCGCGGCCGAGGTGCTCAACTTTGGCGCGGTCGGCTCGGTACCGCCGGGCATGGGCGTGATCAAGGGCGGCGGGAAGATCCCGTACACCGACGCCGCCATGGCGAAGAAGATGGAGAACATGGCGAATTGGTCCACTCGCGACCAGGAGATCTACTGCTACCTGCCGGGCGTTCCGCGGGCCACCTACATTCCCCAGCCATTCCAGATCTTCCACAGCGAGAACGCGATCTTCATCGCTTACCAGTACGCCGGCGCGGTCCGGGACATCTACCTGGAGGATCCGAAGCCCGCTCAGATCGACAGTTGGATGGGCATGTCGTACGGCCGTTGGGACGGCGACACGCTGGTCGTCGAAGTCAATGGTCTGCTCGCCAAGGACTGCGCTGAGCGACCGGAAGACATGGCCGGCTGTGGCGGCTGGCTCGACCGCTCGGGCAACCACTACAGCAACCAGTTGACGGTGGTCGAGCGGTACACGCTGGCCGGTCCCAACCACATCCACTACGAGGCGACGCTGACGGACCCGCAGACGTACACCGAGCCGTGGACGATCGAAATGCCGCTCTACCGGCGGATGGAGCCCAACGCTCGGCTGATGGACTTCCGCTGCGTCGAGTTCGTCGAGGAGCTGATGTACGGCGAGTACCGGCGGAGCCCGCTGCCCCGGATGAAGCTGGTCGAGTAGAAGAGCACCGCAGGGCGCCGCCCTCAGGGGCCGGTCGCCTTGGCGGCGAAAGCGAGGTTCAGGCATGCGCGAATCCAGACTCAATGTAGCTGTAACCCTGCTTGCGCTGGTCGGATTCGTCGCGCCCGCGTTTGCGGCTGGCGACGAGGATGTCCCGCGCACTGCCTCGGGGCGGCCCGACCTCACCGGGCACTACGATGTCGCCACGTTGACGCCGTTGGCGCGGCCCCCGGCGTTTGGCGACAACCTCTTCCTGACCAGGGAAGAAGCAGACGAAAGGGTGCGGCAGGCCGCGTTCTTGCGGGCCGCGAGTTCGCGTGACAGTGACCCGGACCGCGAGGCGCCGCCGGACGGCGGCGACGGCTCGCCGGGCGCCGCCGGCAACGTCGGCGGCTACAACTCGTTCTGGATCGACAACGGCACCGACGTGTTCGAGATCGACGGCAAGTTCCGGACCTCCATCATCACCCATCCGAAGAACGGCCGGCACCCGCCGCTGACCGAAGCGGCCATGGAGCGCAATGCCGCCCGGCGCGGTTTCTGGCGCGCCAACACGGGCGAGGCCTGGTGGCTTGAACGCGGCGGGGTCGGACCGTACGACGATCCGGAACTCCGGCCGCTGGCGGAGCGTTGCCTGCTGGGCTTCAGTTCGACCGCCGGGCCGCCGATGCTGCCGGCGCTCTACAACAACGTGAAGCGCATCGTCCAGACCGAGGACCACGTGATGATCCTGGTCGAGATGGTTCACGACGCGCGCGTCGTCCGGATCGGCGGCGAGCACTCGCCGGCCGGGGAGCGTCGCTGGCTTGGCGACTCCATCGGCTGGTGGGAGGAGGACACCCTGGTCATCGAGACGACGAACTTCGGTGACCGCACGGGGCTCCGCGGTGGCACCCGGGATATGCGTACGGTGGAGCGGTTCTCGGTGAACGACAAGGACAGCCTCCTGTACCGGTTCACGGTCGAGGACCCGAACACCTGGACCGAGTCGTGGAGCGGCGAGTACGTCTGGCCGCGCACGGACGCATTGCTGTACGAGTACGCCTGTCACGAGGGCAACTACGCCCTCGGCAACATCATGCGCGGCGCCCGACTGTTGGAGGAGGACGCCCTGGCCACGGCGGGCGCGGCAGATTCCGGACAGTGACCCCAGCCGATCCTGCTAGAGTCGGTTGACAGGTTCTGGAGAGTGCGTCGCGGAGCGCGGCATCAACTGAACGAAAGCCCACGGGTAACACCTACATCACAACCGAGGAGTGAGAGACGTCCATGAGTAAGCGAGCCATGATCATCACGGGGATCGGCGTCGTCGTCGCGGCCATCGCGGTGGCGGTGCCCCTGGCGGCGCACCACGCGTTCGGCGCCGAGTTCGATCCCAACCGTCCCCTGCTGCTGAAGGGCCCGGTCGTCAAGGTCGAGTGGGTCAATCCGCACACTTGGATCCACATGGAGCACACCGAGGAAGACGGCACGCAGCACGTCTGGATGGTCGAGGGCGGCACGCCCAACACCCTGCTGCGGCGCGGCCTCTCCCGGGACGACCTCCAGCCCGGCACCGTCATCATCGTCGACGGCTACCAGAGCAAGGACCGCTCGCGGCGCGCGAACGGCCGTGACGTGACCTTCGAAGACGGCAGCAAGATCTTCATGGGTTCCTCGGGTACCGGCGCGCCGCGCGACGGCCGCGACCCGACCGAGCCGCCCCGGTAAACCACTGGGCATCCGGCGCGTAGCGCCGGCTTCCGGGACCGGGGCGTGACCCCCGCTCCCGGGAGCCACGCGCGGGCCATCAGCCTTCCTGACGCCTCAGGCGCGCCGCGTGCCGCCTGAGGCGTTTTGCCGCCGGGGCAAGGGAGGAGCCGGCGGAGAACAGGCCCCCCAGCAGCAGGACAATCACGACAACGTCCCACAGGGGACGCTGGTGGTAGAAGCCGGGAAAGTCCAGGCGATGGAGTCCACGGTAGAGCCAGCGGTCGAGCCGACTCTGCCGGTTCTCGGTGTGGACGATGCGGCCCAGTGCCGGGTCGAGATAGAGCCAGGTGCCGGCCGGGTCGTCGAAGCGCACCCGCAGGACGGGCAATGCCCGGCGGCGATACCGGCGGTCTTCGTAGTAGGCGTCATACTCCGGTAGTACCACCGCGTCGACGACGTTCGACTGAGGGAGTGCCGCGGCTGCGGCCGCCAACAGCTCGGGTTGGCCGAAGCGGCGCGGAGTCCCGTCCTCGAGCGAGACGAGGCGGTGTTCGAAGGGTTGAACGGCCGAAAGGAAGCCGAGGGGACCGCTCGCGTAGGAACCACCGTAAGAGCGCCCGCCGCCGGGAGGTCGGTAGGCCAGTGCGAGAGGTTCGCCGGCGAACTGGAGCAGCTCGACCTCGCGAGGCGGGAACGAATCCGCGATCGACCCGGCCGCGGTGCGGATGGAGTCCAGCTCGAGCCGGTGAAGCGGTACCGCTCCGCCGGCCACGGCGGCCTGCTGCCCGGGACTCGTCGTTCTTCCGGCCTGCCAGCCGAACGGGTCCATCGACAGGGCGCCACTCAGCACCCAGGTGAAGGCGGTGGCGCCGAACGCCAGCCCGCTGTAGTGGTGCCAGCGCATCATGCCCCGGTACGGTGAGCGCTTTCGCCTGAGCCGCAGAAGCCCTACTACCAGACCCGAGAGAGTCAGGACGCAGCCCAGGCTGGCCGTCCAGACGATCAACTGGTACCAGAACGTCGAGTGGGTTCTGAGGGGTGTGAAGTACAGCCAGTGGAAGACGGCGCCCGCGGCGCCCCAGAAGCGGGATCCGGACGTGGTGGCCATGACCACCTCGGCCGTGCGGTCCGAGACGTAGAGCACCTCGTTGTCCGCCCGGACGCGGTGGAGCGGCAGCAGGCCGCGGATCTGCAGGGACCACTGGTCGGGACGCGTGAGGTAGCCGTCGTATGCGAGGGGGACTTGCGGCGCCGCCGCCGGGGGAGCGTCCCCAGCCTGATAGGAGGAGGCGATTGCGAGCGCCTGGCCTTCGGATACCTGGAGCAGCGGGCTGCCGGTGTCCGCGTAGATCGCGGTCCAGCCGGAGGCGGTGCGGAAGCGGTAGACCGGCCGGTCGCCGGCCATGCCGAGGCGGACCCGGACCGCGGAGAGATCTTCGGCGTCCAGACCCGCCGCTCCGGCGGCCCGCGCGGGGCCGACCCGCACCGAGTCGAGATCGAGCGGGGGCAGGCGGTCCAGGCGGTCGCCGGGATCGAGCGCCGGCATCCGTGCGTACATCATGACCAGGGCCGAGGCAAACCAGACCACGAACAGCAGGTTGCCGGCGATGCCCAGCCAGCGGTGGAGGAGGATCAGCGTGCGCTTCAACCCGGTCTTCCTCCGAGCCGACCCAAGGGAACCTCAGTCGGGCCTACTGCCGGAACTGGTTCGGATCGTTGGCCCAGTACTGTGCGTGGCAGCCGGCGCAAGCGAAGTAGACCTGCTCGCCGGTGTCGAAGATGCCCTGGACGTCGCGGGCGTCGGCCGCCTGCATCGCGGCGTCGCCGGCGTCGATCAGGTCCCGGCACCAGGCGACCCAGTCCTCGTCGTCCATCTTGCGCCGGTCCATCATCATCAGGTTGCCCGACTCGGCGACCGTGACCGCGGCGTTGCGAACGAGGGTCCACTCCTCATCGGTCTCCGGTCGTATGTACTCCTCGCCCTCGGGCGTGAGGATCCAGCCGACCGAAGCCCAAAGGTGGTCGGCGGCCGGTTCCATGACCGAGGCCATCAACAGTCTCGTGCCGGCGACTTCGCGGAACGGCGGTCCGGTCTCGCCGGCCGCGCACGAGGCGAGCGCGAGGGCCGCGACAATGCCTGTCAGGACCAGGAACTTGCGGGCGTGAGCCATGACGGGCGGGGAGTGTAGCGGAGTAGCGGACTCCCTTTGCTCAAACCGCCGTCCTCCAGACGTCGCCGTGGGCGGTGATTCTCACCGGGTTGGACAACGGCCAGTGGGCGCCGACGATCGGGATTCCCGTGTCGCTGAAGCGCTCGCAGAAGCTCCGGCGCGTGGCGATTGCGACGTCGCGGTCGATATCGGCGATCGAGCACCACTCCGGGTGCGTGCACTGCGAGGGGTGGTGCATCACGTCGCCCGCGATCACGCCCTCCTCGTTGCCCGACGACACGGCGATGCTGCAGTGGCCCGGCGTGTGGCCGGGCGTGGGGAAGAACTGGAGCTCGGGGTTGATTTGGTGGTCGCAGTCGACGAGGTCGACCAGACCGGCCTCGAACACCGGCGCTACCGAGTCGCCGAAGACGTCGCCCCAGTTCGCTTCCCCCTCGTCTCGCCAGTACTCGAACTCGGGCCGCACCATGACGTAGCGGGCGTTGGGGAAGGTGGGCACCCACTCGCCGTCGACCTTCATCGTGTTCCAGCCCACGTGGTCGATGTGGAGATGGGTGCAGACCACCAGGTCGACCTTCTCGCGAGGGAAGCCGGCGTCGCGGATCTCCTGGAGGAACGGCCCGTCGAGCTCGTTCCAGGCCCGCAGGGCGCGCTTCTTGTCGTTGCCGACGCAGGTGTCGACGACGATCTTGAGCCCCCGCGACTCGACCAGGAAGGCCTGGATGATCATCTTGAGCCGCTCGCCTCCGGGCGTCACGAAGTGCGGCTCGAGCCAGTCCAGGTCCGGCGCGAGATTCTCCGGCGTGGCGTCCGGCAGCAGGAAAGAAGCCGGTACCGGGTAGTCGATCTCGATGATCGGGGTGATCGAGACGTCGCCGATCTTGATGCCCATGAGTACAGGTCTCCTGTCGTCGTGTGCCCGGTTCAGGAGCCGCCGGTCAGCGCGTGAGCCAGGCGAACTTCTGCGGCTTCCGCGAGGCCTTTGGGTCGATCAGCACGTTGACCAGCGCCGGTCGGTCTGAAGCCAGCGCCTTGTCCAGCGTCGGGCCGAGATCCGCCACCTTCTCGACCAGGTAGCCCTTGCCGCCGAAGGCTTCCATGACGCGTTCGTAGCGGGCGCCCAGGGTGTAGGTGGACGGCGGCAGCGGCTTGCCCGGGATGTACTCGCTGACGCCGCCGCCGATGCCGTTGTTGTTGATGACGACGAAGGTGATCGGCATGTCGTAGCGGCAGGCGACCTCGACCTCCATGCCGGAGAAGCCGAACGCGGAGTCGCCCTGGACGCAGATCGTGCGCCGGTCCGGATGGACCACGGCCGCCGCGATCGCCAGCCCCGTGCCCACGCCCATCGTGCCGAAGGTGCCGGCGTCGAGTCGCTTGCGCGGCTCCATGTTCGGCAGCACGGTGCGGGAGATGTCCATCGTGTTCGCGCCTTCGGCAACCAGCATGTCCTGCGGCTCCAGGCGGTCGGCGATCTCGCGCAGGGCGCGGTAGTAGCCCATCGGCTCGCTGTCGTCCTCGAGCATCGCCTGCACCGCGGCCTGGTTTTCCGTCGCGCTCTCGCGGAGCTTGACCAGCCACTCGTTGTCCGCCGGCAGCGTGAAGGGTTCGGCGTCGAGCGCCTCGTTCAACTGCGCGGTCACGGCCCGCGCGTCGCCGACCATGCCGACCTCGGTCGGTACGTTCGTGCCGATCTCCTCCGCGTTGAGGTCGATCTGGAGCACGCGGATGCCCTTCCTGAACCGGGGCGGCATCCCGAAGTGAAGGATCCAGTTGAGCCGCGCGCCGATCAGCAGGATGACGTCCGCGTTCTGGAGCGCGAAGGAGCGCGCCGGAGCGACGAGATGGGGATCGTCGTCAGAGACGACGCCCTTGCCCATCGGCGTCGGCAGCACGGGAAGGTTCGTGCGCTGGACGAAGCGGCGCACTTCCTGCTCCGCGCGGGCGTAGGCCGCGCCCTTGCCCACGATGACCAACGGGTTCTTCGCCTCGCGCAGAACCGCCACGGCACGCTCGACGTCCCTCGGATCGGCGAGAGACGTCGGCGGCTCCGGGCAGCGAGGGGGTTGCTCGACGTCTTCCTCGTCGACCTGGGCGGTCAGGACGTCGTTGGTGAGGTTCAGGTAGGAGGCACCGGGACGACCGTAGATCGACGTGCGGACCGCCTGCTCCACGTAGAACGGCGCCCGGTGAGCGGCGTCGATCTCCGCCGAGTACTTCGAGAACGGCCGCGCCGCCTCGACCTGGGGGCACTCCTGGAACGCGCCCTGGCCGTTCTGGTAGCGGTCGTTGGCGCCGCCGAGCAGGACCATCGGCCAGCAGTTCTTCTCCGCGTTGGCGAGGCCCGCGATGCCGTGGACCATGCCGGGACCCGACACGGCGAGGCAGGCTCCGGGGCGCCCCGTCAGGTAGCCGACCGCGCCCGCGGCGTAGCTGGCGGCCTGCTCGTTGCGGAAGCCGTAGTACTTGATCCCCGCCTGCTGGGCTGCGTGGGCAACCCCGTAGACGGGGAAGCCGACGATGCCGAACATGTAGTCCACGCCCTGCTGCTTCAGGCTCTGGGAGATCAGGGCGGCGCCGGTGGTGGTCGTCATCTCGTAGCGGTCTCCTGGCCGTCGGTGGCGGGAGCGGGCACTGCGCCCAGCACGCCGTCCGCGCGCAGCCGGTCGATTTCAGGTTGGGAGAGGTTCAGTTCGTCGGCCAGGACGCTGTCCGTGTGGCGGCCAAGCAGCGGGGCGGCCTCGATCTCGACCTGGCTGTCGCTCAGGTTCATCGGGGAGCCGAGGACCCTGACCGGTCCCCTGATCTCGTGCTCGACGGTGCGGACGAAGCCGCGTTCCGTGAGGTGCGGGTCGGAGAACAGGTCGAGCGTGTCGAGCACGGCACTCGCCGGCACCCCGGCCGCGCCGAGGATGGCCATCGCTTCGTGCTTCGTGCGGTGGCCGGTCCACTCGGCGATCACTTCGAACAGCTCGTCGGCGTTCTCGTGCCGCAGCTTGGGTGTGGTGTAGCGCTCGTCGTCGGCAAGGTCCCGGCGATCGATCGCTTCGCAAAGCGCCTGCCACATCCGGTCGTTGACCACGAGCATGTAGACGTAGTCGTTCGGGCCGAACGGCTTGCAGGGGTACATGTTCATCATCGCGCCGCGGCCGGAGCCGCTGCGCGGGGCCGCCTTTTCGCCGAACTCGCCGCCCATCGCGACCGCCGTGCGCATGAACCAGGTCACCCCTTCCTGCATCGACATCTCGACCAGTTGGCCCTTGCCGGTGCGCAGCTTGTTGGCGTGCGCCGCGCACAGCGCCAGGGCCATCAGCACACCGGTGCCGCAGTCGCCGATCGTCGTGCCAGGGCGAAGCGGCGGCCCGTCCGGGTCGCCGGTGATCGACATCGCGCCTCCGGCGGCCTGGGCGACCGGGTCGAAGCACTTGTAGTCGCTGTAGGGCCCGCTGTTGCCGAACCCCTTGATCCGGCCGTAGATCACCTCGGGGTGGACCTCACGCACCGAGTCGTAGTCGAGGCGCAGCTTCTCGACCACGCCGGGACCGAAGTTCTCTACCAGGATGTCGAACCGGGGTGCGAGCTTCAGCAGCAGTCCGCGGCCCTCGTCCGTGGCGAGATTGATCGCGATGCTGCGCTTGTTGCTGTTCCAGTTGAGGAAGTACTCGGAGTCGTCCGTGCTGCGTCCACCAGCCAGACCGCGCCCCGGATCGCCGGTGCCGGGACGCTCCACCTTGACCACGTCGGCGCCCAGCCAGGCCAGGGCCTGGGTACAGGACGTACCGGCTTCGTACTGCGTCAGATCGAGAATGCGCAGACCGTCGAGTGCTGGCATGGTTGCCCTCCTGGCTGTGCGTTGCGCGCGCAACGATAACCGGTAGGGGCCGCCAGGCACATCCGTGGGTTGCGGGTTGTTGATCGGTGGGCGAATGCCGCCCGCTGGCCGAGTCGCAGGAGCGAAGCAGCGAGGCCCAAGGTGGGCGACGAATCGAGAGATCGCGCGGATATCGCGAAAAAGATCCGAGTTAGGTCTGAAAGATCACACTTAGCGGTTATCGTCGCCTTCCGATGATCCGTTTCGATTCCGTGATCGTGGGAAGCGGTTTCGGCGGTGCCGTCGCCGCGTGCCGGTTGGCACAGGCCGGCGAACGAGTGCTGGTCCTGGAGCGCGGCCGTCGCTGGAACGAGAGGACCTACCCCAGCGTGACGGGGCGGAACTGGACGTTCGATGTCGACGAGCCGGAGCGCCAGAACGGCTGGATGGACATCCGGTGGTTCAAGGACATGGCGGTCGTGCAGGGGGCGGGCGTCGGCGGCGGCTCCCTGATCTACGCGAACGTGAGCGTGGCGCCTCCGCCGGCGACGTTCGATCGGGGCTGGCCTCGGGTCATCGACTGGAACGAACTCGCGCCCTTCGTCGACCGAGTCGGCGAGATGCTGGAGGTGGCCACGATTCCGGAAACGCAGCGCACCAAGCGATGGGGGTTCGTGGAGCGAGGCGCGCGGAAGCTTGGCCACTCGGATCGATTCAGTTCCCTGCCGCTCGCGGTGCGGTTCGACGCCGACTACGATCCCCGCCGCCTGGACGACCCGCAGGACGAGCGCCACGCGGTCACCCGCGTGAACGTGGCCGGTGTGGAGCAGGGGACCTGCGTTCACCTCGGTGAATGCGACATGGGTTGCCGCGTGAAGGCCAAGAACACGCTCGACCTCAACTATCTGGCGATTGCGACGGCGAACGGCGCGGAGATCCGGCCGCTGCACCTCGTTTCGCGCGTCGAACCGTCCGGCGCGGGTTGGCGCGTCCTGTACGACGAGATCGGCGGCGGGTCCCGCAGGTCCAGTTCGGTCGAGGCGAAGCGGGTCGTCCTGGCGGCCGGCTCGCTCGGTTCGACCGAGATCATGCTTCGGTCCCGCTTGGCCGGCGTGAGTGCGAAGCTGGGCCACGGCTGGTCCGCGAACGGGGACTTCCTGACGCCGGCGCTCTCGGAGGAGGACGCGGATCCCACGGTCGGGCCGACGATCAGTGCCTGCATCGATCACACGGACGGCGCCGAGTACGGCGAACACATCTTCATCCAGGACGGCGGAATGCCGAACCTCCTTCGCACCAGCGTCGGGAGCTGGCATAGCCGCCTGCCGAAACGATGGCAGAGGCGGATCCAGCCGCTCAAGGACTGGGCGGACGAGACCGGACCGCTGGACAACTTCATGCCGTGGTTCGCGCAGGGCATCGACGCTTCCGACGGGAGACTGCACATGCGACGACGGTGGTTGGGGCTATTCGGTCCTCAGCGTCTGACGCTCGACTGGGACATCGCCCACTCCGAGTCGACGATCGAAGCGATCGTCAAGGCGCACAGCGAACTGGCGAAGGCCACGGACGGCCAGCCGCTCGTGGCGCCGACCTGGACCTTCTTCCGCGACCTGATCACGCCGCATCCCCTCGGCGGTTGCAATATGGCGGACGACCAGGACCGCGGCGTGGTGGACCATGCCGGGCGGGTGTTCGGCGCGAAGGGCCTTTGCGTCGCCGACGGCTCGATCGTTCCCCGGGCGATCGGCCGCAACCCGTCACGCACCATCGCGGCGCTGGCCGAACGCGCCGTGGAGCACTGGCTGGCGGACTGAGGAGCGTCATGCGAGCGTTGATCATGGCCGGCGGCGGCATGAAGGTGGGCTTCCAGGCTGGCGTCCTGCAGGTCTGGCTGGACGAGGCGGACATCGCCTTCGACCACGCGGACGGCGCCAGCGGCGGGTGCTTCAATCTCGCCATGTACTGCGAGGGGCGCAGCGGAACCGAGATCGCGGACGCCTGGCGCGACATCGAACCTCTCGGTTCGGTCGACGTAGACATGGGCGACTTGCTGACCGGTCAGGCGCTGATGAGCATGGACGGGTTCCGCGACAACGTGCTGCGCGAGGGGTGGAGCCTGGACTGGGACGCGATTCGCGGATCGTCCCGACTGGGCACGTTCAATCTCTGCAACTTCAGCCGCCAACGTCTTGAGGTCGTCGAGCAGTCGGAGATGGACGAGGACCGGCTTGTGTCGGCTGTCTCGCTACCGATGTGGTTCCCACCCGTGGAGATCGACGGCGACGACTACATCGACGCCGTGTACCTGACCGACGGCAACCTGGAAGAGGCGATTCGCCGCGGGGCGGACGAGATCTGGGCGATCTGGACCGTGAGCCGGGCCGCCAGGTGGCGCAGGGGATTCGTGAACCAGTACTTCCAGATCGTCGAGATAGCCGCCAACGGCAGGTTCTTCGACACCTGGAACCGCATCACGGAGAACAACCAGGCCATTGCCGAGGGCGACGAGGGCGAGTTCGGCCGGCACATCGAGCAGAAGCTCTTGCAGGCGGAAGTGCCGGTCCATTACCTGCTCAACGTCTCGGCCGACCGCATGGCGGAGTCGGTCAACGCCGGCGTCCTGACGGCCCGGGAGTGGTGCCGGGAACACGGCGTGCCTCTTCGCGACGGTGCGCCCGTCGTCGCGCCGACGCCGGTGGAGGAACGAAGTGGCATTTCGTTCACCGAGACGATGAAGGGCCATCTTGCCCGGGTAGAGACGGACCCGGTTCTAGGCGAGCAGTCGCAACGCCGGGAGGCGGCGAGTTTCGAACTGACGATCACAGTGGACGACATCGACGTGTTCGTCCGGCACCCGGACCATGGCGCCCGGGCCACTGGGTGGGTGGAGGTCCCCTCCCTGGGCGGTCGGCGCCCCGTGGAACACGGGACGTTCCAGCTCTTCGTGGACGATGCCGACCCGGAGGCCAAGCGGATGCTCTACCGGCTGTGGTTCCTCGATGCACTCGGCGCCGAGTTCACGCTCCTGGGGGAGAAGATCGTCCGGGACGATCCTGGTTTCGATCTCTGGGACGACACCACGACGCTCTACGTGAGGATCGTGGAAGGTCAGGTCGATGGGAGCGGCGAGGCCGAAGGCCATATGTGGGGCGCGGGCGTGCTGCACATCCGCACGGTCGACTTTCTCAGGCAGTTGTCGACCATGCGCGCCACCGGTCCTGATCTGAAGGCGCAGACCAGCGCCATGGTCAGGTTTGGAAGACTGTTCCTCGGGAAGCTCTGGGACAGCTACGGCAGCCGCATCCTGCCGTTCGGCCCGGCGTAGCGGCGGTTCCCGGAGCAAGCGTGGAACGCTCGGAGACTCCGGCGTGAGCAAAGCCCGTATCGCAACGCTCTGGCTGCCCTTGGTCGGTCTCTTCCCGTCCTTCCTGGCACTCGCCGTGATCGAGAGCCATGTCCACCCCCGAATGGTCGAGTACTGGGTAGGAGACCTGGTCCGGGACCTCGGCTCGAACGCCCGGTTCGCGCAGGGACTCTTCGTGACTTCCACCGTGGTGGCCTGCTACATCGCCGTTTGCTGCGCGCTCCTTGCGTACTTCTGCCTCGGCATTGCGCGCAGTTCCCTGCCGCGGGCCAGGAAGAAGGAACTGGCCTGGACGGCGGTCGTACTCTGGATCGGTTTCCACGGCCTGCTCTACGGCCTGACATTTCTCGACCTGCAACTCTTCGACATCGCCTACGGGGCGCTCGTGCAGGTCTATGGGGCAGCGGGATCTCCCGTCACGGAATCCATGACGGGGCCGATGGTGATTCCGTTCCTGTCCCGCCATCTCCTGTCGGTCCTTATCCCAACGGCGATGGCGGTTGCGGCGGTGTGCGCCGGGTCATGCCATGCGGTCGCCGTCGTGGAATCAGCGGGGCCAGACGAGGGCGACGCGGCCAAGGCGACGACCAGCCTCCTTCACAGCCTGATGGCCATGAGCGGCCTTCTCGTCGCCAGTTCGGTGCTCATCACGGTGTACTTCCACTTGCCCGCCACGCTGTACGCGTCCAGCGAAGCCGCCTCCGCGTATCGGGATTTCGCCGGCGCGCTCAGTGCCTTCTGGGGCGCAATCCTCACCTTGACGCTCGTGGCCGTCTACGTTCCGCCCGCGGTCGGTCTGCGATCGCTTGCCGGCGTCCCGCTCTCACAACTGCTGAACACAGGGCTGGACCGCACATCGGTGTTCCTCGGTTCGCTGAAGAAGTCCGAAGCGGTTGTCGCGGCGCTCGCCCCCTTCCTGGCATCGCTCGTGGCGAACATTCTCTGACGTGGAGGAGGATCGTTGCCGCGGCAGTTTCCGCCGAGCGCCGGTCGGTAGAATCGCCCCCGATGGCCGAGCCCGCCCATGCAGCGCGAATGACGGCGCTTGAGGAACCGCGCGACCGCGGGTAGCCGGAGGCACTCGGATGCAGGTCGCAGGACGTTTCGTCCTCGGGGTTCAGGTCGCGGTTTCGGTCGCCTTCCTGGCGACCCTGTCGTCGCCGGGAACCGCGCAGGATGAGAGCGGAATGGTCGAGTGGCCCGCGTTCGGCAACGGCCCCGACAACACGAAGTACTCGTTGCTCGATCAGATCGACCGGTCGAACTTCCACGACCTCCAGGTGGTTTGGGAATGGGAGTCCCCGTCGACCGCCGTCGCCGAAGCGAACCGGGCGGTCAGGACGGGCCAGTTCAAACCGGTCCCGATCATGCTGGACGGCGTGCTCTACGTCGCCACGGAGGTCTCCCAGGCCGCGGCCATCGACGCGGCCAGCGGCGAGACGCTCTGTTCCTACGATCCCGAGTCCTGGCGCGCCGGCCGGCCGGCGAACATCGGCTTCCAGCATCGCGGCGTGGCCGCGTGGCGCGGTCCGGTCGAACAGGATGGCCGCAGTCGTGACGAGATCAGGGTCTTCCTGCCCACGCATGACCGGCGGCTGATCGCGCTCGACGGTGTAACCGGGGAGCCCGTCGGCAGCTTCGGGGCGAGCGGTCAGGTCGACCTGCTGGCGGAGCGGGGCATGGTGGACTTCGGACGCCGGGTCAACCCGCGCGCCATCACCCACAGTTCGCCCCCGGCCGTGGTTGGCGACACGGTCGTCGTCGGCTCGGTGGTCAGCGACGGACCCTTGCGCCAGGCCGCGCCGCCGGGTCACGTCCGCGGCTACGACGTGCGCACCGGCGAGCTGAAGTGGATTTTCCACACCATCCCGCAGGAGGGCGAGGTCGGAGTCGACACCTGGGAGAACGGCTCCTGGAAGTACAGCGGCAACACCAACGTCTGGAACATGATCACGGTGGACGAAGAGCTGGGCTACGTCTACCTGCCGGTGTCGACGCCGACCAACGACTTCTACGGGGGCCACCGGCTGGGCGACAACCTGTTCGCCGAGAGCATCGTTTGCCTGGACGCAGACACCGGCGAGCGGGTGTGGCACTTCCAGGCCGTCCACCACGGGCTCTGGGACTACGACTTTCCGACGCCGCCGCAGCTCGTGGACATCACGGTGGACGGCCGCGAGATCAAGGCTCTCGCGCAAGTCTCCAAGCAGGCGTTCACCTACGTGTTCGACCGGGTGACCGGGGAAGAAGTGTGGCCGATCGAGGAACGGCCGGTGCCGGAGTCCGACGTCCCGGGCGAACGCGCGTCGCCGACCCAGCCGTTTCCGACGAAGCCGCCGCCATTCGACCGCCAGGGGGTCAGCGAGGATGACCTGATCGATCTGACGCCGGAGCTGTTGGCCGAGGCGAAGAAGATCGCGTCCGGCTTCCGCATGGGGCCGCTCTTCACGCCGCCGAGCACGGGTAGCGGCGTTCTCATGCTGCCGAGCGCCGGCGGCGGGGCGAACTGGCCGGGGGCGGCGGTCGATCCGGAAACCGGTGTGCTCTACGTGCCGTCGTCGACGTCGATCAGCGTCCATCCACTGAGCAAGCCCGATCCCGCGCGCTCGAACCTGAACTACGTCGGCTCCTTCTTCGCCCCCACCGGTAGCCCGGGAGGATTGCCGCTGGTCAAGCCGCCCTGGGGCAGGGTGACCGCGATCGATCTGAACACCGGCGAGCACATTTGGATGACGCCGAACGGCCACGGCCCGAAGGAGCACCCGGCTCTCGCCGGCCTCGACCTGCCGTTGCTCGGCGGAGGCAGCGGAGCGCCCCTGCTCACGAAGTCGCTGCTCTTCGTCACCCAGCGGCGGGGACGGGGCGAGGACAACTCGCCACGCCTCAACGTCTTCGACAAGGGGACGGGGGAGCTGCTGGGCCATGTACCGCTGCCGGATACGCCGCACGCGAACCCCATCACCTACATGGTGGAGGGCAGGCAGTACATCGTCGTCGCGGTGGGAGGCGGTTCGTTCTTCGCCGATCTCGGCGAAATCGCGGAGGATCCCGGCCTGAACTTCAGCGAGGAGCAGATCGCGGCACTGGCGGCCCGGAAGACGACGCCGAAGCTGGTCGCGCTGGCCCTGCCGTGACCTTTCCCTCGTAGCAATGATCGACGCCGACGTTCACATTCCCAATCCGCGCCTTCGGGACCTGTACCCCCTGCTGCCGGAGCACTGGGTCGAGCACTTCAACAACACGGTGGACAAGGGGGCCTCCCAGGAGTACTACCCGCCGCGCTCGCCCGTCGCCGGCAGTCGCGGCGGCCTGGCGGAACTCCGGGAGGCCGTCTTCGAGCAGGGCGGCGCCGAGTTGGCGATCTCGAGTTGTCTCTACGCGGTCGACAGCATCCACAATCCGGACGTCGCCGCGGCGCTCGCGACCGCCACGAACGACTGGCAGTCCCGGGAGTGGCTGGAGCAGGAACCGCGGCTCCGCGGTTCGGTGGTGGCGCCGATCCAGTTGCCGGCCGCCGCGGCCGAGGAGATCGAGCGCTGCGCCGACCGGCCCGGGTTCGTGCAGGTCCTGATACCCGTGCGCACCGAGCACCCGCTCGGAAGCCGCCTCTACCACCCGCTATGGAAGATGATCGAGCAGAGCGGCCTGGCGGCGGCGATCCACTTCGGCGGCGCCCCCGTCATGCCGCCGACGCCCACCGGCTGGCCGTCCTTCTTCCTGGAGGAGTACACGGCGATGGCGCAGGTCTTCGCGACCCAGCTCACGAGCATGATCGTCGAAGGAGTGTTCGACGCGTGTCCGGATCTTCGGGTCGTCTTCCTGGAGTCCGGCTTCACCTGGATTCCGTCCCATCTCTGGCGGATGGACAAGGAGTGGCGGAATCTGCGGCGGCTGGTGCCCTGGGTGCGCCGCCCGCCCTCCGAGTACTTCCGCGAGCATGTCCGGGTCGGCATCCAGCCGCTCGATTCGCCGCCCGACCCGGCGCACCTGGGCGAGGTCGTCGCCCAGCTCGGCTCGGACGACCTGCTGCTCTACGCCAGCGACTATCCCCATGTCCACGCCTGCGACGCAGGCGATCTGCTGTCGCAGGTGCTGCCGGAGTCGCTAGGGCGTAAGATCAGGTCGGAGAACGCGCGCAGCTTCTACCGTCTCCCGGAAGGAGGGTAGCCATGACCGTCACCCTGATCGAGCCGTTCACGGAGGCCTCGGCGCTTCCCACTGCGGTGGCGCCGAAGCGCCCGCCGATCATCGACTGCGACTTCCACAACGAGCTCGACTCGATCAAGGATCTCTACCCGTACCTGTCGAAGCGCTGGCGCAACCACCTCGAGACGTTCGGCATCCGCCATCCGAACAGCGGCTACTACCCGCGCTTCATGGATCACCGCGAGGAGGCGCGGCCGCCGTCCGGGCGCACGCCCGGTTCGGAAGTCGGCTTCGCGCGGGAGGACTTCCTCGACCCCTACAACGTCGAGTACGCGATCCTGAACCCGCTGTCTCCGGTGAGTTCGGCGCTCGACCTGGAACTCGGCGCGGCGCTTGCGCGGGCCGCGAACGACTGGCAGATCGCGGAGTGGCTCGATCCCGAGCCGCGGCTGCGGGCCTCGGTCGTCGTCACTCCGCAGGACCCCGTCGCCGCGGCGTCGGAGATCCGGCGCTGCGGCGCCGACGGGCGCTTCGCCCAGGTGCTGTTCATGGGCCGCTTGCAGGAACCGATGGGCCGCCGCAGGTTCTGGCCGATCTACGAAGCCTGCGTCGAGACGGGCATGCACGTCGCCTCGCACGCTTTCGGCGCCTACGGCCACCCGATCACCGGCGCCGGCCACGCCTCGTACTACATCGAGGACCACACGAGCCCGCCCCAGGCGGTGCAGGCGAACATCACGAGCATGGTCGTCGAGGGCGTGTTCGACCGCTTCCCGAGCCTGCGGATGATCTCGGTCGAGAACGGCTTCGCCTGGCTGCCGCCACTGATCTGGCGCCTCGACTCCGCCTGGAGCCTTCTGCGCGAGGAAGCTCCGCACCTTGAGCGCCTGCCCTCGGAAGTCATCTCCGAGCACGTCTACGTGACCACACAGCCGATCGAAGAGCCGCCGCGGCGCCGCGACTTCCTGAACCTGATCGAGCACTTCGGCGAGCTGGCGAGCCACATCCTGATCGCCAGCGACTACCCGCACTGGGACGGGGACAACCCCGACGTCGTGCTGCCGTCGGGGCTCGACGAGGAACTCGTGAAGGGCATTCAGTGCGAGAACGCCCGGGCGCTGTACGGGCTCTAGGGCGTTCGCGGCGGGTGGTGTCGGCGCCGGCGGCCCGCGGATGAAGTACGTCGTCGCCGAGGCGTCCGAGATCGAATCGGGCGACCGCAAGATCGTGACCGTCGCCGGCCGGTCGATCGGCGTCTTCAACCTGGACGGCGAGTTCTTCGCGCTCCGTAATCGCTGCCCGCACCAGGGCGGGAAGCTCTGCGAGGGCAAGCTCTGGGGTGTGATCCGTTCCGACCTTCCCGGCGATTTCGAGTACCGCCCGAGCCGCGAGATCCTCTGTTGCCCCTGGCACGGCTGGGAGTTCCACGTCCGCACCGGCCAGTCCTGGTGCGCGCCCGAGCGGCTGAGAGTGCGCCGCTACGAGGTCGAGACCGTCGCCGGCGAGGAGATCGCCGAGGCTGCCGATACCGAGGCGGCGCAGCCCGACGATCCCGACGCCCCGGCCCCAGGGATGGTCAAGGGTCCGTACACCGCCGAGACCTACGCGGTCACACGCGAGGGCGAGTACCTGGTGGTCGACATCCCCGGGTAGTGACCGCACAGCGAACTCGTCGCCCACTGGGTGCGCCGGCGTCCCCGCCGGCCGCCGCCGCAGGCGGCCCGAGAGACGCGCCGGCCGTCAGGCCGGCTCAGCTTGGGCGGCCTGCGCTTCAGTCCGCAGGAGATTCCGAGTCCACCGATGCGCCCGATACGCACCGAAGACCCTTCCGGCTGATAAGGACAAGTCCCAGCGGGTGAAACGGCTGGCGTCTTCGCCAGCGGGCGGTCTTGCGACGCCGCTACGTCTGCGGCCGAATGTCGAACGCCACGGCTTCGCGGTCGTTGCGCACCAGCAGGATTCCCTCGGCGATCGCCGGGTTGTTCCAGGTGCGTCCGGAGACGGCGGGCAGCGCGGCAACCTCCTGGTGGCTTTCCGGCGTGGCGCGCACCAGGACGAGCTGACCCCGTTCCGTGGTGATCAGCAGGTGGCCTGAGGCGAGCAGAAGCTGGCCGTGGCCGTAGCGGCCGCCCTTCCACATGCGGTCGCCAGTTTCGGCGTCGACGCAGGCGAGGATGCCGTTGTCCAGCCCGTAGACGTAGCCGTCGTGGAAGACGGAGGTCGAGAAGGTGTTCTTCATCCGGTTGTTGAACCAGATCTCCTTCACCGACGCGGTGTTCGCTTCGAGGTCGGCGTCGACTTCGAGCACCGCGGCGCCGTGGCCGTAGCCGGACGACACGAAGATGCGGTTCGGCGCCACCTGGACGGGCTGCGCGGCGTTGATGCCGTTCATCGTTGCCCAGGGCCGGCTCCAGTACGTCCCGCTGCCGTCCGTGGCGAGCGCGACCACCTGATCGGCGCCGATCAGGACGATCTGGGAAAGGCCGTCCAGGGTGAAGACCGCGGGCGCGGTGTAGGCGCCTGCGGCGTCGAGCGCCCGCCAGCGAATCGCTCCGGTGTCGAGCTCGTAGGCGATCACGGCCCCGTTGGGACCGCCGGGCGCGGTGAGGACCGCTCCGTCCAGAATCGCCGGGGAGGCCGCCATTCCCCAGGTCAGGTTCGCCGCGCCTGAGTCCTCGAGAACGTTCGTGCGCCAGATCGAAGCTCCGGTCGCGGCGTCGAACGCCTGGAGTTCGCCGGTGGCGCCGAGCGCGACCAGGGTGCCCTCATACAGGGCCGGCGTGGCGCGTGGGCCGTCGCCGCCCATGCTCTCCTCGAAACGGGCGTCCCAACTCGCGTTCCAGCGTTCCACGCCGGTCTGCAGGTCGTAGGCGGCGACCACTTCCTGTTCCCGCCGCTGCTCGATCGTGTACGCGAGGCCGTCTCCGGCCACGAAGGATGCGTAGCCGCCGCCGACCGGGATGCGCCAGAGCTCCGGCGGGCCTTCGTTTGGCCAGTCCGTGTTGATCGGCTGGGGATAGCGGCCGTCCATGTGGAGGCCACGGTAGTAGGGCCAGGAGTCAGGCGACGGCTCTTCGGCGGCTGGCTCCGACTCGGCGGCCTGGGCGAGGCCAGGCGCTTCGGCGCGGTCCCGGTGCGTCTCGATCGCGCGGTAGTGCCGTCCCTCGTGGTGAAAGTCGAGTTGCGGCATCAAACCGCCCGAGATCTGAAGGTGCATCCCCGTCGTCAGGTTCAGTACCAGCGCCAGGCCGGCGAGCGCGGCCACGGAGATACCGGTCCACTTCAGGAAGGAGAGGAAGCGGCTTCGTTTCCTGGTCTTGGTCATCGCTGGCATCCTATTCCCTGGCGGTACGGAGGTCGCTGCTACTCTGCCGTCCCTCTGTGAAGGCCCCCACGGTCCATCTCCGCTTCTCGCCCGCGGTCCTGCCGGAAGCGGCCGAGAACCTCCGTTCCGAGGTTCGGGAGCTACTCGAAGAAACGCGCGCCGGGGGCGTCTGGTTACCGGAGGGACTCTCCTGGTGGGGTCGCAACCCGGCGCTCAGCCGCGCGCTCGGCGACGCGGGCTTCATCGGCATGACGTGGCCGCGCCAGTACGGCGGATCGGAGCGGAGTTACCTGGAGCGCTACGTCGTGACAGAGGAGCTGCTGGCAGCCTGTGCGCCGACCGCGTTTCACTGGTTCGCCGACCGCCAGATCGGCCCAAGCATCCTGCGCTACGGCACCGAGGAGCAGAAGCAGCGTTTCCTGCCGCCGATCGCCCGTGGCGAGCTGTCTTTTGCGGTCGGCATGAGCGAGCCCGACTCCGGTTCCGATCTGGCCTCGATCCGCACCCGGGCCGAGCGCACGGACGGCGGCTGGCGGCTCAACGGCTCGAAGATCTGGACCTCCTACGCGCACGAGGCCGAGTACTGCGTCGCCCTGGTGCGCACGGAACCGAAGTCGGACAAGCGGCACGCCGGCATGAGCCAGGTCATCATCGATCTGAAGAACTCGGACGGGATCACGGTGCGTCCGATCATCGACCTCCCGGGCCGCCACGACTTCAACGAGGTTTTCTTCGAGGACACCTTCGTGCCGGACGACTGCCTGCTGGGCAATCCCGGGGACGGCTGGGAACAGGTGACGTCCGAGCTGGCCTACGAACGGAGCGGTCCGGAGCGCTTCCTGACGAACTTCCATCTGCTGCGCGCACTGGTCGACGCGCTGGATGGGAGCGCGTCGCGGGCGGCGCGGCGCGAGGTCGGGCTACTCGTCAGCCGGCTCTGGGTGCTTCGAGCCGCCTCGGTTTCGGTTGCCGCGGCTCTTGAGGCCGGCGAGGCGCCGAACGTGGAGTCGGCCCTGGTCAAGGACCTGGGCACCAACTTCCAGCAGGAAGTACCGGAGATCGTCCGCCGCGTCGTGGCTGATGAAGGGGTTGCCGACGAGGTGGTCCTCGACATCCTGCGTCAGGTCGTCCTGGCCGCGCCCTCGTACACGATCCAGGGCGGCGCGACGGAGATCCTCCGCGGCATCGTCGCCCGGGGACTGAGGCTGCGATGAGCGAGATGCGGCAGCTCCTCCTGGACACGGCGGTGCGCCTGTTCGAGGCGGCGTCGGCGGACGAAGTCTTCGAGGCGGTCGAGGAAGGCCGTTTCCCGGAGAACCACTGGCGGGCGATCGAGGACAACGGCCTGGTCGACATGCTCCTGCCCGAAGAAGCCGGGGGCGCCGGCGTCGACTTCGGCGACGCGATGGCGGTAGCGCGGACCGCCGGCGCCTTCGCGCTGCCGTTGCCCCTTGTCGAGACGATGATCGGCCGATGGCTGCTCTCGGGCGCCGGACTCGCGGCGCCCGCGGGTCCGCTGGGAATGGTGACGGCCGCGGGCCGACTCGAGGTGCCCTGGCCGGACAACATCTCGGCGCTGGTCGTGTCGGGCGCTACGGACCGCGTCGGCTGGGTCGCCGCCGGCGAAGTCGAGTCCGAGCGCGGCACGAACAGTGCCGGTGAACCGGTGGGGCGATTGCGGGAGCCACCGCCGATCCCTCCGGGACAGTCGGGCGACGTGAGTTCGGAACCGTCTCCCTCCACCGTGATGGCGGTCGCCCGTAGCGCGATGATCGCCGGCGCCATGGAGCGCATCCTCGATCTGACGATCGAGCACGTTCAGGGACGGGTCCAGTTCGGGCGGCCGCTGGCCCGCTTCCAGGCAGTGCAACAGTTGATGGCGATCATGGCCAGCCATGCGGCTGTGGTGGGCGTCGCCTCGGATACGGCAGTTCTGGCGGTCGAGTCGACTCACGGGGAGGGGGACAGGAACGCCGCGTTCGTCGTAGCCTGTGCCAAGGCCCGCGCCAGCGAAGCCTGCTATGAGGTTACCCGTATCGCGCACCAGCTCCACGGCGCGATCGGCTACACGCGCGAGCACGACCTGCACCGCTTCACCCGCCGGCTCTGGGCCTGGCGCGACGCCGACGGGGACGAGGGCTACTGGCAGCAGCGGGTCGGCGAGATGGCGATTCGCTCCGGTGGGGCCGGCCTGTGGCCGCTGCTCGTCGAGGCGCGGTCTGCAGCGCTGGAGCGATAGGCTCCGCCTTTCACCGAGCCAGCCGTTTCGATGTCGCTGACCTTCGAGCACGTCCACATCATCTGCGAGGACCCGCGCGCTTCCGCGCGCTGGTATCGGGACATGCTCGGCGCCACGATCTCGGGCGAGCACGAAGTTCGAGGCGCCCCGCAGATCCGGGTCGAGGTCGGTGGCGTGCTGGTGCTTCTGCGCGGCAAGCGGCCCGGAGAGGATCCGGCGTCGACCCGGCCGATGCGGGAGTACGAGGGCTACTCCAGCCACGACGAGTGGGGCACGGATCACTTCGGCTTCACCTACCGTGGGGATCTTCTGGACTATTGCGAGGAGTTACGCGGCGAGGGCGCGGAGTTCGCAGTCGAGCCCTGGGAGTTCGCGCCCGGCGTATTGCTCTGCTACCTCGCGGCACCCGACAACGTGAGCATCGAACTGGTTCAGGTGAAGTAGATACCGGGAGAAGAGGATGGACCAGTCGAGCGGGAACGGGCCGTACGTGGGCAAGCGGCTGAGCAGCGGGACCTTCGTCGTCGACGACGCCGTGCTCGCGGACTACTACGGCGGCCTGGAACTCGAACCGCCGACCTCCGGCCTGCTGCCGTCCACGATCGCGAGCGGCCCGGATGGCGACTACTTCCGCGAGATCGCGTTCGCCAACCAGACCGGGCATCTTTGGATGCGCGAGGAGTGGGCGCTCTTGGCGCCGATGAAGGCGGACACCGTCTACAGCGTCGATGGCGACATCTGCGACATCTACGACCGGCGCAACCGCGTCGTCGTCGACTACCGGGTCCGACTCAGCGACGGTGACGGCAGGGAGATCCTGGAGACCCACCATCACCAGAGCTTCCTGCGCGACCAGGAGTACGCCGGCGATGTCGAGCTGCGCGATCCGCGAAAGAAGCCGGGCGCGCGCCGCTTCGACGTGCCGGATGGCGAGAGGTTCGGGGGTCTGGAGCGCACGATCTCGCTTGAGATGTGCGGCCAGTTCTTCCACGGCAACGCGAACTACCACACCGACAAGGAGGCGTCGCGCGAGCTGGGCTTCCAGGACGTCGTGGTCGGCGGCCGGATGACGATGGGCTACGTCGGCCACGTTCTCGAGGAGCGCTTCGGCGAGGCATGGTGGCGTAGCGGTTCCTTCGACCTCAAGTTCACGAACCCGGTGTGGCCGGGCGACACGATCACCGTCAATGGCGTCGTGACCGGCCCGGACCCGGACGACTCGGAACGCACCGCAGCGTTCGTGTGGATCGCCAAGACGGACGGCACGGTGGCGCTCATCGCCCGCGCCGGCGTTGCCGCGTGACTTCGACACTTCTCCCCACAGGAGCATCAATGACGACTCGACGTTTTGCCCTCGCACTACTGCTCCTCCTGGTTGCCGCAGCGCCTCTTGCCGCGAACGACGCCGGCCGCGACTGCCGCGGCCTGGTTGCCCTGACCGACCTCGACCACGCGGTCGAGCCGGGGTTCCGGGTGCCCGCCGCGGAAGGTGTACCGGCCCATTGCCGCGTGCGCGGCGTCGTCAACCGGGCGATCCGTTTCGAGGTCACGCTCCCCGACGACTGGAACGGCCGGATGATGTTCAGCACCGTCGGCGGCGCCGCGGGTTTCATCGGCGATACGACGAGCCTGCTCGGCCGCGGCTTCGCGATGGCCTCGACCGACACGGGCCACGAGGGCCAGGACCGGGACTACGTGCGGCAGCCCGAGGCCCTGCTCGACTACGCCTACCGCGGCGTCCATCTTGCGACCGGGGCCGCCAAGCGGGTGATCCAGCACTACTACGGTCGGGAGATCGACTACTCCTACGTCAAGGGCTGCTCGAACGGCGGTCGTGCGGCGATGCTGGAGGCGACCCGCTTCCCGGCCGACTACGACGGCGTCCTGGCCGGGGCCCCGGCCTTCCGTTTCCAGGAGTTCGTGCCCTGGATGATCGGCGGGGCGCGTCTGCAGGCGAAGCATCCGCTGACCGCGGAGTCGTTCCAGTTGCTCGGCAAGGCCTCCCGCGAGGCGTGCGACGCGCTGGACGGAGTCGAGGACGGCGTGATCGACGATCCGATGAAGTGCGCCGCGGACGTCTTCGATCTGAACGCCCTGCAATGCCCGCCGGACTCGACGGAGAACTGCCTCACCGCCGGCCAGCTCCAGACCGCCCGCTACATGTACGGGGACGTCGTCGACGCGGACGGCAACGTCCTTTCGCCGGGGGTGCCGCCCGGCGCCGAGGGCGCGGGCGACTGGGCCGCCTGGATGCTGCCGACCGCCCGGCGCGGGGCTCCGGACCAGTCCCTGATCGACGGCATGGACGTGCTGCTCGAGGCCCTGATGCGCTTCGAGCCGGACTTCGACGTCGATGCGTTCGACCCGGTCGCCGACCGTGAT
Source organism: Acidobacteriota bacterium (assembly GCA_028875725.1). Classification (NCBI taxonomy): domain Bacteria; kingdom Pseudomonadati; phylum Acidobacteriota; species Acidobacteriota bacterium. The sequence continues at coordinate 1,092,261 of JAPPCR010000006.1, forward strand.
CTGCTCGCAGCCGCCACCGCGCCCCTCGACGTGCTCACCGCGGACCTCTCTGCGTTCCGGGAACGCGGCGGCAAGCTGCTGATGTACCAGGGCTGGAACGACTACCCGCTGCGCCCGCAGCGCGCGATCGACTACCTGCACGCGGTGGAGAAGGAGAACGGCGGCGCGGAAGCGGCGGCGGATTTCTACCGTATGTTCATGGTCCCCGGCATGATCCACTGCGCCCGCGGTCCCGGCGCCTGGGTCGCCGACTACGTCGACCCGCTGGTGGCATGGACGGAGAAGGGCGTCGCCCCCGACCGCATCGAGGCGAGCCGCCCCGGGCCGGAGCCGGAGTTCACGCGGCCGCTCTGCGCGTATCCGAAGGCGGCGAAGTACAACGGCGAAGGCGACGTGAACGACGCGGCGAACTGGAGTTGCAGGTAGTCGGCGTCATCCGGCGGACTGAGGAGAGGAGTTCGACATGGAAACGCGACAGAGGACCATCTACGCATCGGCGGTCGCACCGGCCCTCGGGCTTGCCCTTGCCATGGCGGGTTGCGCTCCCGCCCCGGACGCGGCTGAAGAAACGCCCGCGCCGCCCAACGTGATCATCGTCCTGGCCGACGATCTCGGTTACGGCGACATCGGCGCCAACGGCTCGACCGTCATCTCGACGCCGCACATCGACGAGCTGGCGGCGAACGGGGTGCGGCTGACCGACGGCTACGTTTCGGCGGCGGTCTGCAGCCCCATGCGGGCGGGGCTCTTCGCCGGCCGCTACCAGAACCGGTTCGGCTACGAGTACAACCCGACCGCGAACTACGAGCGGAACGCCGATGCGGAGCTCGGACTGCCCGAGGACGAGACGACGCTCGGCGACATGATGCAGGAGGCCGGCTACGTCACCGGTCTGGTCGGGAAATGGCATCTCGGTTTCCGCGAGCAGTACCACCCGCTGAGGCGCGGTTTCGACGAGTTCTTCGGCCATCTGGGCGGCGGCACGAGCTACGTCGATCCCAGCGATCCGGATGCCCATCGCTGGCCGAACACCCAGCCCGCCGCGACCGAGCAGGACGCGACCGCGTGGACGCCGGTCGTCGGCGACCGCGGCGACGGCCCGCGTGCGATCCTGGACGGCTACGAGCTCGTGGAAGTCGACGAGTACCTGACCGACGTGTTCGCGGACCGCGCCGTCAGCTTCATCGAGCGCCACGCGGACGAACCGTTCTTCCTGATGCTGGCGCCGAACGCGCCTCACACGCCGATTCAGGCCACGAGCAAGTACGTTGACCGCTACGCGCACATCGAGGAACCAGGGGCCCGGATCTATGCGGCCATGGTGTCGTCGGTCGACGACATGGTGGGCCGCGTCACCGCGACGCTGCGCGAGCACGGGCTGGAGGAGAACACGCTCGTCGTCTTCATCTCCGACAACGGCTGCATCAACTACATGCCGGCGGTCATCTGCACGAACTCGCCGCTCTCCGGCGGCAAGCGCTATCACCTGGACGGCGGCATCCGGGTGCCGTACCTCGTCAAGTGGCCGGCGGGCCTGCCCCGAGGCGACGTCTACAGCCGGCCGGCGAGCGTCCTCGACCTGTACGCGACGATGGCCGCGGCAGCCGGGTCGGACGCGGGTACCGAGGACAGCGTGAACCTCCTGCCGTACCTGCGCGGCGAGATCGAGGAGCCGCCCCACGAGTACCTCTTCTGGCGGTCCCTGCCGAACGCAGCCGTTCGCTCGGGCAAGTGGAAGCTGTGGCGGGTCGACCTGACAGACCGGGACCCGGCTTCCGTGCTCGGTCTCGGCGGTCGCCTGCTGCCGGAGGAGGACTATCCGCCGGTGTCGGCGCACGGCCAGGTCACCGTGCTGCACGACCTCGAGGCGGACGTCGGCGAGCGGGTGAACGTGGCCGACCAGCACCCAGAGGTCGTCGAACGCCTCGAAGCGGCGCTCGCGGCCTGGGAGGCGGAACTGTCCGAACCGATGTGGGTCAGCAAGCGGTCGACGCTCGCCGAACTGCACGGCCAGGCGATCCAGCTCTATTTCTGAGGCTGCGTGGCGCCTTCCGGCCTAGACCGAAACGATGTCGTCCAGGCCGAGTCCAAGGGCATCAGCAAGCCGGCGAAGCGTGTGCACGGAGCCGGTTCGTCGACCTGCTTCGATGTCAACGATCTGGACACGGCTGGTGTTCGCGGCGCGAGCCAGAGCGGCCTGCGAGAGACCGCGGTACTCCCGCCAGACCCGCAGGGGCGACTCGCCGTCGATCAGGCGGCCGACCACCGTCTCGGGGACGAACTCCTCGGTTCCTGCATCGACTCTCGCTTCCACGGCCAGCCCGGCCTGAATGTCGGCCAAGTCCTCCTCGACGCCGCACAGGCGCTGATACTCGGCCTTCGGAATCGTCACGGTCTCGGTCATGGTCACTCCCTGTAGACACTGCCACGGCTGGCGATGTGAAGGATCTCAAGGCGATCACCGTCACGCATGATCGCCCGCCAATCGCCCACGCGGAGCCGGAGTAGTCCACCGGAGCCCCGAAGCCGGGAGACGTTGTTCTCCTGGGAAGCGGGACTCTCGACGAAAGCCCGGATCTTGCGGCGGATGCGGATGGCGTGGTTGCGGGGCATGCGAGTAAGGGTCCTCACGGCGCTCCGGCTGTAGACGACCTCCTTCACCGGGGGAATGTAGCGATAAGCGACAGTGTCGTCAAGAGCGACAGGGTCGTCTGTATCATCCGCGCCATCCCCAATCAGCTCTGCCAAGAGGACAGACCATGCACGACATCGCCATTCGCAACGGCCGCATCATCGACGGCACCGGCGCCCCGGAGTTCCAGGGCGACATCGCCATCGACGGCGCCGTGATCACCAGCGTCAACGGAGGCGTGGGCAAGGCGCGCCGCGAGATCGACGCCGAAGGCAAGCTGGTCGTCCCGGGCTGGATCGACATCCACACCCACTTCGACGCCCAGGTGTCCTGGGACCCCTACCTGACGCCTTCCTGCTGGAACGGCGTGACGACGATCGTCATGGGCAACTGCGGCGTCGGCTTCGCGCCGGTCAAGCCGAAGGATCGCGACTGGTTGCTCGACCTGATGGACGCGGTCGAGGACATCCCGGCGATCGCCATGTCGGCCGGCATGGAGTGGAAGTGGGAGACCTTCCCCGAGTACCTCGACGCGATCGACGACAAGCCGCGGATCATGGACGTGATCACGCAGGTTCCCCATTGCGCGCTCCGCACCTACGTGATGGGGGAGCGCGGCGCCGAGGACGTCCAGCCGACGGAGGACGAACTGGCCGAGATGGAGCGTCTCGTGCGGGAGAGCATCCGGGCGGGCGCCTTCGGTGTCTCCTCGAACCGGCTCCTGGCGCACCGCACGAAGGAGGGAGAGATGGTCCCGGGGACGTTCGCTCGCTATCCGGAGCTCGAGGCGATCGCGAACGGCATGAGCGAGGCCGGCGGCGGCGTGTTCCAGTTCGTCGGGCCGTTCGAGCGCGAGTGGTTGCTCGGCCTCGGCCGCAAGGACGGGATCACGGTGACCTATCTCTCAGGCGAAGCGGCGCAGGAAGGGTTGACCGCACTCGAGGCGCGTCGCTACAAGGGGATCCGGGTGTTTCCGCAGATCCGGGGCCGCGGCACGACGGTTCTGATGAACCTGGAGGGGTCGCTTCACCCGTACGTCCTGAACTACGCCTACCGCGAACTGGTCGGCCACCTGCCGATGCCGGAGCGGCTCGAGCGGATGCGCGATCCGGAGGTGCGGGCGAAGATCCTCGCCAGCGACTGGGACATGACGAACGACGCCCGGCGCAACAGTCCCGAGGACGTGGATCACCCGTTCCTGGTCGACGCGACGCCGGGCAGCCTGCTGCCGGGACTGCTGGAGCTCATGCACTCGCAGCCGGAGGCGGTCTACGTGCTTGGGGATCCTCCGAACTACGAGCCGGACCAGGAGGCGAGCGTAGCGACCTACGCGAAGCGGCACGGCCTCACCGGTCCCGAGGCGTTCTACGATCTTCTGACGGAAGGCGATGGCAGCACGCTGCTGCTCTTCTACCTGGACGGCTATTCGAAGCGGAACTTCGACTACATGGCGGGTCTGATGCGTCATCCGCTGACCTGCAACGGGTTGAGCGACGCCGGGGCCCATGTCGGCGCCGTCAGCGACGCGCACATGCCGACCTGGAACCTGTCGTTCTGGGGCCGCGACCGCAGCCGTGGCGACCGGATCGAGCTGGAGACGATCGTTCACAAGCAGACCGGCGCCAACGCCGCGCTCTACGGTCTGCCCGACCGTGGCGTCCTGGAGCCGGGAAAGCGCGCCGACATCAGCGTGATCGACTTCGACCGCCTGTCGTCCGAGGCCCCGTACCTCGTCTACGACCTGCCCGAGAACGCGAAGCGCTACATGCAGCGCCCGCAGGGCTACGACGCCACGATCTGCGCAGGCGAAGTCGTCCTGGAGTACGACGAAGTCACCGGCGCCCTGCCGGGGCGGCTCGTCCGCAGCCGGCCGGCGACGGCATAGCTGCGTCGGTGACACCCGCCAGCGACGTGGTCCGGAGGGGAGGGTCCCAGCGGCCGCTCGCGCTCTCTGGGTTCCGGGGAAGTCAGCGCTCGCTTCGGTCGGCTGCGTTTCGCGGCGGCGTTGGTTGACGGGAGGTCGGTGGGCGTCACTTGCCTCCAGCCCGCTGGGACCCTCCCCTCCGGACCACGCCGCTGGCTGGACGTCGTCGTTGGTTTCGGAACGCGGTTTCGGTGTCGGTGCGCCGGCCGTCTGGCCGGCCCTTACGGCTTCTGCGTGTACCTCTCGCCAGCCTCGACGGCGACAGGCAGGCGATTCCGCGGCGTAGCTAACGGACAGGTGGCGAACTCGGTGAAGACACAGGGTGGGTTGTAGGCCCTGTTGAAGTCGAGGACCGTCGTGCCGTCGGGGCCGGGCAGGGCGGCGGCCAGGTAGCGGCCGGCGGGGTAGGTCGTGTCGCCGGTTGTTGCATCGGCGAAGACGATCATGAACTCGTCGTTGGATCGATAGGCCTCCAGCGACAGTGACTGTCCCCCGGCCTCGAACTCGAGGGTGCCGGGGACGGTCGGCTCCCAGCCGAGGCCTTCGACCACGGTTGGCACCCGGATGGTTCGAGGTTCCGGGTAGGGCTCGAAACGGGCCTCGAGGCGCCAGCTCGGGTCGGCGGCGTAGGACTCGATGCCGGCGAAGGCGCTAATGGCCGGATGGTCGTAGTCCCGCAGCCGCACTCCGAGCCGATCCATCCGCCGGATCACGGTCCAGGCCAGGGAGCCGGATGTGAGAAGGGTGGCCTCCTTCTCCTGATCGTCGGCGAGGAGAAGCTCCGTGACGGGAGATCTGCCGTGCAGGATCTCGGTTCCCGTTGCAGCCCTGAAGGTCACCGTGCCGTTCCCGACCAGGAACTCGCCGAGCTTCGGCGGCGCCGAGCCTTCGGGCGTTACGAGGTCGTTGTCGGCTGAGGCGCCGAAGCTGTTGGGACCCTCTTCGAGCCAGTAGAGGCCCGCCAGGTTCAGCCAGCCGTCGGGGCCCTTGAGGGTCGCCACGCGCTGGCTGCGCCACTCCGTCAGCAGGTGCTCGTAGCTGCTCTGCGCCGAAACGTGGGTAGTGGCGGTCAGGGCGAGGATCGCTGCGATGGCGGAAGCTGATCGGACGATTCGATGCGGCTTCACGATCCACTCTCCGGTGAGCATCCTATGGCCAAGCCGGGGCGCGGGGCTTCCACCAACGCTGTTACACTGACGCGCGTCACGTCGCAGCAAGTTTGATCTTCAGCCCGGGAGTTGGAGATGCGTCAGCCACCACTGAGCCTCAGACGTCGCCAGCGGGCGATCCGGGTGGCCTCCGTGTGTGTGTGCTGGCTCCTGGTTGCCGTTGGTTCCGCCGCGGCCGGGCCGCCCGCGACGCCGGCGGCTGCCCCGGCCTACGATGCCGATGCGCCGCACCGCGTCCTCATCTCGCGCCACTGCCTGGGCTGTCACAACAACCGGCTCAAGACGGCTGGGCTCGAACTCGACGCCCTGGTCGAACAGCACGAGACCCTCGACCGTACGACCTGGGAGAAGGTGGCCCGCAAGCTGCGCGCGCGGCAGATGCCGCCGCCGGGCCGCCGTCGTCCGGATGAGAGCGCGTACCGGGAGGCGCTGTCCTCGCTCGAGGGCGAACTGGACCGGATCGCGGTGGAACAGCCCGACCCGGGCCGCACGGAGACCTTTCGCCGGCTGAACCGTACCGAGTACCACAACGCGGTGCGGGACCTGCTCGCGCTGGAGGTCGATGTCGCGTCACTGTTGCCGACGGACTCGGCGAGCTTCGGGTTCGACAACGTGACGGTCGGTGACCTCTCGCCGACGCTGCTGGAGCGCTACGTCGGCGCCGCGGAGAAGATCAGCCGGCTGGCGGTCGGCCGCTCGTATGCCGAACCGGTCGGCATCACGTTCCGCACGGAGCCCGATCAGACCCAGGAGAAACACGTCGAAGGCCTGCCGGTCGGCACCCGGGGAGGCCTGCTCGCGACCTGGAACTTCCCGGCAGATGGGGTCTACGAGTTTTCGATCCGGCTCGCGCGTGACCGCAACGAGCACGTCGAGGGTCTGCGCGAGCCGCACGACCTGGAGCTTCTGATCGATCGGGAGCACATCGAGTCCTTCACCGTCGCTCCGCCGGACCTGATGAGCGACGTGGCGCTGAACTACCAGCCGTCGCAGGACGACGTCGACGATCACCTGGTCGTGCGAGTGCCGGTCACCGCGGGACCGCACGACGTTGGCGTCACCTTCCCGGCCCGGCCATGGGTACTGCTCGAGACGGCGCGGCAGCCCTACGAGTCGCATTTCAACTATTACCGCCACCCGCGGGTGCAGCCGGCGATCTTTTCGGTCTCGATCGTCGGGCCGTACCTGCCGCTCGGCGCCGGCGATACGCCGAGCCGCCAGCGGATCTTCGTCTGCCAGCCGCAGAACGTCGCCGAGGAGGACCCCTGCGCGCGGGAGATCCTGGCCAACGTGATGCGCCGGGCCTATCGCCGGCCGGTGACCGGCGAGGACGTGCGCGGACCCTTCGCGCTCTACGAGCAGGCAAAGGTCGAGCACGGGTTCGAGGCGGGCGTCGAAATGGGCCTGGCGGCGGTCCTGGTCAGCCCGGAGTTCCTGTTCCGCATCGAACGGGATCCGGCCGGTGTGGAAGCCGGGGCGCCGTACCGCGTCAACGACGTGGAGCTCGCGTCGCGGCTCGCCTTCTTCCTGTGGAGCAGCATCCCCGACGACGAACTCCTGGAGTTCGCGTCGGCCGGCCGACTGGGCGAGCCGGACGTGCTCGAGCAGCAGGTCGAGCGCATGCTCGCCGACCCGCGAGCCGAGAACCTGGTCACGAACTTCGCCGCCCAGTGGCTCCATCTACGAAACCTGGACGGTGTCACGCCCGACAAACGCCTGTTCCCGGACTTCGACGACAACCTGCGGCAGGCCATGCGCCGGGAGACGGAACTGTTCGTCGGCAGCGTTCTGCGGGAGGACCGCAGCGCCCTCGATCTCGTGCAGGCGGACTACACGTTCCTCAACGAGCGGCTGGCCAAGCACTACGGCATTCCACATGTGTACGGCAGCCGTTTCCGGCGAGTGGAACTCGACGACGACAGCGTGCGCGGCGGGTTGCTGCGCCACGGCAGCATCCTGACCGTGACCTCCTTCGCCAACCGCACCTCACCGGTGGTGCGCGGCAACTGGGTGCTGGGCAACCTGCTCGGCGTGCCGCCGCCTCCGCCGCCGCCCGATGTGCCGGACCTGCCGGAAGCGAAGATCGTCGCCAAGGAGCTGCCGATGCGAGAACGCCTGTCGGCGCACCGCGACAACCCGGCCTGCTCCGGCTGCCACCGCCTGATGGACCCGGTCGGCTTCGCGCTCGAGAACTACGACGCGATCGGCCGCTGGCGGACGGTGGACGCGGGCTTCCCGATCGACGCTTCCGGCGAGCTGTGGGACGGTACCGCCCTGGGCGGTGTTGTGGAACTCGAGTCGGCGATGCTGGCGCGGCCCGAGCTGTTCCTGACCACCCTGACCGAGAAGCTGCTCGTGTTCGGCACCGGCCGCGGTGTCACCGCGAGCGACGCACCCGCGGTGCGGGCGATCCTGCGCCGCGCGGAGGCCGACGGCTACCGCCTGTCGTCCCTGATTCAGGCGGTAGTCGCCAGCGATCCGTTCTTGAAGAGAAGGGCCTCCCCCGTGCCGGGGAGCCCCTTGTGATGAGGAGAGCATCGTCATGATTCTGACCAAGAAGTCGCTCCCGCGGCGGACCTTCCTGCGCGGCATGGGGGCGGCGATCGCCCTGCCTCTGCTCGACGCGATGGTGCCGTCGATGACCGCCTGGGCGAAGACGGCGGCCAAACCGGTACGACGGCTGGGCTTCGTCTACATCCCGATGGGTTCCGACATCACCCGCTGGCGTCCGGCCGGCGGCAGCGGGGCCCTCGGTGAACTGTCGCCGTCGCTGAGTCCGCTGGAGGGCTTCAGGAAGCAGATCTCGGTGATCAGCAACCTGGAACTCAAGAACGCCTATCCCGGGACCCACGCGACCTCGAACGCGGCGTTTCTCTCCGCGGCGAAGGCGAAGTGGACCGAGAGCACGGACTACTACCTCGGCACGACGGTCGATCAGATCGCCGCTCAGCAGATGGGCCAGGAGACCCAGTTGCCGTCGCTCGAACTGGCGATGGACCTGATGGACATGGTCGGCCAGTGCGACAACGGCTACGCCTGCGTGTACCAGAACAACCTCTCCTGGTCGTCGCCGACGACGCCGCTTCCCGCCGAGGCGCATCCCCGGATCGTCTTCGAGCGGCTGTTCGGTGAGGGGGGCACGGCGGCCGAGCGGCGCGAGGGGCTGAAGCGCAAGGCCAGTCTGCTCGACTGGGTTCACGAGGACATCACCCGGCTCCAGGGCATGCTGGGCCCGGGCGACCGGGTCAAGGTCAGCGAGTACCTCGACTCGGTGCGCGAGGTCGAGCGGCGCATCCAGAAGGCGGAAGCCCAGTCCGACGAAGGCGCTCTGCCCGATGTCGACCGCCCTGCCGGCGTGCCCGCCGCGTACGCCGACCACGCCCGGCTGATGTTCGATCTCCAGGTGCTGGCGCTGCAGGCCGACGTGACCCGGGTCATCACCTTCCAGCTCGCCCGTGAGTCGAGCAACCGGACCTACCCCGAGATCGGCGTCCCGGATCCGCACCATCCGACCTCCCACCACGGCAACGATCCGGAGAAGGTGGCGAAGCTGGCGAAGATCAACCAGTTCCACGTCTCGTTGTTCTCCTACTTCCTAGAGAAGCTCGCGGCGGTGCCGGAGGGCGACGGCAACCTGCTCGACAACTCGCTCTACCTCTACGGCAGCGGCATGGGCAACCCGAACGTCCACGACCACGTGAACCTGCCGATCGTCGTCGCCGGCGGCGGCGGAGGCACCGTCCGCGGCGGCCAGCACGTCGTCTACGATCAGCCGACGCCGATGGCCAACCTGCACCTGACCCTGCTCGACAGCGTCGGCGTCCGGCTCGACTCCTTCGCGGACAGCACCGGCCGAATCGACACGTTGGCCGAACCGGTCCACCTGGCGGGCTGAGGGGAAGAGATTGCGTAGCTTCGCCCTAGCGTTCCTTCTTGCGGTGCCGGCCGCGGCCGCCACCACCAACGCCCCCCTCGCAGACGCGACCGAACACCTGGACACCGCCGCGATCGAGCGCCTCCTCGTGGCGTTCCCGGCTGCCGACGAGATCAACGCCGCCCAGGTCGACGGCATGACCGCGCTTCACTGGGCGGTCTACCACGATCGCGGCGACCTCGTCCGCCGCCTGCTCGACGCCGGCGCCGACGCCTCCGCCGTGAACCGCTACGGCGTCATCCCGCTGTCCCTGGCCTGCGCCAACGGCAGCTTCGAGATCGTCGAGGCGCTCCTGGCCGCGGGAGCCGATCCCAACGCGTTGCTGGCTGGCGGCGAGACGGTGTTCATGACCGCGGCGCGGACCGGCCGGATCGAGGTCGTCGAAGCGCTCTACGAGGCCGGCGCCGACGTCCACTTCCGCGAACCCCAGCGGGGCCAGACGGCGCTCATGTGGGCGGCCGCCGAGGGCAACCTGGAAGTCGTCGAACTGCTGCTCGAGGTCGGTGCGGACCCCAACGCGACTCTGGACTCCGGCTTCACGCCGCTTCTGTTCGCGGTCCGCGAAGGACGGATCGACGTGATGGAGGCCCTGCTCCGGGCGGGCGTCGACGTGAACGCGCCGACGCCGGGCAAGGCGGTGAAGCGGGACCGACCGCTGCCGGGCGGTCGCTCCGTCCGCCCCGGGTCCACGCCGCTGCTGGTCGCGGTGACGAACGGCCACTTCGAACTCGCGGCGCGGCTGCTCGACGCGGGCGCCGATCCGAACGCGGCCCACTCCGGGTACACGGCGCTCCACATGCTGGCCCGGGTGCGCAAGCCCGGGGCCGGCGACAACAACCCGCGGCCGGACGGTTCGGGATCCATGGACGGCCTGGACTTCGTTCGCGACATGGTCGGACACGGCGCTGATCTCGAAACCCGGATGAGGGTGAGGGCTCGCCTGAACAACACGAGCTACAACGAACTGGGGGCGACGCCGTTCGTGCTCGCGGCGCTCGTCGCTGACGCCGACCTGATGCGAACGTTTGCCGACCTCGGCGCCGATCCGCTGACCCGAACCGACGACGGCTCGACGGCATTGATGGCCGCCGCCGGTCTTGGCACCCGGTCGCCCGGTGAGGACGCCGGCACCGAGGAAGAGGTGCTCGAGGCCGTGCAACTCGCTCTCGATCTCGGTGCTGACGTCAACGCGGTCAACGCCAACGGCGAAACGCCGATGCACGGCGCGGCGTACAAGAACCTGCCGCGCGTCGTCCACCTGCTGGCCGACAGCGGCGCCGACATCGAGGTCTGGAACCAGCGGAACAAGTACGGCTGGACCCCGCTGACGATCGCGCGCGGCTACCGCTTCGGCAACTTCAAGCCGTCCCCGGTCACGGTCGCAGCCATCGAGACGATCATGCTTGGCGAAGGGGTGCGGCCGCCGACGGAAGAGGAAGAGGACGCCAAGGCGGTCGACATCTACGCCAAGCCGGCACCGAAGCCGCCGGAGCCGGAGGCGCCGGGGTCGACGCCGAAGAAGGACGAAGCGAAGAAACCTCCGGCGAACTGAGCGGTCTCCCATGCGACTGACCGCACTCTCGCTCGCCGGTGCCGCCACTCTCGTCTGCGCGGTCGCCCTCCCGGCCCAGGAGACTGCGCGGCCGGTACGCAACGACATCGCCCGCGCCGGCGAGGAGTTCCTCGTCCTTCGCCACCAGAAGCTCCAGAAGGGCGCCCACGAGCGCTTCTTCGAGTTGAGCCGCGATGGTGTCTGGCCGCTCTTCGAGAAGATCGGCAGTCGGGTCGTCGGACAGTGGCAGGTGGTTCACCCGGATGGCGGCGGCCGCGCCGACTTCGACGAGGGCTACCGCCTCGCCCGCTATCGCAGCTACAACCACTGGGCCGCCACCCGCGCGTCTGATCGGCTGGGCGGTAACGGCGAGGACTGGCAGGCCTTCCGCGAGGCGCTTGCCGCCAGACGCCAGCTGGAGCTGGGGTCGGACGGTCCGATCTACCTCGTCGGGGACATGGCGCCCGGCGGGCCGTACTACATGCCCGGTCTCGACGAGGAGTACGAGATTGCCGAGCCCGAAGGTGAGCCGGATGCCCGCGCCGAACTCCCGGTGAGGAGCGCCCGAGCCCGGCGGGGCGAGGAGATCATCACGCTGCGCTACTTCCGCATCCGCAAGGGGACCTTCGAGGAGTTCAGTCGGCTGAGCCGGGAAGGCATCTGGCCGTACTTCGAGAAGAACGGTGCGCGGATCGTGGGGCAATGGCGCCGGGTCTATCCGACGCCGGAGGGGCTCGATCGCAGTGGAACCGAAGTCGGTGCAACGGAGAGCCCCGACTTCGACGAGGTCTACATGATGGCGCGCTACGCCAGCTACGAGCACTGGCGGGCGACGAGACCCGCCGTCATGACGCGTCTGGGCGGCAACGGCCCGGACTACGAGGCATGCGTCGAAGCGCTGGAACGCCGGCGCAACCTCACGCTCGACACGTCGGTGCGGTTCCTGCGCGGGCACTTCTACGGCAGCCCGCCGGTCTACCTTCCGCCGCTTGACGAAACGTACCGCCGCGTCCGCTAGCGAGGGAATTCGAGTCAAGAGCAAGAATCGAGGTGCAATGCTGCGCCGGTCATACGAGGATTCTCTGCGCGGCACGTAGCTGCGGCCGCTACTCGGTGACGGAGTATCGGAGGGAGGATGGGTATGGCCGAATCAGTAGAGAACCGAACCTCGATGACGGGCGGCCGCCGTTCCCGGCCGAACGAACGGCCTCTCGCTGAACGGCATGCGGAGGTCGTGGCAGCGGCCTGCCGTTCGATCGAGGCGGCGGTGGAGCCCCCGGACCTCGACGCGCTGGCGCAGGCGGCCGGCATGAGCCGGTTCCATTTCCACCGGGTCTTCAAGAAAGTCACGGGCGTCACGCCGCGGGCATACGTCGCCGGCCATCGCGGGGGTCGGGTCCGCGAGGCGCTGCGCACCTCCCGAACCGTGACCGACGCGATCTACGATGCCGGCTTCAACTCGAGCGGCCGGTTCTACGCGGCGTCGTCCGAGCTGCTCGGCATGGCGCCCTCGACGTTCCGGCGCGGCGGAAGCGGAGAGACGATCCGGTTCGCCGTGGGCGAGTGCTCCCTGGGCTCGATTCTCGTGGCGGCGACGGGGAAGGGGATCTGCACCATCCTGCTCGGCGACCAGCCTGGCAGCCTGGTACGGGAGTTGGAGGACCGTTTCCCGAAGGCGGAACTAGCCGGGGGCGAGCCGGAGTTCGAGTCGTTGGTGGCGCGGGTCGTCGGCCTGGTCGAAGCGCCGGCCCTCGGCCACGACCTGCCGCTCGACATCCGCGGGACGGCGTTCCAGCAGCGGGTCTGGCAGGCGCTCCGGGAGCTTCCGGCGGGCGAGACCGCCAGCTACGGCCGGGTCGCCGCCGCGATCGGATCGCCGAAGGCTTCCCGGGCAGTCGCGAGCGCATGCGCCGCCAACCCGCTCGCCGTGGCGATTCCCTGTCACCGGGTGGTTCGCAGCGACGGCGCGCTCGGCGGCTACCGCTGGGGAGTGGAGCGGAAGCAGACCCTCCTAGCCCGTGAGGCCTCCCGCGCTGTAGTTGAATGAACCGGCGGTGGCCTGACAAAGAGCGACGCCTCGAGCATTCTTTCCGATGATCAAAATGAACACCGATCCGAACGGTTCGCTGTTTCCCGACCATGATTCCCTGACGGCAGCAGACCACAGGCTCACCGAGCGCCTTGGCGCGGCGCGACGTCTCATGCCGTCGCGCGACGTAGTTCCCGGCGGCCCGTCCGGCGTGTGGCTCCGGGAACTGCGAAGCATGGAATTCGACCAGCCCAAGGAGCTGGCGGGATTAGTGGAATGGGTGATCGAGGGGCTTGAAACCGGCACGGTACAGGTGACGCATCCGGGCTATCTTGGCCTGTTCAACCCTGCGCCGACGTTCGCCGCCGAGTGCGCCGACCGCATTGTCTCTGTATTCAACCCCCAAATCTGCGTCCATTCGCATGCGCCGGCGGCGGTCGAGATCGAACTGCACGTGATCCGGGAAGTAGCACGCAGGGCCGGCATGCCGGATGGCTCGGGCGGACACTTCACAAGCGGTGGATCGGAAGCGAACTTCACGGGAATGCTCTGCGCTCTGCAAGCAGGATCCCCGGCGTACGGTGATGATGGCTTGTGTGCATTCGCCCGTCCGCCGTGCGTTTTCGTGTCGGAGGAGAGCCATTTGGCATGGTTGAAGATCGCTCACGCCGCGGGCGTCGGGCGCAACGCGGTCCGGCTGATTCAGACCGATGGGCGCGGACGCATGGACCCAAAGGCGTTGACCGAAACGATCGAAACTGACGTCCGCAGTGGCAACATGCCTGTTATGATAGCGGCGACGGCTGGCACGACCAACGCGGGGATGGTCGATCCGTTGACCCGCTGCGGCGAAATAGCCAGAAAACACGGCATGTGGTTCCACGTCGACGCGGCATGGGGTGGTGCGCTGATTGCCAGAGATACCGGCGCTCTCAAGGGCATCGAACAAGCGGACTCGATCACGATTGACGCCCACAAGTGGTTCGCAACGACCATGGGGGCCGGCATGTTCCTGACCTCCAGACCGGATCTCGCCGCTCAGGTCTTCCGCATAGATGCGAGCTACATGCCCAGGAGCGACACGGCCAAGGACTTCTATGTCAATTCCAACCAGTGGTCGCGACGGTTCGTCGGACTGCGGATGTTTCTTGCACTCGGAACAGCGGGATGGATGGGATACGCGGACCATGTAGAGCGCGCCATTCGATTGGCGGACAGACTCGCATGGCTGTTGCAGCACGAAGGTTGGTCGCTCGTGAACCACTCTCCCATGGCCGTTGCATGCCTCGTGCCACCCGAAGGCCATGAAGCCGTTCGAAACTACGTCGATGCCGTTCGCAGCGACGGCCGGTTCTGGGTGTCAACTGCAATCTTCGAAGGCAAGCCGGTGCTGCGAGCCTGCATAACCAACGGGCGAACGAGCGAACGCGATATCGATGCACTCGTCGAAGTCCTGGCCTCCGTCCGGGTTTGATCACGACACCAGCGCCCCGTTTCGATAGAGCCCGCAGAGTCTTAGAGTCCGAGAACTCCCAGGCTAGGAGGAGAAGCTCGTGAACGTCAATGAACGTCTTGCCGAAGACCGCTGGTCAGGCGGGCTCGCAATCACTATCGAGTCCCGAGAACCGGACTTGGTGGTGGCAACAATGACTGTCACCGATGCGGCGAGGAACGCGTTCGGAACGGTTCACGCCGGAGCATTGATCTGGTTAGGCGATATCGCAGCGACGCTTTGTGCGGTCGGCGATCCGGACAGTGTGCGGGAAAACGGTGAAGGCTTCCCCTTGGCCGTGGACCTGCACACAGTCTTGCTCGGCAATGAACGCGACGGCAAGCTGACCGCCCGGTCGACGGCAATCAAGCGTGGAAGGAAGCTCATTGTTGTGCGGACCCTCGTAACGGGTCCAACAGACCGACTGCTGATTGACATGACGACGACGCACCTGCGAGCAGATTGAGGTCACTCTATGTGCCGGAGCCCGAAGAGAACGGTTCTCGTCGGCCTGACGATTCTGCTCGTCGGGACGGCGGGCGCTGCTGCCGGCGCGGACAGGCCGAGCGTGATCTTCATCCTGGCGGACGACCTGGGATACGGAGACCTCGGTTCGTATGGACAGCAGGTCATCCGGACGCCCAGCCTGGATCGCATGGCGGCTGAGGGGATCCGTTTCACGCACTTCTACGCGGGAGCGACGGTTTGCGCGCCGTCGCGCAGCGTGCTGATGACCGGGCAGCATTCGGGCCACACCCATGTCCGCGGCAACGGCAGGGGAACCGCTCAGTCGCTTCGCGACGAGGACGTCACGGTCGCGGAGGTCCTGAAGTCAGCCGGCTATGCGACCGGCCTGTTCGGCAAGTGGGGCCTCGGCGAAGTCGGCATGGAGGGCCATCCGCTGAGTCAGGGCTTCGACGCGTTCTTCGGCTACCTCAACCAGGTTCACGCCCACAACTACTATCCGGAGTTCCTGTGGCGGGATCTGGAGAGGGTCCCGCTCGGGAACAAGGTCGAGAGGACGCCGCGTCCTTATGGCGGTTTCGAAGGCGGCTGGGCGACGGAGCGCAACGAGTACTCGCACGATCTGATCATGCGCGAGGCGCTGGCATGGGTCGAGGAGCAGAAGGATGCACCCTTCTTCCTCTACCTCGCCCTGACGATTCCGCACGCCAACAACGAAGCCACGCGCGCCATCGGCGACGGGGCAGAGGTGCCGGAGTACGGCGTCTACGAGGCGGAGGCCTGGCCGGACCCGGACAAGGGTCAGGCGGCCATGATCACCCGCATGGACCGGGATGTGGGCACGCTGCTCAGGCGGCTCGCGGAACTGGGGATCGCTGAGAAGACGCTCGTCATGTTCTCGTCGGACAACGGACCGCACAACGAGTCGAACCATGACCTGCTCCGGTTCAACCCGTCCGGAAACCTGCGCGGCATCAAGCGGGATCTCTACGACGGCGGCATCCGCGTGCCCTTCCTGGCGTGGTGGCCGGGGACGATTCAGCCGGGCCAGGTCTCTGGGCACATCGGCTACTTCGGCGACCTGATGGCCACCGTCGCCGACCTCCTGGACGTCGACAGGCCACCGGGCACCGACTCGATCAGCTTCGCCCCGACGTTGCGGGGACGCCCCGGCGAGCAGAGGACGCACGACTACCTCTACTGGGAGTTCTACGAAGCGGGCTCGGCGCAGGCGGTGC
The DNA here is from genome assembly GCA_028875725.1 of Acidobacteriota bacterium. NCBI lineage: Bacteria > Pseudomonadati > Acidobacteriota > Acidobacteriota bacterium. The sequence goes on from JAPPCR010000006.1 coordinate 1,108,696, forward strand.
GACTGCGGCAGTGGAAGGGCGTTCGCAAGCCGATGCTGACCGGCCGCCTCGAGCTCTACGACGTCGTGCGGGACGAGGGCGAACGGTACGACGTGGCCCGGAACTACCCGGAGTTGGTGAGGGAGATCGAGGGGATCATGGAAGAGGCGCACGTGCCTCATCCGAACTGGAAACCGCCGGCGAACCGTTAGGCAACGCCGTCCGGCGGTGGCCGGAAGCGGCGATGCAGGTGCTAGTTTCCGTGGACCGATGAAGTGCACCCGAATCGCCGCCGCCTGCCTCGCGCTGGCGGCGCCAGTCGCGCTGGACGCTCAGGAGAGGAAACCCGTGGACGTCTCGACACTCGGACCGCAAGTGGGGGAGCGGGTCCCCGACTTCGCCCTTCCCGACCAGCACGGGCGGATCCGGACGCTCGACTCGATCATGGGCGAGAAAGGGGCGATGATCCTCTTCCACCGCTCGGCCGATTGGTGACCGTACTGCAAGGCGCAGCTCGTGGAGCTGCAGGAACGGTTCGAGGAGTTACAGGCGGAAGGGCTGGGCACCGCCGCGATCAGCTACGACTCGGAGGAAGTGCTGGCCGCCTTCGCGAAGCGCCACGGCATCACGGACGTGCCGCTGCTGTCCGATGACGATTCCGCGGCGATTCGGGCCTTCGGCATCTACAACCACGTCGCGGAAGAAGGCGTCGGCCCAAACGCTGAAGACCCGGGTGTGAAGGCCGACGTGCTGCGGTACGTAGCCGTCTTCGGGGCCCTCCCAATAGCCGTCGGCACACCGTTTCCCGGGACGTTCGTCGTCGACCGGCAGGGGCGGGTGACGGCGCGCTTCTTCGAGGAGTTTTACCGCGAGCGGAACACGGCCGCGAACATCATGCTGAAGCTCGGCACACCGATCTCCGGCATCGCCGGCTCCAGCGGCGAGACGGCGCATCTCGAGATCAGCGCCACGCAGAGCGATCCAGCCATCACGGTCGGCAGCCGCTTCCACCTGGCGCTCGACATCACGCCTAAACCCGGCATGCATGTCTACGCGCCGGGGGCCGGCGATGCCGGGTACTGGGTCATCGGCTTGACGCTCGATGTACCGAGCTTCCTGCGGCTTCTGCCGACCGACTATCCAGGGTCGGAGATCTACTACTTCCAGCCGCTCGACGAGCGCGTGCCCGTTTACCAGGAGCCGTTCCGGCTGGTGCAGGAAGTCGTGGTCGAGGGCGACCGCGAGTCCTCGGCGAAACTCGCCGAGATCGACGCGTTGACGCTCACCGGTCGACTCGACTACCAGGCCTGCGACGACAGGATTTGCTACGACCCCGCATCGGTGCCGCTGACCTGGACGCTGACCGTCTCGCCGCTCGACAGGCAGCGGGCGGTGGCGGCGGGCGAGTAGGGTGCCGGTGGAGCTATGTTGTTAGAGTGGTTGGCCTTACAGACGGGAGACTTGACTGGGAGGTCGACCCTGGTGCCCGAGCCGCCGGTGCGCGTCATTCCGAAGAGCAACGCTGGTCCATGTCCATGATCTTGAAGCCGGATCGACCTCCGCTGAGTCCAAACGATGAACTGCCGCCCTTCCCCGAGGGCTGGTACTTCGTAGCCACGCGCGACGCGATTCAGCGCGAGAAGCTGATCGAGAAGACCTGGATGGGGGAGGAGATCGTCGCCTGGTGCGACGATGAAGGTCGCCTCTGCGTGGCCGACGCGTTCTGCCCGCATCTGGGGTCGCACTTGGGACCGACGGTGGGTGGCGTCGTGCGCGACGGTTGTCTCGTCTGTCCGTTCCACGGGTTCACCTTCGATTCCACCGGTCAGTGCGTCGCCACTCCGAATGCCCCGGCACCGAAAGCCGCCAAGCTGAAGGTCTACGAAACGAGAGAGGTCCTGGGGATGGTCTTCGCCTGGTGGGGATACGAGGGCCGGCCGGCGCACTGGCACTTGCCCGAAGACCCGCCCGCCGGACCGAAGTGGAGCGAGCTCCGGTCGTGCGTTCTGCGTTTTCGAGGTCACCCTCAGGAAACGACGGAGAACTCCGTGGACGTCGAACACCTGGCCTACACGCACGGCTACAGCGATGTGCGCCCTGTCGGTTCGACGTTGGTTCAGGGCGCCTACCTGAAGAGTTGCTTCGACTTCAGGCACACGCAGAGGGTCGCGGGCCTCGTGGATCTCGTGTTCGATGTCTCGGCCGTCACCCACGTCCACGGCCTGGGGTACTCGTTCGTGGAGTTCGTAGAGAAGACGATCGGCATGGAGTCGAGATTGTGGGTGCTCGCAACGCCAGTCGACGGCACGCTGGTGGATGTGGTGCTGGTCAGTCAGGTACGAGAGATCCGCAAGCCGGGCCGGTTCTTCGCGGGCTTCGGGTTCCTGCCGGTGAGCCTGCGCCACAAGTTGATGAACCGCATTGCCCTGAGCCAGGAGAAGCGGTTCGTTCTGCAGGACGTCGTGATCTGGGAGAGGAAGCGGTATCAGGCTCCGCCCCGGCTAAGCCGGGCGGACGGTCCCGTCGGCAAGTACCGCCAGTACAGCCGGCAGTTCTATCCGGAATTCGAGTCGGAGCGGAGGCGTACGCTACGAGCGATCTGAAGGGGCGGGGCGCCCCGGAGGATCGCCGGAACCAGGACAGATCATGAGATTCGCCGAACAGCTACTGCTGCTCTTGCACAGCCAGGACACCGGGTACTTCGTGCCTATTCCGGAGTGGAGGATGTCCTGCGCCCTGGCCGGCGCGGTGCTCATGGACCTCGCAATGGAGAACCGGATCGACTCCGACCTGGAAACGCTGACCGTCGTCGATACGACGCCCACTGGTGACAGCCTGCTGGATCCCTCGCTTGAGGATCTTGCCTGCGAGGAGAAGGTCCATCCACCGCAGTACTGGGTGGAGCGGCTTGCCCGGCGGGGCGACCAGATCAGCGACGACGCGATCGAGAGGCTGGTCCGGAAAGGCATCTTCGAATCCGACGACGGCGGTTTCTGGACCCTGTCGAAGAAAGTGACCCGCACTGGCCGCTATCCGCTCGTCGACGGCTGGGCGGGCGAGGAGATCAAGGGACGCATCTTCCGCACCCTGCTGGACAAGGAGTTCCCGGACCCCAGAGACATCGTGATCATCGGCCTCGTGCACTACTGCGACGGCTTCAAGGCCATGATGGAGCCGGAGGAGTACGAGGCCGCCGAAGAACTCATCGAGCTCTACAGCAAGATGGATCTGATCGGCAGGGCGATCGGCCCTGCCGTGCGCAGCTCCTATCGCCCGCCGGCCAGCATGCGGGCGTCGCGGCGGCGGCGGGCCATGCCGACCGTGGGGCTCCGCGACGCGCTCACCTCGAAGTCGTTCCGTGCCTGGAACCTGCCCAGGTTCTTCGCGGAGACGGCCCAGGAGTTGGGCCCGGTCTTCGAGATGAGGTTCCCGGGCAGGCGACTGGTCGTGCTTGCCGGTGTGGAGATCAACAGGTGGATGGCCAAGAAGGGCCGCCTTCATCTCCGGACGCGCGACTATCTCGAGGACTTCCAGCAGGAGTGGGGAACGGCGCGCTCGATCGCCAGCATGGACGGGGCGGACCACTTCCGCATGCGCAGGGTGGTGCGGGCGGGCAATTCCCGAAGTGTCGTCGAGGACCGGCTCGACGAGCTGCTTGCGCTTTGCCGGGGCTCGTTCAGGAGTTGGGGAGTGGGCAAGGTGCTCCCCGGCGAGATGACCTGCCAGCGTCTGGCCGGCGCGCAGATCGCGCGGCTCAGCGTGAGCTTCGATCCCCCGCTCGACCTTCTCGACGATCTACTGCACTTCGAGTATCGGGCGCTGCTGGTTCACGGGCACGGCCTGCTACCAAGGTTCACGCTACGCACGCCGTACATGAAGCGTTGCAAGCGGCGGGTGCTGGAACTGTACGCCATGATCCACGCTACCCACACCGAGGCGCAGCGGGCCGGCAAGCGACGAGACCTCGTCGACGACCTGATGGAGCTGCACCACGCGGACCCGCAGTTCCTGCCGGAGACCGACCTGGGGTTCGCATTCATCGCTCCGATCATCGCCGGTCACTACACGGGAAGCGCGGTTGCTTTCTCCATCTACGAACTGCTGCGCCATCCCGAGTACCGGGAGCAAATCGTCGCCGAAGCCGACGCGATGTTCGCGGGCGGAGACCCGACCGCGGCGGACGTGACTCCGGAAGCGACCGATGCGGCGCGCCGCTTTGTCATGGAGGTACTGCGGCTCCACGAGGTCGTTCCGGTCCATATGCGAACGGCCATGAATTCCTTCGAGATCGTGGGCATCGAAGTGCCGGCCTACAGCACGGTGTTGGTGTCATTCTCCGCGCCGCACCACATGAAGAACCACTACGCCGAGCCCGAGAAGTTCGACATCGATCGGTATCTGGAGCCGCGCAGCGAACATCGCCAGGCCGGGGTCTACGCACCGTTCGGCGTGGGGACGCATACTTGTGGTGGAGCGAGTTGGACGCGGCTGCAGATGGTGATGAACGTCTTGATGCTCGTCCACTACCTGGACCTGGAGATGGTCCCCCGGGACTACCGGTTGAAGCGGAACCCGCTACCCAAGAACAGCGTCAACCGGAAGTTCAGGTTCCGGGTCACCGGACATCGGCATCCGCTCGAACGAGGCCAGTAGTTCGCGCAGGATCCGCGACGAGTGATGAAGGCAGGGACACGTCCGCGCAAGGTCGCCATCATTGGCGGAGGCGTTTCGGGCCTCGGGGCCGCCTGGGCGTTTCATCACAGCTCGGACCGTTTCGATTTTCGGCTGTTCGAAGCCCAGGCCCAGCTCGGCGGCAATGCGGTCACCGCCGACATGCCGCAGGATGACGGTAGCTCGATCCCCTTCGACATCTCCGTCACGGCCTGCATTCCCTCGGTGTACCACCACATTCTGCTGTTGCTGAAGGACTTCGGCATCGAACTGCTCGACACGAGATTCAGCTACAGCGTGAAGTACCGGGGCCAGGTCTACGCTCACGACTTCGATTCCGACATCCGGGAGGAACTCCAGCCCGAGATCGAGAAGTTCCAACGGCTCCTGAAGCGTCTTCACTGGTTCGGTCGGTTGACCCACGCCCGGTCGAGGTTTCTGAACGCCCTGAACCCGTACAACTACATCAGCATGGGGACGGTGCTGAACTGGGGCGGCTTCTCCGGCGATTTCCGGTACAAGGTCCTGAAGCCGATGTTCGTCAACTTTCTGATGGCGACGAACGTGTTCGACATGCCGGCGTCGCTCTTCTCGAGGTACCTCGAGTTCTTCGACATCGAGCGCGCCACGCCCATGCAGACGTGGGACCAGGGGACACGCCGCATCTATGAGAACCTGTCAGCCGGCTTCCGGGAGAAGATCTACCTCAACCGTCCGGTCCGCAAGGTGTACCGCCGCCCGTCAGGTGTCGTGGTGAAGGACGAGGAGGGCGTTGAGGAGACGTTCGACGAGGTCATCTTTGCGTGCAATGCGAACCAGACCCTGATGATCCTGGACAGGCCGAGCTTCCTTGAGCGCTACATCCTCTCGTCGATCCGCTACGAGAGCGAACTCCACAACCACACGATCGTGCACTCGGATGCCTCGGTGCTGCCGGAGAGCGACGTGAAGGCCCTGGAAGCGCGTAGCAACCACATCGAACAGTACGGCTCAAGACCGGACAACTACGAAATCACCTACATCATGCACAACCAGCAGCCGTGGGCCCATCGTTCCGACAAGCCCTGTCTGGTGACCTACAACCCCATCAGCCAGATCGACGAGGAGAAGGTCGTCAAGCGGTGGTGGTTCCAGCACGTCGTGCATGACGTGCGTCATGTCGCGTTGCTCGTGCCCCTGTTCCGGTTCATTCAGGGCAGGAAGGGCGCCTGGCACTGCGGCGCCCACACGCTGATCAACAGCCAGGAGACGTGCTTCGTCACTGGCCTTGCCGCGGCGAGACAGATCGGCGCGGACTATCCCTTCGACGACCGCGAGGCGCGGCGGTCGTTCAACCACTACGGCGGCGTCATGTACGGCTGGCGACTGCGGAAGGCGAAGGGCTGACGAGGGCGTCAGGCGGCTACTTCGCGAAGCTGTTCGACGATCCGGAACTTCAGCTTCGCGCGAGGCTTCATGTTCGGGATCGGATTGAATTGAAGCCGGTAGTCCTTGGGAACGAGTTCGAATCTGAAGTGGCGGGCGATCATCAGGACGTTGATCGCCAGTTGCAGTTCCGTCTGCCGAAAGCCGAGACACCTGTGGGTGCCCAGGCCGTAGGGCGCGTAACCGGGATTGCGGTGCTCCGCTCGATCCGGCAGGTAGCGGTCGATGTCGAAGGAGTGGGGATCCGGGAAGACCTCCTCCATGTAGTGCGGTGCTGTCGAAGCGATGAAGAGCCTTGAACCGACCGGGATCTCGTAGTCCTCGATCACGCAGGCGTTCATCACGTTCCGGATGGCCATGGGGACGACCGGGTACATCCGGAGGGTCTCCATGAGGAAACGGTGTGTGACGTCGATCGTGGAGGGGTTGATGGCCTGACCGTCCGGGTCGCCGTTCTCGAAGAGGGCGTCGGCTTCGGCACGGATCTGCTCCCGCAGTTCCGGCTGCGTCGTCATGGCGTAGAGCGCGAAGCTGATGGCGTCGCCCACGTAGACGCTGGCGACCAGCGCCGCGGAGAGCTGGAAGCGCAGCGTGGTTTCCGGCACGAACTGCGGGTCGCTCGCGTGGAGCCCGAGCCAGTCGTCCGCCAGATCGCGCGGCTGGTCGATCCGCTGGGCCGGAGTATGTGAGCTCTGGATGCGTTCCAGGAGCTTGTCGACGGTCCTGGCCTTGCGCTTCATGCCGGGCGTGTTCATCATCATCTTCGGCAGGGCCCGCATGATGTGAACGGCCAGGGCGCGCTCCTTGTAGGCGACCAGTTCCCCGATGAGGTCCTGCGAGTCCACTCCGATGGTGAGTGGAGAGAGTTGCGCGTTGACCAGGAGACGGCAGGACCGGGCCGGGATGGCGTCGCCCACCTTCCAGTCCGCGAGGTACGTTCGAAGATAGGCGTAGAGGCGATCGAGCTGTCCGGCGAGCCTGCCGCGCGAGTATCCGGGCGACATGGCCTTGCGGAGTCGAAAGTGATCGGCGCCGTCAAGGGAAGGCATGACGCCGGACGCGCCGTAGACCTTCTCGAAGTCGTTGAAGTAGTCCTTCGTTCTCAGGTGCGTGCGCCCGCGCTTGTTGACCCACTGATTCACTTCGGTTCCTGCAAGGCAGATCATGCGCTCGCCGATCGGTGGGCGGAGCTCGAAGACGGGCCCGAACTCCTCAGCAAGACCGGCGAAGAGGGCGGGAAGGTTGCCGTCGCGGGCGTACTGGTTGCGCAGCAACTTCCGAAAGGGAATGCCCGGCATCTTCTTCGTCAGCGCCGAGTGTCGGCGGATCGGTTCCGCGATGTTCTGGGCAACCGCTTCGGCGATGGACCGGCCGATCAGGTCCATCCTGCAGACCAGCTCGATCCGTTCCTCGACGTCTTCGTCGATCTGGAAGATGAAGCGTAGAACGTCGCAGGCGTTGACGATGGAGAGAACGATGATGTCCCGCGGATCGGGAATCTCGTCGTTGAAGATGACGTCGGCGATGCGGTCCCGAATGAACTGGGTCGCCGTGCCTTCTTCGGATTGGCCGTGCGCGTCCGCCTGCCAGCCGGTTCGCGGAAGGGTCCAGAAGTCGCCGTCGTGGTGCTGGAGGATCTTCCGCTCCACCAGACGGTCGAGGGTGAGGTCGATGACGTCCTCGGCCTGTGGCGCGAGCCGTTCGATCCAGTAGCGGGCCGTTCGCTGGTCCGACGCCTGGGCCAGTTCCCCGAGAATCGGATCGAGAGCCGGGTCTCCGGTCTCCGTCGCGTCGACGAGATAGAGAGCATCCGGGTCCGTATCGATGCGCGACTGCAGGGAGAGCTCGGCGAGGACCGCGCCGGCAACGGCGCAGTGCAGGTGCCAGCCGGGGACCTGATGGAAGTAGCCGTTCTCCTCGTTGAGGAGCATCAGAATCAACTCGTCCGTGAGAGTCAGCCCCTGGCTCGGGGGAGCTGCGGAGGTGGGAGTTATGTGTGGTGGCCTTGTCGTCGGCGGGCTTATGCGGCCTCAAGGGCAGGGCCGGACACCCGGCGCCGAGAGGTCAGTCTAAGGTGAATCGTGTACAGGGCCGGTACGAGCAGCATCAGAAGAGAGGTCGTGATCGCGATGCCGCAGCCGAGCGAGGCGGCAAAGGGAACGAGGAACTGTGCCTGGATCGACGGTTCGAGAATCAGGGGCGTGAAACCGAGGAAGGTGGTCAGGGAAGTCAGCATGATGGGACGGAAGCGGCCCTTGGCACCTTCAACAATCGCGTCCTTTGCGGAGAGTCCTTCCCTCAGTTCCTGATCGATGAAGTCGATCATCACGAGAGAGTCGTTGACGACGACACCCGCGAGGCCGAAGAATCCCATGAAGGAGACCGCGCTCAGGGGGATCCCGAGGAACAGGTGACCGAGGATCACGCCGATGAACCCGAACGGGATCACCGCCATGACCAGGAACGGCTTGGTGTAGGAGCGCAGCGGAATCGCCAGCAGGGCGAAGATCATCAGCAGCGCGATGGCAAACCCTCGATAGAGCGCGCCCAGGGAATCGAGCTGCTGCTGCTGCTCGCCTCCGAAGCTGTAGGTCAGGTCCGGATCGGCGGCCGTCAGTTCCGCGAGAATGACGTTCTCCAGGATGTCGTTCGCCTCCCCGCCGGAGATCGCGGTCGGGTCGACGTCCGCGGTGACCGTGACGACACGCTGGCCGTCCTTGCGCCTTGCGGCGGGCGGCGACGTGCCTGAACTCAGCGAAGCGACCCGACTCAGAGGGACTTCGCCTCCGCCGGGCGTGCGGAGCAGGTAACTCTCGACGTCGGTGATCGCGTTGCGGTCAGCCTCGGGCAGGCGCACATAGACCCGGACCTCTTCCCGGCCTCGCTGAACCCGCAGGGCCTCTTCACCGAAGAACGCGGCTCGCGTCTGCCAGGCCAGGTCGTCGAGAGTGAGACCGAGGGTTCGCGCCTCCGGCAGCAGCTCGAGCTGGAGTTCCGGGACGCCCGGTGTGTGATCCGAGCGGATGTCGAAGATTCCTCCCACCGCGCGGAGTTCATTGACGACGGAATCGGCGATCTGGGCCAGGCGCTCGGGATCGGGGTGGGAGAGGACCGCTTCCACGGGGTTGCCCAGGTCGATGATCTCGCCGCTGAAGGTGACGCCGCGAACGTGGGGCAGGACTCCCACCTCTTCGCGCCATGCCTGAACGACGTCTCCGCTGGTGATCTGCCGTTGCCGGGCGCCCAGGAGTTTGAAGTCAATCGTGGCGATGTTGGCTTCGGGGTTCAGGGTCGGCTCCGGGTTGAGTCCCCCGCCCTCGATTCGCGGCCGCTGCCCCACGGTCACGGTGACTCCGGAGAGCAGGGGAGGCGCATCGTCCGGCCGATCCTCGGAGAGTCGGTCGATCGCGCGGTGGCCGGCCGCCTCCAACTCTCGCGCCACCTCGTACGTTCGCTGCGCGGTCGTTCCGTCGGGCATCTCCAGGCTGGCCGTGGCGAAGTCGCCCTCGACGTTCTCCGCGAAGGTGGCCGGCACGATGCCGGCCGGTACCAGGGCAACGCAGACCACGAGCAATCCGACGCCTGCCGCGATCGTCACCCCGGGGTGAGCCGTCGCGAAACGGAGGCCATGGTCGAGCGGGCCCTGCAGGAATCGGTTCAGCGCGCGATCCACACCGCCCTGGATCCGTGCCGCGACCCGATCGACGGGGCCGGTCGGCTTCCACTCCGGACCGTGCAGGTGAGACAGGTGGCGGGGCAGCACCAGCGTCGATTCGACCAGGGAAAACAGCAGCATGGCGATGACGATGATCGGCAGCGCTCCCCAGACCTCGCCGATTCCGCCGGGGATGAAGAGCAGGGGGATGAACGCCACGACCGAAGTGAGTACGGCGAAGGTCAACGGCACCAGGATGCGTCGAGTGCCGCGAATCGCGGCCGTGAGTCCCGGCGTGCCCCGCATGCGTTCGTAGTGGATGTACTCGGCGACGACGATCGCGTCGTCGACGACGATGCCGATGGCGAGGACGAACGAGAAGAGGGAGATGGCGTTGATTGCCAGGTCGAGCGCCAGCATGACGGCGAGCGCGCCGATGCCCGAAACGGCAAGGCCGACGGCGACCCAGAAGGCGATTCGGAGCTCGAGAAACAGGCCCAGCGCGATGAGGACCAGCAGGAGGCCCAGCGCGCCGTTCTTGAGGAGGATGCTCGCGCGCTCCGTGTAGGCATCGGACTCGTCATTCCAGACGGTCACTCCCAGGCCGTCCGGAAGCGAGGGAGTCAACACGTTGTCCACGTACTCCAGAACGGCGTTGGCGACGCCCATCGCGTGCTCGTCTTCGGCTCGAAAGACCTCGATGAAGGCGGCGGGTTCGTCCTGGTGCCGGACGATCAGGTCGGCATTCTGAAAGCCGTCATGCACCTCCGCGACATCCCCGAGGCGGACCGCCGTGCCGTCGCTCCTGCTGAGGAGGATGATGTCTTCGAAGTCCTGTTGCTCGTAGCGCTGGCCGAGGGTCCGTACGCGGACCTGTGATTCCCGCGTATCGATGCTGCCCGCGGACAGTTCGAGGGAACTGCGGCGAATCGCCCCGGCCACGTCACTGAGTGTGAGTCCGAGGGCTCTCAACCGCCGTAGCGGTACTTCAACCGAGACCTCGTAGTTCCGCACGCCGCTGACGTCGACCTGGGAAACGCCGGGAAGCGAAGTGAGCTGATCCTCGACCTGGTAGGCGAGTTCCTTCAGCGAGCGCTCGGAGATATCGCCGTAGAGGACGAGTCGGATCATGCTCTGGCGGTTCGTCATCTCCCGGAACAGGGGACGTTCGGCGCCGCCCGGAAACGACTGGATCCGGCCGACGGCGGACTCGATGTCGTCCTGCGCTTTGGCCATGTCCGTACCCGACTTCATCTCGACCCTGACGGATGCCATGCCGGGGGCCGCCACCGACTTGACCGCCTTCACGTCTTCCAGACCGCTGACCTCGTCCTCGATCTTGACGACGATGGATTCCTCCACCTCCTCCGGGGTCGCCCCGGGGTAGGCCATCGTGACTTCGATGTGGTTGAAGGGTACGGTGGGCCACGCCTCCCGCTCGAGACCCGTCAGCGCCACGAGCCCCGCGGCGATGATGGCCCACATCAACAGGTTGGCGGCAACACCGTTGCTCGCCATGTAGGCGATCGGCCCGGGCCGTTCGCCCTGGCTGCTGCCGTCGTTGGAAGTCACTTGTGTTCCATGAGTTTACCGCGACGGCGGCGCTTCGGCCGGCGCTAGCCGAGCGCGGCGGTCCAGAAGGCCATCATGTCCTCGTGGAACGCCCGAGCCTGGTCGCCGGCGGTGCCGATCCGTGCGCCCCTGCGTCCGTACGGCGACTTGACCTGGTAGATCATCGCGTCGCGCTCTGTGAAGCCCGGATCGGCCTCTCCACTCACGGGGTGGACGAGGGCGCCGTCGTCGCGGATGTAGATCGTCGGAGCCCCCGGGCTTGTGGATGCGTCCGGGACCAGTTCCACCGGCGTGTCACGGTCGAAGCTGTGGTGCGTGTCCGGGAAGAGCCGGAAGCTGGCGTCGCATCCGCAGAGGGTCATCGCGTGCATGTGGGCCTGGACCTGGAGCGGCAGGCACCACTCGTCCAGATCGCCGATGACGGAGCGCACGACGGTGCGGCCGACGTCCGGCCTCAGGAACTGGAAGCCCGACCACGGATAGGCGGCGTACACGGCGGCGAGTCCGGAAGCCCGTTCAGGGTCGACCAGGGGCGCCAGGCAGGCCGCGGACAGCACCGCCGACCCGCCGCGGCTGTGGCCCTGGGCGCCGATGCGCGCCGCGTCGATGTCCGCGCGCCGGGTCAGCACTGCGGCGGTCGCGAGCACGTCCCAGGCGCTGGCGGCGAACGAGTACTGCGCCTGGTTGGCGACGGTGGAGGTCACGCCGCGCGTGCCGAAGGGGTCGATCACACAGGAGGCGATCCCGGCCTCCGTGAGCAGGTCCGCCTTGGCGAGGTGAGACGGCGCGACGCCCAGGCTCCCAGGCACGACGATCACGACGGGCCATGGACCCTTTCCGCGCGGCAGGAACAGGCTGCCGAGGATCTCCGTGGCCGGCATGGCGCTAGGTTCGGAGATCGCCTGGTGGAAACCCGTTGGATCGGCGGTGGGGATAGGGAGCGTCTCTCCGCCGATGCCGTTCCCGAGAACCACCGGCCCCTCGGTCAGGCTGACCGTTGCGCTGCTGCTGCTCGTTGGCACTTGACCGCCTCCTTCGTCGCCCTGGCTGCTGAGGCCAGCGAGCTTACGTTGTCGGTTGGAGGCGAGGCGTGTCGGCGTCTTCCTGCAACGGCGTTGTAAGATCGCGCCACCCAATAGGGAGACAGCTACGCACCAGGTAGGACCAGCGCTGATCGCGTCGGTGGCGCTGCTGATCTCGGGCTTCGTCCCGGGCGGCGCCGGCGCCGGTGCGTTCGAGGCGGAAGTCGAGCCGCTGTTCGAGGCGTCGTGTCTGACGTGTCATGTCGGGACGGAGATGACGCCGCTCGACCTGACCCTGCTCGGTCGCGACCTGGCCGACCGGGAGACCTTCCGCCTTTGGGAGCGCATCTTCGATCGGGTCAGCGGAGGGGAGATGCCGCCGCCTGGTGCTCGCAGGCCGGCTCAGCGCATCGTCGACTCGGCGCTTGACTCCCTGAGAGGCGCCCTGCTCGAAGCGAACCGGGTCGAGCGCGCCGGGCAGCGCACGCCGCTCCGCCGCCTCACCAGGCTGGAGTACGAGTACACGATCCAGGACCTGCTGGGGATCGATCCCGACGTGGCCGCGAGCCTGGCCAACGACCTGCCAGAGGAGACGGACACCGGCGGTTTCGACGTGGTGGCCGAGAATCAGGGCATCTCGCCTCTCCACGTCCGCAGCTACCTGACCGCGGCGGCCGGCGCGCTCGACGAGGCGCTCAGGACCGGCCCGCAGCCCGAGACGCGAACCGTCGAGATCGACTACAAGAAGTCGCCCTATCTCAACCGGAACTCGGTCGGCGAGTACCTCGGCGCCGGCATCGTCAAGATTGTCGACGACGCAGCGGTCATGTTCTTCGAGGGCGGCTCGACCTACACCTTCCACAGCATGACCGAGGGTTTCCTCGTCGACATGCCGGGCCGCTACCGGGTGACGATCGACGCGTACCCCTACCAGGCGACGTCGCCGATCACGCTGACCCTCTTCCACGGCAATCAGCAGGGAGTCGCGACCGCGGCGCTGAACAGCCTGATCGGCTCGTTCGACCTGGTGGAGCCCGAAGGCCGGGTCGTCGAAGTCACTCCCTACCTCCGGCCGCGCGATCTGGTCGCTCCTTCGCTGGCCGACGCCTACCGGCCGCCGGACGACAAGGTGTCGTACTTCGCGGCGGAGCGAAACGTCCAGGACTACCCGTGGGAGGGCATCGCGTTCCGGACGATGACGATCGAGGGGCCGCTCTTCGAGGACTGGCCGCCGCGCAGCGCGAGGGAACTGCTCTCCGGGATCGAGTTCGACGACGCGGGCGAACCGGTGCTCACCAAGGCGCCGCAGGAGCACGTCGTCGACGTCGTCACGCGCTTCGGGCCGCGCGCCTTCCGGCGGCCGCTCACGGAGGGCGAGCTGGAAACCTACGCCGCGCTGGCGAAGCCCGCCCTCGAAGAGGGACTGCCGTTCATCGAGGCGGTCCGTGAGCCGTTGCGCGCCATGCTGATCGCTCCGGCGTTCGTCTACCACGTCGGGAGCCGGGGAGAGCTGGACGACTTCCAGGTCGCGACGCGGCTCTCCTACCTGCTCTGGCGTTCGATGCCGGACCGGGAACTCTTCGATCTGGCGGCCGCCGGCAGGCTGTCTGACGACGACGTGCTGGCGAGCCAGGTCGACCGGATGCTCGACGATCCGAAGAGCCAGCGGTTCATCGAGGACTTCGCCGGCCAGGCGTTCCGGCTTTACGAGATGAACGCGACGACGCCCGACAAGGCGCTCTATCCCGAGTACGACAGCCGGCTGGGACAGGCGATGACCCGCGAGACGCAGCTCTTCCTGGCCGAGCTCCTCGCGGAGGACCTGAGCGTCGGCAACCTGATCGACTCCGACTTCACCTTCCTCAATCGCCGCCTCGCCGAGCACTACGGCTTCGAGGGCGTCACCGGCCAGCAGATGCGGAAGGTGGCGATTCCCGAGGACAGTCCCCGCGGCGGCCTGCTGACCCAGGCGAGCATTCACAAGATCACCGCCAACGGCACGACGACGTCGCCGGTGCCGCGCGGCAACTTCGTGCTCGCGAATCTGCTCGGTCAGCCGGCGCCCCCGCCCCCCGCGGGCATTGAGGGCCTGGAGCCGGACACCCGGGGCGCGACGACGATCCGCGAGCAACTCGACAAGCACCGCACGGACACGGTCTGCAACAGTTGCCACCGCAACATCGACCCGCCGGGCTTCGCGCTCGAGTCCTTCGACCCGATCGGCGGCTTCCGCGAGGCGTACCGCATTCCGGGCGAGGAGGGCGCCGGCGGCTATCGCAAGGGGCTTGCGGTGGACGTCACCGGCGTCACCCCGCAGGGACAGGTCTTCGTCGGCATCGAGGAGTACAAGAAGCTGCTCTACGGCAACGAGCTCGACCAGGTGGCGCGCCACATCGCGTCCCAGTTGATCGCCTTCGCCACGGGCGCTCCGGTCGAGTTCGCGGACCGTGAAGCGGTGGAGGACATCCTCAGCGAGCTCGCCGAGGACGGCTATCCCCTGCGCAGCATGATCCGGGAGGTCGTGAAGAGCGATCTCTTCGACAACCTGTAGGTATCCGACATGTACAGAACCATCGACAGACGCACCTTCCTGCGCGCTTCAGGCGTCGCGCTTGCCCTGCCGCTGCTCGAGACGATGCAACCTTCACTCGTTCGTGCCGCTACCGGCGAGGCGCCGAGGCGGATGGTCAACATCTGCAACACCTTGGGGATCTACCCGGAAGCGTGGTTGCCGAAACAGACCGGCGCTGCTTACGAGACGACCGAGTACCTGCGGATCATCGACAGGCACCGTGAGCACTACTCGCTTTTCTCGAACTTCTCTCACGAGGACCAGACCGGCCGCCAGCCCCACAACTCCGAGGTCACGTTCCTCACGGCGGCCCGCGGCCCCGGGCGGGACGGCTTCAAGAACACGATCTCGATCGACCAGGCGGCGGCCAACCACCTCGGCTACGTGACGCGTTTCCCGTCGGTCACGCTTGGGACGGCGAGCGGGCAGAGCCAGTCCTACACGGCGAACGGCGTGATGATCCCGGCGGAGATCAGCCCGGCCAGGCTGTTCAGGAAGATGTTCCTCGCAGGCGAGCCGGAGGAGGTCGAGCGCGAGTCGCGCAATCTGGCGAGCGGCGGCAGCATTCTCGATCGCGTCAAGGCCGAGGCCTCGGCACTACGCCGGCGCGTGAGTTCAGCCGACCAGGTGCGGCTCGACGCCTACTACGCCGCGGTGCGCACGGCCGAGCAGGAACTGAACGAGGCCGGCGCCTGGCTGAAGCGGCCGAAACCGGTGGTCGCCCTTGACCAGCCCACGGACATCCCGGACAAGGCGGACCTGATCGGCCGCATCCGGTTGCTCTTCAACATGGTTCCCCTCATCCTCGAGACGGACTCGTCCCGCGTGATCAGCATCATGATCCAGGATCACGGCGTCGTGCCCCAGGTCCAGGGCGTGAACGGTTCCCATCACAACCTGTCCCACCACGGCCAGGACGAGGCGAAGATCGACCAACTCAAGATGATCGAGGCCCGGATCATCGGTCAGTTGGACGGTCTGCTGATGGAGCTCCGGGAGCGCGGCGACAGCCACGGCCCGCTGCTCGACTCGACCACCGTCCTGTTCGGTTCCAACCTCGGCAACGCGAACTCCCACGAGCCGAAGCACCTGCCGATCCTGGTCGCCGGCGGTGGCCTCAGTCACGGCAAGCACCACCGGCACGAGGGCGAACACGACGCGCCGCTCAGCAATCTGTTCGTGACCCTGCTGCAGGCGATGGGCGTGGAGACGGACCGGTTCGGCCAGAGCACCGGCTCGTTGACCTGGTCCTAGTCGCTCCGGACCCTGCTGGACGGTCGTTTGGAGCAGCGCCCGCCGCTTCACGGCGTCCGCGTTCTTGAACTGGCCGACGGCGTCGCCGCGGCTTACTGTGCGCGGCAGTTCGCGCTCTGGGGCGCCGACGTCGTCGTGCTGGAGCGTGAAGGCGGCTCGCGGCTGCGACGGATGGGACCGCATGGCGGGGAAGGTGCCGCCAGGGAATCGCTTCTCTGGCAGTTCGTCGCCGCGAACAAGCGGGCGATGTCGCTGTCCTCCGCGTGTCCCGACGCGGACGCGCTGCTCGAAGTGCTGCGGCGAGCCGATGTTCTCGTAACCGACTGGGCCGACGCCGATCTGGAGCGCTGGGGCCTTACGCTGGATGGTCTCCGAGAACGGCTCCCGGGACTGGTTCTCGTATCGGTCTCGCCGTTCGGCCTGGACGGGCCGTACGCCGGCCTCGTCGGGTCGGAGCTGGTGGTTCAGGCGCTGTCGGGTTATGCCGGACTGAACGGCGAGAAGCGCCGAGCTCCGCTCAAGGCGCCCGGCCAAATCCTCGGCTACACCTGCGGGGTCTGCGCCTTCGTCGCGGCTGCCGCGGCCCTGATAGCGCGCCTTGGCAGCGGGAGAGGCAGCTTTGTCGAGGTGTCCGAGATGGAGACGCTGACCGCCATCCTGCCGCTGCTCCGGATCGAGTACACGGGCGTGCATCCCGAGCGCGACAGCGGACCCTCGACCGGCGTGCGGGCCCATCGCTGCCGCGACGGATGGGTGACGTTCGTCCCGCCGCCCGCTAACCAGCTCGGCGACTACGGCGCGGCGCTGGGTGTCGACGACGGGGAGTGGCCGCGGTCTGTGGACGGCGAGGACCCAGTCGCGCGTGTCCGGCGGTTGCTTCCGTTCCTGGCGGGCCGCGTCCGCGAGAAGACGATGGACGAGGTGTTCCACGGTCTCCTGGAGCGGAAGATCGTCTGCGGCAAAGTGGTGAAGCCGGTCGACCTGCTTGCCGAGGAGCATCTCGCTGCTCGCGGTTTCTTCCAGACCCTTCACCATCCGCGGCTTGGAGAGCTGCCATTCGCCGGCCCGGGGGCCAGGCTCGGTCTGACGGACGCGGTGCCGCCGGCGCAGGCGCCGGTGGTCCGTGAACAGATGGAGCCGTCGTCCCTCGATTGGCAGCCGGTCGAGCCGCCGGCCGGGCCAGGGGAGAAAGGCGAGTCGTTGCCGCTGGCCGACGTCGAGATCGTCGACCTGACCCAGGCCTGGATCGGCCCCTTCGCCACCATGCTCCTGGCCGACCTCGGCGCCGGCGTGATCAAGATCGAGTCGCACCAGCGCCCGGACGTCTGGCGGCGATGGCTGGCGAGTCCGGTACCGATGGCGAACGCGCCTCCGGGCCTTGTGAACTCGAGCCCGAACTACAACAGCGTCAACCGGAACAAGCGGTCCCTCTGCCTGGACCTCAAGACCGAAGAGGGCAAGGATCTGCTCCGACGGCTGGCCGCCGGCGCCGACATGGTGATGGAGAACTTCACGCCGCGCGTCATGGAGCGTTTCGGACTCGAGTGGCCGGAGCTCTCGGCGGAGAATCCGGGGCTGGTCATGACCCACTGGTCCGGCTTCGGCAAGACCGGACCGCTGAGTGACTACAAGGCGAACGGAACCTCGATCGAGGCGCTCGCCGGCTGGGACTGGCTCCACCGCTATGCCGGCGGCGATCCGATGGTCATGGGCTTCTACCAGGCCGACGCGATCACCGGCATGCAGATGGCGGCGACCACGCTGGTCGCGCTCTTCCACAGCCGGCGCACGGGCGAGGGGCAGTCGATCGACGGCAGCATGATCGAGGCGGCGGTCGGCTACCTCGGCGAAGTGCTCCTCGATGCCGCGCTGGGCGGCGAGCAGACGCCGCCGGGCAACGGTGACCTGGATCTCGCGCCGCACGGCGTCTACCCGTGCGCCGGGGACGACCGCTGGATCGCCGTGGCGGTCGAGTCCGATGAGATGTGGTGTCGGCTCGTGGCGATTTCGGGTTCCGGGACCCTTGCGGATCCGGCATTCGACCGGCACGCGGACCGCATTGCCAACGCGGAGAAGCTCGACGAGGCGATCGCCGAGTGGACGCGCACCCGGCAGGCGGAGCACCTGATGGAACGCCTGCAAGCCGCCGGCATAGCCGCCGGCGTCGTGCGCACGACCGCCGAACTCATGGAGTGCTCTCATCTGAGAGAGCGGCGCTGGTTCCGCAGAATCGAGCACGCGGACGTCGGCGAGCACCGCTACGCCGGCCATCCCTGGCGGATCGACGGCCTGCTGGAACGCTCCGACGTGCCGCCGCCCCGGCTCGGCGAGCACAGCCGCGAGTTGTTGCGGGAGCGCCTCGGTCTCTCGGAGACCGAGATCGACGACCTCTTCGACCGCGGTGTTACCGGAGCCGTGCTGAGCTAGCGCTCGGTGTGTCGGTGCGCCGGCCCTCTGGCCGGCATCCGTCGCGAAGCACGGTGCGAACTCGCCACGGGGAGATCGTGCGGGGATCTCGAAAAGGTCACACAACCGTCACACAAATCCGTTAGCTTGCCGCGATATGAAGCGGATAGACCTTCTCGCATTCCTTCTGCTGGTCGCGTTGCCGGCGATTCAGGTCGCTGCGCAACCCGCCGGATTTGCCGGCCCGCCGCCTGGCGTCGAGCGTCCCTACGCCGTCCCATCGTTCCTCGACGAGCCGTCCGGCGAGTTACAGGCGGTCACCGTCGGAGGACTCCCTCCGCTGCCGGACTGGTGTGAAGGAACCTGCGTCATCGACATCGCCTTCTTCTACGCCCCCGAGGCGATCGGGCAGACCGATGCCGACGTGCAGGGTCCTGACGCCAGGAACCCTGGCGACCCCTACGGTCCGCAGACCGTTGGCGAACTCCGTGCCGATGTCCTAGGTGCCGTCGTCAGGACGAACATTCTGTTTCGTCACGCCGGACTGGACGCGGAACTCCGGTTTGTTGGCCTGGAGCGCGACCCGGCGCTGGCCGGCCTGGGTACCGGGGCCGCGCTCGACCATGTCCGCCGCGAGCGCCTCCCTCACGCGCGATCCCGGTACGGTGCCGATCTCGTGTCCGCCATCACGGCGGATTCTGAGGCGAGCTGTACCGCCTACGCCCGCGCCGCGGGGGTGAGCCTGGAGTGGGCACGGTCCCACGCGGCCAGCGTGCTCAAGACCTCGTGTTTGGGAGACTACGTTCTCGCCCATCAGGTGGGCTACAACCTGGGTCTGCTTCGCCAGCCGGGGCAAGCAGGGAACCACGGACATGCTCCCTTCGTGCCCTTCGGCCATGGCTACGAGGGGCAAGCCAAGTTCGGATTGAAGATGTACGGGTCGGTCATGGCTGTCAACGTCCGCGAGGTTGACAGGTTCTCGACTGTCGAGCCCGTGTACGGCCGCGTCCTGGGGGATGCAGACGTGAGCGATGCCGTCAGGGCTCTGCGGTACACGATTCCCGACGCGGCCCGCTATTCGCCGACCGTCGTCCCCGAACGGGTCGAAGACCCTCACGGCTACGGTTGCCGGCCGTCGCCGAGCCGGGCCTGCCTCAATGAGCGGCGTTTCGACGTCTCTGCGCGCTACTCCACGCAGACCGTCTCGCGGGCACCTGCGAAGCGGCTCGACGTCTACGGCATCGGCGACTCGGGGTCGCTGTTCTACTTCTTCGAGCCCGACAACCCCGAGATGCTGTTCAAGGTGGTCGACGGCTGCTGGTTGAACGACCATTGGTGGGTGTTCGGCTCCGCCGCCACCGATCTGGCGTACGAGGTCGCCGTCGAAGACCTTGCGGACGGAGGCGGGACGGTCGAGTACCGGCACAACGGCGGCGGCGTGATCGTCGCCGACAACGGGTACTCGACCTCTGCGGGCGTGATCACCGACACGTCGGCGTTCCCTTGTGGGCAATCCGCGGCGAAAGCCGGCGAGCGCCGGGGCGGGCCGGCTGTCCACGCTGCGCCCTCATATGAACAGCCCACGGCTTCCGGGATCGTCGCCGCACGGGATGCCGCCGGCACGCGCGACTACGGCTGTTCTGGTGGCGCTGGCGACTGTCTGAACAACTGGCGTTTCAGTGTAGATGCCAGTTGGTACCGTGGCAGTGGTCTCTGGGGTCCCGTGCGTCTCGTGCCGGTCCACGGCCTTGGCAACGGGGCGGCGCTGCTCTACTTCTTCGAGCCGGACAATCCGGAGATGCTGCTCAAGGTAGTCGATGGCTGCGAGATCAATGGACACTGGTGGGTGTTCGGGTCGGCGGCAACGGACCGGCCCTACCAACTTAGGGTCGACGACTGGGCGACTGCCAAGCGTGTCTCCGGGGGTGTGGGCTTCCGGCGCTGGAACCTGTACGAGCACCACGGCGAAGGGCGAATCACGCGTTTCATCGCCGACCTTGGCCGGATCATTCCTCCCCACGACGGCGGTTACTCGACCCAGGCGGGCGTGATCAATGACACGACTGCGTTCCCGTGTGACGAGTGACGGCCTCGCGGCGCTCTCGAGGGTTGCGCCGGTCGTTGGCTCGAACAGGGAATGGGGACGGTTGAAGCGACTTGTCGTCATCGCGCTTCTGTCTCTCGGTTGCGTCCGGGAGGCAGATTCTGACTGGCCACAATGGCGTGGACCGGAGGGACTTGGCGTCTCAACCGCAACCAGTCTTCCAGTGGAGTGGTCGGATGGGGAGACGAACACTCGCTGGACCGTCGCACTTCAAGGACTGGGGAATTCGTCTCCGATCGTCGCTCTCGACACCGTCTACCTCACGGAGGCGCGGCGAGAGAATCCGGGGGAGGAGCCCAGACGTTTCTCCAGATGGCTGCTAGCCATTGACGGCGAGAACGGCGGCCTGAGGTGGGAGAAACGAATCTCAACCGCGGATGCAGAACCAAAGCACCGGGAGAACACGTTCTCCAGTCCGACTCCGGCTGCCGACGGACAGGGTGTGTACGTCTACTTCGGCGCTCACCTGGCTCGCGTGCTCCACGCAGGAGAGGTTGACTGGCTGGTAGAGGTGGCCCCGGATTACGCTGCCACTTCGCGCTACGGCGCGGCGAGTTCTCCCGTGCTCGCTGCGGATGTCGTTGTGGTCATGCAAGACCGCGAATGGGGCTACCGGCGCCGACCTTCACACACGGGGTGGATCGCCGGCTTCGACCGCGATAGCGGCGCGCTTCGGTGGAAGCACGAGTGGGCCGGCGAAGAGGGTCCGTGCTGTACCTACACTACGCCCCTCATCCTGAGGAGCGGGTCGAGAGAGCGGTTGATCGTCGCCTACTCCTGGATCATGCGCGAGTACGATCCGCAGACAGGCGAGATTCTCTGGTCATACGAGTACACGGACGGCGGCTGGGCGATCAACCAGTTGGCGTCCAGTCCCGTTTTCGAGAACGATCTTCTGGTCGTTTCGGGCGGCGCTCACGGTGTCAAGTCAACTCAGGCATTCAGCTTCGCGGCGTCGGACTCGGGCAGCATCCCGACGTTGCTCTGGGGCAATGAGCAGGCGGTTCCCGAAACCAGTTCCCCACTGCTCATGGACGGCGTTCTCTACACCGTCACGGACAACAGGACGATGAGTGCCTACGATGGGCACACGGGCCATCTTTACTGGAGGCAGAGGCTCCCTCCGAACGGCAAGTACCAGGCCTCGCTCCTGGGTGGGGCCGGTCGGATCTATGCGGCCGCAACCGACGGGGTCGCGGTCATCGAGGCCGGCAGGGAGTTCAAGCTGCTGGCGAACAATGTCTCGGATGGCGGCCTCACTAACGCATCGCTCGCCGTCGGGGCTGACTGTTTGCTGCTGCGAACGCTAACCGCGCTTCGTTGCATTGAAGGCTCAGAGTCGACGGTCAGGTCAGAGCAGTCGGGTCCGGCCGAGCCTGAGGCGTACTGATGATCCGCTTCGCTTCGCTGCTTGCTGGCCGCCGGCGCTCCCTGCTGTGCACGTTGGTGGCGCTGTTGTTGGCGTTCTCTTCTGCGGCTCAGGCGCAGCGGCTGCTGACTCTGATGCCGGGCGCCGGACAAGCGGCATCCGCAGCGCGCCTGGGCCCTTCGATCGGGCCGGTGCCGACGGCCGCAAGGGTCGACCTGGAACTGCTACGTAGCGCACCGTTGCGACTGGAAGTGCCGACGCCCGACGGCAGCGTCCTGTCGGCGGAACGGAGCGTGTTCGAGGACCGGGGCGGCGGCGACCTGATGTGGTCCGGCGGCCAGCCTGAGGCGGGGTACGACACGGTGGTGTTGACGGTGGAGGGTGGCCGCTTGGTTGGCCGGTTCGGGGCGGCGGGCGGCGGCGTGTACCAGATCCACGCGGAGCGGGACGGCCGTGGCGGCATGGCGCCGATCGTTGGGCCGGACGGTTCCGAGCCGTGGTGCGCGGTGGAGACAGATGCGGACGGTGGCCACGACGTTCATGCCCATGGCCTGGCAGACGTCTATGCAGCGGATCCACCCGAGCCCGTGAGCAACCCGCAGAACCACGAGAGGCTGGACATCCTGGTGCTGTACACGGCGACAGCCGCCGAGAATTGGGCTGACCGCGGTGGCGCCCTGGCTTCGATTCGCCATGCCGGCGACTACCTGAAGATGGTGTTTCGGAACAACGACCTCCCGGTCGAGCCGCACATCGTGCACGTCGCGCAGGCGTCGGCCGCTTTGGATCGGGTGGGAAGAGACCTGGGTCGGCACGAGTGGCAACCCTTCGGGGAAAGCGAGTTGCTGAGCCTCCACATGGGGGATCGGGACGGGGTCTTGCCGCGTCTGCGACTCGAGCACCGGGCCGACATGGTCTACCTCTTCCATGGAGAGAGCCGTCATCTGCACGGCGGCGTCTGCGGCAGGTACAGGCTCTTGGAGAAGAACGATGAAGCACGCTGGGTCGTTCCGAGCGGCTGGTCATCCAATGACCCGACGTGCGGCGACTACGCCGCGGTCTTCGTTCACGAACTCGGCCATGGTCTGGGGGCCCACCACGAACCCGCGAATCTCGTGGGTTTGTTGGGTTTGGGAAGGGACCCTTGGCTCAGGCTCTTCGCACCGTACGCTCTTGGCCATGTGAACTACGACGTCATGCCGGGCCTCGGCACGGCGATGAGCTATCAGGGCCAAATCGAGCCGTTCTTCTCCACCACCCGAATCAAACCCTACGGTGGTGCGACCATCGGTGTCGCGGACCAGCAGGACAACGCCCGGACCCTGCGCGAGACCGTTCCCATGATTGCCCAAGTCAGCGACTACTTGAGGTCGATCGAGGGCCTTCCAGCGCAGCCGAGCAACCTCCGAGGTCGGCTTGAGGGCGCGTTCGCGAGCCTCTCCTGGCAGGACAACGCGCCGGATGCAGACGGATACTACGTGGATCACTACGTCTCTTGGGGAGAGGACTCTCTGCACGATATTGTTCGGGTCGAAGGCCGGACCGAGGCGGTTCTCCCTCTGAAGATCACAGTGCCGGGAGCGCGACACCAATTCGCCGTACTCGCGGGGAAGAAGGGCGACGTCTACTCTCTCGCCAGCAATCGCATTGCCCTCATCTTCCCGGGCGACCCGATCGAAGCGCCGTCGGACGTCTCGGTGGCAGTCGATCCTCAGCTTGGGGCCGTCGAAGTCCGTTGGGCCGACAACTCCGACAATGAAACCGGATTCGACGTGCAACTTCTGCGGGCCGGGGACCCGATCCGGCGGCAGCGGTTGCCAGCAGGCAGTACGAAGACGAGCTTCTACGCCTCGAACGTGTTGCCCCGGCAGCGCGCCGAGTACGAAGTGCGAGTCTTCGCCTTTAGCTCGTCGGGCCAATCCGGGAGCAGCGGAACAGTGGCTTTCCGGTGGGATCACCCGCTCGCGGTCGGGCCGGTTGCCAATCTCTCGGCGACGGCCATTGAGCCGACCAAAGTGCGCGTCACGTGGACGGTCGATCCGGAGGTTGGGGGGTATCGTGTCGACGCCGAACTTCCAGGTTGGCAGGCTTCCCGCAACTGGTTCCCGCCACTCGACGGTGCTGTCGACACTGGGTGGATTGACTTTGAGGGTCTGGCGCGTGGCGGCCGCTACACGTTTGAAGTGACCCCGAGTCGGCCCCGCGGTTTGCCATCCAGGGTCTACCTTGCTTTGGGGGAGCGCGACGCGGGTCCAAGGGCGCCGTCGGACCCTTCCCTGACCGACGACGGAGAACTACGCCTGAGCTGGACGGACAACTCCACCGACGAAACGGGCTTCGAGATCCAGGTTGGTGTCGTAGAGCCTGGGTCTGGCGGGTTTGGACACCGACAGAGTTGGTGGCGAGCGGCAACCGCCCCTCTGGACACGGAATCGGCCTTCGTCAGTACGCCGGTGAATCTCGGTGACGAGCTCCGTGTCCGGGTGTTTGCCTACAACGAGCGAGGGTTTTCCTTCGGCAGTCCTCGCGTGCCCGAGCGGCCGGCGGGGCCCGCCGGTTCCTGCCAGGCCGACGCTGAAACGCTTTGCCTCCAGAACTCGCGCTTCCAGGTGAAGGTTGGCTGGTGGAACGCCGATGGCGAGTCAGGGGTCGGACAGGTCGTCGAGGACCGCACCGACGACTCGGGCATGTTCGAGTTCTTCGGTCCCGAGAACTGGGAGATCCTGATCAAGGTGCTGGACGGCTGCCGGCCCAGCGGGCGGATGTGGGTGCTGGGCGCTGCAACGACGGATCTGGGCTACCGGATCGTGGTCACCGACACGGTCACCGGTGAATCGCGGTCGTACGAGAACGAGCCGGGCCAGCGGGCGCCGGCGATCGTTGACACTGACGCCTTCTCAAGGTCCTGCGGCGGCGGGGAAGGGCCTTGAAGGTGTGGCGCCCGTGAGATCAGGTCGTTACGGCCGATAGCTGGGCCCCGTCGCCGGCCCGAGCAGCTCCGCCACCACCACCCGCCGCGCGTCGCGCAGGAAGTCCACCAGCAGGGGCCGCGTGTCACGGGGATCAATGATCTCCTCGACGCCGAAGGCGTGGGCATTGCGGAAGGGCGAAGAGATGGCAAACAGACGCGCTTCGATCTCGGCCCGCTTCGCCTCCGGATCCTCGGCTGCCTCGATCTCGCGCTTGTAGGCGATCGCGGTGCCGCCCTGGATGTGCATCGAGCCGCCGTGGGCCGAGGGCCAGGCGTAGCGGCGGTAGAAGCCCTGGCCGCGCCAGTGGAGTCCTCCGGCGACGCCGTAGAGCTGGCGGACCACGAAGCAGATGTACGGCGTCCGGCTCGAGTTGAGCGCTGATACGACGCGGGCGCCAGCCCTCACGATGCCCAGGCGCTCCTGCGCGGGCCCGACGGAGAATCCGGGCTCGTCGGCGAAGTAGACGAGCGGCAGGTGGAAGGTCTCGCAGAGTTCCAGCAGCCGGAGCATCTTCTCGCCGGCCGCGATGTCCATCGAACCGCCGTTGAAGCGCGGATCGTTGCTCATGACCCCGCAGGGGATGCCGTCGACGCGGGCGAGGCCGGTGACGCGGGCCTGGCCGTAGAGCGGCCCGATCTCGAAGAAACTGCCTTCGTCTACGACGGCCTCGATGATCTCGTGCGGATCGTAGGTCCGGCGCCGGTCCCTCGGCACGACGGACAGCAGCGACTCTGCGCGCCGGTCCGGATCGTCGTCCGGCGTCCGCTCCGGCGGCGCTTCCCAGACGCTCGTCGGCAGGTACGAGAGAAACCGGCGCACCTGGGCGATCGCGTCGGCCTCGTCCTCGGCGAGGTTCATGACGACGCCGTTCCTGATCTGGGTGCGTTCGTCGCCCAGTTCTTCCTTGGTGATGCGCTGCCCGGTCGCCTGCTCGACCACCTTCGGACCGCCGACGAACACTTGGCTCGTGCCCTTGACCATGACGCTGAAGTGACACAGGCACGCCTGCACGGCCGGCAGACCGGCGACCGAGCCCAGGACGGCCGAGACCACCGGAACGGCCTGCAGGAGATGGGTCGACACGTCGGTTCCGGCGCCGCCGGGCAGGTAGGTCCTGCCGATCTGCTCGAAGGTCTTCACGCTGCCGCCGGTCGCATCGAGTAGCCGGACGAAGGGGAGCCGGCTGCGCAGCGCGAACTGCTCGGCGAACCGGCTCTTGTTGCCGATGTTCGCGTCCGAGGCGCCGCCGCGGATCGTGAAGTCGCCGCCGGAGAAGGCGACCTTGCGGCCGTCGACGCGCACCGTCCCGACGACCATGTTGGACGGCTTGAGCGCCGCGACCGTACCGTCTTCCCAGGTCGCCGTACCGGCCAGCGCGCCGATCTCGTGGAATGTCCCGGGATCCGCCAGCAGATCGACGCGTTCGCGCACCGTCAGCTTGCCGCGGCCGTGCTGGAACGCGACGCTGTCGGCGCCGCCCATCTGTTCGGCCATGCGGCGCTGCCGTTCGATCTCCTTGACGTCTTCGTTCCAGCTCATCGGTTTCTCGGGACGCAGTAGTCGGGATTCTCTCATTCCGTGGTGCCTGTCTGTGCGTGTTGAATTTTCAGCACTCGTCGGCTATGGTGTCGGGAATCGAGTGGAGATGCCGCAGCCACGGATCGCACGCGAGGCCAAGGTGAACGAACTGCCCCTACTCAGCAGACGAGAGCGCGAGGTCATGGACATCGTCCATGAGGCGGGAGCCGCGACGGCCGCGCAGATCCGGGAACGTATGGCCGAGCCGCCCACGTACTCCGCTGTGCGATCGGTGCTCCGGATCCTTGTCAACAAGGGACATCTCGCCAGTGAGCAGGAGGGCGCTCGCTATCTGTATGCACCCACAGTGCCCGCTTCGCGCGCGCGACGTTCCGCCATGCGACACGTTCTCAGGACGTTCTTCGGCGGCTCGGTGGAGGGCGCGGTAGCCACGCTCCTGGAGCTTGATGAGACGACACTCGCTCCGGAAGAGCGAGCGCGCATTCAGGCGCTCATCGACGAGGCGTCGAGGGAGGGCCGGTGACCGAGTTCGTCGTGACAATGGGAGTATCGAGCTTGGCGAATCTCTTCGTCCGGGCAACGATCGTGTTGCTGGTGGCGCTGGCTCTTCAGTGGTTGACCCATAGGGGGCCGGCACTGACGCGTCACAACTTGTGGACGCTCACATTCGCGATCCTGCTTGTGCTGCCTGTCGTTAGGCTGTTCGGTCCGACCTGGGATGTGCCGGTGCTTCCCGAGGCCGGCGGACCGGCCGACGAAGTGCGGCTTGAGACTTCGGCGCTGGCTGTAGAGGCTTACGCGACTGCTGCTGCCACAGAACCTGCGCCTCCTGCCCGGGTCGCTTCCGCGTCCGGCGAGGCCTTGGAGTCGCCTCCTCTCTGGGGCTTGGCCCGGCTGGCCTTCCTCGTGTGGGCGACCGGCTGCGGAGTAGCACTCGCATCCGTTGGTGTTGGAGCCCTGCGGTTCCACAAGCTGGCTCGCAACGCGTTGTACGTGGAGAATGAAGCCTGGCTCCGGCGGTTGGAAGAGCTACGAAAGGACCTGGCCATCCGGACCGAAGTGCGGCTCCTTCAGGGGAAGGGAGTCCTGACTCCGATGACGGGAGGCATACGGAAGCCGGCCATCCTGCTCCCAGTTTCGGCGGTGGACTGGTCTGATGCGCGGTGTCGCATCGTCCTTGCCCACGAACTGGTCCATGTCCGCAGGCGTGACGCTCTCCGCCAACTCGTGGGCCGTGCGGTGCTCGCGCTCTACTGGTTTCATCCGCTGAGTTGGGTGGCGTCGTGCATGGCTGGCGCGAGACGTGAGGAAGCCTGCGACCAGGATGTTCTGCTAGTCGGTGTCCGACCGTCGGAGTACGCAGAGCACCTTCTCTCGCTCGCTGAGGCGAGTGCCCCAGCTCGAGCGGTCCTGTCGCTGCCGATGGCACATCAGTCACGGTTGGAGAGCAGAATCAGGGCTGTCCTCAGACCCAGTCGGGCGCGTCCCGGCAGTGTTCTGGTTGCTGCAGTTGCCGCCTTGACCACCGTCGTCCTCGCCGGAATCTCCGTATCGGTCGTCGACCCGGTCCGCCAGGAAACCGACCGGTACATCGGGGCGAAGGTCGCCAACGCATCGGACCGAGAGGCCCGAAGGGACGGCCGGCTCTTCGTTGCCCCCGTGCTCGAGAGCGACCTCGACCAGGAACTCGCGAAACTGAAGATCGCGTGGAGCGTCGGTCGTCACGACCCGCTCGATCGTTGATCTCGTAGATTCGTGTCTGCCTCACCGCCAGCCCTTGCCGAGGTCCTCCTGGATCAGCGACAGGTGGGTCTCGTCAGCCTCGACAGTAGCGGCGCGATCGTCGGGACGAATGCACGCGGGCGCGAGATCCTCCGGCAGGAGCTGGGCCTTTGCGAGCGCGATGGGAAGCTGCGAGCTCAGCGAGCGCAGGATGCCGAAGCTCTGGAAGGCCTTGTGGCGCCGGCTGTCGGCGATGAGCACGAGTCAGGGGCCGGCGGGTTTGCTGCTGTCCGTGGCTGGCCGAATCGGCGTCCGTTGACCGTGTACGTAAGCAGGGCGAACGGCAGTCACACGGGCGTCGCTGCCCTTGTGGTGATGTTGGACCCTTGGCGCCCGATGCGGCTGAAACCTGAGCAAGTGGCGAAGTCACTCGGATTGACGCCTGCCGAGAGTCGCGTCGCAGTCTCCCTTGCTGAGGGACTGACGATTCGCGAGATCGCGGAAAGCACGAACCGGCGGGTGGTCTCGATTCGGTCGCTGGTTCAGCAGGCTCTGGCCCGGACCTGGAGTTCGAGGCAGGCGGACCTGGTCAGACTGGTGTTATCCAGTTCTCACTTGCCGGTCGCGCAGTCGGACCACGTCAGGCACTGACCTCCACTTCGGTCACGCGTCCGCGTTCGACGCTCACGACTCGTGAGCGATTGCCCCAGCGCACGGTGTAGTTCCCAACCGGGAGGTTCGAGATGGTCTCGCCGACCTGAAAGGTGCGTGCTCCACCGAACCAGAGACGGAGAGCACCCAGGTTCCAACCGCCGGGACCGGTGATCTCTATCGGTTCTCCCGGCGCGACGCCGGTGAGGACGAGCATGGCCGTCGATTCGGTGGGATCCAACGCCACTCCTTCCTCGAGCGCCTGCCGGAGCTCCTGCCAATCGCCCAGGACCCAATGCCCGCCTGTCCGGCAGGCGACCTGCAATCGGTCCGAGAGCGGCGGCGAGAGTTTCTGCCTTGCCTCGCCGCCGGTGATCCGCGCAACGTGAGATACGCCCGTGTCGGCCTTGACGAAACAGAAGCCGGCGCCGCCTCCTTCAACGTAGATCGCGATCTCGTCGCGCGGCGGCTCGTCGACAAGGACGAGGTCCACCACTTCGCGGCGGCCAGTCCGCAACTCGACGTCGACGAGTCGGGAGCGCAGATCCCGCAGCCGTGCACGTAACTGGTAGGTACCCGGAACCAGGCCCGTGATCTGGAAGCGCCCGGCTTCGTCCGCGACCACGGCTCGTCGGCCGGGAAAGACATCCACGGTCGCGTGCGTGGCCGGCGCGCCGTCGGCTGACGTTGCGATTCCGACCACGGAAACGCCACCGTAGTCGAGATTCAGCACCACGTCGCCTTCCGGGCCATCCGGGACTTCGACCTGTCTGACATCCTGTTGTCCACCGGACAGAGGCATCCAGATCACTTCCCAGTCGCCGGGGAGCACGGCCTCGATCCGGTAGCGGCCCTCGTTGTTCAGCATGGCCTGCCGTTCCTGCGGCCGGTTCGACACCGCCTGCGTCCTCGGCAACGGGCCTCCACGGGTGATGAGACCGCCTTCAGGAAGAGCCGCCCGCCCCTTCTGTTGCCAGAGCAACACGCCGTCTCCCGGCTGTTCGTCGATGGTCACTCGGCCCGTGACGGCAATCGTGCTTCGGTCGCAACGAATCGAAACGCCGCCAGTCTCGTCCTGCTCGTCCCTTTCGCACACTGGCACTCCGTCCTCGAGGACTTGCAGGAGGAAGGCACCGTCCGGTACCCCTTCGATCAAGGCCTCGCCATCGACGAGAGCGGCTCGAATGAACTGCCACGGATTCCCCACGAGCCCCGTGTCGACGATGACCTCGCCCCGGTCTACGTCGGATCGAACGCGGACGCCGCGTCCTCGTGAGAGCTCCACGATCCCCGCGTCGACCCATTCAAACGCTTGCGCCTCTACTTCGAACTCCATGGGCGCGAATCCTTCTGCCTCCACCCGGAGTGTAGAGACGCCGCCGTCCAGACCGAACAGTTCGAAGTAGCCCTCAGCGTTGGTGGTCACGCGGTCGACGTTGCCAAGCGCCCACGCCATCAGCGGTCCCATCTCGGACGAACGTACGCGGAACACCGATGCGTCTGCCGCAGGTGCGTACTCCGGAGTCAGGACATGGCCCGAAACCCAGGCCGAAGCCGAGGCTACGACGATTCCCAGATCCCGAACCTCTCCTGACAGTCCGCTGACACCGAGGCGCCGCGATCCGGCGTTGCCGGCAGAGAACTCCAGCGAGTACGCGCCGGCGGGAAGATCGATCGAGAACGAACCGTCCGCGGCGAGTGGCCGGTGCCGGCTCATGTTGTCGGTTTCGCGCCGAGCTACGAACCGGCCATCGGCCGCGGGAGTGAGCCCGTTGGCCGCGACATAGGTGCCCTCCACGGTGAACGCCGGTTCAAGTTCAACGACGAAGGGCTCCGCGACCGTTCGTCCCGTCCCCTCGGGCAACTCGACGCTGGCCAAGAGGTAGCCTTTGGCGTTGACCAGCAGGCTCCGCCCGAGGACCAGGCTCACCCGGGCCGTGCCATCTTCGCCGGCGGCGGCCCACTCGCCTCCCGCCGGCTGGACGGTGGCGCCGCGGACGGGCAACCTGCTGTCCCGGTTGACGATCGTCAGCCATACATTCTCGGGCGAAGCGAGCACAACCGAGCCGAGGTCGACCGAGTCCTGAAGGTCCAACTGCCGGGAGTAGGCCAGACTTCCGCCTTCGGTGCGGAGGAGCGCGGTTCCCGGCGAGAACCCCGCGAGGCGGAAGCGGCCGTCGGCTCCGGTCTCTCCCGTGTGGCGCTGCATCAGACCGCCGCCGTTCGGAATCCAGGAGAGGCCCAGCAACCTCGCTCCCGCGACGGGGTCACGCGTGGCGTTCACGGCCACACCGGTCACTGCGTAGCCGGGGTCCAGTTCGATGACGGGCGGCACGTCCGTGTAGCTCTGAAAGGCCTGCGCCGCGCGTGCGGGACTGCTGACGACCACTAGCGGACGTTCGGCTTTCGTCATCGCCAGGTTGCCTTTGCCCGTGCTGTTCGTGACCTCGAAGCCCAGGAGCTCGGGCGCCCGCCTGTCGGCGAATCGGCCGGGCCGCACCAGGGAGAGACGCGCGCCGGCAAGGGGCGCGCGGTCCGCTGTGACCTGGACGGAAACTCCGCCCGCAAGCATCAGCGCCAGTTCGACCGCTTCCTCTTCCGGCGACACGTCACGCAAGCGGGAGAGTCTGCCTTCGGCGCGAGCCTGCAATCTCCACGGCTCTGCGCCGCGGGGCAGGCTGAGCACGCCGGAGTCGCTGGCCCAGGTCGGTAGCAGGGCGATCGGCGCGTCCCGCCACATCTCCGCCGGCGCCGCGATGATCTCGATCCCGTCAGGCAGCCCGGTGCCGCCATCGGACGGACCGTTGCCTACCTCCGGAGACAACACCCGAATCGACAGCCGGGCGGTGCCAGACGGGTTCGTCCTGCATGCACCGGCGGGATCCTCACCGGGAACAACCCGATGAGGAGGGCACGTGTCATTCCACGCCCAGCAATGCGTGGGGTCACGATCTCCGGCAAGCAGGTTCGGGCCGCTCCAGATCTCGGTCGATCGGCTGGTCGTGATCGGTGCCAAGGGCTGCGCGCGGCGATCCTCGTCGATGCAGAGAAGCTGCATCTGGCCATCGCTCATTGCCGACCCGTCCTGAGCGGACATCGGTCCCATGCTTGCAACGACCGCCAGGATCAGGGCCGTTATGCGCATACGCATGGGCTCAGCTCTCTGGAGGCCGGATCAGAGCCTTGAACAGCTCTGCCGGCCGCGCCAGGGCGCCAGGAAACCCCGTCAGCAGGATGACGGCTCTCTCTCCGCGCAGATCGGCCCGTAGCCGGGTATCGGCGAACTCCGATTCGATCGCACACGGAAGCGTGCTTGTTGCGGTCAACTCTTCGGCACGAGTCTGGACGAGATCCCAGCACACACGGCCGAGCGGAGGATTCGTGGCTCTGTAGGCTGAGTCGGGGCCGGACTCCGGGGGTTCCATAATGATGCTCCCCGGCCCGCCGGGTACGTGGCGAACAAAGAAGTAGATGTTCCCCGACCCGTCAGCCAGAGCCTCGTCGATCACTCTCCGGCGTGCCAGCCACCCAACCGTGAACGCAGCGTCCCCGAGCATGAACCCCTTTTCCGGCTCCAGGCCACAGCCTGCGTCGGCTGTGAAGGTATCCGTGGCCAGGCTCTCAACGAGTTCGCCCGACCGGTCGTAGACGAACACGCCCGGTTCGAGTCCGGGCACGACGAGGATCCGCTCGTCCGAGATGAAGCGGATCACGGACACCTCAGCGTGCCAGCAATACCCCATGGTTTCCCCGCCGTCGCGCGTGGGCAGGAGGTTCCGCGGCTCCGGCTTGCCATCCTCGAACAGCCAGGAGATGTGGTCCCCCCAACCGCCGTCTTCGTTCCGGCTGAGGCCAACTACGGCCGTCCGGCCACCTCGTCGGTCCACATCGCCGACGATCTCGATGGCCTTCAGCGTGTCGAAACGGTCGCCACTCTTGAGATAGACGCCGAAGACGCCGCCGGCGAAGGCCACGCTTCCTGAACTGCTACCACCAATACGGGAGTAGCTTTCAAAGCCACGGTGATAGCCGTCGTTGCCCGCCAGCGAGGCTTCGAGGACGGCCTCGTCGACCCCGATGCGCCACGAGTAGACCCCGCCTTCCTCAACTCCAAGACGCAGTTGATCTTCGTCCAGCCAACGAAGGTCCGCGGTGAGCGCCAGGGTCTCGGGCAGACCGATTGGCTCCAGGCGCTCCAGCGTTGGGCTCTGACCTCCCAGCACCGCGGGGAAGCACGCGGCGAGCGTCACGGCACACCACAAAGCAACGGTCTCCAGCGGCCAACTCCGGCGGAGACGGCACGCCTCGTGATGCCCCAGCGTCACGGAGCGGGAACTGGTTGCAGCGCAGAAACTGCAGAGCGAGGCACGTGACGATGCGCCGGTCGTGGCCGCGGGTCGAGGGCATCGAACATGCCCTGATCTTCCGAACAGGCGCGCCTCACTCGGACGAACTCACCCACAGGGCTCAGGGGACCACTCGCCTCGCTGCGAGCCAACCTACCGTCTCCAGCGTAAGGCGCTGGC
This sequence comes from Acidobacteriota bacterium, assembly GCA_028875725.1. Classification (NCBI taxonomy): domain Bacteria; kingdom Pseudomonadati; phylum Acidobacteriota; species Acidobacteriota bacterium. Next base: position 1,142,135 of record JAPPCR010000006.1, read on the forward strand.
AAGAGCGCGGCGAACTCAGTTCCCAGCGGGGGCGCTGGGCCGCCACCGTCCTGGCCCTTGTACACCACGACGGCTCCGACGCAGATCGAACACCCGCCGCCCCTCCCGGCGCAGGTCATGAATCGGTCCGACCAACTGGAGTCCGCGTAGTCGAAGCAATCGTCAATCGCATCCCCGGCGGCGGGCGCCACCGCGAGAACACATGAAAAGAGGAACGCGCTCACCGCGACACGCAACCACCCTGCCTTTGCCATCCCAGAACCTCCTCTTGTCTGGTTCCCTCCGGTGCGTCGGGAACGCACTGTCCATGATTTGGCAGAATAGATGTAGCTTCGACGGACTGGCAACCTTCATTTGCAGGGGGCCATTTGCTCGTTGCGATTCCTTGCCCGAGGAGTGATATTGGTCGTCCCTCTCCGGCTGTCAACACTCATGACAGACAGGGAGAGGGATGGAGGCTCAATTCACAAGGGAGATGCGAGATGTCCGAGAAGACCCAGCCGCTACCTAAGAACACAGGGTGCATCCATGAAGGCTACTTCTTCATCTTCAAGTCCGGCGAAAAGTACCGTTGGCGGTACATGTTCGAAGGAAAGCGGGTCGTAACGAACGAGAAAGGGCGCGAGTCAAAGGAGGAGTGTCTGGCCGAGATAAAGACGATGCGCGGTTGTGCAGGCGCCCCCGTCTACGAAGACGAGTAAGCCCGGACGGCTCGGAGCCATTCACGACGAGAAGGTCGAAGGAGACCCATGCCCCCGCCGCCGATAAGCGAAGCAGCCTTGAAACGAAGGATGCTGAGGGCATTGCTGGAGCGTCCAGGACAGCGGATGTCCTCTTGGCCTTTCCAGGACGAGGAGGTGCCCGACGCATTTCAGTACAAAGCGATTCGCGACCTGATCGCTGATGCGCCGCGTGACGTCCAGGCCTTCGACGGCAGCCCGAAGGCCGAAACAGACTCCGAGGAGAACGACAGCTACAAACCGAACGATGTGCGGCTGACCCGGTCAGGCATTGAGTGGGCGCGCGAGCACCTGTCGCAGGAATTGGCCGGGAGCTGGCAAGAACGGAGCAGCGACTACCTTGAAGCACTTCGGTCCATGGACAGTGATGACCGTAGGCGGTCGGTCGTGCCGGGTGCTTTCGACAACGGAATGGCCGCAGTCAGCCGGCTTGTGCAGATGCCAGCAGTTCGGCACCTACTCAGTGTGTTCTCTTTCCTGGCTGGTGTGACGGAGGGCCTGACCCGGTCGACATCGAGGAACTTCTGGTTCGCCTATGTGTGGCGTGCCGTGAAGATCGCGGTGGCGATCAAGCTGGCGTTGGCGGCGAGTTCTCTGTTGCCGTTTGGCGGGGAGCTACTGCGAGACGCAGCGCTTGGAATGATCGAGATTCTGGAAGAACTGACCGGGGGAGCTCCGGATACTGACTAGGTCCCTCCCCAAAGGAAGGCCTGGTTCGGAGACGCGGTCGTTAGGACCGAAGCGCCGTCACACCAGCCCCCACAAGACGGGGATGTAGCGTCCTGTCAGGCTGGAGGCAGGTCAACTTCGCTTCGTGACTGGGTGTAAGCCGGCTGGTAGCCTGCCCGCATCCATGCCAAGACACGCTGCTGTTTCACTTCTCGGCCTCCTGACCGTCGCCTTCCTTGCGGCCTGCGGCGCTGACTCCGAGCCGGTAGAGCCGGCCGACCTCGCGATTGTCGGCGCCCGGCTCATCGACGGCACGGGCACCGAGCCCGTCGCCGATGCGGTCATCCTGATCGACGACGGCCGCGTCCGGGCGGTCGGCCCGAGCGACGCCGTCGAGGTGCCGGAGGGCACGGAAGTCGTCGACGCGGCCGGCAAGACGGTCATCCCCGGCTTCGTCGACCTGCACGCCCACTACGGCGGCCCGGTGGAAGCCACCGAGCAGGCGCTGCGGTCGCAGCTCTACTACGGCGTCACCACGACCCGCAGTATTGGCTCGGACACCCCCGAGAAGGTGGCCCTGATGCTGGAGGCGCACGCCGGACGGCCGGATCTACCGCGCGCGTTCACTGCCGGCCTGGGCTTCTCCTACCCGGGCGGCTTCAACTCGGGCTTCACGAACACGCCGACGACGGAAGAAGAAGCGCGCGCGATGGTCCGCGAGCAGGCGGCCCTCGGTGTCCACTTCAGCAAGATGTGGATCAACGAGGTCGCGGAACCCGGTTTGAAGATCCCGCCCGAGATCCGGGCCGCGATCGTCGACGAGTCGCACAAGAACGGGCTCATCCCGGTTGCCCACATCAACGAGGAAGCCGACGGCATGCAGCTCCTCGAAGTCGGCCTGAACGAGTTCATGCACACCACTGTGCGTACGTTCGGACCCGGCGGCGGCGTGCCGATGGAGGACCCGGTGCCCAGCCAGGCGCTCCACGACCACGGCATCGAGGTGGCGCTCGGCACCGACAGCGGCACGCCGAACGTGCCGATGGGATGGGGCACGCACCACGAGCTCGCGCTCTACGTCGAGGCCGGCCTGACGCCGATGGAGACTCTCGTTGCAGCCACGGCGACCGGCGCCGGCCGGGTGCCGCCGGTGGGCGAAGCGGACTTCGGAACGCTCACCGCAGGCATGAGCGCCGACCTGATCGTACTGAACGCCGATCCGCTGGCCGACATCCGGAACACGCTGCAGATAGACCGCGTCATGCTGCGCGGCGAGTGGGTGGATCGCGACGCGCTGTTGCCGTCAGAGTAGGGCGACGCTGCTCTGCGGCTCGCTGGCATTCGGCGCCTCGTTCTCGTCCGGCGTCGCCGTAGGTCAGGACGAGTCGACCCGGCCGACCCGAACGGCGGTCGTCACGGCGGTGTCGGAGCCGATCCTCCTCGACGGTGTCCTGGACGAACCGGCGTGGCAATCCTCGCCGCGGATCGGCAACCTGGTGCAACGCATCCCGACGGAGGGCGCCGAGCCGAGCGAGCGCACTGAGGTCACCCTGCTGCGCGACGCGGACCACCTCTACGTCGGCGTCATGTGCCACGACTCCGAGCCGGACCGGATCCTCGCGTCCCAGATGGCCCGCGACGCCTCGCTCAGGCCGGACGACTACGTCGAGCTCCTGCTCGATACCTTTCGCGATCAGAGCAACGCCTACTACTTCTCGACGAACCCGAACGGTGCTCTGGTCGACGGCCTCGTGTTCGCGAACGGCGAGACGAACGAAGATTGGGACGCCATCTGGAACGTCGCGACGAAGCGCTCGGACCAGGGCTGGAGCGCGGAGTTCGCCATCCCCTTCAAGAGCCTGAACTTCCCACCTGACGGCACGGTCTGGGGGTTCAACTTCAGCCGGAACATCCAGCGGAAGTTCGAGGAGGCCCGCTGGGCGGGCGCCCGTTTCGACGCGCAGTTCTACCAGGTCTCGGAGGCGGGGGAGATCACGGGTCTTGGAGGACTCGAACAGGGCCTCAGCCTGGACATCCGGCCGTTCGTCGCGGGGCGCTGGGACCACAGCGCCGCCGGCGACGACAGCCTGCGCGGCAAGCCGGGCCTCGATCTGTTCTACAACGTGACGCCCAATCTGAAGCTGACGGCCACCTTCAACACCGACTTTGGCGAAACGGAAGTCGACGCGCGCCAGATCAATTTGACTCGTTTCTCGATCTTCTTCCCCGAGAAGCGGTCCTTCTTCCTGCAGGATGCCGGCGTCTTCAACTTCGCGACCACCGGGGTCAGCCAGCCGGGAGGCATCCCCAGTACGGGAGCGGAGATCTTCCCCTTCTTCAGCCGCCGGATCGGACTGCTGAGAGGCCGGGAGGTGCCGCTCGACTACGGGCTCAAGCTGACGGGCAGGGTGGGACGGACGGAAGTCGGCGTGCTCAACGTAGGCAGCCGCGACACCTCGTTAGCCGCTGACCAGAGCATGTTCGTCGGACGGGTCCGGCAGAACTTCTGGCAGCAGTCCTACGTCGGCGCGCTCGTCACGAGCGGCAACCAGGCCCTCTCGAACGACGCCACCACGATGGGCGTGGATCTCCGCCTGGCCACCTCCGACATCCTGGGCAGCGGCCGGAACTTCGTCTTCAACGCCTGGGGACTCGAGAGCGACAACGAGGGCACTTCTGGAGAAGGCACCGCGGACAACGATGCGTCGTTCGGCTTCGCGGCCGCGTTCCCGAACGACCGTTACGACGCCCAGGTGCAGTGGCGCGAGATCCAGGAGAACTTCGATCCCGCGCTCGGATTCGTCCAGCGCCGCAACGTGCGCATGCTGCGGCTCGGCGCCAGCTTCAACCCGCGGCCGAAGAACCAGTGGCTGGGCATCCAGCAGATGTTCCACGACGTCTTCTACACGGAGTTCAAGCGGCTCGACAACGGCCTGGTCGAGAGCAGGGACTTCTACTTCACGCTCGTCGACTGGCACTTCCAGTCGGGCGACTCGCTGCACAGCCTGTTCGACGTGAACCCGACCTACGAGCGGCTGTTCGAGCCCTTCGAGATCTCCCCCGGCGTGGTTCTCCCGCCGGGCGAGTACGACTTCACCCCGCTCCGGATCTTCTTCATGTCGGCCCAGAAACGCAGGCTTCAGGGCAGTTTGGGGATCAACTTCGGCAGCTTCTGGTCGGGAGACGCCGAGACGGTCAGCGTGAGCCTCCGGTACTCCGCGCCGCCACGCCTGACGATCAGCGTGAACACGAGCCAGACGTTCGCGCGGCTGCCGCAGGGCGACTTCGTCGCCAGGATTCACCGGGCGGAGTTCAACTACGCCGTCTCGCCCAGGCTGTCCTTCGCGAACGTACTGCAGTTCGACAACCGCTCGGGGAACCTCGGCTTCCAGGGACGGGTGCGCTGGACCCTCGAGCCGGGCAACGACCTGTTCTTCATCTTCGGCCAGGGCTGGGTGCAGGAGGTGGGCGAGCGGGGAACCGACTTCAGGCAACAGGACTCGAAGCTGGCGGTGAAGGCGCAGTACACATTCCGCCTGTGACAGCATGCCGTCATGAGCATTCTGACGATCATCATTCTGGCGGGCCTGGTCCTCCTCGCCATCATCTTCGGTGCGTCGCTGATAGGGACCTTCAACAAGCTCGTCACGCTGAAGAACCGCTACCAGAACGCGTTCGCGCAGATCGAGGTCCAGCTCAAGCGGCGCTACGACCTGATCCCGAACATGGTCGAGGTGGCGAAGGGCTACATGAGTCACGAGCGGGAAACGCTCGAGGCGGTGATCCAGGCCAGGAATATGGCGGCCGGCGGACTGGAGCAGGCCGCCGCGAATCCGGGCGATGCCGCCGCGATCCAGGGCCTGGCGTCGGCAGAGGGCGTCCTCACCGGCACGCTCGGCCGCCTGTTCGCGTTGGCTGAGGCCTACCCGGATCTGAAGGCGAACCAGAACATGATGCAGGTCAGCGAGGAACTGCGCTCGACCGAGAACAAGGTCGCGTTCGCGCGCCAGGCCTTCAACGATTCGGTGACCACGTACAACACGTTCAAGCAGAGGTTCCCGGCCGTCATGGTCGCCGGGATGTTCGGTCACGGTCAGGACGCGACGCTGCTCGAGTTCGACAGCAAGGCGATCGCCGAAGCGCCGCAGGTCTCGTTCGAGTAGCGGTCCGGTTTCGCCGGTTCGGGCGACTGCGCGATGGCCACCGACTTCTTTCAGCAGCAGGACGTAGCCCGGCGGGGAACCGCCCGCCTCGTCGTGCTGTTTTCGCTGGCGGTGCTCGCGATCGTGGTTTCGGTCGAGGTGCTGCTGGCCGCCACGATGGGGTACTTCGGCCGCGATCCCGACACGGGCGCGATCGACTGGACGGCCGTCGGCGATCCGCGGTTGCTGATTCTGGCGACGCTTGGCACCCTGTTGTTGGTCGGCGGGGGGAGCCTCTACAAGATCGCCCAGTTGCGTGGCGGCGGTCGCGTGATCGCCGAGGAACTGGGCGGCCGGCTCGTGGATGGGAGCACGTCGGACCCGGTCGAGCGGAGACTGCTCAACGTCGTCGAAGAGATGGCGATCGCCTCGGGAACGTCGGCGCCGCCGGTCTACATCATGGACGGCGAAGCGGGCATCAACGCGTTCGCCGCCGGCTTCGCTCCGCAGGACGCGGTCATCGGCGTCACGCGGGGAGCGGCGACGACCCTCGACCGTGACGAACTGCAGGGCGTGATCGCCCACGAGTTCAGCCACATCCTGAACGGCGACATGCGGCTGAACATCCGCCTGATCGGCCTGCTCCACGGCATCTTCCTCATCGGGATGATTGGCTACTTCATCCTGCGGATGTCGTTCTACACCGGGGGCGGACGATCGAGGGACAACAAGGGGGCTTTGCCGATCCTGGCGCTCGGCGCCGGCCTCGCGATCGTCGGCTTCGCGGGCACTTTCTTCGGCAACATGATCAAGGCCGCAGTCAGCCGGCAGCGCGAGTTCCTGGCCGACTCCTCGGCCGTGCAGTTCACCCGCCACCCCGGGGGAATCGCCGGTGCGCTCAAGAAGATCGGCGGCTTCGCGACCGGCTCCAAGGTGGAGAACCCGAACGCGCCGCAGGCCAGTCACATGTTCTTCGGCCGGGCGACCTCCGGTTTCAGCGCGATGTTCTCGACGCACCCGCCGCTCGGGGAGCGGATCAGGCGGATCGACCCGTCATGGGACGGCGAGTTTCCGGAGCTGCCCGAGGCCGGCGACGGTGCCCCGGGCACGGTTGCTCCTCCAGGTGCCGCGGGCTTTGCGGGCGCCGAGGCCGGAGGGACCGGCAGTCCGAACCTCGCGAACGCAGTCAGCCAGGTCGGCCAGCCGACACCGGCGCACGTCGAGTACGCGGCGTCGTTGATCGACCGCCTGCCGGAGCCGGTCGTCGCGGCTGCACACGAGCCCTACGGCGCCCGCGCTCTCGTCTACGCGCTTCTGCTCGACCGTGATCCTGAACCGCGACGACTGCAGCTCGCTCACCTGGAGGCGGCGGCGGACGACGGCGTCTACGAAGAGACCGTGCGGCTGGCTCCGGTCGTCGAGCGCCTCGATCCGAGAGTGCGCTTACCCGTGCTCGAGATCGCTTTGCCCGCGCTCCGCAGCCTCACGTCGCGGCAGGTCGAGCGGTTCCAGGAGAACGTCGTGGCGCTTGTCGAGGCGGACGAGGTCATCGACCTGTTCGAGTGGTCGCTCCAGCGCATCCTGTTGCGAGACATGCAGGCGTCCTTCGGGAGATCGGGGCCGACGCGGGTACGGCATCGTTCGGCCGGCGCGGTGCGATCTCCCTTGGCCGTCCTCCTGTCGGTGCTTGCGTACGTCGGTAGTCGGGATCCCCAGGCGGCCGAACGGGCGTTCCTGGAAGGATGGCGAGTCCTGGCGCTTTCTGAGCAAAGGTTGCTCCCTCACCAGGAGTGTGGTTTCAGCGCGCTTGATGCGGCACTCGTGGAACTGGACCGGGCGGCGCCGCAGGTGAAGAAGCAGACGCTGGAAGCAGCAGTCGCCTGCATCACCGCGGACCGGGAGGTCACGGTGGAGGAGGGCGAGCTCCTGCGCGCCGTTGCGGCCTGGATCAACTGCCCGATGCCGCCGATCATCGGCTAGGAATGTAGCGGATTGCGAGAAACCCGGTACGAGGTGCTGCGAGAGTCTCCGTGCAGCAGCGGTTCGCCTGAGTACCGGTGAACACTCTGTTGACGACTGGAAGGCGGCGGGAGCGAGCACTGCGACCTGGCGAGCCCCTCGGCCGGACGATTCGGGACGCCGGATCAGCGATGGACGTCCGCGTTCTCGCACTACCGTGCGGCCATGTCGCCCGCACGGAACATCGTCCTGTGCCTCGACGGCACGTGGAACCGGGAGGACGGAGAGTGGCCTACCAATGTCGTCCGAACGAGTCGGGCGGTGGCGCCGTCGACGGACTCGGGCCTTGCGCAGCTTCGGTACTACGACCGGGGCGTGGGGACAGGACGCTTCGACCGGGTGCGTGGCGGCGTGGTTGGCCTTGGTCTGGCTCGCAACGTGGAGCAGGCCTACGTCTGGCTGAGCCGTCGCTACCGGCCGGGTGACCGGATCTTCCTCTTTGGCTACAGCCGGGGCGCGTACACCGCGAGGAGTCTGGCCGGCCTCATCGGACTGTGCGGTATCGCTGACCCGGAGCGGTGTTCTGCCGCCGGCCGCCAGGTCGCGGATACGGCATTGGAGGGGATGTCGATCTACCGCCTTGCTTCGGGGCCGGCACGTGAGGACCGGGCGGCGCTCTACCAGGAGAACTGGACCCGCTCGACGATTGGCGGCGGTTCGGGCAGTGACACGGACGTGCGCGGTGTCCACTTCGTGGGTGTCTGGGACACCGTCGGATCACTGGGCCTGCCACTGAGCGGCCTGCGGTGGATCGCCGCCCGACGCCACCGCTTTCACGACGTGAGCGTCGGCGATCACATCCGCCATGCCTACCATGCGGTTGCAATCGATGAGCGGCGGCGGCCCTTCGCACCGGCGCTATGGCTGCACGAGCCCGAGGCGGTCGAGCGGGTGGAGCAGGTGTGGTTCCCCGGCGTTCACGGGGATGTCGGTGGCGGCGGTCCGGCCGCCGGCCTTTCGGCGGGCGCTCTGCTCTGGATGTGGTCGAAAGCCTGGGCGGCAGGCCTTGCGTTCCGACCCGAGAGCGTCGAGACGGTCAAGCCCGATCCCCTTGGCGTCCTGAGTGATTCGCTGTCGTTCGTCTACCGGGTCTGGGGCTCGCATGACCGTCCGGTGGGCGCCCGCGACGGAGATGGCGAACCGGCCGCCGCCGGCGAAGCCCTGCACTGGTCCGCGCTACGACGCCTTGAAGCCGGCGAGACGCGCGCCTACCGCGACGGAGTGGCAGGCCGCACCGTCCTGCCGCTGTTGGAGCGTGGTCTGATCGGCCGGGCCGTCGTGGGGGCCGCCGAGGAGGATCCGCGCTCGATCGCCTGGCGGGCTCCGAAGGCCGGACCGATCAGCCGCCTACGGGCTCAAGCCTGATCGCAAGGTCGGACCAGATCCAGCCGGGCTGCGCGGGCTCGTTGTCGTACTTACCGCGGAAACCGAAGCCGACCGCCATCTGCTGGCCGGTGCCGAAGGGAATCTCGGCGATGTTGGGCCGGGCCGCGGAGCGGACGAGTTCGTTCCCGTCCGAATCGGCGATCGTGAGGAGGATGCGTCCCGCGCCAGCGTCGAAGTCGAAACGGACGCCGTACGTCTCTCCGGCCTGCATCAGGTAGCGCTCGACCACACGCTGTTTCTGGGTGTGCCTGATGCCCCAGTCGGTGCGGTAGAAGACCTGCGGGGGGCCGCCCGGACCCTTGGCGATGCCGAACCCGAAGAGATCGCGGTGCCCGTCGCGTGCGAACCAGAAGAGGTTGTGGTTTCTGGACGGGACCGCGTTCCATCCGCCGTGGTAGACGCTGAAGCGGAACACGGCTCGCCGGTAGAGGCCCGGAGGCACCTCGAGCCGGGTTTCGAGACTGGGGCTGGCGCTCGTGGCGCTGTGAAAGGCCCCGGCCAGGCCGAGACGGACCACGCCTGGCTCGGCTTCCGGGACCTCCGGGCCCGTCGGTGGCTCAACGGCTCTTCGTTCGTCGGCTGGCGTCGCGGCCGACCGCTCAGGCCCGATCCGGGCAGCGGCGGCCCAGGCGACTCCCCGGGCCTGCCGGCAGAGGTCGATGAAGGTCGAACGATCGCGGCCCTCCGGGAGTCTGGCGGCGATGTCGACGACCGCCTCGGTCATCGTTTCGGCGATCCGCTGCTGGAGCTCGATTGCCTCCCGGCCCGGCGGGCGGTGCCGGAAGGCTTCGACGATGTCCTTGCGTTTCATTCCGGATCTCGGTCCTACTCGCCGCGCTCGGCGAGCAGGACCTTGTGGATGTTGTCGAGCAGGCGATTGCCGGCCTTGATCTCGCCCTTGATCTCGGAAACGGACTTGGCGACTTCCGTGACGCGCCCGTCGAGTCGGGACAGGTCGCTGTGCGTGGGGAGTTGGCTGCCGGTGGCCTCGAGTACGGAGACGCGTTCCTTGGCGTTGGAGAGCTCGCCTCGCAGCCCATTGATCTCGCCGGTATGGACGGCCTCGATCTCGATGATCTTGCTCTCGTTCGCCTTGCCGCGTGCGGTCAGGTGGGAATAGACCCCGTTGACGACCACGAGGAGGACGGGCCAAAGAGTGCCGATGGCTTCGAGGTTCATGGCGCGTGCCTGTGTCTTCCTGCGGCCATGTCGGCCAACGAGGCATGGCTTCGGTACGCCCCGCCCGTCCACTCGCCAATCGCGAGGATGCTCCGGCGCCGGCGCATTCCGTGGGAGATGTGGAGCCAGGCTGGACGGCCGAAGCCGCCGCCGTACTCGTGGATGACCTGGTCGATGTCGAGTTCTTCGACCAGGAGCGCTGCGACCGCGAACAGCCAGCCGGTCCCGGTCAGGAGGTCGACGCGGCCGTCAAGACTGTTGGCTACCAGATCCAGCGGAAACCGCCCGCACGCCCGCTCCGGTGTCCATCCGGGCCCGAGACGGATGTCGGCGGCTTCTCCGAGACAGTGTTGGGATCGCTCCGCACCGCCGACGCGGCGGTTCAACTCGATGCAGCGGTAGCCGCTGTTGACGCGGATCGGCCAGTCGAAGAGGTGCCGGAGAGGTTCCAGCGTGGTGGTCGCGAGCCGTTGCAGCGCTCCTTCGACCCCGGCGGGAGGCGCGCATTGCCGGCGCCAGAGTTCGGGATCCCGGCGAGCCGTTCCCGACTCGATCATCTCGGCAAGAGTGAAGTGAGCACTGAGACGTAGGGTTTCCGCCATGGCCGGCCATTCTGCGCCCGCGTCGTGACTCTGCCTCCGGGCGACGTGTCACGACGAGAAGGCTCCGAACAGGCCGGCTTCAACGGCCGTCGATGATGCGCCGCACCTGGCGGACACTCAGACCGTGCCGGCGGGCGATGGCGCTGTAGTTCGCGCCGTCGAACTGCTTCTTGATTCTCGCGTTCCTGCGCGCGCGGCCCAACTCCGCCCGCACCGTACTCGCGGTCGGCGCGGCGCCGTCGAGGCTCTCGGCCACGGCCAGCACGATCATGGCCGCGCGCTCCTCCTCGTTGCCGACCGCGCCGAGCCAGGCGGGCGAACGCATCGTGCGCCAGACCGCTGCGAGGAGACCGGCGACGCTCTTCTGGGCCGCCGTCACGAGGGTGCCTCCGCCGCAGCCATCGGAGCAGCCATTCTCAGGCCACCTTCGTCTCTCGCCTCCCGGCAACGTCGAGGCGGCCAAGAAGCGCGGCGACCGCTCCATCGTCGGGAAGGATGCGCTCGTCCAGGCTCTCCTCTGCGTACCGTTGCGGATCGAGCACCGCGTCGGCGACGGCAGCGGTGATTCGATCCTCGCCGCGGGCCGCGGCTTCGAGGAGGCAGTCGTCGGCCAGGGCGGCCAGGTCGAGCCAGTTGCGCGCCTGGGCCGAGGCGCCGAGGGCAGCGGTCGCCTCCGGTTCGATCACGATGGCGCGTCCGCGCCTGTTGAGCGCCCGTTCGAGGGCGGCCTCGGCTTCCTCAGGCAGCAGGCCCGCGAGCCACAGCCGGTCGGAGCGCAGTCCGAGTTCCGGTATCGACGCCGCCCGGTCGGCTTGGCCGAGCAGCACGATCCCGAGCAATCGGGCGACGCCGAGCCAGGACAGCTCCCGAAGGCGCTTCAGGGCCCGCAGCGTCGCGCGGTGCAAGACGTGCGCATCGTCGATCAGGAGGATGACCGGGTGTGTCTGGGCGCCCTGTCCGAGTACGCGCCGCACCTGATGGCTGCGCGCTTCTCCGGAACGGCGTGGACGTTCATGGGGCGCGAGCTCGCGGATGATCGCGCTCTCGATGTCGCCTATGTGAAGCCGCTCTCGGCCCAGGCGCAGCGGCTCGACGGTCCGGATGTCCCGGAGGCCACGTAGCGCCTGGCGTACTGCATGGGTCTTGCCGGCGCCGCGAGCGCCGAGAATGGAGACGAGGAGTTGCGCCTCGGCGGCCGCCTCGACCGCCTGGGAGACCCGGGTGGCGTCGGCGGTCGGCAGGTGGCAGCCGGCCCAGGGGTCGGCCGGAAGCCCGAAGCGTCTGTGCAGCAGTGCTTTCACGGTTTGTTCCCTTCTTCGGTCAACTTGCCGCCGAGGAGAGAGCCTGAAGCCGATTCGCGAGTTCGACGACCGCTTGCCGCTTCAGCCCGTGGCGTTCGAGGTATGCGGCTGCGGCGTCGCGGTTCTCGGGCGAGAGTGGAAGGGGGTAAAGCTCGGCCAGGTCACGCATCGCCTTCTCCAGGTTGCTGTAGCAACTGGCGTCCAGGGGATTGTCTAGCGGGACGGGAGGCGCCGACCGGGTCGGCATGGCGGCTACGCCCGGTATCGAGACGGCATCACTACGACGGTAGAGGTCGGCGCCGGCGTTGCCCGGAGCGCTTTGCCGGGCGACCGCGTCGGCCTCGGTCAGTCGCTCAAGCGGCGTGGCCGGCGCCGACCGGACTTCACCGTAGGCGCGTGGGCGGTAGGGGTGCGCGAGCGCCCGTTCGCCCGTGGCGGGGTCTTCGATCACCAGGACATCCTCGCCCGGGTCCGTGACGAAGGTGCGGCGGGCGATGACGCGCCGACCCGCCAGCCGGGGCGCGGACTCCGCCTCGATCTCGTACTCCCGGCCACCCCAGCGGACGGTGCCTGAGACGTCGACCCGGCGCCGAACCTCCTTTGCCAGCGTCTCGAGCGGGTTCTCGGGCAGACGGCGGAGCCGGTTGTCGGCGGGGCGTCCGTTGCTCAAGGCGGTCCAGGCGGCGGTTCGGCTGACGGTGCGGCCCGCGACCCTGGTTCGCGACGGTCTTCGCTGGTTCTCCCTGGCTTCGAACTCGGCAAGCCGCACGTTCAGCTCGGAGAGGGTGAGCTGGTCCTTTGCGTTGAGGAACAGGCTTCTCTCGAAGCGCGACCATCGGGTGCGGTGGCTGCGCTCCACGCCGCCCATTCGTTCCTTTGCGTACGGAGCTCCGGTGACGAGGGCAATGCCGAGGCGGTGGAGCAGATCGCCGGCAGCCCGGGACTTGAACAGCGCTCCCTGGTCAGTCCAGAGGTCGTCCGGTACTCCGTGCAGGGGAGCTCTGAGGTCACCCCTGTCGGCCAGCGCCCAGCAGAGGAACTCGATCGCGCCAATGGCGTCCTCACCCCGGGCCACGGCGTAGCGGGACACGACGTAGCCGGTGCACATATCCCAAAGCGCGTAGACGAGCACGCGCTGCCGCTCGGGGCCAAGCGGCTTGTTCTTGTAGCCCGTGGCGGCATATGGCCGTCGGTGCGTCCTGAGGAGCCAGTCGTCCGCACCGTCCCCGGTCCGGAACCGGCGCACCGGGACGAGATGCTCGGAAGAGGAACCGTCAAGCTGGACTGCCTGCATCGGATACTCGGCGCGCATTCGACTGCGCAGCTTCGGCCGCCGCAGGCCCAGCTCCGTGCGTGCGATCCGCTGCGCGGTGGCAACGGGCATGGTGGCGGCCTCAGGCGGGAGTTCCCCGCTTTCGAGCCCGGCCTGGATGGCCAGGTCGAGCGGAACGGGTTTCGGCGCGCGGTGCGCGATGGCGACCGCGGTCCGTGTCCAGTCCCGGTAGCGGGGCTGTTGCGGAGGCCGTTTTCGGCTCGTTCCGCCGACCGCGGCGGCGCGCCAGACGGTTGCCTCGGAGACACCGAACAGCGTCGCCAGACGTGCCACGGTTCGAGTTCGCGAGCCTCTCGGCGCTTCGCTCAGGGTTTCAACGATGGTGGTCACGGCGGCGGGCGAGAGCGATGGCGGCACGAAGAGTCGGAACGGAAGCAGTCGCGACCGGACGCACTACGGAAGGCGCCGATAGTCGCTGTTCATCGTGAGGCGCCTGTCGGCGTGTCCTGGCGAGAGGACAGCGCGAGATCGTTGATCCTCTCGATGTGGTCGGTGGCGATGGCGGCAAGGTTGAGCAACCGTTCCCGGCCCGAGCCGGGAATCGGATGCGCTTCTCCCAGCACCATCTCGGCGGTCAGGAGGAGGTCGGCGAGCTTGCCCTCGATCTTCTGAAGCGCCTCGAGCAGCTCGCCGAGCCGACGGCTCGGGCTCTCCTCGTTCCGGGCGACCGTACCGACCACTGACCGCTCTGGCTCCCTGACGAGCGGTTTCTCTTCCTTCGCCTCGTGGGATTCGATCAGTTCGCGGATCGCCCTGTTGCGTTGTCGCGGCGGCCGGGACAGAAGCTCGGCGACCTGCTTGTCGGTCGCGTCGGCTAGCTGGACGCCGGCGTCGATCGCGCTCTTCATCAGCGCCAACGCTTCCGAGGGCCGGCTCTGTGCCAGCTCGCGTAGCTCTCGCCGGCGTCGTGCTACAGACCAGGTGTCCACCATCAGGCGTGCCCGCCGACGGTCGATTGGCGTCTGCGACTCGACGAATGTGTAGAAACTCGGCGTCGACAGGCAGTTCACGGCGGATGATCCACAACGACTCCATGATCTGAGCCTCGATCAACTGCGCGAACGTACGCGCAGTCATGTGCAGGGCTCGGATGCGGCCAGCCGCCTCGTGAGCCGCGGGGCTCGGCGTCAGGCTCGTTGAGCCATGTGGGATCAGGCCCTCACTATTGTCGGTCATCAAACTCCTCCCAGGTAGTTGTGGCCGGCGTCGGCAAGAGCCAGCCTGTACCTCTCGCTGATGCGGACGATCTCCGGCGAAAGCCGCCAGCCGCTTTGCAGCCGCTCGGCCCAATCGGCTGCTTCCATGTTCTTCAGAGCGCGGAACACCTGGTCTCGCGAGCTGCCGAGCTGTGACGACAGGGAAGCCACTGTCTGGGGCTCGAGTGGTTGCCGGCCAAGGGCCGCCACAACCGCGAGCAGCACCTGGGACGCCTGCGAGATGTAGTCGCCGGGATCAGTCGGCATCGGACCGCCTCTTGCCGGATCGCTTCTCCAGAGTTGACCTCCGGAAGAACTGGCGGCCGATCTCCTCCGCCTTTTCGAGCCGCTGCCGGCGCTTGGCGAACCGCACATCGCCGCTTGCCAGCAGATACTCGAGGAGCCGGCGGGACCAGGTGTTCCTCTGTGGGAAGGCATCGGCCCGGTCGCGTCCGTCGGCGTAGCGCCGGATGACGTAGTCGTAGGTCGCGCGACGGATTCGCAATGCCTTACAGAGCGCGTTGGGCGAGCGCAGCCGGCCGTTCGCCCCGAGAGCCATCGCTTCGGCCAGTTCCCGGCCCTTCGGATCGGGAACTGGCGCCGGCGTATCGGCGTCTTCCTGCTCAGGTACAGGTCGGGCGATGCCTTGCGGCCACGCAAGATCCACCGGCCAGTGATTGGAGAACCACCGAAGAGCCCGCTCGAGAGTGCGGGTTCGCAGATCGGCGCCGGCGACGATCTGGCTGTGCCTGGCGCCGTGGTTCCAGACCAGGGTCGATACCCGAGCGGGGCTCCTGCCCGAGACGGCGCAGTAGAGAGTGAAGAGGTGGAGGATTGTGTCCCGGTAACTCACGGCGGAGGACCATACGGTACGTATACCGCGATCGCAAGCCCCCGAGGCAACTCTTTATCGTGAGAGAGACGCGGGATCGTGTCACGGGTGATTCACGGTGCGCGCCCATACGGTAAGTGTTTGCGAATCGCAAGCCCTCGGCGTGTCGGTTTCTTGTGATGAGAGTGCGAACGTGGATTCTCGTTGCCCTACACCGGCGCGATGCGGTAGGCTTACCGCGTTTTGGGGCTGACAGAGGATCTGCTGCGGGCGGTAGATCAGAGCGAGTTTTCAGACCGCGAGCTGTCCCTGCGCGCCACGGGCAATGCGGACGCGATTCGCAACATCCGGCGGGGCGCCAGGCCGCGGACGGACACGGTCGAGGCTCTCTGTTCGGCTCTCGGGTTGGCGGTCTATCTCGGTCGCGCCCGGCCTCCGCCGCTCGACGAAGCAGCTCGTAGTTCCCCGGCCCCGGACTCGGCGACGCCCTGTCAGCTCCGCAGCGCGTTTCGGATGGTCGCCGACGGCCTTCGCAGCGTAGGCTTCGAAGTGCGGGAACCGGGTTCACGCAGAGGCCGCCGGCGCCAGGACTCGCGCCGCACGGCATCGGAGTAGTCAGGGCGATAGAGAAGCCGTAGCTCGGCACCTGATCCGCGATCAGGTGGGCCGGGCTGAGAATGTGACAAGCGTCGGCCTGTGGGCGTCACGGGCGGCGCGGAGGATCGCCTGCCTGGTCTGTCGAACCACGACAAGGAGGCACCCACGATGACGATCCTGCGCCCGAACCCCAACGCGAACGTGACGCCGGGCTTCCCCGGTCCGATCTCCCGCCCGTCTCCGCCCTTCGGATTCCGCCTGGTGGGCGAGGACGACGAGGGGACGCGAGTGCGGTGGTACCCCGCGGTCGATCAGTACGAGGTCCGGATTCGGGAAGACGGCGAGGAGTACGACGGGACCGTCTTCACGACCTCGGCGTACCACACGTTCCCGGATCTCGAGGTGGGCCAGAAGTACTTCTTCCAGGTTCGGGCGATGAGCGACCTGTCCGGTACGAGCGAGTGGTCGGTGGAGATGGAGCTGGAGCCGACGCTGATCACGCTTCCGCCCGACTGCCAGCCTCCGAACCTCACGGGCGGCAAGGTGTTCACCGAGTCGGGCACGTACGACTGGCCTCATGACGACATGGGCACGGCGATGCTGGTGCTGCGCGGCGGCCAGGGCGGCCAGGGGGGACACGGCGGCGCGTCGGGAACGGGCTACGTGAAGTACGAGGGCTACCACGGCCTCACGACCACCTATGGTTCGAGCGGCGCGGCGGGCAAACGCGGAGCGACAGGAAGTCCGACGACCGTGGCGATTGGAGAGCGCAGCTACGAAGGCGCGGGCGGACGATACGGGGATGGCGGCGCCGGCGGTCGGTCGAACGCCGGCAGTAACAGCGGCGGCACCCATGTTCTTGGTCACCCCGGAGACTTCGGCCGCGTGGCCACGCCCGAGTTTCACGTGGTCCACGATCTTTCGAAGGGCGACACCTTCACGATCACCATCGGTGCTGCTGGTGCTGGCGGCGAAGGCGGGAAGGGCGGCAACAGCGCGGCCACGAACTCGCGCGTCACCAGCTTCGTCCTTGCGGACCCCGAAGGCGAGCATGGCAGTGCCGGCCCCGCCGGCGAACAGGGCGCGCGAAACGGAACTGTCCAGGTCATTCCGCTGGTTTGACCTTGGGGCTGGTGGCCGCGTCGAGAATGTGACAGGCGTTGGCCTCTGAGCGTCACGGCCGGCGCGCAGGATCGCCCCAGACCTGGCACGCCGGCAAGCAGCCGTCGGCTGAACGACTGAATCACAGGAAAGGGAATCCATGACCGCCACCTTCAACCCCAGGCCCACACGCTTCCAGTTCTCCTTCCGGAACGACACCGCGACCGTCTCCTGGGACTTCGGCGTCGACCACTGGGAGGTCGAGTGGGAGGAGGCCTCGGATCAGCGGCCCTTCACCGGCAACCAGAACAAGATGGTCACCACCAAGCGCGAGTTCACGCTGTCCGGGCTCGTCGTCGCGCGCAACTACGGCTTCCGCATCCGGCCCGTCAACGACGTCGTGGGCGCAGGCGACTGGGTTACCCACCTCCTCCACCACCGGGTGCCGTCCGCCGTGGCGCCCGTCAGCCAGACCTTCACCGAGTCGCAGGCCTTCGAGTGGCCGTGGGAAGATGCCTCGGAGGCGATTCTGGTTCTCCAGGGCGGCCAGGGAGGCTCGGGCGGCGGCGGCGGCGGGGGAGCGTCTCCCGGCTTCAACATCGGCTCGACGGTGCCCAACGTCGGCTACGCGGCGCTCTACTCCGGCGCCGAGGGCGGCAACGGCGGCGGGGACGGCGGCGGTGAAGGCGGCGACGGCAGGAGCGAGACGGAAAGGCATGGCGCCGACGGAACCGGCCGCGGCGGCGGCGGCGGAGGCTATGGCTTGAACGGCTACTTCGGCGATGGCGGCGCTGGCGGAGACTACGGGGGCAGGGGCCGGCGCACCTACACGCAGAGAAACCACGGACCGCGGGGCGGCGGTGGCGGCGGACCCAAGGGTGGAGACGGCGGATACGGTGGCAGCCCGTCACCAGCCGGCAACGGTCTCGCGACCGGCGGCGCGGGAGGCGGGGGAGAAGCCGGCGCACCGGGCGGCGCGACCACCCTCACGGTCGGCGAAACAGTGCATTCAGCGGCCGGCGGTGCCGGCGGCGGCGGCGGCGGCGGCGGCGGCGTTCCGATCACCGATCTCGCCCGGCAACCCGGGCTCGCGACTGGCGAGGACGCGCGCGGCGGCGGCGGCGGAACGGGCGGAAGCGGCGGAAAGGCGCCGGATAGCGAGGCCTACCTCAACCGGCCGGGAGGCTCGGGAGGCGCCGGCAGTTCGGGCGCCGAAGGCGAGTGCAAGACCGTTCGCCTGGCCGAACTGGCCAGGGGCACGCAACTGACCATCGCCATCGGCGCAGGCGGCAGCGGTGGCGCCGGCGGTTCGGGCGGCAGCGTCCTGGCCATCAAGGCATCGACTCAGACCAGTCTCAGAGCCACCTACGACGGCGAGGCCGGATCGGACGGCGGCACGGGAGCCGCTGGCACGGCCGGCAGCGTGACGATCTACCCGATCAGGAGTTGAAGCAGCCGGCGTTCCGATGAGCTTGCGCCGAGAAGCCGCCAGCCTTCGGGCTGGCGGCTTTCGCAATTCCGTCCCGGGCCGCGCCACCTGACCAGGCCACACGACGCCGACCAGGCGACCCCTTCCCCGAAAGTGACACGGACGTGCCACCGGATGTCCCATCGGGCCTGCAGGATCGCCGCCGATGACCAAGCGACACTCTTTCCGGGCGACCTCCCCGGTCGGACGCACGCGATGAGCATGCGACTCGCAGACTGGGTGGAGCGTCTCCGCTCGCAGACAGACCTGGCGGTTCACGGCGTCTACACAACGGCCGCGGTGCAGTCGAGCGCCGACCGCGACACGGCGTTCGTGGCCTACTTCGCGGACGAGGCGCAGCCCTCGACCGTGATCGGCCCGCCGCGTCAGGAGCACGTCGTGGCGATCTCGGTGCTGCTTCGGGTGCCGGTTCGCCAGGAGGCGAACTCCGAGAGCGTTTCCGGCCTCGAGGCCGTGCGCGACCAGGTCGACGCCGCTCTGCTCGGCTGGACGCCGCCGGGGGCTACCGGCCCCGTCACGCATCGGAGCGGGAAGGCGCTGGATCGACAGGACGAAGGGGTCGAGTGGTGGAGAGACATTTACCAGGCGCCGCAACTACGGTCGGCGTCTTGACCAGAAGGAGCGAATGATGGCCCTATCGGCAGGACGAAAACTGATCTTGGCGAAGATCGAAACGACGGCGGGCACCGCGGTGGCGCCGGCGGCGACCGACGCGATCCTCGCGATCGAGCCGACCCTCACACCCCTCGTGGGCGGCACGGTGAGCCGCGACTTGGTGCGCAGCTTCTACGGCGCCTCGGAGGACTTCCAGGTGGGCTCCCACCAGCAGATCGAGTTCTCGGTGGAACTCGCCGCCTCGGGCACCGCCGGCACCGCGCCGCAGTTGGGCAAGCTGCTCCTGGCCTGCGGCATGAGCGAGACCGTCACCGAGAGTTCGAAGGTCGAGTACGTACCGGTGAGCAAGGACGAGAAGACGCTGACCATCGTCTGCAACTGGGCGGGCCAGCAGCACACGCTGACCGGCTGCCGGGGCACCTGGCAGCTCACGTCGGGCGCCCAGCTCATCCCGCGGCTCAAGTTCACCTTCCTGGGCAAGTGGAACGACCCGTCGAGCGTCGCGGCGATCACCGGGGACTACTCGTCCTGGCAGGCGCCGACGCCCGGCTCCACGACGGACACGCCCACCTTCCAGTTGCACGGCCAGAGCAGTCTGGCCCTGTCGAAGCTGGACCTCGACTACGCCGTCCAGACGGTCCACCGCGAGGTGATCGGGGCGACCAACGAGGTGATCATCACCGGCCGCCAGCCGGCCGGCTCGATCACCTTCGACGCGCCGACGCTGGCGTCGTTCAACGCCTTCACCACCGCGAAGGCCGGCACGACAGGCGCGATGAAGATGGTCCACGGCGGCGCCGACACGGCGGAGAACGCCGGCGACCTGATCGAGATCAACTGCCCGAAGGTCCAGTTGGTCGACCCGCAGTACGGCGACGAGGAGGGCGTCCTCCAGGTCTCCGCCGGTCTCAAGCTGGCGCCGAACAGCGGCAACGACGAGATCAGGTTCACCTTCCGGTAGGACCCGAGTTCGCGGTTCGTCGGCCCTCCCCTTCCCCCTCGTAACCACCCGGGGGAGGGCCGGCGGACCGGTTTCGCTCGCAGGAACCAAGGAGACCGACAATGATGGCATTCAGACTGGCCGACCCCGAGGCGACCTACCCCACGCCGGTGGCGATCGACGTGCCGGCGGCGGACGGAAAGACCGAGAAGCTCGGCTGCGTTCTGCACTTCCGGCTGCTCGAGGCTTCCGAAGTCCGGGACCTTGCCCTCGAAGGAGACGAGGCGTACCTGGCGGGCATCCTCGCCGGCTGGGACGAGATCACCGACTTCGACGGCGAGCCGCTCGAGTTCAACGAGAAGAACGTCGAGAAGCTGGCACGGATCGGCTACTTCACTCGTTCCGTCGCCGAGGCCTACGGCCGCTTCAGCCAGGGCTTGCCGGCAAAAAACTCCGTGGCGCCGCTCGCCACTGGTTCGGCCAGGGGAGCGGCGCGGACGAGACGGAAGAAGACGCGCGCGCGTTCGGCATCCAGATAGATCCGGACTCGCTGCCGCAAGGAAGAGACTTTGATGTTCTGCCCGAAAACTGGGACACGCTGGTTGCGTTCCTCGCAGCCCAGACGCAGTGGCGGCACGGCCCGAGCGGCCGGCTCGTGGGCCTCGACTACGCCGGCGTCCGCGCCGCGGTACGGGGGCTCGTGGCTGACGGCCTGGGCAACGCAAGGCAGGGCAGGAGGCTGAGATGGCAGCGCGTGTTCACCGGCCTGCGCGTGATGGAGGCGGCCGTGCTGGAAGAGGCCGGCAAACGATGAGCGGTCGCTGGCGCGCCACACGGCCCGATGCGGCGACTCGCCAACCCGGACGACTGGAGAACTAGGTCATGGCTGGAGAAGAACTGAGAGTCGGCATTCGCCTCACCGCGGACGGCAGGGACTTCGTGGGCGCGGTTCGCGAGGCGGCACGGGAGCTCGACAAGCTGAGCCGCGCGGCGAAGAGCGCCAGCGGCGTGGCCAACGGCTTCGCTACGGCGAATAAGAAGACGGGAGACACGCTGAGGGTCGTGAAGGACACGGCGATCGCCTACGTGGCCACTCAGGCCCTCATTTCCCTTCAGAACAAGGAGCTTGCGGGGACTGCGGCTGGTGCGATCCAGAATACGTCGGGGCTTGGCGTCGCGTTGCGTGGCGGGGCTACTGCAGCCGGAGTCCTCCGAGGGGCGATGAGGGTGGCGGCCGTCGCGGTGCGAGGGTTCAGGACGGCACTGGCGTTCTTGACGGGGCCGGCCGGTCTCATCTTGCTCGGCGTGTCAGCAATCTACGATCTGGTCAGTGCCAACAAAGCGGCCAAGGAGAGCGTCAACGGCCTTCCCGACGACTTCTTCGAGTGGGGAGAGTCGATCGACGAGACCGCCGAGAAGCTGAAGGAACTCGGAGACGCTCAGAAGCGCGTGCTCGTGCGCGAGCTTGGAAGTGGCATTGAAGAAGCGACGGCGGAGCTCACAGGCGCGAGAGAGGAAGCGGCAAAGGCGCGTCGAGCTCTTGAAGCTCGGGAGCTGTACGTCAAGGACAACGCGAGGAACCAGGACTACTTGGACAGGATCGACAACGCTGACGCTGAGGTAGAGCGTCTCGAGAGTGTCGTCTCCAACCTGGAAAGTCGGCTTGCAAACACAAGGAGTGCTCTCGATCCGGGACTCTTGAGTTCGAAGGACCTGGATGACGCAGCACGGGAAGAAATCGCTCGTTTAGAGAGGGTCGAGGAGGAGAGAAAGCAACGAAGGAACGATGCTGCAGCCTCGCTGCTTCAGGTGGAGCGCGACCTTCAGACCGACCGAGAGCGGGTCATCGCGGAGTACGAAGAGCGAATCGCTGCACTTGAGCATCCCGATGCCGGTGGCGATGCCGAGCGAAAGAAGGAGCTTCGGGAGCGTGCTGAGGCCGCCAAGCAGTTGGCGCTGTCCGAGATCGAAGCCGCTGAAGCCGCAGAGCGTGCGGACAAGGAACGAGCTTCCGGTGTAGCGGCCCTCGAGGCCCTGAAACAGCGCCAGGCTGCTCTTGTCGGAGCGACTGACGCATCGACAGAAGCGCTAGCGCGCGAGACGCGAGCCCGAGAGATCCGGGAGCAGGCGCGAGCCTTGTACAAGGAGGCCACTCCGGAAGTCATCGAGCAGATCGTGACCGAAACCCTGGCTACGGAGGACTTGGAGGAGTCGATCCGGAAGCAGAACGAGGCGAGGAAGGAACGCTTCCAGCAGCAGGTGCAGCAGTTGGAGCCTCTACCCGACGTCACCAACGACACGGTCACGGAGCAGGACTCTGATGCCCTCAAGGGCTACGCGACGGGTGTCGACCAGGTTGCGGCCTCCGTGGAGAGGTACCACGACGCCACGACCGGGGCTGTGCGTGCCGTGTCCTTCCTGGATGCGGTCAAGGCAGGAACGGAAGGTCTGGCCGCACACAACCGCAAGGCCTTCCGTCTCAATCAGGCAGCCGCGATCGCCCAGGCGGTTATCGCGACGCACTCGGCCATTGCCGCCGTACTGGGGGACAACACGCTCCAGCCGACGCCGATCCGGTTCGTCTTTGCCGGCCTGATGGCCGCGGCGGGTGCGGCGCAGATCGCTGCGATCAGGGCCCAGAAACCCCCTCAGGCCTACGCCTACGGCGGCATCGTCGACAGCCCGACGTTCTTCAGCCACCGAGGCGGCCTCGGCCTCGCCGGCGAGGCCGGTCCGGAGGCCATCCTGCCGCTCAGGCGGTTGAGCTCCGGGCGCCTGGGCGTCGAGGCGGTTGGCGGCCGCGGCGACGTCATCTTCAGTCCCTCCATCCATGTAACGGTCGAGACCCCGGCCGGTGGCGACGCCCACGGTTTCGGGTCAGAGGTCGGGCTCCGCATCCGGCGCGAGCTGGAGCCGCTCATCCGCGACGTGATGGTCAACGAACGGCGCCCTGGCGGCGTCCTGAACCCTACGGATCGAGTCCATGCCTACTAAGAAACTCTCTCTCGCGGTGAGCAGCGGCTCCGGTGTCCGGCACCAGGTGCGCGTGCTCGAGAAGAAACTTGGCGACGGCTACACGCAGCGCGCAGCTGAGGGCCTGAACAGCGTGACGCTGAGGTATGAGGCGGTGTGGACCGGATTGACGCTCGAGGCAACGGCGGACTTGATCAAGTTCTTCCAGGCTCGGGCAGGGACCGAACCCTTCATCGCGACAGAGCTGCCCCCACCCTTGGAGGACAAGAAGTGGGTCTGCAAGGACTGGTCCGAGGAGTGGGTTTCCGCCGAGCGCCGCAACGTTCGCGCCATGTTCGAGGAGGACTTCGGCCTGTGAGTCTCCCGACCAGAAGCGCCTGCACACTGGCGCCGTCGTCGACCTGTTCACAGTGAGTCTTCAAGGCAAGCCCGTCGTCGTCAAACACTGGACGACGGGCCGCTCCGAGGGCGCGGGCAGTGTTCCATGGCTGCCGGCAGTGTCGGAGTGGGCGTCAGTCTATCGCGTATTCCTCATGATTATCTGTGTGCTTCTCGCGTGATGCTCGCGATCCGGTGCTGTAGTCTGCACCGAGTGTGATCGAGTGTTGGTTCTTCAGGGTGAATCAGCGGCGGAGCCGGTAGGGGAGGTTGGTAGATGGGACCGAGCAGACACGGATGGATGATTCTGGGCGGGTGCATGGCTCTGGGAGCTGGCGGTCTTGCGGTGGCGCGGGCGGAGACCGGGACCGGGCCGCAGGTGATCTCGGCGACGGTCCCTCGCGTCGCAAGCGAGGTTGAAAGGAGTCGTGGCGGAGCAACCCGCTATCAGCACGACGATGGCGACTTCCGCCAGGGGAAGTCCGCGGCAGACTCGTGGGTGGCCGAGTACGCTGTGAGATACGTCTTGCGGTCAGGCGGCGCTATTCGCTGGCTGGAGGCTTGTTTTAGTTTGTACGACATCGCGGCCGTCCAGGACTATGCTTTCGATTTCGTAGTATACTCTGATGAAACAAGGACGATCTGGAACGAGGGCTCCCAGCAGTACGACAGGGGCAGCCGCCCCGGGGACGTGCTGAGTGGCCCCAGAACGCTGCGGGTACTCCTGCCCTTTCCATCGGAAACTGAGGAGTTCACGTGCGTCCAGCAGGCGGTGGACGTGCCAGTGTCCGCTGGTTCGATTTGGGTCAGTGTTCGGATGCCCGGCGGGAGCAAGAGGCGACAGATGCGGATTTCCGGCGCCACCCTTGGGTACGATCTGTACCGTTATGCCCGAGTTGAGGATCCACATTGGCGAGAGCGCTACTTCTATTCGGAACAGAGTGTGATGCGGGCCACCGAACGGTGGCAGCCTAGCTATCAACGCCGCGCAATCAGCAAGCCGGAGAGCCGGGACTACGCCATCCGCATGGGCGTAGTCCACGAGGGCGGCCCAAGCCTGCCAGGCGGGCTCTTGCCCGGCATGTACAGCGAATGCCACCCTACGACGACGCCCCTGGTGTTCGACGGCGACTACAAGGTAAGCCTCTGCTACGAAGCCGCCGGGGGAGAAGCCGGCGAGGCCAAGGGTGGTATTTGGGCGTCCGGCCAGTCGGGGCTCCTTTGGTTCTTCGATCGCGGCAACGCCGAGGTACTAGTCAAGGTGCTCGACGGTTGTTCCCACAACGACCGGCGGTGGGTGTTCGTGGCGCCGGTGACGGACGTGGCGTTCAACCTCCATGTGACGGACAGCCGCGGCCTGCTCTGGACGCACCGGAATCGGCTCGGCGTGACGGCGGAGACGCGGGCCGACACGAGCGCCTTTCCTTGCGAATAGGCAGGGGGGCCTTCGCGGTCTAGCTTTGCCCCGTCGCTCCCGTCTGGGAGCGAGCTGTTTCCGCGCGTGGGCGCGAACCGCGCCGTCTAGCGGTGTCACGCTGCGGCGGATCGGGTTTCCGCGCTTACGGAAAGTGACGCGAAGGCCACGCCCCGTGTCACGCCCGGCCGGCAGGATCACCGCCGATGAAGGAGCGACTTCAGCTCATGAGTCCGGTTGCGGTCGAGGCGGGCCGGATGGACGCGGGTCCGATCGTGGACCTGTTCACCGTGCGCTACCTCGACGACACGGGCAGGGAGCGCGTGGAGCGGTACACGACGGGTCCCGCCGCCACGGCGTCGGTGATGTATGGCGGCCAGGAGTACCGGCCGCTGCCTATCGCGCTCGAGGGCGCCGGGTTCAGTGCGTCGGGGGCCGCGGCGCGGCCCACGCTGCGCGTATCGCTGCTCGACCGCACGGCTGCCCCCGCGGGCTGGCACGGCGCGAGGATCGATCGCGTACGGACTCTGGCGAGGTATCTGGACGGCGCTTCGGAGGCTGACTCGTCGCGCCACTGGCCGCGGGAGTCCTGGGTGGTCGACCGGCTGTCGCGCGAGGCGCGGGAAGAGGTCGTCTGGCAGCTCTCGTCACCGCTCGATCTGGAGCAGTCGATGATTCCGCGCCGCCAGGTGTTGCGCGACGTCTGCCAGTGGCAGTACCGGCGCCGCGTGGGGGACGCCTGGGAGGATCCGCCCGTTGAAGACGGCTGCCCGTACCGGGGCCGGAACGCCGCCGGCGGTCCTTACTGGAACGCCGGCGATGAGGAGGTGTCGGAAGCGGCAGAGGACGTGTGTTCGCGCCGGCTGTCGGGGTGCAGGCTGCGGTTTGGAGAGCACGGCGTACTGCCGTTCGGCGGCTTCGCCGGGGTGTCGCAGGTGCGACGATGATCGAACTGACGGCGACAGGCCTGGCGGCGCTGCGTGCCCATGTGGAGCGCGAGTGGCCGCGGGAGGCAGGCGGTCTGATCGTGGGCGGCGGCTTCTTCGCCCTGCCCAACCGGCACCCGGAGCCCGAGCGGGGGTACGAGTTCCACCAGGCGGATCTTGATGGCGCCGCCGCGGTCGTGCACTCGCACCCGGACGGAGCGCCGTTTCCGTCCCGTGAGGACATGAAGTCGCAGGTCGCTGTGGGGCTGCCGCACGGCATCGTTCCGATGACGGGAGCGTCCGTTAGTGCGACTGGCGCAGCCGCTCCGGATGAACCACGCGAGGTCGTGGCGGGAGAGCCGTTCTTCTGGCCGGACATGGATCGGCCCTACGTCGGCCGCCCTTACCGTCACGGTGTGACGGATTGCTTCACGCTGGTGCGGGACTGGTATCGGCGCGAGTGCGGGATTGAGCTGCCTCCGGTGGCTTACGAGTGGCGCTGGGACGAGACGTCGCCGGAACTCGACCTTTACTCGTCCTGGCGGAGGCGACTCGGGTGGAGCGCGGTCGATCCGTCGCGGGCGCGGCCGGGCGACATCGTGCTGCTGCGGATGGCCGGCGGCGCGGTGGCGGACCATGCCGGCGTGCTGCTCGAGGACGGGCTGCTGCTGCACCATCCGTCGCTCAAACCGTACGATCCGACGTCCCTGTCGCGCCGGACGCCCCTGAGCCGCCTGGCCCGGTGGATCGTGGAGGTGGCGCGGCCGCTGGAGGCGTCGTCGTGATCACGTTGCGGTTGCGGGGTTCGCTGGCGACGTGCGTGCGGGAGCACCTGGACGACGAGGCGTTGGGCCGTTGCGGGCCTGACGAGGCGATCGTCGAGCTGGAGGCACGGACGGTCGCGGAAGCGCTGAGTCTCGTGGGGCCCCAGGCGCCGGGCTTCGCGCTGCGCTGGGATCTCGGGAGCTGGCGCGTGTCCGTGGATGGCCGCGCACTCGAGTCGGCGGCGGGGCTCTGGATGCGTCTGGCGAACCGTGCTTACGTCTCGATCTCGCCGGTTCTGGCCGGCTCGGGGCCTGCGTGGGCGGCGTTGCCGCTGTGGGCCAAGATCGTGGCCGGCGTCAGCACTGTGTACTCAGTCGTCCATGCCGTAACGCAGATCCCCTCGATCCCCGACACGGAACACCTGGCGGAGGAGGGCCAGCGCCGGACACTGTTCTCCGGTCCAGTGAACACCGTCGCTCAGGGCGGCGCCGTGCCCTTGATCTACGGCCGGACACGGGTGGGCTCGACCGTGATCTCCGGTGGTCTGTCGCCGGATCGCCCGACCGGCGGCGAGTACACGTCACCACCGGTGATCGACCTGGGCGGAAACGCGGCCGAAGGGCGACCGGATCCAGCGGAGGATCCGCGACACGGCATCACCCGTGACGTACCGGCGCCTGGTGAGGCCTCCCGTTCGCGGTCGACGTTGCGCGTGGTCGATCTGCTTGGCGAGGGGGAGATCGAGGGCCTGGCGGACGGTCTCGAGTCGGTGTTCATCGACGGTGTGCCGGTAGAGACGGACGGTGAACTCAACGTCAAGGGCGTGTCGGTCCAGGAGCGTCGCGGCCTTGCGCACGGCCACGCGGAGCAGGGGGCGCTCGCCGGCTTCGACGTAACGGCAACGGGTTTGCCTCGCTCGAGCACGAAGGTCGCCCATGGGACTCCGGTGTCGCAGCGAGTGCCGCAGGGCTACGACGCGGCTCGGGTGACGCTGGTGTTTCCGCGGCTCGTGCAGTACGACGAGAACAACCGCGCGCTTAAGACGGAAGTCGAGGTTCGGATCGAGACGCGGCCGACGGGCCAGATGTCGTGGACCACCGTGCTCCTGCAGACGATCAGGGACCGATCTCTGGACAGGCAGGAGTTGTCCTGGCGGGTCGACCGTCCTGGGAGCGTTCGGGCGAAGGGAACATGGGAGATCCGAGTATCGCGGGAGACTACCGACTCGGAGCCGGACGAGGCGTCGGACGAAGTGCGGTGGGAGCGCACGTTCGGCCTGCGGGACGTGAAGCAGTCGTATCCGCACTCTGCCGTTGTCGGCCTGACGATGGACCTTAGCCAATCCGAGGTGAACCCGAGCAGGCGGGAGTACGAAGTCCGAGGCCGGAAGGTGATGGCGCCGCTGCCGTCCATGTGGGATCCGGACAAGCCGACATCGGAGTCGGCGGCGACCTACGGCGAGGGGATGTGGGATGGCAGATTGGCGCCCCGGTGGACGAACAATCCGGCATGGATCGCCTATGACCTGCTGACGGATCACCGCGGCGGCCTCGGGGGCGTTCCCGGGATGGCGGCCGCTGCGTACGCCGCCCGGTGGGAGTTCTTCGAGTTGGCGAGGCGCTGCGACGAGCTCGTGCCGTCTCCGGAGAGTGAGTCGGCAATGGAGCCACGGTGGCGCTTCAACGGCGTGATCGAGCGCCGGGAGCAGGCGCGGAAGGTCGTGGACTGGGTCCTGTCCGCCTGCCGGGCCGGCGCGCTGTGGAGCTCGGGTCATGCGTCTCTGGCGGTCGACGGCGACAGCGACGTGACGGCGGCGTTGGCCAACGCGAACGTGATCGACGGCGAGTTCGAGTACCAGGGTCTGCGGTGGCAGGAGCGCTACTCGGCGGTGGCGGTGACCTGGCGGGACCCGGACGACGACTTCCGGTCCGGGATCGAGCTGGTGGTGTTCGACGATCTGGTTGCGAAGTACGGGTTCCGTCAGAAGGACGTTGCGGCCGTGGGCTGCACGTCGCGCGGGCAGGCTCACCGGACGGGGCTGCTGCTGCTGAACGAGCAGGAGAACGAGTCGGAGACCGTGAAGTTCGGCATGGCGCTTGAGGGGATGCACCTGCGCCCCGGCGATCGCGTGCGGATTGCCGACGACCGGCGCTTCGAGCAGCGGGCTGGTTTCCGGATCCGCGAGGTGGACACGTCGGTCGCCGGCCAGGAGACGCTGACGCTCGACACGCCGGCGCCGCGGCTGGCTGCCGGTGGCCGGATCGTCTGGGGCGAGGGCCGTTCGGCTGAGGTGTCGGCGGCGGCGGAGACTCTGGAGCACGAGATCGCGCTGGGCGCGGCCACCGCAGTGACGTCGACCAGCGCGGACTGGTCGTTCCGCAATGACCGGTTGCCAGCCTCGCTGGGCGGCGGCAACGTGGACAGGGTGATTCTGTACCGGCAGGGTGCCAACTGGACCGCGTACGTGGGCGCCTCTCTCGACGCGGGCGCGGCGTGGGAGCGCTTCGCTGGTGCGGTCCAGGTTGCGCACCCTACCGCTGGCACGTTGGTGCTTGCGGGGCCTGACCATCCCTCGAGCGCCTACCGGGATGCGTCGCCGCCCTACAACTGGTTCGTGGGCAGCGATGACGGAAACGAGATGCAGACCTGGTTGGCGGCGTACGAGGCGCTGCCGGCAGCGGATCGAGGCGGCGTGACGCTACGTCTGGTTCAGCCCGCTCCGGTGAATCTGCAGTCTCCGCGCCTCACGACGACAGACGTACCGACGGGCCTCGGGGTCGGCGACCTGGTGGCGGAAGAGTCGGCAGTGACGGACTGGATCGTGACCCAACTGACCGAGCGGGACAAGGCCGAAGTGCAGGTCGAAGCGCGGCGCCACGACCCGGAGAAGTACAAGGCGGTCGAAAAGCGACGGGAGTTGGCGCCGCCGTTGCGCACCCCGGTGGCGCCGATGGCGCCGCCGACGGCCGTCACGGTGGCCGAAACGACCTACCGGGACCGGAACCTGGTGCGGAGTCAGCTCGAGATCGCCGTCCGCGGCGGGGATCACGATTCGCGGATCGCGCGTGTGGAGTACCAGATCCGGCGGCCGAAGCGCCGGGCGACAGCGGCCGAGATCGAGGCTGGAGACTGGTCTGTGCTGCCCAGAGGCCCGTGGCAGCCGCTTCGCACAACGCCTGCGCGGAGCATCGTCGTTCGCGATGTCGCCCTGGGTGGCTACCGAGTGCGGGCGCGCTTCCTGGGAGGCCGCCGCGAGTCGGATTGGACGCGGAGCGCGCACGTGGTCGCAGACGGAAAGACGGACGCGGGTACGGCACCAACCGGCCTTGCGGCGGAGCCGGCTATCGGTGGCTACTGGGCGCACTGGAATCCCTCGCCCGATGGGGACTACGCTCACACGGAGATCTACGACCGAGCGGGCACGCCTGGCTCGCCGGCTGCCGACGTGGATGTCTCCGGAGACAACTGGACGTTGCGCGGAAAGATCGCGGGCACGGGACTCACACGCGCGGACGTGTCAGGCACGGAGGCACTTCGGGTGGCGATTCGGCATGTGGACACGTCCGGCTTGTCTACTGAAGCGCGCGAAGTCGGTGTGGAACCGTTGGAAGGCGTGTCCGGCGCCGATGGTGAGGACGGGATCGGATACGAGTATGTGTTCGCGGCGTACAGCGAGGGCACGTTGCCGAACGCCAAGCGGCCTTCCAACAACTGGGGATACGAGCGGCAGGGCACGGTGGACGGCTTGACATGGCACGACGGCGCTCCGGATCTGACTTCGAACACGCCGGTGCTTCTGCGCGCGGAGAGGAAGGTGGTTGGAGCGCCGTCACCGGGCGATGCGGTGACGGACGACTGGAGCGTGCCGACGATCCTGGGTCGTTACGGCGAGGACGGGGTTCCCGGCGAGGACGGGGAAGATGGTCGCGGCTACGAATACGTGTTCGCAGCCTACGCGACGGATACCGTGCCGGCCTCGAAGCGGCCTTCCAACAACTGGGGATACGAGCGGCAGGGCACTGTGGACAGCTTGACATGGCACGACGGCGCTCCCGATCTGACTTCGAACACGCCGGTGCTTCTGCGGGCAGAGAGGAAACTGGTTGGTACGCCGTCCCCGGGAGACGCGATAGCGGACGATTGGAGCGTGCCCGCCGTCGTGGGCAGGTATGGAGAAGATGGCGTTCCAGGCGCGGACGGCGAAGATGGTCGCGGGTACGAGTACGTGTTCGCCGCCTACGCGGACGAGACGGTGCCGGCTTCGAAGCGGCCTCTGAATAGTTGGGGATACGAGCGGCAGGGCACCGTGGACGGTCTGACGTGGCACGACGGCGCTCCCGGGCTGACGGCGGACGCGCCAGTGCTCTTGCGAGCGGAGAGGAGGTTGGTCGGTACGCCGTCCCCGGGCGACACCGTGGCGGACGATTGGAGCGTACCCGCCGTCGTAGGCAGGTACGGGGACAATGCCGGAGCTGCCGCCCTGGACTTTGCCGCAACGGCGAACGCATCACAGGCCCAAATGACGTGGAGGGTCCCTACTACCGATGCGCCGGACAACTGGCGAGTGCAGTTCGGCCTGCCTGACTCGACCGGGATCATCAACTGGGGAACGGCGAGCTTCCTTTCGGGAAGTGCCACGGATCACACGCTCACAACTTCGGCGTTGGCATCGATCGTAGGAAAGCGACTCCACGCGCGCATCCAGGCGGCACGCTCAACGGGCGACGGGGCGTACATTCTCGGTGGTGCGGTAGAGGACGACACCGTCGTGGCGGGCACGACCTTGGTGAGTCCGACGGGCGGCACGGCGACGGCTGGCGCCGGGCAGGTGGCACTCGATTGGAATGATGTCGCCAACGCGACAGGGTACGACGTCGAACGGCAGCAGTCCGGGGGACGGTGGCAGCGGCTGGCGACTGGCCGCGCGTCCTCAAGCTACACCGACACCGGGGTGTCAAACGGCACGAGCTACCGCTATCGCGTACGGGCGACTGCCGGGTCGACCGTCGGAAGCTGGTGGACCTCGAGCTTCGTCACTCCGAACGTGGCCACGTCGGGTCCGGGAGCCCCGCGAAACCTCAGCTTGGCGGCCGACGGACAGAATGCGGCGGACGGCGACTGGGATCCGCCAACCTCCTGGGGTACCGGATCGAGCCGAACGTATCGCTACGAACTCCGGCAGGGGACCACCGTCGTTTCGTCTGGCACTACAGGAACGAGTTCGCGGCGCTTCACTGGTCTCTCTGCCGCGACCTCCTACGCACTAAAGGTGCGGTGCGAGACGACCCATGGCAACAGCAGCTACGTCTCGGATAGCGCGACGACCGCCGCGGCGCCGCCCCCGCCGCCGCCCCCGAAGAGTTGGGGAAGTTGGAGTAGTACGTGGTCCAAGGTGAGCGACCCGATCGAGGACGACTTCGACGACGCGAGCGGCCTTGCCTTCGGGCGCTTCAACAGCAACACCGAGAGTGCGATGCCCAATCAACCGTCGAGCGGCTTCTTCATGGTGCACCAGACTCAGATTTCGGGCACTTCGGTCGATCTTCTGGTGGCACAGTCCATCCCGACGACGGGCAACAACATGAGGAATCAAGCGACCGACACATGGATCGGCACAAACACGAGCTACCTGAACCAGAGCGGCCTTGATCTCAATGACTACCGCACGTCGTCTTTCAATTTCAACTCGGCACTCCAGTGGTTCGCGTCTCTTTCGAACCGCCCAAGCGGAGCTCCCGGG
Organism: Acidobacteriota bacterium; assembly: GCA_028875725.1. Taxonomy (NCBI): domain Bacteria; kingdom Pseudomonadati; phylum Acidobacteriota; species Acidobacteriota bacterium. The sequence goes on from JAPPCR010000006.1 coordinate 1,174,472, forward strand.
ACCGACCGAGGCATCGCCTTCTTGACCTGGCGACGTGACAGCGATGATCCAGAGAGCGGCACACAGACGCTGCGCGTCGTGACTTCCTCAGGGATCTACCGGAAGACCCGGAGGTACGAGTGATCATCTACACGCCGGACCGCGTGATCTATCGCAGCTGTATGGGGGGCGACGAAGGGGCGATTCACTCTGCTCGGCGGAAGATGTCGGCGGCAGGGCCCACTTACCGGGAAGTCATCAACGGCGTTTCGGCCCAGATCGTGGTGGACGACGGGCTCGGTCATGAGGGTTACCTGGATGTGTCCGCCGGCAACCGCGCCCTGGTGGCCGAGGAAGGCGGTGTGGTCATTGGCGTGGTGATGGTGAGAGTCTCGAAGGACCAGTCGCGCTGGCGGGCCGAGTTGGACGCATGGGCGTGTCCGGACAAGTGCCACCCCGACCGTCCGCTCGACTTCGTCGGCGATGCGCTGATCTGGTTGCGGTCGATCGGTGTGACGGCTGCCGTCACCCGCGCCCATCTTCGGGCCTCCGGCGACGCGCCGGCTCGCGTAGTGAAGTGGGCGCCGGACCCGATCCCGGAGCATCCGTTGGGTCTGCCGCGAGTGCTGACCTACGATCTCCGGTAGCTGCTTGTCTAGGCTGCGGCCAGCGGGGGCTGAGCGCGCTCGTCAAGCCGTAGTTTCTCGCAAAGATCACACGCTTATGGCGAGTGAATCACGCAATTCTCACGTTGCTCTGGTAGGCAACTTGCATGAAGCTCACCGGCTCGGTGGTCTTGATTCTGGCGTTGGCGGGCCCCGCGGCAGCGGCCGTCCAGGGCGCCGGGGAGTACACGGACTGCGTGCCGTCGTCGCCGCAGGTCACGTTCGAGCCCGGCTACGCCGTGAGCATGTGCTTCGAGTACGAACGAGGCGGCGAGCCGGCGCAGGCGGACGCGATCGACTTCGGGCTCGGTTCGCGTCAGTCGGGCCTTCTCTGGTTCTTTGATCCGGACAACGCGGAGGTCTTGATCAAGGTCCTGGACGGGTGTGAGATGAACGGCCACCGCTGGGTGCTCGTGGCGCCGGTGACGACGCTGGCCTTCAACCTGTCGGTCGAGGAGACGGCCACCGGCAGGAGGTGGGTACACCGGAATCCGCGCGGCGGCGTGACCGCGGAGGCGAGGAGCGATCTGACGGCCTTTCCGTGCGGGCCGGCGGCGGCTTCATCGACGTCCTTGACGTGGCCCGGCGCCTCCTTTGCGGCACCGCTGACGGGCTCCATGACGGACGTTCGGCACGCGGTCGCCGGTGCGGCCGCGGATTGCGCGCCCCGGCCGGTGACGACCCTGGGCGGCGGCTTCACGGTCAGCATGTGCGTCGAACACGAGAAAGACGGCGAAGTCGTCGTGACGCAGGCGCGGGACTACGGTCTGGACTCCAGCCAGTCCGCCTTGCTGTACTTCTTCGAGCGCGACAACGCGGAGGTGCTGGTCAAGGTCCTGGACGGGTGTGCCCTGAACGGCCACCGCTGGGTGTTCGTCGCGCCGGTGACGACGCTCGGGTTCAAGCTGTCGATCGAGCCGCCCGGCGGGGGGGCCGCCTGGACGCATGCGAACAGCTTCGGCCGGACGGCCTCGGCGAGGAGCGACCCGGAAGCGTTCCGCTGTGCCGACGACGAGCAGCCGGGAGGCCCCGACTCCCTTTCCGGTCAGGTCGTCGGCTATCGGGGCGCCTGGCCGGACGTCGAGGTGATAGTGACCGCGAAGGGTGTCCTCCGGGTCGCGACGCCGGACTCCTTCGGCCGTTTCCGGTTCGATGGCCTCGCGGCCGGCCGCTACGCCGTCAAGGTACACGCGGCAGGTCACCGCACGACGCCCGCCCGGATGGTCGACGTTCCGCAGTGGGGCGGCCCTCCGGAACCGTTCGACCTGACGCCGATTCCCACGGACCCGTTCGTCTTCCACTGGGAAGAGGACCAGAGCACGGCGGGCACCGAGTACTCGGCTGCGGTCAACCGGCCGCGCGAGATCGAGTTCGAGGACGAGCCGGTCAGGGTGGTCGACAACTCGTCGGCGAACGCCCTGGCTCACGACTACAACATGCTGCTGGTGGATTCCGACGATGCTTCCTGGTCGCAGGAGCACGCGTGGCGGCTGTTGACGACCATGCGTTCCATTCCGCAGGAGACAAGGGACCCGTACCGCGCGCAGTCGCTGGTGGCTTCGCAGTGGCTGCTGACGCCCAGGTACCTGGAGGGCGACATCGAGGTGAGGACGGACCGGTCTTCTCCCGTCGTCCTGGTTTCCGAGGCCGCCTTCGTCAACGCGAATCCACGCGTGGCGACGGTGGACGGCAAACGGGGAACCTGGTTCTCAAAGCGACTGCACCACGCTCTCGTTCGGTTCGTGACGGACAACGGCCGCGACGTCGACGCCTACGAGCGGATCTTCGAGGAACGCTACGGCGTCACGACGGAGATACGCGACTACGCCTCCCTGACCTCGCCGACCGGGAACGAGGGCGCGGGCCGTTTCCAGCGTTTCCACCCGGAGGAGATCGTCACGCTGCTCAACATGCTCGAGGAGTTTCCGAGCGGCATGCGCAAGACGCAGGGTCTCACGCATCTCGTCCGGCGCCTCGACGGCACGCCTCATCCCGTGTATCCGGGAGCACCGGCCGTAGCCTGGCCGGACGCCGGCTACATCGAGTTCATGGACACGGCGTTTCTTTCGTCCGACGTCGACTACATCCACCGCCTGGTGATTCACGAGAAGGCGCACTTCCTCTGGGCTCACGTTTTCGACCAGCGGACCCGTGACGACTGGGCCCGGGTCGGTGGCTGGTACGAGGATCCACAGAGTCCGTCCGGCTGGTCCACCACGAAGACGACGGAGTTCGTCTCCGCCTATGCGCACCTGAAGAACCCGAACGAGGACATGGCGGAAACGATCTCCTACTTCATCATCGAGCCGGGCAAGCTCAGATCCCGGTCGGTCGCCAAGTACGAGTTCGTGCGAGACCGGATCATGCAGGGGAACCTGTATCTCTCCCGGATCCGGGAGGACCTGACGTTCCAGGTGTACAACCTGTTTCCGGACTACGTGTTCCCCGGCAAGGTTCGCCGCGTCGACATCAGGGTGACGGGCGGAGCCAGGGAAGACAAGGAGTTCCGCATCGAGATCGAGCTGCATGCGCTCGACCGTGATCTTGAGGGCGCGCGCCACGCGCTAGTACGGGTAAACAGCAGCGTCGGTACGTTCTTCGATCTGTATCTCGACCCCGTGGATGGGAACGGCAACCGGATCGAGGAGGGGACCGTTCTCGTGGGCACGAAGAAGCTGAGCCGGTACAGCAAAGCGGGCTACTGGCTTCCAATCCAGCTCAAGATCGTGGACAGGGTCGGCAACCGGCGCTACCAGAGAGGCGACGATTTCGGATGGAAGCTCTATGTCGACAACTTCCTGGAGGACTGGACGCCGCCGGAGTACGTCCCCGACACCGCCCGTCTCAGCAGGGGCCGGGAAAGAGTGGTGGAAGGCCGCGTCGTCCAGTCGATCGAAGCGACCTGGGAGGTGAGTGAGAACAACCTCATGCGGAAGAGCTGGCCATGCCATGCGTCCATCAACGACGAGATTCTCTCGACGCATGCGCTGGGAGAGGGCGGGGCTTTCGAGCCTGCGGAGAACCTGTGCCGAGTGAACTTTCCCATGCCGGACTACATGCCGTCTTCGATGTACTCCCTGAACTACGTCAGGATGGTCGATCGGGCCAGAAATTGGGGTGGCGCCAGGTTCACCAGCGAGCCCGGGGACGAGGAGCCTCAGCGGATCCGGGTGCGGACGGCCAATTCGGACACGGAACCGCCCGAGCTCGACCTGAACAGGATGAGCGTCGACGCGGAACCCACGAACCCTGAACAGCCGAACGGCGAGACGATCGTGAGGTTGAGTTTTCGCACCCGCGACAACATCTCGGGCTACACGCACACATCGATCCACTTTCTCGATCCGCAGGGGATCACCCACCATGTCTGGGCGTATGACGACGAGAGAGGCTATGTCTTTCCGCTGAGCGATCCGACCAGGTGGAAGGAGCACACGATCGTGCATGTCCTGCCGCCCGGCTCGGCGCCGGGAACCTGGGGCGTTTCGAACATGCGGCTCATCGACCGGGCCCACAACTTCGTGCACCACGACTTCACGGAAGTGATCCACTTCACAGTGGACTGAGGCGGCGGGTCTGCAGATGGGCGCGAGCATGGAGTGCTTCAGTCGTTTCTTCGTGAGGTCGCAGGTCGCCAGGCTTGCCGGCTCCGTCATGTGTCTTCTGGCGTTGAGCGGTCCCGCGGCGGCGGCCGTCCAGGGCGCGGGGGAGTACACGGACTGCGTGCCCTCGTCGCCGCAGATCACGTTCGAGCCTGGCTACGCCGTGAGCATGTGCTTCGAGTACGAGCGGGATGGCGAGCCGGCGCAGGCGGACGCGATCGACTTCGGGCTCGGCTCGCGTCAGTCGGGCCTTCTCTGGTTCTTCGACCCGGACAACGCCGAGGTCTTGATCAAGGTCCTGGACGGATGTGAGATGAACGGCCACCGCTGGGTGTTCGTCGCGCCGGTGACGACGCTCGCGTTCAACCTGTCGGTGGAGGAGACGTCTACGGGGAAGAGGTGGTTGCACCGGAATCCGCGGGGCGGCGTGACCGCGGAGGCGAGGAGCGATCTGACGGCCTTTCCGTGCGGGCCGGCGGCGGCTTCATCGACGTCCTTGACGTGGCCCGGCGCCTCCTTTGCGGCGGCGTCGCCGGGACCCATGGCGGACATCCGGTACACGGTCGCGGGTGCGACCGCAGATGTCGCCGGTGCGGCCGCGGATTGTGCGCCCCGGCCGGTGACGACCCTGGGCGGCGGCTTCACGGTCAGCATGTGCGTCGAACACGAGAAAGACGGCGAAGTCGTCGTGACGCAGGCGCGGGACTACGGTCTGGACTCCAGCCAGTCCGCCTTGCTGTACTTCTTCGAGCGCGACAACGCGGAGGTGCTGGTCAAGGTCCTGGACGGGTGTGCCCTGAACGGCCACCGCTGGGTGTTCGTCGCGCCGGTGACGACGCTCGGGTTCAAGCTGTCGATCGAGCCGCCCGGCGGGGGGGCCGCCTGGACGCATGCGAACAGCTTCGGCCGGACGGCCTCGGCGAGGAGCGACCCGGAAGCGTTCCGCTGTGCCGACGACGAGCAGCCGGGAGGCCCCGACTCCCTTTCCGGTCAGGTCGTCGGCTATCGGGGCGCCTGGCCGGACGTCGAGGTGATAGTGACCGCGAAGGGTGTCCTCCGGGTCGCGACGCCGGACTCCTTCGGCCGTTTCCGGTTCGATGGCCTCGCGGCCGGCCGCTACGCCGTCAAGGTACACGCGGCAGGTCACCGCACGACGCCCGCCCGGATGGTCGACGTTCCGCAGTGGGGCGGCCCTCCGGAACCGTTCGACCTGACGCCGATTCCCACGGACCCGTTCGTCTTCCACTGGGAAGAGGACCAGAGCACGGCGGGCACCGAGTACTCGGCGGCGGTCAACCGGCCGCGCGAGATCGAGTTCGAGGACGAGCCGGTCAAGGTGGTCGACAACTCGTCGGCGAACGCCCTGGCTCACGACTACAACATGTTGCTGGTGGACTCCGACGACGCCTCCTGGTCGCAGGAGCACGCGTGGCGGCTGTTGACGACGATGCGTTCCATTCCGCAGGAGACGAGGGACCCGTACGGGGCCCAGTCGCTGGCGGCTTCGCAGTGGCTGCTGACGCCTAGACACCTGGAGGGCGACATCGAGGTGAGGACCGACCGGTCTTCTCCCGTCGTCTTGGTCTCCGAAGCCGCCTTTGTGCACGCGAATCCCCGGATAGCGACCGTGGACGGCAAGCGGGGAACCTGGTTCTCGAAGCGGCTCCACCACGCCCTCGTGCGGTACGTGACGGACAACGGCCGGGACGTCGACGCCTACGAGAGGATCTTCGAGGAACGTTACGGCCTCACGACGGAGATACGCGACTACGCCGCCCTGACCCGATGGACCACCGGCGAGGGTGCGGGCCGTTTCCAGCGTTTCCACCCGGAGGAGATCGTCACGCTGCTCAACATGCTCGAGGAGTTTCCGAGCGGCATGCGCAAGACGCCGGGCCTCACGCACCTTGTTCGGCGCCTCGACGGCACGCCCAATCCCCGGTGGCCAGAGGCCGCGGCCCTCGCTTGGGATCAAGCGGGCTACATCGAGTTCATGGACAAGGCCTTCCTGTTGTCCGACGTCGACTCCATCCACCGCCTCGTGATTCACGAGAAGGCGCACTTCCTCTGGGCTCACGTCTTCGACCAGGGGACCCGCGACGACTGGGCCCGGGTCGGCGGCTGGTACGAGGATCCGCAGAGCCCGTCGGACTGGTCCACCACGAAGACGACGGAGTTCGTGTCCGCCTACGGGCACGAGAAGAACCCGAACGAGGACATGGCCGAGAGCATCGCCCACTTCATCATCGCGCCGGACAAGCTGAGGTCCCGGTCGGTCGCCAAGTACGAGTTCGTGCGGGATCGGATCATGCAGGGGAACCTGTATCTCTCCCAGATCCGGGAGGACCTGACCTTCCAGGTGTACAACCTGTTTCCGGACTACGTGTTTCCCGGCAAGGTCCGCCGCGTCGACGTCGCGGTGACGGGCGGAGCCATGGAAGACAAGGAACTCCACGTCGAGATCGAGCTGCATGCGCTCGACCGGGATATCGAGGGCGCTGCCTGGGCGTCCGCCCGAGTGGTCAGCAGTGTCGGCACGTTCTTCGAGCTCCGTCTCGACCCCGTGGACGGGAACGGCAACTGGATCGAGGAGGGGACGGTACTCGTTGGCAAGAAAGAGCTGAACCGGTACAGCAAGGCGGGGTACTGGCTTCCGCTCCAGCTCGTGATCGCGGACAGGGCCGGCAACGAGCGCTACCAGAGAGGCGACGACTTCGGATGGAAGCTCTATCTCGACAACTTCCTGGAGGACTGGGTGCCGCCGGAATATGTTCCCGGCACCGCCCGCTTCGACATGGGCCGGGACAGAGTGGTGGAAGGCCGCGTCGTCCAGTCGATCGAAGCGACCTGGGAGGTGAGTGAGAACAACCTCATGCGGGAGGGCAGGCCATGCCATGCGTCCATCAACGACGAGATTCTCTCGACGTATGCGCTGGGACAGTACGGGGCTTTCGAGCCCGCCGGGAACCTGTGCCGAGTGGACTTTCTCATGCCGGACTACATGCCGTCGTCGACGTACTCCCTGGACGACGTCAGGATGGTCGATCGGGCCAGCAATTGGGGTGGCACCACATTCACCAGCGAGCCCGGGGACGAGGAGCCTCAACGGATCCGGGTCCGTACGGCCAACCCGGACACGGAACCGCCCGAACTCGACCTGAACAGGATGCGCGTCGACGCGGAACCCACGAACCCTGAACAACCGAACGGCGAGACGATCGTCACGTTCACTTTTCGCGTGCGCGACAACATCTCGGGCTACCTGGGTGGGGCGATCATCCTTCGCGATCCACAGGGCATAGATCACTTCGTCTACGCGCGTTATGCGGACAGCTACCTTGTCTTTCCGCGGGGCGATCCCACCAGATGGGAGGAGCACACGGTCGTGCACGTCCTGCCGCCCGGCTCGGCGCCGGGAACCTGGGGCGTTGCCAACATGCGGCTCGCCGACCGGGCACAGAACTCAGTGCATCACGACTTCACGGAAGTGATCCACTTCACAGTGGACTGAGGCACCGGGTCGGCAGATGGGCGCGAGCATGGAGTGCTTCAGTCGGTTCTTCCCGAGGTCTCAGGTCGCAAGGCTTGCCGGCTCCGTCGTGTGTGTTCTGGGATTGGCGGGTTCCGCGGCGGCGGCGGAACAAGGTCCCGACTCCCTCACCGGTGAGATCGCGGGCTATCAGGGCGCCTGGTCGGATGTCGAGGTGCTGCTGACCGCGAAGGGCGTCCTCCGGGTCGCGACGCCGGACTCCTTCGGCCGTTTCCGGTTCGACGGTCTCGCCGCCGGCCGGTACGCCGTCAAGGTCCACGCGGGCGGTCACCGCACGACGCCGGCACGCATGGTCGACGTCCCTCAGTGGGGCGGTCCTTCGGAACCGTTCGACCTGACGCCGGTTCCCACGGACCCGTTCGTCTTCCACTGGGAACAGGACCAGAGCACGGCGGGCACCGAGTACGCGGCGGCCGTCAACCGGCCGCACGAGATCGAGTTCGAGGACGAACCGGTCAGGGTGGCCGACAACTCGTCGGCGCACGCCCTGGCTCACGGCTACAACATGCTGCTGGTGGATTCCGACGAGGCCTCCTGGTCGCAGGAGCACGCGTGGCGCCTGTTGGCGACGATGCGTTCCATTCCGCAGGAGACGAGGGACCCGTACGGGGCCCAGTCGCTGGCGGCTTCGCAGTGGCTGCTGACGCCTAGACACCTGGAGGGCGACATCGAGGTGAGGACCGACCGGTCTTCTCCCGTCGTCTTGGTCTCCGAAGCCGCCTTTGTGCACGCGAATCCCCGGATAGCGACGGTGGACGGCAAGCGGGGGATCTGGTTCTCGAAGCGGCTGCACCACGCCCTGGTGCGGTACGTGACGGACAACGGCCGCGATGTAGACGCCTACGAGAGGATCTTCGAGGAACGCTACGGCGTCACGACGGAGATACGCGACTACGCCGCCCTGACGCGATGGACCACCGGCGAGGGCGCGGGCCGCTTCCAGCGTTTCCACCCGGAGGAGATCGTCACGCTGCTCAACATGCTCGAGGAGTTTCCGAGCGGCATGCGCAAGACGCAGGGTCTCACGCATCTCGTCCGGCGCCTCGACGGCACGCCTCATCCCGTGTATCCGGGAGCACCGGCCGTAGCCTGGCCGGACGCCGGCTACATCGAGTTCATGGACACGGCGTTTCTTTCGTCCGACGTCGACTACATCCACCGCCTGGTGATTCACGAGAAGGCGCACTTCCTCTGGGCTCACGTTTTCGACCAGCGGACCCGTGACGACTGGGCCCGGGTCGGTGGCTGGTACGAGGATCCACAGAGTCCGTCCGGCTGGTCCACCACGAAGACGACGGAGTTCGTGTCCGCCTACGGGCAGCTGAAGGACCCGAACGAGGACATGGCGGAGACGATCTCCTACTTCATCATCGAGCCGGACAAGCTCAGAGACCGGTCGGTCGCCAAGTACGAGTTCGTGCGGGACCGGATCATGCAGGGGAACCAGCATCTCTCCAGGTACCGGTATCTCCCCCAGTTCCGGAAGGACCTCGCGTTCCGGGTGTACAACCTGTTTCCGGATCCCGGCAAGGTCCGCCGCGTCGACATCGCGGTGAGAGGCGGAGCCAGGGAAGACAAGGAAATCCGTGTCGAGATCGAGTTGCATGCGATCGACCGGGATCTCGAGGGCGCCGCCTGGGCGGCCACCCGGGTCTTCAGCAGTGTCGGTACGTTCTTTGATCTGTTTCTCCAGCCCGTGGACGGGAACGGCAGGAGAATCGAGCGGGGCACCGTTCTGGTGGGCACGATGAAGCTGAGCAGGTACAGCAAGGCGGGGTACTGGCTTCCGGGCCAGCTCAAGATCGGCGACAGGGTCGGCAACGAGCGCTACCAGAGAGGCGGCTTCGGATGGAAGCTCTATGTCGACAACTCCTTGGAGGAGTTGGTGCCGCCGGCGTACGTTCCCGGCACCGCCCGCTTCGACATGGGCCGGGACAGAGTGGTGGAAGGCCGCGTCGTCCAGTCGATCGAAGCGACCTGGGAGGTGAGTGAGAACAACCTCATGCGGGAGGGCAGGCCATGCCATGCGTCCATCAACGACGAGATTCTCTCGACGTATGCGCTGGGACAGTACGGGGCTTTCGAGCCCGCCGGGAACCTGTGCCGAGTGGACTTTCTCATGCCGGACTACATGCCGTCGTCGACGTACTCCCTGGACGACGTCAGGATGGTCGATCGGGCCAGCAATTGGGGTGGCACCACATTCACCAGCGAGCCCGGGGACGAGGAGCCTCGACGGATCCGGCTGCGTACGGCCAACCCGGACACGGAACCGCCCGAGCTCGACCTGAACAGGATGAGTATCGACGCGGCACCCACGAACCCTGAACAGCCGAACGGCGAGACGATCGTCAGGTTCAGTTTTCGCGTGCGCGACAACATCTCGGGCTACATGGATGGGGCGATCGTCCTTCGCGATCCACAGGGGATAAGCCACTACGTCTACGTGCGCTATGCGGATCGCGACTTGGTCTTTCCGCGGGAGGATCCGACCAGGTGGGAGGAGCTCACGGTCGTGCACGTCCTGCCGCCCGGTTCGGCGCCGGGAACCTGGGGCGTTGCCAACGTGCGGCTCGCCGACCGGGCCCAGAACTCCGTGCATCACGACTTCACGGAAGTCATCCACTTCACAGTGGACTGAGGCGCGCGAAGCTGGATCGAACGGACCTGGCGCCCGCGAGTCAACGATTCGTTGAGCTAGTCAACACTCCTGCGCAGGGTTTCTCGCAGGAGTTCGAGGCCGGTTTCTCGCACGCCTCTAGTGAGCTACCCGATGCCGCCGATGGTTACGCCTCTCGAATCCACCTGATCAGCTCGCGGAGGTTGGGCCGGTTGCCCTGACTGAGGATGCCGACCTTGTAGATCCTGCCCGCCACCCAGGCGGCGCCCCAGACGGTCACTGCCATCAGCACGATCGAGACGGCGACCATCCAGGCGGGTACGTCCCCCATCACGGCTCGGGGGTACATCATGATCGGGCTGAAGAAGGGGAACAGGGCCACCCAGTTCATCCACTGCATGTTGTTGCCCTGGAACGTCATCATCTGAAGCATGAACGGAATGATGATCAGGAAGATGAGGGGCGCTTGCGTCTGGCCCGCCTCCTGCAGATTCCTGCACATGGCGCCGACCGCGGCGAACAGGCTCGAGTAGAGGAAGTAGCCGAGCAGGAAGAAGACGACGAGCAGCAGAACGGCGCCGGGGCCCGGCAGGTACTGCCGGAACTGAGCCAACTCTTCGAAGTCCGAGGCGGCGGCGATCAAGGTCGGCAAAGCAAGGCTGGCCAGCAGAGCCACGCAGCCGATCCAGATCGCCACCTGGGTGAGCCCGACGGCTCCCACCCCCACGATCTTGCCCAGCATGAGCTGCCAGGGTCGCAGCGACGAGATCACCAGCTCGACGACCCGGCTCTGCTTCTCCTCGAGGACGGATTGCAGCGTCTGGGCGCCATAGGCGAGCATCATGATGTAGAGGATGATGCCGCCCGCGATGCCGGTGATCATCCCGGTGATCCGTTCGGCCTCGGCTTCCTCCGCTTCCTCCTCGTCGAGGCCCACTGGCTCGTACTCCAGCGAGCCGCCCTGGAACAGCCGCCGCACCGATTCGCCGTCCTCGAGCTGGCCGAGACGCAGGTCGACGACCTCCTCGACGATGGCCGCGCGCATCAACTGGCTGCGCACTCCGCCCGGCGGTTCCTTCGACCGGTAGGCGAAGACGGCTTCGCTGGCCGTCGTGTCGTCGAGCACGATGTAGGCCTCGAGTTCCTCGTCCAGCACCTGCTGGTCGAGCTCTTCGGTGCCGGTCCCGGGCGCGGCGAGTTCCACGTCGTATCCCGCCTGATCCAGAGCTTGCTGGACGCGTTCGCCGAGTTGTCCGTTCAGGTCGATCAGGGCGATCTGCCGCTCCGACTGCTCGGAGAGAACCGCCACGAAGCCGACCACCGCCATGATGCCGATCATGAGAAGGGGCATGCCCAGGGTCGAGAGGATGAAGGCCCTCGTCTTGACGCGCTCCACGTACTCGCGGCGGATCACCGACCAGACCTGCTTCATGACGCACCTCCCGTCTGCGAAGGGGCATCGTCGTCGCCGGGGTCCCCGGCATGGCGCACGAAGATCTCGTGCAGCCGGGGTTCCAGCAACTCGAACCTGCGCAGGCTGACTCCCTGCGCCACGACCCGGGCCAGAATCTCGTCTGGGAGCACATCGTCTTGAGGTGTCAGATGGAGCGCGTCGCCGGCCTCTTCGACCTCCGAGACGCCGGGCCAGGTGGCGACCGGGGGAGCCTCACCCTCGAACTCCACCGCCACGACGCCCGTGCGCTCGCGCCGCTTCAACTCCTTCAGGTCGTCGTCGAGCACCTTGCGCGACCGCGAAATGAGGCAGACCCGCTCGCAGAGCCGCTCCGCCTGCTCCATGAGGTGGGTCGAGAAGAGGATCGTCTTGCCGCGCTCCTTCTCCTCGAGGACGATCTCCTCCAGCACGTCCTGGTTGATCGGGTCGAGGCCGCTGAACGGCTCGTCCAGGATCAGCAGTTCCGGATCGTGGAGCACCGTGGAGATGAACTGCACCTTCTGCTGCATCCCCTTCGATAGCGCCTGCACCTTCTTGGACGCCCATTCGCTGAGTCCCAGGCGCTCGAGCCACGCCTCGGCCCGGGTGCGGGCGAGGGACCGTGGGACGCCACGGATCTCGCCGAAGAAGACGAGCTGGTCGAGCACCTTCATCTTCTCGTAGACGCCGCGCTCCTCGGGCAGGTAGCCGACGCGGCTGCGCCGGGTGAAGTCTGGGGCGCCGCCGAAGAGCTCCACCGAGCCGCCGTCGGGCAGGAGGATGCCCATCATCATGCGGATCGTGGTCGTCTTGCCCGAGCCGTTGGGTCCCAGCAGGCCGTAGATCGTCCCGGGCTCGATCGCAAGGTCGAAGTCATCGACCGCGGTGTGGGCGCCGAACGTCTTGCGGACGCCGGAGAGGCGTACAACGGTTCCGTTCTGAGTCATGGAGGCCTACTCCGTTCGTGGGGGCGGAGAGAGGATAGTCGATCGGTCTCGTGGCGCCGGTTAGGCTACGCCGACATTCTCAATGCCCGGGGACGGGAGAACGGAGGACGCGAGATGAAGAGCTCACGGAGAAGCGTCGTCGCCGCGGCGAGCCTGGTCGCCATGGCCTTGACCTTTGTGGCGGCTGCGACACCGGCCCATGCCGAGGAGATCCGCCCCGGCGTGTACCGGACTCCGGATGCCCGGTTCGAGAACCTGCCGGGCTTCGACTTCGAGCCGCACTACCTGGAGATCGACGGTTACCGCGTTCACTACCTTGACGAGGGACCTGCCGATGGCGAAGTGATCCTGCTGCTCCACGGCGAGCCGACCTGGGCGTACCTGTTCCGGAAGATGATCCCCGTTCTCGTCGAAGCGGGACATCGCTGCATCGTGCCCGACCTGATCGGCTTCGGGCGGTCGGACAAGCCGGCGAGCATGGACACCCACACCTACAGGTTCCACGTCGACGCGATGACCAAGCTGGTCGAGGCGCTCGACCTGCAGCAGGCCACCTTCTTCGGCCAGGACTGGGGCAGCCTGATCGGCTTGCGGGTCGTGGCGGAGAACGAGGACCGCTTCGCACGGGTCGTCCTCTCAAACGCCGGTCTCCCGGTTGGCGGAGCGGCCGGCCCGGAGGACTTCCCCGAGAACAGCGCCTTCATGCGGTGGAAGCAGAGGAACCAGGCGATGATCGACGCTGGCGACATTCCCACCGGCCGTATGCTGGCGACCAACACGGGCGACCCGTCGATCGCGGTCGCCTACGACGCGCCGTTCCCCGAGCCGGCCTACAAGGCCGGGGCGCTGATCATGCCGCAGCGGGTGCCGGTCTTTGCCGACGATCCGGCCAACGAGGCCAACCGCAAGGCCTGGGAGGTGTTCGAGAGCTGGGAGAAGCCCTTCCTGACGGCCTACGGCGACCGCGACCCGATCACGCGGGGCGGCGAGGTGCCGTTCCAGAGGCGAGTCCCCGGTGCCCAGGGCCAGCCGCATGTCAAGGTCGAAGGCGCGGGCCACTTCATCCAGGAAACGCACGGCGAGGAGCTGGCGGGGATCATCAACGAGTTCATCGCCGCGAATCCGGTGGAGTAGGTCGGGGCCGGCTGTCGCCGCGCCGAACTCTAGGTGTCGGAAGCCGAGTAGCCGAGATCGGCCGGGTTGCAGTTCCGGTGGTCGGGTTCCGGGTCGACCGCGAAGCGCTTCGCGGCAATCGTCGTGTGGCCCTGGACGAGCGCCTTGGCTATGCGGTGCATTCCGTCCATCACCCGGCCGTCCATTCCCAGGATGATGGGGTGCGCGAGGTCCGTCGCCTCGATCAGCGCCATGTGCTCGACCACTGACCGGACCGTCGGCCGGAAGTGGTCGCGGTCGAACCAGTAGACATGGTCGATCTCGGCGATGTCGGCGAGTGGCACCTCTTCGACGGGCAGGTCGGCGCTCAGTTCGATGAGGCGGTGGACGTCCCAGGCCTTCTGGCCGTCCTTGTCGGGCATGAAGTGGTACTGGCGCCGCATTCCCGCAGGCTATCGGGAGGGTGACGGTTCGCCGATAGGGCGCGCTATGCTCGCCGGCCTCTGTTGACAGTGAGTCTGATGCTCGGAAAGGAGCTTGGGATGTCGAAGTGGACCGTTCGGGCCCTGGTGTTTGCGGTGTTGTTGTGCGTGAGCGTCCCGGTGATGGCGGGAGACGAGAAGTCCGACGCTTCGTTGGGGCTGGTAGCCATCAACGTGGCGGACCTTGAGCGGTCCGAGAAGTACTACGCCGAGGTGCTGGGCTTCACTCGTGCCTGGCAGTACCCGCCGGACTCGGACGATCCGATCGAGATCGGTCTGGTGGCGCCCGGCGGCGGAGCTGGCCTCGCACTGGCCCACCTGAACGACGATCCGCTCCCTGAGGGCAAGGGCCGGTACGGCCGGATCATCCTCAACACGGCGAACGCCAAGGCTCTGGCGAAGAAGGCCGAGGCGGCTGGTTCCACGCTCCGGTGGGTCACCATTCCCGGCGACAACCCGCCGACGATCGTGTTCTTCCGCGATCCGGACGGCTACGAGATCGAGCTGTACCAGGCTGCGTCGCAGTAGGGGCGGTGAGGACCGCGGCGAAGGCGCTTCCGGTTCGCGCGCTCAGGATCGGGTCGTTACCAGGACGATCGTGAGCGTCACGAGCGACACCGCCGCGAGAATCCCCATGAACCCCAGGCTGAAGGCGACGAAGCGCGCGATCAGACCGGGCCACCCGCCTCCGTACACCCGGCGCATCGCCACCAGGAGGTAGAAGAGCGAGACGATCGCCACCAGTCTGATCACGATTGGGTGAGCAATTCCCTCGGCTGTCAGCATGGGCATTCCGATGATTGAGAGGAAGGTCCCGTAGTGGCAGCCGAAAGCCAGGTGCTCCTCCAGGTACCGTCGCCAGTAGACGAGTTTGAGCATCAACATCATTGCGACTGGGGTGAAGAGGTTCACGATCGGGTAGATCGTGTCCAGCCGCTGGTTGAAGCGGGCCTGGTAGGCGGGGTCTCGTAAGTCGGCGCCAAGCACTTCTTCAAGCGCCGCGATGTCCTCCTCGGTTTGGTTGGCGAGAAGCGCGTCGAGATCGGTGACGCCAGAAAGGCTCATCACCGCGAGTACCACAGCACTCGCTGCGATGTACAGCCGGATCGGCGAGGTGTACGCGAGCCGGCGCCCGGCTACGTACTCGGCGGTCAGGCGTCCCGGCGAGAAGAACAGCCGCGGCAATGTCCGCAGCAGCCGGATGTCGAGAACGGCAACCTGGCGGCCGAGGTCCCTCAACCAGTGATGGAGGGGCCGTAGCGGGGGGCGATTCTTGGCTCCGCACTGGGAGCAGAACCTGCCGGAGAGCGGTTCGCCGCATTCCAGACACAGTGCCTGGACCACGTCGCCGGACTGTTCTTGGGTCTCCACCGCTTTGCCGCACGATCATGCCAGACGGCGACGGCGATCGCGGGATTCCCGGCGGCTGCCACGCTCCCGGTCTCTAGTCAACAGTCAGGCCTGCAGTTCCCTGCCGATCTCCAGGACGCGGTCCAGGATCTGCATGACATCGTCCTCGGTGGTGCGGGTGTTCAGCACGCAGAACCTCAATGAGAACCGGTCGCCGAGCCGGGTGGAGGCGATCATCGCGAATCCCGACTGGACGATGCGGTCCTGGATCTGGCGGTTCAGTTCGTCGAGGCCTTCACCTGAAACAGGTGGTTCGGTGGCAGGTCCTCGGTAGCGAAAGCAGACCACGCCCAGGCTCGGAGGCGCCAGAAGTTCGAGCTCGTCATCGCGTGCGATCCGATCCGCTGCGCTCGCGGCGATGCCGATGGCCGCGGCGATGGCTTGCCGGTGCGCGGCCAGGCCGTACCGCTGGACCGACAGCCATACGCGCAGGGCGCGAAATGCACGGGTGAGTTGCAGCCCGCGGTTGCAGAAGTTCACCTGCTGGGTGCCGAGATCGGTGTCCTGCATGTAGTCGGGCAGGATGCGGAAGGCGGACTCCAGCCGGGTGACGTCGCGGGCCATTAGGCAGCCTGTCTCGTAGGGCTGCATGAGCCACTTGTGCGGGTCGAGCGTCACGCTGTCGGCCAGTTCGAGGCCCTGGAGCAGAGGTCGGACTTCCGGATCGAGGACGGCGAAGCCGCCGTACGCGGCGTCTATGTGGTTCCAGAGCCCTTCCGCCCGAGCGATCTCCGCCAGCTCCACCAGCGGATCGATGGCGCCGGTGTTCGTCGTGCCGGCGTTCGCCACGAGGCAGAACGGTTCCAGACCCGCCTCGCGGTCTCGACGAATGGCTTCCAGCAGAGTCGCAGGAACGATGCGGAACTCATCGTCGGTGGCCAGGACCCGTATCCGCGCCGGATCGACTCCGGCAATTCGCGCGGCGCGCCCCACCGAGCCGTGGGCCTGGTCGGAGATGTAGACGACGCCGCGCTGGGGGTTTCCAGCGGCCTCGCGCGCCGCGACGACGGCGAGCAGATTGGCGGCCGATCCACCGCTCGTGAACAGGCCGCCCGCCCCCTTCGGGTAGCCCAGCCAATCGCGAAACCAGTCGGTGACCGTGAGCTCGATCTGGGAAGGTCCCGCGGACGCCAGCCAGGTCCCCTGGAAGACGTTGTACCCGCTGATCAGGAAGCTGGCCAGCACGGAGGCCCATGAGGGGCTGGCGGGCACGAAGGCAAGAAAGCGCGGGTGATCGATCCGCGCCGCGAGCGGCATTACGTCGCGAACTATCGTCTCGAGCAGTGGATCGAGATCCCGTCCCTCCTCGGGAGGAGGTCCATCGAGCAACGCCTCGGTGACATCGCGCGGCGCCGTCTGGAACGCCTTGTCGTCCCCCAGTTCGCTCAGGCGCTCGACGATGGCGTCCACGACCCGGTAGCCGGACCGGCGCATCTCCTCCGGATCTTCAAGGATCGACACGTCTCGTCAGACCTTCCTGGCCGCACCGGTCCTGGACCGACTCACAGCGCGGCAGCTATCGTACAGCCCTGAGAACCACTTCACTCCGCCTCCGCCCAGGGAGACGCCTTCTCCTTCTGGTGTTCGGCCTCTCCATGTTCTCCTCCCTCGTCTACGAGGTTGCGTGGTCGCGCTCGTTGTCGCTCGTGTTCGGGACGACGATCTACGCCTTCACCGCGGTCCTCACTGCGTTCATGGCGGGTCTGGCCCTCGGAGCGTACGGCTTCGGAAGGATCGCCGATCAGACGAAGAAACCCGTCCTGATCTTCGCGAAGCTCGAGTTCGCGCTTGGCGCCTGCGGTGTTCTTCTCATACCCCTCTTCGAGTTCACCTACGGCGTCCGGTTGGCTCTGTTCAGCCAGCTCCAGGGCTCTTCCGCGATGTTGTTCATCATGTTCGGCATCGTCTTCCTTCTCCTCATCGTGCCGACGGGAATCATGGGCGCCACGTTCCCGCTGATGACGAAGATCTACTCCAGGAACTTCGACCGCGACATCTCGGACGTGTACGCGGTGGACACGATTTGCGCCGGCGCCGGCGCCATGGTGGGAGGGTTTCTCTTCCTGCCGTACCTGGGCCTCTCTCAGACGATCGTGCTGGCCGCCGCGCTCAACCTGCTGGCCGGCTTCGTGCTCTACCAGGGGAGGGAGCGATGAAGCTGAGGTCGCTGCTCCTGAGTGCCTTCTTCTTCTCGGGCTTCGCCGCACTCGTGTACGAAGTCATGTTCACGAAGGGGTTGATTCTCTTCGTCGGCGGCACGGTCTACGCGTACAGCCTGATCCTGACCGCCTTTCTCACGGGAATGGGTTTCGGCAGCCTGCTGGCGAAGCGCTTCCGGAAGACGGATCTCGCCACGCTGTTCGCGTACGTTCAGCTCGGGATCGGCGCCTACGGGCTGCTCTTCGTCCCGATCCTGAACAATCTGGACATCGCGTACCTCGCGATCTACAACGTTTCGGGCGGCAGCTTCGGCGTCTTCCACTCGCTCCTGCTCCTCCTCGCGTACCTGGTCCTCCTGGTGCCGACCCTGCTCATGGGGATGACCTTTCCGGTCGTGAGTCGGTTGATCACCCGTGCAGAGAACATCGGCACGGATGTCGGAAAGCTGTTCTGTATCAACACTCTGGGTGGAGTGGCCGGCGCCTTTGTGGGCGGTTTCGTTCTGCTGCCGGTGATCGGCCTGGAACGAGCGATCCTCGTGGCCGTCGCGCTGAACCTCCTCATCTCGGCGGTGGTCTTTCTTGCTGCCGGCAAGGGCGGCAGGCTCGCCTACGGCGGCGCCTTCGCCGTCGTGGCTCTTCTTGCGGCGTCTCTGTCCGGCGCGAAAGTCGATCCCTACCGCTTTGGCATCTACCACCAGCATGGGCGGTTCGAGACCGCGAGCGAGTACCGGGAGGCGCTTGCACGAGAGAGAGCAGCCGCCGGCATCTCGTTCTCCGACTACGGCCTGTACGGCTCCGTCGTGGTGAAAGAAGAGGGCCCGGTCAAGGTCCTCATGATCGACGGGAAAGTCGATGCCGGAACGGGTTTGGACGTTCCTACCCAGCTTCTCCTGGGGTACATCCCCAGTCTCATGCACCCGGACCCGAAGGACGTGGCGATCATCGGCCTCGGCAGCGGGATCACCCTGGCCGCGGTCGAGAGTCTCCCTGCGGTGGAGAGGATCGACGTGCTCGAGCTGAACCCGACGGTCGTCGAGGCTGCGGGGCTCTTTGAGGTCGAGAACCGGAACGCCCTTGCCGATGAACGAGTCGAACTCACCGTAGGCGACGCGAGGGACGTTCTCTCCACGACCGAGCGGACCTATGACGTCATCGTTTCCGAGCCTTCCAACCCCTGGATCGACGGGGAGGTCTTCCTCTTCACCAGGGAGTTCTACTCGGTTGTCGCCGAGCGTCTCAACGAGGGGGGACTGTTCCTGCAGTGGATCGGCGCCTACGACTTCAACCCGGAGGATCTGAAGGTCTCCCTGCGAACGCTCGCGACAGCGTTTCCCCATGTCCAGGCGTGGGCCGACGCGAGAGGCGTGGATTTCTTCCTGTTGGCCTCGGAAGCACCCATCGCCAGGGACTACGAAGGGATCGCGGCTGCATTGCGAGAACCGGTCATCCGTTCCGACATGGAGGCGATCGCCGAATTGTCGAACCGCGCGCCGTTCACGGATCCGGATGTCTTCTTCTCGTTCTTCGTTGCGCACGACGAGGCTCTCGACTCCTACGCCGCGGGCGCGCCGGTCAACACGGACAACCGACCGATCATCGAGTTCAGGACGGCAAGGAACAGGGTGGGGCGGACGACGAGCAGTCTGGGTGCCATTCTCGCGCACACGAGCGGCGGCGGCGCGACGACGACGGTGTCACCCCCCGTGACCGCTCCCGTTTCGGGCGACGCACTGTCCTTTCTGGGTCTCAACGCGACGATCGACATGCCCCTTGCGGAGGTCGAGTACGCCTACGAGTACACGATTCGCGGTGAGGATTCCGCGAGCCTTCGTCTGGCGCTCGAACTGACGAAGCACGTCATCTTCACCGACGGAGAGAACCTGCTGGTGGTCCGTGGACACCCGCGAGAAACGGAGCCACCGGTCGAGGAGTTCGCGGCGATCGCGAGTTCCCTGGGATCGGCTGTTCTCGGCACGGTCGAAGTGGAGCGACAGACTCGCTACCTGACCCGGGGCGAGACGATCTCGGCGATGCTGTGGCACTGCAACCGCCACCTGTACGTGACGTACTTCGAGCATCCGCCGGGAGCATCGCTGCCGTCGATGTTCGACACCCTGGCGGGAGTCAGTTGTGCTGCGACTAGACCGTAGACTCGGCTGCTTCTAGAAGCTGAAGGCGACGTTGAAGCGGTACTCCGACGGCCTCTGGTAGGCAATGTCGCCGCCGCCCCTGCCGGTGGGCAGGCCCGACACCGGATTCACGAACAACTGGGCGTCCCCGTTGAGGGCGTTGGCGAGTTCCGCGCCGACCTTGATCTCGTACTTGCCGTTGATCGGCGGGAAGATCCAACTGGCATTGAGGTTCAGCTCCGTAGCGGTGTCAAGCTGCTTGGAACCCTGGGGATCGAGAAACTCGATGACTCGTTCCCTCTGGCCAGACACCGGGTGGGAAATGAAGACGTACCGCTGAGACTCCCATAGCCGGCCGGTTCGGAAGCGGTAGTGGGCGCTCGTGGTGAGCGTGTGTTTGCCGATCGGCCAGCGCTTGGCAGCGAGGAGGTTGAAGATCTCCGGAAACTCCGAGTTGTTGGCGATCGGGAGGTTCCCTTTGTTGCGGGTGTTCACATCGCTACTGCCGTCGGTCCCAACGCCGCCTATGGCCTGTATGTAGTTTCCGGCAGCCTCAGTGCCCTTCGCATCGCCTGCGTAGAAGTTGGCGCGCAAGGTCCAGTTGTTCCGGAAGTTGCGGTTGAGTTCGAGGATGAAACCCTCGTGCTCGCGCGTCAGGGGCAGGCGCGACGGCACTCCGTGCAGGGAGGACAGCCGGTTGACCTCGGCCTGGGTCCAGTTTGCCAATGCGAAGACCCGCCTTCCGTTCTCGTCGAACTGGACGGTCGTAGCCCAGATGTTGTCGTTGTCGCTCACGGTGTACATGGCCTTGGCGACCCAGTTGCGGTGGAACTGCCAGTCGACGCCGAGGGTGTACGCGTCTGAGTATTCGGGTTCCAGGTTCCTCGTTGCCTCCCTCCCGGCGCTGGCCACGATGGAGCTGTTCAGGATGTCGTAGGACTGGGTCGCGGGATTCCAGTTGAAGACCTGGCGGGTGTTCGTGCCGTTCGAGCCCTGGTCGAAGTTCTGGGTCAGCGACATGTTGAAGAGATTCAGGTAACGCCCGGCGGTGCCGCGGACCAGAATCCGGCCGTCGGCGTTCGCGTCGTAGACGACGCTCAATCTGGGCGCCAGCTCGTCGTAGTCGTTGACCTGTTCCCCGATGTTGTTGTCCATCGACTGGCCCTCGAGCCGCAATCCGGCGGTGACGACCCACTTGTCTCCGATATCGATCCGGTCCTGAATGAACAGGGTGTTCAGCTCGCTCTCGCGGCGGAACAGTCCTCCGTCCGGCGGCGCGTAGACCGTGACGGTCTCGGGGGTGGTGAAGCCACCGGGAACGTCGTAGCCGAAGCCGCGGCCGCTGTACTCCCTCTCGGGCCAGTTGCGGTTGTCGAGGCCCATGACGTGGCGCTCGGCGCCGAGACGAAGCTCGTGGTTCTTGCCGGCGAAGATCGTCGCGTAGGCGTTGATCTGCTGGCGGGGACCGTCCGAGAACCGGCCGGACGGGCCGCCAACAAGGCAGCCATTGAAGAAGAGCCGGGTGGCGAGGTCGTAGTAGCGGAAGTTGTTGCTGGACGGTGTGTGCGGATCTCCACCCGAGAGACTGTCCTTGCGATGGAGACAGTTGTCGGTGCGAGTGTCCGTGCTGTCGCCGACCTTGAGCTCCGCGAAGACCTTCGGGGTGGCGGCCCAGTTCCACAACGCCGTGTTCAACTCGGCCGTTTCCTGGCGCCCGTTCAGGCTGAACAGGTCCCCCGTTCGGTTGCCCCCGCCCTCGCGGTAACCCGGCGTGCGCACGTAGGTCGCGGCGAGCTGATGGTCATCTCCCGGCTGGAAGTTGACCTTGGCGACCGTCGATGACCCCTTGTAGCTCCAGTCGAAGACCGGGTCCGCGATGACGTCCGGGTTCGAGTTCGTGCTGGCGCCCCGGATCCTGTTATCGGACAGTTCGGCGTGGGCCGCGAAGAACCAGGCGCGATCGCGGTAGATCGGGCCGCCGAGAGCGGTCTCGTAGTTGTTGATGATCTCGTCGGGGCCGTTCAGATCGGGGTAGTCCCGAAACTCGCCCACCCACGCCTGGTTCTGGGCGACGTAGTAGAAGTCGCCGTGCAACTGGTTGGTGCCCGACTTGATCACCGTGTTGATCGTGGCCGTCTGGGTGCGCCCGTACTCGGCGCCGCGCCCCTGGGTATGAACCTCGGTCGCGGCGACCTGCGTGGTCGCCATCTTGAACTTGAACACGCCGTAGTTGCCCGTGACCTGGCTGACGTCGACGCCGTCGATGTTCACCGTGCCTCCGTCGCGGGGACCGCCCATGAAGCTGTTGAGCCAGTCCTGCTGCTTGGAGCCGGAGTTGGCCGGCAGGACCGCCAGGCTGTTGACGTGGTGACGCGTGATGAACGTCGTCAGCTCGGCGGTCTCGGCGTCGATCCTCGCCGTCGCCCCGGGCTCGTACTTGTTGATCATGGGCGCTTCGGCGACGACCTGGATTTCCTCGGCTTCGCCGCCCCGCAAGGTGAGGTCGACGGCGCGGCGCGCGCCGGGATCGAGCGTGACGGCGACTTCGCTGCTCGAGCCCAGACCTTCGAGTTCGGCGCTGAGGGTGAAGACGCCGTCGAGCAGCAGGCTGAAGCGGAACTCCCCGGCCGCGTCGCTGATCGCGTCCCTGGTGTTCTGCTGTCCTGCCAGCGTCACGCTGGCGCCCGGCAGCGGGTCTCCCTGGGCGTCGAGCACCCGGCCTTCGATCATTCCCGTGCCCGGACCGTCGGCCCAGAGCGGCAGGGCCGCGCAGGCGATGACGAAGAGCATCCAGATGCTGCGCTTGAGGGCGGCGATCTTCATAGCTCCACCTCCATGAGTTTCCGACCCGGGAGGTGGTAGGGGGCCTGGCCCTCTTCAACGGCCGGCTCCGCCCTGGTCTCCGGCATCATCTCGCGGAGGATGCTGGTTGGCGGCCGGCCGTTCGCTCCTCGGGGCGGCTCCAACGTGGTTGGAATGTTTCTTCGATTGTAGCGCCAGAATCTTGCCGCGTCTACCGCCATTCTTGACACGCTCGCCTCAAGGCGGGCAACATGGAGATTCCCACGATGCAGGCATCCATCCGCCTCGCGCTGCGCCTGGTCTTCGTCTGCGGGTTGGCGTCCGGCTCCGGTTCGGCACAGCCGGGTGCGACCGACGGCGACTGGCGGACCTACGCCGGGGACACCTGGGCCTCGAAGTACTCGGCGCTGGACCAGATCGACGCCGACAACTTCGGCGACCTGGAGATCGCCTGGCGCTGGAAGACGGTGGATACCCATCTCGTCCTGGCGGACGACAGCGGCGCGTCGCTGGTGCCGTCGGGGGTGGTGTTCGACCGCGTGGCGGAGCAGCAACCAGACCTGTGGCTGCGGCGTCCGGGGTTCGGCGCGATGTCCTCGACGGCGCTCGCGGTCGACGGTGTGCTGTACCTGATCACGAGCGTCGAGCAGGCGGCGGCGATCGACGGGCGCACCGGAGAGACGATCTGGGTTCACGACCCGCGCACCTACGAGAGCTCCGCGCTTCCGACCAGCAGAGGCCATCGAGGGGCGGCCTACTGGGAAGGAGACGGCGAAGCCCGCATCGTGTGGGGAACCGGCGCGGGGTACCTGATCGCCGTTGACGCCAGGACCGGGGTGCCGGCCGCGGACTTCGGAGACAACGGGCGGGTCGATTTCGTCGCCGATCTGCCGCGCTCGCCCCGCGGCCAGCCCTTCCAGTTGCCGGTCGGCTCGCGGTCGGCGGCGCCGCTCATCGTCGGCGACACGATCGTCCTGGGAACCAACCACACCGACTTCATCATGTCCAGGGAGGCGGTGCCCGGCTTCATCTTCGCCCACGACGTGCGGACCGGGAAGCGGCTGTGGGAGTTCCACATCGTGCCGCAGAGCGCCGACGAGTTCGGCGCCGACACCTGGGAAGACGAATCGTGGCGCAGAACCGGCAACGGCAACGCGTGGGCCAATCTGAGCGCCGACCCGGAACTCGGCTACGTCTACGTGCCGACCTCCGCCGTGTCTCCGGACCACTACGGCGGCCATCGCCTGGGCGACAACCTGTTCGCCAACAGCATCGTCTGTCTCGATGTCGAGACGGGCGAGCGGGTCTGGCACTACCAGCTCATTCACCACGAAGTCTGGGACTACGACAGCCCGACGGCGCCGAATCTGCTCGACATCACCGTCGACGGACGTCGGATCAAGGCGGTCGCCCAGGTCACGAAGCAGGGCTTCGTCTACACCTTCGACCGGGTGACCGGTGAGCCGGTCTGGCCGATCGAGGAGCGCCCGGTGCCGACCGACACCGACCTGGAAGGGGAGGTCATGTCTCCCACCCAGCCGTTCCCGACCAAGCCGCCGCCGTTTGCGGTGCAGGGCGCCCGGATCGAGGATCTGGTGGACTTCACTCCCGAGATTCGCCAGATGGCGCTCGAAGCCGTCGGAGGGTTCAGGCTCGGGCCGCTCTACACGCCGCTGTCGCTACGCGGCACGATCTTCCGGCCGGCGGCGGGCGGAGGCGCGAACTGGTCGGGCGCCACAGTGGATCCCGAAACGGGCGTGCTGTACGTCCCCTCCACGAACGGCCACTCGGTGCTCCGCTTCCGTGACGGACGGGCCGGCACCGACCTCCGCTACATCGCCGATCGCACCGATCCGGTCGGTGGGATCATGCGCGGCCGCACGACGTCCTGGGGGCAGTTCGAGCCCGTGGCTCGAGGTGTCGCGTTTCTCGACGGAGGCAACCCGACCCGGCAGCCCACGATGCCGCGGGGGCTGCCGCTGTGGAAACCGCCCTACTCCGCGATGGTCGCCATCGACATGACTCGGGGCGAGCACCTTTGGACGACGCCGCTGGGCCGGGGCGCCCGTTATCAGGACCACCCTTTGCTGCGCGATCTCGATCTGCCGCCGCTCGGGGGCGATCACAGCCGCGCCGGTTCGCTGCTGACCAGGACGCTGCTGATCCACGCGCTGAACAGCGGTGGGACCGACGATGGACCACAGCTCGTGGCCTACGACAAGGCCACCGGCGAACCGCTGGCGGGGGTCGACCTGCCCGGCCGCGGGCTCGGCTCGCCGATGACCTTCCTGCTCGACGGTCACCAGTACATCGCCCTCACGGTCAGCGGCAGGGTTCCCGAGCTGGTCGCCTACCGGCTGCCATCGGAGAGTCGATGATGTGACGTGGTCCTCACGGAGCGTTCGTAGAGGCCGCGGCGTTGATTCACGCCGCCGAGGAACGCCTGCGGCCGTCTCCGTGCTCCTCGCGGCGCTCGTCGTCCTACCCGGCACGGTCGCCGCCCGTTCGCTCGAGGCCGACGTCGCGCGTCTTCTCGATGTCTCGTGTCTTCGCTGTCACGACGTCGAGACCGAGACGCCGCTCGATCTCGAGAACCTGGGCTACGACCTCGACGATCGGGGGACCTTCCGGAAGTG